>NVWV01000022.1 GCA_002746305.1 Bacteroidota bacterium | reverse complement strand
TTAATATCAAAACGGTTAAAAATGCTGTCAAAGAACGTAGAGAAATGAATAAAATGAACGGATGTGATCAGAAATGTGATTAAACATCCTGACTAAATCCGTAGTCAAATCATACGTTTCAATCTCAAATGTATTTATAAAAAACCAATTTGGAAAGACAAATTGAAAGTAACTGAAATGCCCTGTGACAAACGATGTTCGATATATCGAACATCCAATACTACAGTTTCACTCCTTTGTAATGGCCGTTCTTACTATTGGTGTTGTTTGATTTCCTTATTTTTGACTTGAGAGTAGCCGCATCGTGTTTGCCGGTATTTCTAGACCTAAGTTCAAGAAACCCAGACCAGAAGTAGGTCTTAGAGCTTCTGCTCCAAATGAAAAATGGCATATTGATATTACTAAGTTTAAAATCATTGGTAAGGAATATTCTATCTATATCATCATGGATAATTTCTCTCGCTATATCCTCAATTGGGGTGTTCATCCGTCTGTATCGGGTAAATTTATGCGTGACTTGCTCCAAAGTACGATGTCAAAGTATAAACCGAGCAATGCCAAATTAATAGTTGATGGCGGTTCGGAGAACAACAACATTTATGTAGACACACTACTTGCCGACAATCCTAATACTTTGACTAAACTCATCGCCCAAAAAGATATTTCGTTTTCCAACTCTATGGTGGAAGCGGTTAACAAGATCCTCAAGTACAATTACTTATTTCCTTTTGAGATTAAATCACTTCAGCACCTTCTTAAGCAATTAGAGTTTGCTATTTATGATTACAATATCAAACGACCTCATTTCGCTCTAAAGGGTTCTACTCCTTTTGAAGCTTTTAACAACACCCCTTGGGATACGTCCCTCATGCCTATTCAGTTTGAACTAGCTAGATTAGATAGGCTAACCATAAACCGCAAGAATGTATGTAAAGGATGTGCATAGTAGTTGTCCATTGGCTAACAAATTAATACGCCAATGAACTTATTCGTTTTCCTTTTTATGAATTAGGGTTTTGCTCCCTAAAACCTTGTTCCTTTTTTCTTCTACTTTACTCGAGCTCTCTAAACCCTTTGTCTCTAGCTAATTCCCATCTTTGGGACAACTTTATTCAACACATTCGTAGAAGTTGCACGGCAGTCTATTTCAAATTAAGATTTACGTTGAGCTATCGAGATGTCGAAGAGCTATTGGGAATTCGAGGAGTGAAAGTAGATCATTCTACCATTCAAAGATGGGTGTTTAAGTTCTCATCGTGTGTAGAGGCAAACATGCACAAACGGAAGAATTCAGTAGGGGATAGTTGGAGAATGGATGAAACGTATATCAAGGTTGGAGGAATGGATAGGTATTTGTACAGGGCAGTTGACAAGCAAGGAAACACGGTGGACTTTCTGCTCACTAAAAGGAGAATGAAGGGATCAGCTCAAAAGTTTTTGAACAAAGCCATAGGAAATAATGGTAAACCAAGACTTATTAATATTGATAAAAGTGGTGCAAATACAGAAGCTATACGTATTGTAAATAGATACAGTTTAACCTTCAAGAAGATCAAGGTCAGACGAGTCAAGTATTTGAATAATATTGTAGAACAGGACCATCGGACAATCAAACGACGGATATCAATAACTACAGGGTTTAAAGAATTTGAATCAGCACAGAGAACTTTAGCAGGGATAGAAATCATCAATATCATCAGAAAGAATCAAATTGCAGATCCAAGTAAAAATTGGTTTGCTACATTTAAGTCTTTGGCTGCTTAAGAAAATAATAAATCTACTACTTTTGGAAACAGATTGGATTAATGCGACAGAACCCAGAACCATTGTACTACCCTAATAAACTGAAATTTTAGGGTCATCAGTGTTGTCGTAGAATGGTTAATCCTTCCCTTTAAATATATACTTCACACCAAGAGACAACCAAGCAGGATAATCATATACATATTTTGACTGGTAAATACTTTTAGGGTTCGTCTTACTAATCCCATAACCTACATTTATGGTAGAAAGCACACTCAATTTTTCATTGAACTTGTAACCAACCCCAAGTGAAAGGTTAGCAGTCATTAGAGTTTGCGACTGCAAGAATCCCAAATTATATATCTTATCCGTTCTAAGCAATTGAATTTCGGGGACAAAGATTATCGGAACTTTTTTAAATGGTTCAATAGTATAATTACCAAATACACCGTAGGAATAATTTCTTTTTGCTCCGTCCACATTAGTTCTCAAATATCCAATACCTCCAAAGTTCCAGTTATCCTTTTGCCATCCAATTTTAGCATACTGATTGGTAGAGCGAGTTTGTTTGTTCAAACTCAGTCTAGGTAAGGAGGCTATGCCTCCTTCTAATGTCAGTTGACCGTACGAACTAGATGCTATAAGCATTGCTGCAATAAAAAAGTATTGATGAATTCCTTTCATATATAACTAAACGCTAAACCCTCCTTAAAAGTTACCGTGATGAAGTGGAGGTGTTTCATCCGATGTGAGCATCGATTACTATTTCACACTTCAATACACCCAAATCAAAGAACGTGTATTTGTAACCTAAGTATCAAAACCTTTGTTCGGTTTACCGAACAACCTATATTACGAATACAAGCAAACGCAACGCCAGTATTTGCAGTGCGACTTCTACGAATGTATTGAATAACCGAGTCCCATATAAGGGAATGTGCTGAGAACAAGTGGTTTGTACAAGAGGGACTCGTAATGTGTAAGTTTGCAGTGTGCCCCCTTCTATGAAACGAAACTCCTATGACACTTCTTTAAAGCACCTTGTTCGTCTTGGACTAACTGATGCAATTCCTACTGAGTTATATGCCTTACTATCATCTTCCAATATCAGTAGATGGAAAAATGAAGATGAAGCAAAATATTTTGGTTATGGACTTAATTCTCTCAATCATGCTGCTAACGAAAAGTATGATCTATTCTACAAAGTCGCTCAATCTGAAAGACTACAACAAAACTTAGAATGCTATTTTAAATTAGTGAAAGTTTTTCAATCGGCTATTGCTCTTTCTTCTACTTGTCAGAAGATTTTCTATGATTCACGTTCCGAAATCGTAGATGCTATACAAGAGGTGAAACCTATTCTTGGTTTAAAGAAGGCCGTTTCTTTTCTTGGATTCTCAACTACCTCTTTTCATAACTGGATGCTAGAGACTAAAGTAAAATGTATTCATTCTTACTTTGAAGTATGTAACCGCATACGTCCAAATCAACTTTCTAGAGATGAAGTAAATACTCTTCGTGACCTTCTTACCAGTGATGAGTTCAGATGCTGGCCTATATCTTCTATTGTTTTTCACGCTCAAAGAGAAAGGATTCTCTCAGTTGGTCTCTCTACTTTCTATAAGTATGCAAAACTCTTGGGAATTTCTAGACCAAGATTCAAAAAGCCAAAACATAAGATAGGTATTCGTGCTTCTGCTCCAAATGAAAAGTGGCACATGGATATTACTAAATTCAAAATATTGGGAAAGGAATATTCTATTTATATTATTATGGATAATTTCTCTCGGTACATCTTAAACTGGGGTGTTCATCATTCGGTTTCTGGTGAGTATATGCGAGATTTACTAAAGAAAGCTATCTCAAGATTTGAACCTAAGGATGCTCAACTAATAGCAGATGGAGGATCTGAGAATAATAACATCTATGTTGATGAACTCCTCACTACAAATCCCAATACACTAACCAAGCTCATAGCTCAAAAGGACATATCATTTTCTAATTCTATGGTGGAGGCCATTAACAAGATATTGAAATACAATTATCTGTTCCCGTTTGGTATCACCTCGCTTCAGTTCCTTCTGAAACAACTTGAATTTGCCATCAATGATTACAATAACAAAAGACCTCATTTCTCTCTCAAAGGTTCTACTCCGCTCGAAGTGTTTAATAATACTCCGTGGGATAGGTCTGCTATCAATTTACAATTTGAACAAGCTAGACTGGATAGACTAGCTATAAACCGTAAAAACGTTTGTAAAGGATGTGAATAATCATTTATCCATTACCTATTCAACACATCAAAGGACTTAATCATCTTTTTTATCTGATTTAGGTTTTTCATTTCCCTAAATCTGGTTTCTATTTTCAGTAGTTCTACCACCTAATTTCTAATCCCTTTATTCCCAGTCAATTCCCATCTTTGGGACAACTTTATTCAACACATTCGTAGAAGTTGCGCCCCATCAAAGGGTTCTGTCGCATTAATCCAAAATCGACTAATTTTAGCACTATTTTCAAGAAACGAAAAAACCTAAGTTGCTAATAATTTGGACTTTATACTTTTTGAGATATCCATATTTCGACGAAAAAGGGTCAAAAAATAATTAATGCGACAGAACCCGGAATAGTGTCTATTACTATTTATCTTAACTTTAATTACACTTTATTTGCATTTTAATTACATATTTGATATAATACAGTTATGGAGTTTAACCCAAAATATACTATTTCAACGAGGTTGGCGAATCAACTTTTAGAAATCGAACGGCATAAAGAAGCTATTAATGTTTTACCTATTACACCCAACTTACTTGTTTCATTAAAAGAGACTGCTCGTTTACTTTCTACACACTATTCAACTCAAATCGAAGGGAATGATTTAACTCAAAAAGAAGTGCAAAGTATTGCCCGAGGTAAACAAGGGAATTTCACTGGCAGGGAACGAGATGAGCGAGAAGTCCGTAATTATTTCAGGGCTTTGGCTTTTGTGGAAGAACAATTACAGGATAAAGCACCCATAACAGAAATATTTATCAAAACACTCCACAGTCTAGTTTTAGTGGGCTCAAAGAAACCAACTCCGTACAGGGAAGGTCAGAATGTAATCAAGGATAGTTCCTCTGGAGGGATCGTATATATGCCTCCTGAGGCTAAAGATGTTTCTACTCTTATGAAAGAACTAGTGATTTGGATTAATCAAGAAGTAGATACGGGTGAATTACCCGCACCACTCCTAGCAGGACTGGTACATTACCAGTTTGCCACCATTCACCCCTATTATGATGGGAATGGACGAACAGCTCGCCTACTTACTACCTATATTCTTCACACAACTGGATATGGAATGAAAGGCATCTATTCCTTAGAAGAATATTATGCAAAACAACTCAGCGATTATTACGATGCCTTAAATATTGGTACAAGCCATAATTATTATGGAGGACGAGCTCAAGCTGATATTACTCCTTTTCTTGAATATTTTGTCGGAGGTATGTCCATTTCATTTGGAAAGGTAAGAAAGAGTGCCATATCTCTTCAAACTAAACATCCTCAAAATATTGATGCATCAGCAAAACTCAGAGAACTTCGTCCACAACAACGAGCAGTGCTATTGCTTTTTCAGAATTACAAGGAAGTAGGAATGCAGGAAATAGCAGAGCATCTTGGAATGGATACTCGAAGTGCATATACCCTCGTAAAGAAATGGATAGAACAAGGTTTTATGCAAATTATTAATACCTCTAAAAGAACACGCACCTATGGCCTTAGTCTAGAATGGGAATCACTATTATCCCAGCAACAGTTTTCTTCTAGCTTGAAGACAATAGAAGAAAGGGGCAAGAAGAAATAGGAACCAACCAGTAGCTAATTACCATATAGCTTCACTTAGAAATATAAAGACTATTGACTATACTCATATCCGCTAGCCCGTTGTAGCCGTGTATTTGTCACCAAGTATCGAAACCTCTGTTCGGTTTACCGAACAACCTATATTACGAATACAAGCAAACGCAACACCAGTGTTTGCAAGGCATTAGAGACATTCTAAAGATTTAGAAGGCTATTACTCGAAATATTAGCCCCATCAGTGTTGTCAGTTTATCAGTGT
>NVWV01000012.1 GCA_002746305.1 Bacteroidota bacterium | reverse complement strand
CATTAGCAAGTAACTTAAATACGGTAAAGTCAAGAGTAACACTTTTGGCACCACAAGGAGCAATAAGAGCTTGTAGGTTAGATTCAGGCACAGTGTAATCATTGTTTTCACCACCTTTATCAAAAATAGTACCGCTAGAGGAGCTAATAATATTAGCAGGGAGCGAAGTCGCAGGTCCCATATTAAAGCTAGTTCTTTGTACTGTGATATATGTTGTTTTACAGAAAGTTGCAGAAGCCCCAATAACGTTAGAAGCTTTAAGGCAAACTTGCCAAGTCCCCACATCAAGAGCACCAATATAGTTGCCCGTATTGACAAATGGATTTTTATTTAAGAATGGATTACCGCCTCTTAATTGGAATTGATCATCTCCATCTACAGTATCAGAACCATCCGCACTAATGAAAGACCAATCCCAGTATGTAGCTCCATTGGTACTCAAATCAACAAGGTCGAAGAGTTCGAATATTTCAACAATGTTTTTAGTTGAAACGAAGTTAGCAACWGGAGGAGCAGTAGGAGTAATAACAACGAAAGTYYTWKYAGTAGAATCWWKTCCYAAGCAGTTTTCACTTAYYAGTTTAGCRGTATATGTACCTGCANCNNYAAATACTTGAGTTACGTTAGTAGTARMRTAAGAAACCCCATYAATAGTCCAGTTGTGAGAGATGTAACCCGTTTGGTTAGARTTGATAAWKYTTAYAGKRGTACCTACAAAAGAAGTATCAGCTACAAARAAATCACTACTCAATCCACCAGATGGAGCTTGAATGGCAACAGTATAGTCTTCAGTTTCACCCCATGTATAAGTTCCACAAGRGTTAGTAGCAGCACCACTTTCTTTGACAATTACTCTCATTCGAGTAGTACCAACAACCCCACAAGGAACTGTAAAATTGATAGTATGAACAAACCCACTAGCACCATTAGAAGCACCGGCACTAAGCATTTCTCCAGGGTCGGCAAAATCACCGTCACCATTATAATCAATCCAAGCATTGGAGTATCGAGTATAATTACCTCCACAAGTACCATAAGTAATTTCAATAGAGTAGCTRGCACCGGGAGATAGTTCAGCAGCAGCAATAGAAGTATTGTCGGAATACGTTTGGCAACCAGCAGTTGATGAATTTTCATCAATAGTTGTAGAGTTACCTACAAGCACAACACGGTCACATTTGGAATCGGCAGTTGAGGTGGCATTAGATGCACAATACTGTGCATTTGCCAGACCAAACGAGCCGATCGCTAGTAAAGTTAGAAAGCCTTTGATTAAGTAATTTTTTTTGTTCATTATTTACGTCTTATTTGATATATAATTAGAAACAAATTTCTAAAAAGGTTGCAACTATTTCAATGATATTTATGGTTAATAGGTGTTCAAGGAGTATTAGAGTGAAATCTGAGGGTTATAATGACACTAAGGGCATTGTAAATTACTGATAAACAGTGAATTGCGAGTAATATCAGCATTGAGTCATAAGAGTGTCATGTCTTATTTTTTTCAATACTTAAAGCTGAAAAGCACATTAATTGAGATTTTTAGTTGTTTGTATTATCTCATCTGACCTCTATGTTCAGATGTAATTTGCTATGGTAATTTAGTGCAGCAGATTTTCACAATCGATGAGTTGTTTGACAAAAGATAATATAGATAGGGGGTAGATGTATTCCATGCTCTGTATTTTCTCAACTTATTACCTGATATTCCCATTATGAGACAATCGCTCGGTTTTGGAATATCTGTCTATGGCGTTGTAACTATTTGTTAATTAGAGACTTAGTAGTAAAAAGCAGGTTTGTGGCACATATGTTGGACTAAACAGGATACCTTATTAACCTTATTACTTATGAAGAAATTTAAAACACTAAGTTTATCATTCCTCCTAACATTCATTTTGTTATTTGGCCTTTCAAATTTTGTAAGTGCTCAATATACCGACGTTAACTTCGGTGGATCAGGAGTGAATATTTCCTACTACCCTTCCGGTAGCGATGGAACAAGCCAAGGAGATATTATTTTGTATGAAAATGCTGCGACAGTTAATAGTCAATCAATTGATTGCTATGTAGTGGTTGATAGTATAACCGGAAACTCATTGACAAATGTTGACCAGAATTCAACTTCGGGAAGCTACTATAGTAATAACGAGGAGCGTTTCTTCTCTCCATTTACAAGTATGCCTTCAGGAGGTGGAATATCAAGATTTAACTTTCAATTTGTGCAGGATGGCACGTTTAGCTACAACTCTGGTACAAATCAAGTGAGTGCAACGAATGTAACTTTAGACAGTGTTCGTATAAATTCTTATGATTTGGATGGGAACGGAAATGCAAATAGTAATCAGTATACTGAGTTTGGTGGCTTTACAACTAGTGAGTTGGATCAAAGCACTAATCTTGTTTTTGCAACTGCGAGTTCAAGCACATTGACAAAATGGATTTCTAATACCAATGCAGGAACAACTAACGCTACTGACCCTAGAAATAGAGTGCGTGTTTTTTATGATACGATGAGCTCTTTTCAAATATCAATTGGATCAGGATCTAACGGACTTGCTTATTTCTTTTTGGAATTTGCGGCGGGATACGATTTTCCTAACTCTTTGTCTTATTATAAGGTTTCAGGAAATGTTTACAATGACTCCAATGGATTGTTTGGAGATGCATTGGTTAATGGATCTGGAATTGGCACAGTCGCTGGTTCATCTTTATTTGTCAGTTTAATTAATGGAGGTGACTCAGTAAGTCAATGTACTCAAGTAGCAGCGGATGGGAGCTATAGTTTCCCAGCAGTCTTAGATGGTTCTTATTCTCTTATGCTCACTGATCAGGTATTAGCTGTTAATAGTACTGGGAATAGTGTAAGTCTACCAAGTAAGTGTATGAATACAGGTGAGACCTCTGGAAATGTGAGTGGAACAGATGGTACAGTTGATGGAATTATTAGTATCACTGTGAATGGAGATAATTTTCAAGATGCCAATTTTGGAATAAATATGATGCCAGAAGCTGTTACAGTAATAAACGAAATTTGGAATCCAAGTCATGGAGATACACTAACAGTTGGATATACTACTATCGCTGCAGGAGGTATGGGTAATATGCCTTTTGCAAATGATGCTGAACAAGGGCAGATTAATACAATTGCTACATTTTATGTTACTTCATTACCTGCGAGTTCGAACCAGCTTTTGTATGATGGTATTCAATTAACAGTTGGAGATGATGGGACTAATCCTCCATCACTTTCTAATCCGTATACAATTACTAACATAGATTTTGCTAAACTGAAGTTTGTGGTAAATGATAGAGATTCAGTAGAATTTAGTTATTCTGTAATGGATGCAGCCGGATTTGCTGATCAGACTCCTGCCATATATGCATATTTTTGGTCTAATCCTTTGCCAGTTGATTTTGTAAATGTAAAGGCTCACCAACTTGATAAAGCAAGTACCCTAATTACTTGGGCTACAGCTATGGAATTAAACAATAGTCATTTTGTAATCGAACGAATGAACGACAATCAAAATGAGTTTACAGCAATTGGTGAAGTATTAGGTTCTGGGACTACGTTCAGTTTAAGTAGTTATGACTTTATTGACAACTCGAAGTCTACTTCCAACTATAGTTTCTATAGAATAAAGCAAGTTGATTTTGACGGAGTCTTTACGTATAGTGATATTGTTAGGGTTCAAAGATCAAATGAAGGAACTGTTAGTATGTTTCCTAATCCTATAATGTCTCACTCTGTTGTAACTGTTGAGGTTTCAACATCAGCTTCTTCATTCAGAATAATCAATATGGAAGGGCTTGACATTACAAGTGCATTGAGCATCTCACAGAATAATGGTACTTACAGTATTCAGGTTTCAGACCTTGCAGTAGGTGTTTACTTCGTAGAAGTAATTGTTCAAAACAAAAAAATCATTAAGAAATTAAACAAAGTATTGTAAGATTATTAAGACGTTGTTAAATCAAAAAGGGAATCACTGCCATAATTCCCTTGTTAAATCAAAGAGCTCTCATCTCATCAATGAGGCTCTTTTTGTTTATAGCATTATTTGACCTCAGTCCATCTTCTATGATGGGGTTTCGAGGTGTTGCTGAAGGCTAATAGATGAAATCCTAACCTTGTTAATCTATAGTCTTAGATTTTGTATTATCCATTGGGTTCTGACCTAATATTGAAAACTAAACGAAAAGCTTATCTCATTTGTAACAATCAATGTTGGTTTATTTGTAAGGTTGTTTAGGTGTCAATTGAAATGGAAAGATGATAGTTAGAATCTTCACATTGACTTGTTGCCTTTCTATATTCTGAATTACAGGAAGTGAAATCAAAAATTAATTAATGTTTTATGATACTATGCTTCCTTTTAAAAGGAGAGTTAAGCTGTTGGAAGATTTATACGATAGTTACTATACTAAAAAAGGCCAAAGCTTCAGCTTTGACCTTTTAGTATAGTATTTTAATGGGTTCTGATTAATGTCTAACCAAAACTTTCTTTGTTACTACAGTGTGCTTCAAATAAACAGTAGCGATATACATCCCATTATTTAAATTGTCTGTTGATAGCTGTGTTTTACCTCCATTTGCAAGGTCTTTTCTCTGCAAAACTCTTCCGTCAAGAGTACTAAGCTCTATTGTGTATTTATCTTTAATGTCAATGTTAATGACATTATTCGCAGGTGTAGGATACATTATTATGCTTTGTTGTGGTAGTCTTGTAATACTAGCTATTCTACTATAATCAAACTTGCCATCAAAATCAACTTGTCTAATTCTGTAAACGAATTTATCGCTATTGGCATTTTTCAAATTGTCTGAGAATGAGTATTCTTGAATGCTATTTGTAGTTCCTGCACCTTCTACTATTCCTACAACTTTAAAGTCAACACTGTTGTCTATGTCTGCTCTTTGTACCTCAAAGAAATGGTTGTTCAATTCCATAGCTGTTGACCAAGAAACAAGCACGTCTTCATTTTTTAATAAAGTAGCGTTCATGCCTATGAATTCTACAGGAATAGGAGGTGTCCAGAAATATGTAAAAGTTGCTGGAGTCTGATCTGTAAGTCCAGCGGCGTCTACTATGCTGTAGTTAAATTCTGCAGAATCTCTTGTATTGACTACAAACTTTAGTTTGGTATTGTCGAAACTTGAAATGGAAAATGGATTTGATACGGAAGGAGGGTTTGTCGCATCTGCTCCGAATACTATCTCAGTACCATCATAGGTAAGTTTGTTTGTGCTTTTTGGAAGTGAGGTGATAAGTATGCTGTCGGGGTTTGAAATTGCTCCATCTTCATTGTCTGTGCCTGAAGGTTCTAAGCCGAAGCCGCCAAAAGCTAACGTAGTGGCTCCAACAGTCAAACTATCTCCAACAGCAGGAGCATCTATTTGGTTAATAATGGTAGTAGCCTCAGGTCTTTTATTAACTCCAAAGTTTACATTTTCAACATTAGCACCATTTACTGTTACCGCAATTTCACCGTTGGGAGTTCCGTCATTTCCAGCACTAGTTCCAATATTTTCTCCAGTATTCTTCCAAAGACTTGGAATATCTGAGCTGTTACCTGTGGAGTTTGTAGTGAGTTGTGAGGTTGTCGTTATAACAGAATAGCTGCCATCTGCAACTACTGGAAAACTATAACTGCCGTTGCTAGCAATAGCAATAGATTCAATAACAGAATCTCCGCTGTTGATAAGGCTGGCGTACATTGAAGTGCCATCCATTACATTAGTTCCTAATCCGTCTACTATTGAATTGCCAAACAATCCATTAGAGTCATTGAATAGGTTCCCGTTTATTTGATAAAACGTCTGTGGAGTTCCAAAGTTAAATCCTGCTGCAAATTCTACAAAGAAATAAGCAGCCCCGTTTCCTGACCCTACAACAACTTGAAAGTCACTTATAGTGTTGTAAAAAACTCTAACTCTGTTTGTGGGGTCTGTAATGTTTGAGGTGTTTGCAGTAGTCGTTGAAGTCCATCGAGTCAATGACCCAGTTGAGCTAAAAGATAAATTTGTGCTAGCGTCCAATTCGCTGGAAGTGAAATTTTCAAATTCAGTATATTGCTCGCTATTTGCACTTCCATTTCCGTCTAAGTCATATGAGTTAACTCGAACACTATCCAAAGTGACGTTAGTAGCTGAAACTACATTAGAGCTGGAGTTGTAGCTAAATGTGCCATCTTGTATAAATTGGAAATTTAGATGAACCTGACCTCCAGTTGAAGGCATGTCAGTGAAAGTTGAAAAGAATCGAGATGAATTGTTGCTCCAGGAAGATCCAGAAGCTGAGTTTTGATCGATGTTAGTTATAGCATTTCCAGTTACAGAGTCCACGATAACATAGCAATCCACGGATTGACTATTAATGGTTGCTACATTTTCATACAGTATAATATCGTCTTGGTCGCTTCCATCGCTACCGGAAGGGTAGTATGATATGGAAACTCCAGATCCTCCAAAGTTTATGTCGTTATACTGTGCGTAGGTGATTTGCGGGTTAAGCAAAAAAGCAAAAAAGAAAAACAGGCTGAGTACAGCCAATGGGGTATAGTTGCGGTTCATGATGTCTATTAAATAATAAAGTTGTTGATAACTGTCCAATTAGTGTGCCATTGCCATTATAGCAAGGAGTGGTGGCTAATACATACAGAAGGTGTGGATATCCAAGCTATGAAAAGGTTTTGGGGAATCCCAAAATGAATATTTTGTGTACCAAAATGAGAATATTTGCTACATTTATGGATGTGCAAAACTCAATTATTCTTAAAACTTTATTATTACAATAGTGTAACCATAGTTGTCTATTCAAGTTAGATGCCAGAGCTGACTTTCTGACTTAATAGCCTTGTAATGAGCCGTTTATTGCAATTTACTCTGGATGGAGCATAATGGGACTGTCTCAAATTGAGCTTCGACTCCTGATATGGGAATACGTGTTCGTTTGAGGACTGGTGTTATTTTTTAAGATTCACCTGGAAGCCAAATGGATTCCTCGTGACTGTGTGGGAATGGCTTTGTGAATTGAATGTAGCGTCTTTAAGATATTTGGTCTTTAACAATCATCGTAAATCCATCACCTCTAATATTATCAATTGTGATTCTTTGGTCGGTCGAAAAAATTTTACGCAGTTTATTGACATATACATCCATACTTCGAGCAGTGAAGTAATTATTCTCTTTCCAAATTTTGATTAGCACTTCGTCCCGACGAACCAATGTATTGTTCTGGTCTATCAGTATATATAGTAATTGATTTTCCTTAGGTGATAGTTTTTTAATTTTCTTACCCGCCTTACACAAGACCCGTAACGGGAAGTTTAGTTCATAATCCAAAAAGCTTAGAATATCAATTACCTTATCCTCTTTTACAGAAGATCGATTCAAAATCGCATGAATTTTGAGGAGTAAAATTTCGGGGTCGAATGGCTTATTTAAAAAGTCTGCAGCACCAAGCTGATAGCCTCTCATAACATCTTTTTTAAGACTTTTTGCTGTGAGAAAAATAAATGGAATTGAGGTCTTGTGCTTGATCATAAGTTCTGCAAGACTATATCCATCCATCTCAGGCATCATTACATCAAGAATACACAGGTCGTAGGTTTGAGATCTAAATTTGGAATAACCTAGTTTGCCGTTTTTGGCTAAATCTACTAGATAACCATTCATTTTGAGATAGTCTCGCATCACGAAACCAAAGTTTACATCGTCTTCAACTAACAATATGCTTTTAGCTACTATCATTTTGGAAAGGTGATTGTAAAGGTACTCCCTTCATTTATGGTACTAGAAGCTGTAATGGTTCCGCCATGAGCCTCAATTATTTTCTTGCTGTAGCTTAATCCAAGACCTGTGCCTTTAGAGGTGTAAATATTGTTGTGTTGTATGCGATAAAAAGGATCGAATATATAGAGCAAGTCGCTTGCTTTCATTCCACATCCATTGTCAGAGATTGTCAATACAATTTCAGTATCTGTTTGTTTTAATAGAACTTGAATTGTAGGAATCCGAGAGGCGTATTTTAGTGAATTATCAATTAGATTAACCAGCACATTTGTAAGGTGAGTACGGTCGCAAGAGAGGAAAAGGTTCTCTTGTAATCTACTGGTAACTATTGCGGTACTTTCTTGGATTTGTATATCCAATCGTTGTAATACCTCAGGGATGAGTAATGAAAGATTAATGATCTTTTTGTCTAACTGAAAGACTTGATTTTCCAGTGCAGCCATTTGTAGAATATTATCAATGTAATGTAACATTCGTTGATTTTCATCCTTGATAATAGTTAAATAATCATTGGGCATATGATCTTTGAGATTTTCGAGTGATAGTTGGATAGTAGCAATGGGTGTCTTGAGTTCGTGTGACATGCTATTGATAAAATCGTCGCGAGCTTCTGTTACTTTTTTTTGTGTTTTATAAAGGGCAAAGAGATAAATGAAGAGTACTGCAGAAAGAAGCAGGACTAGAAAGGAAAGAGATAAGGGGATCAACAAGGTCTGTAGGATTGAATTTTTGCGATTTACAATTTGGACTTGAAGGATAGCTCCAAAAGGATTTAGCTTGATCGGAAAAAGATCCACGTTGTACACCTTTGATACTAAAAAGGTGATTGGATGAAGTACACTATCTCCACTAACTACTTGATACAAGAAGTCATTTGATAGCCCTAGGGCATCCAATTGTTGTCTAATAGTTGTATCCAGATTTATCTTATTCAATTTACTGACTATCGAAGAAGTAATTTGAGGAGTCAGAATGTCTCGGATGAGTTTATCTGTTATCTCAGATGAGATATGAGTTAGGCTCTCATTTCGTATGATTTTATGACTTGTGTCGGAGATTGTCTGTTTTACCTCTATTCTATGATCGATTTGTGTTTCAAGATGAGTGGTGTCATCATCCGAAGAGGCAATTACCCGTACCGAGATATAACTATTAGCATTGCCTATTGAAGTATCCAATTGGGTAGAGAAAACTTCATTAATGTTTTGGGATAAAAATGAGTTACGGACATTCTGCAAAGCAATTTGTACATTTTGATCAAACCGACTCTCAGACCTCTGGTATTCCTTGTTGATAAGGAAGACCTGTACCAATAGCATACTAAGTAAAGTGACTACTATGCCCCCAATGATAAGTTTATTTCTAAGCTTCACTACTTCAAATGTAGTGCCTAAGGGTAGTTAAAGAGAACAATTTTAACATAGCTTTAACACTCATTATGAGTGTGTTGTGTCTATTCTAATGCTGTCTATCCTTGCTTTGTAATACACAAATTGTAAAATAACATCATGAAAAAAGTAAACATCATAGTGCTAGTAGCCTTCACTTTTATAAGTTTAGGAGCCATAGCTCAGACCAAAACAACAGAAGAAATTAAACTAAAAACCACCATAACTAAGGATGGAGTTACAACAAAAGTGGACACTTCGTTTAGCTCAATGACAGACTTAGAGACCTATATGAAAGCATCAGGAATGGAATTGCCAGAAATGATAGGTAGAGATAAGCATATGGAGAAAGGTACATCCAAACATATACGTAGAATCGTCAGGAAGGAGGTTGAATCGACTAATAAAGACGGATATTCTAAGGAGGTTAGAATTGAAAAAAGAGTTATCCGTAAAAGTTCCAATGGGGGAGAGATAAGTGAGGATATTGACGTTACAATGGATGGCGATAACATTGTTATTAAAGATAAGATTAGTGGTGAAGAATTGGAACGCTTTAAGATAGAAGAAGGAGAGTCTTCTAATATTCAGATTGTTATAATTGAACGCAAGTTAGAAGTGATTGATTTAGCCCCTGAAGAAAGAAATAAGTTTGGAGTACTCAAAGAGACTGCCAGCTTTACGATTGCTCCTAATCCCGCTCAAAGCACTTTAAGGGTGGTTTTAGACGGCAACCTAGAAGATGAAGTAAAACTGAACATCCAAGCGATGGATGGTAGAGTTCTCCTAGAGGAGGTATACAGTGGTGCAACAAAAAGTCTATCTGTAGATATTCAGGATTTAGTACCGGGAACATATGTGATTCGTATAGATCAGGCAGGTACTTCATCCGCTAAGAAACTGATTATTTCGGAATAGCATATTTGGAAAAATCATTTGTTAAGACTGGGGGAGCAATTGAGTTTGTTTCCCTTTTTTAGTTCAGATATAATCGGTTCATACTAGTTTGAAGGGGCATTACGACTGAGTAGCGGAAATTGTCATTTGACATGTTATGTAAGACGGAACACCTTTTTAACAGAAAGAGATGCATGAAGAGTCGATTCCTTTTTTTGAATAAGTAAGTCCATTTGGTCTCCTTATCAATGTTATCTATGTCTATTGTAACAATAACATTTCTATTGGAAATCATAATTTCTCTTTGGAGATTAACACCGTGTAGGAGTATGTCAATTTCTAATCCGTTTAAGGCTATGCATAGGTCTAGTATGAATGAATCATTTGGAAAATGCTTTAGGATATCTGCGTATTCTTTAAATTTCACTTGTGTATGGATGGTTTAATAAAACTCTATTAATTAATTCACCATAAAAGATGCAAGTTTGAAACCAGTGGGCTCTATTTTATGTCGGAGTAAGTATAACTGGAAGTTTTAAGCTTTTTTACACTTATTAGGACCAGCTGTATTACGCCTCTTAGTGTTTAAAGGAGATAAAGTGGTTTCTCGAAAAGAGACGTTCTAGTCCCATAATGGGATTGTGTGTTTAAGCTTTAGAGATTAACACTCCCCTATTTAGACAATTCCATAGTAAGAAATGATAGGATGTGATACTAGTGAAAATAGAAAAGCACCTCTTAGAAAGAGATGCTTTCAACTATAACTATATTAGCTAAGCATAGTATTTATTAACTTTATTATATAAGATATCCTTAACTGGGATCAAATGTAAGGTCAGTCAATTCTTCATGTCAAGCATGTACTCAAAAAGGGTGTTTAGTAGCGAGAGATGATAGGTGCGATTACACCATATTTTGGAACTATGGACTAATTCACTTAGTTTTTATCTCCTGATTTTGAGTCATGATACATGCGAAAAGTTCTTTAGTTGTGATAGCTTGTTTGTAGTCTTCTAACTTAAAATGCACAAATGGAACAAGGAAATCTGACTTTAATATTGACGTAATGTATTTGATAAACACATTAAACCTTGAAACAGATAATGCAGAAAAATCGGTCAAAAAAAAAGCCTAATCATACGATTAGGCTTTTTGTAATTATTTTTTATCTGATTATTCGTTGTCAAGAATTTTTCCTAAACGTATTTTCATCATCAGCTCGTGACTACCTGCCCCGTAGCTTTGAGTTGCATTAATAGGAAAGTCATATGCATATCCTCCTCGAATACGTTTACTGAATTGGAGACCGCCACCTAGAGAAGCCGCATAACCTTGTCTGTATGCCACAGTACCAAATATCTTCTTGGCATATTCAACAGTTACATTTGCATCAAACTGTGGATCAAAATCTTGAGCTAGTCTAACCAATGCAGCTGGTGTTATCACATACTTATCTCCTTTTAATTTGATATCATAACTGACATAGGCCATTACATGCCTAAGTTGTTTAATGTCAACAGCCTTTTTAGTTATCTCATTGGTAAAGCTAATGTCTGTTGCAAATACTCTTGGTACAGCTACAGATATAAATAGGTTTTTGTAATCCAAGTGAGCTCCAAAGTCTCCTCTAAACGTAGTAGTATTTTGATTACGATTGAAAAGCTCAGGATCATTTAAATCCTCAACTTTTATTTGAGAGGCATTAAAATTCCATTGGTCAAAAGCCAAAGCTATTCCCATTCCAATTTTAAGGTCATCACTTAACTTTAATCTGTATCCGTAGTTACCTTGTACCCCTACATTATTCAATACTCCTATTCTGTCACTATACAAGGCTAAGCCCACACCATATGGGGCATCTTTCTTTCCAAATTCAGCCAAAGCCAAATTGGTTATTGGAGCTCCTTCAAACCCAACAAACTGTAGGCGAGATATTAAACTAGTTGTTATCAACTGGTCCATACCTGTTGTAGATGGAGATAACAGCATCTTGTTGCTATTATACGAACTAAATAAAGGTACTTGTTGTGCATATACACTTGATACCGACACAATTAGCATTAAGCTTATGATTATTTTTTTCATTTTCGTTCTTTTTTAATTTGTTGATGTTAAAAATATTAACTAATTAATTGCTACTTCTAATTACAGTGACACTTCCTTTATAAATTGCATCTTCATTCTTATCAAATGTCAAGATATAGAAGTAGACTCCTGAGGGCAAACTAGTGCCATCTTTGGTGCCTTCCCAGTCTTGCTGATAAGCGTCGGTCTGGAATACTTCTCTGCCCCATCTGTCTATAATTATAATTGAATTATTTGGGTAGCTTGATAAATTATCAATGGTAAACTTATCATTGATTCCATCTCCATTAGGTGTAATTACAGATCTTGGGAATACTAAGTAATCTACAACTGCAGTCACATTTACATACCCCGTATCCATACAGCTATTAGCATCTGAAATGATAACTCTAAATTCTGTAGTCTCTTGAACAGTTGCTACTGGACTTGATGAATTTGGATCATCAAGTGTGAATGCAGGATCCCAGATATAGTCTAGTCCCCCTTCAGCCCATATCGTAACAGGTCTGCCTTTACTCACAGTCTTATCTTCACTTACTGTAACTACAGGATTAGGATATATGGTTACATTTTTGCTGATATTGTCGCTACATCCGTTAGGTGTAAGCACTTCCAAATTGATAGTGTACGTACCAGGACCATTTTGGTAAATGTGAGTAGGAGCAGTTAAAGTACTCGTTATTCCACTTTCTCCAAGCTCCCAGTTGTTTATTGTAGCACCAGTTGAATTATTCACTGTTGTGATTTCAAAGCCATCACAAACATTGTCTACAGTAAAGTCTGCAACAGGGTTAGCATATACCTCAACATTCTGAGTAAGACTTCCTGTACATCCTTTGTCTGACACAAGATCCAATCTAACCGCATATACACCTGCGTTACTGTATTTATAGTCAACAGTTTTTATTGTGCTTGTACTTCCATCGCCAAAATCCCAAACTGAGGTATAAGATCCCCAATCGATGCTACTTGTATTGATAAATGAGGTGCTTGTTCCTAAGCAAACATTATTTGTTGTGAAACTTGGTATTGGATTAGGATCTATTAACACACTTCTTATTGTTTCATCTGTACATCCCTTATCTGAAACAACGTTCAATTTTATGTCGTATCTATCGATGGCAGCATAGGTTACTGTCGGTGATGTTACAACTGAGGTTGTGCCATTACCTAAATCCCAAGCACTGCTAAATGTACCTGAATTTATAACGCTTATATTGGTGAATACCGATTGCGTTCCTAAACAAACATCTCCATTTGTAGTGAAGACTGCAAGTGGATTTGGATTTACGGTAGCTAAACCACCGAAACTTGAACTACACCCTTTATCTGAAACTACTGTCAATGAAATCGGATAAGTACCTGCAGTAGAATAAACGTGAGAAATTGCTCCTAGACTTGTTATTGTACCATCGCCTAATGTCCAGTTACTACTGAAAGTTCCTGATGATATACTACTTAAATTATTGATTAGTGTAGGCTCATCCTCACAAACCTCAGAAGTACTAAAATTAGCTACAGGATTTGGGTATATAGTTACATTTTTTGTAACTGTTGACATACATCCTTTATTTGAATTTAAATCCAATTTAACGGAATAAGTGCCTGGTCCAGTATATAATTTATCAGATGTAAATCTTGTATCTGTAACAGCATCGTGGAACGTCCATAGTGTGCTAAATGAGCCTGAAACAATTTCGCTTAAATTTTTAAACTCTGCTGCCGTGCCATCACACTGATTTGCTGTAACAAATTCTGGTGTAGGGTTTGGATGTATTGTTGTCGTTTTGGTCAACTCATCCTTACAGCCCTTGTCTGATTCTAATTTTAAAGTCACTTGGAATGTCAATGCTTTACCATACGTATGTGTAGGTGATGACAAATTACTATAGAACCCATCACCAAATGACCAGTCTGTTGACATTGTACCTGAAGCGATAACACTTGAATTTACAAATGAGGAGATAAACCCTTCACATACATCATTTACGGCAAATGATGCATTTGGCAGGGGATAAATCGTAATTGTCTTGGTAATATCATCTTCGCACCCTTCAGTCGTTACAACTCTAAGGTTTACGTTAAAGGTTATTGCATCATCGTATGCATGACTAATTGTTTTAACAACAGAATCCTTTACCCCATCTCCAAAATTCCAATACAACTTTGATGTAGTATTTGCAGGAATATTACTTATGCTAGTAAATACTGCATTTACATCCTTACATACATCTGATGTAACAAAGTTTGCCGAAGGATTGCCAAATATCTTTACTGACTTGGTAATACTATTTGTACATCCTTTATCTGATATAGCAGTTAGAGTAACATTATACGAACCTGCTGCTGGATACATATGGCTTACGTTAGCAACACTATCTATTACTCCATCACCATACTCCCATTTGTATGTTAACCCTCCAGAATAAGTGGAGCTATTGGTAAAGATAGCATTCTGACCAAAACAGAATCCTGTAGCTAAAAAATTAGCCTGCGGTACTTCATACATAGTTACCGATTTTCTTATACTATCCGAACATCCTTGATTTGTTGATATTATTAATTGTGGATTATATGTTAATGCCGTAGAATAAGTATGATCAGGAGATACTCTACTCTCAGAACTTCCATCTCCAAAGTTCCAGGTGTATCCATTAATAACAGCTCCGTTTGTCGTTACAACTGAGCTGTTATTTATAAACTGAACCGAAGAACCGTGACATACATTGTTTACCGTGAATTGTGCCACTGGGTTCTCGAATATAGAAACTGTGCGAGTTGAAGTTGTACTACATCCTTTGTCTGAAATATTAGTCAACCTAGCTGTGTAAGTTTTTGTACTTGCGTATAAGTACTCTCTTGTAGCAGTGGTTAGAGAATAGAATGTGTAACCATCACCAAACTCCCAAGTGCCGATGAAAGTACCTGATCCAATTACGGATGAGTTTACAAATACAGCAGGAGTACCTTTACATACATCTTGTACACTAAACTCAGCTGTAGGTACAGGGTTTATAAATACTGAATCTGACTTAGAAGCTACACACCCTTGGTCTGAAGTTGCTTCTAAAGTTGCAAAAAATCTTAATGGACTAGAATAAATATGACCAACAACTGTATCCGAATTCACTTCACTATAACCATCACCCCAAAACCACTCACTCGTGAATGTACCTACAGAGATCATTGTTGTATTGGTGAATTTTGTGGAATCACTTTTACACACCTCTGAGGAAGTAAAATCAACTACGGGTAAAGGATTAATCGTTAGATTAATAGTAAGGAAAGAATCACATCCTGCAGCATTTGGAATAGTATCCAAATACGTATTACTTACAGTCAACACTTTACCTCCTGGAGAAACATAGGTCCCACAAGCTATTGGAGAAATTGTTGCTATAGTAAAGGTCTTAACCAGTACATTCTGGTTTGCAGAGTTTGGACAAGTTCCTGTTGTTGTATATGTTACAACATGATTTGCAGCTGAAGATGCAGAAAGATCAATCATACCCGAAGAGGCATTTATGCTTAATCCTGCTGTAGCGGTAAATCCACCTCCTGTTAACCCAGTAATGGTTGGCGTTGGGTCTGCTTCGACACCACAATAGGATGCCGCTCCATAATTAAACGAAGCAATATCTAATCCATTGATAGTAACACCCTGTGTTGAAGAGTTTGGACAAGTTCCTGTTGTTAGGTGAGTAATTGTATAACCTCCTGGAGTAGATGCCGAAACATCAATAGCTCCTGAACTTGGATTGATTGACAAACCTGCCGTTGAAGAATATGTACCTGCAGTACTTGCTGATGGTGTAGGGTCTGCATCTGTAACACAATATGCAGCTGATCCGTAACTAAACGAAGCATTATCTAATCCATTGATAGTAACACCCTGTGTTGAAGAGTTTGGACAAGTTCCTGTCGTTAGGTGAGTAATTGTATAACTTCCTGGAGTAGATGTTGAAACATCTATAGCTCCAGAAGCTGAATTGATTGACAAACCTGCTGTTGAAGAATATGTACCTGCTGTACTAGCTGATGGTGTAGGATCTGCATCCGAAACACAGTATGCAGCTGATCCGTAACTAAACGAAGCATTATCAAGTGAATTAACGGTAACGGCTCTAGAACCACAAGCTCCTGGTGTTACACACCCTCCTTCTCCTCTTACAAAATATGTAGTCGAAGAGCCTGGAGATACTGCAAATGTTGATCCAGAAGTACTTCCTACAGAAGTACCACCACAACTACCAGAATAAATTTGCCAAGCCGTAGCATCATTAAGTGTTCCTGAAATATTAAGTGTTCCTGAACCACTAGGACATACACTGCTCACACCTGTAATAGTAGGAACCGTTGGTGCTGTACAACCAGCGGAAGCTGTTCCTGCAAAACTAACAGATGCCAAACGGCCTCCGCCACCAGAACCACCAGACATACATAACCATCTTACTTGTACGACAGCTTGATTGTTTACAGCGGCAGGGAAACCAACCGCATTGGCGTAATATGGAGTTCCACAACCCGCACCTCCTAAAATTGGAGTGTTATATGTAGTAGTTAAATCGATCCATGTACCAGTCGTACTTAGTCTATATTGAAATTTAAATTGACCAGGGCCACTAGTAAAACTCATTTGACGGAATGTATAGTTGATACTTGTATATCCCGTGGTGTTAAAACTACCAGTGCTCCATGCATTACCAGTACTGATACTGTTTGAGATAGCCTCTTGCCCCCAACTGCAACCAACACCTGAATAAAATGCACCACCTGTACCTAGGTTAACACCGCTATTTCCTGTAATACCAGACGAAAGCCCATTAGTACCAAAACCCCAAGAAATCAGAGTGGTTTGAGCTGTTACTAAACCAGGAAGGAATAATAATGAGGCAAATGCGATTAAAGAGAGTACTCTTCTTTTCATAATATTAAAAATTATATGTAATTAAGTTAAAAATTTAGGGGTATAACCAGAGAGGTTAAACATTATATCTGAACCATCATCAAAAGTCACCGCAGTTTGACTGTAAAGAGTCTTACTACATTGCAACAAATGGAATAATGGTACTGAGTTCATACGTATATGTTGATTATCGGTAAGTTGGTTAATAAAGTTATTTATTATAATGGGACCAGCATAAACAATATGCTTACGCCAATTTCGTTGCGAAAATAATACATAATGCCCTACTTTTAATAATTCTTTTTCTAATTGTACTAGAATGTACACATATGTGAAATCCCTAATTGTAGGATTAGATTTTTCCACTATAATTCTTCAATTTGAATTGATTTTCGTTGGTGTCTTGAATCATCACTTATAATATACAAACTGAGTTCCTCTCTGATTTTGTGCAAGAGAACTCATACCTAAAGTAAAAATCATGAAATGACTAATCAACTCTAGGGTTTGTACACTTTACTCGCTTATTATGTACAGAAAGTTCTGCAGCCATATTTAAATAGAGTGAGTGCACCTAGGTATTAAATCTAGATGCAGAAGAAAAATATCTGTGGTTGTTTAGACATGAAAATCTATTTAAAATTCCTTTGGAGTGGGCAAAGGATACTTATAGGCCGATGCAAAGATATAGGTGCTATGAGATTATGTCAATATGGCCTTATTGAATGGGTTAATTCAAAACCCCATTCTTATAACAAAAGGAAATTAACTCTGCAGTGTTTCTTGAGCTGGTTTTCTTTAAGAGATTTGTTCTATGGTTATCTACTGTATGTGGGCTGATAAATAGTATTTCGGCAATTTCTTGATTCGAATGCCCTTTTTCGAGGTTGCTCAAGACATCTAGTTCCCTACGGGTTAGGTCAAAAGTATTCCCATTATTTCTGGCAATCAGGTTGTTGAAGAAAACATCCTTCACAGATGGAGAGAAATACAAATCGCCGTTTTGCACTGATTGTATAGCAGTTTTTAACATTGAAATATCATCTGACTTATTGAAAAAACCGTCAATGTTTGGCATTATCTTATTAATTATAAACGCTTTAGATATCATGCTGAATACGATAATTTTGAGATTTTCACTATGCGTGGATCTAACTGTACTTATAAATGTCAATATCTTATCTAGGTCGACTTCAGTATTGGACAGTTTCAAATCCATAATAAGTAAGCTAATAGAATCGCGATTTAGGATATCTATAGCTTCTTGGTGACATGAGGAGGTAAGTATATTGAATTGCGGTAATTCTCTAGATAAATAGTGTGTTAAACTTAAAATAATAATTGGGTGGTCATCTAGTATTAGGATGTTCGAACTCATAAGTGTAAAATAGCCTAAGTGAATATGTTGTATCGGTTAAAGAGTTTAAATTTGATGAGAAGCATTTTGATGCGAAAAAGTGTAAATTGTTTGGCTTTTTTCATAGAAGTAATAATATAAATATAGTTATATTTTAACATCCCTGTTTTATTCTTTTTGAAATCAGGTGTTAAAACCTGTGCAAATATCGTGCAAGAGCACTAACTATATCTGGCGTGATACCGCTGTTTTATAAGGCGTTATAGTGCCACTTAATAGTGGGAAAGATGAATTTTGAAACTTGTTGGATGATGTCAAGCTGTTAGGCTCAAGTAGTTGTAGAGCTAAATGGTACGATAAAGAATAAATGGCCATTTTATTAGAATAACTAACCAAAATTTGATTACGATACGTGTTTTATTAAAATCTTGATCCGAATTCTTAAATTGTTTCTTTATTGAGCTAAGAACACAGATGAACATCACACTAGCAACTAGAATATAAAGAATGAAGGCGATGATAAAGCAATTCATTCTATTGGCGAATAATTTTTCTATTCAGATTGTTTTGGAGTAGCATAATATATGAAATATTAACTGAATATGTTAAAGGATTGCAATGACAAGGTTTCTCAGTGCGTTCACACTGGTATAGGACGTGTGAATCCATTGAAGTTGAATTATTACAGGATGGTTTATTGTTCATTTTTTTTAAAGTTGTGACTTTAAATCATTATATTCGTTTTTGAGAAAAAAGTAAAGACCACCCACACACTACTATGGGTGGCCAACTACTAATAAGAACCATCTACACACTACTATAAATGGTCGACTACTGATTCTGAGAATATTAACTTTATAATATTTATGGATGTTTCAAATACTCATCACGAAATGATACATCCCTCAGATTGAACTAAAACATAACAAACATCCACTTATAATTATTCGTTTTTCATAGCTCTGGATGCCTGCTATGCTGACAAATATCGAATCAAAAATCGGGGTTATGAAACTATTTGAAAAAAGGGTCTAAACCCACCTATAAAATACAGTGTAAAACCACTTAATTGATCTAATTGTCCTTTCTTAAAGGTAAGTTTGGGGTGTTTTACAAAGCAAAGACCACGTACTCACTACAGCACGTGGTCTATTACTCCGTATGCATAAACTGAGTTACTCAATTACGAAGTGTAGATAATTACTTTTACAAGACAATCGACTACTATGCAAGTCTATGAAACATAAATGGCATACACAATACCCAAAAAGTGATGTCTATATCCCTAAATGGATATTTATATATTTAAGTCAACTAAGCTTTTATAGCCTAATCATCAATTGAATTTCATGGATTAACAGCAATTAAAAAAGTAGTTGTGGGGTTTTATATTTAGGATAACGTCATAAATAAGAGTCACAATATTAGCTAGTTAAGTGGTTGTTCAAATAGCGACAGCCTAGATTTTTCACGTAGAGCTCCCTTGTATATAGATGTAGGTTTTACACCACTGTTTTGGTCGTATTTGATTACAGTAATCGAAGCTAATTATTTTAAAAAAAGACCTTAGTATACCCAAATGATGTAGCTAAATCCTTTAAAGCTACTCTTTTATTTTACTGTGTATATTGTGGCCTTTGGTAGATACTAAAACAATTTGGGTAGCATTTATTTGTGAGAGGAAGGGATATTTCTCTCATAGGTCCTATTTAATGATTGCAATGCTTATTATTTATCACAACATTTTATTTCTTGTTTGTCCAGATTATATGTAGGACTCAAGTATGGTATTCCCAGACCTGCAGAACGAATGATGAGTAGGAAGCCAACTACTAATAATAGTTTTGGAGTATATGTATTGAATTTTCGAAATGTCTTTTGTAATCCCAGTTGGGGGAGGTATGATATTGCCAATAGAATGGGCAGCGTGCCTATACCAAAAACAATCATATACAAACTAGCATTCCAAACACTGCCAAAATTTACAGAAAGTATTGCGGCACCAAAGGATAGTCCACAAGGTAGAAGACCATTTAGAATGCCTAACATAATATTTCCCGTTCGACCTGTTTTGCTCTTTGACATTCTTTGTGAAATGAAAAATGTCATTCTGATAAAGAGTTTGTTTACTGGAGGTATATAGCTTTTAAGTCCGTAGATGACCAAAAGGATACCACTGAATATCCCGATATATTGTTGAAGCTCAAATATTTGAAGCGGGGAAACAATAAAGTAAAAGAATACTGCTAGAATGATGTAGCCTATCCATCTCCCAATGTGATGAATAATAAGTGAAAAAAGCGAATATTCTCTTGCAGCCAAGCCAAGCATAAATGGGCCACACATGGCCGCACAGTGCAAACTGCCTAATAGACCTAGTATGAATGCGGACCACAACATTACTTTGTGAATTGTTGTTTTTTAAAAAAAGCTCTATCGTTTACGACTCCTGATAGTTCTAGTATCCAAATACCCTCATTTAGTTTAGATGGTATCTTCAAGGTTTGTTTTTGAACAGGCGTATCAATGAAGTTTTTCTCCCTTATATCGAATTTGCTATTTGCCAAGTAAACGAGTTTGTAATTACTTATATAACCTTTGCCATCAAAAGTTATATCAATTGAGTTTTTACTTCGATTGTATGTTGCTTCAACTTTTTCACCTTCGGTTTCTTTTTCCATTCGGGATGCGTGTTCCTCTCCAAGTTCATAGTAATTATCTTCATATAATTCCTGACTACTTGAAATCATTTTTACTCCCATGCTTACAATGAAAATCATAAACAGGGCCATTGTGATAATCAATATTTTGGACCAATCAAGTTTCATTCACGTACGGGTGCTAAGAAGGTTAGTTTAGAGGTTTTAATGAGTTCTCCATCAACGTATAAGTTTACCTCCATAGGTAATTCGTTTTCATGAATATTCTTTTGCTCTTTGTGAATCATAAATACTTTTTTTTTCTCATTATTTGATTCCAATATCGAGTCTTGTTGCACAACAAATAGTGTTGCATTTTTAGTGTTCTTAGATTGTGCAAGTTCTAATTTAAAGCTTTTGTCTTCAAAAGTTTTATTCACCATTGAGAGGTTGAACATATTGGTTATGCGGCCCGATTCATTTTCGGAATAGGTACTTCCTGCAATTCTAAGAATATTGGCTTCCACACTTTTTCGGGTAGCAAGAATAGTAATAGAAGCTGCTAAAAGTAAAATCATTACAGCGGAATAAGCTATTATTCGAGAAGAAAATTTGAAACCCTTTTTCTCTTCAATATTAACCTTGGAATCTATCCGTATTAGCCCTAAAGGTTTATGGATTTTTTCCATCACTGAATCACATGCATCGATACATGAGGTGCAGTTTACACATTCAAGTTGTGTCCCATGACGTATGTCAATTCCCGTTGGGCAAACGTCTACGCATAGATTACAATCTACACAATCTCCTTTTTCTTCCTGAGCTTCACTTTTTTTAATTTTACCTCTCGGTTCTCCTCTAATATAGTCGTAGGCAACGACCATACTATTTTGGTCCAACATTACGCCTTGAAGTCTTCCATAGGGACATACCATGATACAGACTAACTCTCTCATTTTAGCGAATACAAGATAAAACACAAATGAAAAGATAATTAAACTGAAAAAAGTGACATAGTTCTCCGTAAAAGGACCTGTTATTTGTTCCCATAAGGCTTCATAACCTATAATGTAAGCTAAAAATGTATGAGAAATTAGAGCTGAAATAACAAAGAAAATAGTGTGCTTTAATGTTTTCTTGTAGACTTTTTCTAGGTTCCAAGGCATTTCATCTAGTTTCTTTTGCTTATTCGCATTGCCCTCGATCAGATTTTCTACTTTACGAAAAACCATTTCCATAAATATAGTTTGTGGACATGCCCAACCACACCATACCCTGCCAAATATTACCGTAAAGACTACAATAAAGACAAGAAACGTTAACGTTAAGAATACGAAAAGGAAGAAGTCTTGAGGCCAGAAAGGTTGCCCAATGATAACAAACTTACGTTCAAGTACATTGAGTAGTAACAGGGGATAATCCCCGATTTTAACGAAAGGAGCCGCAAAGAAAAAGGCAAGTAGAAACCAACTAAAATAGGTTCTGTACTTATAGAAAACTCCTTTAATTATTTTAGGATAAATCCATTCTCTTTTACCGTCTAGAGTTTGATTGCCTATATGATCTCTAAAACTCTCCTCCGCTTCGTGTTTACTCATTTGGTTTATTTACCGGCTTACCAAGTCATTTTCCGTGTTTTTGGCTTCCTCTGTGTCTGAAGTTTCTTCCTCTTCCGATGCTTCCCATTTTACACCTTCTGGTTCTTTGGCCCCCTCTGGATTACTTCCTTGCAGACTAAGTATATATGAAGTTACATCCTGAATTTTTTTAGGGTTAAGGTTATCTTTCCAAGAAGCCATACCCTTTTCTATGACACCATATTTGATTGTTTTAAATACGTTTATAACACCACCTCCATGTTTCCAAAATTCATCTGTGAGGTTTGGTCCTGAGCCTGTCATTCCTTTTCCTTCATTTCCATGACATACTTTACAGTTTTGAACAAAGATCTTTTTACCAGAGGCAAGAGTTTCTGCATCCGTGAGAGCTTCTACATTACTTTCGTCAATGTTCAGGTCCTCTGATGCTACATTCGCTATTAGTTTTACCTCCGCAGCTTTCATTTCGGCTATGTACTCGTCTTCTTGAGTATACCCATAGTCCGTCATACTAAATCGTACAAAGTAGATTGCTGCAATAACAACACAACCATAGAACAAGAACATAAACCATGGTGGCGGAGGATTATCTAGTTCATAAATGCCATCATGTGGCTCATCTATAATGTTATCCTTATCAGTGCCTACGGGTTTAAGTTGGAATATCTTTTCCCAACTTGATCTACTGTCCCACATTTTGGCTTCTACAGTATTACTCTCACCATTTACGTACCTTTTAAGTTCTTTTGAGATTAAATAAAGCAGGTACGTGATAAGTAGCAATAAACCTGCTACCGAATAAATAATCCATAAAAGAGGATTAGACAACCCTGCGGTATTGGATTCAGCACTTTGAGCAAATGCACCAAATGTGGTCATTACTCCAATTGTTGTTAAGAAAAATTTATTCTTCATCGTGTTGATCGCTAGTGGTTTCTAATGGTAAATTGGCTAGTTCTGCTATCTGCTCTTTACTCATAAGAGACATATACAGAGCAGCAATAATGAATACTCCTAAAAAGATGAGAAGTGCGATTATTAAAAATATATCGGCTCCTTCTACATGTCCTATCATTTTTCTCATACGGCTAATTACTTTCTTGCAGTTCTTTTTGTGTTAATATCCCTACCAAGCTTGTGCAGGTAGGCTATAAGTGCTATGATTTCCTTTTCTTTAGCTACCTTAATTCCCTTTTCTTTTGATAAGAAGGTTGAAATATCTTCAGCTTGATTGTATAGTTCACTTAGTGCATATTTTTCATAATTTTCTTCATATGGAACACCCAGTTTTCGCATGGTGATTATCTTGGTTTCAATGTTTGAGTAATCTCCATCATCTTCAATAAGCCAAGGGTATGCAGGCATAATAGAACCTTCAGATGTAGTCCTTGGATTTTTCATATGCTGGTAATGCCATCCTGCGTCTTTATACATTTTAGAAGAAGTGTTTCCCGCTCTTGCAAGGTCTGGCCCAGTACGTTTACTACCCCATAGGAATGGATGATCATAGACGTGTTCTCCAGATTTAGAATACTCTCCATAACGAATGGTTTCATCTCTGAATGGGCGTACTTGCTGAGAGTGACAGTTACTACAACCCTCTCTAATGTATAGATCTCTACCCTCTAACTCTAGTGGTGAGTAAGGAGTTACACTTGGAATGGTTTGAACATTACTTTCTACCAAGAATGTTGGAACAAACTCTACGATGCCTCCAATGGCCACTGCTATAAATGAAAATATAAGTAGCTGGGTTGGACGTTTTTCAATCCAACGGTGCCAGTAAGCAACTTGTACAGTGCCTTTTTCTTCTTTTACTAGTGGGTATGCCTCAGCTGCTTCATTTGGAACTAATTTGCCAGATTTTGCTGTCTTGAAGAGATTCCATACCATTAATATGGTGCCACTTAGGTAAAGTACTCCCCCAAAAGCTCTTAGCATATGCATGGGTAAAACTTGGATTGTGGTTTCTAAGAAGTTCGGGTACTTGAGCATTCCATCTTCTGTAAATTGTTGCCACATAAGCCCTTGAGTGAAACCACTGAAGTACATTGGGATAACATAGAAAAGTATACCTAACGTAGCAAGCCAAAAGTGAGTATTAACAGCTTTTTTGGAGTACATTTTAGTTTCATAGATACGAGGAATGATATAGTATAAAATGGCGAAAGTTAAAAGGCCATTCCAGCCGAGAGCACCTACGTGTACGTGGGCTACAATCCAATCTGTAAAGTGAGCAATCTTATTTACGCTTTTAAGAGAAAGCATTGGCCCTTCAAAAGTTGACATGCCATAAGCGGTAAGGCCTACAACCATAAATTTAAGTATGGCATCATCTCGAACTCTGTCCCAAGCACCACGAAGAGTCAGTAGGCCGTTTAACATACCTCCCCATGATGGAGCTATCAACATGATACTAAAAGCAACTCCCAAAGTCTGTGCCCAATCGGGTAAACTGGTATAGAGCAAATGATGTGGTCCTGCCCATATGTACAAGAAAATCAATGACCAGAAGTGAAGAATAGATAGTTTGTACGAATAAACGGGCCTATTGGCCATTTTAGGCATAAAGTAGTACATAAGCCCTAGGAATGGAGTCGTGAGGAAGAATGCTACAGCATTATGCCCATACCACCATTGGACGAGTGCATCTTGTACACCTGCAAATACGGAGTAGGACTTAAATAGACTTACGGGAAGAGCAAGGCTGTTTACAACATGTAGCATCGCTACTGTTATAAAAGTAGCAATATAGAACCATATTGCAACGTATAAGTGCTTCTCTCGACGTTGGTAAATAGTCCCAAACATATTCCATCCGAAAACAATCCAAATAATGGTAATAGCAATGTCTATTGGCCATTCTAGTTCGGCATATTCCTTTGATGATGTTAAACCCAATGGCAGTGTAATTGCTGCGGCTACGATAATCAATTGCCATCCCCAGAAGTGAATTGTGCTCAGCTTATCACTAAACATTCTAGTCTTCATTAGCCGCTGAAGCGAATAGTAAACTCCCATAAAGATGGCGTTGCCCACGAAAGCAAAAATGATTGCATTGGTATGGAGGGGTCTTAGTCTACCAAACGAAATGTATCTGGTATTGAAATTGAAGAAAGGCTCAAAAAGCTGAGAAGCTATTAAGACTCCTACCAGCATACCTACAACGCCCCATATTGCAGTGGCAATTGCAAAATTTCGGACAATCTTATTGTCGTAATTAAAGGTTTCCTTTTGCATATTAATTTTGATGATTAGTTTTTGATTTTTTCGTGTCAAGTACTCGCATTGCAGGGGACTCAAGATCGTCAAATTGACCAGTCTTGACGGCTTTATAGAAAGCAAACAAAAAGCCAATAGCCAAGATCATACTAAGAGATATGAGCAATCCAATTATTTTCATTGTTATATAAGGTTTAATTTTTTTGATTTCATTCTAACTAGTAGAGTATCTAGAAGTACAACAGATACAGAACTCAAGGGCATTAAAATAGCTGCGATAATTGGCGTTAATAGACCTGAAACTGCGAAGGTGACACCTGTAATATTGTAAAGTAACGAGAAGATTAAACTCCACTTTAGTATTTTTTTAGAGTATCGTGCTAGCTCAATAAATGCCGGCAGTTTAACTAAACTGTCAGAGAGAAGAACGGCATCAGATCCAGGATAAAATCCGTTTAGATTTTCCGTGAGGGCCATGCCTAAATCACCCTGTTCTATTGCTGAGCTATCATTGAGCCCATCACCAATCATTAATACTTTTTCTATTCGTTGTATTTGGCTTATTTCAATTGCCTTTTGTCTTGGTTTCAGATTGAATTTAAGCCGGTTAAATGATGGGAAAATATCTGTTAGAGCTTCACGTTCTCCATCATTGTCTCCACTTAAAACAGAGAGTTTTAATATTTTCCCAAGTCTGGATAATGTAGATTTAAGACCTCGGCGATAGCTTGCTGAGACTTTGAAATGTCCAACGATCTCACCATCTACAGAAACATAGACCACAGTACCCGTTATCTTGTTATTTGCTTGAACCCATTCCTTTGCACCAAGTTTTATAACCCGATTATTCACTATTCCCTGTATTCCCTGACCTACCTTTTCTTCAAAATCAGTTGTTGTTTGTAGTTCATACTCTCCCAAATGTTGGGTGATTATTTCACTTAGGGGATGATTGCTCTGAGATGCTAAGGATTTAATACTTCTAGCTAGTTCTAAATCCAAAATTTTTCCAACGAAGTCAACCTCCAAAGCTGCTTTCTCTGTGAGAGTTCCTGTTTTATCTAAAACAATGTGTTGTATTTCACTTAAGACTGATATAGCATCTGCATCCTTCATGAAAAGGTTGTTGCGACTATAGACTCTTAGAATGTTGCCAAATGTAAATGGAGCACTAAGTGCTAATGCACAAGGACAAGCCACTATAAGGACTGAGCTAAATACAAATAATGCTTGTTCTATACTTGTAAATGACCATGCAATTGCTGCAATTACAGCAATTGTTATAACAGCTATGGTGAAGTATTTGCTAATGTGATCTGTCCATCGATTTGAAAAATCCTTTTTAACGGATTGATTAGACCAAGTAGACCAAAGCTTGTCTATACTTGGTTGTTCATTTAGAGTCACAGAGATTTCTCCCGCTTTCTGACATCCACCGGCGTATACTTTAGTGCCTATTTTGGCTTGCTCAGCGAGAGCTTCTCCTGTAATGAATGCATAATCAATGAGTCCTGAACCCTGGCTTAGTATGCCGTTTGCAGGTATAATTTCTTCGTTTTTTACAACTATCGTATCTCCCTTTTTTAGACTATCTAGTCTAGCCCAGGATGTGCCGGTATTCGCTTGCTTACGTACGACAAGTGGTATGAATTCTTGTATACCTCTATGATAACTAACTTGATCATATACTTTGTGTTGAAACCACTTTCCGATGAGCAAGAAGAATACAAGACCAGCTAGAGAGTCCAAGTATCCAATACCAACTCCACTAAAGATTTCATATAGACTCCAACCAAATAGGCTTAAAATCCCTATTGCAATTGGAATGTTAAGATGCGATTTACTAGCAGCAAGTGCTTTATAAGCAGAAATAAGATAGTCTCGCCCTGCATAAAAGACAACGGGCAAACTAAGTGCCACCGATAAACTACTAAATAGACGTGTAAAAAATATGTCGTTGGCTACTTGTAGGCCAAAGTAATGGGGCATGCTAAAAAGCATGATATTGCCAAAGCAAAATCCTGCTACGGCTAGTTTGAGGAGGTTGTTTTTGTTCGTTGTTTTTTCAGCTTCTTTGAACTTTTGAGAGATGCTGATTTGCGGGGGGTAGCCAATGTCTTCAAGTAGTTGGGCTATAAAAGAAAGAGGTAAATCTTTACTCGCAGTTACGGTACATCTTCGATGTTCAAAATTTACTTCTGAGCCTAAAATTCCGTCATAGAAAGAAGGTAAATCTTCTAATAATTCAATGCAACTGGAGCAGTGAATTGAGGGTAATGAAATTCCTAATCTGTATAGGTTGTCATTTTGATAATCAACCAATTGGTTGAAATTTTCTTCTAAATCGAACTGTTTATACTTGAGTGAAACATCAAGAGGAGCGTTTTTCATTCGAGCGACTACATCACTTAAAGTAGCACAACCATAACAGCAAAAAATATTGCTATTTATGCGGACCAAATCGCTGTCGCAGCTGCTTCCGCAGTACGTGCATAGAGTATCTATGATTGTGCTTTTATTCATCGATTTCTCAATCTTACTTCAAAGATGATATCGTAAGCAGGCCAAATTGTTGAGTGCGGTCAGTAGGGGCTATGATATTCATTGGGAAGGCAGGATTGGCAAGCCTAAATGCTACTTGTTTTCTACCTCATTACTGGTAAGGAGACGCAAATAATACAATCAAAAATTAACGCTATGTGTCCACGATTCTATCTGTTAAATGTCATTGAAGTATGATGTTTATTTAGCTGATTTAAGAGAATAGCTATTTGCTATCTAGTAGCTCCAATATGGAGTTTTCTAATTTCGTAGTTAGGATGTCACCATTTTGTTGTAAATCTCTCAATTCTTTCAGGTGCACTTGGATTTGCATTGCTCTATCAGAAGATATACGTGCAACACATTTAGAACACATTTCGGTTTTAGGTTTGGAACAACTTTTAGGAGCAATTTTTTCTAAACATATAATTAGTTCATCAACTTTAGCTTGACGTAATAGAGTATTCATAGTTTGATTTTATTTTGTATGATTTTTTGGTAATTGTCTTCCAAGAATTTTTGAGGGTCTTCGCATTCCAAAAGTGTATAGTACTCCCATAAATTAAGTTGTGTTAAGGGCTCACTACAATGACTACAATTACTTGCGTTGTCACACCACTCAAAGTAATGCCCTTTGCAGATATAGATGCTTTGCTTTTTGAGTTCGGTTGAGTCATTTTGACGGGTTATAAAAATGCCATTGACTTGACTTTCATGTGGCACTACCACAGCAATAAGTCCTATGATTCCAAAAAATAGTATTATGAAAGTATACCGTCCCATTCTTCTATTCCTTTTTTAAGGTTATATAAATGTTGGAAGCCCATTTCAGTAAGTATACGCAATGCTACTTTACTACGAGACCCGTCGGTACAGTATAGTAAGAGATTTTCATCTTTGTTTAAATCGGAGAAATAGGATACAAACTTGTTAGACATTAAATCCATATGTAAGGCATTAGGCAAATGGCCTTTTGTATAATCTTCAATATTACGTATATCAACAATCAAGCCTTCAGAGGCGTTAAAAAGCTGATGTAAATCAGCTGCAGAATTTATGATTGTAAGACTTTGCACGTGTACTCCTCCATTGTAGAATACAAATGTGCCATGCGAAATTTGTAGAATTACTGATTACATCTAGGATGTAGTATGATATTGGTCAGAAAGGAGAATTTTTGAGCTTATCGTAGTTTACGATAGTGATTTCACTGCTCTGGACGAGTATATATCCATCATTTTTAAACTCTGTAAGCATTCGTATTGCGGTCTCTACTGAGGTCCCGGCCATAGATGCTATTAGTTCTCTAGGTACTTTCATTGTTAGCTTTTCACCTTCGCCATAGACATCACACATAGCGACCAGAGAGTTTGCGACACGTTTTCGGACGGATTCATAAGCTAACTCTAGAATTTTACTTTCTTTTATCAGTAGATTTTTACTAAGTAGCTTAAGAAACTTACTGCTAACTTCGGTGTTCGTCGTGAGCAAATGTTTGAAATCTAACATGGGCACTTGCCATATTTCACAATCTTCTATCACTTCTGCACTTTCCCCATGATCGTGGTCCTCTAAAGCTCCCCAATATCCAAAGAAGTCCCCTGAATTACAAAGTTCTAAAACAACCTCTTTGCCATCCTTATTCATCTTCACTATCTTTACTTTCCCAGATTGTAGGAAGTAGATATATCGGGGAGTATCTCCTTCGTTATATATAAGTTGTTTAGTTGAATATGACTGAATCACTTTATGGGCGAACAAGTCGTCAAACGATCCCGTATTCGAAGGATTGCTTAGTACATTATTTGACTTTTTTAATCTATTCTCTATAGCATTTAAGAGGTCTGTTTCTTCAAAAGGCTTAGTGATGTAATCGTCTGCCCCAAGTGTCATCCCTTTCCTGATATCACTTTTTTCTGCTTTTGCAGTTAAGAAAATGAATGGGATGTTAATGGTCTCTTTGTGTTTACTCAAAATATGCAGCACCCCATAACCGTCTAAATCGGGCATCATGATATCGCAGAGGATTAAATTAGGGAGTTGATCAAGTGCCATTTTTGCTCCTGTCTTTCCATTGTCAGCTTCCAGAGTCTGGTATCCTGATAATTGAAGTAGCTCTGCTATATTCTCTCGGATATCGGTGTTGTCTTCTATTATGAGTATTCTACTTATTCCCATCATTTAAAATTATAGTAAATGTACTTCCTTTAGCTAAAGTGCTCTCAAAGGTAATTTCACCTTCCATTATTTTCACATATCTTTTTACAATATTTAGTCCGAGACCAGTGCCTTGTATTTGTCCTGCATTACTTGCTCTGTAAAATCGATTGAACAAGCTTTTTTGATCTTCCATGCTTATTCCAATTCCATTATCTTTAATTGAAATTTGCAAGCTGTCCTCAATGGATAAAAAAATTGTTATTTCATCCTCGCTATATTTTATTGCATTGCTAATTAAATTGCTGAGTGTGTTTTTTAGCAAGTATGAATCAAGTAATGCGGTTTTATTCTCAATGTTACCTTCCAGTTTTATGTGCTGATTTGGCTTTAGCAAAGGTTCGGCCTCTTCCATTACATTTTGAATAAATTCCAAGATATTAGTCTCTTTAGGATTGAACTTTATATATCCTCCCTCGATACGTTCAAGAGACAGAAAATCATTCAGAATCATAGTTAGACTTTGAACGTTAGTTCTAATCTTGTTTAGGTGCTTTAACCGATTTTCTTGTTGTTCAGATTTAGGGTACTTGCCAACTAAAGCAGCAGAACTAAGGATACTACTAAGAGGAGTCCGAAATTCATGGGAAGCCATAGAAACAAAATTTGTTTTAAGCTCGTTGAGTTGTTTCTCCTTATTAAGAGCAGCATATATTTCACTTTCAGCTCTTTTTTCTTGAGTAATATTATTTTCTACAATGAGAATCTGATCTACATTATGATCGAAGTATGAGAGGGGGACACAACGAACACGGTACATTCTATTGTCATCTCCGTACTCAAAATTTTGTTCACCTCCTTGTATCACAAGATTGATCTTGTCTTCTACAAATGATCTGTACTTCTCTGATATATTGAGTCGATAGTCCGCATTGATTAATCTTTCTGGGTCTAAACCGAGTCGTCGGAGTTCACTTCCTTCTGCAAAAATCGTCTTGAAATCTGGTGTGATTACCGAGATGGTCCCATTGGGGTAGTTTTTAGCAATCGTTTCATATAACCTCTGACTATCTATAAGAGCTTTTTGAGCAGTTTCACGAAGCTCAATTTCGTTTTTAAGTTCAACCGTTCGTTGGTCTACTCGCAGTTCTAATTCTTCAGCATACCCTGTGATAATACGCTCTTGTAATTTTCGCTGTGTGAGGTCATGTATGATGCCAGTGAAAAATTGTTCTCCATTCATTTCAAACTCACTTACAGCCAAGCGAAAAGGGAATATGTTGCCATCCTTTTTTAGCCCATCTACTTCTCGACCTATTCCAATAATTTTTGGTTTACGAGTGGTTTTATAATTATGGATGTATTTATCGTGATTACTTTTATCAGGTTCTGGCATTAGAACGCTTATATTCTGTCCTATAACTTCTTGCTTTTCGAAACCAAATAAGGAAAGAGCAGATGAGTTAATGTCTTCTATAGCACCTCTATTGTTAATTACAATAATGCCATCAAGAGTAGTTTCGAATATGGACTGGTATCGCTCGTTTGTTCTTTCCATTAAGGCAAAGTTAGAGTTACTTCTTTTTTAGCATATCTAAAGCAACATCTACAATCATATCTTCTTGACCGCCTACCATCTTACGATTACCAAGTTCCTGAAGGATTTCAAAAGTTTTGAGACCGTATTTTTGGGCTGCTCGTTCACTGTGAAGTAAGAAGCTAGAGTATACACCAGCATACCCTAAGCTAAGTGTTTCTCTGTCTACTCTTACAGGTCTTTCTTGCAATGGTCTTATAACATCATCAGCTAAGTTCATAAGTTGATCAAGATTTGAGTTATGTTCTATTCCCATTTTATTGAGAACTGCTACCAATACTTCAAGTGGACAATTACCTGCTCCGGCACCCATTCCCGCAAGCGAAGCATCAAGCCTAGTTGCACCGTGTTGCATTGCAACTATAGTATTTGCAACTCCAAGGCTAAGGTTATGGTGACAATGAATTCCTATTTCAGTATCTGAGTTTAGCACATCTTTGAACGCTTTAATTCTGTCAGCTACCCCATCCATCATTAGAGCCCCAGCACTGTCCGTAACGTATACGCAATCTGCTCCATAGCTTTCCATTAATTTAGCTTGTTCCGCAAGTTTCGTAGGTTCATTCATATGAGCCATCATTAAAAAACCTCCAACATCCATACCAAGGTCTTTAGCTGCTTCAATGTGTTGTTTACTTACATCTGCTTCAGTACAATGGGTTGCAATTCTTACAGATTTTACTCCTAAATCGTGTGCCCTTTTTAGATCCTTAATAGTTCCTATTCCGGGTAACAGTAATGTTGTCAAAACAGAGTGATTTAACTGTTCAGAAACCCCCTCTAACCAATCCCAGTCAGTATGAGCCCCAAAACCGTAGTTGAAACTGCCCCCATTTAGTCCATCGCCGTGAGAAATCTCAATTGCATCCACTCCAGCCCGATCCAAAGAAATGGCTAAATCTTTTAGTTGCTTTTTATCGTATTGATGACGAATGGCATGCATGCCATCTCGAAGAGTAACATCCTGTATGTATATTTTTCTTTCGCTCATTTTATCCAACTAGTTTTTCTCCAACGGCTAATGCTGCACTGGTCATAATATCAAGATTTCCTGCATATTCTGGTAGGTAGTGTCCTGCACCTATTACCTGTAAAAGGACCGTTGTTTTTAAACCGCTTTTATAACCAACCCCTTCTATAAAGACTGGATTATCATCAGAAATATCATCAAACTGAACTTCTTGATGAAGAGTGTATCCAGGAACATATTTTTGGACTTCGGCTACTACATCATGGATGCTTTGTCTAATGGCTTCCCTATCGGCTTGCTCACTAAGGGTAAATACAGTATCTCTCATAACCAGTGGTGGTTCTGCAGGATTTAGTATAATGATAGCCTTTCCTTTGGTGGCACCACCTACTTTTTCTATTGCTTCGGAAGTTGTTTCTGTAAACTCATCGATATTAGCACGAGTTCCAGGTCCAGCTGACTTACTAGCTATGCTGGCTACAATTTCGCCATAATGGACTTTAGTAATTCTACTAACGGCTGCTACAATTGGAATAGTAGCTTGTCCTCCACAGGTAACCATATTTACATTGGAGGTATTTTTTAGGTCTAATTCAATACCTATTTTTTTTCTTAAATCTTCATCAAAGGATATTGCAGGAACTACATATGGTCCAATAGCGGCAGGAGTAAGGTCTACCATTTTCTTTTTAGTAAAGGCCTTTATTTTTCCAAAATTGTAAAGATGTGCTTTAGCTGAGGTGGCATCAAATACTACTTCAATGTCATTCCATATGGGCATTTTGAGTAGTCCATCAATACCTGTGCTACATGTATCTACACCCATTCTTTTGGCTCTTGCTAATCCGTCAGACTCTGGGTCTATGCCTACAAAGCAGCCCATTTCTAATTTATCAGAGGTACGCATGATTTTAATCATTAAGTCGGTTCCGATATTCCCACTGCCAATAATTGCTACTTTCTTTTTCATTCTTTTTTCAGCTATCACTAAAAACGCTGGCAATATATTTTATTTATTGTAGCTGTAGTGACAAAAGGTTCTAATTTTAATTGATGATTGAGACTTACTTACTTCGTTAATTTTGATAACATCCAAGCTGATTTGGACAATATTAAATTGTAACTTTGCATCAAAATTTTCTTATGATTCCAAACACACTAGATCTTCCAAAGTTATTTGATGAGGCACAAGACTTTATGCCTTTGTATGGAACAGATTATATTGAGTTGTATGTTAGTAATAGTAAACAAGCTGCTCATTTCTATAAAACAGCATTTGGTTTTCAAGACTTGGCTTATGCTGGGTTAGAAACGGGCCTTACGGATAGAGAAAGCTATGTTGTTTGTCAGGATAGGATAAGATTAGTACTCACATCTCCACTAAAAAGTGGCACAGATATAGGAAGACATATAGAAGCACATGGAGATGGTGTTAAGGTAGTAGCACTTTGGGTTCCTGATGCTACAATTGCTTATAATGAAGCTATAAAGAGAGGTGCTAAGCATTATATGTCACCCACTACCGAAGAAGATGCTGGAGGTAAGGTGGTTCGTTCTGGAATCTATACCTACGGTGAAACGGTTCACATCTTTGTTGAAAGAGGAGAGTATAATGGTGTCTTTTTGCCAAACTATAAGGAATGGAAATCCAGCTATCATCCTTCTTCTGTTGGTCTGCAATATGTAGATCATATGGTAGGAAATGTAGAGCTGGGTGAAATGATGACTTGGGTCAATTTTTACAAAGACGTTCTTGGATTTGCTCAAATCGTATCATTTGATGACAAGGATATCTCTACCGAATATACCGCTCTAATGAGTAAGGTGATGAGCAATGGGAATGGACGAATTAAGTTTCCGATTAATGAGCCAGCGGATGGGAAGAAAAAATCTCAAATCGAAGAATATTTAGACTTTTATGAGGGGCCAGGAGTACAGCATATCGCAGTGGCTACCGATGATATTATCTCAACAGTAAGAGAATTAATATCTAGGGGGATTGAATTCCTAAGAGTTCCTGATACTTACTATGATGTGGTTTTAGACAGAGTTGGAAAAATTGATGAGGAATTAGCTCCACTAAGAGAACTGGGTATTTTGGTAGATAGGGATGATGAGGGATATTTGCTTCAAATCTTCACAAAACCGATAGAGCCAAGGCCTACAATGTTTTTCGAAATTATTCAACGTAAAGGGGCAACGTCATTTGGGAAAGGTAATTTTCAGGCACTTTTTGAAGCCATAGAAAGAGAACAAGAGCTTAGAGGAACGTTATAACTCTTTATTAGGGACAATCCCTCGTAGGATTACTTCTATAATATTTCGTTCCATTTCAATAGGGTTAACCTTTTCAGTACCATATTTGGCAAACCAAATATATTGCCATCGAAGAGTAGAAAGAATGGTTTGGGTAGTTATTTCCAAATGCATTTGACGTATTACGCCTGTGTTCATGCCTTCTTTTACAATGCCCATCACAATTCCTTGGTATTCCTGCTTTCTTTCTTTAAACGCAGACAAGTCTGGTTCTTCCAGATTCTTAAAGTCGTCTACAAGCAAGGCAACTTCATATGGTTTTTGAGCAGAGATTCTTACATGCATGCTAATGATAGCCCTTAGTTTTTCTATGCTATCATAGGATGAGTTATTAATGTTGTTTAATTCAAATCTAAACTCATTGGCTATATCTAGGAGCAACTCCCTCAGAAAGGATTGTTTATTCTCTATATAGTTGTAAATGTTGGTGACTTCAAATCCCATATTGTCAGATATGTCCCTCATCGTGGTTGCTTTAAAGCCTTTTTTATGAAAGAGTTGAAGTGTTTTTTGGACGAACGTTTCTTTTTTTGTCAAAATGTGAATGTGAGTAGGTTAATAAATGTCCGCAAGATATAGAAAATGAATTTAATAAGTAACTAATTTATAGTGTTTTATCTCTCGTTTTAGAGATTGTAATGGACTGATTGTAATGCTGCACTTGTTTCTAAATAATAGAACTGTTGCAGACAACTCGCTTATATTTGACGCACTATTATGACCACACAATTGGACGTTCAAACTATTGCTGACCGACTTTATCAAGCAGCACAATCCGGAATCGCAATACCACCGATAAGGGATGTGCTTGGTATTGAAGATCTGGAAACAGCTTATGCTATTCAAGCACTTAATACTCGTAAAAGAATTTCTTTAGGAGCAAAAGTGACGGGTAAAAAGATAGGTCTGACATCTTTTGCAGTTCAAGAACAATTAGGAGTAGATCAGCCAGATTACGGTGTACTTTTAGACTCGATGGAGGTAAGTAATCAAGAACTTATGTTTAGTGCGTTAATGCAACCTAAAGCAGAGGCTGAGATAGCTTTTGTGATGGCAAAGGATTTAGATGGTGATATAAACATAGCGGACTTAATTGAGGCAATAGATTATGTCACTGTTTCAATAGAAATAGTAGGTAGTAGAATTGCCAATTGGGATATTAAAATTACGGATACAATAGCAGATAATGCTAGTGCAAGCCACTATATACTAGGTGAATCTAAAGTAAATATAGAAGAAGTAGATTTAGTTTCATGTCAAATGACACTTACCAAAAACGATGAAATAGTGTCAAAAGGTAGTGGTGCAGCATGTATGGACAATCCGCTTAATGCAGCTTTATGGCTCGCACAGACTATGGCTAGCCAAGGGAATCCTTTACGTCAAGGAGAGATTCTGCTTTCGGGAGCCTTAGGTCCAATGGTGCCTATTGAAAAAGGGGACAAGTTTGTTGCTAAAATTGATGGTTTAGGAAGTGTATCCTTAATGATTACCTAGGTTTTCAAATAGGAAGTATCATCTTCTGTAAGGTATACCCCCTTTTGGGTATTGTTTAGGTCTCAGAGATTTCATTCCTTTGAGACTAGATATAATTAAGTATGAACTCCTTACCATTCAAAAAGATTGTTTTTCTTTTATTAGTCCTAGTATTGAGTGTGAAATCTGGCTTGTCCCAATCGTTTGAGTTAAATGACCAGCCAAGTAGAATTGGTTACTTTTTCCCCAATGACGATTCCAGCGTATACACCGGAATGCAATCAATTTTGCTAGGCAATGCTCCCATATCGTACATCACAATGTTTCCATCCTATACTTCGGTAAAGAAACGAGCACTTGCTCTGAGGGACGGAGAAGGGGCTGATGGTTATTTGCTCGAAGGTAACATTGACTTGGTTTTTCCAATTGCAATGGGTAGAAACCAAATGAAGCATTGGAAACAAACCACTAAACTGTCATTTAGGTATAACCCAGGTATAAGGATGACCTTAGGGAGTTCAAATCCCATTTATCCGACAAATCAGAAAGTAGGATTTATGGGAGAGTGGATTTTTTGGAACTCACATGTGAAGAAAAGCATTAAAAAGTATGATCCGTACTACTATGTAAATAAGGATAACTGGAAGGCGACTACGACCCCATTGAAAATGGCAAATTTAGAAGTTAGTGTGATGCATTTCTCCAATGGACAACCTCCGGGGACGGTATACTCAGACTCATTTGGGAACTTTAGAAACGACTATATCTCAGGTGATTTTTCAACGAACTATGTCAATATAAAGGCAGTTTTTTCAAATCTGTCAGGTAATAATTTGTTTTCCATGTCTTTAGCGGGTCAACGAGATATGTCCTTTGGAGGTGCTTTTAATTTTAACGATGCACAAATTAAGAAATACGGCCAATGGCGATTACAGAACTCTATGCAAATTAGGTTTAAGCCGAAGAATACCAAGAGTTTAAAGAAGTGGGAGGATCCCGTTAAAGGAAAGGTATATAGGTTGCCAAGGAATTTCATTGCCTATCGGATACGTTTGGAAAATGAGTGGATATTGGATAACGACTTAAGTGAGTTTCAAGGGTCCAATAAGTATAGGTACAGTGGGCATTTGTTTTTTGAAATGAATCCTTTAAACTACAGAGCTGTTGGTGTCATTATACATGCTTTCTATGGGAGAGATTTTTTTAATATTCGATATGATGATGTCGTAATTGGTGGTGGCGTTGGATTGTCATTCACACTCAGTAAATACTATCCCCCACGCTTTGATTCCAAACAAATACTTTTAGGAGCAATTAGATAAAACTTGATATGTTAAATAATAAACTAAGAATAGATATGATAACAAAACCGGGCTATTTGAATTTCTTGATTTTAATCACTTTTAGTCTCATTGGCCTTGTCTCAAATGGGACAACATTAGGTGTATTAGAAGACTTTAAGCCTCAAGGGAGAGTTAAGTTTTATAGTCAAGACAAGTTTCCTGCTTTGAATGACGATAGGTCGGATATTGTGAGAGTTTTAATAATTCATGGAACGGGCGTGAAGCACGAAGGATATTCATTTGATTTCATCAATAATATTATCGAAGATCTTGGTCTCTCACAAAAGGTCCGTGACCAAAAGAAAAAATACATTTTAGATTCAAATGGGGTTACTTCCTGCACTGTTTATCGACTAAACAGGTTGAACAAGGAAACAAATAAATCACAGGAATTTATCTTTTACTCCTATCATTGGTCAGATATCATTAAGGGGTTAAAAGAAAATTTATTGGCGTATGATGATCCGCATGTTAGAAGAGGAAGTATTGGTAGATTAGTAAAGGAGGAGTTAATGATAAGTCAACTTAGTGATTTTATGGCCTATAATAATCCCGCTATTCGCAAATTTCTCATGTCCTCTTTGAATAGACTTGCAGGTAATTTATTAGTCGATGACGAGATTAGTACAGAGCAAAATATGCCAATGGACTTCTATTTAACGAATACGAGGACGCCATCTACTATTAAGACGAGTCACAATTTACATATTGTATCGGGTAGTATGGGGAGTTCAATTATTGCAGATGCATTTTCTGAACTGAGTATTCAGGTTCTAGAAAAACTCAATGATGCTTTGAAGAAGTCAAAATATGAGTATAATGACTCAGCCGAGTCTGAAAATTGTTCGTTTTGGACCAAGGTTGAGTTGAGAAAGAACTTTCTGAAAGCCAAAGGCGTTCTAATATTTGGTCCTCATAATGAAGATTATTATCACGTAATTGAGGATATTTCTTTCTATAAAGGCATTAACATAAATTTCTACATGCTTACGAACCAACTTAACCTATTTCATTTTGAAGATATAAATTTACAAAATCCTAAGGCAAAGGCCGTTAATTTTCTTACAGATAATTGTGGAAATTTGCTGGTGGATTCCGTGAATATAGTTGCTTTTAGAGATCCGACTGACCCATTGTGTTTTCATGTTCCAAAGGCGATATTTCAGACTGACGATAGCACTATTATGGTGACTAATGTTTTAATTAGAAGTAAAAAATGGTATCAACTTTTCATTAAAGCACATACGAAACCTTTTCATAATCCGAAGCTTCATAACCTAATTGCCTACGGTCCCAAGAACCATCGCACATGGAATAAACCCATATTTTTTGGCAGAAAAATTGCCAGAGGGGAGTAGGAATTTGCTTAGAATACCCCTCGGAATAAACAAACCTTGAATTAGAATATAAACGAATGAAAGAACCAAATCCAATTTTAGTCGCATTTCATGGAATCTTAAAGGCATTATCCCGATTTTTAAAAACCTGTTGGGTTAGTCTATTAATTTTTTCAGTAGTAGCAGTATTGCTAACATTACCATTTCAATCTGGAGAATTGGTAATAGACCTGTTGCAAAGTCCATTTAATCTTGGGGTGTTTTGGGTTTTAATGGTTTGTTTGTCTCTGGTCGTTAGTCATTACCCCGACTACTTAGACATTAAGAGGCAAGAAAGAGGTGCTGTTAAGTTAGTGAATGATGCCAATGTTAATGTCCAATGGACCATGTCTCCATCTTGGAGTTGGTTTGGTATTCTGACTTTTGACAGAACTCCTAAGAATTATTACTTTCTACTTCCTAAGGATGAGCAACGAGTTTACAGATACTACAAGATTTTAAAGCATGCTTTAGGAGTTTTGTTCCTTTCAAGTTTTTATTTTATCATATTTAGAACTTATACTGAAGTGATTGGGTGTTCGTGGACAGGAAATGGGTTGGGTCTGTGTGCTTCAATACTATCTATTTTCATCTATCTTTTAATGTACAAACTAGGAAAAAAGAAGCCCAATCAGAAAAGGATGTTGATTTTGCTTACTGTTCTAATTAATGTAGGACTGGTTCTGTTCGTTGTATTGCTGTATTCAAGTTACGTATACGGTTGGAGCAAGCAAACATTTGTTCTTTTCATACTCTTAAACTTCTTGGCAACGGTTAATTATACGTTGTTTAGGCATTTAAGAACTAAGGCCAAAAATATTTTAGGGTCTGTTAAGGATAAGGCTAGAATTACAAGAGCAGATTCTAAATACAATTTATTTTTTAAATTTTTAAATTTTGTAGTGGCATCAATTTTTGATCCAGTGGTTCATATGTCGGATCATAAGAATTTTCTGAAAGTGCAAAGTTTGGGTGGAGTTCTGGCGTTACTCTTATTGGTTGCTAGCAATATTTGGCCACTTAAGTTTTCTCCAATCGTAATAATATTGTCCATACTCTATACGATATATGGGCTCATTATTCACCCACTGAAACACCGTCTTTATTATCAGAGTAAGCTTTTGAAAAAAAGTGTAGGTAGTCAAGTGCAGGAGCTTAATTGGGGTAAACGAATGTTTGGGCATTTTTATCTTTACGCTGTTCCGTTTCTTGGCATTGGTCTATTATTGATTTCCTATTTTACATCTATCAGTGGTAATGACTTACATACCTTGGAATATGTTGGAGAGGATAAAGCCGAATTAATTGACCAGAATGAGTTTAGAGAGATGTTTAAGACTAGTCTTGAAAAAAGTTCAGATTCTAATATCTATTTCATTGCATCGTATGGGGGAGGCTTAACCGCAAATATTTGGAACAATCTAATTTTAGATAGTTTAGACCATTATGGGCCCAACGGTAAAACGAGCATTCTGAACAATACTATTTCTCTGTCTGGAGTTTCAGGAGGTGGTATGGGGCAAGGTGTTTATGCTGCCATTCAGCATAATTTACGAGATAGGCGTGCTGAGGTGCTACCCAAGATAGATAGTCTCAGAGGTAATTTTTTATCGCTAGATTTGGCTTGGATGTTTGGAAAAGATCTAATCAGAGAGCTGATAGATTTTCCATTTGATAAGAAAGTTGATAGAGCCAAAAAGAGTCTAGAAATCTATCAAGATATCATTGGTGAACCAAAGATGAGTGAGCTCTCCTATCGAGGCTATTGGTCTTACATTAGTAAAAACAGTTATTTCCCAATGTTAATTACAAACTCGGCGGGTACACACAATGTACAAGGTTTGGCTACTTCTGTGTATTGGAATACAACAGAGTTCTCAAAAGTGTTTCCTGGATCTGTTGATATTTTGGCAACAGATAGGCCAGATTCTTCTTTAAAGTATATTCAAGCATTGTCGACCTGTAATCGTTTTCCTCTAGTTAGTCCTGCTGCTAAGATTGAAGGTGTTGGTCATTTTGTAGATGGAGGATATTTTGAAAATTCAGGAATGCTTAGTCAATATAAATTGTATCAATACCTGAGAAGTGATACAACTTGGGATTCTATTTTTAAGGATAGAACAGTGGTTTTTGTCCAGATTATGAATTCCACAGATGACTTTTTAAACGATACAATTAGTATCAAGAAAAGGCAGGAGAATATTCTAGAAATTGATGAATCTGGAGAGTTCAGTGCGGTGATATCAACGGGAACAGAAATGCAAACACTACCTTATTTGGTAAATAGATTGGTCAAGAATATGGTTAGTGATTCAGTTAAGTATACTCATATTGCATTGCCCTATCACATATCAGATGAAGATATTTTGGGCTTTTTAAATGCAAAAAAGTACAGCCAAAACTTACATAGTTTTAGAATTAATCATAATCATAGAATTGATGACCTTAGGTCTGACAATAGAAGCCTCTGGACTACATCATTTCCTACGACCAGCAGATTGGTGGTCCCAGAGTCTTTTGAATACATGCAGTTGGTGAAAAGAAAAGGAGATATATTTAGAGGTCTAGATGAAGTAATCGGAAGGAAGGAATAATGCTAAAGTGACTGGTTTAATTGATTGAAATCAAGCCACTTCTAAAAGCTCTAGACTCTGAGTTTTTTGATAAATACTGGTATGTACAAAAACAGCATCTTTATTGGCTGAAAATGCTTGCTGCATTGCCTCTTCTCTTTCTTGGCGATCTGCAAACCATGAACTAGTTGCAATTAAGTCATCCCAACACGTACGGATTTCGAAACCATACTGTCCATTCATGTTTTTGGATCGTGAAAAATTGGTTTGAAAACACAAATGCACCCTAAGGGTGGCTAGAAATTTTTCGCATTCTTTAAATGTAGTAAATCCCTTTCCAGTTAAGATTAAATTTTCTTTCTCATCGAATAGTTGAAGAGAAAATTTTGATTGTTCTTGAGAGATGGTGTAGATTGGTCTTTTCATTTTTCAAATACTATAAACTGTTTAACAATGGGCTCTGTAACAAAATTTTAAGATATCATTATTATCAACATTATGATAATATAATTATCCAAGGCCTCTTTATTAAAGTTATGCAATCATCTTGGAATTCCAAATTCTTCACATATTAATACGAAAAATAAGTAAATGTGTAAATCTTGAAAACTACGATGAACGGGGTGTTTACCTTTGGAAGATTATCAGAATAGAACTAAAAGTGAAAAGCAATTCATTTCCATATTTTATATTTCTTGTCGGAGCACTTTCGTTGTTTGCCACTTGTCGAAATACGCCTACAAACTCTGTAGGAGATGAAACAGAAGAAAGAGATTCGGTAATAGTAGAAATGGATGAGTTAGAAGATGATAGGGAGGAGATTCCTACTAAAATTAGTCTTAGTCCAAAGGGTGATTATGTCTTTCAAAGAAATGTAAATACGTACAGTCAAAAGTATTTTAGAAACCCTTTTGACAGTGCTATCTATGTGTCAGGAACTTTCTGTGAGCTTAGAGGGAATCACTTTCATGGCGGATTGGATATCCGGACGGGGGGACATGAAGGGTGGCCAGTTTTGGCCTCCGCTGATGGATACGTGGAGCGTATAAAAGTAAGCACTAGTGGATATGGCCGTGTGATATACATAAGACATTCCAATGGATATACAACTGTGTATGGTCATTTACAGAAATTTAAAGGAGAGTTGGCCAATTATGTAAAAGAAGCCCAGTACAAACAAAGAAAGTTTGAAATCGAGCTATATCCCAAAGCAGGGAGCATAAAAGTAAAAAAAGGACAAAACTTTGCTGTGAGTGGAAACACAGGAGGTAGTGGTGGTCCGCATCTTCATTTTGAAATAAGGAATTCAAAAGGCCAAAGTACCAATCCTTTATTACACGGACTCGTGGTTAAGGATAATATGAAGCCCGAAATTAAGCGAATTGTGGTGTATAGTAAAGATAAAGAGTCGCTCTATGCAAACGGAGACTACCCATATTCAACATTTAGCAGGTGGAGTGAGTATTTGAAAAATACAAGAACATTGAACTTGATGCCTGGTACATATAGTTTTGGTCTTTATACTGACGATTATTTTACAGATAGAAAAAATATACTAGGTATCAATTATTGTTGGCTTACTGCCAATGGGAGATTACTCTATCAATATCAAATCGAGAAATTTTCCTTTAATCAAGGGAGGTACATCTATACACATACTGATCCCTATTTAAAATGGAAAGAGAAGAAAACATACTTTCGGTTGTTCAAAGAGAAATTTAATCCCTTACCGTATTACAAACAAAATCAAAACGGAGAAATTCACCTAAAGGATGGGGATTCGGTTCAAATGAAATTATATATTCAGGATTATGCAGGTCTTACGGATTCTGTATCTTGGATAGTAGTTGGAGAAAGTCAAGGTAAAGTCTTGACTATTTCAAAGGATACTATGTATGAGCAGAAGTATAGAATTGAAGGCAATAAGTCATTTAAGTTCTATGAATGGAATATTTCCATTCCCAAAAAAGCTGTTTATCATCCATTTGATTTCAAACTTTCGATAAAACCAACTAAGCCAAAAATGTTAAGCAAGACTCTTCAAATGCATTATGGCTACACTCCTCTGCATACCTACGTAAACATAAATTATAAAGTTCCAACGGAGTGGCTTGCCTATGGGAATAAATTGTGTGGTGTAAGTTTTAATGGTAAGAGAACATACTATGAGGGGGGAAGCTTAAAAGGAAATGTCTTAAGTTTTAGAACAAGATCATTGGGTCAGTATGCAATTACATTTGATGATCAGCCACCGGTAATAAAGGTCTTAAGAATGGGTAGAAATTTTAGGTTTAGAGTAACGGATAACCTAAGTGGAATTACCAAGATTAAGTGTTCTATAGATGGGAAGTGGATCTTGGCAGAGTATGAACCTAAAACCAGTAGAGTATGGGGTGAAATACCCAAGTGGATCAAAGGAGGTAAGCATCTATTTAAATTAGTAGTAACTGATGATAAGGGGAATACTTCAAAATATGATAGGGAATTGACTTTGAACTAGATTGCATATTCATGTCTAAACATACATTTGTGTTCTAATAAATAATAACCAATGAATAAAAATTTAAAATTTTACACATTTATCCTATTAACTTTAGGGCTATTCCTATTTAATGCATGTACAGATGACACTGAGGATCCTGTAATAACAGATCCAGATCCCGTAGTAGTAGATGCTACATATACGGCTGATGCTGCTCCAATTCTAAATTCTAGTTGTGCATTTACTGGATGTCATGTCTCTGGTGCTTCAATAGGTAGTTTAGCAAATTTTGCAGATGCTAAGGCATTTGCTGGTTTTGGTAAGTTATTGAAGGTTATAAATCATGAAGATGGTGTACAGCCAATGCCTAGAAATTCAGATAAGTTGTCAGATGCCAATATTACTTCCATTGAAAAGTGGGTGGCAGATGGTCTTTTAGAATAATTTAGAAATAAAATTTTATTGATGCCTTTAGCGAATTCGCTAAAGGCATTTTTTTTATGTTTTTTTTGGAATGGGAGCAATCTCTTTTGGCAGAAAGATGAGTTGTTAGGAATCCTGTATATTTGATAACAACCAAATAAGAATAATCAATTAATGAAGAATTTAAAATTTTACACATTTGTACTGTTAACGAGCACAATCGTTTTGTTTACTGCATGTGGAGGTGATGACGAAACAGTAACTCCTGATCCCAAAGCTACATACACAGCAGACGCTAAATCAATATTAAATGCCAGTTGTAATTTTTCTGGGTGTCATAATATAGGATCGGCCAATGGAAGTATAGGGAATTATGCAGATGCAAAAGCTTTTGCCCAAGGAAATGAATTACTTAAAGCAATAAATCATGAGGATGGCGTTACTGCAATGCCTCAAGGTACTAATAAATTATCCGATGCTAAAATAGCATCTCTTGAGAAATGGGTAGCAGACGGATATTTAGAATAATATAGGGCTAACTATAAAAGTAAGATGCCTGATTTACGAATTAAATCAGGCATTTTTTTTAATCCATTTTTAAGGATTATTGTTGTTGCTATATGTCAATACCACAAATAGGAGATAAGGCTCCTGCTTTTAGCGGGGTAAACCAAAAAGGAGATAAGATTTCACTTCATGGATACGCAGGGAAGAAACTAGTGTTGTACTTCTATCCAAAAGATGATACCCCAGGGTGTACTGCTCAAGCATGTAATTTAAGTGAAAATTACACCGAACTTCGGGCTCAAGGATACCAAGTACTTGGGGTAAGTCCCGATAATGAGAAGAAACATCAAAAGTTCATTGATAAATACCAACTTACATTCGATTTACTCGCGGACACTGAAAAAGAAGCAATAGAAGCTTATGGGGTGTGGGTGCAAAAGAGTATGTATGGAAGGCACTATATGGGAGTAGCTCGTACGACTTTTATCATTGATGAGAATGGAGTAATAGAGGATATAATAGAAAAGGTGAAAACAAAAGAACACACCGCCCAAATTTTAAAATAAATCATAATGAAAAAGCACGTTGTCCGTAGACAACGTGCTTTTGAGATTTACTGAAAAATATTTAACTAACTAAGTTTCTTACACCTTTACAACGGTCACTGTTGTGCAGAGTTATGTGCCATTTACCAATGACCATTTTTGATTGATAAATGGCTTTTAGAAAGGGACATCTCCTCCATTTGAATCTTGCTCTCTGGGTGTCAAAACCAAAAATTCGTGAGCGATTACTTCGGTAATGTATCGCTTGTTCCCGTCCTTATCGTCCCATGAGCGATTGGTAAGTTTACCCTCGACCATCACTTCTTTACCCTTTGCTAATAGTTCTGCCATAAGTTCAGCCGTCTTTCCCCATGCCACTATATTGTGCCAGTTGGTATTTTGTACACGTTCTCCTGATTGATTTTTGTAGGTCTCGTTTGTAGCGAGAGTGAATTTTGCCACCTTACGTCCTCCCTCTAATTCTGTTACTTCTGGGCTCATTCCTAGGTTACCAATTAACTGTACTTTGTTTCTTAATGCGTTCATAATAATTTAAATGTTTAATGTGTTAAAAATGTGTTTTTCGTGTGTCTGCTAAGTGCAAACGATTATTACTTTATGTTAAATTCTGTTATTCCTTTCGAACAACACCACAAAGAGAATGAGAGATGCAAGTGGCAAGCGAACTTTAAGTACTTACTTGGCAACTATATACGAAATGGGACAAGGAGTACTAAAAATTAAAAAATATGAACGATAAACCTTTTAAAGAAGTTAAACTAAGTAATAAGTTTAAAGATTACTTGCCAGACATGAATAAGAAAATTGAAAAGATGGTATCTGAAGGTAAAACACTAGAAGAGATTAATAAATACGTTTCAAATGACCTTCAAACAAGATTTCCTGAAGGGTACTATCAATTAGAATCATAGACCTTGGATTCTTCGATATATCTATGCTCTTGATTCGATATTTAGACTCTAGGATTTGTAGTACAGCTTCGCCGCCTTCTATATACATTTTATAACCGAGAACAAACTCTTTAGTGTCTTTAAATAAGAAGGCTTGATTAAAGTCTATGAAGGCTTCGTTGTCAAAGGGTGTAGGGATAAAAGTGTAAGATTCCTTAGTTAATGAATTGTGCCAGAAGGTTCCATATATTAGGACTTCAAACTCTTCGATGATTTTTTTACTCATATGGAGGTTTAAGCTTATGGCAATAATACGAATTTCGACTAATTGCCTCTCCCAATAAAATCTATATTTGCTGTAAGACATATCGAAAGGTTAAAAGCCTCTCTTAGATTTCAAAAACACAACATTAATAATTGCACAGAGAGCATATCCTACTAGCGTGGGGTTACTCTTGTTGTGCAATAGGGAGTTGTGTCCCTTGAAGTCTATGAGGGTTCTTCACGCTTTTTTATTTAAAACTTCAAAAACACAACAACAATGAGATCAGAACAGTTTCAAGCACTAAGAATCCTACTTTACATTTTATTCAACATTCTAGTCTATTTGAGGTTAGTATATCTCAGGAAACCTAAGAAGTTAAACTGGGTGATATTTTCACTTTTGTCTCCAGGACTTACGTTTATAGTCCTGCTATTTCACAAGAGAGAGTCTTTGCCAGATAAGGATCTTGTGGCTTAGAGTCCATTGGTTAAATGTTGGATTCCTAAAAAGCATTATCTTTGTAAATGAAAAAGCCGCCTACCAATGGCAGACGGCTTCTAGTTTAAGTTGCTAAGGAGTGTATAGGTGTCTGGGTTATGAATCCAGTCCTAGCTTAACTTTCACCCTGTATCTATTTGCAGGTCTTAAAGCAACTAAGGTGCTACGTTGAGTAATTAACTCGACATCGGACAGGGGCTGCAACCCCTGTTTTTGCGTCTAATGAGAACGTCTTTTGTCCGCAGCAATTTCTTATGTACAAATCTATGTTCAATGTTTCATTATCTGTATGAGTACCTGCGTTACAATATATTATAACTACTAATTTGAAAAAGTTTCAAAAAATAGTAAAAGTATTTTGTAAAGTACTGACTATCAGTTCGCACAATTACATTTATGACAATTGAATTAAACGACCTTTAGTTTAGAAACACCTACAGACATGTAGCTACCTTTTAGGTCTTTCTCATTAATAGTAAATAAATTTTGTAGTTCTATTTTTGAGTACTCTAAATCAGTTTGGAATAGGTTTATCATTCTCTTTAATAAAGTAGGTCTCTCTTGTTCAATGAATATAGGCTCACCTTTTCTATAACCTCTTGCACTAAATTGCGACCATAAGTATCTAGCTGCATTGTAACTAACAGCACCATTATCTTGAAGTCTTTTTAGAAACCCTGCCATAGAAACTTTCCACACCCTTTTTAAGTCTGCTAATACACTAAGGTTTACTTTGCCTCGTAATTGTCGCTTGACTTCCTCAAATGGTGCTAAAAACTCATGTGCGAAGTCCCAAGCCTCTTGTTCTTCGTCTCTAAGTGTAGGAAGCGTCTTTAAGTGCATAATTAGGTGGCCGAGTTCGTGTGCCAAGGTTAGGCGTTGTCGGTCTCCAGAAGAGTTCTTATTTATGAATAATATTGGATGTCCCGTTTCTGTAACAATGCTTCTACCTTCTATCTTGTCCGTACCAAAATCGAAATCTATTACAATAATCCCATTAGATTCAATTATCTCTGATAAGTTATTAATTGGACCAGATGGAACTTTCCAAAAACTTCTTAAATAATTAGCAACTCTTGAAGGAGAGCCATATTCATTTTCAATAATGGGAAGGTTTACGGATATTTCTAAAGACTGCAACATGTCTTGAACATTAAATCTATATATGTTCATTAATGCTTCTGTTCTTAGTAGTATTTTTTGTGCTAACACCACTCGCTTCCTATAGTGTGTATTAGATGGATATATTGTATCATTTCTATAAAAGAACTCTTTAGGATAGTCTAATTCGGTTGCAATCCTTCTTAGAATTTGTGGAGTAATTCCAACACTCCCATTTTCCATTCTACTTAAATTCCCTTGTGGGATTTCTGCCTTTTCTGATAATTCTACTTGTGAGAATCCTCTAGCTTCTCTTGCTAATTGAACCATCTTGTAATTTACCTTAACTGCCATTTCGTGCTTTTTTGATTTTGATTTGTTTTTCTTCTTTTATTGATAATTGACCTGTTTGAGTGCTTGGTAATATAATGCCTAGAGAATCTGATTGTGTTACATCAAAGCTCCATAAAACGGTCTGACCTCTTCTGCATACAAGAACTATTGCCTCAAACTCTGTCTCGGATTCATCCAATCTATAACCTATGTCTACATAGGTTACGCTATAAGGAAATAGTGAGTATTGTAAATTAATTGCATTGCTTCGCCTCGTAGTTATATTCGAAGATAGATTTTGTTTATTAACCTTTTTGAACCTTGCAACAATAGCCTGTTCTCCTTTGAATACAACCTCCATTGTAGAATATTCTTCCTTTAGTTTAATGTCCTTATAATCAGAAAAATATTTTTTCGCTGCTGACATGGCTAAAGCATGTAGGAGATTACTTTTTGCTCTTGCGTTTAATAATGTATTGGTTGCAGAAAGCATCTTATTCATTTCTTTAAGAGCTTCATTGTAAGTATTATTAATGTCTTCAAAGTACGGTTCTAGAGTAGAATAAGCCTGTTCGCTGGATTGTAATTCCATGGTTGTTATGTGTTTATTATGATTGTTAATGCAAACATACACCATTTTTGCAAATCCAATTGTAATTATACAAATATATATTTGCAAATAGCTTTGTAATTATACAAATGAGAGTATATTTGTCTTATAATTAAGAGATAACAATTATGAATTTCAAATCACTAATCCAATTGCTAGACTACTTCAAGGAAGAATCTACGTGCATAGAATACTATGAGAACATTCGTTGGGGAGGTGAGCCTGTATGTCCTCATTGTGGTAGCGAACACCCATACGTTACTAATAGAGGCTATAAATGTCGTGATAAGGACTGTCATAAGAAATTTACCGTTAAGGTTGGCACAATCTTCGAAAGCAGTAAAATTCCTTTGAGAACGTGGTTTGCTGCTATCTATTTAGCGACTACAGGAAAGAAAGGTATTTCTAGTGTTCAATTAGGAGAGCAATTAAACCTTACTCAAAAAACTGCTTGGTTCGTTCTGCACCGTATTCGTGAAATGCTGAAGGATAAAGCTCCGCGTATGTTAGGAGAGAAAAATATGGTAGAGGCTGACGAAGCCTATATCGGTGGAAGAGAAAAGAATAAGCATCATGGCAAAAAACGTTCAAGTGATAATCTAAGCGTAACTAATGACGGTCAACCTTATAAGAATAAGAAGGCCGTTGTTGGATTGATTGAGCGTGATGGGAAAGTAGTTCTTAAATATGTTCCACAAACAGACGCTAATAATATGGTAGCTTTCATCAATAACCATGTACCCAAAGATGGCACTGTTTATACTGATGAAAGTAGATTGTATAAGAGGTTAAATAAAACCTATACTCATAAGACGGTTAAACACGCTCTTAATATTTATGTAGATGGTGATGTACATACTAACACCATTGAAAACTTCTGGAGTGTTCTTAAAAGAGGTTTGTACGGTATCTATCACCAAGTAAGTGATAAACATATTAGTCGTTACTTAGATGAATTTTCAGGAAGGTACAATACTAGGCATTTGAGCCAGCAAGATAGGTTTGAGAGGTTCCTGATAGATAGTGAAAGTGTATTGAAGTATGATGTGTTAACTGCTTATGTATAGATTTTAATGTTCTTGGTTTTGTAGTTGAATGCAACTTGTAAATTTTCCAAGAATCCAGTTGTGCCTAGAATTGCAGGAACAGCGTCGGAGGGATTTACTCTAACTTGAACTCCTTTGGATTTCATTATTACTTTTCGACCGGTTGCGTCCATGAGATGTAAGTCACACACGATTTCTTTCATCGGCACTGGAGTTCCTTCAACTCCAGTTACTAGCCTAGTAATAATGCGAGGGTCGTCTAGGTCATAGCCCAATGCTACTGCAAGACCTTTTGGGATATGACATACGTCTGCTCCTGTATCTAAAAGAGCCCCCACAGTAAATTTTTTATTATTTGTTGGGTTAATGAACATAACTGGCACGTACGGCGAAATAACGCCATTCGGCGAGCTAAATTTATATATCTCAGGCATTGGTTAGTGAGGGCAAAGTATACTACAATATGTATGTTGTGTTTTTCTTTGGTATGAAAGTTAGAATATACTCGTCTTCACTTAGATTAGTGACTTGATCCAAAACCTCTTGGATAGTTTCACCTGTTGCGATTGTTTCATCGTCTGAGATGCGTACAGCTGCCCATACGTCTTCTACGTTTACGCTTAATTCTTTAGTTATTTCTGACATATCTTTACACCTTTAAGGGGGACGGCGTTACACAAAGGTAACACTAAACGCAATGTTTTATTGCATTTGCAAGCAATAAATGTAATAAATAGTTTAATCATTACATTAATATGGTACTGTGTGATGCCCGTAAATATTGATATATTTGAACAATGTCAAAAGACAAAAAGGCTAAACCAAAGGAGCCATCCAAAAAATACGACGAGAAGCTTTCTATAGAAGGTACACTAGATGACGTTCTAAAAGTATCTCTTCCTAAAAAGAAAGAGAAAGCAAAAAGATAATTACCTAGTCGGTTTTGACCGTTTAGCTGGAGTACTTATCATAAACGTTAAGGCATTAGCAACTTAGTAATCGTTCTATCGCATATGGAAGTTGTTCTAAGGTCATTAAACGACCAGTAAACACGTTATCAGTTTACAAGACAATGATCCTAAATCTCAAAAGGTAATCCTGCCTAGTAAAATTTCACTTTCATTTCTTGTCCCATTATGTATATAGTTGCCACTTACTTACGCTTATAAATGCTTGTAAGCGTTTGTAAATGATTATCATGTCTGACAATCAGCTACTTGAATTGTATTTTGTTAGGATGACTATTTCGAAAATACAGTTGAAAATTGAGGTGTAAGATTTGACCTTTGCTCTTTTCTTACCATCCAACAGCAATTTTTTTACTTTAAGTTGTCACAATCATTTCTTCAGTTGTATAACTAGTGTGAATATAAAATACAACAGAATGAAGACACGCTTTTTACTAATCGGGTCAGTGTTACTCGCAATAGCAGTAATGGGTTTTAAAACAGAAAAAATGAAAAAAATACAATCTTACTCGATATCAGTTATTATCAAATTGCCAGCCGAAAAGGTCTGGACTCTTATTTCTAAAGATTATGGAAGTGTGCAGAATTATGCAGACCAAATTCATAAGTCGGAGTATACTGACGGGTATATTAAAGGAGGTGAAAACTGCCAAAGAATATGCTACCTAAACTCTGAACAAACAACATACTACAAAGAAAAAATGGTTAACGTTGACAATGAAAATATGAGTTATACGAATATCATGACTGAAGTAGGAAAGTTGCCGATTGTTCCAGGGGTTTCTAAAACTCTTTTTAAAGTTGTACGGTTGACAGATAGCTCATGTGAGTTAATTGCCAATTCAGAGTATCGTACGAAACCAGCATTAATGGGGGTGTTATTTAAGGGGAAGTTTAAGGCTACTATGACAGATTATTTGATATCGGTTGCTTCATATGCCCAAACAGGCGTTCCAGTAACAAAGGAAAATTTTAAAGAAATTAAAAAAGATTTTTTAACTTCTCAACCTTAAAATTTATGGACGAGCAGGAACTAATAAAAAAGGCTATTCAAGGAGATAAGAAATCGTTGAATGATTTACTAGATAAACATCAAGGTTTTATCTTTAATGTATCTCTTAAGATGCTAAATGATGTGGTGGATGCTCAAGATGCGACTCAGGAGGTGCTTATAAAAGTGCTAACAAGTTTAAGCACTTTTGATACTTCAAAGGCCAAATTTACTACTTGGGTTTATAGAATAACATTTAATCACATCATGAATTTTAAAAAATCGGCTTGGGAGAAAACCAATGTTACTTTTGAAAATTTCTTCCAGTTCATGGAGAATGTTCCTGATGTGATTATTCCTGAGGAGGAAGATCAAAACTGGTTGAGCAATATAGAAGAGACGAAGATTACCTGTACCTCAGGTATGTTGATGTGTTTAGATAGAGAACAAAGACTTATTTATATTTTAGGAGATATCTTCAAAATTGATCAATCAGTAGCAGCGGAAATATTTGATATTTCTGCTGCTAATTTTCGTAAAAAATTGTCCCGTACTCGTAAAGATTTGCATCAATGGATGCATCAAAAATGTGGTTTGGTAAATACTGATAACCCATGTAGATGCAGAAATAAAACCAAAAAATTGATAGAGATGGGAGAAGTTGATCCTGAGAATAAGAAATGGTTGTCTGGGTATCAGGAGCAAATCGTGAAACATACGCAAACCAGTATGAAAAAGTTTGGCACTTCTAAAGATGAAGTTTACAACCGTATTTTTCAAGAACATCCTTTTAAAACAAATTTGAAAGCTGATGAGATATATAATCAAATAGTCAGCAATAAAGATTTCTCCAAATTCATGAATCTATGAAGCAGAAAAAGGCTGAAGAAATGACATCAAAAGAGCGTCTTTCTAAGGAGCATTATCGCCCCACCGTTTGACAGCATGTAAATATGCACTGGATTCTGAATAGCCAAGCATATATGCTATGTCCTGTGTTTTTATTTGTCGTCCCTTCATCAGATAAAAGGAAAGCTCCCTTTTAATGTCATCAGAAATTCTTCTGAAAGACAATCCCTCTTTGGTAAGTTTTCTTTGAATGGTTCTATCACTCAAGGGGAATTGTTTTGAAACCTGCTTGAATGTTGGAATCTCAGGGCTGCACATATTTAAAGTCATATGCCTCACTTGCAAGGAAAAAGCTCTATAATCTTTATTCTTTTTGTCAAGCATTAGCATAAATTTTGGCAACAAATACTCGATTTCCTTCACTTTCTTTTTATTGATTTCCGTTTTTAGAATATTCTTATCCAATAGAATTTGATGCTTTGGTCCATTCTCAATTTTTGAATTGAGTTGGATTGAATATGGGGAGATATTAGCATAAGGCAATTGAAGTTTTGGAGTAAACTCCTCACTTAGCATTAATCTTAGTTCTCTAAATATAAAGCAATAGGCAATGTCTAAAAGATGATTTCTTATTGTTTCATCTTCTAGTTTGCAATTTAACTGTAGTACATAGTAGGCTCCTTCTTCTTTTGTAGAAATGGATACCAACGGAAATGAGACATTAAGGTATTCTTGAAGGATTAAAGTAGCCTGTTCTATACTAGAAGCATTTAAAGAGATCTCTGAAATAAAGCTCAGAGCCTTAATATTTAGATAACATCCATAGTTCAAACCAAAATGTGGATTGTCGGAGTGGAAAATAAGGGCTTTAAAAACAGCCAGAAACTCTAACTCACTAACACTGTTTTGCGGGTTGCAGACATCAAGATCATGTTTGCTTAAATAGGAACGTAAGGATGACTCACTTACTCCGTGATACAAGCCGTAGTCAAATAAATTGGCGATATGGAGTGCTGATATTTTCATGAAGAGGGGACAAACATACAAAAAACAATGGCGTAAAATATCAACTTCTCTGAGGATCGTGCCTTTACTTTTGCATCAAATAAAATATATAAAAGATGAATAAAATTCAAAAGACACTGAGTATAAATGCCATTTTTTCTCTTGCCTCAGGACTTGGATTAATTGTGTTTCACAAGCAAATTGCCAATGTATTTGAGGTCAATGTAAGTACTGTATTTGGGATTATTGGTTTTGGATTGTTCTTGTTTTCTCTATCCATAATTAGGGAAATCAAACTGCAAAGAAGAGCATCTATAAAAAAAGTAATTGCCCTAGATTATATATGGGTTTTAGGCAGTGCACTACTGCTGGTATTTCGACCATTTAAAATTTCAAGTATGGGAAATAATACAATTGCAATCATAGCCTTGGTGGTACTCTTTATGGCCATTAACCAGTCCCAAGCTCTTGCACAAACAGACGATAATAGTCAAAAAGGAAGAAAGCAGCTTGTGTTTAAACGGACTGTGAAAGCATCAAAATCAGATGTGTGGAAAGTAATATCTGACGTGGCCAACTATCATCAAGTGGCACCTAACATAGATGATGTTCATATCGTTTCTGGAACCGAGAAAGGAATGATAAGAAGTTGTTCTAGCGGAAAACGCAGTTGGACCGAAACATGTTCTATCTGGCAAGAAGAAAAAGCGTATTCTTTTATTGTAAATACTTCAGCCCCAGACTACCCTTATCCAATATCATTTTTGCAAGGTACATGGAACGTAGAAGAGGTAGATTCTAATCAAACAGAAATTGAGATGATTTTTGAGTTTAGCTATAAAAAGAAAATTCTCAATTTATTACATCCAATTATGAAGATGAAATTTAGTCAAGCATCAAACGAGCTATTGGATAATTGGCAAAAAATTATTGAGGAGTAGAATCCTTTAAAAAACTCGCTAAGTACACAAGGGGGAAGGGTCTCGATTTAAAAGTCGAGGCCTTTTTGTACTTTAATACATTACTTGTTTGCTAGTAATTTCCTGTTGAAACTCAAGCGGGTTAGGACGTTAGAATTACTAATCTAAATTGTAAAATCAATCAAAGTAAAAAAGCACATTGTCCAAAGACAACATGCTTTTTAGATTTACTGAAAATATTTAACTAACTAAGTTTCTTACACCCATAGAACGGTCAATATTATGCAGAGTTATAAGCTATTTACCAATGACCTTTTTTGATTGATAAATGGCTTTGGTCCCATAGATTAAGGTCCAATAAAGTAATTTGGTTACTTTTAAACTTTATTTTTAGAAAGCCTAAAGATGGGACAAATGAAAATTTTCACTTACAGTATGGAAGCCTCGGTGTTCAAAATACCACTGTTACTTGGAATGTTTATGTTTTCAAATATTTATGTAAATGCTCAAAACAAGGGGGTTAAAGAGATTAAGGAAGTTCGGTTCCTAATTAAAACGGATGTGAGAGCCGTTCTTCTTCAACCTAAATTATCTTTTGAAGGATACTTTAATAACGGAATTTCAGCAGAAGTAGGAGTCGGACGTGGGTGGTCCTCAGAATCCATATCCAGAGATGGACTAGGTGATAGATTTGGTTATACATTATTGGGGATTGGTCCTGCCAAGAGTCTGGATTTGTTTGGTGATATGAAATACACTTTTAAGAAAAAAGATGGACGAAGTGTCTATTTGGGCTTAGGCTATCTCAATCGGTATTCACATTTTACCAATAAGTTCTCATACGAGGAACTCAGTGAATATCAGTATCAGCACTATCATTTATCGGAAACCGTGACACTTAATATGATTCGGGTAACTGTTGGTAAATTCAATACAATGAAAAATTCAAAGTTTGGGTTCAATCCTTATTTTGCTTTAATGGTTGGAAACTCTAAACTTCAGTACAACATTGATACCGTAGGAGCGTCTTCTTATGTAAACTATAGCCCTACTGTTTTACCAAAAAATGAAAAGAAGAACGGTACAACATACCTATTGGAACTGGGCTGTAAACTGTATTTTGATATGTCAGATGTATTTAAACAAGACGATGAAATTAAGCCTAAAAGAATGGATTAATTTCTAGAATTGATATTTGGCTAATCCTTTATGCCTTTTAGGGTTCTTAATACAATCCCAAATGTATTCCAAAATCCAAATTTGCGTTTATTTTTGAAGATATTCGAGGTGCTTAGGTAACGGAAATAAAGAGGTATTAACTAACATATGAAAAAGTCACACTACAGATGGTCTCAAGGGGCATGCTATCTTATAATAATAGTACTTGTTATATTTCGCTTAGGTTACAGCGAATTTGGAGGAAAAAGGCCTCTTAAAATAACTACCTATGATGCTTTTGGCTATTACATGTACTTACCTGCAATTTTCATTTATAATGACATTGATGAATTAAAATGGCTCCCAGAGATAGATGAAAAGTATGATGTGACGGGAGGTGGCAAGCTCTATCAAGCTAATAAGTTCACCAATGGAAACTATGTAACAAAATATTTAGGAGGGATCGCAATTTTAGAAATTCCATTCTTTGCATTGGGTCATGCTATAGCTAGTTTTTCCAGTTATCCTGCGGATGGATTTTCTGCACCTTACCAATGGTCTTTGGCTTTTGGTGCATTGTTGTATGCTTTTCTTTCATTGTTAGGGCTTAGGTATATCCTTCTTAAATTTTATGACGATCAAGTAGTTGCAGTGACTCTAATACTCTTGTTTTTAGCTTCCAACATTTTGCAGTATATATCCGTGGATAGTGCTATGAGCCATTCATACATATTGCCAATGTATGTACTGTTGATTCACTTCACCATAAAGTGGCACAACGAACCCAAAGCTATATGGGCAGCACTGATAGGTCTAATCATGGGTGTCACGGTAATTTGTCGTCCTACCGAAGCTCTTATGCTTCTGGTTCCCTTATTATGGAATACTCACAATAAGGAAGCTTCAAAGGCAAAATGGGCGTTGGTTAAAGAGTATAAAGGTCATATTTATGCTCTGATTATTTTTGGTTTTTTAGGCGTATTCCCACAACTGCTCTATTGGAAAATAGAAACGGGGTCGTGGGTGTATGATGTAGGAAGCAAATGGGCTTTTCTGAATCCGTGGTTTAGAGTTTTATTTGGATGGACCAATGGTTGGTTTATCTATACCCCAGTTGCAATCCTATTCATAGTTGGGCTGTTTTATATTCGGAATCTTCCATTTAGATACACCGTAATTACGTTTTGCCTGCTCAATATTTGGGTGGTCATGGCATGGTTTGATTGGAGGTACGGAGCTACTTATTCTACGCGAGCTTTATGCCAAAGTTATCCCGTACTAGCCTTGGGTCTCGGGGCATTGGTACAACGAGGGTTTAAAGGACATTGGAGATATGTTTGGAGTATTGGGACTGTACTCTTAGTAGGAGTTAATCTTTTTCAAATTACCCAGTACAATAGCAGAGTGCTCATACCTAATGAGATTACAGCGTACTATTACGCAGGAGTATATCTAGATCGTAATCCAACGCCATTGGACATGGCACGATTGGACAATTTGGAAGAACTAGGAAATCCTTCAGACTACATAGAAAAAGTACTATTGGAAGAAGGGAATCAGATAATAACCGCCGATTCCAAAGCCGCAGCACCACTAGCAGATCTTCGTTTACCAGAGAATGCCAAAGACGCTTGGCTCAAGGTAGAGAGTTCTATGAAAGTAGATAGTGGTTTCTACAAGGCATTTATATATGCAGAGGTATACGGACAAGATACGGTGAAATATGCCAAGGTTCGGTTGTTTAACCCAGTTGCTATTCAAGGAGAAGCCAATGCCTATGCATTTTTTATTCATATCCCAAATGAGATAAAAGCAAGGAGCATAAATATTTATACTGCTTCAGAAGAACGGTTAAAGGGAGAATCTCTAAATCTGAAGGTGTTGTACTATTCTGAAAAGTAGGTATGGAGGTTTTTAAGAGATACAGCAAGCTAATTGCCTTGGCATTGGTCTGTGGTTTACTCTGGAGAATTGAGCTAGAATATCATGGTTGGGCTGCATTGGGTTGGATCTCTTACTTTCATAATGCTATTCCAGTTGGTTTTGTCTTGTTTATGGTTTGGGCCAATTCAGTTGTAAAACTGCCTATTAAAAAAAGACTACTGTTGAATATAGTCTCTATCCTTTTTGCTATCAGTGTGTTTTATGCCGTTAATTATTCATTACACACCATGTACGTTATAAACTTAGCTATTTTCGATGCTTCTGATCTTGAAATTTTTATTCATGTGACGTCAATATTTTTCATAGTACCTCTGGTAATCTTATGTGCTTTTTTACTCCTTAGAATATTTGGATTTCGGGTTCATTGGAAACACTTACTCTGGTCCCTTCTTTTCATTTTAGTTTCAATTCCCGTTTCTATTTTTTTATTGGACTTGGTAAATCATAAGGGAAGCAGCAATTTTATTCATACCATTAAAAGTGGGTTTATAATACCATGGATTGTACTGTCCTTGGGTGTTTTAGTGCTTGAATCTAGGAAGAAAATAGACAAAGATTGATTTCTGCTACATTTGTAAGAATCACCATCACCTAATGAAATATTTACACTACCTTTTCTTATTCGTTGTGTTTGGGTGTCAACCGGATGTTGAGCAATCACAATCATCCTATTTTGATACTACTAGCAGAATAGATGTTTTAAGTGGGGGAGTGCGAATGATTCCGATCCAAACTCCCAATGGAGAGTTTAAGGTTTGGACCAAAAGAACAGGAAATAACCCAACAATAAAAGTGCTTTTATTGCACGGTGGTCCAGGCATTACCCACGAGTATTTTGAAGCCTGTGACAGCTATTTTCCTGGAGCGGAAATTGAATATTATTACTACGATCAGTTAGAGAGTCATTATAGCGAAAAGCCCAATGATACTACACTGTGGAATATCCCTCACTATGTAGAAGAAGTAGAGCAGGTGCGTCTGGCTTTAGGCTTGGACCAATCTAATTTTTATCTGTACGGGAACTCATGGGGAGGAATCTTGGGTATTGAATACGCCTTAAAATATCAGCAACATATCAAAGGTCTAATTATAGCCAACATGGTAAGTTCTATCCCGCATTACAACAAGTATGCAAATGAGGTTTTGGCACCACAACTACCTGCAGATGTTCTGAAAGAAATAAAGGAACTAGAAGCCAATGAGGATTATCTAAACCCAAGATATGGAGAGTTACTCACTCAGCATTATTATACGGCCCATATTCTTAGAAAGCCATTGGATGAATGGCCGGATGGAGTCAATAGAGCCTTTGAACACATCAACTATCCATTGTACCTAAACATACAAGGGCCAAGTGAATTTGGTATAGTAGGAAATGCAAAATTGCAAGGGTGGGATAGGAGTAAGGATTTGCCCAAAATTAAAGTGCCAACCCTAGTAATAGGTGCTAAATATGATACCATGGACCCTGACCACATGGAATGGATGAGCACACAGTTTCCCCAAGGTCAATACTTGTATTGCGAGAATGGAAGCCATTTAGCAATGTACGATGACCAAGAAGTCTTTTTTGAAGGCTTAATCAAGTTTATAAAAGAAGTAGATAAAGAAAATAGCCCCTTATAACCTTTAAACCCCTAACCCCCCGAACATGCAACACGAACCAAACCTTAAGAAAGAAGCCCGATATGGATTGCCAGCGGCAGACCAGATTTTATTCAATCGTTATTACACCATAGGATATTCCTATTATTTTAGACAAGCCAAATGGGCTTTGGAAATAATAGACCCAGATAAGTCTGAAGTAGAAAGATTGGATAATTTCAGACCAGATTATCGAATCCCAGAAAGATTTAGAGCGGACTTGGCAGCGTATGCAGGTTCTGGATTTGATAGAGGACATTTAGTCGCAAGTGCAAATCAACGAGAACTTGAAATACAGAACAGTGAGACATTTTTATTATCCAATATGTCACCACAAGCTCCAGAGTTAAATCGAAGAGTTTGGAAAGAATTGGAAGGTGCGGTAAGAAAACTGAATGAAGGAAAGAAGATTCTAGAAACCTATGTTGTTTGTGGGCCACTATTCTATTTTGATACAGAGGTAATTATGATGGGTTCCGAAAAGAAGGATGGAGTGACCTTGCCTATCCCACATGCATACTTTAAATCAATCCTAACAGAGAACAATCGAGGTGCTTTGCATATGTGGTCATTCATTATACCCAATGAGGCTACCGACAAAGAAATAAAGGATTTTCAGGTCAAAACTTCCAAAATAGAAAAAATATCAGGTCTATTCTTATGGGAGAATTTGGTAGGTACAAAGATGAGGTCCGAAAAAAATCGAATCCGCAAAATATGGAAACATTGAAATCACAAGTTCACTTATAGCACGTACATTCGTAAAAGTTTAGATTAATAATATGGAAGAGAATCAAGAATTGCCAGTGTCTGAGAGTCAAGAAGTATCCGTTCCTGAAACTCAGGAAGTGGAACAAAAGACTACTCCTGAATTAAGACCTTGGGGTATGGAAATTAGTCAGTTTAGAATGTTCATGCACTTATCTCAGTTTGGGTCTATGATTGTTCCCCTTGGAGGAATAGTACTTCCAATAGTCATGTGGTCTACTTACAAAGATCAAGATGCAGAGATAGATGAGCATGGCAAGAATATCATTAATTGGATAATAAGTAGTACCATCTATTTGTTTGCCAGTATTATATTGTGTTTTGTGCTTATTGGAATTCCACTGCTTTTTGGTATAATTATCTGTTCAATCGTTTTTACGATACAAGGTGCTATTAAAGCAAATAATGGAGAGGTATATAAATATCCTCTATCTATTAAATTCATTAAATAAATCAACGTCATTAATCACTCAGTTGAAGTCTTTTTTTAAAAGGATTATTGGGACTTCCACCATTTGGAAGTTAAAAAATTATTGGTATACCAGACTCTCCGAAGATTATTCTAAGCGTAAGAAATTCTATAGTCAATTTATAGAGAAGAATGATTTGTGTTTTGATGTTGGAGCTAACATAGGCAATCGTACGGCGGTGTTCTTAGGACTTGGAGCAAAGGTTGTTGCGGTCGAACCTTTGGGTTTTTGCAGAGAGATTTTATGGGCCAAGTTTGGGAATAAGATTGATATTATTTCTGAAGGCTTGGGTGAAAAAGAAGGCGTAATGGATTTTTATGTAGGTAGTACAAGTACGCTCTCGACCCTTTCTACGGAATGGATGACGGAGGTTAAAAAGCAGCGATTTCAGGATGTGGAGTGGACACAAAAAGTGGATCTTCCCATCACAACATTGGACAAACTAATAACTAGTTTTGGAGAGCCATCCTTCATAAAAATTGATGTGGAAGGCTATGAACTAGAAGTGCTAAAAGGGTTGAACAAATCAGTAAAGGCATTGAGTTTTGAGTATACCCTTCCTGAGCAGACTCATGTCGTAGAAGCTTGTTTGCTGCATGTGAAAAATTTAGACGCTAGTGTAGAATGTAATTATAGTGTTGGTGAAACGATGAAGTTTAATTTATCTAGCTGGGTGCTCATAGATGAAATGATAAAGTTGATTCAAGAAAGTGATTTTATATCTACAGGCTCTGGTGATGTCTATTGCAGAGTAGCGAAAAAATAAAAAGTGAACAACAGAATAGTTGCAATAGTAACTTTGTACAAATGGCTAAAATAACAGAGGCTAAGTTTTGGATAGATTTACTAAAGAAGGTTCTCAAAGGAATTGCCAAAGATCAAGGAATCCGAACATCGCCAAAGACTTGGAATCAGCATGTGGTGCCTCATGAAAAAGGTTGGGCAATAAAAGGTGAAGGGAATTCACGATATACAGATACATTTAGGAAACAAAGTACTGCCATTAGAAGAGCAAAGAGAATTGCGAAGAATCATAAGTCTGATGTAATCATACATAGGACAGATGGTACCATCAGAGACAGAATAAGTTTTGACTAAGAACGCAAAAATCACAGAAGTCTTAAAATCTAAACTTTGGTTGGATATCCGGTTTTGGATCTTGTTTTTTATAGTTATAAGGTTATTTGGGATTACAAATGCTCCTTTAGAAGTAGGTCATAATTGGAGGCAAAGTCTGACCAGTATGATTGCTCGGAATTTCTATGAATATGGGGCAAATTTGTTCTATCCAGTAATTGATTTAGCAGGAGAGAAAACAGGAATAATTGGTTCTGAGTTTCCCTTCTTCAATTATCTAATTTATTTGGTTTCAGAGGTCTTTGGATATTCGCATTGGCATGGAAGACTCATTAATCTTCTTATTACTTCAGTGGGGATCTTCTACTTTTATAAATTAATTAAGGAAACCGTGGGATTACGAGTAGCCTTTTTCTCCGCATTCTTATTATCAACTTCAGTATGGTTTGGTTTTGGTAGAAAGATAATGCCCGATACTTTTAGCGTTGCATTGGTGATTATAGGAATCTATTTTGGCTACATGTATCTCAAAGAAGCCAGATTTAAAAACCTACTTCTCTTCTTCATATTAAGTACATTGGGAATCCTGTGTAAAATACCCGCACTTAGTTTATTTTCAGTCTTTGGTATTGCTTTTTTTATCAAAAGCATTCCTGTTTCAAGAAAGGTGACACTATATTTAGTTGGAGCACTGAGCTTTAGTATAGTATGTGTGTGGTACTTTTATTGGGTGCCATATTTGGTAACAACCTATGGCTATGAACTATATTTTCCAAGATCTATGAGTGAAGGGTTTAAGGAGGTTTTGGAACTTTGGCCACAACTTCTAGAAAAATTCTATTTTGTTGCATTTAGTTCATTCATAGGCTTTGCTTGTTTTCTGGGAGGGGTTTATTTTATGTTTAAAGATAGAAGTTTGCTTAAGTGGGTAATTGTTTCGATTTCAGTGATTACGGTTGTCTTTATTACATTCATTATAAAAACAGGACTGGTATTCCCTTTGCATAGCTATTATGTCGTCCCGTATGTTCCTGTTATGGCATTGGTAGCGGGTTACTTTTTGAGCAAGGTGAAACCCAGATATGCTTACATTATTTTAACCCTTGTCACAATAGAAGCCATAGCAAACCAGCAAGATGATATGTTTATAAAAAAGAGTGAAGAATATAAACTTGGTTTGGAGTCTATCACAGAAAAATATGTACCATCAGGTAGTTTGATTGTAATTAATGGGACACCATCTCCGCAACATATGTATTTCTCTCATTGCAAGGGATGGACAGAAACCAGTGAAGTGATTAAGCAAGATAATTTTTTAGACTCAGTAAGTAGTTTAGGAGCAGAGTACCTTATTTGGGATAAGATTAAAGGAGAATTACCAAAAGTATCAGCAGACACTATTTATGAAGACGCCGATTACTTCATTCTTAACATTTCAAAATGACCCAATAAAAAAGGGCACGCATTTGAAATGCATACCCTTTAAATATGTTTAAGAGTAAAATTATCCTAGTTTTTCTTCTACAAGGTAGTAGAATGCAGCTCTATTTTTCATTTTAATACCTGCTCCACCCATTTGTTCAGCTACTGCACTTACAGCTGCTGCACCTTTATCTTTATCACTAACGCCACAATGCTTTTCAACAAAGTTTTTGCGTACGGTTTCTAGTTCTGCTGGATCTGTACCTGATACCAAAACGGCATCTCTGTTTCCTGCGATAGTTTTTAATCTATCTACGATAGTGTCTAACTTGGAATTATTGATACTTGATACTCCTGCTTCATTAAGTTGAGCAACTGCTTGCTCTCTTAGTTTTGCTACTGCTTCTGACATTTTAAAATTTTTTAGTTACGTGTTTGTTTGATTTAAAGAGCTTCTTGCTCTCTGGACAAATTTAGCAAAAGATACCGTAAAACGTAGAATCACACTTGATTTTAGCCTATTCCTGTCCCGGAATGGGGCTTTTTTTTGGTATGTTAATGGTCTTGTAATCAGTCAATTATTAAAGTGTCCATTTTTGTAAATGCTTTTTGGGACAGTGTTTTTAATGTGCATTAAAAAAAATATTCATACTTTTGTTTTGTAGCCAATGAATAAATTGGTTGATATGCTAAAACTACTACGATATCTACTGCCATCGGTGATACTATGCCTATGTGCCAATTTTGTATGGGCTCATGGTCCTGCTCATGAGTATATTGCTCGTCTTACAAAGAAGATAGAGAAAGAACCAGAAAACGCATCTTTGTATTTAGCAAGAGGAGGTTACTTCAAGGAGGATGGTAATTTCGATAAAAGTTTTGCTGACTATCATAAAGCAAGAGCTTTAGACCCGAGTCTAGTTACATTAGATTTTTTACTAGCTGAGCTCTTCTATGATTTTGAGTATTACAATAGTGCAATTGCAGCAGCAAACACATTCCAACGTCAAAATATAAATACTGCACAATGCTATTTATTAAAAGCAAAAGCATTTGATAAACTATTTATGGCAGATAGTGCCGAATACTATTCAGAAGCGGCATATCCACATTTAAAGAAGTACAATACTTCATATTTTGTTGGAACTAAAGTGTACGTTCTTTTTGCAAATAAGGATAACTATAAACGAGCTAGTTATTGGCTTGATGAGGGTAAGAAGAGAATGCCCCATGATCTTGTAATACAGGAAGAGTATGTGCATTTAGCAATCAAGTTTGAGGATTACGATAAAGCCATAGCTCTGTGTGAAGAGAAAATCGGGTCACTTAAGCGTAAAGAATATTGGTACCATTTACTAGCGGGAGCTTATTCTAAAGCAGGAAACAAACAAGCCGCAGTTCAAAACTTAAAATTAGCAGAGTCAGCGATTAACAAGCTACCTAGGCATCATAAGAGTACATCCTATATTATTAACCTGAAAAAAAATATTTTAATATTACAAGAACAACTTAATTAACACTACACTACAACTAACAATAACAAACACTACACACATGCATAAACACTACTTACCTACATTGGTAACCCTCACTTTACTATTTTTTTTAACCAATCTGTGTAATGCACAGACTACAATTATTGCTAAAAATGCAACTTGGAAGTATTTGGATGATGGCTCTAATCAAGGAACTTCTTGGCAAGCGACGGCTTTTTCCGATGTCTCTTGGAGTTCAGGAACATCAGTCTTGGGTTATGGGAGCATTGGAGGAATTACACTTGGGACAAGTAGTATTAATAATAATCCTACAACCTATTTTAGAAAAAGCTTTACATTAACCTCTACAGCTTATGACAATATAGACTTGAATCTATTGGTCGATGATGGAGCTGTAGTCTATTTGAATGGAACGCAATTGCTAAGTGATAATATGCCGGGCACTTGGAGTTATTCCTCTTTTGCAAGTGGAGCAACATCTTCTGAAGATGATTACGAGAACTTTGTTGTACCATCAACAGCTCTTGTTACGGGAACTAATGTAATTGCCGTTGAAGTTCATAATGCAAATGCAACAAGCTCTGATTTAGGCTTTGATTTAGAGGTGATTCTGAATCCTACAGCTGCTTATATTGTTAATTCTGGTGATAATTGGGACTATTTAGACGATAGCAATGCCCCTACTACCGGTTGGAATTCAGATACTAATTGGAGCATTCCTGCAGCTTGGGACAATGGACCATCTCTGCTTGCATATGGAACTATAGACGGAAGAACAACTGCTACAGCACTAAACAATGTTGCTACAACTGTAGCTTACTTTAGAACAGAATTTACAATTACGGATACTTCAGTAGTTTCGTATTTTGATTTAGATTTCGTTAGAGATGACGGAATTGTTATCTATGTAAACGGTGTGGAAGTGCATCGTGATGGTATCTCTGCAGGTACAGTCACCAATACAACTGAAGCAAACCAAAGTATTGGAGGAGCTGATGAAGGTGCTTGGAATAATGTTATCGTTACTCCATCTCTGCTACATCAAGGAACAAATATAATAGCAGCAAGTGTTCATCAAGTAGATCCTTATCCATCGAGTAGTGATATAGGTTTTGATCTCCGATTTGAAACTTTGGATCAGATTACACCTTCCATTACACGTGGTCCTTATATTCAAAATACAACAGATACTTCTGCGATAGTTAGATGGAGCACAGACGTGCCAAGTGCTAGTTCTGTACAGTTTGGTACTGTTCATGGGACATACGGCTCTAGTACTGATAGTAGTTCATTTATAAGTGATCATGAGATTATGATAACAGGACTAACACCTGATACAAAATATTACTATCATCTAAGTACTGACGGTACCGATACTGTTGGACGATATGATAACACCTATTTCTTTAAAACGGCACCTACCCCAGGCGACAAGTCTGGAACAATTGGAATGTGGATTTTGGGAGACCAAGGACAAACAGGTGCAGGACAAACAGGAGTACATACAACTTTCTTAAATACTACTTTTAGAGATAGCATGGATATTATATTGATGCTTGGAGACAATGCATACAATAGTGGAACCGATGCAGAATTTACCACTGGATTATTCAATACGCGATTGGATTCTGTTATAAGAAATACGCCGATGTACTCTACTGTGGGTAATCACGAGGTTAGATATGCAACAGCACATTCAATTTCTACTCCTGAGACTACACCGTATTATCAGATCTATAATTTTCCTACACAAGGTGAAGGTGGAGGACTAGCATCAGGAACAGAATCATACTATTCGTGGGATTATGGTAACGTACACTTTATGTCAATCAATGCTGAAGAAGAGACATTAGACTCTGCTTCTAGTACGATGTGGAGCTGGTGTAAAAGTGATTTGCAACAAAATACAATGGATTGGATAATTGTGATTGTACATCAAGGACCATATACCAAAGGGTCACATAATTCTGATTCGGAAACCGAACACGTCAAGTTTAGAGAAAACTTTTTGCCGCTATTGGAACGTTATGGTGTAGACCTTACCATGTCGGGTCATAGTCACTCGTATGAGCGATCTAAGTTTGTGAAAGGACATTATGGTACATCAGGTACATACTCTTCTTCGACACATGATGTTGATGGCGGATTTGGAAGAATGCCAGGTTCAGGTTCATTGACCAATGATTGTGCTTATGAGAAAGTATCCGTAGGACCTACAGCAGGAGAAGGAGCAATATACTGTACAGCAGGAAGTAGTAGTAAGAAAGGTTCTTATTCTATTAACCACCCAGTAATGAGTGTAAACTGGAACGAATATGGTTCTGTCTATGTTGAGGTTAATGATAATAAGCTTAGTTACTGGTTCTTACAAGATGATGGTGACACAACTGATTATTTTCAAATTCTTAAAGATACAGATTTTGATAGTGTTCATGTACTTACCGATAGTGCTGTAACGCTAACAGCCAGTTGGCCAGAAGGTCCATATTTATGGAGTACTGGAGCTACTACAAGAAGTATAACTACATCTAAACTTGGAGCTGATTCTACTTTTTACGTTCAAAATATTGGAGGTTCAACCCCTTGTATGATTGACTCATTTAAAGTAGACTTTCCATCCTTGGTTCGCTATCCATTTACTGAAGTAGATACAGTAGGTATGACTTCTTTGGATGCTGATGGTAGTGTTGTAATAAGAGCTACTGAGCATACGGTTGCCGATGCCAATGGATGGTATTACTACTACAATACGCAAGAAGAAGATGCTTTGGTATTTGCAGTTAGAAATAGTGCTTCTGGAGGTAATACACTTCCAATAGACAATGTAATTGACTATGTAGAAGTGAGAAAAGCAAATATATATAATCGATTACAAGAAGGAACTGATTCTTTCTTAATGGTACTGCCAATTGATTGGAACGTGGCTCCATTAACACAACCCAATGGAGGAATGGATATTAAGTTCTATTTTGACCCAGCAGAAATGGCAGCATTTACTGTGGTTGCTGACTCTATAGATGGAACGAATACAGATTTAGTAACCAATAGAGTTTGGTTTAAAGCAAGTCAAGGAGGTGGTACTAGTTTCCTTAATTCAGATATTACGGTAGATTCAGTTGCGAACTTTACCGATTTAACAAGTCTACTGGTAGCGGCTCCTAATTATACTACTGGAGTGGGTAGTGTAGATGGTACTGCTTGGATAAATGAAGGTAATGGTAAAAACTTTATACAGTTTAATGGGTTAACAAGCTTCTCAGGAGGTGGTTTGAGTCAGACTTTATATGATCCAACACCAATACCTCTTTCGTGGTTAGCGTTTAACGCTTCTTGGATTGGTAAGAATGCACAACTTATTTGGCAGACAGCGTCCGAGAGAAATAGTGACTATTTTACAATAGAACGTCTTACTAATGATGGAGAATTTATGGAGATAGGAAGACTGCCTGGAGGAGGAAATAGTAATTCCGTTCTTACATATCAATTTGAAGACGTTAATGCTTCTAGTCTAGCCTCAAATAGAATTTCGTATAGAATTAAGCAAGTTGACTTTGATGGTAGCGTAAGCTATTCAAATATTAGAACTCTAACTAAAGAGACCATGGATTTGGTTAGTATCTATCCTAATCCTGCACAAGAGGAGATTCAGATTGAAATAGATAATGAGTTATTAGGTCAAAACTATAATTTAGAAATTTACAATTTAAAGGGAGATTTGATTTTGAAAGAATCTCTTAAAGATAGTAATAAGCAGTCTGTTTCGTTAACAGATATGGTTTCAGGACATTATGTTGTTGTAATCAGAACTGCCGAAAAGTTATTTACCTACAGATTGATAAAAGAATAGGAAGTTTTACGCTTTCTGACTATTCGAGTAAAGCCTCCGCGAAAGCGGAGGCTTTTTTTGTTATTGACTAAGGAATTTGGTACATTGTGATACACCAGATTGAGTATCTAATTATCCATGAATGAAACCTTATTTTCAGTCTTAATAACAGGACTTGTTACCATGTTTGCAACTGCCTCATTTGTGTATCTTTTTGTAGTTAAGAATTACAAAATACAGGTTAATGAAATTAAAAAAACCAATGAGACATTAATAGATGATTTAGCATTAGAAAGAAAACAGCGAGAACTTATTAATGTGGAGTATGTCTCAGCTAAATCAGAATTGCACTACGCCTATACTAAGTTAAATGATCAAAAAGATGAACTTGAACAATTAAATGAAAAGCTGAGCAAGGATTTTGAAAACATTGCGAATAGAGTAGTGAATCACAGCAGTAAGGTCTTGCAAGAAAAGCATGAAGAAAAACTAATGGCGATACTAACTCCTTTTAAGGAAAGGATTGAGAAATTTGAACAGCGAGTAGATGCAACTCACAGGGAAAATACCAAAGACAATCAGGCCCTAAAAGAGCAGTTGTCACACCTAAGAGAACTGAATAGGAATATTGGAGAAGAAGCAAAGAATTTAACAAGTGCTTTGAAGGGAGATAAGAAGTTACAGGGCAATTGGGGAGAGAATAGCTTGGAAAGAATAATTCAAGCCGCAGGTTTGGAAAAAGAAAAGCATTACCGAAAGGAGGTCAATCTAAAGGATGATAGCAATACCAATTTTAGAGCTGATTATATTATTTACCTACCTGATAGTAAGAACTTAATCATAGATAGTAAAGTGAGTCTTGTAGCCTATTCTCGTTATTTTGGTACCGAAGATGAGGATGAGGCAAAGAAGGCAATGAAGACACACGTACAGAATGTCAGAACTCATATCAGTACATTAAGCAGTAAAAATTATTCGGAGTTGCATGGAGTGAACTCACCAGATTACGTCATTATGTATATGCCAATAGATAGTGCATTAGGAATGGCAATGACGGAGGATACAGAGCTTTTCGATTATGCTTTGAAAAAGAACATCGTACTGGTGTCCAATAACTCATTATTAGCTACTCTAAAGACAGTTGCGTTTATTTGGAACCAAGACCTTCAAAAGAAAAATGCCCTTGAAATAGCACGTCAAGGAGGAGCTCTCTATGATAAGTTTGTTGGTTTTATTGACACATTGGTTCAGGTTGGTAAGAAAATCGAGGAGGCTCAGTTTGGATACAGTAAGGCAATGAGCCAACTAAAAGAGGGGAAGGGTAATTTAGTTGGTCGTTCGCAAAAATTAAAGGAACTGGGAATTAAATCAACTAAGAATATGCCAGATCAAATTACACGTTGGGAAGAAGATTAGATTGAAGGCACAAAAAAGCCCGCTTTGGATTTCCAAAGCGGGCTTTTTACATATTTTATTCTTTTAGAAAATCTGGAACTTCACTGGAATTCTAAATCGCATGTTTACTGCTTTGTCACGCTGCTTTGCAGGTGACCACATACCTGAAGTTTTTCTGATTACTCGCATAGCTTCTTCCTCAAGTCCAAAACCTTTTTTACTTCCGAGTATTTTGATGTCTTTTACCTTTCCATGTTTATCTACTACAAACATTATATTTATAGTTCCTTGCATGTCATTCTCTAACGCCATAGGTGGGTAAGTAATGTTTTCGGCAATAAAACGCTGAAGACCTTCATCGTCACCTGGGAATGCTGCTTTTTCAGAAACATCAAAAATCTCAAAGATTTCATTGGTCTCTTCTGGTTCATCATCATCGTCATTTACATAATCGGTGATTGCATCATCCTGTTCCATCTCATCGTCCTCTATTTCAGGTTGATCTTCTTCTATCTCTTCATCATCTTCTACCACTTCTAGTTCTGGTGGTGGAGGCGGAGGAGGTGGCTTTTTGTCTTGGACGGTATTGTCCATTACTACCAGTTCTTCGTCAATTACTTCTTCGCCTAAATCTTTAAGTGACCCGTCATACACAGTGTATGAAAAAGCACCTAGAACCACGAATAGAGCAAGAGCAAGACCCATAAGAAAGAAATCAATTCTTTTGTTTTTGACTTCTGGCTTTGAATACTTTTTTACTTCCATAATGATTATTTCAAAATTAACTTATTATTTAGTCATTAATACAGTTTACTTACAAAAGGTAAATACTTTTTTAGGAAAGGTATTTTTCTCTTAACAAACCGTATTGAAATAACGCCAAGAATTGCCCCAATAGTATTTGCAATAATATCGTCTAGCTCATAGCTCCGACCTAAATGCATAGAACCCTGAAGGATTTCTATTAATATTCCATAAGAAACCCCAGTAATCAGTAAAATCAAAGTATTCTTTTTCGAAGATGGTATAGCCAAGGCCCAAAAAAGGACAAAGAGTAAATATAAGATTAAATGAATTAGCTTATCTACCTGTATAAGACTGTCAAATGAAAAACTACGAAAAGTAGCCGCAGGAACAAGGCATGATGATCCAATTAAGATGGTCCAAATTATGGCTGGGATATGAGCTCTAGAGAGCTTCATAAGTTTACTGACCTATGAGATCTTTATATGCACTTACATCCATTAAGTCATCAACCTCCGAGGTGTTAGATAACTTAATTTTAATCATCCATCCGTTCTCATATGGAGACTCATTTACGCTTTCTGGAGCATCTTCTAATCCGCTGTTAATTTCGATAATTTCCCCACTTAAAGGCATAAACAAATCAGAGACAGTTTTAACTGCTTCGATAGTACCAAATACTTCATCCTTATCAAGGGATTCGCCTTCGGTTTCTATCTCTACAAATACGATGTCACCTAATTCGCCTTGTGCAAATTCAGTAACTCCGACTGTTGCTATATCTCCTTCAACGGAAATCCATTCGTGATCTTTAGTGTATTTTAAATTTTCAGGAAAATTCATATTATTCTATTCTAGTTGTTAGTTAAAAGTGTTGTTTTATGCAGTTCTTTTATGCACGCCAAATATACTAAGAACCTCATGCAATTTGTCTTTCAAATCTTTTCGTTCGACAATAAAATCTAGGAACCCCTTTTCTTGTAAAAATTCAGAACGTTGGAACCCTTCTGGCAAGTCTTTGCCAATAGTTTCCTTTATGATTCTTGGTCCAGCAAAACCGATAAGAGCCTTAGGTTCAGCAATGTTTATGTCGCCCAACATAGCAAATGATGCAGTGATTCCACCAGTTGTAGGGTCGGTTAGTATACTTATATATGGAATTTTAGCCTCATCCAGTAAGGCAAGTTTTGCAGATGTTTTAGCCATTTGCATTAGCGAAAACGCTGCTTCCATCATACGAGCTCCACCACTTTTAGAGATTATAATCATAGGGATTTTATGCTCAATAGCAGCATCAATAGCTCGACTTATTTTTTCTCCAACTACAGAACCCATTGATCCTCCAATAAATGCAAAATCCATAACGGCCATTGATACTTTTAGTCCGTTTATTTTGCCAATGGCGGTTCTAACAGCATCGTTTAATCCACTTTTTTTCTTGCTACTCTCCAATCGCTGGGGATATGGCTTTGTATCTTCAAATTTGAGAGGATCGCCAGAGGTTAAATTTGCATCAAGTTCCTTGAATTTACCTTCGTCAAAAAGAATGTTGAAATATTCTCGTGAACCAATTCTTCCGTGATTATTGCACTTGGGACATACCCATAGATTCAATTCGAATTCCTTCGTACTTGTAGGCTCTTTACACTCTTTACACTTATACCATAGTCCATCAGGAGTAGGTTTTTTGTCCTGTGTCTTGGTTAAAATCCCATGTTTTACTCGCTTAAACCAGCTCATATTTATTGCAACAAATGTATATTTTTTAGTTAAAGTCCATGAAAAAAATACATGGTTAGAGCCAATTTGCTTGCTTGAACAATACTCCTATTTTAACTAAAATATAGTCTACGTTTTATTTTTGATTGGCGGCAAAAGTACATTTTTTTTAATAGCTACATTTGTTCCAAAATGGGTGTAGAAATTACAATAGATTTAGCCAATAGTGCAGATAGACTGAAGTCAATCTTTGAGGTGAGACGTCAAGTATTCGTTGAGGAACAGGAAGTTAGTGAGGAAGAAGAATATGACGACTTTGAGACGTCAAGCACACATTTAAGAGCTATTGTTAATGGTCAGGTTGTTGGAACGTGTAGGTACAGGAATACGGATAAAGGAATTAAGTTGGAGCGTTTTGCTGTATTGAAAGAAAATAGGAGAGATGGTGTAGGAGCAGCTTTGGTTTTAAAGGTTTTGGAAATTATTGATATGAGTCAATATATCTATTTACATGCTCAAATTCAGGTGGTTGACTTTTATACTAAGTATGGTTTTGTACAGGAAGGTGAACAATTTGAAGAAGCAGGTATTCAGCATTACAAAATGGTCTTTCGACCAGAGGCTACATAGCTTTAATCCATAGAGATAGTCCAGAACTCTTCTTTAGTTGGATTAAATCTACTGCCTTTGATTTTGCAGTAAAATTCCCAAGATGAACATAGTATCTACCACTGGTATTGTCATGTTTTTGGTAACCTGCATGGCCGCTAATACCGAGTTGAGTAATGTATTCTGAAGCAGCTGTGGATGAAGTAAATGAACCTGCAATCACGTAAAACTGTTTGACGATAGAAGGTTGAGTCGTTGGTGTAGTCGACACAACAGTGGGTTCAGTATGGACAACCGTAGGGGTAGAGGGAATGGTTTTAATAACAGTCTTTTCAATAGGAATCTCTTTGATTACCTCTTTAATAATTATCTTTTCTACCACAATTGTATCCGGAGGCGAATTAGGCTGATTTTTTAACATGATAACTTCCTCTTCCAATTCTGCAATTCGAGATTCGAATTTTTTCTTGTCCTTAGATGCTAAAATTTCATCACTTGAAGAAGTTGATACTTTGTTATTCCCAAGCTTGAAACGGAGTACAATTTCATGTGTATTACCAAGAGTATTTCTAAGCTTATGTATGGTTATATCGTACGAATAACCCATGGCAATATTTTTATTTACGTGAACTCCTAACATAGAGCTAAAGGAAAGGCCATCTCTGTATGCAATTCCTGCATAACCCTTGTTTAACCAATTTAGAAATAAATTTAAATCGACTTGTCCGGGAGAACCCCTAGTCTTACGATAAAGCATATAGGGCTCTAGCTCAAAATTCTCATTGATTGGAATTGTATAGTTCATATTAAACATCCAATGATTGGCAAGTGTATACAGACTTTTGGTTTCGGAATTGTTGCTAAAAGCTTCTTGGTTTTGTAACAACTGAAGGTTGGCTAGCCCCATGGAGAATTTTCCGAAATCAATGTGAATACCAGCATTGGCATCAACAGAAAATCCACCTTCACTACCCAAAAGAGCAACTATTGGATCTTCAATATGAATAAGGTTGAAATTCGAAGAATTGTATCTGTGATCCAAAGCAGAAAGTGCTAGTCCAAAACTTAGAACTCTATTTTTAGACAATGGTATATGATAGGCATAGCTCCCTGTTATAGAATTTGTTCTAAAGAGATTTACATTGTCGTTGTATAAATACAGTCCAAAGCCCGATCTTTTACCATCGGTTCTTGTCTGTAAGGTGGCAGCATAAGTTCCAATAGAATTGGCAAGTCCTGTAAACTGTTTTCTGCCAACAAGGCTGAGCGATGTCCCAGTCTCCAACCCTGTTTGAGAAGGATTATAAATGAAGGAGTTGAAATAGTATTGACTGAAAAGGGGTAACTGCTGACCGCTGGATTGATTGCATAGACCGAAAGCAGTAATTATGAGAAGAAGCTTTTTCATTTTTGCGTATTCCTTAATATCTCTATTATACCTCTTAAAGGTGTTTTTGTATCATCTGCAAATTCAATAACATATATGTAACTACCATCTGTTAATGGTTCCTCATTAAAAGTGCCTTGCCAGTCATTCTTGTAATCCTCGGATTTGAAAACTTCCCAACCCCATCGGTTAAATACATGAATACTAGCCAATTCAATTCCGGGAACGGATGATAAATCCCATTTGTCATTGTAACCATCCCCATTAGGAGTAATCATATTGTGAACGTGTATGGTAGTATTCAGATCGACATTTACTATAACCGTATCTACATCTACACACCCATTCATATCTAGCACACTTAGAATGTAACTTATAGTTCTATTGGGAGAAGCCTCAGGAGTTGGACTGAATTCGTCGGATAAAAAGTCTATCGGAGTCCATGAGAAATTTACACCTCCATCACCCATTAGTGTCGTCTTTTGTCCAAGTTTTATGGTCACATCATTACCTGCATCAGCAGTTGGTTTAGGAGTGACAATTATTTCAATGCTATCTAGAGAACTACAATTTTTACTAATAGAACCCTCAACTTTATAAAATCGACCATTCTTTATGGTGATGTTGGGTTGTTTACTGTTATTGTCCCACAGGTATGAGTTGGCTCCACTAACTGTCAATACAATTGAATCACCTTCACATAAATTAACTGGACTTGCAGGAGAGAACACTAAACTTGGTTTTGTCTCATACTCAATATTCTCGATGAGGCTCGCAACACATCCTCGGTCTGAAGTTACTTTTAGTTCTATGGGGAAACTGCCTTTGCTGGGAGGAAAGTACTTGAAAGTTTGTGACCCATCAGTCCCTACACTAGTGGTCCATACTCTACTTTCAATAAAACCCTCACTTACATTGGAAAAGTCTTTGAACGTAACCCCAGCAGGAAAACACGGTACAGTTTTATCGATTACAGGCACTGGTGTTGCTTCTACTTTGAGATTGATTGCGGTGGTCTTAGAATTGCCAAGGCTATTGGTAACTGTTAACTCAATGAAAAAACTTCCCACGTTTGAGAATGTGAAGCTAACCACTTTACCATTCAAGGTGTCGGCAGCATCCCCAGTTCCAAAATACCAGTGTTCTTTAGTAATAGAGGCCCCCGGAGCTGTAGATGTACTTGTAAATGTAATGGGTTGATTTTGACATTTACCCAATATTGTAAATGATGCGTTTGGATCTTGAGCTAAACTGCCAGTAGTGATTAGTAGAAAAGATACAAGTATTAGTAGTTTACTGTATTTCATAAATAGATGAGTCATACAAAAGAGCTACTATTTATAGGTAAATCAAAGTAGTAAATCGGCAGTAAATCTAAATCTGACAAGAAAATTGGATTGCTAAGGACAATTAGTTCAATTCTCAATCTAATTGTTCTGTTAAATTTGCTGTTAGCAATGCATAAAATACTTGTAACAGGAGGGTTGGGATATATAGGAAGTCACACAGTTGTAGAGCTACAGCAGGATGGGTTTGACGTGGTTGTCTTAGATAATCTAAATAATTCCAAACTTGAAGTAAAAGAGAACATAGAAGCGATAACTGGAAAGCCAGTTGACGTAATTATTGCAGATGTAAATGATTCAAAGGCTTTAAACGATTTGTTTTCCAGCCACCATTTTGACGGAGTTATTCACTTTGCTGCACACAAGGCAGTTGGAGAGTCTGTAGAACACCCAATAAAATATTACCATAACAATATTACTGGCCTTATCTCACTGTTAGGTGTCATGGAAAGACATAAGGTGTCCAATTTGATTTTCTCATCAAGCTGCACAGTATACGGAGCTACCAAGGATTTGCCAGTAACCGAAACGACTAAGATTCAAAAGGCAGAAAGTCCATATGGAACCACTAAAATATTATGTGAGGATATCATAACAGATTTTGCCAAGCACAAAGAGTTCAAGTCTATCCTACTTAGATATTTTAATCCCGTAGGAGCACATCCAAGTGCTAAAATTGGAGAATTGCCATTGGGAGTTCCGAATAATCTAGTGCCATATATCACCCAAACAGCCAAGGGGATTCGAGAACAACTTACCATATTTGGAAGTGATTACAACACCAAGGACGGAACGTGTGTAAGAGACTACATTCATGTGGTGGATTTAGCAAAAGCCCATGTCAAAGCTTTGGAATATGTGAATGGAATGAAACAGCATGTTGATGTTTTTAACGTTGGTACTGGAAATGGAAATACTGTACTGGAAGTAATTGATGCATTTGAAAAAGTGAATGACGTTAAACTCAATTATCAAATAGGTAGTCGAAGAGCAGGAGATATAGAGCAAATTTGGGCAGACACATCTAAGGTGTCTAAAGTCTTAAATTGGAATGCTCAATACACTATTAATGACATGATGAAGCATGCGTGGGCATGGCAGAAGACTTTGAAATAGATGGCTACCAAATAAACGGAATTAGCCTCTTCTTAGTCACCTTCTTAAACTTGGAATACTCTGGATGTTTGTTGATGAGCTGTTTTTCCTCATACATGATTTTAATAATTAAGGTTAGAACCAAAATCCCATAAATAATCCAACTAAACCACCCATTTGTCCGAAGCCCAACGGGTAAAAAGAAAAATATCAAAGCGGTGTACATTGGATGACGTACGTATTTATAAGCCCCTATTGCAGAGATACTGCTTTGTTCATTTGGTATAGGATAAACACTCCAGTTGTTCTCTCCAACACTTCGAACGGCCCAAATTCCAAATGCTATGGCTGCAAGTTGTAAAACGGCCTTTGCATCAAAGGCGATAATCCTTCCAAAATAGGAGAGTATCCCAATGCAGATAAATTGGCTAAGTACAAAAAGATGTTTCATTGGTTTGTACTTGAATTGTTATTGCTTATTCACACCTATCACCATCAAGACTGCTTCTTCTCCATTGGTGTCAGTTGAGAAACCAATATTCTGACCATTGCCTTTGAAGCTGATGTTTTTTTTGAGATACTTCTCCAGAGCATTGTTTATTTTCTCAACGTAGGTGCTACCGCTTGCACGGTTTATAGCTTTGTTTATATTTTCATACTCGATAGGCTCCTTTGTTACCAAAATGGCAAATACATCCTTGTTACCAATCTGATCAGCTTGTAAGGAGTGGTCTTTTGGAAATACTCGTGTTCCAGTGATTCCGCAATAAGGGGAGTGTTTTGCCGTATATGGAAAAAGTACGTAGCTCCTATTGTCAGTCTCAGCACCAAAAATATAGGTGTAGCATTCTATAGAGTTAGATACTTCAATCTTAAACTTGGTCATTTTTGGAATGGCTGTATTGGTTTCAAAATAATTCCCCTTGATCTGTTTTAACGGTACATACTGCCCATCGTTATTCGTGAGAAGACCAAATTCCATTTCAAATTTGTTTGCATTTCGAGCATCAGAATTGCCCATAGGATAGAGACCGTAAGCCTCCTTGGTGAAATATTGGAATGCATTGTAAGGAATCCAAGCAATGCCATTTTTACCCCATTCTTTTCCCCAGCTATTCATGATTTGAAAAGCTCCTCCAGCTTTATAGTCGTCATATCCAATAACACACATGGCATGACCTCCAAAACCACGCATCTGTTGGTCACTTCTAGTAGGTTGCCAAACTTCTTGTCCTTGCATACCCTGCATAAAACTACCCCCTACCATCATACCAATTACCACAGGGGCTCCTTGTGAAAGATTTTGTTTGATAGCTAGTAAATCTATTTCTCCTCTTGGGTCCGCACCAACAGTAAGTCTATTGTAGCCCTTGGTAACATAGTTGCCCATGCTACGGTCTCTAGGCTTATTGCCACATGTACTTTCATCATACGGAAATTGACTCCAAGGGAGGACACCTCTGTTTTTCATAACATCCATAGCCTCATTGATGAATGCTCCTTGACAGTCTTTAAGTGCTATTTGGTTGTATAAGCTGCTAGGGCTAAATGCAACACGACTTGGGTCTGAGCCCGTTTTTCTAGCTTCCAATATGGTGCGTGCAGCATAGCTACTTGCCCATCCAACACAACTTCCTTGGTATCCTTGGTTTCGTCGAGGAGGACAGTATTTTTCCAATGAAACTCTTTCTGGAAGCGTGTTTTTGGATGTTTGAGCCAATGGTTCAAACACCTCAGCTTTATCGTATTCGTCAGGATTTAGGTCTGCACCTCGTGTAAGCCCTGAATTATCAGATTGTTCATGTTGTTGGTTTTCTGTATCTGTAACCAAACTATTGGAACAACCATCCCCTAGAAAGTACCAAAGCCCAGCTATTACAATAATCACTAAAAGGAGTTTTGGCTTTTTAAGTAAGAAAGGAAGGGCAATGGAAAGAATCCTTAAGATTCCTCCTCCACTTTTCCCACTTTGATTATTTCTTGAGATTCTTCGTTGTTTGTTTTGCCCTTTATTTTCATCGGGCACCATTCTGATTGGCATAGGTTTGATTTATATAAATACAAAGTAAATCAAATCGTCTACTTTTTAATAGCACCCAACCATTTGAAAGGCCTCTGCGTATATACGAGTACATTTACACAAATTATGAAATTTAGAATTTTACTTTTAACAGGATTTTTAGCACTATTTGGTGCTACCACCTATGCACAAACATGTGCAGCCTATGGTTACTTTACTCAGAGTGGAGCGACAATTACATTTAATGATACGTCATATTCTCCAAGCGGTCATATGTCCCAATGGAGTTTTGGGGATGGTGTCTATGGCTCAGGGACTACTGTAACACATACATATACTTCCAATGGAACGTATACAGCGTCGTTATATATATATGATAGTACAGGGAATTGTGGAGATTCTGCGGTCTTCACTGTTCACGTTAATACATTAAGTAACTGCAATGCCAGCTTCACTTTTAATCCGGACACGCCTAACTCGGCTAAAATTCATTTTTATGGCAGCACTCTACCAAGTGGAGGAAGTGCATCGTGGAATATATATGAAGGTGGGGCTACTCACCAGTATACAGGGCAGTATATCTCACACACCTTTAGTTCTAACGGTTCATATTCAGTAGTCTATACACTTTATGATTCATCTGGTGCCACATGCGATTCAATTGACAACACGATTCAAGTCTATAATCAATCATGCAATGCTAGCTTTACAAGTAGTGTTGATTCTTCAAACGGGTTGAAACTGTATTTCAATGGGAATACATCGCCGACAGGTGGTAGCTCAGCGTGGCATGTGACGGGTAATGGTACAACAACAACTTATTCGGGGCAAAGTATTTCGCATACATTTTCATCTTCAGGTTATTATAGTGTTTGTTATACACTTTATGACAGTTCTGGTAATGTTTGCGATTCGATATGTCATTCAGCTTATGTGCCAGGTAATGGCGGGAGCACTTCAGGAAACTGCGATGCATATTTCTATACCACCACATCAGGTCTTACGGCTACGTTTTATGATTCATTAACAGCTACGTCAACGTTTCAATGGGCTTTTGGGGATGGGAGTTATTCAACTAGTGTTCATCCTACACATACTTACTCAGCTTCTGGAACATACAACGTTTGTCTCTTCGTGTATGATGTTGATTCAGCTGGTAATACATCGATATGTGACTCTTTTTGTCATTCAGTAACAGTTTCAGGAGGGTCCAATTGTAACGCAACATTTAACTTCGTGGTAGACAGCATGAATACCTCAGCAAGCTCTTTCCCGGTTGCTTTTTATAACTATTCAGATTCTACTTATGCATATATATGGAATTTTGGAGATGGGTCTAGTGATACATCAAGAGATGCAAGCCATGTTTATTCTTCTTCAGGTACTTATACCGTTTGTTTATACTTGATATCAGGTTTAGATAGTTCAGGGAATTCAATTATTTGTGACTCTGTTTGTCATGTTGTTACCGTGGGTACAAGTTCAGGTTCCAGTTGTCAAGCCTCATATTACTTGGGTATTGACAGTGCAAATATTTATAATTTATATATCATAAATAATAGCACAGGTACTAGTTCTACAACAAACTACTACTGGACATTTGGAGATGGAACAGGAAGTACTGCACAGAATCCTACACATCAGTACGCTAGTTTTGGGCTGTATCAATTGTGCTTGACTTTACAAGATTCTGTTGCAGGATGTTACAGCACTTATTGTGATAGCATAGGACTTGATTCTAATGGTAACCTACTAAAGAAAGATGGTTTTGGAATCACGATAGTTGATGAGAAAGATGTTTTAAATATTGCTGATAGCAAGTCCATTGAAGGTGTGAATGTATATCCAAATCCAAGTGCGGGGATGTTTACACTTGATTTAACTCTAAAGGCGTCTCAGAATTTAGAACTTGATGTTGTAAATAGTCTTGGGCAAGTAGTAGCTCATAAGTCTTACTTTGCCACGGCAGGAGATAATAAACTAGTTCTGGATTTAACAAATCAAGAGAATGGCCTATACTTTATTAAAATGAAAGCAGGCAACCAAATAAAGAATACGAGGGTCTATATTATTAAATAACAGACTCTAAAAGGAATTGTAAAAGAAAGGGTCTTGAATGAGGCCCTTTCTTTTCTGTTTCTATAGCATATGACAGAGCAGCAACTCATAACTGGATGCATACAGCAAGATAGACGTTCTCAGAACGAGCTATATAAGAAGTATTTTCCGTTAATGAGTAGTGTAGCTAGAAGATACACTCAGGATGATAGTGAGGCTATAGATAAGCTAAATGGAGGTTTTTTTAAAGTACTTCAGAACATTGAAAAATACGATAGTCAATATGCTCTGGCAACGTGGATTAGAAATGTGCTTGTAAATCATTTAATAGATGAGTTTAGAAAAGAAAAGAAGTATATCGCTAACATACATTTAACAGATTATACGGATGTAAATCCAGGTGTAGAATATAATGAGGGAGAGCTTAGGCTCGGTGAAAAGGAGCTTAGAGCAATGCTTGGGAAACTCCCAGATGTGACACAAAAGGTGTTCAACATGTTTGCAATAGATGGGTATAAACATCGAGAAATAGGAGATTATTTAGGGATATCAGAAGGGACAAGCAAGTGGCATGTGAGCGATGCTCGCAAAAGATTGAAAGCGATGCTTGAGGAACAAGTTAAACGTGAAGAACAAACGATAGGAATTGTAAGATGAGTAATATAGATGATTTATTTAAGAAGGGCTTAGATGGCAAGGGGTTGGAGTACTCCAATGGCCATTGGGCAGGCATGGAACAGCTTTTAAGCAGTAAAAAAGTGGGTTTTTTTGCAAGATATAAGTGGGCAATTGGAACATCCGTGTTCCTAATTGTGAGTTCTGTATGTATTTACCTTAGTACTTCAAATTCTAGTGTAACTGAAACCGCAACTACTCCAATAGCGGCAACAGAAGTAAGAAGTGAATTGATTCATACAGGGGATAATATTGAAAATACAGTTTCTACAAAAGTTCTGGATTCTCATCCCAGTGATTCGGAGGGTAATGTCAACAGTCCATCGAATGTAGTAGAACAAGTTGTCCCAGAATTAAAAGTGGTGAGCCTTAATCCAGGTATTACTTCTGAAAAGGCAGACCCCACTCCTCAAGAACTAGTTAGTGATAACCCTATTAGTTATCCTCCCAGTCCATCTGAGGGAGAGAGAAGAGGAATTGAATTGGGCACTGCTAATAATGTAACACTGAACGTTAGTGATGCTGTAATTAGCCCTGAAGAGACTAAAATAAAACCTGATTTTGGAGAGGTCATAAAGTCAGATTTTATGGTCCTTAAAAGTTTCCCATGGTCTGTGGGGACAAAGGCAGATGGTTTAAAAGCTTTTTTGCCAATGTATAAAGCTCCAAAGTGGTCTATGTATGTTTCTACCTACGGTGGTTTTGTAAACTATGCCAAAGATTTTAATACTCCGAATGAGTATAGTGATGAATTCAATAATTTAGGAAAGTCAGAAACACAAAATTCAATAAACTATGGAATTAACTTTGGGGTACAGCATAAAAAAATCCGTATTAGCACAGGACTTGGAATGCTTAGTCTTCGTGAAAAGACTTTCTATACGGAGTCAAGTTTTGAGTACGTATTTACAACAGCCCCTCGAATTACGAATACAAAGTATACCACAACTCCGAGAGGTACCCGTGTTGTTCTTATTGGGCAAGTAAAAGCAGATAGTACCGAGGTTAGTACCTCAAATTACATTTGCAACGGTTGTGATGTTGAGTTTAACTATATCACTGTGCCAATTAATGTCCAATATACCATTGGAAAGAGAAGGTTAAGGTATTTTGGGGATGTGGGTTTGAATACGTCTTTTTTTAAGGATGCTAAAGGAGATTATGCTCAAGTAGTAGGTGAACAAAACTCTCAAATTGAAGTTGTAAACCTCAGTAGTACCAGTGATGTATCCAAGATTTTGTTGCATGCTAATGCATCTATAGGAACTCAATATTGGATTTCGCCAAGATGTAATATTTGGTCGAGTTTTGGATATGGGTTAGGACTCAATTCAATGTTTGAAAGCTACGAGCAAAAGGCTACTCTTCGAAATCTTAAAGTAGGGCTAGAGTATAAGCTGAGGTAGAGCTATAGCTTAATTTCCTATTTTTAGTGAGAGTTTCGTAATAGTAAAACGTATATGATTTTGTTCTAGTTTTAGATTAGACTATAAGTTTCAATAAAGAAAGCCCTGCAAGATTACTCTCACAGGGCTTTACTATACTAAAACAGTTGTGTTAAAGCTTTATGAACTTTACGGTTTTTGGCTCCTTATTCTCATCAATCAATTGAATGATATAAGTTCCCTCCGTAAGGCTTGAAATGTCTAAATCAAATGCATCAGACTTAGCAGTAATGGATTTTTCAATCATTGTTCTGCCCATAATCTCCAATATGCGAAGGCTAAGATTTCCTTCCGTTTGATAATGGTAGTCTATACGTATAGTTGCTGAAGCTGGATTTGGATAAACAACGAGTTTGTCTCTGTCTAGCATCTTCACCTGTGAATTAGATTGTTGTACCACTTTTCGAATAGGGTTGAATGGGTAGTCATTCCCAGCTATGCTCAGTTGCAATAGTCGTGTGGCTTCATAAACAGATTCTCTATCTTCTTGAATGCTCCTAAGAGAAGTAATCAAATCAGGTCTATCAACAAGTAAATCTGAGGAGATTGCAAGTTTCAATCGTACATTTTCCAATGCAATTCTATCGGTATGTAAATCCTTAGCATTGCTTAAATTATCTAAATGCAATTTAGCGTTGGTGTATACTTCATTCACAAAATGGTAGGTATACATAATCCAATCTTCATTGAAGCTAGCATCACTTGTAAGTATAATGGTATGGAGTTTATCCAAATTAGTACGGTCGCTCTTCAAGAGGTTGTACCACACCATTACATTTGCATTCACATCATATTGATTCAATAATCTAGTAGCATCACTATTAATATCGTGTCCTCCTCCGGGAGCATCATTAATTGGCTTTTCATTAAAGTAGAAAATAGGATCACATGTTTCGTTGTAATTGTCCCTTAAGTCAGCAGTTTTTGTAGGTAGTTGAGTTCCACAACTCGCTGTAGAATAATATTCAGAAGGTCCAACTGTGACATTACCCGAAGTAGTTATTATACCATAGTTCCCATCTGTATTTATAGAACAGTTAGTTACTCTTAAATCGATGGCACCTGTAGTTATATTATTACTTGCAAAAGTATTTCTACCTCCTTCATAAGCAGCCCCCGTACTACCAATAGATCCTTCCAAGTCTCGAATATCAATGCCATATTCGGTATAGTTATACAAGAAGTTGTTGCTAATGAATGGGATTTCATAGCATTTATCTTTTGGTCCTACCAAGAGGATAGAGGTACTGGCTTCAAATATGCAATTACCACTGAAACGTACATCCGGATTTCGCTCAGAATAAGTGAGGTAGTAGATTCCATTACTAGTGGAACGGTAATCATCTTCCATGTTTAGAGTGTTGCATATTACATCGATGGTTCCACCGTCATTAATATAAATACCATTGTATCCAATGTCAGTCAAAAGATTTTCTTTAACCAATACGTTTTGTACACTTTCCAATTGAATACCCGATTCAAATCCAGAAATGGTATTTGTAATGATGTTACATTTTTGAGACTTGTCCATGTAGATTGCAGAATGTGTGTTCCAAAGAAGGTCTTCACGCTCAAGTAAGAATGCATATCTCAGATCATTGGAAGTAATGTCAATATCGAATGAAGAGTTAACATTAATTTGATGCTCGCTCTTTAGTGAATCAACATAATTGTAAGAATTTACCTCGATCTCATTATTATCAATGTGAATGTTCCCAGATTGATTTACTTCAATGCTTCGGTAAAGGTCAGTAAAATTGTTGTTTGAAAGCTGAGTTGATCTAGTCTCATAAAGACTTACACCATAGAACAATTTAGCAGAACCATTTCCCTTTATTTCTTGTGCATTTACAAAATCATTTTGAGAAATATTGCCATAGAATTCCGCACCAAAAGCATTGTATGCAGATGGGTTGTCAATGAAATGCTGAATTCGCCAGTAACCATTCTTAAATTCTTCCACTCGTTCATTAATTTCTTGGGTTGTATAGGAGTGTGGGTGATCGTGATTCTGTGTCAATGAAGATTTATTCAGTAATCGCATTGGCTAGAGTTTTACTCCTGTTTACAGTTATATAAGCTGTAATTTTGGTTTCCTGATTCTGGACGGCTGCGGACCTACTGCCATATACAGATGTTTGTGCAAGGGTTAAATTGGTAATGACCAGTGCACAGAAGGTCATTAGAAGAATTCTTACGTTTTTGTAATTCATAAAATTTAGTTATTCGGTTGTTCCTACTCTATTTCATCCACATCCATGGTTTTGAGCTTTTCGGATTACGCTCCTTTTTTAGTGGAGACATTTTTTTTAAACCTAACCTATTTCATGAAATTATATCTGTTCCAATAATTGTTTTGCAGCTGTTTTTTTGTAGTTAGAGGACTGGTTATTAGTAATTTGGTTAAGTCTTTTTTGCACTTCTGTTAACTCATTTTTTTTGAGATATAGCAAGGTGAGGTACCAATTTGACTCTTCCGTTTTTACCGTATTTTGTGCTTCTACTAGTTTTAATTGTTCAATGGCTAAATCTGTTTTTCCAAGATTCGCATAGCACATCCCTTTGTAAAAATGCATAAGACCTTCGCTTTTCTGATCGCTAAGGCAGTCTATTGATTTCAGGTAGTCTTTGGAACTGTAAAGAGCAATGCAATTATTAAAATCAACTTTCTCTGTGCTAAGTTGTGTATTGGTTTCTTCATAAACCGTAAAAAACTGGTCGTAGAGGTTTTGCTCCTTTTGATTTGAGCTAAAGAATAAATAAGATAAAGAGCAAACAATCAATACAGAAGCCGCTACTTTAAGCCAATTCCTATTTGTTTTTTCTGGATTTAGAGTTTTAAGTAGTATTGAAGTTTTGTCTCCTATTCTTCTATTATTTGCTAATTCCAAAGCATTAATAAGCTCTTGGTATGATGCATAATCCTGACCCAATTGGTCTTCTATTTTAAGCCTAGATTCAAATTGTTCTCTCTCGGATTTAGTCAAAAGGTTTTTTGAGTAAGCCTCAAAGAGTTTTGTGTTTGTAGTCGTCATTTTTTTGTATTAGTTGTATTATTCTTTTGATACACGTGTTCTTTTTATTCATTGCTATTTGAGGATTTTTATACCCAAGTTTAGTTGTAATCTCTTTCATGCAAAATCCCTGAGACCACAATACCAAAACATCCTTACACTTGTCCGTTATCAAAGAGAAGATATAATTAAGTCGTACATTATTCTCATTTAAATTTTCAAAACGAGTTATTGCTTTTGGGATTTCTCCAATGTTCTCCAGTTCTTTGGATTCAAGGGCGGAGTAATTATATTTCAAGGAAGATTTCTTTTTGAGATAGTTCTTCCAAATAAGTTTACAGATCCCAACAAAATAGGTATTTACAGTACTGTCATTTTTAAATTTTCCATTTTTGATGTTATTTATTAAAATAATGGTAGCATCATTCATAACAGTATTAACCTCAGTAGTTGACCCACTATAAGCAAATATGAATTTGCGTACCGTAGGTAAATTCCTGTTAATTAAGTAGTTAATAGCTCTTGTTTCTTGCATTTCACTTTCGAAGAGCATCGTTATTAAATCGTCATCTTTGATATCTTCTATTAGTGGCAATTCGTTCACTTTATATAATCGTTTTATAATGTCAAATTTAACTTGGTATAATTATCTTCGAGTTAAGGCTTCCCATTTAACTGATAAAATATTGAAATCCCATCTCTTATTCTATACATGCTTTTGCTGGTTTATTCTAGCGTGTGAGCCTACTCTGCAAAGCAATCAAAAGGAAGATATGAATGTATCTATAGATTCAATTAACCTGGATTCTGTAAGAAATAGTTTCTTAGCTAGATTAGAGACGGAAAGCCCCTTGTCTATAGCTAAGGAGTGTGAGCAATTAAGTGATTCTCTGAATTTGACCAGTAGCGACTTAGTTAAATTAAATATGCTAGCGGGTTACTTTAATATGCGAGGAAATTATCGAACAAAGGCTTTGATGAATTTCAAAAGAGCTTTTGAACATATTGATGATATTAATCTACAACGAAAAGAAGCATTGTACTGCTGCAAAACGGCTGGAACTATTAGCAATGAATTGGGTCTCATAGAACAAGCTACCCAGAATTATGATTTGGCACTATCCATTGCCCGTTTATCTCAAGATTCAGCTCATATCTATAATGATTATGCCATGCTCAAAAGGCAAATTGGAGAAGAACACAAGGAAGAAGAATATTTGCTGAAAGCCTTAGAACTTAACCTTGGAAGTAGGCTTAAGCCGTATTGTCTAGGGAACCTTCTTAATCACTACTTCGAAAAAAATGACATAGAGAAATTCTCCGAAATATATTATGAATATTCGAAGTTAGATAATATAGAACCTCTGTATGATTCCTACTATCAGGCACTATATCTTCTACTAAATAATAGGGACTCAGAGGCGTTAACTATTTTTAAGGATGTATATGTACGGTCAATAAAAGAGCAAGAGTATAAGGGCTTAAATGTAAATATGCTATTGCAAATAGTCGAGAGTGAATTTAAGCAAGGAGAACTAAGCCCTTGGGCTAAAGAGGAACTTCGACAAAACTGGGAGGAAATGAGTAGTGATTCTCAGTCTTTTAGACCAAGAAATCTTGAGGTTTACTGGTTCTATTTGAAACAACTGAGTAGTGAAAATAATGCTTCGAAAATTAGAGCGGTGATGGAGGATTTGAATGCAACCTTAAATCGATTCAAGTCGGAGCAGATGTTTAGAGCAGAAAAACGTCTCATGGCAGAATATCTTAGAGGTGTTGTAGAGGTTTCTTTAAATTACTATGCTCAAAGGCAAGCAGACATGGATAATCGCGAAATTTCAGCTTTGCTTACCTTGTTTAATAAAAGTAAGGCTATTCATCTACAGGAAATTGTACATAACCCTTCAAATTTGACATTTGAAGAGAGAGTTACTATTAATTTAGTCATGGACAGCTTAAAAATTGCTAGAAGAAGTTCGACCAATGACATTGAACTTTTTCAAAATAAATTGGCTCTTGACAGTTTGAGCTCATTGCTCAATATTGGTAGGTTTAATTCCGATAACATAGCGATAAACAGTATAAATCTGCCAAAGCATAAAGCAACTGTTCTCTATTATGTAGGTGAGCAAGACGTATATAGAGTGGAGTTAGTTGCAGGGAAATATCGAACTAGATTGTTAGATATAAAAACGGATTCTTTGAAAATAAAGTTGTTGGATTTAGAAACTGCGTTGGTCAATATATCTCCCGAGTTTTACAGGATAGCAGAAGATTTGTACCATAGTATATGGATACAAAGGCTAGACTCCGTCGTAACTGAAATTTCGGTTATCCCAGATGGATGTTTGTTCTCATTAAACTTCGAATCTTTGTGTACCCAGAATGAAGAAGAGAGGATGTATGTTATAGAGCAAGTAGCCGTAGATTACAGCTACTTCTTTAACAAAAAAGAATCATTGAAAGGGGACTCGTTCAGGGAGTGTGAATTGAAATTATTTGAGCCCGATTTTAGGAATTCTGAGCGATTCACAACTCTTGTATCTGTAGAGAATGAGACAAAAAAAGTAGGTAGGAAGGAAGCCCCAACTGCAGCGAATTTTATTCGTCAATTGCAAGACTCTAATTTCATTTACATTACGACACATGGAGAATATAGTGATGGTGATTTGAAGCTCTTTTTTGATGATAATGATTCCCTTGATTTGAATACGATATTTAGTGTAAAGAGCAATGCAAGTTTAGTTTTACTTAATGCATGTGAAACAGGAAGAGGTGAAGATGACCAAATAGAAGGAGTTACAAATTTTGCCTATGCATTATTAGCTACAGGAAGTGAGAATGTGATTGTGAATCTCTGGCAAGCCAATGCATATAGTGCATCAAAGATTAATGGCTATTTTTTTAGCTCTATTGATACGGTGAGCTTGACAAGTGCATTTAGAAAAAGTAAACTATCTTATCTTGAGGATGGGGATATTTCAAAAGACTTACTACATCCTTATTATTGGTCTAGCAGTGTCCTTTTTTCATCTGCGGATAGACGATATTCTATAAAAAAAGATCGGAAAGTGGTCAACTTCCCGATCCTACTGATTTTACTTTTGGGAGGGCTGGGGTTAGGAGGCTATATCTACCATAGGTTTATTTAACGACCAACACTAGATACGTTTGTCCACTAAAAATGATTACCAAGTAGTTAATGCCAGTAGAAAGGCAGCTGGGGTGTAACGTTATTTGGTGGTTTGTAGAAAGACTACTAAAACTTGGGTTCAAGGAACAAGTGGCTGTAGAAAATGTACTGTTGTATAAGTTGAAGCTAATATTACTCGTATTGAATCCTCCAAAAGTTGGAGGCAAATTAGTAACCCGAATTACAATATTTCCACCTTTTATTGGATTAGGAACTACAGTGAATAGGGGTGTCGAAGAACTATGAGGTGTAAAGCATGAGGCATTGCTGCTAATGTATAAATCCGTTGTTGCAATATTGGTAGCTATGGTATCAGCATTGTCAAAAGAAATATAGGCTCTATTTTCTATTTGATAATAGGGCAGACAGCTATCAATATGAGTAAACAGAGACGGATTAAAAATTTGTTTCCGCATGGTTTTAATTTTAAATTCTACGTACCCCTTAGTCTCTTCCATATTGGTAATCCCTCGTTGTTTTGTGCCGTCCAGATTGATATTGGAGAAGTTGCATTTAAGGATTCTGGTTGCCGAATCGTAAACATACGAAAACCCTGAGTATATGGCTTTTTTGGGGTGGTAGTATTGATTGAACACGAAAGTACTTGAGTCCAGATCAAAGGAGAAGGTGTCAATAATTTCTACGTTTTTAGCAGGAGCCAGTCCTATGTTTTGAAAGTTAATCCTATAGTCTACCCACTCTTGAGCTGCCATATTGTTATAAAAAAGACTATTTGTTAAGGCCAGTTTGTCGTTGGGGTCCCATCCGCCAACGGCTTTAGTAACCATGGTGTAGTCCTGTACTGTATATTCTACAATGCCCTTACTTGAATTTACTTCATAGTAAAGTTCTGCTCTTAGATACAGTTCGGGTAAGGGCTCGCCAAGGTCTCCCATTGCACCCAATAATGTCTGAAGCTCTATAAGGATAGTGTGTTTTTCCTTTGGAGCTAAGTTGCCAACATCATAGGTGATATAATTGTCATACTTAGGAAGCAATGCAGTGTCAGTAGTAGTGCTTATATTCATTTCTGAATTGAATAATTGCTCGTCAAAATATTCGAAATGCTGAGTATTAAAATAAAAACGAAGTTTTGCTTTTTGTATGGGTATTGATAGGGTGTTTTCATAATTTACAATTGCAAACGAATTATATGCAGGTCGTGGTTCTCTTGAAATTAGAACCATCGGATCGTCATTTACATTGGAGTAATTACCTTTATGTACAGTAATAAAACTGTAGAATGCAGGAGGAGGATCTATAGGCGAATATCGGGGAGTAGCTATGAGCATTACATCTATAGTTTGAGTGCTCTTGTATGTATGGACTATTTCTTCTTTAAAGCTATAATCTCCATCCCCAAAACTCCAAAAGAAGGTGTAGTCTGCTTCGGGGTTACTATAGTCAAGTGGATAGTCCTGTTCTAATTTAACTTTGTCCGGAGTGAAGGTGTAGGTGTAGTTGCCATTGAGATCAACAGTATAACTGTAATTGATATACGGTGATTGGGCATTGACCCCTAAAAATAGCATATAGGATAAAGCAGAGAAAAGAATTCTCCTGGAAAAATGTTTTTTTTTCATTACACAACTGTTTTAGTTTATTAGTGGAACTTAGTAGTAGAAATATAACCTATATGATTTTATTTTATGTGTTTTTAATAAAACAAAGTACACGAAAACAGTCAGCTTAAAACCTATTTTATTATTGAACTTGGGTTGTTGGTTTTTTTTGAAAAGAGGTAACCTTTTAAAAATTGATAACATTAAACTACAAAGACAGTCTGGAAAAGTTTAGAAGTAACGATGCATAGTTTATCAAGGAAGTTTACCAAAATGCAAAATCTAAGTTTGTAAATTATATACACAAAGAGTTTAATCTCGAAAAAACAATTTAAGGAAATACTCTGATATGCTAAGGCAATGACACAAAATAGTGTTTAGTCTCTGTTAGACAAGTTTACCCATTTATAGACTCTGAGACATCTGGAGCCCGTCTACCAAAACTGAGCAAAGAGATAACCGTAAAATAAAACATCATTTAGGACGTTAGCTTTTTACTGTCAATTATTATGAAAAAGTTAACGCTTACATTATTTTCCTTGTTTGTCTTATTTGGTTGTAGTAAGGATAATGATACCTCCAAAACATTCGAAATTGAATCTATTGAGGTTGGTATGACTTCAAATGAAGTTATTGAGATTTGGGGCAATCCGGATGCTAAGGAGTCTTTGGGTTTTGCAAAATCCTCCGTTAATATATATGGACATGGGGATTTATGGTTCTATGGGAAGAAAGTAATGCTTCAAATGGATAATAATAAAGTTGTCTCTATTGTCGAGGATAGAGAGCTTGAATCTCATTTAATGAAGTCTTTAATTTTAGCACGGGAAAATGGAGATTTGGAGTCTGTTGTGGAATACCAAATTTTACTAGGTTTTACAAAAGAAGATCTTGCCCCTATTCTTAAAGGAGCAAAAGAGAATAACGATGATGAGCTTGCAAAACAGTGTGAGGGAATCATCGCAATTCATGATAGAAGGAATTCTGAAAAGGAAATACAATAGAAACCTATGAGCCTAAAGTAACCTTTTGGCTGTCTTGGTCGTATCAGCTCTATGACCAAGTTATTTTACTTTTTACCAATTATCTCGGGCTGTATCTTTTCATTAGGAGTACAAGCTCAAATTCAACTTTCTGCTGACGATATATATCAAGAAGGCAATTTTAAAATGACCCTAGATGTATCAGGAGGATTTGCTTCAGGAGCAGTTGGAGCAAACAGTACATGGGACTATACAAGCCTTAATAAAAATCAGAATTTGACATTTGAAATTAGACCCTATCAAAGCAGTCTAAATGATGCAAATATGGTGCGAATTTCAGGCAAGGATACTTTCCAATATATCCAAAAAACTACTTCCGATATTTTCGAAATAGTACCACTTCAGAATTTTGATGTCATAGCTTTTGAGAAGTTAAGAACGTTTTCCTCCCCGATGAATTATCAAGATTCATTCACCGACTCATTTGCACAAGTATCCTATTATACAGGAGCACAATTAGGCCTGTTTTCTTATGACTCCATTAAGCTTACCTATAAAAATTCAATTGAATCTCTCTCTGATGCTTGGGGAGAAATATCTCTTCCGTCAGGAAACTTTCAGAGCCTTAGAATTAAAACGACGGAATTAATTAAAGTTAGAATAACAGGAAAAAAAGGAGGTATGGGATATGAACAAATCCCAGGTCTTGATGTGGACGAAACGTATACAGACTATAAATGGTATGCAAAAGGAAAGGGCTACTATCTTGCTAAGTTGGATGTTGAGAATGACTTGTTTACCTATATGCAATCAAATTCGGTAAGTGTTCAAAATCAAGTTCTTCTAGATATGAGTTTATGTGTTCAAAATCCAATTCAGTCAGAAATGAAGATGCATAATATCGGGCAAAACACATACAATATTTCACTCTATGATCTAAGCGGGAGACTAATTTATACTTCAGAAATAACACCAAATTCTATAAAGGTTTATGATAGTGCAGTACTGCCAAGAGGTGTTTATTATCTTCAATTATTGAATGTAGAATCAGGAACCATTACAGTAAGGAAAGTGTTAAAGCAATAGCAGCTATGTCTTTTAGCTGAAGATTAGAAAGCTTAAATAGACTACCAAGGACTATCGCCAGAATTAAGTTCTAGTTGAAGACCTCCTTCTTTTTTTTCTTCCAGTTTTTCTATGCCGTAGTATTTCATGAAAGACGCTCTGTCATAGCTATCTACGTCCCATTCTTTTAGGGTTTTACCGTTTTTGATGTATAGAAGTCTTGGATAGGTTTTTCCTTCCAGCATACGTTTAAAACTCGTAAAATCTTCGATAAGAGTATGAGGATCTTCAGAATTTCCTGCTTGAGTAAAGAAGTAGTTCTGTTCGTATTCAGAACCATAGTTAACGAGGTATATATTCGGTAATTTGCCACTTGCTTTCATGGCGGATAAGTCTCTATATACTTCCTGGCAATGGCTACAAGTCATACTAAATAAGCAAATCAGTTTGGTGCTGCTAGACAAGTTTAGAGACTGTAATGCAGGAGCATAGGTGTTCAGAAGCTCAATGGTCTTGTCGCTAGGAGTTTTGGTTACAACAGGGGTTTCAGTTACAATTTCCTCTGGCTGGTCAATATCGGATGTAGGTGTAGGTATAGAATTTTCCTCCTTATCCGTTCTCTCAGCTTCTATTAAATCCTTAACAGTGATTTCTTCAATATCTGGAACCGGAATGGTGTCAATAAAAGGGATGCTATCTATAATGATTGCAAGATCTTCTACTACTGCTGGAGTTGCACTTGATACATAACTTTTAATCCCAAAATTAAGGGTGAATAAAGTAACTAGCCCGATTAATGTAGGAGATACCCAACTTCCAAATTGGTCCTCTTTCTGATACTTCAACCAAACATAGATGCCAAGAGCCATGCCTATTATATTCTTAATGATGGATTCTAGATTAGTCATAGGAAGTACATCCCCAAAGCAACCACAGTTGCCCTCGATAAATCCGTTTTCTTGTCTAAAACCTTCATAGAATAAATGGATGGTGAATAAAACCAACGTAATGAGTGTTGCTGGAACTACAATGTTCTTAAACCACTTGCTTTGTAATAGAGCAATTCCGATAACTAGTTCTGCAGCTACCAGGATACGTGTGAGCCATTGTACCCAAAACATTCCGGAAGGGTTGTCAAAATAATCTTTACCCAAGAAGAGTTCGGCTACCATCCCATCAAAAAAGGGCATAGAAATAAGCTTACTTATTGCACCAAAGATGAATAAGAAGCTCAGTACAATTCTACCAATTTGAACAAGTTGATGTCTATTCATATCACTATTAATTTGAAGTAACAACGCTTTTGGTTGGCAAATTAGTCTTCTGAATTTCAGTAAATCCTTCAGCTATGTTTATCACATTATGATACCCTCTCATTTTGAGTATAGAAGAAGCTATTACAGAGCGATATCCTCCTGCACAGTGTACATAGAAATCCTGATTTTGAGGAAATTGAGCTAAGTTTTCATTGATGCCACTTAGACAAATATGATTGGCATTTTCAAGATGCAGAGTGTCCCATTCTCCTTTTTTTCTTACATCGAAAACAGAAAGATTATTTTCTTTTACTTCCATTTCAAAATTGGAAGGAGAAACAGATCGTAAGGTGTCAATTTCTCTATTCTCATTTTTCCAAGCATCAAAACCGCCTTTCAAGTAGCCAATGGTATTGTCAAATCCTACTCGACTTAGGCGTGTAATTACTTCTTCAAGTCTATCATCATCTGTGACTAATAGGATAGGGTGTTGAGTGTCTCTGATTAGTGCTCCAACCCAAGGAGCAAAACTTCCATCAATTCCAATAAAAATGCTTTGAGGGATAAATCCATCTACGAACACAGTTTCATTACGTGTATCTAATATTATAGCTTCAGTTTCATTTGCAGTGACCTCAAACTCAGTCGGAGAAAGTGCTCTGCTGCCCTTACTTATAACATCTTCAAGGTTGGAGTATCCTTCCTTATTCATTTTAACATTCATGGGAAAATAGGCTGGTGGAGGAGCTAAGCCATCTGTGAGTTCGGTAATAAACTCTTCGCGAGTCATATCTCCACGAAGTGCATAATTAGTCCGTTTTTGGTTGCCTAATGTGTCTACCGTTTCCTTCATCATATTCTTTCCGCAGGCACTACCTGCTCCATGACCTGGATATACGATTAAATCATCTGCCAACGGCATAATTTTAGTACGTAAACTATCGTAGAGCATCCCTGCGAGCTCTTCTTGAGTCATAGTAGCTGCTTTTTGTGCTAGATCAGGTCTACCTACATCACCTAAAAATAATGTGTCTCCGGAAAAAAGACAATGGTTCTTACCATTTTCGTCAATTAATAAGAACGAGGAACATTCCATAGTATGTCCAGGTGTATGCAGTAACTTTATGGTTAAATCTCCAACTTTAAATTCTTGATTGTCCTCAGCAACTAAACTGTCAAAGCCAGTTACCGCGGTTGGGCCATAAACAATAGTTGCTCCGGTCTTTTCTGCCAAAGTAACATGACCGCTTACAAAGTCGGCATGAAAATGTGTTTCGAAAATATATTTAATCTTAGCTCCATCTTTGTCAGCTCGAGAGATATAGTCGTCAACTTCACGGAGTGGATCAATAATGGCCACTTCGCCATTGCTTTCAATGTAATATGCCCCTTGAGCAAGGCATCCGGTATATATCTGTTCTATTTTCATTTCTATTGTTTTGCAAATGTAATTAGCCTTTTCTTTCTCTGAGAGAAACGAATCAATTCAATAATACTAACAAACTAGATTGCCTTATGTTAGTAGGTCATCATCATCTGAAAGTTTCATTGACGTAAGAGCGTACATTTATTTTATGGGTTCTTTCTTTCTGAACTCTAAGAAGGTAATGATCGCATCGAGATGATTATCCGTTAACTCGTCAAGTTTCCCATGAATTGGTTCTCTGTTCATTTGAAACCTCAAGTTATAATCGTCAAGTGCTTCTTTTGTGAAATTTGGAATCGCTGATTGTCCCTTATGCGTTATGCCATGACATCCTCCACAGAATTGTTTGTAGTGTACGTAACCTGACATGCCAAGTTCTTCATAATCCAAACGTTCATCTTCACTTAATGACTCTGGGAATATAAATTCTGGGATATAAGTTGACTTGCAATTTTGGAAGAATATGGTGAATAAAATGAGTGCTGTGAGTATGGTTCCTTTTTTCATTAGTATTCGGTTTTGCGGTTTTTAAGTTTCCCTCGTGCCTTTGGAAGTTTGGAGTTGTTAGGGATATTTAGTTCTTCATCCAATGACCTAATAAAAGCTATAATTTGCGTCTTTTCTTTAGAAGTTAAGTTGAGTTTCTCAGCATTTAAAGTCTGGTTCGAAACTTTCAAACCTTTACCCTGTCCACCTCCTTGATTATAGAATTCTAGAACTTCATCAAGAGTTCTGAAAATGCCATTGTGCATGTAGGGCATAGTAAAAGATGTATTTCTAAGTGTAGGTGTCCTAAAGGCATTTTGCATTTCACTTACTTGGTGTACAGATCCTCTTCCTCTGTCTTCTGATAATTTAGAGTAACTGGTATCAATTGGAGTTCCTATAACTTCGAATTCTGAGCTCACATAAGGAGGTTTTACGCCATTGAACATCGGAGCGAAATGACAGGTTGCACATTCTCCTTTACTCATGAAAAGGTTGAAGCCACTTTGTACATCATTAGATACAGGTTTTTGGGCAGTCATTACTTGATCAAATGTGGATTGAGCACTATCAAATAAGCCATAGTATGCTATCAGTGCTGAGTATATATGATTAGCCGACATACGGTTGTCCAATACTTTAGAAGACAAGTGCTTAAACTCCTTTTTATAATATTTAATAGCAAGGACCTTTTTTAGTATCTCACTTTCATTGCTTCCCATCTCTTCGGGATTCGCAATTACTTCTTTCGCTTGAGAAATAGGGCTGTAATGCCTTCCGTCCAAAGCTAGAAGATGATTTTTAAGAGAGTTTACTAGGCTAGGGGTATTGCGATTTAGAAATGATTGGCCATCTAGCTGCAAAGAAGTAGCTGTTGAGGTATCATTGAAAAACTCAGTAGGTTTATGACAGGAAGCACAGCTTCTTTTGTTATTCACAGAGAGTATAGGGTCGTTGAATAGTTTTTCACCCAAATCATAGAGGCGATTTAAATCAGTAGACTCTTCTAAACCTTTAAAAACTCCCTTTTTTTCTTGTCCCGTATACAGGTTCTTATCAAATATGGACGTTACATTATTGTTCAATGAAAAGTCATTCAAATTGGTTGAGACTGACCCATATTCAAGAATGAGTTTTTGATTCAGAGTGAAAAGAGGATTGACATAAAGTTGGATGAATGAGAAATGGTCAAACTTCTGAAAATCTTGAGGTTGGGCATCTACAAAATCAATTGTACGGTTGTATAAGTCAAGATAGTTAGAGGTCAATCGTGTACTGCTAAACGACTTATTAAAAGCGATGTAATGTTCCCTGTTTGATTTGAGTATATGAATAAGCTCAGGCAAAATTTCATCTGTATTAGGACATTCAAAACCTGTAGTATAAATGGTTGCTAAGTTGAGTATGAAAAGTCTATTGGCATAAAAGAAATGATCAGGAGTGCCAAGTAAGGAAAGGAAAGAATCGTTTTGAAATCGTCTAACAGCAGAAATGGAAGAATCAAATAAAGTATGTAGTGAATCTCTATTGTGGGATTCCTCACCCCAATATAATTCTCCAATTGTAAAACCAGAAGAAACTCGCTTGTATGGCTTTTCCCATTTTTCAAATACTTCGGTTTCCCATTCTACAGGAAGAGGACCGTTGATTTTTTTATAAGCTATAGGGTCAAAGTACCTTAGCCAGATGTCTACACTTTTAAAAGAAAGTCTACTTTCAATAAGTAAAGAATTTATGGAGTCGTTAGAGATGTTTTTGTCAGATATTGCTTCCGACAAACCAGCCAGTTGAGTCTCAAGATTAGCAAGGCCAGTGATATATTCATCTTGGTAGGGAGAGTCTTTTTCTTCTACACTTGTGTTGGAAACAAGTACAATCGTAATAACCAACAAGATGAAAATTGAGAAAAGTTTTTTCACAAGGTTTTAGATAGGTTTTGAGATTCCCATAAAATGAAAATCCCTTATCGTACGAATGTACGATTATTCTCTATCCATTGAGTGGATAATCGCCAACTGTTCATTCACATTTTGTGTAATGGAATTTACAGAAATGGTAGCTCCACTAATAACGTCAATGTTCTTTCCAACTTGAAATGACTTGCCTTTCTCAAATTGCTTTAGCCAGCCTCTACTTGCAATCTGATAGCCGTGATTGGAAGTGTATTCCAGAATACGTACTCGTTTTATATTCTTGTGCTTGTCAAATGCAGTAACAAAGAAAAACTGTTCAAATGATGTAGTGTCTTTAGCTGGTTTGTCACATCCTCCAATCTGGCAACCCAAAGCTCTGGTTATAATCGAAAAGCCACTTAAAGTATCGTCTTTTAAAATTCTGAATGCTTGATGATTCAGCGTTAATGAGTCGTTTAGTGAAATCTCTTTGTACGTTAAGTCCCTACCATAGATTTTAACCAAATGACGATTCATCTTTTTGCTCAGATAATCTGGCAAATAGCTATAAGTAGCTACCGCCGAGGTCGCTACTATAATTAGTGCTATTATGCTTGTCGTTAAACGATTCATTAATGGATCTTATACTATCTAAACCAATATCCTATCCCAGCATTGAAAGTTTCAGTTTTAACATCATTCCCATTTACACTTTGTTGGTAGTCTGCTTTAACTACAAAATTTTTATCTAGGGCAAAAGTAAGTCCAGTTGTTATAATGGTACTTGTATAATTCTTGTTTTTTGTTGCACCAGTGTTTACTTTTTGGTGAGTGTTGTAATTTGAATAACGCAAGAAAGGTGCTAGTTTTTTCTTCATTCTAAAGAGGGAGGCGATATTGTATCCAGCTTCGATGTAGTAGCCCATTGCAGTGGTTCCCATGTCATTGCCCGTAAAAGCGTTGTACTGGTCCGTGTTGCTAAGATTTGAAAGAATAAATTGACCTCTGGTTTCTAAGTTTTTAAGTTGGTACCTGAAATCTAGTCCAAGCATTTGAATCCCTACGGAAGAACTATCTGCGATACTATTGGCTGTTACACTGTCTCTGTTTAGATTATTGTATAAAGAAGATTCCGTATTTCCTAGATAAGCTGAAATTCCAGCATCTAGCCCTTTAATGCCGTAATAGGTAAGCTTACCCGAAAAGTCAGGACTAGTCATTGTAACCTGGGCACCTTTTTGTCTTGCTCCACGCAACGGTTTGCCGCCGTTAAGTTTAGCGGTGCCATCGTAACCAAGAGGGCCGTTTACAAGATACAATTGATATCGTAATCCTGCATTGGGGATATTACCCGCAAAACCTGCACCTATTTCTCTCCAAGTACTTGGAACCAAAACATTGTCAATAACAGGTCTTTCTACACCGTTGAAGGTGGTAGGTTCGTGGTATTCATTTACTATGCCCATTGGGATAAGCAGGAGACCCGCTTGAATGTTAAGCCACGGTTTGGCTTGATAGTTTAAAAAGGCTTGTTCTAAAAAAATTTCTTTAATATGTTCAATTTCTATTTCAGTAATGAAAGACGTCTTTTTGTTGAACTTATATCCGAAAAGAAGTACTTGTCTATGGACGTCAAGCTTTCCATTGTACCTCGTGTTATTGCCAAATTGTTGGTTGTAGTGAGTCTCTCCATATGCTGCCATAAGTAGACTGCCTCCTTTGCTATCTATAAGGGTTTGAGCAGAATTTTTACGTTGAGTTACCGAAGTGTCCTGAGTTTGTGAATATCCTGAAACGGAGCTGAAAACTAGCACGAATGCGATTATTTTTTTCATGGATTGCTTATAAAGACCGCAAAGCTATTTTTATTTAGATTAATTAAAAATAATATATTTGTGCCAGCCAATTACTAAAATACATGACATCAATTTTGTTAAACAATTTTTTAATTAAAAGGGGTGTTTTATCCCTAAATTGTTTTCGTAATTAATGAAAGAACTTTGAAGTATTTAATATCCATAATTTAATATGCCTGATTTTACACCAGAACAACTGATTGAAATAGAAAGCCAACTAAGCCATCCCACGGGAGAGTGGGGGATAGAAATGGGGAATAGAATGAACGAAAGCAACATCCCAATGACGGTGAATTGTTTTAAAGCGTTGAACCTAAAACCCAATGATAGGGTTTTAGAACTTGGACATGGAAATGGAGGACATATCTCTCAATTGTTAAAAGAAGCGGAGCATCTCAAATACTCAGGAATTGACATATCTGAAACCATGTATCTTGAAGCCTTGCGAATCAACGAGGAGTATTTAATCTCTAATCAAGTCGAATTTCAACTGTATGATGGTGTTACAATTCCATACAACACAAATACATTTAGTCATGTAATGACAGTAAATACTATATATTTCTGGAGTGATTTTATAGGTTTACTCAATGAAATATATAGGTGTCTAAAACATGGAGGTGTTTTGGCAATTGCATTTGGCCAAAAGGAATATATGAAAGAACTTCCTTTTGTGAATGATAAATTTAGCCTTTTTGATACTGTACGTATTAGGAAGGAAGTGGACACAACTAATTTTAAATGGGTTGAAATTTTAAATTATGAGGATGAGGTTTTTAGTAAAGCTGATACTCCAGTGAATCGCAAATATTCCATCCTACAACTTAGAAAATGAAATACAAAGTCAACTTATGAAAAAAGGTATTGCAGCATTTATAATAGTCCTATTTCTAATGCCACTAGGCCACGCTTTAATGGTCTTGAACGAAGTGCTTTTGCCAGACTCCAAGTTTTTAGGAGCTGGAGCCATTGGTTTTTTAGGATTGATTGCCGTTTACATCGGTGTTAAGCAAAACGAAAAAAGGTCTTTGGCATCAGTTTTAGGTCTTTTAGGGGCCGTATTTGTTTGGACAGGCTGGGTAGAGTTCTCCTTTGTTTGGATTGCGGAAAAGCTAGATGTATTGCCTTATGTTGTAGATGGCGAGGTGGCTACAAAGCCTGAATATTTGGTAATGTTGTCTTCTGTTGGGCTATTATTTACGGTTATACTCTTTTACTTATTTACACGGACCAATTGTACCTTCTTTGTTTGGATTCAGAGAATTGCTGGCTTAAAAGATGGGACAATGTCCAAGCAAAAAGTAGATAGGCCATTGAGTATTATTGCGTTTATGGAGTCTGTCATTATTATTTGGTTCTTTTACATCGTACTCTTATTTGTCTATGATCCGGAAATTTTAGGTGACCGACATCCTTTAACCTATGTGGTTGCTTATGGGTCGCTTATTTGGTCCATGTATTTGATGGCCAAGCTGTTAAAAATAAAGACGTTCGATTATGCAATTCGTTATGCTATACCAACTGTTATCATATTTTGGAATTTCGTAGAAATACTAGGTAGGTGGGGAATGTTCAAAGAATTTTGGGTTCATCCATTTGAACATTGGATTGAGTTAAGCATAATTACTTTAACCACCACTGGTTTTATTGTTTACTTTTTGAAGTCTGAATGATGTTGAATTGTGGTCTTACTTAGGACCGCTAATTTTAAGTGTCTGAAGAAGTAAGTTAAGGTTTTCGATGTATAGACTGGCTTTTAAAAGTTCTTTGAGTTTATTGAGCTCTTTGGTATCTAACAAAAGCCCTACGTCTTCGTATGGTAAGTCTATCCAGATGTCTTTAATGGTACAGTTGGTGTCTATGCCACGGATAAGGTTTACTTCAGCGATAAATTGGGTAAATTCATCATCGGATAGGGTGAAAACAATTGTTCCAAATGCCAATTGGTAGTGACTACATCGTTCGCAATATCTAACTAATCCTATTTCTGAGTGATGAAGAACTCTTGGAGAGCACATGCCTATTTTTATTAGAATGTGAGATTCGTGGTCATGACTTTGCCCTCTCTCTTGTAGGTGATAAGTACAGTTTGGCCACTCTTAAATTTGGCTAGACATCCCATATAAGAGTAAACTTCTTTGACTTCACAATCATCTATTTTTAAAAGAACATCTCCCGTTTTCAGTCCTGCCTTAAAAGCAGGCCTCTCATCTGTAACAGCATCTATATGCAAGCCATCTCCATAATCGGCATAATCAGGCATAATCCCAAGGGTAACTTTGTATCGTGGAACTTTCTTACTAGCCTTTACTTTTGTTTTAGTAAACGGAATAGTATCCAGTTGCTCAATGGCTGATAGTATCGTGTGAATGTAAGCAGTTATGTCAGCCATACCTTCATAGTTGATTTTATCAGCATCATCGGTAGGTTTATGATAATCAGAGTGCGAACCTGTGAAGAAACTAAGAACGGGGTATTCTTTTAGGTAGAAACTAGTGTGATCTGTTGGCCCAATTCCACTACTGTCAAGAGTAAGTGTAAACTCAGGTGGTGTTGCATTTTTTACCAAATCTACAAAGGAGGGAGAGGTTCCTACTCCACCTACAATGATGGATTTTTTGTCGTTCATGCGGCCTAACATATCCATGTTTATCATAGTGTGCAATGGAGTGCCATCGTGGTGTATTTGAAGAGCAAGAGCTTTTGATCCTATTAGTCCATCTTCTTCTCCACTGAAGCAGGCAAAAATGTAATTAACCTTTTCCGTTTCGTCATTTTGGGATAAGGCTCTAGCTAGCTCCAATAATACAGCAACGCCTGAAGCATTGTCATCTGCACCATTGTGTATTTGGCCAGCACTATTTGGGTCGGTTGAATTATGATGTTCATTTCCCCCTAGATGGTCATAATGGGCTCCAATAAGTATGGTTCTATTTGCCCCATTATCTAAGTAAGCTACTACATTGTTGCCAATTATTTCTTTCTTTTCAGCAGCTCCATTGCCGTGTGGGTTTGGGTTATAAGAATATGAAAATTCGTGTTTGAAATCCTTTTCAAATAACGGAGTTAGTCCAAGTTTTTTGTATTCTTTTGAGATATACTTGGCAGCCAATTTTGCACCTTTTGTTCCAGTCAGTCGACCTTTGAGCTTGTCATCTGCCAAGTAGTATACATCTTTGGTCAACCTCTCAATTCTTTCAGTTTTATCTAAATTTTGAGCTTGACTCTTAGTTGCATAGAATGATACTGCAACTAGAAGAATAGTATAGAATATGATCTGTTTCATCTTGTTTTTTAGTGTAAATTATTGAGCAAATTTATTCGAGATTAGGCATTAAACCAATGCGGTTGTTTTTTATGACTTTGTCGTAAAGACAAAATTTGAATGGGGGATTAATTCTATTTAATATTCTGAAAAACAGCTAGTTACATAATGGTGCTGCGGATGGAAATGGCAGGTTTTATAGGGCATAAATTCAGCTGCATATTAGAGACTAGCTCATAATCACCTGACTATTAGAAATTTGTACACGGAACAATATTTCGTTTTCGGGCATTTATATTGCCGTTTCGGGTATTTATAATGATTCTACATAGCCAGTTTTGCCCCATCATAATACCAAAAGAAATAATGAAAAAAACAAGTATACTTTTATCCGTAGTTTTATCTGCATTCATAGTCAATGCACAAACGGCGGACTCTGCTATAACCCAAGGTAGTGCCAATGATGTTTATTATAGTTTTAAAACTAGTGGGGTGGCCGAGGTAGATAAATCTACATGGGATATTGCTTTAAATACTGCAGCTTTTGATGCAAGTATCCTGATCAATGAAAGTGCAGGGGTAGAATTATATTCTTATAGCGTAGATACCTCAGAATGGAATAGTGTTGATACTGCAGGCTTTCATTTTGAGAATGAATATAACTCTCAAGAGTCTTGGTCAGACGGAGCTTTTGTAAGACTAGCAACTGGTCATCCAGATTATGGATGGGGTACTTATAATTCAGGTAACCATGACGTGAACGGTAGTCGCCTTTTTATAGTAAAGGGAAGAGATGGTAATTTTTATCAAGTGGTAATTGAAAAAATGAGTGCTGCTGGAGTTTATACTCTGAAAATCGGAGATCTAGGAGGAGCAAATACTTCGAATATTACGATTAATAAAAAAGATGCGGCTTATGCAAACAAGAACTTTGTTCAGTTTGACTTGTCCAGTAAAAGTGTATTGAATCAGGAACCAGATACAAAGGATTGGGATTTATTGTTTACCAAATATATTGCTATGATTCAAGCAGGTCCCGACTTGGTGCCTTATCCAGTAAGTGGTGTGAAGATAAATAAGAATTATCAAGTAGCTGAACGTAACGGAGTAGACAACTCTAGCAACGATACTTCTTCACTTTCTTGGAACGAAAATATTACTGAAATAGGTTCTGATTGGAAGTCATTTAATATGGGAACTTTTGCCTATGACATCGTAGAACAGAGAACGTATTTTGTGCGAGGAAATGGAGGAGCTGTATGGAAAATATACTTCACAGGTTACAAAGGTGGAGCTACAGGTGGTTTCTATTTTAACATCGAACAACTAAGATCTAGTGTGTCTGTTAAAGAATCCTATAAACTAGCAAGCAAGCTTTATCCAAATCCTGCTTCAGGAAGTTTTACCATTGAAAATAATGAGAACAAAAAAATTGATGTAACCATATCTACTTTAATGGGTGGAGTGGTAAACACAACAGAAATATACCCTAACAGTCTGGAAGTAATAGATGCTTTGGGATTGACTAGTGGTGTATATGTGGTAACAATTAGCACTGGAAGTAAAGTAAGTACTGAGCGAGTTGTTATTAAGTAAATACACATTTTTATTCATTTGTTTTGTGCCATCGCTTGCGATGGCACAAACTGTTGTTTCTGGCTTAGATGTTAAGGATAAGACAACGCTGTACATTTCTGTTTTAGACAGTAATGGTAAGAAGATAAGCGAGGGTCAAATAGTCCACTTATACAATAAAAATACGGTCAACTTGGAGGTGACGGCACATGGGTATGTATCCAGAAAGATACAAGCTTTGCCGAATCAGTCCTATAAACTACTGTTGATGCCCAATTCCTTTGAGTTGAATACTGTGGTGGTTTCTGATATACATCAAGGAAGTACGGTGTCTAATTCCGTATTGAATCTCACTAAAATATCCGCTAAGAAAATTGAACAACTGGGTGCCACAGATTTAGCAGATGCTCTCTCATTTGAAAACAACATTACATTGAGCAGAGACAATGCTTTAGGTTCCAAAGGAATCTCTCTAATGGGTTTGGGAGGAGAGAATGTAAAAATACTAAAGGATGGAGTTCCTGTAATTGGAAGATTTTTTGGCCAACTAGATCTTGAGCAGTTTAACTTGGAGAATGTAAAACAGGTGGAAATTATTCAAGGGCCGATGTCTGTGATTTATGGATCAAATGCCCTTGCAGGAACTATTAACTTGGTTAGCCAGCAAAATAATTTCACAGGAATTACCACATTACTTAACTATGAAACTGACGGTCAATATAACATCTCTGGTACTGCCAGTAAAGCTCTGAAAAATGGTGGGATAAAGTTAAGTTTGGGTAGAACTTTTTTTGACGGTTGGAGTGAAAACAAAATTGATAGAAGTTATGATTGGATTCCTAAAGAGCAGTATACCGGAGATCTGGCATTTAGGTACATCCGAAAGCGGAGTACTCTAACATTAAGAACAGCAGTCTTGCAAGCAAGACTATTGGATAAAGGGCGTCCATCTGCACCTTATGGAGAATCTGCCATTGATCAAAAATTCACCAATAAAAGATTGGACAATACAGTGATTTGGAGAAGAGATGGTAGGAAGGTAAATGTTAATATTTCCGCTGCAAATAATCACTTCTATCGTACCAAAAATAAGTACATAAAAAATCTCATAACCTTAGAAGAAAATCTAGTACCTATAGCAACTGAACAGGACACGCAAATATTCAATGCCTCCGTATTAAGAGGAGTGTTTAACGTGAATAAGTGGCATGGTATAAGTACCGTTTTTGGTTTTGACGGGAACTATGAAAAAGGAAATGGTAAGCGAATCAAGCATAAAACGAAAGATCAATTGGATTTAGCTTCCTTCCTAAGTGCAGATAAGACTTTTAATGAAAAACTTACGGTTAGACTCGGGGCTAGGTATGCCTACAATTCTTCATTTACCACGCCTCTGGTCTATTCCGTTCAAACAAAATTTAATTTTAAGAAATCACGATTACTAAAGATAGCCTATGGAAAAGGTTTTAGAGCTCCCTCTCTTAAGGAGTTATACCTCAATTTTGTAGATAGCAATCATGAAGTTGTAGGTAACGATAATCTTAAGGCAGAGAGGTCGCATTCGCTTACAGCAACATATTCCCAATATAAAAAAATTAACAGATGGAACGTGAATGGAACGTTGGATGCCTTTGCAAATTCCATAACAGATAAGATTGATTTGATTATTACGAGTGCAACAGCTGGTAAATATGGGAATATTGGACTGTATCAATCCATTGGAGGGAAAGTAGGTGCTGTAGCTACTAATGATAAAATCACATTAAGAGCCGGCTATAGTTACACAGGTGTTTACAATGGCGTGGGTACAGAGTACAGAAAATTCATATATACTCCACAGCTTGTGTTGCAGACGGCATATAAATTTGCTAAAACCAATACAAGTATTCAGCTATTCTATAACAGATATGGGAAAATTTCTCGCGTGTTTGAGGGGACAAGTGGCGAGAATGTAGCATTGACACAAGAAGCATATGGAATGCTGGATGCTACACTTAGTCAGAATATTTGGAAGCAGCAATTGAGGATGACTACTGGGGTAAGAAATTTACTGCAAGTAACTTCTCTCAATAGTACCAGTGTGACATCTGGAGCTCACAGTACTGCGAGCAGCTCTACGACTATTAGTCAAGGAAGAACATTTTTTATAAGTCTAAGATATGCGTTTAAAAAATAAGATATTCATACTTTTTGTGATAACTCTCTCAAGTTGTTTTGAGAAAGATATACCCGTGGAGCCAGCACCACGATACAATAATACAGTGGCCCTTGATGCAGGGTTAAGCAAACAAGATGTTAACTATTACTCATTTGAATTAGATACTCTATTGGCGACAATTGATCCATTGACTTGGGACATAAGTTTGGAGGATGAGAAACTAAAAATAAATGGTTTTAGGAGTATGCGGGTAGCCTTCTTTACAGAAAATTGGGGAGTAAGAGTAGACACTACAAAACTGGAATTTACATATTTAACAGTAAATTTTGAAGAGTCCATTTGGCAACTGAATGCAAATCAGAATTACGTGATGGATTTTGGGTATGATGCTAATTTCGATAATCTTGGTTTTTATAAGTTTAGTTTTAGTTTGGAATCAAACACCGTGAAGGTACATTTTTCAAGTTTGGATGATTCAGACTTTGAGGAGATAGAACTTAAAAAAGAGAATTTTCATTTCAGCCTTTTAAATACACGGCATGTAGATGTACCTTTTGAAGCTGAGTATGATGTAGCACTAGGGAAATATACTGATTTTGTGATCTTCCCAGATGAACAGACCGATTACTTGGTTTATGGTGCAGTTTTGGGGAATGCACAAGCCGTCGAGCTAAAAACTAATTTTAATACTATTTCATCCGAAAGTTTAGACACTCTGAGTTTTGAAGAAACTTCAAAAACATCAATTGGATGGGATTGGAAGTGGTACAGTTTAAGTGACGGAGCTTATACTATACGAGAAGATCGAACCTATGTTGTAAAGGCGAAAGAGGACTTTTATTACAAACTTAGGTTTGTAGATTACTACAGGAACGGAGTGTCGGGCCACCCTACACTAGAGTATACGCTACTGTAACTGTAGCAGAAACTGCAGTCGTTAACTGTATATGTCAGCAATTCCATTCTGAACGAATATTTCTATTAATTTTGATACGGAATATTTTGAATAAATGCAATTGACAATATGGAAGATATAATACGATTAGACCCTGAGAAGATTCTCACAACGATTGAAAAACTAAATCTCAGAATAGAAGATCGTTTCCCCGATTCTAATTTATTAAAAGTATGTCGTCAATTTTTGGTGGTTGCAAAAAAGACAAAATCAAATATTGACTGGATTTCGAATCCCAATGTGATGTTACGAGTTTCATCCTATCTTATAATTCTCATTGGACTTGCAGCATTGGTTTATAGCGTAACTTTTGTGGATTGGGAATTAGAAAATACCACTATTGTCAATTTAGTCTCACTTTCAGAAGCAATTTTTAATGACATTCTATTGTTAGGGGCCGCTGTCTTTTTTATGATGTCTTTGGAGTCCCGAATAAAAAGAAAAAGAGCCTCGAAAGCATTGAATGATTTGCGAGTATTGGTACATGTTCTAGATATGCATCAACTAACTAAAGATCCAACTATAGACGTGAAAAGTAAGAATGACACAGAGCATTCTCCTCGAAGGACTTTTACTAAACTTGAATTAATTAGATACTTGGATTACTGTTCAGAAACCACGGCATTGGTTTCCAAAGTATCTGCTCTCTACTCTCAAAGCTTGCCAGATGCAGTAGTGGTAAGTGCGGTTAATGAAATTGAAGTTTTATGTACTGGACTGAATCAAAAAATTTGGCAAAAAGTGATGATATTGGAAAATAGAAGTAGAGACTAATTCACTTCCCTAAGGATAATTTATTTCACTGAGTATTATAACAATCTCTAACTATAGAATTGGACTTTAAGCAGTCGATTATTCAAGGGTTACTCGCATTCTTAAGTGCTAGGTTTAGTTCTTTAAAATCTAATTTGCCATTTACGGACTTGAGATACTCCAATACAGCTAATGCTTTAGTTACTCGAATTTCGGATGACTTCGGTTTTCCTAGAATATGAATAAGAGTTCGTTGTTTTCCGGGAGTAAGATTATGAAAAACACGATGGCCTTCCTCATCCAGTTCCCAAGCAGCCTTTAATTCGTCCGGTAGAGGTAAACCGTATTCGGAGGTGTCCTTTTCTAACTTTATGCTTACAGAATCGCCAGATTTAAGGTCTAGCTTTGTACGAATTACTTTATTTACATTGATGAAGAAGTCGCCATTTCCTGATGGCATCAAAGCACATTGAAATGAGTGATTACCATTTATTATACAAACCACCCGTCTATTTTCTTTGGTAACAAATGCCTTTGCTATTTTTTGAGGAACTAAGATAGCAAGATGCCATACATCTCCATCCAACTTTATGATATGCGATTTGAATTCTGCCATAGAATATGTTAAAAACAGGTCAAATATAAACGTCAAAATTCATACGGAGGTAGGCGTTTAAACGGCTTTGCTGCCGATTCGTTACATTTGTATACTTATTTCTGAACCATGTCAAGGCTACTGCATACTAATTCGAAATCCTCATTCTCTCAACTATTCCTATTTTTTAGTTTTATTCTTTTTACCCAAATCGGTTTTTCTCAAGAGACAAGAGACGTAAACGTACTCCGTATGGAGGAGTCTCAAGGTACCAGATTTGACATAAAACTAACTGGTAATCTGTCAGTTAATGAAAATGACTTTTCTCAATTTTTCGTAGATTACTTTAACTTAACACGAGAATATTCACTTCAAGAAATTAGGCGTGATAGTGATGACGAGGACAACACACACATCAGGCTTAACCTACAGCTAAACAGGCAAAGGATTCTGGGAAGTGATTTAATAGCTCATTATAATAAGGGTAGATTGTATCGGGTAAATGGAGTACTTCATAAGCCAAGTTTAGGGCAGACTGCCTCTTTGGATGAGTCCACAGCTCGAGATTTAGCCATTCAATTTTCTGGGGGATCCCATTTTAAGTGGGAATCTGCTGATGAGGAACGAATGATAAAAATTTGGAAAGAGGATGAAAATGCAACTTACTTTCCAAAAGGAGAACTGGTTTATGTTCCAAGAAATATTGACTTTGGGTTAGAGTATGCTTTGTGTTATGGGTTCGAAATCAATGCAGATGAACCTTTAATGCGTAAAAACATATATGTGAATGTTCAGACCCAAGAGCTTTGGGCAGTAGAAAACTTACTTCATGATGTAGAAGTAACAGGTTCTGCAAATACAAAATACAGAGGGGTGAAATCAATACAAACTGATAGTACTGCTCCGGGGGTTTATAGACTGAGAGAGTACGCTCGAGGTGGAGGGATAGAAACATACAACATGCAGACAGGTACCAATTATGGTGCGGCTGTTGATTTTACGGATACAGATAATTATTGGAATAATTATAATGTGGCATATGACGAGATTGCGGCGGATGCTCACTACGGGGCAGAAAAGACCTATGATTATTTCCTGAATAATTTTGGTAGAAATAGTTTCAATGGAAGTGGTGCTAAAATTAGAAGTTATGTGCACTACAGGTCCAATTATGTAAATGCCTTCTGGAACGGTTCGGTAATGACGTATGGAGATGGAAACGGAGGTTCTTGGTTACCTCTGACTACAGTGGATGTGTGCGGCCATGAGATTGCTCATGCGGTTACCACTTATAGTGCAGGCTTGGTATACTCTTACCAGAGTGGAGCTTTGAACGAATCATTTAGTGATATTTTTGGAAATTCAATTGAATATTTTGCCGACCCAACCTTGCTAAACTGGCGAATGGGTGAAGATTTAACTACCTCAGGCAATGGTATTCGTAATATGGCAAATCCCAATAGTTTTGGTGATCCAGATACTTATTTAGGAACGTATTGGCATACTGCAGCTTCTGATAATGGAGGTGTGCATACCAACAGTGGCGTACAAAATTTTTGGTACTACATATTGTGTACAGGAAGAGTTGGAACCAATGATAATGCCGATACATACAATGTAGACAGTATAGGTATTTTAAAAGCACAGCAAATTGCGTATCGAAACTTAACAGTATATCTTACGTCTTCATCCAATTATGCGGATGCGAGGTACTACGGTATAGAATCGGCCAAGGATTTGTATGGAGTGTGTAGTGGTGAAATGATTGCTACGACCAATGCTTGGTATGCTGTAGGCGTAGGGGATGAGTATGATAGTTCCCAAATTGTTGTAGATTATTTAGCTGATACAGCTTATTGTACTTCGCCACAAACCGTTGCTTTTGAAAATAGAAGTTCTAATGCAAATGGGTACTTATGGTACTTTGGTGATGGGACTACATCTACCCTAGAAAATCCAACTCATACGTATAATAATCAAGGAGATTACACCGTAAAGCTCGTAGCTGATGGTTGCTTCTTTGGACTGCAAGATTCATTGGAAATTGTGGACTATATTGAAATCGATTCTACTCGAGATATTTGTAATGCAGATTTGCCCATTCAAGGTGCTTGGACTATGTATTCAGGTTGCCAAGGTTTTATTTACGATCACGGAGGGGAATCCGATTACAGCAATTTACAAGAAGATACGGTAACCATAAATTTTGGTACAAGTGATAGTGCTCACCTGACTTTTCAAGATTTTGACTACGAACAAGATTATGATTCCATCTATGTGTATGACGGCAACAGTGTTGCAGGAACATTGGTTGGGGGTTACACAGGAACAACCTTGCCCAATGGAGGAAATCCTATTTCAATATTTTCTGGTGCGGTAACAGTACGGCATTTCTCAGATCAATTACTAGTAGGTAGAGGGTTTAAAGCAGAGTATGAAGCTTTTCGGCCTGCATTAGGGCTTACTTTGACTCCAGACACTTTAGTGTGCTACAATCAGAATATAACCCTAACAGCAACAGGAACTGGAGGAAGTTCTGCTGATTATTCATACCGATGGAATGGCACATTAGGAGGAACAACTTTTACTATTTCGACAACACAGGATACAACCATTTATATCTTGTTTTCCGACGAATGTATGGAAGAGTCTATCTATGATTCTGTAGTTATTACAGTGTTAAATCCTATCTCCATTGTTCAATTACAAGACTCTACCTTGTGTTATTTGGAGGATATTACATTGACGGGTTCGGCAACTGGAGGAAGAGTTGTAGACTACGCTTATGAATGGCTACCGACTAACGTAACTTCAAATCCCTGGATGACAGAATTCACACAAGATTCCATTATCAGATTGGTGGTTAGTGATGGGTGTACACCCTTAAACGACACCATGACCTTTAACATTTTTGTGCGAGACTCCCTAAGTGAGTCGAAAAGTTCAGATATTGTTATTTGTGAAGGTTCATCAACCACACTGACCTTAAATCCATCTGGAGGTTTAAATAGTTACGATTATACTTTTTGGGATGCTTCAACTTCTGGGACAAGCTCATCAACGAGTAAAGTAGTTTCTCCCGTAGGATCTGGAATACACGATTATTGGATTGCCTATACAGACAATTGTACAGATACTAAAGATACAGCATTTTACGCAATAACAGTTAGGGATTCTTTATCCGTTACCACAAGTCCAGACGTGACTATTTGTGTTGGAGAAAGTGTGAACTTAGTAGCAACAGCTAATGGAGGACTAGCTTCGGCTTATAGCTACGATTGGGGAGCAGGTGCTTCAGTTGTGAATACACTAAATGTGAGTCCAATTACAACAACAAAATATTACATTAATCTAAGTGATGGATGCAGCAGTTTTGAGCCAATAGATAGTGTACTCATAACCGTTCGTGAACCGTTGGATTTAGTTGCATTGCCAGATACTACGTTGTGCTACTTAGAAGATATTACGCTACTAGCAAGTCCATCAGGTGGAGTTGCTTCAAATTACACATACCAATGGCTGCCTTTTGGAATAACTACAGCCACTTGGGATTCCAGCTTTACCACTGACACTACGATTAGTTTAGTGCTTAGTGATGGATGTACAGTGAAAAATGATACCGTATCCTTTAAAATAAATGTCAGAGATCCATTAACCAAAATTCAAAGCCCAGATGTGACACTCTGTGAAGGAGAGTCAACGACATTGACTTTAACTCCTTCTGGAGGTTTGGGAACCTATTCCTATGATTATTCAGACGGAACTTCTTCAGGGACAGCTACAACGGCATCTATGACGGTATCTCCAATAGGGTCAGGTACGCACGATTTTTGGATTAGATATACCGATAACTGTACAGAAACAGAGGACACGGCTTTCTACGAAATAATCATACGTGATTCACTTAGTGTAAGTTTGAGTTCTGATATTACAATTTGCTACGGAGAAAGCACTACCTTAACTGCTACAGCTGGAGGAGGTGTAAGTTCAAGTTATATGTACGACTGGGGCTCAGGAGCTTCAGCATCTTCAACTCGTTTAGTAAGCCCAACAACTACAACAAAGTACTATGTGGAACTAAGCGATGGATGTAGTAATTTTCTGCCCATTGACAGTGTCCTTGTTACAGTAAGAGATCAACTTTTGGTTTCCATTACAGCACAAGATACTGCATGCTACGGCGAGGATGTAACTCTTACAGCAAATGTAACGGGTGGAGATGTAACTGGATATACTTACAATTGGAATACAGGGTCTGGAACTAGCTCTACTTTTATGGCTACCATGGTGACAGATCAAAGTTTCGGCGTGATTGTTTCAGATGGTTGTACACCTACCAATGCGACGGCCAACCATGACATGAAGGTGAGAGACCAATTGGCACTTGTAATGCCAGCAGATGTGCCTATCTGTAACGGAGAAAGTATTGTTTTAACACCTACACCATCTGGTGGAGTTCCCTCTTCCTATGTACTTACTTGGGCCAATGGTTTGGGGACAGGATTAACCAAGAATGTAGCACCTGAAAATACGACAACCTATACGATTACACTTTCTGATAATTGTGGAACGGATGCAGTAGGTAGCGTTACCGTAACTGTAAACCCATTACCCAATGTAGACTTTTCTGCAGGACCAAGTCCAAGTTGTGAAGGACAAGATATAGACTTTACAAACGAGACAATTACGGGTGCAGGTAGTACATTCAATTGGAGTTTTGGAGAAGGTTCAACAAGCACAAATGAAGATGCAACCTTTGCCTATAATAATGCAGGTTTTTATACTATCAAATTAGTGGTAGTGAATGAATTTGGGTGTGAAGATTCTCTCATTAAGACCAACGAAATTGAGATTATCCCTAATCCAGTGGCACGATTTACGAATACTCCTGTTGTCGCCGACTTATTCAATCCCATTTTTACCTTTACCAATACGTCAACTGATGCTATAGATCATGTCTGGACTTTTGGAGAAGGAGGTACAAGCAGCTTGAATAACCCAATTTACACTTATTCCGACACAGGGAGTTATCAAGTAACACTCACCGTATCCAATGTTTTAGGGTGTACTGATCAGGTTACTAAAATAGTGCGAGTGGAGGATGTATTTTTATTACATATCCCCAATGCATTTACACCCAATGATGATAAAACAAACGATACGTATGGAGTAGTTGCTAGAGGAATCAGGTCATACGATATTTTAATCGTAAATAGATGGGGTGAAATCGTTTATCGATCAGATGATTTTTCAGAATCGTGGGACGGGAATTACCAAGGTAAGAAAGCTATTGTAGGCTTATATTACTACATCATAAACGGTGTAAATTTTGATGGGGAGAGTTTTAAAAGAGATGGAAGTATTTATCTCTTGGAGTAGGCAATTCTCAGCGGTAAACTCTTTTCAGATTTCGGATTATTTCTTCCAAACCATTTAGTTTTATCTCATAAACAGTATCCAATTGTACACCTAGTTTTCCCTTAGGGAATCCTCCTTTGCGTTTGAACCATTCCAAGTATTCTATGGGTAAATCGCATAGCAGCCTACCATTATATTTACCAAAAGGCATTTTAACCTTGACAATTTGTTTTAATATTTCTGGGTTAGGTGACACTGCAGGGTCAAAGATGGTCTAAATTTAGAAAAGGCAACATATTTAGCTGTTTCATCGTCTATCTAGTATGATTATCCTTGGAACACCATCTATGTCTTTGAATATTGGAGTCTCCGAATGGTTGATGGTTGTTATACTGTCAGGCATTATCGGAATTTTTTTTGGCATTCGGTGGTTGAAAAGTTATTTGGAGAAAAGGGCCTCTTTACCAGAAATAGTTGAAGAATAATATTCTTAGAATCCACTTGTCAGTCCGACATTAAATTAGTCAAATGTCTCATTTGAGGTAGATGATGAAAGTGAGTGATTATACTAACTTTACACTTTTTAGAGTTAACTAACTACCGAAAACTATGACACGAATTATCTTTAGCTATCTGCTAGCATTTCTCTCATTTTCTTTATTTGCTCAAATGGATGTTGAAGAAACGACATTCAAAGGTAAATCGTACAAAGTATATCCTGTAAGATTAGGTTATGGTCTAAGTGGGGGTTTTTTTTTGGAGTTGAGATCAAGTCCGGAAGTATATACGACAAAGAAAGCATCTGCTAAAAAGCTTTTAGAACATCAAGATATGGTGTTAAGCCGGAGTTTTTCCGATTTTAAATTGGAAAAAAAAATTCAGTATAGCCCATTCTCTCTGCCAGACGGAGAATATGTAGCCTATTACATTAAAATCCCTTACAAATACACCAAAAAAAGAGTGCCCATTTACAGACCTGTAGATAGTACTAGAGTAGCGGTAGTTTTTACTATTAAGAATAATTTATTGGAAGGTAGTGCCACATGGTATGACTTTTTTGATCAGGATTTTGTAATCCAAAGAAGTTCCTATAGCGAGGGACGACAAAATGGCCAGTGGGAAACTACGTTTGGTAAGAACTCATTTAAGTACAGCTATAAGTTAGATTCATTGGACGGTGAGTACTCTTTTACAAAAGGAAAGTATGTCGTAGAAAAAGGAAGGTATGAGCGAGGGAGAATGACTGAAAGCACAAAATACTATGCGAATAAAAGTGTGAAAACATATTTCAGGAATGGCTGGGATGGAAATTACATCTCCTATGAATACTTTAAAAATGGTAAGCTTAGGGAATGTATAAATAAAACGGATACCGCTACATTTTATGAAATGGAATATAATGACAAAGGTAGATTGACTTATCTCTCTACTTTGGATACTCAATCTCAAACCAAGCATATTAAAGAGTTTGATTACAAAGGTAGACTACAAGCAGAAACGAAGGAGTCTTTATCGCTATTGAATAGTTCTATTGGTGAGGTACTACGAAGTCAGAGAGATTTGAGGTCCAGTTATGGGGGGCTAATTTGGATTAAGGAGTATAAGATTGATGGAAGTCTCTTATTTAGTTATGAGGTTGGGCAACCCAATAAAACGGTATATAGAATTTTGGATAAAAGGGGTAATCTTAAAGAGTCATTGTACTTTACCAATGATTCCGATTTAGTTCATGTAAGTGTAGATAAGCGTACGAAATCAATAGATACTTATGCTATAAACGATGGAAGTACAGCAAGTAGTTTTGTTTTTTATATGAATGGTCGCAGTAGTTTAGATTATTATAAAGTAAAAGAAGAAGTTTATGAAAAGGACAAACTTATCTACCTGTCTTATAACTCTGCGGAATATGCAGATAATCGTTTTCAAGACAGTTTGGGTTTTGTTTTATTCGAGTACAGGAAATATCGCAGAGGTACTTCATCCAATTTTTATCTGCTTCACAATGGTTATTTCAGGGAGGAGAACTATGATGAAAAGGACAAAATTCAAATGGATAGTTTTGTTAGTAAGGTCATTGTATCAGAGAAAGATACTAGCCTTTGGATGAGTCGTACAGAGTATTCTAAAGATGGCCGTTTAACCGTGGTCCATCAAAATACAGTTCCGTATGTCAAAGTAAAACCCAGAAATACTTTTTATAACTACGACCATAATTATGGTAAGGGTCATGGTTATGAGAAGAATATAGATAACTGGATCTGGTCATCATTGAGGGGAATGCTTGATACTATCTTGTACAAAGTGTATTACGACAATACGCTTGTAACGGGAAAGATGACCATTGATACAGAGTATCCTAAAAGAAGTCAAAGCGAAGGAATGCATAAAGTGAAACGAAAAGTAGATAAGCTTGGAAATGTAAGCTTTACAGTAAAGAATATAGCTAGGTACTATGACTATCGTAAAATAATCCTTCAAAATGGAGTGCCAAATGGTAAAGTGTCTACAGGATATAATCATACTTTTTACCTTAATGGTCTGAAAGATGGGTATTCAGAGACTAAAAAGGAGTCTGGGTTTTACAGAAAAGGGATGAAAAATGGACGTTTTATAGACTACGGTTCGAATTCTATTTCGGACTATAAGGACAATGTGAGACATGGAGATTATTTGGAAAAAGGGCTCTATTATAAACGTCGTCAACCTACTCAATTAAGACTCAGATCACACTTTGAAAATGGCAGGCTAGAGGGGAAGTTACAACGATATGCATATCCTTATGTGACCTATGAGGATGGTACTTTTGAGAATGGGATTCTTCAAGGAGCCTACACTTCAGGAACAGAAGTGAATAATAAATTAGTAGAGGTAACGCTTAAAGATGGAATGTTGGTAGATACAGGAAAGTACTTTTTTAGAGAAGGTACTCTGAAGTGCAAGGTGATTTATTCAGAAAAGGATAGGGTCCTACCTATTGTGAAGCGTTCTAGGTATACTTTTTCATTGGAACCACTACCTACAGATAGTGTTAAACGAGCCCATTACATTCAAGAATTTTATGACTATAAAACAGCTAGAATGCTGAATGAAAATCCAGGTTATGACAATAATTCTCAGTTCGTCATCTTTAATCCAGAACTATCTGGAGAGTACACTTATTTCTATAAAAGTGGAGTTGCTTCTCAACATGGTATGATTCTGAATGGAGAAAAAGTAGGTGTTTGGAAATACTATGATGTGAATGGAGGAATGCACAAGGAAGTAGATTATACAAGTGGAGATTATCTGCTGCCACATACTATTGATTCGCTTCACTATTACGCTAAAATCACATCGTTTTATCCCAATGGTAAACTATTGCTTAAAGGCTTGGTGATAGACGAAAAATCTCGTTTTAAGTGTGAACAAGAGCAAGATATATCGATGGAAGAAGTACATTATCTGGAGTTTTATGATCGAGTGGGGAATCAAACGCTTTCTGAAAGTGGCGGCTATGTGTATCAGTACCACAACGATGGCTCTGTGCGTTTGGAGGGAGAATATGCAGATGGTAAAAGAAATGGATTGTGGAAGTTTTATGATCCAGATGGCTTACTAGAAGAACTAGGAGAATACAAGGACGGCAAAAAGAATGGATTATGGTTTGAAGGTGATTTGCAAGGAGTACCCTATTTTGATAATGCATGCAATCTTGGAGAGGTAGAGGATAGACCCAGTATAGCTCCTCAAAATGCGGGCATGATTATTGAAAAAATAGGAATTACGAGGACTGAATTCTATCAAGGCTTTCCACAGCGAAGTACGTATGTCACGTTTTATCCGTTTTAATCATTTAACAATAATCGCTATGGTCTGTAGGTTGATGGTTTTGAAGTAACTTGATAACGGTTTCTCTCCCGTATCAATTATGGTCTGACCATTCTTCCTAACATAAAAGTATTCAAATGACTTGTTTAAATCACCCGCCTCTTTCGGGTTTTCTAACGTAAAATTAAGATTATGGCCAATTACCAATCCTTGTTTAGGCAATAGTTTGCAAACCACTATATTATTTATTGACTCTACTTCTGAAATAACCTCACCAAGATGTCTTACTCTTTTGGCTTCAATGATACGGGCATTTATATTTAGCCTAAGAGAGTTACTTGTCTTGTATTCAATTTCAATAACCTGATCGGATTGATTGAGAATATAAAACTGAGTGACGTACGAGCAATTGGAGAAGAGTCCAATCGTGAACAGTAGAAGTGTTATTTGTGCTAGTTTTAACATGTGCAGTTACCAAATGTAAGGCCCTTTTATCTTTAAAACCGATTCTTACCTACTTACAGCATATCTCTTATCCTCCGCATTGCTTAAAAGTCTACCTTCGCCAACTCAAAACACATAAAATTAAAAATGAAATTTGATTTGAAGGAATGGTTAACGGTTAATCTAGGTTTAAATGATACGCTATCAACATTTATCTTGGTAGGGATACTTTTAATTGCTGCTTTTTTGATTTGGGGGATCACTAAAAAGATACTTCTCTCAGTAGTTCCTAAGTTAACAGCTAAAACAGATACCTTAGGGGATGATATTATTTTAAATAACAGAGTGCTAAGCTCGTTTGCAATGCTCCTTCCCGCTCTAATCATTGCTCATTTTTTACCTCGTGTATTTGAAGATTCTACCTTCCTTTTAGGAGCTACTGATATTATTATTATCTTGGTTTCCATCTGGATTTCCTCCTCTTTCTTCAATTCTATCAACGAAATTTTATCTCAAAAAAAGCAGTATCGAGATAAACCTATTGGTAGTTTTACCCAGTTAGCCAAAATATTGGTCTACTGTGTAGGTGGAATTTTAATAATTTCAATTGTAATTGACAAGAGTCCATTGTTTCTATTGGGAGGTTTAGGTGCTACTGCTGCTATCATTCTATTGGTATTTAAAGATAGTATTCTGGGATTCGTTGCCAGTATCCAATTGTCCGCAAATAATATGGTTCAGGTAGGTGACTGGGTTACAGTACCCAATTACGGTGCAGATGGTGATGTGCTAGAAATAAATTTGACAACTATTAAGGTCCAAAACTTTGATTTAACAATCACCACTATTCCGACCTATGCCTTTATCTCCGATTCATTTACCAACTGGCGGGGGATGCAAAAATCAACTGGGAGAAGAATAAAACGAGCGATTAATATCAAGATTGACACCATTCAATTTTGCGATGATTCCATGATTGAGCGATTTAAAGGGATTGAATTGATATCCGATTATTTAACCCAACGTATTACTGAGATTAAGGAGTACAATACTAAGAATAAGGTAGACACAGGAACCCTAGTAAACGGCAGAAACATGACCAATATTGGTGTGTTCAAAGTGTACATAGAGAAATACTTGGAGGCTAGTCCCAATATAAATGAAAAGATGATGATTATGGTACGCCAACTTCCATCATCAGAAGTGGGATTGCCCTTGGAAATTTATGCATTCAGCAAGGACAAAAATTGGAAAGGTTATGAAAATATAATGTCCGACATTTTTGATCACATTCTAGCGGTTGTTCCTAAGTTTGATTTGCAAATATTTGAAAATCCTGCAGGTTCAGATTTTAAGAATCTGATTAAAAACAGATAAGATGCTTGTCTAGTTACTCAGGAGCCTGTTCTCTGGGCTGTTTGGATAGCTAATTTTTTAGTTGCTTAGTAATTAAGACGTTGGTATTCCGCTATTCTGGAATAAACTCATGTTTGTCCTGATTTATTCTTGTGAAATGTGACAAAAGTAATTCTCAATTTTTATTTAGACTGTTTAAAAATAATATAGTATTGCACGATCTAAAACAATACTAATATGAAAAATATACTTGCTTTTTTACTGATCGTAGTTTCGATTTTTGCCTGTAATCCAGAGTCCCATACTAAAGAGACTAAGGAAGTTAAAGATGCGGAGGAAGATAAAAAGGTAGGTGTGTTACTTGTGAATCACGGATCACATTCTGCAACCTGGAGACAGGCTTTACTTGATTTAGATTCATCGGTAAGAGAAACCATTCTTGCTGATGAGAGAATAGCTGATGTGAAGACCGCTTTTATGGAGTATACAGAACCTTCCATTGCCACTAGGATGAAGGAATTTGATAAGGCGGGCTACACCGACGTTATTGTAGTTCCAGTGTTCCTTACTGTAAGTTCACACTCCTTTGATGATATCCCAACCATTATTGGTCTTAAGGAAGATCCTGTAAGTGCTGAACATTTGAAACTAGAGAAGATCGAAGTCTATAAAACACAAGCTACTTGCCACGTTACTCCTTTATTGGACTTTACCGACATTCTACAAAAGAATATTCTGAAAAGGGTGAAATCCATTTCTAGAGATTCAGCGAATGAAGGCCTTGTGCTGATAGCATATGGAGATCAAGGATATGATAAAGAATGGTCAGATTTGATGGATACCGTAGGGGATTATGTTGCAAGAAATACAGGTATAGAAAGCCACAGCTACGGCTGGTGCGGGCATATTGCACATTATGATCCTCGAAAAACTACCGAGGCTATACAAAAAGTGCTTGAGTCTAGGGAGCAAGCAATAGTAGTTCCAGTTCTTGTTGCCCACGATGAGACGTTCCAGATTAAAATAATTGGAGATGGAATAAAAGCGATACCCGGCCATGAGCAGAAGGTGATTTATAAGCCAGATGCTATTCTTCCAGATACCAATGTGTCTCAATGGATTATAGACATAGTAAAAATCACAATGGACAGTCTTTAGGATGTCCAAACACGGTAAAAAAAGAAAGAAGCTAGAAAAGCTGAATAGGGCAACCCACAGAGATGTTGGTTACTTCATATCGACATTAGTTATTATTTATTGTTTGTCCGGGTTGGCATTGAATCATCTAGACGATTGGAACCCAGATTTCATTATTAATAAAAAAGAAATAGTAATTCCTGAGAGTATAGATATTGAATATGTAAATGCAAAAGATATAGTAGCTCTTTCTGAATTAGTGGGGGAGAGTAGTTATAAAATTTACGATAAACCTACGCCTGATCAGTTAAAGATATACTATGACAATGCGAGTTTGCATGTCAATAGTAGCACAGGAATTGGAACATATGAACGAATTTCGAAGCGGCCCATTTTTTATCAAACCAATGTTTTACATCGAAATAGCCTAAAAGGCTGGAAGTGGGTTTCCGATATTTTTGCTGTGGTCCTTATCTTAGTGAGTATTACCGGGCTATTTATTCTAAAAGGGAAAAAGGGATTCAAAGGGAGAGGCAAATGGTTGGTTCTGAGTGGTGCTCTGGTTCCTGTTATTGCATGGCTAATTTTTATGTTTTCGTAAGGAGCTTTTTTCTTAAAACCCTATTCGTACGTATACTGCAATTTTGTAAATAGTTTGCCGTCCAAATTCTTTACGATTTTCCATTCTAGAAGTTGATTTGAATTGTACCGAAATTCTCGGATTTCATTGGCAATGCCACGTTTATTGAAATGTGTTTCAACTGATAGTTTTCCAAAGTCAGTATACAGGTATTCAATTTGTCCCCAAAAATTACCCTCTGGGCTTAGGATGACTCTTTTTATTAATGAACCTTGATTGTTGAATTCGAGTTCTGACCTACTGGAAGGCATATTTCCCATGTAATGTTTGACGGAGGCATGCACACTGTCTTTGTAAGAGTGTCTTTCTTTTCTAGATCTCATGTGATTATAGATTTCGTCAATGCTCACTAGTTTCCCATCTGAACCATACGTATATTCCTCTTTTAGATGATTGTCTTGTTTGACTCTGATGAGCGAGTCTAGATTGTTCTGTGTATTGTAATAGTATTTAAGAATTTCGATGGTGTCGCTGTTTTTGGCAAAAAGAATTTCGGTTACCTTGTCTCCATATGAATTAAACTGTATGGTGCTATATCTGATTTTTTCTGACTCGGACAATTCTTTAAAAATATCGATGTAATCAAAAACTGTACAAGATAGGTGGTTATTGTTACGGCTGGATGATGATTTAAAGATGCTGCAGCTAGTTAGTAGCAGCATAAAAAATCCTATTAGTATGTTTTTTTGAATCGATTTCATCTAGAGGTGACAATATTAGAATTAATGTTAGAACTTAAAAAATGTTTGGAATTACATGGATGACAGCTGCTCTTATTTTGGTGGGTTTTATTGGTTAATTCAGATTTCAAAAGAAAGGGAATGGCGAGTGCTACGAGATGTACCCAGTCCGGTGCAGCATGTCATTTCCCGTTTTATGCAATGGATCTATGTTAGGATAGTGCACTTTTCTAGCACAAAACGCATCTGGTTTAAAACACTTAGAAAAACTCAATATCTCAAAAAAGTTCTAATGAATGAGCACTTTTTGAACATAGGGAAACTGACCATATGAAGTTTTTAATACAACAAGATAAAGACCTTTTGCCAAATGCTCTATGTTAAGTTGTGTATGAAAACTATCCATGTTTTGATCCAATACTGTATGTCTTCAGTGAAGTTTGAACTTTTGAGTTAAAAATCTAAGATAGAGTGGGTACTAATTTAAGTTAATTTTTTGATACTGTTTTTTTCTTGCGTTGAGTGTTTGGTTTTTGTAATCAGATTGCTCTTTGTAACTGAAAATTTGATTCTTAAGATATTCACTTCACAAAGAGTCCTGCGCCAATAAGCATTACGCTGGAATAACATATTATCATCCAGTTAATGACCATTTTATTGCGTTTTTAGAAGTTGATTGGTAAATAAGCGACGGTTCCTGTTTTATTTAAATCAACTTTACATTTCTTTGAACAATGGTTTTTTCATTAAGAAATAGAATACTGAGTGTAATTACGCTCATATTAGCAATTGGAAATTTTTGTTCTGCACAAGTAAGCACCGCTACTATTGACTCGCTAGTTAACGAAGCGATGACTCAATTTAAGGTGGCTGGGCTAGCTGTGGGTGTAGTGCAAGATGGTAAGATAATACATAGCAAAGGCTATGGATATGCCAATGTAGAGAAGAAAAATGAGGTGACAGAACATACCAACTTTGCCATTGCCAGTAACAGTAAAGCATTTACCGCTACAGCGATAGGCATACTCGTGGAGGAAGGTAAACTAGAGTGGGATGCCAAAGTGAAAAGTATTATCCCTGAGTTCGAAATGTACAATGAATACGTTACCAATAACTTCACTGTAAAAGATCTCCTCAGTCACCGCAGTGGAATGGGACTGGGACAAGGCGATTTAATGTGGTTTCCGGATGGGAATGATTTTAAAATAGATGATATGCTTACAGCGTTTTCTGATGTAGAGCCTCGATCTGGAATACGAACTGAATTGCGATACAATAACATTCTATTTTTTATAGCAGGAGAAGTAATTGCTCGTGTTTCAGGGATGTCTTGGGAAGATTTTATTGCTAAAAGGATTTTTGAACCCGTAGGTATGGAAAGTAGTGTAACGTCTATCAGCCGAATTGGGAAACTTCCACTTGCGAGTCCGCATGCAAACTTTGGGGGCCAACTAAAGGTACTCGATGATTATGCTCCTCAAGTAAATGGAGCCGCAGCAGGGATCTATGCTAATGTGAATGATCTATGCAACTGGATGATGCTTCAATTGAATCACGGTACACTAGGAGACGTAAAAGTATTTGATGCCAAAACACAGAAAAACCATCTGTGGAAATTACATACCGTTACTTCTGCCAATGGAAACCCCAAGTACAACGCACATTTTGGTGGATATGGACTGGGTTGGTTTTTGGGAGATATGAATGGTAATTTGGTGGCTAGTCACAGCGGTGGGATGCCCGGTATGTTGTCCAAGACTACATTGATTACAGACAAAAACGTTGGAATCGTCATCTTAACCAATACGAGTGATGATGGAGCAATGGTTTTTAGTGCTTTGACCAATACTCTGGGAGATGCCTTTCTAGAGGTAGAACCCACGAACTGGATTGGTAGGTATGCTACTTATTATAAACAGAATACAGCCAACACGGACTCTGTAGTACAAGCCGTTTGGAGTAAAGTGACAGCTAGTAACGTAAGCACGTATGACAAACAGATAGTAGGGAAGTATAGCGACTCTTGGTTTGGAGATATTGAGATTAAGAAGAAAGGCGGTAAATTGATACTCTGCTGTGAACGATCGCCCAAGCTAACAGGAGAATTATTTTACTACAGTGATTTTACGTATTTGGTAAAATGGGACTATCAAGATATGAATGCAGATGCGTATGTGAAATTTGATATGACTGCCGATTCTGCACCAACAGGTTTTTCACTAGAAGGCGTGTCTCCTAATATTGACTTTAGTTTCGATTTTGATGATTTAAAGATAAAAAGGGTGAAATAGGGGAGCTATACTTGTTTACTACTTTCCGATGAACACTTAGCAAAAGCTTGAGTTTACTTCATATACAAAATCGTGTAAAATAGAATCTAGTACTTCATCATTAATTGCTTCTCAAGTGATCAGGCCTAGCTGGTAAAGGACATTTTGAATGTTAAGAGCTACCATGTCAATGGTAAGACCAGTGTCTAAACCTTCCAAAACCTTTTGCAGAGCCTCAGAGCTTTTAACAAAACACCGGTAACCACCTTTTATTTTTCAAACACGAGGGGCTAGTTAGGCTGAAGTTCTGGTGAATGATTTATTGAACGTCTAGTTTGCTTCATCTAGTTTTTAGACGTGGAGTATCACATTCAAAGATTTAGTAAATTGCACAGAAATAACCCTGAAACATTAATCTATGAGAAAAACCAATTCCCAACCCCCAACACAAATGAAAATCAAGAAAGTTCTGGTAGCCAACAGAAGTGAAATAGCCATACGGATTTTAAGGGCTTGTACAGAATTAAACATCAAGACGGTCGCCATGTATACCTATGAAGATCGGTATTCGCAGCATCGATATAAGGCAGATGAATCCTATCAGATTGGAGATGACGATCAGCCATTGAAACCTTATTTAGACATGGATGAAGTAATTGCATTGGCAAAAGCCAAAGAAGTAGATGCGATACATCCCGGTTATGGTTTTTTAGCTGAGAATGCAGAATTCGCACGTAAATGTTCGGAGAATAATATTGTTTTTATAGGCCCAGACGAGAAGGTCATTGATGTTTTGGGTGACAAGACCAAGGCGAAAAACATTGCTTTGAGATGTAACGTTCCCATCATTGAAAGTAGTACAACGGAGTTAATATCCTTGGAAGTTGCTTTGTTGGAAGCTGAAAGAATAGGGTATCCATTGATGCTGAAAGCGGCATTTGGAGGAGGAGGCAGAGGAATGCGGATAGTGAGAACTCCTGAAGATCTGGAATTAAGTTTTAATTCTGCACGCGATGAAGCACGAAATGCTTTCGGAGACGATACTATGTTTTTAGAAAAATACATAGAAGATCCAAAACACATAGAAGTTCAAATAGTGGCGGACAATCATGGAACTATTCGTCATTTATTTGAAAGAGATTGTTCCGTTCAACGGAGACATCAAAAGGTGATAGAATTTGCCCCATCCTATAATCTTTCAAACACACTGAAACAAAGTCTTTACACGTATGCTTTAGCGATAGCAAAAGAGGTCAAGTACAATAACATTGGAACAGTGGAATTCTTGGTTGACAAAGGAGGTAATGCCTATTTTATTGAAGTAAATCCAAGAATTCAAGTAGAACATACAGTAACAGAGATGGTTACTGGAGTTGATCTAGTAAAAACGCAGATTTTTGTAGCTGGAGGTTTTAAACTAGAGGATAAGCAAATTAAGATATACGATCAGGAATCATTGTCCACCCATGGATTTGCACTACAATGCAGGGTGACAACTGAAGATCCTGGCAATGATTTCACCCCTGATTATGGAACGATAACTACCTATCGTAGCTCAGCGGGTATGGGCATCCGTTTAGACGCTGGAAGTGTTTATCAGGGATACCATGTGAGTCCGTTTTTTGATTCCATGTTGGTCAAAGTTTCTGCCAGTGGCAGGACACTAGATGGAGCTACACGAAAAATGGTACGGGCCTTAAAAGAATTTAGGGTTAGAGGAGTAAAGACGAATATCAATTTCTTACAAAACGTCATCCAGAATAAAACATTCAAAGAAGGAAAGGCGAACGTTAATTTTATTCAGAATACGCCTTCCTTATTCAAAATAAAATTGTCCAAGGACCGCACGTCTAAAGTGACAAAATATTTAGCGGATGTAATCGTAAATGGTAATCCAGATGTGAAATTTATGGATGTCAACAGAGAATTTAGGCATCCTCAAATCCCAAAAGTATCAAGTACAATAGAATATCAAAAGGGAACAAAAGACCTTCTTACTGAACTGGGGCCAGAAAAGTTTTGTCAATGGCTAAAAAAGGACAACAAAATTCACTATACCGATACTACGCTGCGAGATGCCCATCAGTCTTTATTAGCAACACGCATCCGTTCGTATGACATGATTGGAGTTGCAGAAAGTTTTGCAAAAAACCATCCAAATGTCTTTAGTATGGAGGTTTGGGGAGGTGCTACATTTGATGTGTGTTTGCGTTTTTTGCATGAAAGCCCTTGGACACGTTTAAGAGAGCTTCGAAAAGCAGTTCCTAATATATTGCTTCAAATGTTGTTACGTGGATCCAATGGTGTTGGATATAAAGCATATCCTGATAATCTCATTGAGAAGTTTGTAGAAAAATCATGGGAAAATGGAGTCGATATTTTTAGAATATTTGATTCGCTCAATTGGGTTAAAGCCATGGAGCCGAGTATGAACTATGTAAGAGATAGGACGGAAGGAATAGCGGAAGCAGCTATAAGCTATACCGGAGATATTTTAGATACAAGTCAGACCAAATACAACCTAAACTACTATACGCAACTGGCAAAAGATCTAGAAAATGCAGGGGCACATATGATTGCTATTAAGGATATGGCTGGATTGTTAAAACCCTATGCAGCAGCAGAGCTGGTGGGTGCATTAAAGGATACGGTTAAACTTCCCATTCACTTGCATACTCATGATACTTCTTCCCTACAAACAGCTACATACCTGAAAGCCATTGAAGCCGGTGTTGATGTGGTTGATGTAGCCTTAGGAGGTTTATCCGGTTTAACCTCTCAACCCAACTTTAATTCCATTGTAGAAATGATGAAATTCAGCGAAAGAGCTCATCATTTTGATATCGATAAATTAAACCAATTCTCAAATTATTGGGAAGATACAAGAGAATTGTATTATCCTTTTGAATCAGGATTAAAAGCTGGAACCGCAGAAGTGTTTAAACATGAGATCCCCGGAGGACAATATTCTAATTTGCGTCCACAGGTAGAAGCATTGGGGATAGGAGATAGATTTGATGAGGTTAAGTCCATGTACGAGCAAGTGAATACTATGTTTGGTAACCTGATTAAGGTAACCCCAAGTTCCAAAGTGGTTGGAGATATGGCTATATTCATGGTAACCAACTATCTGACACCCAAAGATGTAATGGAGCGTGGAGATGAACTGGCATTTCCAGAGTCTGTAATTGGTTTTTTTAAGGGAGATCTAGGACAGCCCGTTGGTGGCTTCCCCAAGAAACTCCAAAAAATAATCTTGAAGAATAAGAAAAGTTATACGGATCGGCCGAATGCACATTTGACGCCGATAGACTTCACTGAAGACTATGCCGTATTCAAAAAGCAGTTTCAGAAAGGATTTACAAGAACGATAGAAATGGAAGATTTTCTATCGTACACTTTATATCCAAAGGTTTTCAAACAAGCACATGAGAACTACAAGATGTATGGTAATCTGGCATTTATACCTACCAAAGCGTTTTTTTATGGAATGAAACAGCACGAGGAGATTCAGGTAGAATTGGAACCGGGTAAAACTATAATTATAAAGTTCCTTTCTATAGGCAGTGCAAATGAAGACGGAATGCGAACGGTTTTCTTCAAGGTAAATGGAGAAAGCAGATTTGTAGAAGTATTGGACAAGTCTTTGAATATTAAAAAAGAACAAAACGTAAAGGCAGACCCCGATGATATCAATCAAATAAAAGCACCTCTACAGGGTTTGCTGTACAAGGTACTTGTAAAGAAAGGGCAAGAGATTAAAGCCAATGACCCTTTGTTTGTAATTGAAGCCATGAAAATGGAAACAACCGTTACTGCATTGAGTAGTGGTAAAGTGAAATCTGTAACACTAGCTTCAGGGAGTATGGTGATGCAGAATGATTTGGTATTAACCGTTGAGTAACGCTTGTAGTTCGGATTACTTCCCGACGAACACTATGCCAATACTTCGGCTCATTTTCCAATACAGGAATATAATTTTATAGCATTGACAGGGGTTTGCAATTAAGACTAACAAAAAGCTAGTAGTTTGTAGTGGGCTAAATGAAAGGCTTTGAAATAATTAACATCATTAGAAAGGACCAAATCGCAGATTCAAGATTAATGGTTTGGTACATTTAAGTCTTTGGTAGCATAACTCAAGTTGGAATGCAGTAGATTTACGTTCTGAGGGAATACGACAGTACGTATCCGTGCATCGTGTGAATTTTTAAGTTGCAAGTTAAACTGGACGTACAGTACAAGGAAGTGTAAAAGTGGGAGCTTTGGAGTATTTATCATTCTGGCCCTTCACCCCTTATTATAGTATTGTGATAATTATTAGTACAATATGTCATTATAGATTACTGGTGTATTAGTAATACATGAAAATAATTATAGAAAAATGATAATAACTATAAGAAAATGATAATAATTATAGAAAAATGATATATTTTTGCTTGTCAATTCCACAATTGACTATCAATAGACTCGGGGAAGTATTAAAAAATGTAAAAGATGGAGAAAGGATCAGAATCGAAAAGGCTGCCACTTCGTGAGATAATGTATGGTACATCAGATCCCAAAGGGAGGTATGAAATTCTAAAGCTCATTGGCGAAGGACGACTTAGAAAGGTGGGGAACAAAATATACACTTCTAATTTCAACGATAGCAATGATAGAATCATTAAAAGAAACATATTAGAAATAATAGGCATGCTATTTCCTGGCAGTTTGCTAAGTCATAGGTCTGCCTTTGAGTATAAACCCACAGAATTGGGAGAAATCTTTGTAACGTACAAGCATACACGGACAGTAGATCTTTCAGGAGTTAAAGTGAAACTGATGGGAGGGCCGGAGCCACATGTAAGAGATACTCCATTTGTAGGGGGGCTATATGTTTCAAGCGAGCCAAGGAAATATCTTGAAAATCTGCAACGAACATCCTCTAAGGGCGGGACTCCAAAGACATTACCCCTGGAAATCATCGAGGAAAAATTGGAGAAAAAGCTTCAAGTTGAAGGAGAAGACGGTCTAAATCAATTAAGAGATGATGCTAAAAAAATTGCCAAGGACTTAAATATGGGTTGGGAATACAATAAATTCAGTGATATAATTAGTGCTTTATTAGCAACTCATACATCAGATATACTGAATAGTCCACTTGCTATATCTCGTTCCAAAGGAAAGCCATTTGATTCTGAACGATATGACCGATTTGGAGTTTTATTCAGATATCTGTCTTCAAATGAATTTGTAAACTACCAAGATAAGAATGAAACAGAGTTGGCATACTCAAACTTTGCCTTTTTTGAAAGTTACTTTTCGAACTATATAGAGGGAACCAGATTTCAGGTAGATGATGCCAAGGAAATTATTGACACAGGTGAACCAATGCCTTTAAAACAAAATGACTCTCATGATATTCTAGGAACTTATGAGGTTGTAAGCAATCGTGACAATTTCTCTATTGTACCTAAAGACGAAGATCATTTTATTGAACTTTTGAAACATAGACATGCAATAATTCTAAGGTCTAGATTAGACATGAATCCAGGGAAATTTAAAGACAGAATGAATTATGCAGGAAGCACGGCATTTGTTATACCAGATTTAGTTGTAGGCACTTTAGGTAAAGGCTTTGAATACTATAAGCAACTACAAAATCCCTTTGCGAGGGCTGCGTATATGATGTTCATAATCAGCGAGGTTCATCCCTTTCTTGATGGTAATGGTAGATTAGCTAGAATCATGATGAATTCGGAGTTGACAAAACTTGGGATGTCTAAGATAATTATTCCAACGGTCTATAGAGATGATTACATGGGTTCAATCAAGTTGCTTACAAAGAAAGATAGGCCAAATGTATTTGTGGATACACTTATGAGAGCATATCTATTTAGTTCTAAGTTTTATGGAGATGATTATGTTTCTATGAAAAGCAAACTAAAAGTGAATAATTCATTTAAGGAATCGGATGAAGGATTGTTGTTAATTCCTGATTAAATTGTAACCTAATAAAGTACGGTTATTGCTGACGGTAAATAATGGAATCATCATGCTTGAAATAAAATCTGCAAATCAGTCACTCATTTTCCAATAAGCACTATGCCAATTCTTCGGCTCACTTCCCAATACAGAAAGTTGTATGAATCTGTAAGTATCTTATTGTTAGCTTGCTATGAACACGAGATTCGAGGTGATGTACAATGAAGGTACACGAATCAGCTAATCGATGCTTCTCTTTGATTCACAGCATACACAAATCAAATCCTTCAATAAAGTGCAGTTCAAATGATTGAAAGAAATTAGGATTACCTACGCTCAATATGTCAAACTTAGCTCGACCTTTTGTTTGTAGCTAAGTAGTATACACACGGTATTACAAATAGGTTTAATAGAGTAGCTGTGAACAACCCCCCGAGAATGACTATCGCCATCGGACTTTGGATTTCATTGCCTGCTTCGCTGCCTTTTAATGCTAAAGGTATAAGTGCTAATCCTGTTGTAAAGGCAGTCATTAATATTGGGCTTAGTCGATCCAAAGCTCCCATTATAAGCACGTCTAAACCTTCATTGCCATCTCTTTTCAAGTCTTCGTATTTGGAGACAAGCAAAATCCCATTGCGAGTAGCAATACCAAATAAACTAATAAACCCAATGGTCGCCGCGATATTGATAATACCTGATGTAAAGTAAACTATCAAAACCCCACCGATAAGAGCCAGAGGTAAATTGAGTAATACTATGAATGCCAGTTTTAAGTTTTTAAACTCAAAATACAACAACCAAAGGATGATAAGAATGGCTAAACTCGCTGTCATCATTAATAATTGAGAAGCTTTTGCCTCACTTTCAAACTGCCCCCCATATTCTACTCTATACCCTTCTGGTACATTGATATTGTCAGCAATTTCGGCTTGAATATCACTCACTACAGACCGTAAATCTCTATCTTGCACATTGGCAGCTACTACTATTTTTCTTTCAACATTTTCTCTATCAATCCTATTTGGACTGCTTACAGATTCTATTTCCGCTAATTCTTTTAATGGAATATTTCCATTACTAGGTGTTCTTATCAATGCAGACTCCAATGATTTTCGCGTATTCCGATAGGGCTTGTCAAACCTTACAATAAGGTCAAAGTAGCGTTGCCCTTCGTAGATTTCTCCAGCAGTTTCACCTGCAAAAGCTATATCTACTTGCTCTAGAAGTCCTTTAGCCGTAAGCCCATAAATAGCAAGCATCTGCCTATTTGGTTTTATACGTATTTGTGGTACTTCTATCTGCTGATCTACTGCCACATCTGCGATGCCATCAACCTGTTTTACACAAGTCTCAATACTTTTACCTAATTGAAATAGGGTTGGTAAATCTTCTCCAAAAATCTTAATGGCTATGTTGGCTCTGGTACCTGAGAGCATGTGGTCTATACGGTGTCCAATCGGTTGTCCCAAGGTAATATTTACTCCCGGTACAATACTCAAATTAGTACGTACCGCTTCATAAAACTCGTCTTTGCTTCTATCTGTCAATGTAAAAGGTACATCTATTTCTGCTGCGTTTACTCCTTGGGCGTGTTCATCTAATTCTGCACGACCCGTTCTGCGAGTAACTACTTCTATTTCTGGCATTGCCAATAAAGTTTCTTCTATGAGTTTGCCATTTTTGTTGCTTTCTTCTAAAGACATACCAGGTATTCCTACCGCACTAATAACCAATGACCCTTCATTAAACTCGGGTAAAAAACTTCGTCCTAACTGATTGAAAAGCAATAAACTTAATAAGAAACATAGGGCAGTAGTACCAATAACAACTTTAGGAATTTTCAATGCTTTACTTAGAAGTGTTCTGTAAATTTTTTGCAACCATCGTTCTACACGTGTGCCTTCAGCTTGTTTGGTTAGTACTTTATCTTTTTTTAATAAATAACTACAAAGTACTGGAGTAAGAGTAACCGCCACTGCTAATGAAGCCAACACTGAAGTGATAAATGCAACTCCCAGTGGTTTCAAAAGTCTACCTTCCATACCACTTAGGAAAACGAGTGGCACAAATGATATGATTATGATAAGTGTAGCTATTATAATAGAACTTCTAATCTCAATAGAAGCATTTTTCACTACTTCTATAATAGACAAGCGTTCTGACTTAGGCAATTTGACGTTTTTCCGTAATCGTTTAAAAACATTTTCTACATCAATAATAGCATCATCGACCAAAGCACCTATGGCAATAGCCATACCACCTAAGCTCATCGTATTGATGGTATATCCTAAAACTTTAAGAACTAGTATCGATACTAATAGCGATACTGGAATTGCGATTAATGAAATCACTGTGGTTCTCCAATTCATTAAGAAAATGAACAAAATAATAGCAACAAAAAATGCACCTTCGAGCAATGTACTTTGTAAGTTGCTGATAGAGGCTTGAATAAAATCTGCTTGCCTAAATATGTGATTCTCTATTACTACACCTTCAGGTAGTGCTAACTGTAAATCAGTAATAACCTCGTCTAACTTCTCTGTTAGTTCAAGTGAATTTACATCTGGCTGCTTAGAGATAGTTAAAATAACTGCGTCCTTAGTATTAAATGAAGCATCGCCTATTTTATCTGAAGCCCCTATTTGAACCGTGGCAACATCTTTAATCTTGATACTTTGTCCATTGGTTTGTTTAATAACAGATTCTTTTAGATCATTGAGTTCATAAATGCGACCACTACCTTTAATTATATATTCATTGCCATATTCATTCAATATCCCACCTGAAACATTGATATTACTTTCTTGAACTTTATCTAGTAACTCTTGAAGACTAATATTATAATTATTTAGTTTATGTGGATTTGCCAAAACCTGAAACTCTTTGTATTCCCCCCCAATAACTATGACATTTGCAATACCCCCAATAGACTTGATACGAGGGCTTATAGTCCAGTCTGATAATGTTCGCAACTCCATAGGGGATAAGCTATCAGAAGTAATTGCTAACAACATTACTTCACCCATTATGGAAGAAATAGGTGCTAATGTTGGTGATCCAACTTCAGAGGGTAGCTTTTCTTTGACTAAAGGAATCCGCTCATTCACAATTTGTCGAGCACGGTAAATGTCTGTTCCCCACTCAAACTCAACCCAAACAATCGAAATACCTGCAGCTGAGGATGATCTTATTCGCCTAACATTTGGTGAGCCATTCATTGCTGTTTCGAGTTGATAGGTAACCAGTTTTTCTACTTCTTCCGACTCCATTCCGTGTGCTTCTGTGAGAATGGTAACTGTAGGTGCCGTTAGATCTGGGAACACATCTACAGTCATGGTTTTCACCGTATAGATACCTGCAAGACAGATACTAGCTGATACAATAAGAACTATAAACCTATTGTTCAGCGATAAATTCAATATTTTATTTAACATATATCTATTCGTTTTTAGTGAGCGTGACCATGTGCAGGAGCTTGACCAGACATTGACGCCATTTTTACTTGATATGCTCCTTCTGTTACTATTACTTCACCTTCATGTAGTCCATCGACAATTTCGACTTCACTTCCAGCTATTTTGCCTGTGATTACATTTCTTCGTTCGAAGCTTTCACCTGATAATTGCACAATTACAGAGTAAGTGCCATAGTCTTCCATTAAAGCGGTTCTAGGAATTACAATGCCCTCCATACCATCGCCAATAGACAAACTAACCTCTGCAAAACTCCCTTGTGGTACATTACCATTACCATTACCATTTGCATTCACTTGAACAAATACACTTACATTCGGCTTGTCTACTGCTATCGCATTATCAATGGACAAAATTGAAAATTGACTAATTGGAAGACTTTGCCATTGATTACCATTGTTTTTGTAACTAATGATCTTAATATTATTGAGTTTGCTGACATCTTCCTGCCCTGCTAAAATTTCCAAAATATTAACATTGGACGTACTAATGGTAAAAAGTTCACTCCCTTCTGTTACAAAACTTCCATTGGCAACATTTACACTTTGCAAATAACCCGAAATGGGTGCATAGATGTTTTTAGTGCTAGCAGAATAGCCACTCGGGGAATACCCTTTGGAAAGGGTTTCGTATTGCGTTTTTTTCACTAAGTAGTTTTGTTCAATTATTTCAAATTCAGATTTAGGGACAATTTTATCTTTGAATAAGTCCTTCTTTCGTTCATATTCCGCTTTAGCTTGTTGATACTCCAGCTTGGCAACCTCCAAGTTGCTGTTTGCATTATTAGTTGTAAAACCAGAACTGCTAATAACCATTATTGATTCACCTTTTGTTATCGTTTGGCCTATCACCATATTACTTTTACTATAATTTACTTTACCATTGGCATTGGCTATTATCTTTTGTGTGTTATTAGGTGAAACCTGCCATCTGCCTGAAGTCGATATCGTCTCGTACACTTGCTTTCTTCTTATTTTTTCTGTTTGAAATTGCATTTTCCACGCTTGTTCTTTCAAGAAAGTAATGCCGCTTCCATCTTCTTTTTCAGAACCTAAAGTGTTTTGAGCTTCTTCCAAACTGGCAAATACTTGAATATTTGGTATCGTAATAGAGTCAGAGTACTCATCGGTGTTCAGCACAAATTGCAAAGGATATGTACCCGCCTTAATGGGAGTAAGAACCGGCAGAAATATACCAGAGGAAGCAGGTGCATTTTCTGTTTGGCGAATGCCTTTATTACCTTGGATTAAGATTACAGTAACCGTTCCTTTTGTTATCGGTTTGTGTTTATTTATAATAGTAAAATGAGCTGCAAACCTGCTTTCTTCACCTACTATCAATGCAGGAAACTCAACAAACAACTCTGTTTTTGGTGTCCAACTAGTATAATGAACTCGTGGAGTTTCTTCTGAGATTTTGTCACCTAAATGATTGTCATTGCCATCATGTTGGTGACCTGAATTATTGTAACAAGAAGTAAATAAGAGCCCTGCCATTATCATTATGTATTTCATATAAATTTTATTTTAAATTATGGAATTCAATCCACTGCACGCTTTAATGTTTGTGATGTTCTTCATTTGAGTGATTTTTTACGTCACTAGGTTCATTTTTCTTGAGCATAGTTAATGTGTCATTATCTATATCGAAAACCTCTTGCTTGATTTCTTCTTCCTCACTGATGACGTTTTCTTGTAAATGTTCTCCACTTGGACCGTGTTGATGTCCGTGATTCTCATTTTTATTATTGTTACAGCCAATAATTCCTAAAAGTGTTATGGCTATGATTAACTTAGATAATTGCATTTTTATAATTTGTGTTTTAATAGTTGTGATTTGAGGAGTTGTAGCTGCTTTTCCATATCCAGCATTGCATCGTACGCCAAGTGATAAAACTCTAACTCTATAAAATATTCTGAGAAAGAAATTTCGCCTTTGGTATATGCTTTATATAAAAGGTATTCACTATTTAATGCTTTCAATGTTTTGGTATATTCATTATATCTCTCAACTAAAGTCTGGTAATTATTATACTGGGTCTCAAATACTCCCTTTACAGATTGTGTAGTTGTACTGGTGTTTGATTGAGCATAGATAAAATTGGATTGAGCAGCATTCTTGCGTACTCTATTACCCCAAATGGGTATGCTCACACCTCCATATACACCAGAAACATTGTCGCCAGTAAAGCCCTGATAATTGTATCCAACAGATAAATTTGGCAGCATTTCTTGTTTGGCTACTTGTATTTTTTGTGCTGCTACTTTCTCTGCTTGATTGTAGTATTTAATCGTTGAATTGTTTTCCATAAAATCATTCCACAGAGAATCTTTGCTTGGTAGTAGTACATCTCTTGTAAAATTAGTTTGCCCTATTTTAATAGGTTCGCCATTGTTTAAATTTTTAAGTCCTATCAATGCATTTTGTTTGTCTGCCAGTATTTGACGTACATTATATTGCATTTTCATATAAGCTATCTTTGATTTATTTAGCTCTAATATGCCGATTTGTCCTTTGTCAAACTGTGTTTGATTTTGATTAAAAAGATGTTCTGCTTTATCGAGCCGATTTTGTTCTACCAATCCTCGTTTACTATTTGCTATTATCTCTATAATGTAATTGTTAGCTTGAAGCAATATCTGCTGTCGCTTCTGGTCATACTCTAATTGTATTTGAGATTGTTGAGTAGCAATCAGTTTTGAACGACTAGAATAAACAGAAGGAAACTCCATACATTGTGTAATTTGGACTTCTGTATATTTCCCAGAAAGGCTGTTCCCCAAAGGCAAGTAATATGCTCCTAACTCTGGATTAGGCAAGGTATTAGTGCTTTTTAATGCGAAGAACTGGTTTTCAATATACTTGTTGAAAGCTTGAAGCTCGCTATTGTTTTGTTCTACTTTTTGCAGTATTGTTTGTATTGTCTCTGTCTGTGCACACAGAACATTGGACAACAAACAGGTGCAAACAAGCCACGATGTTTTTAATGTCATTTGAATTATTATTTAGTATAAATTTTGTAAATGGTATTAGCTGGCTAAAACCAAAATAAGCAACCAAAACAGGTACTATAAATAGTAATTATTTATAGTAAGTGAGTTATTGAAATATTTATACTAACGATGGAGGTCCCCGCTGAGGAATGCACTTGACAAGGATGTCGTAATTATCCTTTGCATTGTAATAATCAATGAAGCACAAGGGTTGTGCAATTTGCCACTCCTGCAAGGCAGGAACAAAAGCAGGTAAATTAGAATCTACTTTTTTACCTTTTTTTATGACCTTATTAAATACAAGGGAAAAAGAATCCTGTTGATCAAATTCGTGAAAATGATGTTCAGTAAATATAGAAAGGAAACCATTTTCTCTCTCTTGCTCAGAATCAGAATCAGAATCAGAATCAGAATCATGAGAATGAGAATGAGAATGATTTTCTAAGTGATTATGGTCTATAGATGCTGAGTGAGAGTCTTGATCACTATGTGTATGATGAAAATGAGGAACAACAACGTGCAAGAGAGTAAATAAAAACACTCCCAAAAGCATCAATGACTGTATTCTAATGCTATATGACGTTTGCTCCACTGGTTCAAATGTAATAAATTCCCTCTCAACAAAGAACTGCTTATACAATATTGCCTAATAGCAGATATGAACAATGGTGCATACTGGTATAGAAAGTATTGTGTTACTTTCTGCATAAGTGAATAGTCCTGTTGATTTGAATCTTATCATCTTTCCTGTTGAGATATCTCTAACTTTAGGGGATATGTCTAATCTATGATAGAGTTTTGTTTTATCTCTGCTTGGATTGCCTCTTAAATTGGTTCTGTCGCATTAATTATTTTTATCAAAAATAATCGCTAATTAAAATAATTTTCCATTGATAATCAGCATATTAACTTTTCTGATGTTGGATAATATCGTTCAAAAATGCTCAAATTAAGATTAATGCGACAGAACCAAATGTGGGCTTAGTAGAGTGAGGGTGGTTTGTGTTAGTTTTTGAAGGGTTTTGTTGGTCAATCTTACTTTCCAATACAAAAACGAGTAAAAATGGAATCCAACACCTCGTCATTCGTTACTTCACCCGTAATAAGACCAAGCTGGTAAAGGGAATTGCGAATGTCAAGAGCTACCATATCACTGGTAAGGCCAGTATCCAAGCCTTCCAAAACCTTTTGGAGAGCTTCCGAGCTTTTGGCTAAAGCATCTGCATGGCGAGCATTGTTCACCACGGTTTCATTACCAAACTCATAGTGACTGGCTATTCGTTCTAATTCAGAAATTAGAGGAGAGATATCTTTATTTTTAGCAGAGATAAAAACGGTGTTATCTGGCCAGTCCTTGGCATTGTAATTGGTTTCATCAGCCTTGTTGGCGACTAGAATAGTCTGGTCTATTTGAGGTAAGCTTTGAAGCTCAGAAGCCAAGTCACTTGGAGAGGTAGAACGAATGTCAAACAGGTAAACCAACAATTCAGCCTTTTGCATGCTTTCTTTAGCCTTGCCTACACCTATTTGCTCAATGGTATCGGTACTCTCTCGAAGTCCAGCGGTATCAATCAATCTAAACTGAATCCCGTTCAAGGTAAAAACCTCTTCAATGGTATCTCGAGTAGTTCCCGCTATTTCGGAAACAATGGCCCGATCCTCATTCAAAATGGCATTCAGCAAAGTACTTTTACCTGCATTAGGTTTCCCCGCAATTACAGTATTGATCCCGTTTTTCAGCACATTACCCGCAGCAAAAGAAGTGCGTAGTTTTTCAATTTGAGTTAGTAATTTATGGATGAGAGCTTTGAGTTTTGGTCTATCAGCAAACTCTACATCCTCTTCTCCAAAATCGTTTTCCAATTCTATCAATGCCGCAAAGTCAATGAGTTCTTGACGAAGTACGGCAATGTCCTTACTAAAACCCCCACGCATTTGGTTGAGAGCCATTTGTAAGCTCGCTTCACTGTTACTGCTAATCATATCTGCAACGGCCTCAGCCTGAGCAAGGTCCATCTTTTGGTTTAAGAAAGCACGCATGGTAAACTCTCCCGGATCTGCCATTCGAGCCCCGTTTTTCAGCAACGTTTCAATGATACGTTTAGTGATATAGGGAGAACCGTGACCCGAAATCTCAACGGAATCTTCACCCGTGTACGAATGTGGATTTTTGAAAATGCTTAAAAGAACTTCATCCACACGCACATCACCATCCACGATATGTCCATAGTGGATCGTATAGCCATCTGCTTGAGAAATGTCCTTATCAAAACATTGGTTGGCAATAGCAATAGCATCTTTTCCAGAAACACGAACTACAGCAAGGGCAGAAACGCCCGCAGGAGTAGCAGGAGCAGCGATGGTATCTTCTAGGTTGGTCATGGTCTACGAATCAACCGCAAAGTTGCACTACATTATTTGAAACTCATTGGACTTGGGTCTTAATTTTTACAGGTCTCATAAGGCTTTGCATATCCTCTTGCCATGAGCATAACGAGAGGCTTCAGAGGGTCATTGGATTTAACCGTCATGGATTTTGCAAAATTGCCAGGTCTTCCCCTGCTGCTATAGATGCCAATAATCTCAGCAGAGTCACCAGGAAGAACAGGTTCCTTGGACCATCGAGGTACATAGCAACCGCAACTGGATTTTACAAAGACAAGAATCAGAGGAACAGTACCTACATTCTTAAAAGAGTATCGAAATTCCGTCAAGTCACCCTCACATAAAGTGTCGCAAGTGATGCTGGTAGTGTCAAAAAGGATGGACGCATATAGAGAATCTTGAACAAATTTGTTGGAGTTAAGTGCAAGTGCAGAGGGCGTAAGGTTCTGATTTCCAGTTGAAAATAGAAGACTGATTAAAATGGTCAATGTATACATATCCCATTTGGGACAAAGCCAGTGCCAAAGTGCTGTAAGCAAAAAGAAAGACGGTGTCGGATTAGTATTCGGAGTTCGAATCTAAAGAAACAATCCAAAAAAAAAGCACCTGCCAACGACAAGTGCTTTAATAAGTTTTAGTATTTAAACTCTGATATTGTAAAGTGACTTTAGAAGTTCAAACTCATACTGTACTTACTGTAGAAGTCAAAAATCTCATTTACCGCTTCGTCAGCAGTATCCACTATTTTAAATAAGTTAAGATCGTCAGCACTAACATTATGTTCTTGCTCCAACATTACATTTTTTATCCAATCAACCATCCCTGTCCAGTAAGAAGAACCTACCAATATGATTGGGAATTTGGCTGTCTTTTGAGTTTGCACCAAGGTCAACGCTTCAAAGAGTTCATCCAACGTACCAAAGCCTCCAGGAAGCACAATGAAACCTTGGGCATACTTCATAAACATAACCTTTCTTACGAAAAAGAATTTGAAGTCAATACATTTATCATGATCGATGTATGGATTGCTGCTTTGTTCAAAAGGAAGATCAATATTCAATCCAACAGAAGCACCCTTTTCTTTACTAGCTCCTAGATTTCCTGCTTCCATAATACCCGGACCGCCACCAGTAATTACGCCTAAACCCGCCGCCGCAAGTTTCTGACCTATTTCAGTAGCCATTTCATAGTATAGAGTTCCTGGTTTTGTCCTAGCCGATCCAAATACGGAAACACATGGTCCAATTTTAGCCAATGTATCGTAGCCTTCTACAAATTCAGCCATAATTTTGAAAATGTTCCAACTATTGGAACTTTTTATCTCTGGCCAATCTTTGTTTTCAAAGGCCTTTTTGATTCTATTGTTTGGTTTTTCTGTCATATTAATTATTTGAGTTATTGTGAGTGGGAGATTGTACAAGGATACTATCCAAATACAGTAATCCGAACGTTAAGAGTCCGTTTATTATTATCAATTCAAATCCAGCTTTGAAACCTTCAATGACATATGGCATTCCGAAATAGTAAAGTGAAGTTAATGCTATAGCCATAAAAGCAATTGCAATTACGTGATTATCCGCAAATTTTCGTTTCGTTAAAATGCCAAAAGCAAAGAGGCCTAGTAATGGTCCGTAGGTAAATCCAGCTACTCTAAAGAGCTCCTCAATTACGGAATCGCTGTTTACAGCATTGAAAATTATTACCGTAAAGAATAAGAGCGTTGCAAAACCAATATGTACGAATCTTCTGGTCTTTAAATTGGTTTCCTTCTCTTTTTCAAAGCCAAGAAAATCAACACAAAAACTTGTGGTAAGAGCCGTAAGAGCACTATCTGCACTCGAGTATGCAGCAGCTACAAGTCCAATGATAAAAAATATCCCAATAAGCGGAGTTGCATTTTGCAAGGCAATGATAGTAAACAGATGATCTCCTGTGCCTTCAGTGGTAATGTGATGCAAGTCAGCATACTGATATAATAATGCTCCCAGTGAAAGAAAGACAATGTTTATGACTAAGAACAATGCCATTTGAACGTATATGTTCTTTTGAGCTTGTCCTAAATTTGAAATGCTCAGATTCTTTTGCATCATGTCTTGGTCCAGTCCAGTCATAGCCAAAGCTATAAATGCACCTCCAATAAATCGTTTCCAAAAGACATTTCCTCCGTTTCCTTCAGTATGGAAGATTTGAGTATTTGGGTCATTGACCAAGTTGGTAACCATGTCCGCGAAACTCCAGTCCATCGAATTTACAATAAAGATTATGGTAAGAACCACAGATAAGATTAGGAAAAATGTTTGCAGAGCATCGGTATAAACAATGGTCTTAATCCCGCTCTTGGACGTATAGGTAAATATAAGTAGAATGGTAATAGCAACAGTTGCGGCATAAGGCAAGCCAAAGTTTTCAAAAACAGCAAGGTGCAAAACACTTGCTACCAAAAATAATCGAAACGAAGCTCCTATAACTCTACTCAATAGAAAAAAAGCAGCACCCGTTTTATAGGTCAGCTTCCCAAAGCGATCTTCCAAGTAGGTGTAGATAGAAGTAAGATTTTTTTTGTAGTACAGAGGTAGTAGGACCAATGCTATTATCACATAGCCCACCATATATCCCAATACAGTCTGGAAATATCCGAAGTGAGAACTGGCAACAGCACCTGGCACAGAGAGAAAGGTGACTCCAGATAGTGAAGCTCCAATCATCCCAAAGGCTACCAAAAACCAAGGAGATTTTTTGTTCCCCGTATAAAATGAACTGGAATCAGAATTCTTTGAGGTAATACGTGATATAAGAATCAGTAATCCAAAGTATCCCAGTAGTATGATGAGTGTTGTAATCGGACTCATTATTTTGATACTTGAAGTTTTTGACCCAGTTGAATATTGATGCTCTCCAGTTTATTCCATTCTTTCAATTGGTCTACAGTTACGTTATACCGTTTGCAGATGTTGTAGAGAGTGTCACCTTTTACAACAACGTGTGAAATTGGACCATCAACAGTAATTTCCTCTTTGATTTTTTCTATTTCATTTTCCGTTGTAGGGGCCTCTATTTTGGGTTCTTCTACTGGCTTTTTAACAGTTGTATTATTGGCCTCAGCTGCTTCCGAACTTAGGTATATTTTTTGACCAATGCCCATTACACTTGGATTCAAATCCTTGTTCCAGTTCAGTAGATCTTCTTCGAAAACATGATACTTTTCAGCTATACGATAGATGTTATCTCCTTTTTCAACGATGTGAAAATCAGGCACTTCTAACTCTACCTTGTTGAGAGCCCCTGGATTACTAAAGTCTAGAGAATCCAAATCATTGGCTTTAATCGAATGGGGATTTACAAAAGCTTCTTCCTTCTTTTCCTCTTGCCAATCTGGATTTTTTGTAGCTGTCTCAACAACATCTTCACTCGATCGTTTCTTTTGCATATATAGAACCTCTCCCTCTTTGGGTTGTGTTCCATATTCCATCCTGTTCTTTTTGTACAGTTGCTTAAGCTTAATACCATATTTTTGAGATATAGCTCGCATATCGTCATCCTTACTTACTGTATGCTTTTCTTCTGACCCTCGTCGTCTTTTGGGCTTTAGGTAGACGATTTCTCCTGTTTTGATTTCTGTGCCCGCAGGTAGATCATTCCATTTTCGAATATGCCTATCTTTAACATAGTTTTGGTTAGCAATAGACTTTACTGTTTCTCCTTCTTGTACGGTCTTAACAGGAACCCCGTTTACAGTTTGTCCTGCAATTACCGTAGGCAAGCCAGTCCCAGGCAGTGGAGCATCATCGTATTGGTGCAAATCGTAACGGTCTATCAAACTTATCAGGATGTTTCCGTACTGAGGATTTGTAGCATATCCAGCTTTTCGAAGTCCATGACACCATCCTTTGTAATCTGATTTTCGAAGCTCAAAAAGTGGATGATATCGCCAGTTTTTTCGAAGAAAGTCTGAATGGTCCTGGTATGAAGCCAATACACTTTCATAGGCCCTGAAGCATTCATCAGGAGCATCATCATCTGCATATATCACATTTCCTTCCCAACTGCCTTTGCATTTAATACCGAAGTGATTGTTTGCAAATTTTGCGAGTCTACTGTTCCCACTATTACTTTCTAAAACTCCTTGAGAGAGTGTTATACTGGTAGGAACACCACTCCTGTGCATTTCTATAATCGCCAAGTCCTTGTACTTTTCAATGTACTGTTGTGGAGTTTGCTTTTGTGCAAATGCCATAGCAGCTATAAGTAAAAATGATATGGTGTTTTTTAATCTCATATAATGAATGTAAACAAGGGCCCAAAGGTAAATTTTGAAGGTGTTAACACGAGCAACTTTTATGCACTTATCTACATCTTATGTAATGAATTGTATTGGAAAGCGTTTTATTTGAAGTTATAGATATGAATTTTATCAAGAAGTATATTTTTTTAGTATTAACGCTCGCTTTAGCGACAAGCGTATTTGGTCAAAAAATTCCGCCAGCTAATTGGAGTCATGCGGTAAATAAAACAGAGATAAAGGCAGGTGATGTTATTGAAGTCATATTTAAAACCCAAATCCCAGCAGGATACCATATTTATTCAAATGACTATGGTGATTGTCCCCCTCGTAAAGCTGAGTTTACGTATGAAACCCATGCAAGTTATGAATTGGTTGGAAAGGCTAAAGCAATAGGTTCACATCATTACGAAGACGATATTTTTGAGTGTGAAGTAGCGGACTTTGAAAAGAAAGCTGAGTTCAGGCAAAAGATTAAAATACTATCTGCAAATCCTAAAATAGAAGGTTTGTTAGAGTATCAAATGTGTACAGCCGATGGGATGTGTGTGCTTTTTGAATATGAAATTGAAGTTAAAGGGTTAAAAGTGTCTGGAGCCTCAACAACTACACCTATTGTAGAACCGGATACACCCAAAGACCCCAAGGACGATGAAAGCCCTTCGGATGCATCAATTGATGTAGACGAAGCTTCCGTTCAAAGTATGCCCAGTTTTACAGATGGGAATTGTACAACCTGTGATTCTCTAGTGCTAAGTCAGTTAGCAAAATTAAATGATGATGCTGCTTCTGGTGGTGCGACGAAATATGGAGATGTTATCAAAGCAGAAGATGTAAACTATTCCAGTTATCAAGCTGCTTCTGCGACCGATATAGGTAGTTGTGAGACAAAAACCTTTGATGGCGAAACAAACGAGGAAAATCAGACGTATTGGGGTTTGTTTATACTTGCTTTTCTTTCAGGTCTGGTAGCTTTACTTACACCATGTGTGTTCCCTATGATTCCAATGACGGTGTCCTTCTTTATGAAAGATGGGAGTAAGGCGAAAGCGATTAGGGATGGTATTATCTATGGATTGAGTATAATAGCTATTTATGTGGTTATTGGTGCTATGATTGGTTTGTTTGCCAAGGATGCATCGTTTGCAAATTGGTTGTCAACTCATTGGGTTCCAAACGTATTCTTTTTCCTAATATTCGTTGTATTTGCTGCTTCCTTTTTTGGAGCGTTTGAACTTACATTGCCAAGTTGGGTTGTGAATAAAGCTGATAAGCAAGCAGATAAGGGAGGCTTTATTGGTATATTTTTTATGGCATTTACTATTGCCTTGGTATCATTTTCATGTACAGGCCCAATTGTTGGAGGATTATTGGTCCAAAGTGTTGGAGGAGCATTTATTAAACCTGTTGTTGGTATGTTTGGTTTTTCATTAGCATTTGCTCTACCATTTACGCTATTTGCTATATTTCCCAATTGGTTAAATGGATTGCCGAAGTCTGGAGGTTGGTTGAACTCAGTGAAAGTGGTTCTTGGATTTCTAGAATTGGCACTTGGTTTAAAGTTTCTAAGTATTGCAGATCAAACGTATCACTGGGGATTATTGGATAGAGAAATTTACATTGGATTATGGATTGTAATATTCCTTTTGATGGGTTTCTATTTACTGGGTAAAATTAAGTTCTCTCACGATAGTGATATGCCGTTTTTAAAAGTGCCCAGATTGATGTTTGCCATTGCTACTTTTTCATTTGTGGTATATCTAGTTCCGGGCTTAATCGGAGCTCCGTTAAAGGCATTAGCTGGATATCTTCCACCCATGAGTACGCATGATTTTAATATTGTACAAAAAATATTGAACCCCAATGAAATAACTCAAGGTTATGGAGGTGTGCAACCCAAGTATAATGATAAACTACACTTGCCAGATGGCCTTAGAGGATACTTTGACTATGAACAAGGAATGGAAGTTGCAAGGAGTCTTGGTAAGCCAGTATTTATTGATTTTACAGGACATGGATGCGTGAATTGTAGAGAAATGGAAGCTAGAGTTTGGACAGACTCTAGAGTACACAAATTCTTGGATGAAGATTATGTGGTAGTTGCATTATATGCCGATGAGAAAACTATTGCTCTGCCAAAAGAAGATCAATTCTATGCTAAGAATGGTAAGTTAATTACTCGTTTGGATAAGAAAAATAGTTGGATTCAAGAGTGTTACTTCAATAGGAATGCTCAGCCTCAATATGCCTTATTGGACAATGAGGGAAATTTGCTACAACCCACTCGCAATTATGATCTCAACAAGGATACATATGTCAAATTTTTGAAGGATGGCTTGGTGGAGTACAAAATCAGAATGGACGCTAAGCTAGCGGAATAATACATGAGCATCAAACAACATTTTACAGAAGCACAAGAAGTGCTTTCAGTTTTTCTAGCAGACGATCAGAATTTTGAAAATATAGAAGCTGCAGGGAAGTTACTCGTTGAAAGTTTTCAAAACGAAGGCAAAGTATTGAGCTGTGGTAATGGAGGAAGTCTTTGTGATGCGATGCATTTTGCAGAAGAACTTACCGGTAGATATCGTGAAAATCGACCTGCAATAGGAGCGATAGCCATAGCAGATGCCAGTCATATGGCGTGCGTAGGAAATGACTACGGTTACGATTATGTCTTTTCTAGATACATAGAAGGTGTAGGTCGCAAAGGAGACGTACTTCTTGGGATTAGCACCAGTGGAAATAGCCAAAATGTGATTAATGCAATTGCTGCTGCCAAAGAAAAGGGCATGAAGATAATAGGGCTAACAGGAAAGGACGGCGGTAAAATGGCTGGTCTTTGTGACGTAGAAATACGAGCTCCTAAAAGTGACTTTGCAGATAGGGCTCAGGAAATACACATCAAAGTGATACACTCGTTGATAGATTACGTGGAGCGTAATTTGTAATGTGGTTTTACCACTAAAGCACTAAGTAGAGTTCTATACTGATAAGATTACCGATTCTGCCATTCACTTAGCAAACGACTATTTCTGGGACTTGCCAAATTAATAACCTTAGGGTCTTAGTGTTAAAGAATAGGAACTAACAGTGAGTTATTGAGCTTGACGGATGCTGAATGTGTTTTTACTAAGGCATTAAGTTGTATTTTTATACTAACAGGACTGCTAATTCTGCCATTCACTTAGCAAATGACTACTTCTGGACTTACCAGATTAGAAATCTTAGGGTCTTAGTGTTAAAAAAAGAAGAACTAACAGTGAATTGTTAAATTTGACGGTCACAGTGAGACTTACCAATAAAGCAATACTCTTTTTTATTCTTGCCATAGGAGCGATACTTCGTTTCTGGAATTTTGGTGATATCCCTTTTTCTCACGATGAGTTCAGTGCCCTGTTCAGGACAGAATACTCTTCATTTCAAGAACTTATTGATTTCGGTGTAAAACCCGATGGACATCCCGCTGGTATTCAAGTTTTTTTGTATTACTGGACTGGATGGTTTGGTAAGACGGAATGGATAGTTAAACTACCTTTTGCCCTCTTAGGATTACTCTCAATAGGTCTAATTTACGCCATCGCAAAAGAGTGGTTCAATGACACTGTTGGCTTGCTTTCTGCAACATTGATGGCTTGCTTACAGTATCCGGTTGTGTATAGTGTTACAGCCAGACCTTATATCAGTGGAATGTTTTTCGTATTAGCTATGGTGTGGTTTTGGACACGCTTAGTCAAGTACCCCAATAAGCCGTTTGTGTTCAATAGCATCCTATATATTCTGTTCTCAGCACTTTGTGCTTACAATCATCATTTTAGTTTGCTCTTTGCTGTAATTGTTGGACTCAGTGGCTTGTTTTTTATACCCAAAAAGGCTCTGTTAAAATATGCTTTATGTGGTCTAGTAATCTTCTTACTTTATGTTCCTCATCTATCCATATTCTTTCATCAATTGGGAAACAAAGGCATTGAAGGATGGTTGGCCAAACCTGAACCTGATTTTTTATGGAACTTCATTCGGTATATTTTTCATTACTCTTGGATTCTCTTATTTCTAGTAATAGGAATTGTAGGTCTAGGGATTTTTCAATACAGGAAAACTACATTTAGTCCTAAACCCTTCATGCTTTTTTTGTCTTGGTTTATGCTGCCATTCTTGATTGGATACTTCTATTCTACGGAAGTGAATTCCGTATTGCAGTATTCCGTTCTCATATTCAGTTTTCCATTTCTATTTTTTGTCCTGTTTGGTCATCTATCCAACCAAACACCTGTTATCAACTTCACTTTGGTAATTGTAATAGCCTTGGTTTCCATTTTTACACTAAATGTAAAGAGACAACATTTTAGACTATTGTATAATTCCCATTATCAGCATATTGTTTCAGATATAGGAGTAGCCAGACGGCTTAATGCACATCCGTTTATTATTGATTCTCATCATAAAATATCGCAGTACTATCAGGATAAGGAAGAGTATCCTGCAAAATATGTATGGTGTGATTTATTTGAAAATGAACTGGAATTCAGAGCATATATAAGGAGTCAAGCGGACCTATCAACTAGCATCTACTTTGGGGCATGGTCCAGTACCAACCCCAACTACGAAAGCATTATAAAAGAGTATTACCCAAATGAAACATGGGTGAGAAATTATTTAGGAGGAAGTACACATATCTTTTCTCAGGGGACAGCGTCAGATAGTTTATTCTCCCGTCTAAATTTTAAAGAAAAAGAGCAAGTCCATTGGAATAATATTGATAGAAAGCGTATCATTCTCGAAGAGAACTCTTATTTGTTGGATAGTTTATCCGAATGGTCTCCAACGTATAAGATACGTTTAGGTGACATCGTCACTCATAAGAATAATACCGTACGAGCATCAGTACGTATAAAACCTATTTCAGGAATACAAGGAGTTTCTCTGGTAGCTATTGTAGAGGAAAATGGAAAGACAAAACATTGGAGCAATGTTGAATTATCTCGTTTCGTGGAAACAGATAAAGAGCAATGGCAAGTGGTCCATCAGGGAATTAATCTGTCAGACGTAGCCGCAGGTCCAGGAGCCATTATTACATTCTTTGTATGGAATCAAGGTAAAGAAAAGCTGTATATAAAGGATTTTGAAATTAGACGGGTAGAAGGTAATAAAGTGAAATATGGTCTGCGAGATGATTTTTAGATTAGGTACTTTAGATACTTAATCTTTTTACCATCTTCCAACCATTTTTGTTCGTAATAGGTTTGGATCTTGTCCAAATACTCAGGAATTTCATCCCAATTGTAAATGTCATCGGAGTCGTTTAGAACTTCCAGTTTTTGTTCTGCAATAATCTCTTTTGTAAACTCGTAGAATCGTGTAGAATCAGATTTTAAATTCATTACAGCTCCATCCTTGCTAATGCTCCTATATTTCTCCAAGAACATAGGATTGGTTAGTCTTTTTCTCTTTTTTGCATGCTGAGGGTCTGGAAAAGTAATCCAGAACTCGTCGATTTCCCCCTTGTCAAAAAACTCCTCGATATTTCCAATCATGAGTCGGTGAAAAGCAACGTTGTTCATTTTATGGTTGATGGCATATTGAGCACCTTTCCAGATGCGGTTTCCTTTTACATCTATACCAATGAAATTTCTGTCAGGAAATCTTTCAGCCAATCCAATGGTATATTCTCCTTTGCCACAGGCTAATTCTACGGTGATAGGGTTATCATTTTTAAAATAGTCGGACTTCCATTTACCCTTCATGTCTTTGGCATATTCGAAACAATTTTCGAATGCAGTTACCTCTGCAAATTTTTGGAGTTTACCTACTTTTCCCACAAGTGCAAAAGTAAGTTTAAATTGGTCTTCTTACGACCTTACCGGTATCCGTATACGTCAAGAACGGGATGAATGTTATTTCAGTAGGAGAGGAGTGTCTGGGTAAGTCTTTTTTGAGTAGATTAATTATTTCTGAGATGCCACCGAATGGTTTTCCTTCAATGACCAAAACAGCACGTTCTCCTAGTTTTTGGTCTGGAGCTTTACCCAAATAAAAATTCCTATGGATGTTTTGTGAGTCAAGTACCAATTGTATTTGTGGTTCCAGTTCAACTGGGTTTAATTTAAGTCCTCCACTATTTATAATATCGTCCGCCCTCCCTACTATTTCAAATCCGTGTACTTCAATTTTTGCCAAGTCATTGGTCATCACGGAAATGTTAATCTCAGGAATATCAATCCTTAATAGACTATTCGTAAGACTTAATTTTACACCAGGCTGTGGTTGAAACAAAGAGTCTACCCCTATTTTCCTAAGAGCAATATGACTTGCAGTTTCGGTCATACCATAAGTCTCCCAAAAATGAGTTTCTGTAGCCTTATCTTGATGGATGATTTTGTTCTCAAGTTCCACTGAAATGACTGCACCTCCAATCAAAACGGTATTAAATTTAGAAAGTTCACCCTTATGAGTTTCTAAAATGTGTTCAATTTGCTGAGGAGTGAATGAGACTTGGCTAAACAAACGGCTCTCTGGAATTGCCGCTAGAGGATTGGAACTTGGGTTTACAAAATGAATGCTCCATCCAAAATGTAAAGCTCTTATCAGTTGCATGAATCCGCCTGTTTTCTCAATAGGAAGACAGCAAAGGACTCTTTCTTCATTAGTTGTAAAAGCTAAATTAAGGACCTTTTTAGTGCTCTTAACGCTCCAAATGAGTAGTTCTTTTTTGAGTGCTACTTTTTTTGGTGTTCCAGTACTCCCAGAAGTTTTAAGTGTGAATGTTCTTATTCCATTTTTCCAATCGTGAATGATATTCTTAACAAAATCTATTTGTTTAAAATCATGACTGTAAGTAGCCTGAAACATTGTCAAATTTTAGCTATTTTTCATCAAAAGTATTAATCTTTCCGTCTAAGTTTAATAATCGGGCTCAATAATTGACTGAAAAGGTCGTGTAAAGCTCATAATTCATTAAATTCGCGACTTATTTTTAATGAATATAATACTATGATAAAAATTATAAAAACGTTGGTTTTAATTCTAGTTGGGATAGTGTACGCACAAGCTCAAACCCCATCTATAGCAATTGCAGGACAGGCCAATGAAGCTGGGGTTCAATATCCAATTTTTAGTTTTGGTGATGAAATGGTGTATAACGATGAATTTATGCGTGTTTTTAATAAAAACAAAAGAGATAAAGTCGCCCCTACTCAAGCTGAAATTGAAGAATATTTAGATTTATACATCAAGTTTAAACTTAAAGTGGCCGAAGCTTATGATAGAAAGATGGATACTGTTCCAAGTTTCAAAGCTGAATTGGCAGGATACCGAGTTCAATTGGCTCAGCCATATCTAACGGACAAAAGTGTTACTGATATGCTGGTAAAGGAAGCTTATGATAGAAGTCAGCAAGAAGTGAATGCTAGTCACTTGCTAGTAAACTGTTCTTTGGATGCGAAGCCATCTGATTCATTGGCGGCCTATCAAAAAATAATGGGCTTTAGAAGCAGGATTGAGAAGGGCGAGAAGTTTGAAGACCTTGCTGCCAGCTTTTCGGATGACCCATCAGCTAAAACAAACAAGGGTAATTTGGGCTATTTCACGGCGTTCCAGATGATATATCCTTTCGAGAATGCTGCTTTTAGTACTGAGATTGGAGCTGTTAGTATGCCAGTGAGAACTCAATTTGGGTATCATTTGGTGTACACTCACGATAAGAGAGAATCTTTTGGAGATGTTAAAGTAGCTCATATCATGATAAAATATTACAATCCGGGTCAAATAGATAGCACAAAGGAGAGAATAGATGCGGTACATGCAAAGTTAAAAGATGGAGCAGATTGGAATACAACGGTTGAGGAATTTTCCGAAGATTTTAATACAAACAGTAAAGGAGGAGAGTTAAGTTGGTTCAATAGAACCACGAATAACATTCCCAATGAATTTAAGGACGTAGCTTATGATCTTAAGAATGATGGAGACTTTACACAACCGATTAAAACGAAATTTGGATGGCACATCATTAGAAGAGTGACACGAAAGGAAAAGCCTAGCTATGATGAGGTGAAGGATGGATTAAGACGTAAGGTAGAGAGAGATAGTAGGAGTGAATTGAATAAGGATGTAGTAGTGGCTCGAGTGAAAATAGAGAACGAGTTTAAGGAGGTTGCTGGAATTTCATCAGTGAAGAATGAGTTTTCTGAGGATTTACTGAAAGGAAAATTTAAAAAGAAATCAGGAAATGGAAGTGTACTGTTTACCATAGAAAAGCGTAATTACACAGACTCGGATTTCTATGCTTATGTGGCGACCAACCAAACAAGAACGAATAAGAGTTTGGAAAATGTAGTAATCGATATGTATTCCAATTTCGTAAAACAATCCAACTTAGATTATGAGCAAAGTATTCTTGAAGTCAAATATGAAGACTTTAAGTACATCATGCAGGAATATAAAGATGGGATACTCCTATTTGAACTGACGGATAAAGAAGTTTGGAGTAAGGCAGTAGCAGACAGTGCAGGTTTAGTTGATTTTTATGCAAAGAATACTGGTGATTATATGTGGGAAGAGCGAGCTAATGCTTCAATTTATAGTTGTAAAGATGCTAAAAGTGCAAAGCAGGCAATGAAACTTGCGAAGAAAGGAGTGTCATCTTCCGATATCCTTGCTAAGTGTAATGCAAAGGATCCACTAACAATTACTTTAGATTCTAAGAAATTTGAGAAAGGGAATAATAGCTTACTAGACCAAATTGCTTGGTCAACTGGAGTTTACGGTCTACCTGAAGAAAATGGAAGGTCAAAATTTGTACAGATATCAGAAATTTTGCCCGCATCAGCGAAACCTTTAAAAGAGAATATGGGTCAAGCTACTTCAGATTATCAAAATTATCTAGAATCTCAATGGATTAGTGAACTAAAGAAAAAGTATCCTATTCAGGTATACGAACAAAATGTAAAGCAACTTTATAACTAGTACTTGAGAAAAAAGATCGCCATATTTTTAGTTGTTAGTTGCCTACTCTTTGCATGTAGTAAAGAGAATAAGGGAGGCGTTTTGGCAGAAGCGTATGGCGAAAAATTGTATGACGTGGATTTAAAAAAGCTTATAACCGACGATGCTAGTTTTGAAGATAGTGTGTTTATAACGAGAGAGTATATCAACGTTTGGATTAGTAAGCAAGTGCTTTTGAATGAAGCAAACCGAGTTTTAAGTGATAGCGAAAAGGATAAATCTTCTCAGCTTGAACAATACAAAATTGATTTGCTAACCTATGAAGTCTTAAACAAACTTGCTCTGGAACAAATGGACACTGCTTTTACTCCGTTAGAGTTGGAAGATTACTATGATAGTCATAAAGATGAGTTTGAACTTTCTCAAAATATTTTGAAGATCAACTTCTTTAAGATCTCAAAAGATGCTGACGATATAGACCTGTTTTGGTCAAATTTTAAGGCAGGTGACGAATCAATCTATAGCACGCTAAAAGGATATGCAGAGCAAGGAGGTAATTATTATTTGGACAATACCAATTGGGTGTCTTTTGACGACATCTTAAAAGAAATCCCAATCGTGACTTATGGGCAGGAACACTATTTAAATAATAATAAGTACATAAAATTAAACGATGGTAGCTTTGTTTACTTTATTAAAATTATTGATTTTAAAATAAGAAGTTCTACTTCTCCGTTTTCAATAGAACGAGATAACATTAAAGAGATACTATTAATGAAGCGTCAGCAAAAATTAGTAAAGTCAATTGAAACAAAATTGCTAGATAAAGCGTATAGAGACAAACAGATAAAAACATTTTGAAAAAAATAATTATAGCCATATTCCTGATTACAGGATTCAATTCTTGGGCTCAAAACATAAGAGTAATAGATGAAATAGTGGCAGTGATAGGAGATAACATTATCATGAAGTCAGAACTTGAGGCAGAGTATGCACAAGCAAAGAAGGACATGGAAATCTACGAAGGCGACCTCAAGTGTGAGGTGTTAAATCAGTTGATTATTCAGAAGCTGTATCTTCACAAGGGAGCATTGGATAGTATTTATGCATCAGGAGATAGAGTTGCTGATGAAATGGATAGAAGAATAAAGTACTATTCTTCGCAAATAGGAGGAGAGAAAAAGTTGGAGCAGTATTTGGGCAAGTCAATAGCTGAATATAAAGAGCAGATGAGGCCTAAAATTGAAGAACAAATGATAACCCAACAGGTGCAACAAGCATTGGTGTCTTCTGTAAAGGCATCCCCTACGGATGTACGTATATTCTTTGCTGAAATACCAAAAGATAGTTTACCAGAGTTTGGCAAAGAAGTTGAGTTAGCTCAGATTTCAATGAAACCCAAACCAAGTGAATATGCAAAAGAATATGCTCTGGAAAAAATAACTAAGATTAGAGAAGACATTGTAAACGGAATATACGAGTTTGGTTATTCGGCTAGATCAAATAGTGATGACCAAGGTACTGCCATCAATGGTGGGGAGTTAGGCTATTTCTCTCGAGGTCAAATGGTAGGCCCTTTTGAAAGAGTAGCTTTTAAACTTAAGCCCGATAGCATCTCAGATATTATAGAGACAGAGTATGGATACCATATTCTTCAACTAATTGATAGAAAGGGTGAAAAAGTAAATGCGAGACACATACTTGTAAAACCACTAATTGTGAATAGCGATTTGGTTGCTTTAAAAGCACAAATGAAGGGATTAATCAATGATGTGAAAGAAGGAAAGTTAAGCATGTGTCAAGTTGCTTCAAAGTATAGCACAAACAATCAGACAAAAGATAATTGTGGGTTTTATGCAGATCCAAGTACCGGCTCTCAACAAGTTCCTGCTGAGGCTTTAGAGCCATTGGTGAAGGCTCAACTGGATATTTTAAAGGTTGGAGAGTATTCTGTGGTGCAACAGTTTATAGATCTTGATGGTAGCACAGGATATCGTTTTTTTTATCTTAGAAAAGTGGTTCCAGCACACAAAGCAAATCTTAAAGATGATTACCAAAAAGTACAGTCACTAGCTCTAGAAAAGAAGCAAGAACAAATTGTGAAAGACTGGGTTTTAGAATATAAAAATGGAGTTTATGTATGGATTGATAAAAAGTATTCTTCATGCAGTGAATTAAAAGAGTGGCAAGGGTTAAGCAATTGATATGATAGATTTTTCAGATGACAAGGAAGCTGCGGATGCGTTAGCTCACAGAGTCGATGGACTTAAAAAAGAAATAGGTAAGGTAATTGTAGGGCAGCACGATGTTGTTAATGGTGTGATTACAAGTATCATTAGTAACGGTCATGCGTTATTGATAGGTGTGCCAGGGTTGGCAAAAACACTATTGGTTAAAACCATAAGCGAAGCATTCGATATGAGTTTTAATCGTATCCAATTTACACCTGATCTAATGCCTAGTGATATTGTAGGCTCGGAAATATTGGATGAAAATAGAAGTTTTAAGTTCAACAAAGGACCTGTTTTCTCCAATATAGTTTTAGCGGATGAGATTAACCGTACACCACCTAAAACACAAGCTGCATTACTAGAAGCCATGCAGGAAAAAACGGTAACAGTAAATGGTACGGAATACCAGTTGCCCAAACCTTTTTTTGTACTTGCTACTCAAAATCCGATAGAGCAGGAGGGTACATACCCGCTGCCAGAAGCACAACTTGACCGTTTTATGTTCAACTTGATCTTGGACTACCCCAGTTTGGAAGAGGAGATTAACATTGTAAAAGCTACAACGACACATCAGTCAAATTCAGTTGAGAAAATTTTAACCAAAGAAGAAATTATTGGTTTTCAGAATCTAGTGCGTAAAGTGCCGGTAGCTGACAATGTATATGAGTATGCAGTGAAACTGGTTGCCAGAACAAGAGCTGGACGAGAATTGGCTACGGATAAAATTAATAACTATGTAGAATATGGTGCTGGACCTAGAGCGTCTCAATATCTGATTATAGGTGCGAAAGCAAATGCTCTAATAAATGGGAAGTATTCTCCTGATATTGAAGATATACAAGCAGTTGCAAAGATGGTTTTGAGGCATAGAATTGTCAGAAACTATAAGGCGGAAGCAGAAGGTGTTAGTGCAGACTCCATTATAGAAAGTATTTTTTAAGGACTCTTAGTGATATATACTGTAGTAGATATTGAGACCACAGGAGGGTCCCACGGTAATAGAATTACAGAGATTGCGGCAATTAGAACAGATGGGATTCAAATTCTTGATTCTTATGAAACATTAATAAACCCCGAAGTCTTTATTCCCAAATCCATAACTCTTTTAACTGGGATCACAAATGCAATGGTAGATACTGCACCTAGATTTGAAGAAATCGCTGAAGAGTTTTTATCATTTTTAGGTGATACTATTTTTATAGCCCACAATGTAAGTTTTGATTATAGTATAATTAAAAACCATTTTGAAGACTTGGCAATTTCATTTAACAGAAAAAAGCTATGTACAGTTAGGCTTTCCAGAGGTATTATACCAGGTTACCCTTCTTATTCATTAGGTAAGATATGTGGTCAGCTAGGGATTGAGAATCACAATAGACATAGAGCTATGGGAGATACCCAAGCAACAGTCGAATTATTTCACTATCTCATTACTCAAGATAAGGATGATTTCATCTACTATTCTCTTAATCAGTTGAATAGAGAAGCAACACTCCCTCCCAATTTGCCCAAGAAGGAGTTTGAGGACTTACCTAATTCGGCGGGAGTATACTATCTGTTAGGTGAGGATATGAAGATACTTTATGTAGGAAAGGCTAAAGACATAAAGAAAAGAATTGTTTCACATTTTACGGAGAAATCCAGAAAGAAATCAGAATTGCTGAGAAAGATTCATCACGTGAGTTACCAGGAGACAGGAAACGAATTAGTTGCTCTTCTCTTGGAATCAGACGAAATAAAGAAACACTATCCTCCTTATAATAAGGCTCAAAAGAATAAATCTCAGGATTACCATGTGTGTTATTATGAAGGACAAGATGGCATACTTCGTATAGACGTGTTTCTAAAGAAATACGCTAAAAATAGTATCCAAAGTTTTAGTTCTATGGTCATGGCCAAAGACCATTTGTACCAACTGGTTGAAAAATCAAATTTATGTCCTAAATATACTGGGTTGGAACGGACTAAAGAAACGTGTTACCTTGGAGATGCTTGTCTTTACTGTTCCAATAAGGAGAGCAAAGAGGAGTACAACAATAGAGTGCTTTCTGCAACTGAAAACGGTGACGAAAAGTTGAATGCTTGGATTGTAGGACCAGGAAGGAACAATGAAGAAAAAAGTGTGGTAAGTATTGCGGAAGGAGACTATCGGGGCTTTGGTTTTGTGGCCGCTGATGCAGGATTAACTCAGGACGATTTATCAGATTGTATTATAGCCTATAAGAATAACAATGATATTAAGCGAATACTCAATGGCTTTTTAAATCATCCCATTCCTAAAATGTATACTATTTTGAAGACTGAAGTTGTTTAATAATCTTCAGAGTGCTTGGCAATTTCTTTTTTAGTACCTGTATGTACAACAGCTACATAGAATATTGCAGGATCTTCTGAATTTGTAATCTTAATACTGGTATAGTTTACTCCTTTCATTTCCTTCCATTCAGCTGGGAAGTAACTATGAAATACATTACGGCTTACTTCAACATTGGCATCTAAATGTATGTACTTAGCTGGAATGTTTGTGAAGGTAGAAGATTGATTACTTTCGGCAACTGTTACATTGTAAACAGATGTCTCTTGTCGTAGAATGGTCAAATCCTGTTGAGTTATGTCACCTTTCAAAACAGTGCTATCTCCCATTTGATAAATCAGCTCCGCAGAATTAATAGTTTCTGAATTGTTGATGTGATGAGTGAAATTGGTTTTTTCATCTGCACATGAAACTAAGACAACAGCAAGAAATAAAGTTAACAGGTATTTATTCATTGGTCAAATGTACAATGTATTTTCAGCTAATCATTAAACTACATCCTCTTATATCTGAATGATCCATACGACCAGAAACTTCAAAAGAACCATCTTCATAAATTTTGCCAAGATCTTCAGTAGCAATAAAAGAGCATGAATGCAAGTTCGCAAGATCAATGATATTTAAGGCAGCTGTATGGCCATTTGTAGAATTGCTCAAAGGGTCATTATCGGACCTTGGAAGTACTTTCATCCAATTGGGACAGGTATATAAAGCCTTTGTATTTGAATAAGCTTGACTGAAAAGTTCTGTCATTCCGTATTCAGAGATGATTGTCGAATTTGGGAAGCCATCCTGCAATTGAGAGTAAACTTCTTCTTTAGTCATCTCTTTTTTACGACCTTTCATTCCTCCAGTTTCTATGATAGTTAATTCACTGTCAATAGGGCATTCAGAGACAAAATCCAGAAGGGCAAAACTCACACCAAAAAGGAGTTTTTTAGTGTTTTTAGACTGAAGTTTCAGACTCAAGTCTTTATGATTGTACAGATAAAAACTATCAGTTTGATTGTTTTTATCCATTAAGTATTTTACCATACTTACCAGAGAAGAATTCTGACGTTCTAGATAGTTTGGAAGTAATCCAAGAATTTCAAACTGGTCAATGGGGCCTAATTTATCTTCGATTATTTTGAGACAATTGAGATGGTACAGGTTAATGTTTTCTACATAATTTTTAGATGTATTGTTGCCAGTTGTGCTACTACTCTCAAAAATAACTTGATGTTTAAACTGTCCAGTAACTACCTTGTGGGTTTTAAAAAAAGATATAGGGAGAAATGGGATTTGAGTGTAGTGCTCAATTGTACTAGGTTCTTGGTCAATTAATTTGACGTATTGAGCATAGATGGGGTTATTTTTTACCTGAAATTGAAATATCTGTAAAGCAATGGCGTTAAAATTGTGCTCAGAAATTGACCAAATATCATTTATGTCAGGCAAAGCCATCATATTATATTCAAAGGTAATAACTCTACTAGTTATGTTTAGTATAGTTGGGTGTAAAACTGAGCCAATTAGTTTTAGCAATGTGCCAGAAATAGAATTAGAGTCAGTCGAATTAATTAAGAACATTAAAAATAAGGATAGCGTAATTAAGATCTCGTTTTATTATCAAGACGGTGATGGTGACATTGGCCTAACATCCGCCGATACAAATGCTCCATTTAATTTTAGAAGCCCATATTTTCACAATTTACCTGTAACTTATTTGGTGGAAAACAGTAATGGAGAGTATGAAGAACTTATTAATCCTGCCACAAATGAGCCTTATGGTAACCAACATGAACGAATACCTTATCTAACTCCTACCGGAAAATTTAAAGGAATCTCTGGGACTATGGATGTTTATTTAGATGCTAATCCAGCATTAGTAAAACCTAAAAAAATAAAACTAGAGCTGAAATTAATGGACAGAGAGCTAAATGTTAGCAACACAATTACCTCAGAGGTCATCGAATTGACACATTAATGTATACAATACCATACAAAATAGATTGTTTAAAAAATACCGTGAAAACAAGTGAGAGTACCATTTTTTCATATGTTTGCAGCAGTTTGAGTGGTTTAGCATAGTTTCTGTTATTCTCTTAGAAACAACATATAATGAAATCGATAATTAAATTCACAATACTCATAACAGTATTTGTTATGTCTAGTCTATCTGCATCTGCACAAAAGTTTGCTTATGTTGACTCTGAGTACATTCTTTCTCAAATGCCATTGTATAAATCGGCACAGAATCAGTTGAACGAACTGAGTAAGGAATGGCAGGAAGAAATAGACATAAAATTTGAAGAGATTGATAAGCTATACAAGCAATATCAAGCAGAGAAAGTACTTCTTACTAAAGATATGCAGACGAAGAAGGAAAATGAGATTATTGAAAAAGAAAGGGCCGCTAAAAAGCTTCAGAATGATAAATTTGGATATGAAGGCGAACTCTTCAAAAAGCGATCGGAGCTAGTAAAACCTATTCAGGATAAAGTTTATGAGGCCATTAATAAGGTTGCAAAAGCCAATGGTCTAGATTTTATCTTTGATAAGAGTGGAGATATGCTAATGCTTGTATCGAACCCAAAGTATGATAGAAGTGATGAAGTCCTAGAGGAACTCGGAGTAGTTCCAACAAAAGATGGATCTGGAGATAATTTGCCTCCAGGTAGCAATGATGTGGATGATTCTGACTTACCTCCAAGATAATTTATAAGACAAAACAATTAAATAGAATAAAAAATAGAGATGAAAAAGGTACTCGTAATTTTAGTAGTAATGTGTGCAGCTTTTGCTGTTCAAGCTCAGACGAAGGTTGGACACATAAATAGCAGTGAGCTGATAGACTTATTACCAGAAGCAGATAGCATTCAAAAGCAATTAAATAAAGAGCAAGAAATGTGGAAAAGGATTCTAGGGGAGAAGGAAAATGATGCTAAAGTGAAATATAATGCACTAATGCAGCTTCTTGATAATCCAGAGGTTTCTGATAGTGAGAAAGAAATAAAAACACAAGAAGTAGAAAATCTTCAGAAGCAGTATCAAGAGCTACAACAAAGAGCAAATGAGAATTTACAATTAAAACAACAAGAACTTCTTACTCCACTATTGGATAAAGTGAAAAAGACGATTGCTGAAGTAGCGAAGGAAAATGGGTACGCTTATGTAATGGACACGACAGAAGGTAGTGGTATTATTTATAGCGATGCTTCTTATGATCTTATGCCTTTAGTGAAAGCTAAATTAGGCGTTAAATAATTCGATTATCAAAGCGTCACAACCTATAGGCGTTTTTGATTCAGGGCTTGGTGGTCTTACCATTCTAAAAGCCTTGCAAAAAAAACTTCCAAATGAGCAGTTCATCTATTATGGTGACACTGCTCATTTACCTTATGGAGATAAGAGCGGAGAAGCTCTTATTAGTTATGTGAAAGCAATTACTACTTTTCTAAAGAGTAGAGACTGTAAAATGATAGTTGTGGCTTGCAATAGTGCAGCTACAGTAATTAAAAAAGCAACGAATCTCCCATACTCGAAAGATCAAATTATTGAGGTCATATCTCCGATAGTTGACCTGATTGCAACCCAAACCAAGTATACCAAAATAGGAGTAATTGGTACACGTAAAACGGTGGGAAGTGGTATGTTCAATGAAGCACTTGAAAAACGCAATCCAAATCTTGAAATAGTAGCAAGAGCTACTCCATTATTAGTCCCTTTAATAGAAGATGGCTTTTTGGATGAGAAAGTCCTTTTCCCTGTATTTGAAAGGTATTTTGAAAATTTTGAGAATGTAGAGTTGATTATTCCAGCTTGTACTCATTATCCAATTATATATCAGCAAATAGAAAAATTCTTTAGCAATGGGTTAAAAGTATTGCATACTCCAAAAATAATAGCTGAAGAAGTAGAACGCTACCTGCAATCTACTGACCTGATTAACACAAATGAGAAACAGCATAAGGATGAATACCATTTGTCTGATGTTACCAAAGAGTTTCTTCGAGAGGCTGAAGTTTTCCTCGGCACACCAGTTGCCTTTCTCAAAACATTGGTATAGCTTGTTTTTAACAGAACTGGTATTTCTCAGTTGATAAAAGGGAGACTTTTGCGTTCCTAAACTGCAAATTGACAGTGATGAATTGAAGTATTCCTCTTGTCAAAACAAGGTCAGATTTTCCTAAAAACTTCCCGAACTTAGCAATAAACAAATCAAGAATTATGCTAAGAAAATACCAATTAATTACTGTTACGCTACTCCTCATCCAAACATCTCTATTCGCCCAGTTTTCTGATATACGAGGAAAAATACTTGAAGACGGTACACCATCTTCATCAGTGGCCTATGTTGAATTGAAAAAAGGATCAGTCAAAGTGAACGCTGTTTATGTAGATGAGAAAGGAAGTTTTATATTTTCCGAGTTAAGTTCCGGAGAGTACACGCTTCTAGCAAAGTCAAGTGGGTTTAGATCACATGAACAGAAAATTTATGTCTCAGCAGGAGACTCAAAGTACGTTAAGTTTAATTTGAGCCCAACAGCTCATGCAATAGGACCTGCTATTGCGACAGGAACACAAATAGAGAGAAAAAAGCCGAAGACTGGCGAAGATGTTATTGATAGTCCCTATGAATCCATTACAGCAATTGCAGGTTTAGATCCCAGTTTAACAAATAGGAATGGGAGGCTTCAAGGCGGAAGTGCAAGACTAGGACAATTGGGGATTATAAAAAATGGTTCAATACAAATAGGTGCAGTGGACCCAACAACCTTTAATTTAGGTGAAGTAAAGGTGATATCATCTGGGGTGTCTGCTGCATATGGAGACTTTGTCGGAGGAGCTATTGAATATACAACAAACGACTTTTTAGATACAGTCAGCATTCGTAGACTGCTATTGAGAAGTTCAAGCCCTTTTAACGCATACCACCAAAATGCAATTGAGACATTTTGGTATAAACCTCTGAAAGTGGAAGATGGACAGACCAAAATAGCAATAACACTCTCGTTATTCGCCGATTATAAAAAGGATGCTAATCCAGCTTCCATACAAATGTTTAAGCTATCAGATCAGGCAAAACTTGACTTGTTAAACACGCCGTTTAGTACTACATCTAATGGCTTAGAACTGCCATCATCCAATGGCTATATAGAAGATGATTTTGTTAGTGTGAAGTCAAAAGAAAATACGTCGTCCAACAATTTGTTTGCATCCTCTGAATTTTCGTTAAAACCTTCGCGAAACGTTGTTTTCAGGGTTAGCCCATCCATACAATATGTAAGACAACATCAGTTTTCATTTAGCAATAGCTTGTTAAACGCAAATCACAATCCTCTTAATACATCCATCACGGGGAAGATAAATGCTCAAGTTCTGCATATACTTAAGAGGCCGTATGACTCAAAAGGAGAACCAATATACGACTCTACTCTTTTTAGTAAAATTAATTATCTTCTTATAGCGGATTACCAAAGAGTAAATTCTAAAACGGTGGATCCCATTCATGGGGATGATATCTTTAGTTATGGTCACGTTGGTAAATTTGAGAGTAAAGGAGAGGATTTATATACTTTCATTGATGATACAAAAGTGATTACAGACCAAAATGGAGAACAGGTTGTTATTCATGGCTATCATGAACTACAAGGTTATCAAGACACAGATTTGAGTTTTACAGAAGGAGAAGGTAATGCTCTCAGAGCTTCTCTTACACGAAGTGCTATGGACGGTGGAGATATTTCTACCTTGGACGAGTTACTCCAGGCACAAGGTGTTTTAAATGGTCAGAATCCTACAGCAATTAATGGTATGTGGTATGCTCCAGGAACAATTTTGAGTAATTATAGCAAAAGTGACATTCAAAAAGGCAGTTTTAAAGCTATTGTTAATCTATCCATGAATCCCAGTAGGGAATTAGAGAAGCAGCACGATATACAGATTGGGACTTTATTTGAGCAAAGAAAAAGGTCATTCTATTCATTGAATGCGAATTCGCTATGGAGGTTGATGCCTCAGTTATTAAACACCCAATTCACATCCTTTGATTATAGCAATCCCATTCTTAGTTATGATAGTAAAGGTGGTTTTACAGATAGTGTTTCATACAACTATTTAGTAGATGGAAATAGACAAACCCAGTTTGATCAGAGTTTACGTAACTTGGTGGAATCAGATAACGGATATACAACAGGTGGAGCTCATTTTATTGATGTAAATAGTATTGACCCGAGCCAACTTAATATCAATATGTTTAGTGCTGATGAATTATGGAACAATGGTGATAACTATGTTTCATATGCTGGTTACGATCATACTGGTAAACTTTTGAAGGGAAGAAAAGGGCTTAATGACTTTCTAAATAATGAATCTGATAGGTTCATAAATGCATATAATCCCAATTATTCGGCACTGTGGTTCCAAGACAAATTTGTCCTTGAAAAGATTAAGATAAGAGCAGGTTTAAGAGTGGAGAGATTTGATGCCAACCAACAAGTACTAAAGGATCCATATTCCTTATATCCAGTAAAGACAGCAGGTGAAGTTTCAGATATAGCCGGACAATTAGTAGTTCACCCCTCCACAATTTCAGATGACGCAGCGGTTTACGTAAATGATTTTAGTAACCCAACTGAAATCTTAGGATATAGAGAAGGAAGTACTTGGTATGATGAGAGCGGTGTTCAATTATCCAGTGCAGAGGCCATTCGTATCAGGACATCCAAAGGAGTAATCCAACCATACTTAGTAGATCCATCCAATCAGAGACTTAGTAAGGAGTCTTTTGAAGATTATAGTCCTGAAATTATTGTGCTTCCTAGACTATCGTTTTCATTCCCTATAAGTAATACAGCATTATTCTATGCTTATTACGACAAGTTTGCTCAAAGGCCCAATTTTGGACAATCGTTTGCTCCTATCAATACCTACTATTATTTAGAAAATTCCAGTTCAACCTTACTTCCAAATCCAAATCTTAAAGCTTCCAAAAGAACAGATTACCAATTAGGATTTAAACAGCTTGTAGGTAAGAGAGGTAAATTAAATATACGTGCAGGGTATGCTGAGGTAAAAGGAGATATTAATTTGGTGAGCATCGATCAAGCTTATCCCAGAAGTTATATCACCTACAGTAACCTTGATTTTTCAACCATCAAATCATTTGGAGGTGATTATGAAATAAGTCTACCAAGTATTAATATTAGAGCAAACTATCTTTTACAGTTTGCAGATGGAACAGGCTCTAATGCAAATTCAGCCGCCGCATTAATTCAAGCAAATCAACCAAACTTGCGAAGTATCTACCCTTTAGAGTATGATATAAGACATAAGTTCAACGTGAACGTAAATATGGCTTTGGATTCATTTGTTAAGGGTAAGAAGTCAATCTTTAAAAATATGAGACTAAACATATTTGCTAGAACGCAATCAGGAACTCCATATACAGCACTGGTTACAGCTATTCCCGAAGCTCAAAACTTAGGAACTGCAAGCAGAAGTCAAATAAAAGGGAATCCATTTGGTTCAAGGTTACCTTGGAACTCTTCAATAGACTTATCATTGAGCAAAGCTTTATTGGTCAGCAATAAGCCTGTAGTCTTCCAATTGAATGTAAGAAATCTCTTTAACCTAACAAACATTTATAATGTGTATGCCTTCTCTAACTCAGCGTCTGATGACGGTTATCTTGCATCACCACAAGGAGAGCAACGTGTGAGAAATGAACTAAATGCTCAGTCATTTGTAAATTACTATAGCTTGAAGCAAAATAATCCAAATAATTTTGGAGCACCAAGAATGGTAAGTTTAAGTATACGGACATCATTTTAAATAAGATAAAGTTTAAAAGACATATTTGTACCTGAAAAATGAGTAAACGTCACCACATATTAATTATAGATGAAGTTCATCCTATCTTGCTTGATAAATTAGCAGAGCATGATGTTACTTACCTGCCATCTATTAGTATAGGTGATTTGGAAGAGAATTTATCTGGAGTGACTATTCTAGTTCTTAGAAGTAAGTTGGTTTTTGACAAGAGTTGGATAGATAAGGCAGATACATTGGAATTTATAGGTCGATTAGGTTCAGGAATGGACAATATTGATGTGACATATGCCAAAACCAAGGGGATAGAATGTATGAATGCTCCAGAAGGGAATAGAAATGCAGTAGCAGAACAAACTGTTGGTATGATATTAGGAATGCTATCCAATATCTATAAAGCAACTAATGAGGTCCAGATGGGTCTATGGGACCGAAAAGGTAATCAGGGAGTTGAGCTTAAAAATATGACTGTAGGAATCATAGGATATGGCAATGTTGGATCCACATTAGCTAATAAGTTATCATCTTTTGGTTGCAAGGTCGTGGCGTATGACAAATTTGTAAAGAGTTTCGGTAACTCTATCGTTGAGGAAGTAAGTCTAGAAGAATTGCAAGTAGAGTCTGATATTATCACTCTACATGTACCGCTGAACAGGTATTCTAAGGAGATGGTAGATTCCACATTTATTGAAAAGGTGTGTAAACCATTTTTTTTACTAAATCTTGCAAGAGGGGAAGTGGTAAATATTGTTGATGTTATTTCTGGTCTTCGAAGTGGTAAGATTAAAGGGGCAGCATTGGATGTGTTACCCAATGAAAAGTTAAACAAATTGAGTGTCAAGGAAAAGCTTGAATTTGATTTTTTGACTGATAATGAGAGAGTTATAATCACTCCGCATATCGGAGGCTTGACAAAAGACTCTTATCTAGGACTTGCAAATGTTCTGGCTGAAAAAATTATTAATTGGGTTAATATTAACCCGCTTGTTAACTGAAAGTAGACCTTAAGTAAAATTAATTTGAATAATTGCATTTTTATAGCAAATATTGAAGTTCGAAAAAACGTGTAAAAGCAAAGTATATGAAGAAAACACTTACTGTATTATTTGCCTGTTTATTTGCAACCAGCCTGTATGCCCAATCTAATTTTGGAAAGATACAAGGTAAGGTTACAGATAGTAAAACAAAGGCTCCAATTGCATATGCCACTATTCTACTTGAAAAAGATGGAATTAGAAAAGGCGGTGCATATACTGATGAAAATGGAAAGTATGTAATTAACGCACTTGATCCTGGAACGTATGTCGTTACAGTAAAGTACTTGGACTATAGTGACAAAAAGGTTACGGATATAGAAGTATCTGCTAACAGTACCAAGTACATGAACATTGAAATGAGTCAAGCTGGAGCTGATGGTACAGAAAAGTTAAAAACAATTATTGTTCGAGCAGGTAAGCCACTTATTGAAAAGGATAAGAACTCTAGGACATTGACTAGTTCTGATCTTACTAAATTACCTACTCGAAGTTTAAATGCTATAGCTGCAACATCTTCAGCAGTTAACCAAACTGCAGGTGGAGGTATTTCCTTCTTGGGTAGTAGAACGGACGGTACCGCTTATTATGTAGATGGTGTGCGTGTAGTAGGAAGTAGTAGTGTTCCTCAATCAGCTCAAGGGCAAATTGATATTATACAATCCGGTATCCCCGCTCAGTATGGTGATTTTACAGGTGGTGCTATTAGTATTACAACAAAAGGACCTAGTAGATTCAAGAGTAGAAGTTTTGAAGTGATATCCTCAAGTCCTTTTGATTCTTATCATTATAATCAAGTTGAATTTTCTTCTGTTGGTCCACTTTGGATAAAGAACAAAGGAGGAGGAGAAAAGGAATATGTGGCTTTAGGATATCAGATGGCAGCCAACTTAAACTATGCGGCAGATGCAAGCCCAGGTTATGGAGGTTTTTATACTGTTAACGATGAAGCTCTTGCTGAGATAGAAGCAAGTCCGGTAATTGAAAATCCGAATGGTCCAGGAAATGTATATAGAAGTTTACTTTTAACTGCTGATGATTTAGAATTTAGCAAGGCTAGAAAAAATGTTGCACGATATTTTGGAAATGCACAAGGTAAATTAGAGTATTTACCAAATAAAAATTCGTCACTGACCTTATTTGGAAGTTTTAACCAATCCAATGGCAATAACTGGGGATATACTCAGAGTTTGTTGAACTACAAGGAATACAGTAACTCAACTAATCAAACACTTCGTACGTATGTTAAGTTTACACAGAGACTTGGTGAAACAAGTGAGGATGATAAAGAGAAGAAGAAAGCTCTTTTCTCAGATGCCTTTTATAATTTGAGATTAGACTACCAGAGTGAGTGGAGAGAAACTCAAAACTCAAATCACGGTCTTAACTTTTTCGACTATGGATATGTTGGTAGGTTCACTTCATTTAGAACGCCATTTTATCAATACGTAAATGATTTAACACAATTTGTGGACCAAAATGGTGATACGGTTGCGAGACAAGGGTATTTTAATTTAGCAGGATTCGGTAATCAAGAAATAACATTTGAGGCGAGTGACAAGAATGAATTAAGATCTAGATATACTCAGAGTTTCTTTAATAATGCAGAAGCAAATGGGAGCACAGTTCGTTCTGATTTTCAAATACAGCAAGGTTTGGGATTGTTAAATGGATTTACACCATCATTAACTTACTCATTGTGGTCTAATCCAGGTACTGGAGCTACCGGTTATAGTAAAAGCCAAAATGAACGAGCTGCTGCATATGCACAAGGTGAGGCTATTCTTAATTTGGAAAATACGCACGATTTACAATTTGGAATGTACTTTGAGCAAACGTTCTTTAGTAATTGGGGTTTAAGTGCTGGTCGATTATGGACGCTTATGCCACTACTTACTAACCGACATAATCAAAACTTTGAAACAGTAACAGAAAATGGTTTTGTACTTGGTGGGATTCATTCATATGATAATCAAGGTACATTTACTGATACGGTTAGCTATAATCAACGAATTGATAGCGATCAACAATCTCAGTTTGATAAAAATCTTAGAGCAAAATTAATTGCTGGTGGACAGAGAGATGTAAACGGACAATTATACAATGAAGCTAGTTATATCGATATTAATAGTCTTGATCCAAGTACTTTTAGTTTGGATTTGTTTAGTGCAGATGACCTTTGGAACAATGGGAATTCGTTTGTTGGATACTATGGGTATGACTACTTAGGCAATAGAACTAGAAAGGCGTTCTCATTTACTGATTTTACCAATGATAGTGCAAACAGGAATTTAGGTTCTTTTGCTCCTATTTATAATGCAATCTGGTTACAAGATAAGTTCCAGTTTAAGGATCTTATCTTGAGATTAGGTGTGCGTGTTGAACGTTATGATGCAAATCAAGTTGGCCTAAAAGATCAATATTCTTTATTCCCAACCTATTCTGCAGGCGAAATCAAAAATATCTCGTCAGGAGAGAGAGGTGAAAATTTATTAGCTAATTACGATGTGCCAGGTACAGTTGGAGATGATTATGTTGTTTATGTAAACAGTATTGATAATCCTACTCAAATACTTGGATATAGAGATGGAGCTACTTGGTACGATGAGTCTGGTGTAGAACTAGCTAATCCAGATTTACTGGCACAAGGTTCTAGTAGTGGTCGAATTCAACCATTCTTGGTAGAAGAGGAAGAAAGACTCGTTTCTGAATCATTTATAGATTATGAGCCAGTGATAAACGTGTTGCCGCGTGTATGGTTTTCATTCCCAATCAACTCTGAGGCTCAGTTCTTTGCCAACTATGATAAGTTAGCTCAAAGACCTCAAAACGGGGCGATTTTTGCACCAGTGAGCACTTATTACTACTTAGAAGCAAATCAAGGTGCTGTAGTGCCAAATGCGAACCTTCAACCTCGTGTAACAACTAGTTATGAGCTTGGGTTCAAACAAACGTTATCAAGAAATTCAGCATTGAGTCTTATTGCTTCTTATAGAGAAACAAGAGGTGATTATGCATTGGTTAGAGTAAATCAATCGTACCCTATAAGTTATAATAGTTACCAAAATCTAGATTTTGAGACGATTAAAAACTTTAGAGCGGAATATGAACTTAGAAGTCAGGGAAGAACATCATTAACACTTAACTACTCGTTATTATTTGCAGATGGTACAGGTTCCAATGCAAACTCTTCTGCAGCATTGATTCAAGCTAACTTACCGAACTTACGTTCACTGTATCCTACATCTAGAGATGTGCGTCATCAAATAACAGCGATATTGGATTACAGATTCAAAGGAGGAAATGACTATACCGGACCAATCTGGTTTGATAAAAAGGTATTGGAAAATGCGGGTGCTAATTTTATCATTTCTACGAAGTCTGGTGAGCCTTATTCTGCTTATATTAATCCTGTAGCTAGTGTAGCTGTTGGTACAGCTTCACGACAATCTTTAGACGGGAATCCATTTGGTTCTAGATTACCTTGGCAGTTTAAAGTAGATGCTAATTTCAATAAAAACTTTAGTATTAAAAAGAAGCATACTAAAGACCGGTTCAGAAGACAAAGTATAGAAATGCAAGCATTTTTATGGGTTCAGAATTTGTTCAATACCCAGAATATAACGGGTGTATATGGTTTTACAGGTTTAGCTGATAATGACGGTTGGTTAAGTTCGCCACAAGGTCAACAACAAGCAGCGAATGAGGTGAATACTCAGTCTTACATTGATTTATACAATGCCAAGGTTGATAACCCTTATAGATATAGTATTCCAAGATTAACAAGAATAGGATTAAGAGTATATTTCTAAGATAGCAACGTAGATTAGAGAAAAGAAACATGAAAAAAGAAATGAGAAAACTAATGTTGGTAGCTGGCATCTTATTGTCAGTTGTGATACTCGCAAAGGAGAACATAAATGAGGATGAGAGAAGAACGACAAGGAGTGATGGGTCTCGATTAGCAATGAAATTTGGTTCAGATTGTGATCCTGCAACACAAAGTGCAGATTTGGATATTAACAATGTAAGAACCAAGATATTAAATGGAGGAGACATGTGGTGGGATTTAAGTACTGCACGTTATGAGATACCAAAGATTGACGATTTGAACTCTATTCGAAAAAACAGTTTGTACGCAGGGGCTATTTGGATTGGAGGTCTGGATATAGCTGGTAATCTTCGACTTGCTGCAATGACCTATCGTCAAAGAGGGTCTGATTTTTGGCCAGGTCCATTGGATGGGAACACGCACACAACCAATAAATCAACTTGTGATCAATGGGATAAAATATACAAGGTAAATGGGTCTAAGATTATCGAGCATGTAGAAAATGGGTCAGGGGTTTTGGCAGATGAGCAAATTGATAACTGGCCGGGTAGAAGAAGAGGTCAACCCGCTTCATTGGCACCCTTTTTTGATAAAGATAATGACGGTTATTACGATCCTCAAAATGGAGATTATCCTATTTTAAGAGAAGACTGTAATGGACTTAGTATTGATAACTTACCAGAGGATCAGCCGGATCAAATGTTGTGGTGGATTTATAATGATAAGGGGAATATTCACTCAGAGACCCAAGGTGAACCTATTGGAGTAGAAATGCAGACTACCGCTTTTGCATTTGAAACCAATGATGAAGTAAATGATATGACCTTCTATACAACAAGTATTGTTAATAGAGGAGCTCAAGTACTAAAGAATACATATTTTGGACAATGGGTAGATGCGGATCTTGGTAATTTTGCTGACGACTATGTAGGTTGTGATGTCGGATTATCTCTTGGATTTTGCTACAATGGAGACGACAATGACGAAGGAGTTTTGGGATATGGATTAAATCCTCCATCTGTAGGTGTAGATTTCTTTGAAGGTCCTACTGTTGATACCATTATCGGTGGTATTGAGACTAAAGTAGAACTTGGAATGTCCAAATTTGTATACTACAATAATGATGCAAACTCAGTAAACGGAAACCCAGGTATTGCAACGGATTTCTATAACTACCTGCGAGGAAAGTGGAGAACAGGAGACGATATGTTACATCCTGATGGTACAAAGACGAATTATATGTTCCCCGGATTATCTGATCCAGATCATCCTGAAGAATGGACGGAAAAAATTGCAGGCAACTCTCCTGGTGATAGGCGATTTATACAATCCTCAGGACCGTTCTTGTTAGAACCCGGTGCTGTTCAGCGACTTACTGTGGGTGTAGTATGGGCAAGAGCTCCATTTGGAGGTGCTGATGGTTCTTTGGACTTACTAAAAGAAGCGAGTAAAAAAGCACAAGAATTATTTAATTCGTGTTTTGATTTAATAGAT
>NVWV01000001.1 GCA_002746305.1 Bacteroidota bacterium | reverse complement strand
AAAAGCAATGGAATTAGTCATCTTCAATAGATGGGGTGAAATCATGTTTAAGTCTACTGACAAATACGAAGAATGGAACGGTATGTACAAAGGTGTTCCGGCTCAACAAGATGTATATGCTTATGCTCTCAAAGTGATTGCTCTTAACGATGAAGTTTATAACTACACCGGTACTATTACACTTATTAGATAATAGCACAAAACATAACAAAGCTTTGCTTTAGCAATAAAAAGTCGCCCTTTGAGGCGACTTTTTTATTCTGAAATAGTATCATTCAATTGTACATTTAGAACAGTTATTACCAAGGGAGAAGCTATTCACTTCACTAAATCCAAATTTGGTTCAATTTTTGACAGAAATTTAGATATCCAATTAATAAAACAGAAGATGAAATTAATCTACACCCTGGTACTCCTAACCTCTTTGCTATACACCAATGCACAGACAACTTTGAGACTAAATTCAAATATTGTTTTGCCTAAGGACAGTATAGAAAGTAAGGCATTAATAACTTCCTTAAATAATTTCCTGATTTCTGCACGAAAATCTAATCAAGAAAATAAGTTTGTTTTTGAAAGTGAAAAAATTGAAACTTTAATATTACTAGATGAACTAAATGGAATAGAGAGAAGCGAAAAATTTCAAGATATTTTCTTTTACAAGCCCTATTTGACCAATGCTGTATTATTAAACGATAGTAGTTATAACGTTAAAGTTTCATATATAGGAATTAATGACAACGAAGCTTTGTTGAGGGCAAATTTTGAATTTATTGCTCATAAAACTCGAAACTCTTTTACCTTTTCGTCTCCTCTCCTATTAAATACTCGAAATTGGAAAACAAAAAAAACGGGAAATAATATTTTTCATTATCAAAATACAATAAATTTAAAAAAGGTTAATGAGTTTAATGAGTTAACTTCAATCTACGATGAAAAACTAAAATCCATAAACAAAAGAGTAGATTATTATTGTTGTGAAAACATAATCGAACTCCAAAAACTCATTGGAGTCGAGTACAAACTTGACTATAATGGAAGAACACAAGGTATTTGGAGTTCTAAACTTGAAAACAGGAAATTAGTAATACTGGGTAACGATAATGCCAATTTTAATGAATTTGATCCTCATGATTTATGGCACGACAGGTTAAGCTTAGTAATACCCAGAAAAGAAGTAAACCGAGCCATAGATGAGGGGTGTGCTTATTTGTTCGGTGGAAGTTGGGGACTAACTTGGAAAGAAATATTTGATGCGTTTAATGAGCAAATTGCAAGTGAAGAAAATACAAATTGGATTGAAATAAAAGAAACTCCTATTTACTTCAAAACAAGTGGTTTTAGCAATTCGGCAGACTATATCATAAATGCCCTATTGGTTCAAAAAATTGAAAAAGAACAAGGATTTTCTGGTGTTTGGGAATTCTTGCGGGTAGGTCCTTCTGAAAAAGGGAATATAAGATATTATGAAATATTGAAAAAATTAACAGGCATTTCTAAAGCAACATACAACAAAGAAGTTTGGAAACTAATCCGAAAAGAAATTAGGTAAAAGACTTAACAAACTACTGAGCTAAAAATCAAGTAGCGTATTTCTCAAAGACATGTTGTAGAAAACAACCTTAGCAATGAGCAAAATGAAATTCAAGCCTAGTATTTGCAAGGCATTAGAGACATTCGAAAGGTTTAGACGGTTATTACTCGAAATTTCAGGGTCATCACTGGTCTCAACTCAAAATTTAGCCTCATCAGTCTTGTCTTACCTATTATTCTTTTAAGAATTTCCCAATCCAATAGCCATCTTCGGTCCTAATTCTAAGGTGATATATGCCAATGGAGAGGTCAGAGATATTAATCTTAGCGTCTGCTCTATTTAGTTGATTGGCTTTTATAATTTGACCTAAGGCATCCGTAATTTCATAAGTGTAAATACTATTATTTATTAGAACACCGGTTGCATTAATCTGTAATTCATTGCTGGCCGGATTTGGTAATATTTCTAAAAACCCATTCGATATTTTAGCAACTGAACTTGTACTTGTATTTATCTTGATGAAATAAGTCTTACTAGTCACACCGTCTTCTGCGGTTACTGTATAAACGACCGTATCGCTATAGTTGTTAACTGTAATGGTACTTTCTTGTAATACTCCATCCACATATGCAGAAGCATTATCACTTAACGTAAATTGAGCAACTAGGTTTTTTAGATCTGTACTTGCAGATACTATTAGCTTAACATTACCACCTTTGGTGTCTCTCGTAATAGTTCCTTTTACCGATGGGTTTACTAAGCTAAAATCAATTAGTTCTGCGGCAGTGTTTGGTAATAGACTAAGTGTTACGACGTATGTTTTAGAGTAGTTAGTATCCTGTGCTATTACTTTGTAATTGACCACATTGGTGAAATCATTTGTCGTTACACCACTTTGTTGTTCTGTTTGGCTAATGAATACTCGTGCACTATCACTCACTGTGAATGTTGCTGTTAGATTATCTAATGCAGTACCATATGGCAAGTAGACTTGGACATTACCTGTAGCAGAATCAATTGATGTAATTGTACCTGAAGTGGCTGGAGAGACAATACCAAAAGTCAGCAAATCAGATTCTTTATTATCGCTTACGAATACATTTACAGTATAGATCTTGGATAAATTAGTGTCCTGAGCTATTACTTGGTAGGATACAGAGTTGGAAAAGTCATTAGATGTTACACCAGAGTTCTGAAGACTGTCAAGAATGTAAACCTGTGCACTATCACTAGTCGTAAACCAAGCTATTAGATTTTCGAGAGAAGTGCCATATGGAACATACACGTCAATTGTACCACCAGCATTACCATTTAGAGTTATGGAACCCATACTCGCTGGAGTTTCTATTCCATAAGTGAGTATATCACAAGCAATGTTCTTGGCTAATTTTACATTTACGGTATATGTTTTAGAAAAATTGGTGTCTTGTGCCACTACTGTGTATGTCAAGGGTGTAACAAAATCGTTTGCTGTACTTCCAGTTATCTGTACTAAAGAGTTCATATAGACGGTTGCACTGTCGCTTACGACAAAGTTTGATACTAGGCTGCTAAGTGATGTGCCGTAAGGAACCGTAAGAGCTACTTCGCCCCCATTTGTAGTTTGCGTGATAGAGCCATTTGCCTCAGGGTTAGTAAAACCAAAACTGAGTAAATCACATTCGGTATTTTCGTTTTCTACTATTTCTACTGTATAGGTAGATGTCAGATTATAGTTTTTAGCGACAGCTACGTAAGTTACTGTATCGCTAAAATCTACCCGGCTTATGCCTGATGTTTGTACCTTTAGGCCTATGTAGCTAAAGGTTGTATCACTTAATGTAAAAGTAGCTACCATTGAATCTAACCTTGTCCCAAATGGGACATAGCTTTTAATGATTCCTCCAGTACTTGTTTGGAGAATGCTATCTTTTACTGATATACCAGCAAAGGTGAATGAATGAAAGCCAACGAAGTATTCTGTGGACACAGATTGGGGAGCATTCAGGTTACCAGCTAAATCACTCAACCTGTGATATTTTACTTGAACTGATACTTGGCCATTTGATACAGGAGTAATGTCTGCGGAGTATGTTTTTATACCTCTTTGGGTGAAATTAGAAACGCTAGCGTTGGTTGCATAAATATCCGAAATATCAAAACCTGTAACCACTTCTGAAGTTTTAAAAATAGCAGTAAAACTGTTGCTTACAGTGGGTGTAGGAATTTGTATAGTCACAACTGGATTCGTGTTGTCTATATAAACTGCATAGTCTTCACTTTGACCGTAACCTAACTGACCACAAGGTGAGTTTACCGTGCTATTATTTGATACTACTCGCAGCCTAATAAACTTGTTGTTCACTGGCGGAATAGTTGGGGTGGTAAATGTACAGGACCTCCTTGACAGGCCACTGGCAATAGTTCCTACCAATTCGTTGGCATCTAGAAAATCACCATCGTCATTGTAATCTATATAGACTTTTGCATTCTCACTATAATTATTTCCGTTGGTGACCCACGCTGTGTAACTTGTGTTCCCTTTTAATATGGTATTTCTAGCACATGAGAAATCTTCGTAACTCTTATTACCAGTGCTGGAAGAGTTGGAGATCGTATTGAGCTCAAACTTATAAATGCCTATGGTATAACCACCTAGGTTACTTGTGGTAGTACTGCATGTGGAATTTACAGACAGTGGTGAATAATTATAATACTTGGTACTTATGTCTGTACCAATGCTATTGTAAACACGAAGTGAAATATAGTAAGTGCCCGATGTTGTGAAGCGAATCTCTGCTCGTGAGGACATTGAGTCTGTTCCATTCACATATTCCCAGCCCGTAGATGGACTTATCTGCCATTTTCTTCCTAAAGGAGAACCGTAAGAATTGTCCACTGCTATTATAGTGTTTATACAAGATTGGGTTGAGGTTGTATTAATAGTGAAATCTGCGGTCGGAGCCACTGTTGAATTCCTAAATAAATCAGTTTGCCATATTCCTCTTCCCCAAGTGGATATATGCAAACGTCCATTTGCATTAGCATCATTCATAATAGACATATCTGTTATCTGAGATACAGTAGGCAAACCTTGTGAAAAGGGAATCCAATTGGTCATAAAGTGGTTTCTATAGTACACGCCAAAGGCATTACATGCATACATACTGGAGTCGCTTGCATTTGGATCTAAAAGAAACTTAATGATGGTAAAAGAAGGTAAGTTTTTATCTATTTCTGACCACGTAACACCTTTGTTATACGATGCCAATATGCGAGATTTCGTAGTTACAACATAGATAGCATTGGAGTCTGTAGTTGATGTTTCTAATTGTCTAATCTGTTCCCCGCTAGTGTATGGGAATGAAGTAAGTTTTGTAAAAGATGGTGATGTCGCATTTATGTTTGTGCTTATATACAAAGCCTGTGGTCTAAACGCAGCATAAAAAGTACCGCTCGAAGACTTAGCATAAGCCATTCCAACTTTGGAAGTAGTACCTGTGAAATTCGATATTTTTGTCCAACTTACCGCATTCCAAGGATTAGCTCTAAGGTTTTGTGTTCTATATACGTCTATCGTAGCTTCGAACATTACGTTACTATCATTGGGGTGCACTGTATATACACCGCCATTACCATTTATAGTACTCGTTGCATGCGTTACTATATTTCTTTTTCGTCCCCCATCTTCATAGACTAGATCCTTATCGAAAGCATCGAAGGCAAAATCGCCGCCCCAATCACCACCTCTTACCGTGCTGAACTGCTTATCTACAGCCACATCCATTCCATTGTCTTGGAGACCGCCTAATATGTTGTCTTTGTATAGGCCACTGCTTCCCATTTTATAGAATTCAGAGGCACTAAGTCCATCCTCAAGTGTAGTCCAGGTATCACCACCATCGGTGGTTCTATCTATGCCGCCGTCGTGATAGATATATAGTTTATTGGGATTGTAAGGAGAGAAGAGAAAGCCATGTTTATCTGCGTGCACTCCATAACCCCAATGTGATTTTAAATCAAAGGAAACTCCTTGGTTACTAGACTTCCAAACATTTATCGCTCCAAAATATAGCACATCTGCATCATTAGGATCACTTGCTATTGCTAGGTTGTATGCTCCTTGTCCATTTAAACTAGATCCATCACCAGAATATCCTAAGATATTGGGTGTGTCAGCTTGAAGTGTAAAAGAAGCTCCATGGTCAGTTGACTTATATACTCCACCAAACGGACTAGTAGCACCGCTTTTCCATATCACACAAAATAGCTGAGACGTATCTTTAGGGCATACTGCTATTTTGATACCTGCACTGGTAATGTTGCTATTTACATTAGAAGATATCCAGGTATTACCATTGTCTAGAGAACGATAGAAATGGGTATTGGTAGCTGAGTAAAGTATATTACTGCTTTGTGGCTGGTAATGTAGGTCTCTGTAACTAGCATTTACAGCGGTTTTCTTCACCCAACTAGAGCCAGCATTGGTACTTTTATATATGCCGTCATAGCATGCCGCTATTAGAGTAGATGTATCACCTGGAGTCATTAGGATGTAGGAGACTAGCTTATTCCCGATTCCGCCTGAAGACTGGAACCAAGTTTGACCACCGTTGTTCGTTTTCCAAACTCCCATACCTCCACGATAACCATAGTTTGCATCCCCAGTGCCAAGATACATTACATTTGGATTTACTGGATTGATAGCTAATGATGCACAATATGTGGTTGGTAGCATGTCACTTATGGGTTTCCATGTAGTGCCCTCATTAGCAGATTTGAATACCCCTCCTGAAGAGGTGATAGCAAATAATGTATTACTATCAGTAGGATGATAGACCATATTAGACACTCTACCCATGCCTGTAGTTTGTACACTTGGATTGGCTGGAAATTTTATAGGACCTACTTGAGTGAAACTAGCAAGATTCTGAGCAAATGTAACTCCAGCAAACAGTGTACTGAAGAGTAGCGTTAAATATGGTCTCATTTGCGTGTTCTATTATTTTTTTGTTGTTCCCACTGTTTTAAGATTTCTTCCGGGGTCATTATAGTGCCATCGGGTTTTACTAAGTTCTGATTGGTTTGTTTCCAATGCAGGAATTGCTTGTATTCAACTACATATTGAAGTGAGCGTGAATCTTCCTCTGCCTTTTCTTCTGGACTTTTTTGCTTACCAAAAATATCTTTTGCTTCACCATTGTCTTCGGTGGGAGTATTTCTGTTCTCCCAATACTTGTCAAAAGCTAAAACGGCATTGTGATAGTTCACATTGGAGTCGTTCATCATCTCTATCCAATAAGGATAAAGAGCTAATGAATCACTCTGATCTATGACAACTGTACCTGAAGTAATAGAACTTCTGCATGATGCTATTAAAAATGCCGAAATGCTAATTACCATTAGTATTTTGATAGTGAAGGACCTTTGCATACTTGACAAAAGTATGGGTTCTGTCACATTAATTCCACCTATTTTCAAAACTCTTATTTTTTTAGGATCAACTAATTTCTCACAATGGAATACTTTGAAATTAAAGAACACGAATTCGTAAATAGCTACTGATTCCTTTACAATGCAAGTTTGAAGGCATGTCGAACTTTTTCTAGCAACGAAAATTTCTTTGCAATACGCACGTTGTCAAAAAGTTACGACAACAAAAAAGGCGAATTTCCATCCAATAATGGTGAAAATTCGCCTTCAGTACCTGGAGTCGGGCTACACTAAACTTTATTTAATTTAACTGATATTGGTCTAGTTTAGCTACAAGACTCAATCTAAGCATACATTAAGGTAATAGACAAAATAAGAGTAGTTAATAACAATAAAGAAATATCACCCCCCTATTTAGCACCCAATAGTCAAGAGCATTAGTATTATTGTCATATGAAAAAAATAACTCTAGCCATTTTAACATTAATTATCATTCATTCTTGCTCTAAACCTTATAGAGATTATGATATATGTGGTGAACCTGAAATGGAACTTAGATTAAACTACGACTACTTTTTCAAGGTTTACAATAAATCTTATAGAGATTCTTTAAGAATATTTCCAAAAAACAAAACAAGCAAAGTTTTTCCAGGAATAGTAGGTTATTGGAAAGGCGGAAAATCTATAGGCGATACTATTACACTAGTGATTAATGCAAGAAACAAACGAAAATTTATTATTAGTCAAGATTGTTTATTTGAACTTACTAAAAAAGGGGAACTTTAGTTTTAATCTAAAAGAAGCCAACACCAATAGTGCTACACTTATATACCTGATTTATAGAAGTGGCTCAGATAGGTTTAAACTGTCTATCTCAGAAAAGATACATCCCACTTTTTGGAACGCAAAACGACAAAGAGCAAAGGCAAATAAAGCATATCCTGAACTAGTTGAACTCAACTACCTCTTAGACAATATTGATTCAGACATCGTCAAAAAGTCCCAATACTCTTAAAAACTACGAGCTTGCACTTAACAAACTCATTGAATATCAAACTAAGAAGAATGTTATACTGGACTTCGATACAATAAATATGGATTTCTATGAAAGCTTTTTATTGTTCTTACGAACAATAAGATTACTCAACAAATTATATCGGAACAATAATCAAAAACATAAAAGTCTTTATGAATGAAGCTTCCTATAGAAATTTACATACAAATCGTGAATATTTAAATCGAAATTTTAGAGTAATTGATGAAGTTACGGACTCAGTATACTTGAATCCAGATGAACTTAAAAAAATATACGCTTTAGACTTATCAGAGAATCTAAAGTTGGATAGAGTAAGAGACTTATTTATTATAGGATCTTATACTGGACTTTGAACTGGGATCCAGATTGACTCCCTTTGGTCCTCTTTCTAAAAAAAAAGGAGGTTTACCTAATTCAAGGCATAAAAAAACCGCACCTTTCAGTGCGGTTGTATCGTTGTACCCGGAGCCGGAATCGAACCGGCACGCCTTGCGGCATCGGTGTTTGAGACCGACGCGTCTACCAATTCCGCCATCCGGGCATTTTGAATTAGTACTTTATCTCTAAAGCGGTGCGAATGTATTCAGACTTTCTTTTAAACGCAACACATACTTCTGTTTTAGGTAAATATCTTTTATCTTTTCCAATAAAGTATGTCTCTCTCCCTCTTCTAATACATCTGCTTCTTTTGCTAAAACCTCTAGCTTATTATTAAATGCTGAATGCATTTCGTCAATGTCCTCGATGAGTGATTCTATCTTTTGTGCATCTGGTTCCATTTTTAAATCCATGATGGACTCATTTACCTCCATCATTTCCATTAAGAACTCTTGAGGTATTCCACTGTTAGAATCTAATAATACATCATTGATTCTTAAAATATGAGACAACCTATTCTGAAAAGACTTTAGCTGCTTAAAAGCAGTATTATTTATGCTGGTAGTATTCAACGCTTCATCATACCTAGACTCGTCATTCATAAACAAGTCTGGATGATTCTCTTTACTTATTTGCAAATACTTTAGTCTGAGTTCCTTTTCGTCTATATAAAAGGCCTCAGAAATATGATAGAATTGGAAATAGCTTTCCATTACCTCATTTAAAACAAGGCATTAAAGGCATCAATAAAAATAATAAATGCCATAAGAGCAAATAGTATAATCATACCAGCAACTTGAAAATAGTACATTACTTTTTCAGGTAGCGGCTTTCTTCTAACCATTTCAATTAAAAGGAACAACACATGGCCACCGTCCAATGCTGGAATAGGTAGTAAATTCATAAAAGCTAGAATGAATGATAGCATTCCTGTAATTTCCCAAAATCGTTGCCATCTCCATGTTGCTCCAAAGATTTTAGCAATTCCAACAGGTCCACTAACCGACTTAACGGGATTCAGTTTTCCTTTGAACATTTCTCCAAATGCGATAACATTTACCATTAAAGCTTCGGTACCTTTGTTATACCCCGCAGGAAAGGACTCTATAAATCCAAATTCCTTGGTTACAATGTCATTTTGGAACTGGGCCAAATTATTAGGATACATACCCAATTTACCAGCTGTATCAATAGCTACATTAATAACCATTGGCTTACCATCTCTTTCTATTGAAACAGGAACAGTCTGTCCCTTGAAATTAAATGCAGCACCACCTATTTCATCAAAAAATGCAACTTCTAATGAATCAATTGAAAGAATTCTATCCCCTTTAAGCATTCCTGATACTTTAGCTCCGCCACTATCTGTTAAATCACCTGCAAACGCCGCACGTCTATAGGAGAATAAATCAACTTTACCTTTACTTTCAAGTACTTGTTTTCTAATACTATCAGCCACTTCAATCTTAACCTCCTGACCATTTCTAACCACATCATAGAACAAGCCACTTTTGATATAATTAATAGGTTTAAATAGATCATAATAGTTAACAGCTTTTAACCCCTTTACTCCTACAACCTGATCTCCAGTTTGAAAACCAATGCTTTTACCTAGTTCGGAAACCTCAATACCTCCTTTTTCGAGTACCTTGGAATTGGGTAAAGATTTTTCACCATAGTGCCATAAAGACAAAGCAAATATTAAAACTCCCAAGACAAAATTGACAGTAACACCACCAATCATTACAATTAGTCTTTGCCAAGCTGGTTTACTTCTAAACTCATGATCTTCAGGTTCAGAAGACATTTGATCTTTATCAAGACTCTCATCAATCATTCCAGATATTTTCACATATCCACCGAGAGGTAACCATCCTATCCCCCATTCTGTATCACCAATCTTCTTACTAAATAACTTAACGCCCCAAGCATCGAAGAAAATAAAAAATTTTTCGACTCTGATACCAAAAGATCGTGCTGCTATATAATGTCCCCACTCATGAAGTGATACTAGTATTGCTAAAGCCAGTATTAGCTGACCTGCCATTATTAATGTTCCCATTTAAATTTTTAAGAATTTAGGCTGCGAAAATATGCTTTTATACCAGAATCAGTAGGTTAAAACGATAGGATTGGATTAACTGAAATTATTTATTGTTAAAGAGCAATGAATACCTACACAATGCTTTAACCAGTGACGGTAAAAGAAGTATATCCAACATGTTTTATTGGCACCTCTTCTTTAACCAATGTAACTTCCCATTGTGCATCATCACCAAGAGGTTTGAGATTATCAAACAGCGTTTTGCAGCAATGCTCTATAAGTTTAAACTCTTCTTTCATAACAGCTACTACTCTCGTATGGATCTCTTCATAGTTTATGGTCTGATTGATATCTTGAAATGAAGTGTCTGCAGCTGTCATTTTTGTAATCTTAATGGAAATAGAATACATACCACCTATTTTCCTTTCAGACTCGTACCAACCATGGTAAGCCTTTACTCTTATGTTATCAATTCTTAGTATCGTTTTTAAACCACTACTCATTACTGTCCTTTGTGTATATATTTTACATTTGCAAATGTAATTTTAAAACCAATGACGGAAGCAGAAATAAATTCATTAAAGGAATCTGGAAAAGGTAAGGACACCTATAATCAACCAGATTTTTATAACATTGATGACCTTTTAAGTGACGAACATAAAATGGTTAGAGACAGTGTTCGATCATATGTAAAACGAGAATTATCTCCCATCATTGAAGAATGTGCTCAACAGAATTATTTCCCTTCTCACATTGTTAAACAGCTGGGAGAAGTAGGTTGTTTCGGTCCACAAATACCCGCAGAATACGGAGGAGGTGGTCTTGATTACATTAGTTATGGTTTAGCAATGCAAGAACTGGAAAGGTGCGATAGTGGTATTCGATCCACAGCAAGCGTTCAAGGCTCATTGGTTATGTACCCTATTCATAAATTTGGCAGTGAAGAACAAAAGAGAAAGTTCTTACCTAAACTTGGATCTGGTGAAATGCTAGGGTGTTTTGGATTAACCGAACCAGACCACGGTTCTAACCCTAATGGGATGACCACACATTTTACAGAAGATGGTGATAGCATAATCTTAAACGGTGCTAAAATGTGGATTAGCAATGCTCCAGAAGCTGATGTTGCCATTGTATGGGCAAAAAATCCTGATGGAATTGTACAAGGTGTAATCGTGGAACGCGGAATGGAAGGTTTCACGACCCCTACCACACACGGTAAATGGAGCCTTAGAGCAAGTATTACTGGGGAATTGGTTTTTGACAATGTTAGAATTCCTAAATCCAATATACTCCCAAAGGTTACTGGGTTGAAAGGTCCTTTAACATGTCTTAATTCCGCTAGATACGGCATCAGTTGGGGAGCACTTGGTGCTGCCATGGATTGTTATGAAAGTGCTCGAAAATATGCCTCTGAACGGCATCAATTTGGACGACCTATTGGTGGATTCCAACTTCAACAAAAGAAACTTGCTGAAATGCTAACTGAAATAACAAAAGCACAATTGGTTTGCTGGAGACTTGGAAATCTTATGAACAATGGTAAAGCAACCCCTGCTCAAATTTCAATGGCCAAAAGAAACAATGTTGAAATAGCAATGAACATAGCACGTGAAGCACGTCAAATGCACGGAGGTATGGGAATAACGGGAGAATACCCCATAATGAGACATATGATGAATCTAGAAAGTGTTGTGACCTATGAAGGTACTCACGATATTCATCTACTAATTTTAGGAATGGAAATAACAGGAGAAAATGCGTTTACATAAACTTCTAATACTAGTTTTACTTATGGGATTTGGATGTAAGACATCCAATAAAATTCCAAATAGCTATGATTACACTCCTGTAATGCTTCACCTAACGGATGCAAAACAAGTCGATAGCATTGGCTTTAATCTGGTACGTTCATTACCCGAAATACTTTATCCTAGATTGCTTACTGGTGATTTAGCTATTTGGGAAAATAGTGACAAAAGATTAGTGGTAGGAGCACAACAATTGATAAAGCGAGAAAAATTGGCTATAAGTCCATTCGTTAGAAGCAACGACCTATTCATTCATGAATTTTGGAGAATATTCAAGAATAACTTTGAGTTCGGTATCCAAGGATTTACGTTCACAGGAAAAGACAAGTATGGCAAAGTGATAAACTATGGATATGTGGATGCACCCGATATTATAAACCTGCTAAAGACAGAATATATTCCGTGCAATGCCAGCGGTTCCTCCGAGCTTACATATTGGGATGCTCTACACAGTAAGAGCTACCTATTTAATCTGGTACAATTTGGTAGTGAAGATCTTAAAACCGATCGCAATAAATGGTTTGAATATCAGAAACAGGCAATTTACAGTCCTAAAGTTAATCGTAAATTTTATAAGGCAATTCAAAAGAAACAAATTGTATATAAGATACTTTCCCCAACAATTAACTCAAATGAAGAAAACAACTTCTTCTATACCGCATTGGAGAAGTATATCAATAAAAACAAACAAACGATTCTGAATGCAAGTAATTCAGATCACTTCTCTTCCATTATGTTTTTACCATGGAAGGTCGATAATATCACCATAACAGAAACTTGGACTAAATATAAAAATATTCCTTTCCAAGAATTAACATCAATCGAGTTTTTCATTGATAAACATGCAATTGTATTGTCCAAAAATCAGCTTGAAGAACTGGATGTACAAATTAACCTTCAAGGGTTAGAAGAATATTTAAGCGAAAAGAGATTTAGCTTTTTACTAGAAAAAATTAACGAACAAGAAATCCCATCTCGACAATCAGATAAGTATTATCAAAATCTACTAAGTAGAGAGTGGAACAACATTAAAATATGACTAAGATAAAATTTGGAACAGACGGATGGAGAGCCATCATCGCAAAAGAATATACTACTGAAAATGTAGCTAGGGTTGCATACGCAACCGCAAAATGGATTAAAGAAAAAACAGATAATCACTCTGCTGTGGTTGGCTATGATTGCCGATTTGGAGGTGAACTTTTTACAGAGACTACCATTTCTGTCTTAATATCTCAGGGTATAAAAGTGTATACTTCTGAAGGATTTGTTTCTACTCCAATGGTTTCATTATCTACTTTGAAGCACCAAGCTTATGCAGGTATTGTCATTACAGCGAGCCACAACCCACCAAGCTACAATGGGTATAAAATTAAAGCACATTATGGAGGTCCAGCTATTCAAGATGAGATTGATGCCGTAGAAGCTAACATACCTAAGGAATATGCATGTGATATCATTCCTTTTGAAGAGCTAAAGTCTAGTCCTTTGGTAGAACTAATCGATATGGAACAAGAATACATAGATCATGTTCATTCTAACTTTGATATCGATGCAATCCGAAATAGTGGTATTAAATTTGGATATGACGCCATGTATGGTGCAGGTCAAAATGTAGTCAGACGACTTCTTCCAGAAGCATATCTAATGCACGCTACATACAATCCAAGTTTTATGGGACAAGCACCTGAACCTATAGCTCGAAATCTAAAACCATTTGCAGAACACATTGCAAACTCTGACATTTCTTGTGGGTTGGCTACCGATGGTGACGCAGATCGAATTGGATTATTTGATGAAAATGGGGATTTTGTTGATTCTCATCATATTATTCTACTGCTCATTAGATACCTTGTAGAATTCAAAGGAGTGAAAGGAAATGTTTATACCAGTTTTAGCTGTACTTCAAAAATTAAAAACCTTTGCAATCACTATGGGATAGAACACCATGTTACTAAAATTGGCTTCAAATATATTTGTAAGGAAATGATTGAGAATCAATCACTACTTGGAGGTGAAGAAAGTGGAGGAATTGCTGTAAGCACACATATCCCAGAAAGAGATGGGATATGGATGGGTCTTATCTTATGGGAATATATGGCCAAAACCAATAAGACGTTAAATCAGTTAATTGAAGAAGTTTATGAAATTACAGGGTCTTTTGCAATGGATAGATACGATCTGCACGTACCTGAAGAACAAAAATGGGCAATTATTGAGAAGTGCAAAAATCAAGATTACGAATCGTTTGATACCTATACTGTATCCGGAAATGAAACCATTGACGGTTACAAATTTTTATTGGGTAATGATGACTGGGTAATGATTCGCCCAAGTGGAACGGAACCTTTGCTTAGAGTCTACGCTCAGGCGGCTTCCACAGAAGAGGTAATAAAAATACTTGATGCTACCAAAGCTACCATATTGGCATAAGCTTGTAATACTACCATTACTTTTTTTGAGTATACAATTGTGTGCTCAGGATTCCACGAACACGAAGTTTAGAAAGCAAACTGTTATCATTGGTAATTCTATTGCATATACAGGAACAATGGTAGGTCTCTATCAATTATGGTATAAGGATCACGACCTTATTCCATTTCATTTTTTCAATGACAATCAAGAATGGCAACAAATGGATAAGGTAGGGCATTCATTTTCATGTTATTATGAGGGCGTGGCAGGAATAGAAATGATGAAGTGGGCAGGTTATTCTAAGAAGCAATATTCTTTAATTGGTGGGTCTTATGGTTTCTTAATTCAAACAAGCGTCGAGGTATTTGATGGCTTTTCAAGTGGTTGGGGAGCTAGTATGGGTGACGTTGCGGCAAATGCATTAGGAGCTAGTTTAGCCATTGGTCAAAGTCTTGCATGGGATGAACAACGGATTTGGATGAAGTACTCCTACAACCCATCCCCCTATTCGGCTATAAGACCGAATGCACTTGGAAGCAACTTTCCAGAACGGCTCCTAAAAGACTATAATGCTCAGACATATTGGTTAAGTGCTAATATTCATTCCTTTGCTCCAGAAAGTAAAATTCCAAAATGGTTAAATCTTGCCGTTGGCTATGGTGCTGACGGAATGTTAGGAGGACATAGTAACCGATACACAAGTGAAGGTTACACCTATGATTATACTAACATAAAACGACATCGACAGTTTTATCTCGCTCCAGACATTGACCTCTCCAGAATAAAAACTAAGAAAAAAGCTGTTCGAACACTTTTAATAATGGCAAATGCAATAAAATTTCCAATGCCAACATTGGAGTATCATACCGACAAAGGTTTAAGAGGACATTGGTTTAAGTTATAATGATTATCCCAAAAGATATTACTGAATTCTATAAACTGAACACTAGTTGGTCTAAGGAAATTCAATTTTTAGAGTCAATCATCAAAAAAACGGAATTGAATGGAACATTTAAGTGGGGTTCCCCAGTATACACTATAAACAATAAAAACATAGTAGGTATAGGTAGTTTCAAATCTTATGTAGGTCTGTGGTTTCATCAAGGTGTATTTCTAAAAGATCCCTTAAACATTCTAATAAATGCTTCTCCCGATAAAACAAGAGGCCTGAGACAATGGAGATTCAAATCCATCCAAGAAATGGATGAAAACTTAATTAAAGTCTATTTAGATGAAGCTATTGAAAATCAAAAACTAGGAAAGAAAATAAAGCTAAATAGAGATACTTCATACACCGTTCCACAGGAACTACAATCAGAACTTAACCAAGAAGAGTTTAGCAATGCTTTCTTTAATCTCTCCTTAGGTAGACAAAAAGAATATGCTAATCATATAGCTGAAGGTAAACAAGAAGCGACACGGCAACGTCGGGTTGCAAAGTGTATTCCATTAATACTTACTGGTAAGAGTTTGTATGACAAGTACAAATAATCCAATACCTTAGTAGATTATAAAATTGAACGCTCAATTCAATCGTTTCTACTATAGTTTAGTGTAATTCACAACTTTAAAACAACCATTCACCATAAATTTAAATTTATTACCTTTCGCACACTTAAAATTGACCCAAATAAATAAAAAATCATGCTACATCGAACTAAAAAAAACAAACCCTTATTCTTACTTTTAATCTTATTTCTATTTGCCTCATCAGCTAGTGCGGCTCCATTCATTGGAACGTATGTTGTAGGAGCTGGAGAGACGTATCCAAATCTTAACAGTATCTATAGCGATATGTTAAGTGAAGGTCTAAGTGGACACACAACTATTAAAATTAAAAACGGTACTTACACTCAAAATGTATCTTGGACCTCAACTATATCTGGATTATCTGAAACTTCAACAATTACCGTTGAATCTAATTCGGGAAATCCTACTGATGTTATTTTACAAGGACAATCGTCATATTCTATTTACATAAATAATAACAGTTTTATTACATTAAAGGACCTTACTATAACCCAGCCCAATAGCCAAAGATGTATCTACCTTAGAAACAGTCAAAATATTCGATTGATCAATTGTAATATCATAGGTACCCTCTCTACTTCATCAACTTCATCTTACAGTTGCATCTATATTAATGGTAATTGTTCTGGTTTAGAAATTGACAATTGCAACGTGTCAGAAGGATCTTATGGTATCTACTATACATCTCAGGCTTCAGACATTGCGGTGATGAATTCAAGTTTTGAGGATCATTACTATGGTATGTATTTTTACTATATCACAGACCTTATTCTAAATAATAATACCATGGAGAATATTCAAAGTAGAGGTTTGTATATCAACAATTGTGTAGACGCCAGTATTACAAATAACAATTTTGAAAGTAATTCATACCACTACTTATATCAGTTTTCTACTTCTAAAACCGGAAAAAATAGAATCGCCAATAATATTTTCACTGGTATGAATAGTTATGCTGTTAGACTGGACGGTACAAATGATGGCCTTGAGATTTATCATAATACATTCTTAAGTAATAATAGTTACGGTTTGTACATTAGAGGTAACTCAAATGATGTAAAGATTAAAAACAACCTAATATCAACTAACAACTGTAACTATGCGATGTATATTAACAATGGAAGTTTTGGTGACGATGCAGAAATTGACTACAATGCATATTCCAATTCTAATATTACTTGTAGCCCCATATACAATGGAAATAACTTGTCATTACAGGAATGGACAAACCGAAGTGGTCATGATGCAAACTCCATTCATGGAAATGCCAATTTTGTGAGTTTCCCAAGTAATCCTAAACCTCAGAATGGATTATTCGTTAATTTATGCTTACCAATAGGTGAAATAACAAAGGACATTGATGGTACAAATAGAGATGGTACAAATCCTGATCCAGGTGCTCTGGAGTTTAACTCAATTAGAAGTAATGATATGGCATTGATGTCACTTAATTCACTTCAAGCCCCAAACTGCTCTGGAAGTGATGATATTATTGTTAAGGTAAAAAATATTGGACTTAACCCTGTTACTGCATTCAAACTGGATTATACTGTTAATGGCACCTTAGTAGGAACCTATGTACATAGTAGTAATTTAGTCTCTTATGCTAGTCAAGAAATCAACATTGGATCATATTCTTTTGATGGTGACAATGACACTCTAGAACTCATCATCACCGAAGTAAACTCTGGAGCTGATGCTGATGCTTCTAATAACAGCCTTCCTGAATTTAGAATCTATGATGCTGTAAGTGGAGACTATACACTAGGAGAAGATGATACTCTAAAAGGTATTCAATCACTTTTTGACCAAATGAGTTTTGGTGGAATATGTGGTGATGTGCATATTAAAATAAACAATGGCACCTATAGAGGTTATGAAGATGTAATCCTTAAAAATGTCAAAACAGCTAATCCAATGGACAGACTCTTCATTGAAAGTATGAGCGGTAATAGAGAAGATGTAACGTTAAAAACCCGTAGTAATTGGAACCGTGGTGTGCTTGATTTTGAAAATATGAGAAATGTTACAATCCAGAACCTGACTTTGGACGCCAACTTTAATACTTGTAACACCGTAATCAATATTAATGGAACGGCTGCTAGTTTTGAATTGAAAAATCTAAAAATATTAGGAGATTCAACAAACTGTAGTGATATTATCCAAATAGATAATTATGTAGACGGTATACTGGTAGAAAACTGCTATTTCTATGGTGGAGATCAATCATTTAACACGTATGGAAATGGTATTGCATCAAACCCCATTATTTTCAGAAATAATTTGTTTGAAGAATTTGAAGAAGGACTAGATGTGGAAGGACATGATCATGTAGAAATAACCAATAATGTATTTAGAAGTTCAAAACGCTATTCTGAGGGGCACTATTTTTACGATAATAAGTTTCTTAGCTTTACCAACAATATTTTGGTATTAGACAGCTCTGACGATTATATGATGGACTTGGAACAAACCTCTGGTACTCAAAGAAGTATTGTAGCCAATAACTATTTTAACACAAGAGGGGAAAATTCATACGGTATATACCTTTATGACAATCCTAATCTTGATTTCACCAATAACACTATTCTTGGTGAGGTTACTAGCAACAATGACGCTACAGTTTACCTTGACAATATGCCGGTAAGATCCTTTGTAAATAACATAGTTCAGAATTTCAATGAAAACGGAAATGTGTTGTATATAAATGATCTTCCTTCCTTCACTCTTGATAATAATAATTATCTGGGTGGTTATACGGTATACTACAATCAAAATGGCAAAAAATATGATCTTGTCGAGTGGCAAGATGAAACAGGAAAAGATTTAAGCTCCATGAGTGTAGATCCAATGTTCCACGGAGAGAAAGATTTCCATGTATGCAACGAAGCTCTTAATGACGCTGGTAGAGGTGGAACTTATCTTGGAAAAGACATTGACGGAGATAGTCGAAGCAAAGGAACTACGGACATAGGTGCTGACGAATTTTCACCTGCAAGTACTGGAGATTTTTTAGTTACTGATTTCTTAGCTCTATGTGACAGTAATATGGGTACGCTTGTAGCTTCTCCTGGTGCTACATCCTATAGCTGGAGTAACGGCGAAACAACTCAACAGATTGACGTTACGGAGGCAGGAACATATACCGTAGAAGTAACTGGATTATGTGGCTCAAACGGAACTGATAGTGCTATTGTATCAACTGACTCCTTAGAAGCAGAATTTGCTTTTGTATTTACGCACGGACGAAGTATTGGTGTTTATGATAAAAGTTCGGGAGCTCCTCATACCTTCCAATGGGATTTTGGTGATGGTAACTTTAGTTCTGAAAGAACACCTGTTCACATTTACGATAACCTAGGATTCTATACGATCACATTAACCGTTATTAACGACTGTGGAATTTCAACTTATTCTAAGGATGTATCTATCTTCAATGTTGGAATTGAAGAAATAGAGAGTGAACTTAGTATCTATCCTAATCCTACTACAGGAGATCTAAATATTAAATTAGATGACTACTCAGGTAACTTTAGTGTTACTGTTCTTTCCATGACAGGTAAAGAGGTTTTAACCTTCCAGAACATAAATTCAAACCTACCGATTAATATCACTGAACTAAACTCTGGTTTTTATATCCTAAGAATTAAAACTCCAAACGATGTAATACAAACGAAGGTTTACAAGATGTAATGACCTAAAGATTAAACTTAATAAAAAAACCTTGGCACTTGTGCCAAGGTTTTTTTGTTTTATGAGTGTCTAGTCCTGAATTAGCGTTACACAAAAGAATGTGTAATGAGAGAAAAAGGAGACAGAATTAGTAACGGGCCCCATTTGCACTATTCTTACTTCTATTCTCAAAGACCATCTTATACCGTCTCCACGTTCCCTTTTCAAATTTCAAGTAATCATATGTGCCATCTGGCACATAATTTTCATACATGCCCTTCATCATAGGATTAATAGGCACTAAATTGGCAAATACAATTGCTTTTTCATCCTTATCATATCTGCAAAGCATAGCCGCTCTATCATTAAAATCAAAAATAATCCGCGACTGAAGATCTCCATCAAAGTTAAATATCTCTTCCCCAAAATTCGGTTTGCCATTTTCATCAAACCAAAGAACATCAATGACCTTTCTATTTGTTTTATCATCTTGACCATCCCACCCAAAAGTAATGTAGTAATCTTTCTTTTTCCATTTATAATGGTGAATTTGATAGTACAAAGCTCCCATCCAATGGCGATTATCAAACTGTCCATAAATAATGTCTTTATTAAATTCAGAACTATCATAGAGGCCGTAAAGTTCTAAACTATCAGGATTATTCATTTGGATTGCTCCAAAATACATGTACCTCCCGCTATCTAGTAATAAATTCCAAGTAAAAATTCTAAACTTTTCATCATCCGATCTAAGAACGGAAACTGTCCTTAAAGTTGAAAAATCGTAGTCAAATGAGTTAGGTACTTTTAAGGTTTTTTTCAGCGTTTGAATGAAGTAGAAGCAACTTGTTATTCTCTCTGTTTTATCGACAGCATTAATTATGTTGTAGCTAAGTCCTTCTAGTTGGTATTCAAGATTTCGAATAGAATCAGTGAAAGTAGTGTCACCTTGCTTTACTTTGATTCTTTGACCAAAAGATGCAAGACACATGAACGAAACAAGTATACTAATATATAAACGCATTTGTATTATAACTGAAAACCTTTCAATTTTCGTGCCTTACTTTAAGACAGCTTAAATATTTTTAATAATCATTGCACTAGCTCCACCGCCGCCATTGCATATTCCAGCGGCTCCTATCTTTCCACCATTTTGCTTTAGTACATTGATAAGAGTCACTAATATTCTGGCTCCTGATGCACCTAAAGGATGACCTAAAGCTACAGCACCGCCGTTAATATTAACTTTAGCAGAATCAATGTCCAAAAGCTTATTATTTACCAATGCAACAACTGAAAAAGCTTCGTTTAGTTCAAATGCATCTATATCGGAAAGACTACATCCAGCCCTTTCTAAGGCTATAGGTATAGCTTTTGCCGGAGCCGTAGTAAAGAACTCAGGTTCATGAGCAGCATCTGCAAATGATGCAACTTCTGCTATCGGTGTAAGACCCAGCTCTTTCACTTTCTCTTCACTGGCAAGAATAATACAAGCTGCTCCGTCATTTATGGTACTAGCATTTGCTGCAGTAACTGTACCGTCTTTTTCAAAAACAGGTCTTAATGATGGTATCTTATCAAACCTTACATTCTTATACTCTTCATCATCACTCATTATAATAGGATCTCCTCTTCTTTGAGGTATTTCTACTGGGATTATTTCATCCTTGAATTTTCCTGCTTCTACTGAAGCTGCCGTTTTCTTATACGAGTTGATAGCATAATCATCCTGTTCCTCTCTAGTTATGCCATATTTCTTAGCTGTACCGTCAGCTGCACTACCCATCATATACTCATTGTATACGTCTCTAAGACCATCATGAGCGAGTCCGTCTACTACTGTAAAGTTTCCATATTTATATCCTGCTCTTGAACCAGGTAAATAATGAGGTACTTGACTCATATTCTCCATACCGCCCGCTACCACTATATCATTATGACCCAACATAATAGACGATGCCGCAAGGGCTACTGATTTCATACCACTTGCACATACCTTATTCACAGTCGTACATGGAGTCGTGTTAGGTAATCCAGCAAAAATGGCCGCTTGTCTCGCTGGTGCTTGACCTAAGCCCGCCTGTAACACGTTACCAAAATATACTTCATCTACTTCAGACGGCTTTACCCCAGACTTCTCCAATGCACCTTTAATGGCAATTGCCCCTAGCTTTGGTGCCGAGATGCCACTTAAAGAACCATTAAAACTACCCATAGGAGTTCTAACTGCTGCTACTATATATACTGATTTCATTGGCGGCAAATGTAAAGTAATATTGCCAAAATGCTAAGTACTTATACGTCTAGAGAATGTGATGCTTCATCCCTAATCTCAAGCCTGATGAATACTGATTTTGATTGACTGGGTAAGGCTTTTTAAATGTAGAATTTAGATTCATCTTAAAATGCGGATTAACAAATATCTCTAACCTCTCACCAACAAATTGAGAAAGAGTAATGCCAGCACTGCTGCCTATCCCATATTCTCTAAATATTTGATCCTTTCTATTCATCCAGTAGTAATAGTCTGTATCGAAATCATAAACCAAGGCATTAACGTGATCCAACTTTTGCAAGCTTATTCCAGCATCAATAGTAACTTTAGATTTATTTAACTGAATAAAATCAAAACTCACACCCAATGGTATTTCAAAATACGAGTACTTGTTAGTGTATGGTATATTTAAAGAATTATCCTCAGTTGAATATATCTCATACTCAGGTTTTCTATTTATGAATGTCGCCGATTCATAATTGGGGTTATCTCGATTAGCTGCTCTTACCTGCACTTGCTCTCCATAATGAGCATAGTGAAAACCACTAAAAAGACTTAGTCTTTTTGAGATTCTACGACCAAAGTCTATACCTATGGTATAGGAAGTAATTGACTTATCAGATAAATTCCTAGAAGCTTCGGTAAGTCCAAAGGTATATCTGTAATCGCCATCTATAGCAACCCCATTTACTAAAGAAGGATCATAACTAAATGTGCGATAATTTAAGGTAGGAGAAAAACTAAAACCTATATACCACTTACCTTGTCTAGGTATCATATCTGGGTTTATTAAATATTCGTTTTCCAGTCTACTAAAATATTTTAATAGTTGTTTACTTTGAAAAGCACCACTCAAGTCTACATTCTCAATAAGAGTCAAATCATATAGCTCAAATGTTGACCTTTCTCTAACATCTGCTGAAGTTTCAACCTTATTGGGCTGCACTAGAGATGCTTGTTTAGCAATGACGGTAGGTATCCTAAGATTTTTGATTCTTTCTTCCAAAGATGCTTCTGTTTTAGTCAGAATATCCTGAAAAATATTTCGGGTAGATTCAGAAGTTTCTATTAAATCCACATTCTCAAGACTTTCTCCACTTTCCCAAAGTCTGCCAATATCAAAGTTCAAGTCTCTAAATGACTTACCCGTAATAAGACTATAAGTTTGAAAACCCAGTAGTGTTAAACCGGCCAGAACAGCAGGAACAATAGCTATAGTAGCTAAAGTGGATTTAGCTTTAATGCTCTTTTTGATATTGTCGAGATGAATCCCCAAACTGAATTTTGTACGAATTTAAGCAATGAAAACCACCGTTTGTTAGATTTATCAACGGTTTTACTTAAAAATGAGATAAGTAATACAAAGTACTATAACCCAAATTTAAGGTTGGAGTCTTTTATATGACCATAAACCATCCTTTTTTTCAAATAAAATACGGTCATGTAATCTATTCTGTCTCCCTTGCCAAAACTCTATTTGCAAGGGCGATATCTGATACCCTCCCCAATGAATAGGTTTGTTAATATCTTGATTATCAAACTTTTCCTCGTAAAATTTAAGCTTGTCCTCTAAATCATCTCTGCTCTGTATATCCTTGCTTTGAGAAGAAGCCCAAGCCCCAATTTGACTAGACGCAGGTCTAGATAAAAAATAGTTTAAAGACTCCTCCTCACTAGTTTTAGAAGCTGTTCCTCGAATTATAATTTGCCTTTCTAAATGTATCCATGGGAAAAGTAATGTACAATTTGGGTTAGCCGCTAGTTGAAGTCCCTTATTACTCTCATAATTGGTGTAAAACACAAACTCCTCATTGCGGAGATCTTTAAGCAATACTATCCGTGAGTCCACACTATTTCCATCTACCGTAGAAATAGTCATTGCATTAGGTTCCTTAATAAGACTAGACTCTTCTGCTTCTTTAAACCAAAGAACAAACAAGTCAAATGGATTATCAGGAAAACTTCCTTCCAATAACTGATTCCGGGTATAATTTACTCTAAGCTCCTTCACTATCTTTTAAAAGGCATCTTACCTGCTCTTGTTCCTTTGCTACTATTCATTTGTTTCATCATCTTTTTCATTTCATCAAACTGTTTTACCAATTTATTTACTTCAGTTGTAGATGTTCCACTCCCTTTTGCAATACGTTGTTTTCTACTTCCATCTAGAATTTGGGGACTTTGTCTTTCTTCAGACGTCATACTATGTATAATAGCTTCAATTCCCTTAAAACTATCATCGTCAATATCTACATCCTTTATCGCCTTGCCCACACCTGGAATCATACCCATTAAATCCTTGATGTTACCCATCTTTTTAATTTGTGCCAATTGCTTAAGAAAATCATCAAAATCAAACTGATTTTTACGCATTTTCTTTTGTAGCTTAGCTGCTTCATCTTTATCAAAGGTGTCTTGTGCTCTCTCTACGAAAGAAACAATATCACCCATCCCTAAGATTCTGCTCGCCATTCTATCTGGATGAAATACATCCAAAGCTTCCATTTTTTCTCCAGTACTTACAAACTTGATTGGCTTGTTGACTATTGCCTTAATTGAAATTGCTGCTCCCCCTTTAGTATCTCCATCTAATTTTGTTAATACAACACCGTCAAAATCTAATTTATCATTAAATACTTTGGCTGTATTAACCGCATCCTGTCCAGTCATGGCATCTACCACAAACAGAATTTCCTGAGGATTTAAGGCTGACTTGAGATTCCCAATCTCATTCATCATAACCTCATCTACACTCAAACGCCCTGCTGTATCTACAACAACTACGTTATAGTTGTTTGCTTTGGCATGCTTTATTGCATCTTTTGCAATTGCCAGAGGGTCTTTCAAATCTTCATTTGCAAAAACGCTAACCCCAACTTGCTCACCTAAAACCTTAATTTGATTAATCGCAGCAGGACGATAAACATCACATGCTACCAATAAAGGATTTCGTCCTTTTGACTTTAGATGCTTGACCAACTTCCCTGAAAAAGTAGTTTTACCTGAGCCCTGTAATCCTGCAATTAAAATAACCGAAGGATTTCCACTTAAGTCAATAGGTTGAGTCTCCCCTCCCAAAAGTTCTACTAACTCATCATTGACAATTTTAGTCATTAATTGACCTGGTGACACACTGGTAAGAACATCTCCCCCAAGAGCTTTATCTTTTATTCTATTAGTAAAATCCTTAGCAATTTTATAACTGACATCGGCATCCACCAGTGCTCTGCGTATCTCTTTTACTGTTTCCGCGATATTAAGTTCCGTAAGTTTTGATTGACCTTTCAGAGTTTGAAAGGCTTTGTCTAACTTCGACGATAAATTTTCGAACATTTGTATTGATTATTTACCTGCAAATTTACCAAAAAAAAGAGGTCGCCAAAAAACATTGACGACCCATTTAACCATTACTGCCCTCTTTCTGTTAAGAAAGATTATCTTAATAAGGTCACAGACCCATCTAAAAATATTTTTTGCTTTTTAATACCGGAAGCCATAATGGTATACATGTAAGTCCCCTGCTGTGCTTTTTGCCCCTTGTACATCCCATCCCATCCTAATGATGCATCTTTTGTATCAAATACCTTTTCACCCCATCTATTGTAAATAGTGAAACTATATCTGTCCATATCTTCTAGTATAAATTGCGATACTGGTCTGAAAACATCGTTTAAATTATCATCATTGGGAGTAAATCCAGTAGGCATTATCACAATAGGGTCACTACTAATACATACAATATTTGAATAACTAGTATCTCCTGAATTACTTAAAGCAAATACTCGATAGCAATACTCTCCAATGATTTCTCTACGATACTGATTATCTCTAAACTCTCTATCATTTGAGTTTGTTCCTCCAATTCCTTTAAATGTACCATTGTTATCAACTTCTACTTTGTGCTCTTTAATTCCTGAAGCCCAATTTTGATACTCAGTCCATTTTAATCTACTGCTATTTCTAAAGTAAAAACCTCTAAGTAGAATAGATTTACCTTCACGTTCTGGTATGTTTACATAACCACATCGATCCTCTTCGACCACTTGATAGATATAAGAATGTTCATTCGTTAAAACATCTGTATCGTAGAAATATTCCGAAGTAACATCCATCTCTGAAATGAGATTATCAAAAGATGACTCGTACTTTAACAATTTGTAGTTACTAAACTCGCTAAATGAACTTTGATCCCAAGCGATCGAAATCTCGTTTTCATTGGATACTGTTACATTCTTAATTGAACTTGACAATGGGTTTCTAATATAAATTGGCCTTTGAACAACAGAATGACTATTTGATAACCATGATTCTACAGGGTGAGACGCTTGTACAAAATATTCGTATGCATTATCGCACAGTCCTTGATCAATAAAGCTATATACATCTCCTGCCACTGAAGCAATTTTCACAAACACATCATTTTCATCCTTTCTGAAAATAGTATAGTCACTTACTTCAGTCCATCCAAGATACGGAGTCCAAGATAGCTCATTCTCATAAGACACATTGCTAGTAACATCTAGTAAAATAAAACAATGAGACTCGCTATTCAATCCCAATAAGTCGCAATAATCACTAACCTGAAGGGTATAACAATTTGTAATTGCAGGTACTTCTGAAAACATTAGTTCTATTGACGTTTGATCAATGTCAGTTACTTCTTGAAGTCCATTTACACTTGCAATCAAATACTTACTAAATTTAGAAGTAGTAGATTTTTCATAATTTATTTCTATAGTGTAGTTATCTTTAAAGGTAACATACTTAATCAGCGGATTATCTATATCTGAAGCATCTGTAATGACAACTGTTTGTATAACACTATCACTACACCCATTGGTTAATCCTCCAATTAATTTTATTTCTTTTAAACCCGCAGATGTATACGTAAACCCTGGCGATAAACTTGTTGTATTGGTATTTGCTGGATTTGACGCCTCTCCAAAAGTCCATTCAAAATTATCAACAGGCACTGAACTAGTAAGTTTTCCTACAAAATTCGCTAAATTATTAATGCAGATAGTATCATCAATTGTAAGGCTTACAATGGGCTTTTCAAATACTATAAATTCTTGCTCCAACGTATCTGTACAACTATTGCTATTTTCAGAAATCAGTCTCAGATTATAGTTACCTCCATCTACTTTTACTACACTATCTCCTAATTGACTGCTTAAATCTACCCCATCCATTGACCATTGTCTAGTATTTGTGAATGTACCACTATCTTCAAAAACAATATTAAATGGAGTACATAACTGTGTACCATTAGCAAAGTATGCATCAATCGATGGACTTCTTAAAATAACAATTGAATCATTGGGTTCAAAAACAGAAGCACAACCAAGAGAGTCATACACTATTATAGATGGCATTACAGTTTGTCTAAGAGCAGTAAAAGATTTGATAGTATAGGTATGTACATTAATTATATCACCATTTTTTGTGCTATCTAGTAATGACCCATCATTATAATTCATAAAGAAATAACTTTCGTCCTTACTCCTATCTACAAAAGTGACATTCAAGGGTTCGCAGCCACTAAAATTGATCATTTCAAATTCAGGTTTAGGACCTGCAACTACAACGTAATCATACTTAAATGCTGTGTCGGTACATCCTTCTATATTTTTAGCAACTAGACTAATGTCATAACCATCGCTCCATCCACTATTCTTATTGTAAATAATTCCTGCTGAGGAGCTAGTCGTTTTAAATATATCACCTGTTCCAAAATCCCAAATAAGAGTATCAGCATTACTACTTTTACTTTCGAACTCTGCAAATACAGGGGCACATTGTAAGAATGAATCTACAGCAATAAAATCAGCTTTTACATCAATTATTTCGAATGAAGTATATGTCGTATCATAACAAATATTTTGATTACTTACAATTTGTACTAACTCATAAACTCCTACCTTATCCAATAGAATCTTACTTAGGTTAGAGCTTATACTAGTAACTGTAAAGGAAGAGGTGTCTGGATTCAATGACCAAGTAACATTAGTCACTCCATTAAAACTATTATCTAATACAGAAAGGGAATCTCCAAGACAAATTTTGTTGTCCAATATTTGAACTCCTCCTCTTACTCCCGTGATAATTGTATTTGAAGAACTGGTATAACTACAACCCGCAGAATTTATAATGGTAACTGAAACAACAAAATCGCCATCTTCAGAAAACTGAAATGTAGGAGTACTTGAAAAACTATCGGACAAAAGAACCCCATTACTGGGCAATACAGACCATTGGTATGTATATCCAGAGGCCGATTGTCCCTCATAAAAATCCTTGGTAATATCAACTGTTGGGTTAACTAATAAAGGAGCACAACCATTGGATGTATCTAAATTAATTGAAGCTACAAGTCCATTGATGTAAACATCAATTGTATCACTCTGAATACAAGCTCCTGCAATGTCATGTTGAGAAATAGCCTTATACTCACCTAAAACAGAAGGTGAAATTTGGGTGTTTTGACCAACTACCGAATAAAAATCAGAGCTGTTTTTATTTTCAAACCTCCAGGTGTATGTAAAGGATACATCAGAGGGAGTACTTAATCCTTCTAATTGGAAAAATTCTCCTTTACAAATAATGGGGTTAGATATCGTATAATTTAAGTTCGGTTGTATTACCTCTAGAGCACTATCTAAGAGTAAAGTATCTCTACAGCCAATAGAGTTATAACCGATTACTTGTATGTTGTAGTAACCTGTATCTGAATAAGAAAATGACGGTTGTCTTAAATCTGAGGAATCTGCTATCGTAGTCCCATCCTTCTCATAAAAGTACCACAAAAACTCATCTGGCACCATATAAGTACTGGGCTTAGTAGCATTATTCATTGTAAACACCTGATCTTCACACACTTTCGATGGATTAACCGTAAAGTTAGCAATTAAAGAATCCTGATATATAAAGTTAGTTCTCGTCATAGTGTCCGTGCATCCATGGTTCCCTACTACAATTAATTGTGCTGTATATGTTGCCGGTAGTGTATTAAAAGTAAAAATTGAATTTTCCAGTGTCGAAGTATTAACTTCAGTATTACCATCCAAGATTCTCCATTTAAAGTTCACAATAGTTGCATCCATACTATCAGTATTATTCATTAGATGAACTGTATGTGGCACCGCACAATGGTAATTATCAGAAGAAAAAAAGTTTGCTTTAATTCCATTAATAGTGACTATCTGATTGAAGGTTTTAGTGGATATACAACCATTGTGGTCATTTACCAAGGTTACGTCCAAATCTCCGATGCTACTACACTGAACCTGAGCAGATGTATTATCTGCACTTAAAACAGTTGTTTCAACTCCATTAAATGTCCATGCCAAAGTCCCTAAATGAGGATTTGGAGTTTGAGAAAATGAAATTGTTTCACCTAGACAGAGAGAAGAAGAAGAAGCTGATAAACCTAAATCAACGGTTTCACCCAATTGAATAGAATTAGTATTAGTATATAAATAATCACAACCATTGCTTACTCTCACAGTTAGTGTAGCGTCATAATTACCTATACTATTATAAATAACATCTTCTGGTGTTTTCCCACTATCTATACTATTATTTGACCCTGGGAAATCCCAGTAATACTTTTTAGTAAAAGAGCCAACACTAGGATCGTTTAATAAAATATAGCTTGTAGTTTGTGGTATACAACCGCTATTAACGCTTGTTCCAAAAGTAAATTCAGGTTTCGAATAAATTTGAATGGTATCAACGAAATCCTTAACACCTTTACAACCCTTGTCATCTGTAACGACAAGAGAAATCTTCTTTGATCCTAAGGTAACAAACTTATGACCTATAACATTTCCTGTATTGCTATAATTACTTCCATCTACTATCCAACTTCTGCTAACAGAATTGGGTGTAACATCCGATAAAGTAATAGAATCCGCTCCATCACATAAAACAGATTTTGTTGCGGTAAAATTAGGAATGGGAATTGCATTTACTACTGCAATTGCATTATTTGATACATTACAAACTGCTCCTCCAGGAAGTGTAATTGTAACTGTAGCATTTATAGTTAATGGACTGGTATAAAAGCTGAAAAGTGTATCAGCACCAAAAACAACTCCGTTTCCAACGTTCCACTCATAAGCAGATCCGGCAACAGAATTTAGAACTTCAAACCTGATTATCTCTGGAGCACAAACACTAGATTTGTTCGCAACAATTTGAAAATCAGGGCATTGTGAATATGCCTGAGTGGTCAGAAAACACAAAAATACGAGGTATTGTAATTTTTTCATGCAGTAGTAGTAGTAAGTAGTTAGAATGCAAATATATAATAAATATCTGAGGTCAAAGAAATATTCATATTTTCGCCGCCATATTTCATGAAAAAATTCATCGTATTATTGACAATTAGTTTAGGGTTTGTGGCCTGTAACAACAAGGAACTTCAACTAGAAAACGCACAGAATTTATATCAACAAGGACTTTCAAATAGTGACGCAGCAACGACAAAAGTTGCTTTGAACCAATTGTTATTACTGGATTCAACAAACACTGTATATCAAGATTCACTATCTAGGATATACATGAGTTCAGGAAATTTCGAAGCAGGAATCAAGTACGCTGAAAAAGTTTATAACTCTGGGAAGTCTGATATTAAGCTTAAAGAAAATATGGCTGTAGCCTATCAGCAACTAGGAGAGACTGAAAAAGCCGAAAAGTTTATTAAAAACTTGCTTGCAGAAACAAATGATTATAAGTATCTATATCAACAACTAGTAATTCAGTACGAAGTAGGCAATCAAGTGATGTTTGATAGTTTGGCCAAAAATATTCTCGAAAGGGTTGAGAATGACTCTTTAGTAGCACGTACAGTAGTTCCTATGCCAGGACCAGTCACTGGACTTAAACAAATGGTACCTATGAAAGCGGCAACTTACTTTTTAATTGGGAACAATGCTCTTGAGAAACGCCAAGATATTAATACTGCAATTTCTTACCTTCAAGAAAGTATCAAAGAATATAATGAATTTGAAATGTCTCGATACGTTCTAATGGAAATTGAAAAAATGATGATGAGTCAGAGGCAGTAGTTTTAGTCTTTTTGCCAAATCACTTCATTTTTTCCTTCAATTCTGAGAAACTCTCTGCTTAGAATAAAAAGGTAATCACTTAGTCTATTTAAGTATTGAACTAATATTTCATAGGACTCTTCTCTCAAACCTACAACACGTCGTTCAGCCCTTCTGCAAATACATCTAGCCACATGAGTATTTGCACTCAACACTGACCCTCCAGGAAGAATGAAGTTTTTGAGTCGAGGTAAAATCTTTGAAATCCGGTCAATTTCCTTTTCAAGAATCACTATATCCGGTTGACTCACTTCAGGTAATTCAAAATCTAAGTTCTTTTCTGAAGCCAGTATACTTCCTAAGTTAAATAACTTATGTTGTATGCTTTTTAAAAAATCAGCGTATTCACTACTTGAAGCTGCCAATACACCAATTGCTGAATTTAATTCATCGACAGTTCCATAAGCTTCTATTTTTTCACTTGCCTTACTTACCCTTGTTCCTCCAACTAGGGAAGTCTCTCCTTTATCTCCTGTCTTGGTATAAATCTTCATTTCAGCAAGTTTTTTTTACGATTGTACAACCGAATGTTGAGAAGCCAATTTTCCGTCTATCATCCTAATGGTCCTTTTCGCATACTTAGCAATATCCTCTTCATGGGTAACCATTACAACAGTATTTCCTTCAGAATGTATTTCATCAAAAAGTCCCATAATCTCTATACTACTTTTGCTATCTAAATTCCCTGTTGGTTCATCTGCCAAAACAATTGATGGATTATTAATCAAGGCTCGAGCAATTGCTACTCGTTGACGTTGTCCACCACTAAGTTCATTAGGCTTATGGTTTCCTCTATCCCCTAATCCGACTTTCTCTAAGACTATTTGAGCTCTTTCCAACCTTTCCTTTTTGGAAACTCCAGCGTATACTAATGGTAATGCTACATTTTCTAAAGCTGAGGTTCTAGGCAATAAATTGAAAGATTGAAACACAAAACCGATTTCTATATTTCTTACTGAAGCAAGTTCATCATCGGTCATTTTACTAACATCGATGCTATTTAACAGATAAGTACCACTTGTTGGTGAATCTAAGCAACCTATAACATTCATTAAAGTCGATTTACCTGATCCTGAAGGTCCCATTAGAGCAACATACTCTCCTTTATCTATACTACAATCTAAACCATCTAAAGCATGGATTTGAGTAGATCCCATTTGATAGATCTTGTATATCTCTTTTAAATCTATCAGTGCCATTACTTGGTTATTACTTTTGGTACTTTGAAATAATCAGAATCTGCGGAAGGTGCATTTTTCAAAACCTCTAATTTAGATAACCCCGGTTTTGAAATGTCTTGTCTTAAAATATTTTTTTGGTCACTTAGATAAATCAATGGTTCAACACCTTCTGTATTCACTTCATTTAGTTTATCACAAAATTCAATAATTCTAACTAAATCAGATTTAATGGATTGCTTTTGGTTGTCACTAAACTCTAATCTGGCTAAATGTGCCAAGTCTTCTACTTTCTTATCGTCTATGATCATAAGCCATTCATTTCTTTAAATTTCTCTTCAATAATACGATAGACTTGCTCTGCTAATGCAACCTCATCACCTGATTTTAGATTTTCAGTAGGAATAGGTCGATGAACGTACATTCTCATCTTACCAGGAGTCCCTGGAGGTAAGGACCCACCACTAGGCAACCTTTTCCAGTTATCAGGTAATGTAATTGGAACTATTTCAATACCGTATTCAATAGCCATTTTAAAAGGTCCCAGTTTAAATTTTCTCATTTTTGGTACCTGAGCCCCTATTCCTCCCTCTGGAAAATTAAGTAGACTGATACCCTCTTTTAACTTTTTATTGGCCAAGTAATAAGCTTTTTTTGCTCCCTCCATAGAGTTCCTATCTACTGGCATATCAATAGTCTTAAAGAAGATTCTAAATAATGGGATATTAGCTAATTCCTTCTTTGCCATAAAGCTGAAAAAAAAAGGCATTTGCGTGTTCACTGAAACAATGTCAAAATACGAAAAGTGATTTGGGGTAAAAACATATGTCTTTTTTGGGTCCAAAGGAACTTCATAAATAGCTTTACCATAAAGACCTGTTATCGCCATGAGAACTTTACCCCAAATTCTTCTTAACCGATGTGCCTTTGGATACCATTTTTTCCTAGAAAGTAGTATCAAGAAAGCAGGGTAAAGAAAAATAAATATGACTAAGAACCATACAAAGAAGTATAAGGTCCAAAGATATTTTGGCAACTTTCGTATCACTATTTTAAATGTCCTGATAATTTATGAACCTGCACATTCAAAAAATCTGTAAGCAGTTTTTCAGCCATCATTTTCATCATAAAGTTGAGCTCTGCATTAATTACTGCTTGAACTTCCGTCTCATTCTCTGACAACGATTTTAAATGCCATTGTAAATCAAATTTGAATGGAACTTTATTCTGAGGTAACATAACAATATTTGTAGGTTCATTCCTTTCCGTGATAGCCAATACCACAGATCCTAACCCTTGAATATCCAATGTCGCAGAATCATCTGTAGCAATAAAAGACCTTACCGTACTTGGCATTAGCACCTCGTAATTAGCGGGAACCGAAAGATAAGCATAAACCTCCGATATAGGCATAGTGATGCACGACTTGTTGCTTTTAATTTCCGTCATAATTCCTGATACATCTTATTGGTACTTAGAAAAACAGCTGCCAATATGGAAATAAAAACACCTGAAATTATGCTCATTAAAATGGCCGTAACAGAATAGCCTTGTGGTTTCATTTGATTGACCCAGTTTGCAGATATTCTTTCAATTTCCTGTTCTTTATCTGCGGGTTTCACTGACTCATCGGCATCAACTGAAGCTGCAACTTGCTCCAATCCAATTTGTACTTTCTCTTCATAGAAAGTCCCATCAGGATAATACATAAACACAAAAACAACAATCATGATTGCTGCTCTCACCAAAGCTATTAATATGCCCGTCAGAAGAGTTCTAGCTATGCTTATTACTCCGCCTAAAAGTTTTCTTGTCACTACTAATCCTGCTATAATACAAATTGCTAAAACAGCTATTTTAGCAAAAGAATTAATTCCAGAATGAGCATTTACACTAATAATAAATAGATATTCTAGCACGGCACACAAAGCACCCGCTAAAATTCCAAAAATCCAGATTGATTTTTGCATGAATTTAAATAAGAATTTATTCTAGTCTACGTTTTGATCTCTTCGAGTAAACTCATCAAAATCATATTCAGGCATAAGGTCACTTTTTACGTAATTTACAGTCTCTGTAAATGCCTCAGAAAATTTATTAAAATCCTCCTTGTATAGAAAAATTTTGTGCTTTACGTAACCACCATCTTCATACCTCTTCTTACTCTCCGTGATAGTGATATAATAATCATCACCTTTGGTAGTTTTCACATCAAAAAAATATGTTCTTTTTCCTGCTCTTACCTTTTTAGAGAATACTTCCTCTCTGTCATAATTTGACTCTCCCATCTTTATACTAAAATTTTATGTTAGTCTTACAAAGGACGTAAAAAAAAGTTTATTCAAAAAATTTTTTGATTTTAAGCTTCTTGTGCAAGTGTCATTTGCTTATCGTACAAGTCCAAATATGGCCCCTCCTGCCCCATTAACTCAAGATGTGTCCCATACTGAATCAGTCTCCCACCATCTAGAAAAATGATGGTATTGGAGTCCTGAATTGAGGAGATTCTATGACTGATATTTATAAAAGTCTGCTTTTTATTCCAAGCATTTAAACTATTTTTAATATCCACTTCTGTCTTAGTATCTACAGCTGAAAGACCATCATCAATTAGTAAAATACCAGGATTCTTGATCAAAGCACGAGCAATTGCAGTCCGTTGTTTTTGTCCACCACTTAAGGTAATGCCGCGTTCCCCTAATAGAGTCTCCAACCCATCTGGGAAGGACTCTATTTCAGCTGCTAAACTTGCAGACTCAATAGCTTTTTTTAGATTATCACTATCTGCTAAATCATTGATTCCAAATAGGATATTATCTTTCAGTGTTTCCGAAAACAAGAAAATATCCTGTGATACATATCCAAATATTCTCCCTAAACTTTTTCGGTCATATACCTCAATGGCCTTTCCATCAATTAAAATATCTCCTTTAACCGGCCTATATATTCCCATTAAAAGCTTTGCAATAGTACTTTTACCACTACCCGTCGTTCCAATAATTCCAAATTTAGAGTTCCTTGGAATTGTAAAAGAAATATCTTCAAGCACCCAAACATCGGTTTCAGGATATTTAAACCACACATTTTTAAATTCAATTTCATTGGCCAAATTCGAAATTTCAACCTGTCCATTATCGTCATTTGGTTCCACATTTAAGAACTCATCTATTCTTTTCTGAGATGCAGCACCTCTCTGCACCAATGATGTTACATAGCCTAGACTTGCTACTGGCCAAGTTAACATATTGACATAAATTATATATTCTACAATATTGCCCAAACTAAATTCACCTCTCACAACAGCATTTCCACCAACATATAATGTGATTAGGATACTAGTTCCTATAAGTCCCATTACCACAGGCATAAACACTCCGTTAATTTTAACCAAAGCCATATTATCCTTTCGGTAAGTTTCATTCATAACCTCAAAATCTCGTTCAAAATCTCGTTCAGATGCATATGATTTCACCACTTGAATACCCGCAAATGTCTCTTGTACATACGAAGTAATATTAGACAGTTTTTTTTGAATTAAATCACTCTTTTTATTCATTGCATCGCTTACAAGATATATGGCAACGGCAAGAATTGGAAGTGGAATAAGCACATAAAAAGTGATTTCTGCATTTACATAAAACATCATCCCCACCACAGCGATTATCATAATTGTTAAATTAAGACTATACATGATTGCGGGACCTGTAAACATCCTCACTTTAGAAACGTCATCACTAATTCTATTCATCAAATCTCCTGTATAATTTTTTGAATAAAACCCTTGTCCCATTTGCTGATAATGTCGAAATATTTCATTCTTTTGATCATACTCAATATATCGTGACATAATGATTAGTTTCATTCGCATAAAGTACATGCAAACTCCCTTAAGCAGAGCAAAAACTAAAATAAAAAGAGCTCCTAAAAGTGCCAACCTTTGATGTGAATTAAAGTATGAAGGTATAAAGTCTGAATACCAATGAACAGCATTAACATCTTCTTGATTCAATCCATCAATAGTCTCTCTAACAATTGATGGGATAACTGTTGCAAACAAATTTGAAAGGATAATGAAAACTAGACCTAACAATAAAGATAACCTATACTTTACAAAATATTTACGGAGTGATAAAAGTGCCTTCAAGGTGTTTCAAATTCCAAGTTAAAATAAATTCTACTTTTGCAGCAAAGTTACGATTCATTCACTTTTAAAATTTAATAATAAATGAGCACATCAACTATTTCTACCCACGATACTAAATTAGATCTCTTTGCTGATATAAAAACAACAAACCATGAACAAATTGTGTTTTGCAACGATAAGGCAAGCGGATTGAAAGCTATTATAGCCATTCATAACACCGTACTAGGGCCAGGTCTTGGAGGAACAAGAATGTGGAACTACGCTTCTGAAGCCGATGCTTTAAACGATGTATTGAGACTTTCTAGAGGCATGACATATAAGGCTGCTATTTCGGGTTTAAATCTAGGAGGTGCCAAAGCTGTAATTATAGGTGATGCAAATACAGACAAGTCAGAAGCACTTATGAGGAAGTTTGGACGTTTCATTGAAAATCTAAATGGTAAATACATCACAGCGGAAGACGTAGGAACTACCACCAAGGACATGGAGTATGTTAATATGGAAACGGACAGCGTAGTTGGTTTACCTGAAAGTATGGGTGGCGGTGGAGATCCTTCTCCTGTAACAGCATATGGAGTATATATGGGTATGAAAGCATCAGCAAAAAGAGCTTTTGGATCTGATAGCCTTTCTGGTAAGAAAATATCCATCCAAGGTATAGGTAAGGTAGGAATGCACCTAGTAGAATTAGTTCATAAAGAAGGTGCTGAAATATTTGTCTCCGACATTAATACTGCAAGCTTGAATCATGCAGTAAGTACCTACAATGCCAAGGTAGTTGTGGGTAATGAAATTTACGGATTAGGGGTTGACATTTTTGCACCATGTGCTTTAGGTGCAATTCTTAACACCGAAAACATAAATGCCCTAAACTGTAGCATCATTGCAGGTGCTGCCAACAATCAACTAGCAGATGAGAATGAGCATGGTGATATGATAAAAGACAAAGGACTTCTTTATGCCCCAGATTTCTTAATAAATGCTGGTGGACTAATAAATGTTTACTCAGAACACATTGGATACAATAGAGAAAATGCAATGAGGGATACTGAAAAAATATTTGATACGACTATGAACATATTTGGTCTTGCAGAGCAGCAAGATATTCATACTCAAAAAGCGGCTACAGTTCTAGCTCAAAAGAGGATTGATGATATTCTAAGTGTTCAATCTACTTACTAGTTGAATAAACAGTATTATACTATTTAGTTTGAATCTGGAAATGTTCAATAATTTGGAAGAGTTTTAGACACCAATTGCGTCAAAAACTGTATGAACTAAAATGTGGTGTTTTTCGAAATTCAAGCAGTTTAAAAAATAAAATACTTCTCACAAAAGAGGTCGTCTATCTTAAAAAAAGACGTAGGTTTGCCGCTGATTTTTACCATTAAATGTTAAACAGACGTCTGATTAGAATTAAGACTTTTCAAGCTATTTTCGGAGAGTTTGGTCAAGAGAGTGTAAGGCCTGCAACTATTGTCAATAATGTTAAACAGTCTATGCGAGGAATGGGACAAAACCTACTTGCTGTATTGAGTTTTGGTCCAGAGTTTAGTCATTTTATATTATCGGAGCGTAATCCATCAGAATTTAAATTTCAGCCAAGTTCTGAAGATAAAAAATCTTTTGCTCTAATTACAGAAAATCCATTTCTTCAGGCATTGAAAGAAGAACCTGAAATGGACGGGTATCTAGCTAGACCTACTTTTGACTGGCAACAAGAAAAGGACACTATGCTTCTAATTTTTAAGGAAATTAAGAACTCAGATGAGTACGCCGCAGCTATGAGTAGTTCATTAAGTAGTCAAGACTATTTTGAATTCACTAAATTCTTATATAAATACTTATTGCTGGACTCCGTTGAATTTGAACAACTGATGGAGGATAAAAATATCTTCTGGTATGATGAAAAAATACCAATTCTAAAAAGCCTAGAAAAGGTTTTCACAGATTATGAGAATACAAATAGGATTAAGATTCCATCATTATTTCGTAATGAAAGTGAAGATTTACAAATGGCTGAGGATTTAGTTTCTCAGTACTTTGAACATAAGTCTTCCTTAGAAGAAAGCATCAATAAATATACACCAGGATGGGACAGTGATCGTATAACTAAAATAGATTATGTTCTTATGATGATGGCTCTATTGGAGTTTAAGCATATGCCTATGATACCTGTAAAAGTGACATTAAACGAGTATATTGAAATTGCTAAAATGTATAGTACTCCTAAAAGTTCAAAATTTCTGAACGGTATCTTGGACAAAATTCTCAACGACTGGAAAGAGCAAGATTTAATACATAAAAAGGGGCGTGGCCTTATAGGATAGATAAAAACATATCTGTTAACTTTGTGACTTAAAATAATTTACAACAAAATTTTAAATTAATGAAAAATATACTTTACATAACACTTACCTTACTCCTCTTTGTAGCCTGTAACAATGCTCCAAAAGAAGATAGTAGTTTAGACGCCTCTGTAATAGAAACAGACAATAATAACAATGTCAAAGAACCTGCATTTTCTTTTAAAGAAACCGCTTGGGACTTCGGAACCATTATTGACGGAGAGAGAGTTGAGCATACATTTAAGTTTAAAAATACTGGAAAGAGTGATTTGGTCATCTCAAGTGCAACAGCAAGCTGTGGATGTACTATACCAAATTGGCCTAAAGAGCCTATAGCTCCAGGAGAATCAAGTCAAATAAAGGTAGAGTTTAATAGTGCCGGAAAAAGTGATATGGTTACCAAGGATATTACCATATTGGCCAATACTAATCCCGTAAAAACAATACTCCAAATCAAAGTATTTGTAGAGAAAAAAGATAAATAAATGGATACTAAATTAATGTTGCTATATGCTGGCTTTTTCGTCGTCATATATTTCTTTTTTATTCTGCCAAACTCAAAGAAGCAGAAGAAACAAAAACAATTTATCACTGACCTAAAAAAGGGGGACAAAATTGTCACTACGGGAGGTATACACGGAAAGATCGTTGAGTTAAAGGACCTAACTGCGGTTTTAGACTTAGGTGGAGGTGCCAAAATGAAAGTAAATCGAGCTGCAATTAGTTTTGATGCTTCTGAGTTTGATTCTACTACAAAAGATACATCGTCAGAAACTCAAGAAGATTAACTAACAAATGCAGCATCTCAGAATAGGAATAACCGGAGGAATGGGTGCAGGAAAATCTACAATATGTAAGATTTTCAGGCAACTGGGTATTTCTATTTATGATGCAGATTCTAGAGCCAAATGGATTATGAACAATGTGAAAGACTTAAAAAAGTCTATCACAGATAATTTTGGATGGGATGCATATACTCGAAAAGATGAGTTAAACAGGGAATACTTGGCAAAAGTGGTTTTCAATAACCAAGAGAAACTTGAATTACTGAATAGTATTGTTCATCCTGCGGTAAAGCAAGATTATGAACAATGGACTATCGAGCATAAGGATGAGCCATATTCATTAAAAGAAGCGGCCCTCCTTTTTGAAAGTAACAGCTATAAAAGTTTACACAAGGTAATTGTAGTAACGAGTCCCATTGAAACACGTATTAACCGAATCATCAAAAGAGATCATGTCAAACGTGAAGATATTCTAAAAAGAATTCAGAATCAGACTACTGACCGAGAAAGAATGAGCAAAGCTGACTGGGTTATTTACAACGATGGTGTTCGATCACTAATTGAACAAACTATGCAAGCTCATAAAGACATATTAAGCATCAGAGAACAAGGAGTTGTTCCATTTAAAGTTTAAATATTATGACCAAGTCTTTAATTCTATCACATACAGAAATTGCCCTTAAACTTGATCGTATAGCATGGCAAATTATCGAACAGCATTATGACAATCATGCTATTGTAATAGTAGGACTCCAAGATAGAGGTGCTGACGTAGCTCAAAAAATTAAGCTTAGACTTGAGAAATTCTCAGATATTAAAATCCTTTTTACTACCATAAATCTGGACAAAACAGATGCACTAAATGCTCCTGTTACAATTGCCAATTCACAAATCATAAAGGAAAACTCAATAATATTGGTGGATGATGTCCTTAATTCTGGCACTACAATGGTAGCGGCTCTTAAGGAAATTCTAGCCTATTCTCCTAAAAGTGTTCGGACGGCTGTATTAGCTAATAGAGATCACCACAAGTTTCCAATACAAGCTAATTATGTTGGTGTTTCACTTGCCACCACACTCAAAGAACACATTACTTACGAAGAAGTAGATGGTAAAATGAGTGTGTCATTAAGCTAGTTTCTATTTAAACTCCTTGTTTCTATATGGAAAGTAAGATGCGTGCTGTGTTGCCATTGATGCAACTGCATCCTCTGGCTTATAACTCCAGTCTGCATTTCTTAACAAGGCTGTTTTCCATAAAACTGCCCCATCTTTAGCATCTAATAACTCTAAACTACTTTCTATTCTATATGTCCTACTTAAAGTTCCAGTTCTAGGAAAATACAAGGGTCCTCCTAAAGCAGCAATCACTTGCTTTGCAACAGTTTCAACTGCGTCTATTTTCAAGGATTGTAAGTCACTTATAAACCGATTCATTGTTACATTCCCTCTGGCAATCACATCTACTTCTAGTATTTTAGCCAACTCAATTGGGTCCATAGTTGCGGCCTCTCTTGTACTAATGTTTGCTTTTTCCAATTTAGAATTGATAATACTGGGTGAGATAAAGTCCAGTGCAATTTCATTTCTTCTCGTTCCTGCTTTGAAAATAAGTCTTGAATGAACTAAATCTTGAAATCTCAGACTTTCAGCATCCTCAATTTTTCGAATATCTTCTTTGGTTATATTTTCAGGCATTTTACCGGTGTAAACCGATTCTAATGGAATAACAGCAACCTGTTTATGTTCAAATTTTCTTGATTCATAAGTATTTGTAACAAAGCGATTTTGACATGAAACTGCCACAGTGGCAATTAGAATGATTAAGAGTACATTTTTTTTCATATTGGTGTAATTTATATTTTAATTGTATTGAAATTGCTGTGCCAAAAAAATATAACAGTAATTAAACTGCTAACAATCAGCATATTACAACCAAATATTCAACATTACAATCTGCATAATATGTCCAGTTATTAATAATTAATACCTTCGCATCGTACAAAATGACCGATTTAAAAAACACCATATTAAAGGCTTGGGATGACCGCTCTATTTTAGAGCAGACCGAGGTACAGACTGCTATTAGAGAAGTAATAGAATTAGTAGATAAAGGCAAACTTAGATGTGCTGAGCCTACGGAGAATGGTTGGAAAGTAAATGACTGGGTGAAGAAAGCCGTTATCTTATACTTCCCTATTCAGAAAATGGAGACAATAGAAGTGGGACCATTTGAATTTTACGACAAGATGGCTCTAAAAACAAACTATGCAGAACAAGGCATTCGTGTTGTTCCTCATGCTGTTGCTAGATATGGTGCACACATTGCTCGAGGTGTTGTGATGATGCCTAGTTACATCAATATTGGGGCTTTTGTTGATAGTGGAACTATGGTAGATACTTGGGCTACAGTTGGGAGTTGTGCTCAGATTGGTAAAAATGTTCACTTAAGCGGAGGCGTTGGTATTGGTGGTGTTTTGGAACCAGTACAAGCTGCACCCGTTATTATTGAGGATAATTGCTTTATCGGAAGTAGATCCATAATTGTAGAGGGAGTTCATGTCAAATCTGAAGCCGTGATTGGTGCAGGTGTCACTCTTACTATGAGTACTAAAATAATCGACGTATCCGGCCCAGAACCGATTATATACAAAGGACAAGTACCCGCAAGGTCTGTTGTGATACCAGGTAGCATAAACAAAGACTTCCCGGCAGGAACCTATGGGGTCAATTGTGCTCTAATAATTGGTACTAGAAAAGAGTCAACCAATAAAAAAACTTCATTGAATGATGTACTAAGAGACTTTCAAGTTTCCGTATAAATGAAAATAGGTTTTGATGCAAAACGCTATTTCAATAACCAAACTGGATTGGGCAACTACTCACGTTGGCTTCTTGATGGACTAATCTCCAGAAATGCACATAACTACAACCTCTATCTCCCCAAGAAAGTAAATAACGATTATTCCAGAAACATAAATTACGCTTCTGGAATCGGGGCACTCCTCCCTTCTATTTGGAGAATAAAGTTTATCAATTCGACTTTAAAAAAGGATAAAATTGAGATCTATCACGGTCTAAGTAATGAGTTGCCATTTGGTATTCACAAAACAGGTATTAAAACTGTGGTAACCATTCATGACCTAATCAATAAGAGGTATCCGAAGAACTACTCAATGATTGACGGTTTTATCTACGAAAAAAAAGTCAATTATGCTCAGCAATATGCAAATGCAATTGTTGTTCCAAGCACTCAGACTAAAGAGGACCTAATTCACTACTACAAAACTGCCCCACATAAAATTAAGGTTATACCTTTAAGTCTTCCGATAAAGATTATAAACTCTAAAAAAAAACCAGAAACTCCCTATATTCTATGCGTAAGCAGTTTTGACAAAAGGAAGAATTTAACGAATCTGGTAAAAGCTTTTGCACAATTTGAAGGAAGCATCAACTTAGTATTGGCAGGAAAATCGGGTGAAATGTTAAATGAAGTCTTAAATGAAACTAAAGAAGACGCTAGAATTCAAATTAGGCAGAATGTAAGTAATGAAGAACTATCTATTTTATATGCTAATTCTATCTTCTGTATTTACCCCTCTGTATTCGAAGGTTTTGGCATACCCATTTTGGAAGCATTTCAACACCATAAAACTGTTGCGACTTCCAATCTTAGCAGTATGCCGGAAGTAGGAGGAAATGCCGCTGAGTATTTTGACCCAAATTCAATAGACAGTATTCTAAAGTCAATTAAACGATTATCTGACGATGGTTACAGATCAACAAAAGAAAATCTCATTTCTGAACAACTTAAAAAATTTGACTCAAACCTAATTTTACAACAGTATGAGTCACTTTATACAAGTCTCTAGCCATTGCCAAACTGATATGACTACGGTATGACACATATTGGAATGGAATGATTTTAACTTTGTAGTACGATATTGTTTAAAATACTAAACAATAGCAATATTTCAGTTTTAGTTTTTGGTTTCAAAAAGAGGGTTTCTACCCTCTTTTTGTTTTATATAACCAATTCATTCTCAAGGCTATTTATATGCATTCTAAACACTTTTCAGAATGTGGAATATTTGGTAGAACTCTGTCACTTAAATTCAAAATAGAGGGTATTTTTGTCGCACCAAAATTTAACTCAATAGAACAGAGTATAGATGACTAACAAATTTCAAAATCAAAGTAAATGGTTACTCCTTGTAATTGGTTTACTATTCATTAATCAATCCTTTGCGTACAAGAATAATTTAACCGAACCAATTCTTGGACAAGATGCCTCAGAAGCTAGAATTGAACAAGGAGATAAACTGTTCACAGCTAACTGTGCCTCTTGTCATGCCTTAAAGAAAAAAGTAGTAGGTCCTCCATTGGATGGAGTTGCAGCTAAGTATGATTATGACTACACATGGTTGCTAGCTTGGATTAAGGACAATAGCAAGCTTATTAAAAGCGGGGATGAACGAGCTATCATAGCTTCCGAATATGATCCAAGTGCAATGAATATCTTTCAGAACTTGAAAGATGATGAAATTACCTCGATACTCATGTTCATCGAAAATGGAGGACCTGGTAACATTATAGATAAGGGTTCTAACACCCCAGAAGTCTCAGTCATTAGTGATTCACTTTTTAGTAATATTAACTGGGCTGTTTTAATAATGTGTATTTTGGTATTTGCCATCATCCTGCTCATATTTGGAATACTAGAATTGGTTTCTAATGTAACTGGAAAAGAAATTATCAATTGGAATAATATCAACGCATATATGATGCTTGTATTCCTTATTGGTTTCTTTGGACTAACCATTTATGAATACAGTATTCATTATCAATATGACCTATCGCAGTTTGGTTCTGCTTCTGAACATGGCGTAGAATTAGACAAAATGATGAGATGGACTTGGATAGCTACACTTCCAGTTTTCTTCATCACTCAATTCCTTTTATTCTACTTCTCTTTTAAATACAGACGAAAGCCAGGAAGGAAAGCATATTTCCTTTCTCATAATAATAACCTGGAATATGTTTGGACAATAATACCTGCAATTGTTCTTGCAGTATTGGTATCTGGTGGATTTAAAATGTGGAATAAAATTCTTCGTTCTGACGCAGGAAAAGATGCTCAAAACATAGAAGTTTTCGCTTATCAGTTTGGCTGGTATGCACGCTATACTGGAGAGGATGGTGAATTGGGAAAAGCCAACTTTAATCTTATTAACGGTACCAACCCTCTTGGGGTGGCAAACAGAGCTCATGCCACTGAATTGATTGATGAATTAAGAGCCGATATCCTATTTATGGATACTGCAATCATTAACTTGCCCAAAGGATTGACTAAACTTCAATCTACGTTAGGTGGTAAAGTAGGTGATGAGCGTAAAAAGCATCTTCGAAAAATCAAAGAATATACCTCTGGTGATAAGTTAGACGATTTAGAAGGTTTAATTCAGGCCAGAAATACTCAAATTGAAAGACTTCAACGAGCACTGAAAGTTAAAAAAGGCAATATGTTTGATGGTAAAGGTGATGATGACCAAGTAGTTCAAGAGATTCATCTTGTCAAGGATCAACCTGTTAAACTCAGATTTAGAGCTAGAGATGTTATTCATTCGGCATACCTTCCATATTTTAGAACTCAAATGAATGTTGTTCCCGGTTTACCTACGCAGTTTACCTTTATTCCGATAAAGTCTACTGCTGAAATGCGTAAAATAAAAGGAGATCCCGAATTTGATTACTACCTAGTGTGTAATAAGATTTGTGGTAATGCCCATTTCAATATGAAAATGAAGGTTATTGTAGAAGACCAGAAGTCTTATGATAAATGGATAAGCAAACAATCTGCCTTATTTACTAAGGACCCAAAAGAAGATGAAGGGGAAACTGACGAAAATACTGAGAGTACTGAAACCGAAACAACTGAAACGGTAGCTTCAAACTAACTGGAATAACCAAAACTATAATATGAGCACAGCAACAGCACATACAGATCATCATCACAAAGAGTCTTTCATATCGAAGTACGTCTTCAGTATGGATCACAAGATGATATCAAAACAATTTTTGATTACAGGTATCGTAATGGGTGTAATCGGCATGGGAATGTCCATTGCATTCAGACTTCAATTGGCATACCCAGACACAAGCTTTCCAATTTTAGAATGGTTATTTGGTAGCAAATGGGCTCCAGATGGCAGACTAGATGCCGGATACTATATGGCTTTAGTTACAATGCACGGTACCATTATGGTATTCTATGTACTTACTGCAGGTCTTAGTGGAACATTTGCCAATCTATTATTACCATTACAAGTGGGTGCACGAGATATGGCATCTCCTTTTATGAATATGTTATCCTACTGGTTCTTCTTTGCAAGTAGCATTGTCCTATTATCATCACTCTTTGTTGAAACAGGTCCTGCCTCTGGTGGATGGACAATCTATCCTCCACTTAGTGCCTTACCTAAGGCTATGCCAGGTTCTGGAATGGGCATGACACTTTGGTTGGTTGCTATTATTTTATTTATAGCATCGTCATTACTTGGTGGTATAAACTATGTAAGTACTGTTTTAAACATGAGAACAAAAGGAATGTCTATGACAAGACTTCCTCTTACCGTTTGGGCTCTTATGCTAACGGCTATTCTAGGAATTCTTTCATTCCCTGTTCTTCTTGGAGGTGGTTTGCTTCTTTTGTTTGATAGAGGATTTGGAACAAGTTTTTATTTATCTGATATTTATTTAGGTTCTGCTGGAGCACTGGAGCATACAGGTGGTAGTCCAGTTCTATTCCAACATCTTTTTTGGTTCTTAGGTCACCCTGAGGTTTATATTATTATTCTGCCAGCTTTGGGTATCACCTCAGAAATCATTTCAATAAACTCACGAAAGCCAATCTTTGGATATACAGCTATGGTAATATCATTATTAGGTATAGCATTTCTGTCATTCATTGTATGGGGGCACCATATGTTTATTACTGGTATGAATCCGCTACTGGGTGCGGTCTTCTTGGTAACTACTCTAATAATTGCAGTTCCATCCGCAGTAAAAACATTTAACTACCTAGCAACATTATGGAGAGGTAATATAAGATTTACAAATGCAATGATGTTTGCAATTGGTCTTGTTTCATTCTTTATATCAGGTGGTCTAACAGGTATATTCTTAGGAAATGCTACTTTGGATATTCAATTACACGATACTTATTTCGTTGTAGGTCACTTCCATATTGTAATGGGTTGTGCAGCTATATTTGGTATGATGGCTGGTATATATCATTGGTTCCCAAAAATGTTTGGTAGAATGTTGAATAAGCCATTAGGTTACATACATTTCTGGCTAACCTTTATTTCTGCATATGTTGTATTTTTTCCAATGCACTTTATGGGTCTTGCAGGAGTTCCACGTAGATATTATGCATTCACACTGCTTCCAGAATACGGAGTTTGGATGGATGTAAATGTGGTAATGACCTTAGCTGCAATACTAGGCGGTATAGCACAGATAGTATTTCTATATAACTTCTTTAGCAGTATTTTTATTGGAAAGAAAGCAACTCAAAACCCTTGGGATGCTAACACACTTGAATGGACAACTCCTGTAGAAAGAATTCACGGTAACTGGCCTGGTGAAATACCAACTGTTTACAGATGGGCATATGACTACAGTAATCCTGCATATGACGTGGACTTTATGCCACAGAATATTCCAGATGAAGGTGCAGATGTCGAATTATTTGAAACAACTACACCAACAGAACCCGAAACTAAAGACGAACCTGCGAAAGAAACTGCTAATTTCTTTACGCTCATAAAGAATTGGTTCAAGCCACGAACTGTATAATTAAAAAAAGCCATCCATAAAGGATGGCTTTTTTAATGGTCTAAAATATAAAAAGTGAAAGGACTAACTTACCTTCGATTCAATTGGCTCTCAATCTTCTTTATATTCTTGCTTTTTGTAATTGGTGGATTAGTTAGATCTACTGGCAGTGGCATGGGATGTCCCGATTGGCCAAAATGCTTTGGGAAGTATATACCTCCTACTTCAGAAGCTCAATTACCTGCAGACTATCAAGACTTTTTCAAAAGTCAACGAATAAAGAAAACAGAACGATTTGTTAGCCTACTTAGAATTATTGGTTTAGAAGAAAAAGCGGATAATATTAAGAATACATCCTCTACAAATAACATACATGATTTCAATGTTGTTAAAGCATATGTTGAATACTTTAACCGACTATGGGGAGCTGCCACAGGAATTATTGTATTTATTTGTTTCCTTCTTTCCTTCAAGTACTTACGAACCAATAAACAGGCCTTTATTTATACATTCTTAGGATTTATTGCTGTTTTTTTTAATGCTCTTTTAGGTGCAGTTGTTGTAAACTCTAATCTAATTGGAGGTATAGTAACGGCACACTTTATTGCTGCATTTGCTTCCATTTGTTTTTTCATTCTGGCTCGTCATAAGGTAAAGCCATTTGAACAAAACATTTTGACAATTCAACACAAAATAATTGCCTTAAGCTTACTTTTAGTAATTGCTATTCAAGTAATTTTAGGAGCAGAGTTACGAGAGATGTATGATTTGCTGAGTAACTCTCTTTCATTTGGCAAAAAGTCAGAAGCTCTTTATCCCTCTTTTCAAATTCACGGAGTGATTGGATTACTTACCTTAAGTCTTGGAATATTTCAATTTATCAAATTACTAAAAGGCTCACTAATAAGCAAATATGCCAAATGGATTGCTATTCTCGCGTCTTGTCAAATGCTATTTGGTCCACTCGCCTTAATCGACAATTTGGCCTCCATTTCAAAACTGTTCCATATAAGTATTGGAGCAGGAATATTTGTCCTACAATTCTATATTTGCACCACGCTAATAGAAGCAAAAAACAAAAACTAAATTATACTTGAAATCTGAAGTTTTACATATTACATCTATGGGGTTGAAGGCTAAAATCGGAGACTATAATCAACTTATTAAGTTTAGATTAACCTTTACAGTAGTACTCTCATCTGTATTCGGTTATCTTATAGGATATTCTGGGAACCTAAACTGGACTGAGCTTTGGGCTCTTATAATAGGCGGCTTTTTAGTCGTTGCCTCATCGAATGGTCTAAATCAAATTGTAGAAAAAAACTATGATATCTTAATGACCAGAACTGAGAACAGACCACTTGCTCAAAATAGGATGAGTGTGCTTGAGGCTGGCATATTTTGTTTCATTACAGGGATAATTGGGGTAGTAGTCTTAGGTAGTTACTTGAACAGTTACGCTGCTATTTTAGGGATAGTTTCTCTGATAAGTTATGCCTTTATATATACTCCTCTGAAAAGGGTCTCAAGTATTGCTGTAGTGGTAGGAGCATTCCCTGGAGCTATACCTCCATTACTGGGATGGGTTGCTGCCACTGGTGAGTTTTCTGCAGTTGCAGGTATTCTATTCCTAATCCAATTCATATGGCAGTTTCCTCACTTCTGGGCTATAGCTTGGATTTTGGATGATGATTATAAAAAAGCAGGTTATCGTTTACTTCCCCTAAAAACAGGAAGGTCAAAAAAGTCTGCAATAATAATTATTGCATCATCATTACTTTTGGTACCTCTCAGTCTAGTTCCTTATATGATAGGAATGAGCGGAATCATAAGTATGCTTGTTATAACTGCTAGCTCTATTCTATTTTCCTATTTTGCAATTAAACTGTACAGATCATTATCAATAAAAGATGCGAAAACCTTAATGTTTGCTTCAATAATCTATAATCCTTTGGTACTAATTTCACTTTTAATTGATAAAATATAATGGAAGACGCAGATTATAAAAATAAAGTTCATCCAAAGAAGTTTAGCCTTTGGCTATTGTGTTTGGGCATTTTAATGTTATTCGCTGGACTTACCAGTGCCTATATTGTACGAAGAGGTGATGGCAATTGGTTTGATTTTGAACTGCCGAATGCTTTTCTATACTCAACTATCATTGTATTACTAAGTTCTGTTACCATGTATTTTGCTCATCGCTCTGCAAAAAGGGATGAACTAAAAGGAATTAAAATCGGACTTGCCCTGACATTATTTTTAGGCACTTCTTTCATTTTCTCTCAATATTTAGGATGGAAAGAAATGCAAGATGCAGGTCTCTACTTTGTAAACCCGAAAGAAGGGGATAAGGTTTCAGCGTCTTTTCTAATTGTTATTGCAATTGTTCATGTTGCTCACATTATTGCAGGCTTAATCTTTCTATTTGTTACGCTAATTAAAGCCTTGAATCACAAGGTTCACAAGAAAAATACATTATCTATAGATATGTGTAATACTTATTGGCATTTCGTAGGCCTCTTGTGGGTTTATTTGTATTTGTTTTTATATTTTGCACCCGATTTTTAACCAATGTCAACACAAACTATATCAAAATCAAGCACTTGGGGTGGAGGTAATTCACCTTTCAAAGTAAGTTATGGAAAACTCATGATGTGGATTTTCCTGCTTTCAGATGCTTTCACCTTTTCATCTTTGCTTATAGGATACGGTGCTATCCGCCACAAATTTGATTCTACAGAAAGTTTCGTTGAAGAAGTTACTCCTGCAGCCCTAGAAGCACAGGGTATACCGATGGACGGGAACCTTGTGAAATTTCAGTTTGGATCCAATTTAATTGAAAAATTCACTCCTGAAGTTGTTGCTCATGCTGAAGTAGCTCACGGAGCGGAGGCTCATGCAGATCATACAGATTACTTCATTGAAAAAATGCGAGAAGTCGGTATATTTTCAGAAACACATTGGCCATCACCTGATTTAGTTTTTAATCACTTCCCTGGTTTTGGAATATTTGATTTTCATGGTATGCACTTACCATTGATATTTGTAAGTTTAATGACTTTGATTCTTATTCTAAGTAGTGTTACAATGGTACTTGGTGTAGAAGCAGGTCAGAGAATGGATAAGAAAGCCGTTGGTAAATGGATGTTTTGGACGATTATTGGAGGTTTTGCCTTCTTAAGTTGTCAAGCATGGGAATGGGTTCAATTCATTGGAGCAGGTTCTTTGATGGACAGCAATCCCTTTGGTCCGTCAACATTTGCAGCTCTTTTCTTTGGAGTAACTGGTTTTCACGGTTTCCACGTATTCTCTGGAGTAGTTTTAAATATTATCATATATATAAACGTTCTTAGAGGAACTTACGAAAAAAGAGGCCACTACGAAATGGTTGAAAAGGTTGGTTTATACTGGCACTTTGTAGACCTTGTATGGGTATTTGTATTCACTTTCTTCTACTTAATCTAACACACAAAAGATTTTAAATTATGTCTTCACATTCAAATAAAAACGTAGATATTCACGACGAAGTAAATTATGATCCAACAGTTTGGGTACCTAAAGTACATAGTCACGGTACTTCTGATATCTGGAAACGATTTTGGATTTTACTTGGCCTTACTATAGTCGATGTTGGTTTTTACTTTATCATGGACCCAGGAATGGCTAGAAATATTCTCTTCATATTTCTTGGATTAATTAAGGCTTGGTTCATTGTAGGAACCTTTATGCACATGAAACATGAAAAGAAAAGCTTAGCATACATGATTATTCTACCAATGTTCTTTATTATATTCTTCATCGGTTGGATGCTCTTTGAAGGAAGTTTTTGGGGGTCCTTTTAGAAACTGATTATATATATATGAATCGAACTACTGGAAAAATAATCCTGGTAGTAGTGTTGGCACTGCCTGTTATCTTTGCAATACTTCTTAAAAAATCTATATTTGGGTATAAGACACTTCCAATTTACTCAACAGACGAAATGGGTGAAGAAGTACCCTATTACATTGATAGTTTCTCTTTAACAGATCAGAATGGAATGACCTTTAGCAGAGAGGATATTGGCGACAAAATATTTATTTCCAACTTCTTTTTTGCCTCATGTCCAGAAGTTTGTCCCGTGATTAATGGACATATTAAGATAGCTACTCAGAAGCTTGAGAATAGCACAGACATACTATTTCTATCTCATACCGTTGATCCTTATAATGATACTGTAGCCGTTCTTAGAAAGTATGCTGATAAGTTTGAGGTAAATGATGATCAATGGAAGTTTCTAACAGGTAAGAGAAGTACAATATATAATCTAGCAATTAACAACTATAAGGCGGTTATTCAGGAAGTTCCAGACACGACTGATTTTATTCACAGTGAAAAACTAATGTTAATCGACAAAGATTTTCACGTGCGAGGTATTTATGATGGTCTTGACATTACGGATGTCTTGAAAATGGTGGAAGACGCACGTTTTCTTCTAAAAATATACAAAGACGAAGAAGCCAATGAATAAAATTAGTGATAAACTCTTTTTTAGAATCGCAATGGCAATATCTGTATTGGTATTGGGTCTTGTTATACTTCTTTATTCAAATGTTCTTGGTAAACCTGAGGATATTCCCTCCTTTGTACGGCATCAACCTCTCTTTCATGCTATACTGAATGGAATTTGTGCCATACTTCTAGTATCGTCTCTTCGAGCTATAAAAGCTGGTAAAGTACTTACACATAAAAAACTAAACCTAACTGCATTTGGTTTATCCGCAGTTTTTTTGGGAAGTTATGTGGTCTATCATTATCTAGGACCAAAAACTACCTACGGTGGTGATCCTCCTCTAAAGTATGTATATTTTATCATTCTATTCACCCACATAGTTTGTGCAGCTATAGTTTTACCTTTAATTCTCCTTTCATTTTGGTACGCTCTTACGGACAAAATTGATAAGCATCGTAAAATTGTACGCTTCTCCTACCCTATTTGGTTGTATGTAGCCATTACAGGTGTTTTGGTATATATGTTTATTTCACCATATTATCAATTTGGTTAGTCGTGAAAGCTCTTATCCAACGTACTTTACAAAAAGTACTCGGTTATGATACTTATTTATGGTACTTCACCTTATACAAACTCCGTACACTAAGATTTGATAAAAACGAAAATGACTTCTTTCATTTCCTGTCACTAATTAAACCGAATCAAACCACATTAGATATTGGTGCTAACTTGGGTTTAATGTCCTATCATCTTGCAAAAAATAGCAAGTCTACTTATGCTTTTGAACCTATGCCTAATAATTATGCAGTAGTAGAAAAAGTAAAATCTAAGTATAGACTTGATAATCTTCATATTCTAACTAATGCTCTGGGTAATGAAAACAAGTCTATTAGTCTTGTACTTCCTGAAGTTGATGGCGTAAAAAAACAGGGATTGAGTCATGTGGTTGATAATAAAATGACAGAATTCAATGATGGCAGCATTTTTGAAACAGATTGTTACAGACTCGATGATCAATCTGAACTAAAAGGGGTCAAAATTGATGCAATTAAAATTGATGTCGAAAATTTTGAGTACGAAGTATTTTTAGGAGCTGAAAATATCTTAAAAAGCTATCGACCTATCATTTACTGTGAACTTTGGGATAATCAAAATAGACAAGATTGTTTCAAGTACTTGGAATCCCTTGGATATGAAACTAAAGTTTTAAGAAGGGGTAAATTAGAAGTAATACAAAGTAACCCTACGGACATTCAAAACTTCTTCTTTATACCTAAACAAACGTAACTTTGCACCAATGAAAAAAGCACTATTTATCTTTTTCTTTATATGCTCGGCAACAATAATTGCTGAAGCCCAGTGCCCAATGTGTAAGACTGCCATAGAAAGCGGTATGAAAGATGGTCACACCAAAGGACGAGGTCTAAATGATGGTATACTCTATCTTCTTGCCACTCCGTATCTGGCAATAGCTGCAATAGGTGGTGTTTGGTATTACAAAAACAATTACAGTAAGTCTTGAGCGGACTATCAGCCTTCATTGGAGGAAAATGTCCTCAATGCCGGAAAGGCAACGTGTTTACGCATAAAGGCACTAATCTTAGACATTTTAGAGATATGAATACGCATTGCCCAAGTTGTAAGGTCAAATTTGAATCTGAACCTGGTTTTTTCTGGGGAGCAATGTATTTCAGCTATGCGTATAGTGTTGCTTCATTCATTATAATTGGCTTTTTCTTTTTCACTTTAAGTGATGACGTACACTTAGGCTATTACATTGGTACTGTAATTGCCTACACATTGGTCACTTCTCCTATGTCTTTTCGATTGAGTCGACTTCTTATGATGTATATCGCTGCTCCATATCGCACATTTATGGGAAATTATACTGCCAACAGGTAATTCAGCCATCATTTAACTCAACTACTTCTATTTTTCACCCAACAGATAAGACTTGCTTTAAATAAAAAGTCTCCAACCCAGAGGGTTGAAGACTTACATATCCTATTGTAAAATATTTCTAAAATTTATTCAGCAGCAGTTTGTTCGGCTTCTACAGGTTCATCACCATTTATAATATCAAAGATTTTAGCTTCCATCTCATCCATCATTTCTGGATTATCCAGAAGTAATTGCTTTACGGAATCTCTACCTTGTCCCAATCTTGTTTCTCCATAACTAAACCAAGACCCACTTTTCTGAATTACATTATTTTCTACACCAAGATCAATAATCTCTCCTACTTTAGAGATTCCTTGACCATACATGATATCAAACTCAACAACACGGAAAGGAGGTGCTACTTTATTTTTAGCAACCTTTACTTTTACTCGATTACCAACAATATCTATTCCATCCTTAATACTACCGATTCTTCTTATATCCAACCTCACAGAAGCATAAAACTTAAGAGCATTACCGCCAGTAGTAGTTTCAGGATTACCAAACATCACCCCAATTTTCTCTCTCAATTGGTTAATAAATATACAAATACAACCTGTTTTACTAATTGTACCTGTAAGTTTCCTAAGTGCTTGAGACATCAAACGAGCATGCAAGCCCATTTTAGAGTCTCCCATATCACCTTCAAGCTCAGCTCTAGGTACAAGAGCAGCAACAGAATCAATAACAATTACATCAATAGCTCCTGAACGGATAAGATTATCCGTTATCTCCAATGCTTGTTCTCCATCATCTGGTTGTGAGATTAGCAATTCACTCGTATCAATACCTATTTTCTCAGCATAAAATTTATCAAAAGCATGCTCTGCATCTATAAATGCACATATTCCACCTCTCTTTTGAGACTCAGCGATACAGTGCATTGCTAAAGTAGTCTTACCAGAAGATTCAGGACCATATATTTCGACTACCCTACCTTTTGGGAAACCACCTACACCTAATCCTATATCCAAACCAAGAGAGCCTGTAGAAATCGAATCTACTTTCATTATACTCTCGTCATCCATTTTCATCACCACACCTTTACCATAAGACTTTTCTAGCTTGTCTATGGTCATTTTTAAGGCTTTCAGTTTCTCTGCGTTTTCGTTCTTTGACATTATTATTATCTAAACTAATTTACCCAAATATATACTAAAGCATATGATAACGCAAGTATTGGAAAAGGTGTTGATAGAAATAGAAATTACGACCAAAACATATACTAATCGACCCTTAACTTCGTTGAATATTTTAATGCTTAAAATCACTCCAGTGAAAAATATCTTAACTTCATTTGTTTTTGTACTCATGTGTCTTTTTGCTCAAGGGCAAATTGCAGGATCTGATTCTAACATTGTAATCACAACAGTCTACAACCCTGATGTAGCGGAGTCTGTAAAGATTGATATACAACCTTCTTTGGAGGAGCCTAAGGTAAACTCTCCCACGTATAACTACAGTTTTCCCAATGTAGCGTACAAACCGAAATCTGTATATACTCCAATAGACCCTGTATTTATTCGTCCCGAAGAACCTGAAAATTTATTTGACAACTACATAGAAATTGGAGGAGGAAATTACCTTACTTCATACGTAGATGCTAGTATTCACAACACTCAGGACAAGTACTATACCTATGGTCTTAGGTTAAAACATCATGCCGCGAGTGCCTCTAAAAATCCGGAACAAGGTCTTTTTAGCCAGAATCAAGTTAAGGCATACGGGTCTCGAGAAAAAGGCAATGATCTTTACGGTGAGATTGACTATCGACGTAATGTAGTTCACTATTATGGATATCTCATTGACACTCCAACCCTAGAATTGAATGACATCAATCAGATTTACAATGATATTAATGCAAACGCCATTTGGTCTTTAAAAAAGTCAAAGGTCAAAAGTGACTTGGATATCGGATTTAACATATTTGATAAACTGGGAGAAAATGAAAGTACCTTTAAAGTACATAGTGACAATTCTTTTCGTATGGGGCCAGGGAAACTTCATTTGGAAATTGGAGGAATGTATACTCAGTTAACTGAAACGGCTAAGTATAACAGACTCTTTATTGATTTTAAACCGCATTTTGAATTTGACTATAAAAAGTACGTTCTGGACATTGGCGTAAATGTAAATTACTTAACAGACTCTAGCACCAACAAAATATTTCCAGCACCTTACCTAAAAGCAGAAACCTATTTGGTTCCTAAAAAACTTAGAGCTTACGCTGGTATAACTGGTGATTTACAAAAGAATACTTTGAAAAACATTAGCTATGAGAATCTCTTCTTAGGCAACAATATCAACTATTCAAATCCGTATGTATGGAATGTCTTTGCCGGTATGAATGGTAGTTTTAAACGGTTTGTCGAGTACGGAATAAAACTTCAACAAGACTTTATTTCTGACCAGTATTTCTTTATTTCTGATACCAATGAGTTGCGTAACTTCACGACAGTAACTGACGATATGACCAGATTTAGCTTCTCTGGAGAGATGAAATTTGATGTGAACCAAAATGTGGATATTGGATTTAGAGGTAATGTATATTCATACAGTACCAATACAGAGAAACAAGCTTGGCATATGCCCACTTACGATGCAGCCGTATTTGCCACCGTGAGACTAGCTGATAAAATATATGTAAGAGGTGGTTACTTTGCCACTAGTACTAGAAAAGCCAGAGATCTTAAGGGCACTGAATACAATCTAGACGCTATCAACGATGTTAATGTAGGTGTAGAATACCGTTACAAGAAAAATATATCAGCATTTGTGAATGTAAATAACATTCTGAATCAACGATACGAATTATGGAATAACTACCGTGCACAAGGGTTAAATGCCCTTGCAGGAATCACCTTTTCTCTCTAATTATTGATAGCATAAATGAATGCTATTATGTTAATATTGCATTGAAATGAACTTGGCAAAAGAAATATCATTTTTACTGTATAAACACAACTGTGTTATACTACCTAGTTTTGGTGCTTTTCTCATCAATGAAAAGAATGCAGAACGAAGTGAGGTGGCTAAATATTCCCTGCCAAAGCAGGAAGTTATTAGTTTCAATAGACAAATTATTAATCAAGACGGTTTAGTTGCAAATCACTTAAGTCAACTGCTTAACATAAGTTATGAAGCCGGAGTTCAAAAGGTTGAAGAGTATATCTCAAATCTATGGGACGTCCTAAATACCAAAAGAAATGTTGAGGTAGCAGAAGTTGGTACCTTCTACTTTACTCAGGAAGAAAAGTTAGTTTTTGTTCCATATCACTCTGTTAATTTCTCTAGAAGTTCTTTTGGCCTACCAAAACTTAGGTTAAAGCAAATCTCCATAACACATACTACGGACCAGACTCTACCCGTAGTTTCAGAAATTACCAATCCCATTGAGATTGTTGAACCTATAAAATTAGAAGCTCCTAAACCTCAAAAACTAAAGGAGAAAAAGGAAAAAAGGATTATTGCTTCACAGAACAAGAAGCTTAAGAAAAAAATCGTACAGACAAAAAAGAGTAATACAACGATTTCCAACCTATCGATTATCAATGCTCTTGGTTCTATCTTCCTAGTGGCAATGGTCTTTGCCTTATTGAATTTTGAAATGACTAACAGTACTGTGGTTCCTACGGGTAACGATCTAGCATCAATGGTTGACTCTCAAAATTTCAGCACTAATGACCTAACAAAACCAGTTATTAAAACGTCCAAGTCACCTGTAAGTTACGGTATATACGCTCAAGTGAAAAATGAAAATGCGGCAACTGACTTGGTAAATGACTTGATAGGTAAATATCACAGTTGTCAAGTTGAAATAAATGATGATTCCTCAACCGAAGTATTTATCATTTCATTCTCTAATGAAGAGATTGCAAAAGAATATAAAAACCTTATCCAAAATAAATTAGATCAAAAACTAGTTATTAAACAGAAATAATATGAGCATACTACTTCAAATAGTACAAAACGGAACGGAACTTACAGATAGTTTAGGGTTAATAACTCCTGAAGAATCTACAGGAGGAGCCCTTGATGTATTAAAGCTAATATGGAAAGGTGGTATTGTGATGATACCTATTGGTATACTTTTTATCATTGCAATATTCTTAACTTTTGAAAGGTATCTCTCCATTAAAAAGGCAGGCAATTTAGATCCTATGTTCATGGGAGGTATTAAGGAAATGGTAACTGAAGGTGACCTAAGAGGAGCTCAAAGATTATGTCATAGCAAAGCTACACCAATGGCCCTGATGATTGAAAAAGGTCTATCTAGAATAGGAAAACCGCTAAAGGATATTAGTGTGGCAGTTGAAAATGTAGGAAAACTTGAGGTGTATAAGTTAGAAAAAGGAATGCCATTGTTAGCTACTATTTCAGGAGCTGCCCCTATGCTTGGTTTTCTAGGTACAGTAACGGGTATGATTCGTACATTTAACCAAATGCAAGATAGCGGACAACAAATAACCTCAAACCTTCTAAGTGGAGGTATCGGCGAGGCTATGATGACCACAGTTGCGGGACTCGTAGTTGGAATATTTGCATACATCTCTTACAACTTACTTAGTAGCATGATTAACAAGGTTGTCTATAAAATGGAAGCTACATCTGTAGAATTCCTTGATATACTTCACGAACCAGCATAATTTATGAATCTTAGAAAAGACAGCAAAATCAGCACAGAATTTAATGCGTCAAGTATGACAGACATTGTATTCTTGCTATTGATATTTTTTATTATCATAAGTTCTGTTGTTAAGGACCCAGCTCTAAAATTAGTGCTCCCAAAAGGAGTTAATAATGTTAATCCTATCAATAAAGTCATCTTAGTAGAAGTAGATGAAAATCTAAACTATTCTGTTGACCATAAAAAAACTTCCTATGCTCGTTTACCTTTTGACATACAAGCGGTATTAAAAGATAGTCCAGAAGCAACTGTCAGTATTCGCGGAGATAAGAATGTACGTTATGAAGACGTTATGAATGTAGTGATGATTGCAGATAAGCAAGGTGCCAAGGTGGTACTAGCTCTGGATCAAGATTAAAAAACACAACATTATGATTGATATTAAAAGAATAGAAGAACGAAAAGCACTCATAGGAACAATAACCTTTGTTGCACTTTTATTAATGATGTTAATTGTAATGGGACTAATGAATGGTTGCTCGGAAGTAAAAGCCGAAGATAAACTAGCTGGAAGTGTATCAATTAGTCTTGGTAAACCAAATGACGGAGGCTCAGATAATAGTTCGGCTCAAGAATCTGAACAAGAGGAGACTCCTCTTGAAGAAGAAGAATACACTCCTCAACATCAGGAGACCAGCGATGTTTCCGAAGCCCCTCCAGTGGTTAAAACCAAGCCTGAAACTAAACCAACAAAGCCAACGACAGAATCTACAAAACCGGTAACTAAACCTGTTGAACCTAAAAAACCTGACCCAAGAGCTCAATTTCCAAGTTCTGGTAAATCAGGAAGTGATAATAAGGGGAGTGGTAAAGGAGATCCTGATAGAGATGGTGGTTTTAAGGGTGGACCCGAAGGAACTACTGAGGGAGACCCTGAGGGAAATGGCAAAATTGGAGATGGACCTGTCGGTTCAGGTACAGGAATTGGAAGAGAAGGACTCGGAGGTTTTAAAATAGCAAAGATTAAACAACCAAAAGGCGGTGTTCAAGAATCAGGAGTTGTAAGACTTCGAATTTGTGTTAATGCCAATGGTTCAGTTGATCAGTCCAGTATAAAATTTTCTCCTAGTCGTGATCCAAATACTACGACTAATCTTACACTTAGAAGAAATGCAATTGCCGCTTTAAAGCAATTCAAATTTAGTCGAGTGTCTGGAAAAGGAAGAGAATGTGGCTACATCAGTTTTACGTTTAAACTGCATTAATTAGGACTTGACCTACGAACAAACGTTAGCCTATCTTTATGCTAAGCTTCCAATGTACCAACGTATCGGTGCATCAGCTTTTAAAAAAGACCTAACCAACATTGTTAAACTGTGTGATGCTCTTGGCAATCCCCAAGATAACTTTAAGTCTATTCATGTTGCTGGAACTAATGGAAAAGGCTCTACCAGCCATATTCTGTCAGCAATCTATCAAGCACAAGGATATGAAGTCGGTCTATATACTTCTCCTCACCTACTAGATTTCAGAGAACGTATTAAACTAAATGGCGAACTCTGTCCAAAAGAGTTTGTAATCTCTTTTACCAAATCTATAGAGGATCTTATCGAAGAAATTCAACCTTCCTTTTTTGAAATCACAGTTGCTATGGCGTTTTCATACTTTGCTGAAAAGCAAGTTGATATTGCTATCATTGAAACGGGTTTAGGAGGCAGGTTAGACAGTACCAATATTATTAATCCATTGGCATGTATTATCACTTCGATTAGCTTTGATCACAAAGATATGTTGGGTGATAGCCTAGAACTAATTGCAGCAGAAAAGGCTGGAATTATAAAAACAGGAATTCCTGTAGTCACAGGGAATATTACAGAAACATCTTTGAACGTTATTCATACCATTGCAAACTCAAAATCTGCCCCACACTATACGTATAAAGATAAGTCATTTGACACCGATTTAATTGGACAACATCAGCAATGGAATATTGGCTGTGCTTTAAGTTGTATTGATCTGTTGCAAACCCTCCTACCTACAGATGAAGCTACCGTCAGACGTGCTTTGACTCAGGTATCTAAGATATCTAACTTTGAAGGGCGTTGGCAAATTCTAAATGAAATCCCACTGGTGATTTGCGATGTAGCTCACAATGAACAAGGGATTAGCCTTATTTCAGAAGAACTCCAGAAGTTGAATATGAACTTACATCTTACTCTAGGTTTTGTAAAGGATAAAGATTTAAGCACCATTATACCTCTATTACCTGTATCCCAGCAAGTTAATATCGTTAAGCCTTCCGTTGTAAGAGGCATGGAGGCCGAGGATGCTGTTGAGGAATTCTCGAAAGCAGGAATTACCTCTTTTGCCTTTAATAGTCTCCAAGAGGCTTTAAACGACTCATACGAATCCATTATTCGAATGAATCAAGAAAACAATACGGTCCTATTTATTGGAGGGAGCAATTTTGTGATTGCAGATTTACTACATTTGAAGGCAGAAGGAAACCTACCTTGGATATCATAGAAATTTATACAGACGGGAGTTCCTTGGGTAATCCTGGTCCAGGTGGATACGGGATCGTACTCAAGTATAAAGGTAAACGTAAAACTGCAAGCAAAGGATTTACCCGAACAACGAATAACAGAATGGAACTAATGGCAGTAATTGATGCTTTGAGATTACTAAATGACTCCGCTAGAGACAAGGAGATTCACATTTATTCTGACTCTAAATATGTTATCAATGCCGTTGAAAAGAAATGGGTTTTTGGTTGGGAGAAAAAAGGCTTTAAGGATAAAGCCAATCCTGATTTATGGAGACAATTCCTGAATAAATATCCCTTTTATAATATTAAATTTCACTGGGTAAAAGGTCATAGTGGAGTCCACGAAAATGAAATTTGTGATCAACTTGCGAAAAAAGCTGCTGAAGGTTCAGACTTAAAAATAGACCACGGTTACTTGAAAAGCATTACACCTGGAGAAACACTTCTATAGTCTATTTTGATTTCCTTCTCTTTATTTCGTCATTGATTAGCGATAACTCTCTACCAGCCTGTCCTTTCACACTGCTATTTTCTTGAGCTCTTCTACTTAAATATGGTAGCACTTCCTTTACGGGACCATAAGGCAAATATTTAGCAACATTAAACCCTGCATGAGCTAAGTTAAAGCTAATATGATCGCTCATGCCATACAACTGGGCAAACCAAAAACGGTCATCACTCTTATCAATATTATTTTCCTCCAACAACTGAGCAAGCTTATACGAGCTTGTTTCATTGTGTGTTCCAGCCATGATACTTACGACATCTTTATTATCAAAACACAATTGTAGAGCTGCGTCATAGTCTCGATCTGTATCCTCTTTGGAATCTTGAATTGGGTTTTTATAACCTAGTTCACTAGCTCGTGCAGTTTCCTTTTCCATATAAGCCCCTCGAACCAATTTAAACCCTAGTTTATATCCTTGATCTCTAGCCACTTTTATTTGATTTGCAATTTCCTCAATCCTTCCTTTTCGATACAGTTGAACAGTATTATAAACAACAGCTTCATCTCTATTAAAAATGGACATATTCTCATAAGCCCCATCGTCTATAGCCTTTTGAATCCATGTTTCTTCTGCATCTATGAGCAACTTAGTTTTTTTTACTGACGCAAGCTCACAAAGTGACCTTAGACGTTCTTTAAACACTACGTACTCTCTAGACTCTGTCTCGGATAGTTCTTCTTGGTTAGACTTTTTTTCCAATGAAGAAAAGTCGCTTATTCCAGTACACTTAAATACTGCAAATGGGTATTCTGGCTTATTAGCCGACTCATTTATCACTCTAACCAACTCCTCGTATGTATCCTTAAAATCTTCGGGACTCCCCTCTCCTTCTACTGAATAGTCTAAAATTGCTCCTATTCCATTTTCATATAGTTCTTTAGCAGATGATGCACTTTCTGCAATAGATTCTCCTCCGCAAAACTGGTGGAAAATTGTTTTTTTAATTATACCCTTAATAGGTAATCCTAAGATTAGTGCAAAATTGGCCAGTTTAGGACCTTGACTTACCAAAAACGGGTATGAAAATGTCTGAAAAAGACGATATGCTTTTGCTAAATCCAGGTTGGATTTATGAGCAAAAGCTCTTTCGGTATTATCAAAAGATAACATCATAATTTAGGTAGCAAATTTATACCTAAAAACGATGTCGTTACTATAAAATTAAACTTGAGATTTTACCCAACTATAAAGACTTTCCATGCCCTTTTGCAATGGATAGTTAGGCTGCCAACTTAGAAGCTTGGCAATAAGTTGATTATCGGAGCATCTACCGTTTACTCCTATTGGACCATCAATATTTTTAATGTTTAAGTTTTTACCACTTAACTGAATTACCATTCTAGTTAAATCATTTATACTTATCATTTCTGAGGAACCAATATTTAGAGGCACTCTAACATCTGAATTCATTAATTTCTCTACAGCTTGTAAGCATTCATCGATGTACAAAAAAGACCGTGTTTGAGCACCACTCCCCCATACTTCTATAGAATCTCCATCTTTAGCTAGTATTACTTTTCTACAAATAGCTGCAGGAGCTTTTTCTCGCCCCCCTTGAAACGTACCGTTTGGACCAAAAATGTTATGAAAACGAGCTATTCTAATATCTAAACCATAATTTCTGGCATAGCTTAGATATAACCTTTCACTAAACAGTTTTTCCCAACCATATTCGCTATCAGGATTAGCGGGGAAGGCACTGTCTTCAGAACAAATTGGATTTAAAGCATCTTTTTGGTTCTCTTCTGGGTATATACACGCTGATGACGAATAGAAAATCTTTGCTTGACTACTCTTTAGAGTTTCAACGACATTCAGATTAATCTGTGCTGAGTTATGCATAATATCTGCATCGTGTTCACCCGTAAAAACATAACCTGCTCCTCCCATATCTGCAGCCAGTTGATATACCTCATCAAAGGGTTCTACAAATAATTCTTGAACAAAGTCCTTTTCCCGTAAGTCTCCAATTTTAAAATTGTCAGCCTTACTTTGTTCGAATTCCGGATGTTTTAAATCCACTGCCGTAACATAGTTCCCCTCCAACTTTAATTTATTTACCAGGTGGTTCCCAATGAAACCTCCAGCCCCTAAGACCGCAATTTTTTTCATAGTTCGTTTAATACTGTACTCAGAAATCCGCCCAATTTTACACTATCAAAATAATCCAAGGCATATTGCTGTCCTCTTTTTGCTATTGCATCTGATTCTCCAATACTCCTATACCTATATGTCAGAACCTCTGCAAGGGATATTGCATTATCTACCTCATATTTAAAGACTTCATTCCTGTCTTCAAAATCTTCAGAAAACCCCTTACCATCACTCATTACAACAGGTTTTAAACAAGCAAAATATTCTCCTAATTTGATTGGATAACCGTAGGTAGAAAAATTACTAGAATCTCTGTTCATCAATAGCGTATCACACTCATTCAAAAGCCAAGGAATTTCTTTATAGGTAACAGTTCCTGTAATCTCTACTCTATCTTCAATTCCCATCTCTTTCACTTTTGCTTTTAGTTTATCCACTTCAGGATTGTATCCAATTAGTCTCAACGTCAGTTCTTCACCATTTTGAATCAATATTCTTAGAGCCTCAAGCAATAAATAAATACCATCTTTCGCAGCAAATGATCCTATATAACCCATTAGGCCATTTTGCTCTTTGGTATCTGTTTTAAATCTTTCGGTATCTATGAGAATAGGGAATAAATATGTTGGTCTACTTCTAATTGTTTTATAATGTTCTTCCAGTTTCTTTGAAATAACAAACAGGACTGTTGCTCTCTTGGCTATAATTTTCTCCTCACTTTCATGCCATTTTTTATTACCTCCACTTGAAAATAGTTCTGTCTGGTCTACAATACATTTTCTTCCTAAAAGAGTATTTACATATAAACTCAATAAGGTATCTGTCCATCTTGGATTGTAATAATAAAATGCAGTGTAATGATGAGCTCTAAATATTGTCCAATAGAGAATCACAACCTGAGCCAAGGAAATTTGTAAGGCTCTCAAAGGAAATAGAATAGGATATTTACGACTAAGACTGAAAAAAATAATCTTAAACCCATTCCATCTTTTGGGTTGTTTATGGTTTAAAGTCTTACTAAACTTATAAGGGAATGCTGACAAAAAATAACAATCCCAATTCTTCTCCTTTAGTTCATTTGCGATAATTTTTAGTCGAGCATTCTTAGTATTCCCTTCCGGAAAATCTCCACTAAAAACAACAGCTAACTTATTTCTTTTACCTTTTTGCACTAAGTATTAATTCCAATTTCTTCCGCCAATGTTAATCTATACTCCAAAGAAACCTTTTCAAACGCCTGTTCAACAACTCTATTTCTCAAATTACCATCAACTACTAAACCCGATAATACCTCGGCCAAGCCTTCAACATTATTCGCTGGAGAAATGAAACCAGTTTTTTGATGAATCACCATCTCCTCAATTCCTGCAATGGGTGTAGCTAATACCGGAGTTTTTACTGCCATCGCTTCAGCAATAACGGTTGGTACTCCATCTATATCATTCTTGAGTTCTACACTTGGAACAATAAGCAGATCTGACTCCGCAAGTGCTTTCATCAACTGCGTATGTTCATACATTCCTTTCAGCGTAACAACTGATTGTAAGCCATTATTACAAATTATATTTCTTAATTCTTCCTCCAAAGGACCATCCCCATAAATAGAGAGATTTATAGATTTCTGAACATTTCCTTCGCATTTAGCTATGGCCTTAATTAAGAGTCCAAAACCTTTTTTCTTTACTAGTCTTCCAATGGCTATCAAGTTAACTTTTTTGAGACTGTTTGCCTCATCTCTAATCTCTGCAAGTCTTTCCAAGTTTATACTCTGCCTTATTACTTTTATACTATTTGGCTTATTGAGAAACTCCTCATAAAAATCTCCAACATCTCGTGACTCTGCTGTTATTGCAGAAGATGAATTCAAAATATCTCGAAGTACAAAATCAGGATATAAACTTCTCTTTGTGTGTAATCGTATATGGTACTTAGTCTCAAGACTATCACATATAAATTTACCTGCCAATGTACTTTTAAATAGGAAGTGACTAATGGCTAAATTTATCTTTTCTTTTTCAACTTGATTCTGCATAAAATCAAGGCTAAAAAGCATATAGACATACTTCAAAAAAAAGTCTGGACGCTTGCTCACACAAGCAAACAAATATCTCCAAGTTTTAATACTGAAAAACAGGCTTTTCCTTCTGACTAAATTACTTAGAGTTGCTAAAAGTAACAATACTGGATTCTTTGTATTATTAAGTACTTTCTCACTTAGACCATCTTGTTCTCTCTTATACCATGTAAAATTGCAGACAACTACCTCGTGACCTGCAGTATGAAGTTGTTGAATCTCCTCTGCAACAAAAGTTTCAGAGTAATATGGGTAGTTGGTTAGAAAATAGACAATTTTCAAATTATCAGTTTCTTAAAACTTTAAGCAATGCTGACTTAATTCTATATCTCTGGTTATCAGATAGGTTAGACCCACTTGGCATGCACAAGCCTATTTCAAAAAGACCATCACTTGTTCCATTGCTATAAAACGGATGATGACTAAAAACAGGTTGTTGATGCATGGGTTTCCAAAGCGGTCTGCACTCTATATTTTCATCTTCTAGAGCTAGTCTAATGGTTTCACCTACAATATTTTTTTTATTACTGTGAACTAAAATACAAGTCAACCAATGGTTACTAAAATAGTCTGAACTAGGCTCCGTAAATACCTCTATATATTCAAATTTCTGAAAGATTGATTTATACCATTCATTGTTCGCTCTTCGTAAGGCTATGTGATTATCCAAAACCTCCAACTGTCCTCTCCCTATACCCGCTACGATATTACTCATCCTATAATTATAACCTATTTGACTATGTTGGTAATGAGGAGCTGCATCTCTTGCTTGAGTAGCTAAAAACCTTGATTTATCTATTAAACCCTGGTCCTCTGAAATAAGAGCCCCGCCTCCTGAAGTTGTAATAATTTTATTTCCATTGAAAGAAAAAACACCTAGCTTACCAAAAGTGCCCATCTTCTGTCCTTTATAAGTAGCTCCTAATGCTTCAGCAGAATCTTCAATAATAGGAATTGAATACTTATCGCATACTTGCATAATCTCTTCCATTTTAGATGGCATTCCGTACAGATGTACTAAAACTAAAGCTTTGGGTTTTGTCCCATTCTCTATTCGAGCACAAATAGCTTCTTCCAAAGTCTTTGGACATATATTCCAAGTTTCCTTTTCTGAGTCCACAAATATTGGAATAGCTTTTTGATATGCAATTGCATTTACTGTTGCAGAAAAAGTAAAAGTGCTACATAGTACTTCATCATCTTGCTCTATACCTAAAAGAATTAAGGCCAAATGAAGGGCTGCAGTACCAGAACTCAAGGCTGCACAATGGGCTGTTTTACTGTATGCAGCCAATTCTTCCTCAAAACCATTCACATTTGGTCCCAAAGGGGCTATCCAATTAGTATCAAAGGCTTCTTGCACATATTTTATTTCATTTCCTCCTAGATGAGGAGACGAGAGATATATCTTTTCTTTAGTCATCAAGATTTTATTACTCTAGCAGGGTTTCCAACTGCAATTGCATTATCCGGTATATTTTTAGTAACTACAGAACCTGCTCCTATCTTACTCCATTTCCCTATTGTTATACCTGGAATCACAGTTGATCCTGCACCAATAATAGTTCCTTCTCCGACAGTAACATTACCACATAATGTTACTTGTGGTGCAATGTGACAATAATCTCCAATAATACTATCGTGGTCAATACTCGCTCCTGTATTAATTATAGTATGTTGTCCAACTATAGTATCCGCTTGCAAAATAGTACCCTGAAGTATCTGAGAACCAACTCCTATTTTAACAGTGTGATCTACAAGTGCAGAATCATCCGTAACTATTCCGAATGAATGACTTATTTCACCTGCTACTTTTTTTCTAGTAAAATTATCTCCAATAGCGATAATAATTTTCTCACTACCCCTGATCTCTTTATCATACTTAAAAACCGGTTTACTAATAAAAGAATCATTCTCTGAAAAATCGTCGAAAAAACAGGTTACCTCTTCTGCACATGCAGAAAAAACTACTTTACTATGTCCGCCTGTAGCAAAAATAATCATGAAATATTGCCTTTAAATTTTTCCATAGTAACAGATGATTCTGAAGATATCCCTTCTGCTCTTAATACCTTAAACACAGTCATAAATAGTATTTTTATATCGACCCATACTGTATAATTCTGAACGTACCAAATATCATATTCAAATTTTTTCTTCCATTCAAGACTATTACGGCCATTTACCTGAGCCCAACCCGTAATTCCAGGTCGAATGTCGTGTCGACACTTTTGCTCTTCACTATATAAGGGAAGATACTCCATTAGTAAAGGGCGTGGACCTATTAATGACATATCTCCTCTAATTACATTTAACAATTGTGGCATTTCATCTAAGGACAATTTTCTGACAAACAAACCAATTGTCGTTAGTCTTTCTGAATCACTAAGTAGATTACCCTGAGGGTCCTTACAATCACTCATCGTTTTGAACTTAATAAGGAAAAAAGGTTTTTCATCCTTCCCAGGACGCTCTTGAATAAAAAAAACTGAACCTCTATTTGCTATACAAAGAAAAATCACTGTTAAAGCAAAAACTGGACTTAAAACAATAAAAGCCAATAATGCCAAAATAAAATCAACTATATACTTCAGAAATGCCTTATACACTTTTTATATCTTCTAATAGTTTATCTACTTGTTTATCAATTCTTAAATTTGTTTGAGCAAAATTAAGTGCATTTCTGCCCAGTTGATTTAATTCCTCATCATCTTTTTGCACAAGTAATTGAAATGCTTTAACAAGTTCTTCTTCTGATTCTGGTTTTACTACTAAACCGCAATCATATTCACTTACAAAAAAAGGGTAACCGTCATATGAAACAACAATTGGTTTGGACGCCAGACAATACTCTACATACTTGTTCCTACTATTTCCATACCTATAGATATCACTTTCTAAATAACCGTCGTAAAGAATATCACAATCGCTTAAAAAGGCTACAACTTCTGATTGCCTAATTTTATCGAAAAACCTAATATTCTCCTGACTATACTTCGTTTGCAAAGTTGAAAGCAACGGGCCATTTCCCAGAAAGACGAAGATTATATCTTCATGTTTCATGATACTCGCGGCTTTAAGCAATATCTCAATTGAGCTTGATTTATTAATGCTACCTGCGTATGCTATTAATTTTGTGTTCTTTGTCTTTCGTAATTCTCCTAGTTCTTTTTCATACGTATGCTTTCTTTCATGTATGATACTCGGATTAATTAAATGCGGAATCCACACAACCTTCTTATTGGGTACTACCCCATCCACATGTTCCTTTAAATTTGGCATTGTACCTATAATCAGATCTGATTCCGAATACCCTTTTTTCTCTATATACTCTAGGACTTTGTACATAGGGTTTTTCTTACTTAATGAGCTAATCCGTGTTAGAACAAGCGGCCATATGTCTCTTATTTCAAAAACAAGCTTACAGCCGTAAGTTTTCTTAAGCCAAATTCCATTCAGAATGGAAAGTAGACTTAGAGATGATACAATTACAAGATCGGGAACATTTGACAACTTATGTAACTTTCTCCTGAGAATGATTTCAAAGTGAATCCAACTGAGTATTCTCTTAGCTCCATAAGCTCTCTTATATTTTAGGGTATTTAACCACTCAATGTCTACTCCTTCTATTTTATCTTCATATAATTTTGGCACCAATGAGAGTTGATGATTGGCATTGGATATATATAATTTAACCTCATTGCCCCGTTTCACCAGTTCTTTGGATATATACACGTGTCTAGTTTCTATACCATATGGTGCGTATGAAGCGTATTTTGAGATATAAATTATGTTCACTTTTTCAGAGCTAAATTATATTCATTCAATAAAGCCTCCCACACTACACTCTGCTCATACCTTTCTGTTATAGATTTCATTGCGTTATGAGCTAATTTTTCTGCAAAATCTTTATCCGTAATTAATAATTCCATTGCCTCAATTAACTCTTTCCTTGTTTTAACTGGAACGAGTAATCCATTTTCTTTATCTTTAACTATTTCATTGCAGCCATTTATATCTGAGAGGACCAAGGCCTTTCTCATAGCTCCTGCTTGTAAGGGAACATTCGGGAAACCTTCTCTATAACTTGGGAATATTAGAATATCAGAAAGAGCAATATACGGCCGAACATCGTGTTGATATCCAACATTAATTATTTGTGAATTAAATGCGATGGCCTCCTGAATATGATGTGGTAAAGGGTCGAGATCTTCTTCAAAATGACCAACTAAAACTAATTTAGTATTGCTGTGATTCTGATTGATTGATTCAAAGCTTTCGACCAATTCAATTATTCCCTTGTCTTTTACAATTCGACCAACGAATAAGAAGACATTATCGTCTTTATCAATTCCTAATTCATTTTTATGCCAATCCACCACTTCTTGACCCACGGCATTGGGATTAAACTGTTTAATATTTATTCCATTTGTTGTTCCATTTCCCACTACCTTTAACTTCTTGCTGTAGTATAACTTTCGTGCTATATAATCTTTAAGCCCAAATGAGTTACAGTAAACATGAGTAGAAGCGGCATATGTAATCCTTTCAATTATCTTCAAAAAATTACGTAAAATTTTACCTTTTTCCATTAAAGGCAACCCTCCTACGGTGTGCATTCTAACTTTCACACCACAATATTTTGCAGCTAGCATACCAAGCAAACCTGCCTTTGGTGTATGTGTATGAACTATTTGAGGCTTCACCTCTTTAATCACAGAAATTAGTTCTAATAACCCTTTGATATCTATAAATGGGTTAAGTTTTCTAGTGAGAGAAATAACCTCATTGTGATTGGGATGATTAAATACTCCATGAGACGCTGTATGTATTTCATAGCCATTCTCATCCATAAACAATAACTGACCTGTTAGTAGTTTTTCTAAGGATAGACTTACAGTCGTTATTCTCAATATTTTAGGTCTGTCCTGTAATTCGTTCATTAAATTTCTTTTGTCTTAGATGCATTCGGAGTAATCTAATAATTGGGAAAATTGCAAAAAGTATCCATATTGGTGTAAATCTTAACCCCATGTGTGTAAAGCTGTATAGGATTACAGGGACTATATAGAATGAAGTCTTATATGGTAAACCTTTGAATAAACTCAAGAAAAAAACCATAAATAATACAAATCCAGGAATACCATAACTAAAAATAATATTTCCAAATGATGAGTGAATTTCATGCTTATGGATATAGGTTCTAAATCGACCATACATTCCTTCACCTGCTCCTAAGAAAATATAGTACGGGTGATTGCTAATTCTATCGTAACCTCGATACTCCCACTCGGTAACCTTATGACTTTTAGAACCATCTTCTACTCTAGAAAGAATATATGTTGTCTTAGTAACTCCCAGTTCATTTTTATAAATAAAAGTATAAGTGGCCATCAATATAAGTGCTACTGCTATCAGACCATATCCTTTTAGCATATTACTATCAAACAAAAAGTATACGAATAAGAATAAAGCTCCACCTACGGCTGCTTTAGAGGCACTTAGAAGAGCCATTAGCATGCAAAGAAGAAAGACCAATACAAAAAGTAAAATATTGGTTCGTCTTATTTTATTTAGAACAAGGTAGATAGATAGCATAAGTAGTGCGTAGTAGCCCAATTGATTTGGATTAGCAAAGAAAAAGGAAGGACGCAACATTTCAAAATTTTCTGACCCAAATAATACAAAATACCCCACTTGAATTGTCACTGAAATGATAATTCCCCATTGAGTATATTTTACAAATTTCTTTACATTCTTTATGGCTAAACCCGTAATATAGAAAAAAACCAAGATGTTGTATATAAAGAAAACACTTGGTAGCAGAGGGATTCCCTTGTAACTTCCAATGTATAGTAAAAACAGAATAGAATTCGCTAAAATGGTATAACCCCAAAAACCCATTAAAGCACTTTTATTAAATATACTTCTCTTATAACCCAAAATGATAATAGGAATTGAAAGTAACATAACTCCAAATTGGAGATAGTCACCTATTTGAGGTTTTCCTGCACCAAATAGATAAAATGGATTAAGAATAATGAAGAGTGACCACAGATAGTATCTCACTATAATTGTTTTAAAAAGGCAGCAATAACTATATCGCTTCTACCTGAATTACTTGCAAAATGGTCTAGATACCTTCTGTAATTTCTAAAATGATAATGTTCCCTACCCAAAAAGTCATCCAACTGATGATCTATTTCAGGGGAATACATGTTCAGTCCATATGCAACGGAATCCTGAACATAATCACCCAAATAATCATGATTCTTCAATTTGACCACTGCTAGCTTCTTTCCATGCAGTATTACATTAATTCCTACTGTCGAGGCAAATACAATTCCAGCATCAACAGTATTAAGTACAATATCAATATCCGATGAACTTTCAAACACACGAATATGACCTAATCCATTCTTTTCTAATCTATCTCGCAATACTTCCGATGCTTCTCTTGGGTGATTCTTAAAGACTATTTCTAAATCACGTTTATGCCTCTTTGAATAATCCATTAAAGTTCTTGCTAGATCAATATATATGGCCATTTTTTCTTTAGAAGAAACAAATTGTTGATCATCAATCGGATTACCAAATATGGCAATTTTTGAAATAACATCAGGAACCGAATCTAGAGACTGTTGCAAGTAAAGAGATTTATCAAAACCGGGACTTCCAAGATGGAGTACCTGTGTTTTTTGTTTAACCATCTTTTTGAAGTAATCCGCTGATTTCTGCCCCCAAGCTATTAAATAATCGACTCCACTACTTCCATACATATTTCTATCTTCGACAGGTAAAGGAAATCGAATACCTTCTTGCATTAGGATAGTGGTTATTTTCTTCCTACTTAAGTAACGAATGATAAAATCCCCAGGATAGGCAGTATCATTAAGCAGTACGGCATGAGTAGTATTCTTAAACCATTTATTAAACTTTGGCCTTATCATAATATCCCAAAACACTTCTCGCATGGCCGCTGATTTCACTTTATCCCACCAACTAGCTTTCTTTGATTCATTATCATCCTTTTCGTCTTTCTTACTTCTGTCAAAGTCAAACTTCTTAAATGAAATATGAGTGTCATTTAAAATCTTTTCGGGTGTTCTAAATCCTCTTATCTCACACAGAGAAATATAATTCACACTTACCCCATTTTTTTGAAGTGCTCGAGCAATTGGAAGGGTTATCAGAACGTGGTGATTCGGATTGGTAATTATAAAGTCAACATGTTTCATTTTAATCTAGAATTTTAAAATATGAATCAACTCCATTATTTATGCTATATCTCTCAATACTTAAAGCTGCTTTTTTACCCATTTCCATTGATTTTTCTGGATTATGTAGCAGACTCTCTAAAGCTAAATGTGCAGCACTTATGTCAGAAACAGGAATTAGAATCCCGTTTTTATTATTGTCTATTATCTCATTTGGACCCGTAGGGCAATCTGTAGATATAACAGGAAGGCCAGCGGCCATTGCTTGAACCAGCACTCCTGGCATACCCTCATGTAAGGAACTTAAAATAAAAGCATCAGCAATTCTCAGATACTTAAAAGGATTAGAATCAAAACCTAAAAAACTAACAACGTTGGTAATTCCCAGTATATCCACTAAATCTTCAATATCTTTTTGTAGGGGACCTTTTCCTAAGATGTTTAACCTCACATTTTTATTATTGGTGTATAAAGCATTAAATGCCTTTAACATGGTCCCGTAATCCTTTTGCTTCACAAAACGACCTATTGCGAGAATGTTAAAAGTTCCAGTTTCAATACTGGGGAAACTTGCCTCTTCTTGCATTTCGCTAAAAAAGCTGTCTCCTATTAATGGATTATTTACCACTCGAATCTGAGACTCATTAACACCGAGGACTTCTTGCACTTCGGACCCAATCTCTCGTGAAACCACAGTTACAAGATCAGCTTGCTTGTAATACCTTTTCTTAAATGACAATAGAGATTTCTTTTTCACAATCGAAGAATAAGTTCGATGCAAAGAGTTTCGTTCTGATACAACCTTTAGACCCCTAAAATTTGTTCGTTTCGCTGCAATCATCATTGGAATAGACATTCCACCACAAGTGCTATATAGAACATCATAATTATTACTCCGAATTAACTTCATCAAAGGATTTACGGCAAAACCTAACCACCCAACCTTTAAATCATGAATTTTAATTGGTCTATCTAACATCGATTGCATTTCACCGTTGGAATGCATTAAGGCCAATTCAACCTCGTATTTATCCGAATCGAAATGATTCAATAAATTAACAGTAACTCGATCGGCTCCTCCATAACCTAAGCTTGGACGAACAAATAAGATTCTCTTTTTACTCAATATACAAACAGGTTATATCTTTTTTTATCAGTAAATTATGTATCGGTAATCCCTTAGTAGAATCTTCCAATACACTTTTCTTAATCTCTCCATTAATAAGTAAAACCACCTTTTTGGCACTACTAATTAGTCGATAGTTCATACTAATCCTTTCTGTTCTATCAGTGGGGTGTTTGCAACTCAATACATCCAAACTACTAGTTTGGTCTTTAGGAAAGATAGAGGCAATATGACCATCTTTGCCCATTCCCAGAATTATGTAATCCAGACGTTTTTGACTCTCTCTTTCTAAAACCTGGTCATAATCCTTTGCACTATCACTTGCTGTTCTCAAGTCTGTATTCACTGGAAAACATTTCACTTTTGGTTCCTTTAGAAACCACTTAGTTATAGGGTAGAAACAATTGGACCACTCATCATCAAACGGTACCATCCTCTCATCGGTCCAGAACACTTTCATCAACCGATTTGATGTAACTGTATTATTACGCATGAAATCATAAAATGAGATTGGAGTATCACCTCCACAAATAGCTAAGTTAAAAGACCCACTAGAACCCTCTAGATAAGACTCTAAGAGGTCGTTTCTTAAATATTCATTTCTGTTCAGAACAGATGAAAAAGACTTGAAATTAATATCGCTCAAAATCGTTTTGTTAATTCCATTAAGTTGGAAATTGTACTTTCTCCTACTTCATTCCAATATTTCTTCATTTCAGAACTATATACTGCTTGAAATGGTATGCTCATTTTAGACGCTGCCATATAATCGGTACTTGCATCACCCAGAAATAAGCACTCCTCTGGTTTAAGACCATGAATACTTATCAAAATTTCAATGATTTCATCTTTTAGCTTTGGAGATCCCCATACATCCACAAAATAATGATCCAACTCTCTTTTATGAATTATTGTGTTTAACTCCTTATATGGAGTTCCTGAAGCAACAACTGCTGGAATACTCTTGTTCTTTAGAAAATTAAGGAATTCGAGAGCTCCAGGTATTTCATCACATTTAAGAACTTCATCCAATACAATTTCACTAAAAGTCTCTCCTAATTCAATAGACTTTTCTTCTGTCAATTCTTCTTCCAAAAGAGTATCATAAATCCATTGAAATTTTTCATATCTCGAAATACCCTGATTGTCCAAGTGGTATTTTGTAATAGCCTCCCCATGTTCTGGGTATTCAGCAAATACTACAGGAAAAGCTTTTGTTTTAATTCTTGCTGAATCTAAAACAACTCCATCAAAATCAAAAAACACTAGTTTAATTTCACTCATTATTCTCTTCACTCAATCTCATTTCCTCTAATAGCTGAATAATGCCTTGGCCCATATCAACGTACTCATTTGTCACTAACTTTTTACCGATAGTTGGTTGATATGTATATGGTGTAACATTATAATGTCCATTAGTACCATTAACGTCTCCTTCATATATTACATCTAACTTCTTTCCTAAAATTTCTTCGAACATTCTAAAAAGTTCATTCACCTCTAGCCTATCGTTACCCGAGAGTACATAGTGTTTGTTTTCGTACTGATCATCTAGAATTTGTGCACTTAAATTAGCCGCATCATAAACATGAATGTATTCTCGTTTATCGGTAGATTTTCCGGAATATATATATGTACCTTCTTCTTTTACCTTCTTCAACAATCTATAAACACCGTTGGTTTCATCCGTTCTCGGTCCATACAGGCTTCCATATCTTAAAACCGTATAATTAAGGCCATACTGCTTATGATACTCTTCCAAATAAGCTTCACATGCTTGCTTACTGCATCTATAGAAGCCTCCCTGTTTACTATAAACATAAACTGAAGAACCAAAAATAAAACGCTTTACTTTATTCTTCACAGCGGCCTCTAAAAGTATCGCTGTTCCTTTAATATTTATTTCAATTGACTCAATGGGTTTCTTCTTTGCTTCATTAAGGTCGGCAAGGGCTGCCAAATGATAAACATAATCTGCATTTTCGAGTACAGTATTCACCAAATCAATATCTCTTATATCCCCTTGTACAAACTCTTGATTTTCTTTTAAGTAAGGTGATTTAACAACATCAAAAATCACTACTGAATGACCTTTTTTAGTCAATGCATCAGCAATATGACTTCCTAAAAAACCCGCTCCTCCTGTTACTACTATTCTTGCCATCTATTTATTAAAATAAGCTATTATTTTTTCTGCACACTCCATTTCCATATTTAACCTTACTTCTTTAGCGTAAGACCCAATATGTGGAGTTAGTAATATATTATCTAAGCTTAAAAGCTCTCCTGTGTATGGCTCAGACTCATAAGTATCCAAATAGGCTTTAAACATTGAATTTGCTTTTAGGTGAGTTAACAAATCAACTTCATTTATTAAACCACCCCGACTTGTATTTATAAGTATTGCGGATGAATTCATTAGATTTAATTCTCTCTCTGATATTACATTTTTATTTTCTGGGGAAAAAGGAATATGTATCGAAACAATGCCCGAATTTTGGAGTAAATAATCGAGTTCTACTTGTTCCACGTTATACTGCTTTGCAAAGTCTGAGTCCCAATATTTGTCAACTGCCAATATTTTCATATTAAAAGGTTGAAGCAATTCCACCAATCGCTTAGCAACTTTTCCTAGCCCAATAAGACCGATGGTTTTACCTTTAAGTAAACTGCCCATAGGTTTCTTCCAAACCCCTTGTTTGAGATTGTGATGGGCGAAACTAACTTCTCTATGCAAATCTAAAATTCCAGATAAGCATAGTTCAGCAACGCCGTCCACATGTGCATTTGGAGTATTTTCAACTGGAATATTTCTATTCTTGGCCTCATCCAAATCCACGCTATCCATACCTGTGCCCAGTCTACATATGTATTTCAATTGAGGATGAGCATCAAAAATCTCAGCATTCAGCTTCTCTGTACCTGCTATTAGAGCTGTTTGACCTGCAAGTAACTCTATAGATTGCGATATACTCAGCTTTGAACCATATGGATTAAGTGTCACTTCAAAACCAGCCTGCTCCAACAATTCTAAAGGTTTAGAATCTACTTTGCCGTAACTACTCGTTGATATTAGTATTTTTCTTTCCATTACAATCCGTTCTCGGATGACTTATTTAATAATTCCTTCATTAAGTCTGGGTTCCGTGCCCACCACTCTGATATACCAATGTCAAAATGAGTATGTACATCTCTCCCTGTTACCCAAGTTCTAAGTATTGGTGCAGATCGATTTCCCATCCACCACCATGGATTGACACCGTCTTCTTTTTCTACAGTATATTTTCTAAAAGCCCATACACCTTGATCGTAGTAATACGCTTTCTTGTAGGACTGACGCTCCGTACTTACTTTTCTATTCTTATCTCCAAATGCTTCTAGAATTCCTTCTTCATTGATTTCCATGGCTCTATTTGGGTGATCATCTTGAGCTTCCCAAACCGTCATGCAACTATCTAATGTTCTGTCATCATCCAATCGTTGCAAGCATATATCAATTATCTCACCATCAATATACACCGTATTACCAAGAAGTAGAACTATATTTTCTAAATCATCATGCCTTTCATTCACCCAATCTACAGCATGTTTGATAACAATTCCGTGATTCACGGTATCTCCACTTAATTCCTCTGGACGAGGTATAATGGTAGCTCCAAGCTCTTTAGCCGCATCAGCTATCAACTCACCATCAGTGCTAATAAATATTTTATCAATCTTGAGTGCATCCAATGCTGCCTGTATTGGGTAGTGTACCATTGGCTTTCCATTTACCATAAAAACATTCTTGTTTATTATGCTCTTACTTCCTGCTCGTGCTGTTATAATAGCTGCGTTCATTTATTTATTATTCAAGTGATTTAAATAATCAGTCGTAAAGATCAACTTGCCTTTATTACTGATATGTACATTGTCTTTAAACAAAGTTGAATCCGAATTATACGTTGTATTTTGATAGTAGTCTATTCCAAAGCTATCCAACTTTTGGATTAAATTACTAAAAATCTTATCTCTATTTTTCTGAATACTTGTATAACCTATAAATTCTGGAGAATTAAAGCAGTAAATATCAATACCATTTAACTTACACAGTTCGATAATATTAATTAGCATCTTTTCATCATTCTTATTTACTCCTAAGTTCAATGAATCATTATTCAATAGAAAAAATCTATCCGGTGATAAATGATCTTTCCTAGTAATTTGTCTTAAATGCTTTAATGAGTCAACAACTGTAAATCTATTTTTCAAAAGTCTGTATATCAGTTCCTTATTATACTTTATTAAGTATAAAGGCTTCAAGTTATTTAGTAAAAATTGATCTCTTGACGAAATCCTTTCATTAAACGCTTTATATGTACTTACTACAGAGTCTATGGCAAAATCAAGTTCATGAAACTCCGCTTGTGAAATCATGTTCTGAGCATCTAGATTGTATACATCAACGCCTAAAAAAAGTCGGTTTGTTGTGTTTCTTTCTAAAAATCGTTTTAGGATAATGTAATTATCTCTTAGACCAGACCCATCAGTTGCTAGATTAATACTAGTACCAAAAGTACTATCAAACATATCTAATTCTAAGGCCCCTCTCGCACGGCTACTTCCCAATATGGTATAGTCATATCTTCCTCCTTCTAGTCCAAGTGCCCAAACCCGTCTTTCTGATTCATTAATAAAGTCACCATTCTTATAAAATAAATTAAATAAAAAATCTGCTCCGACCAAAATCACAATTAGAGAAATAAATACTCTTAAAAATAACTTTTTCAAAACTGAAAGTAGATAAACTCTTGAGGATTGGAAAAGGCACCCAAAAATACTATCAGTACAATCGATGCTATAACAAACGTTAAGTGCTTCTGAGTTTCGTTAAAAAAAAGCTGAGTCCTTCTCCTTAATATGAATTCAAAAATAAAAACGGTTGTTATTATAGCAAAAACAAGGATGTGTTTAAATTCTATAAAATTGAAAGAATACTTTTTGACGATTAAAATACGTACCATTTCTATAAATAAATCCATAGAGTCTATTCTGAATAGGACCCACCCTATGCTAACGCATAAAAATGTCAGTGAAATTGATACTATTTTAGGAATCTTAATCTGTTTAAACAGCCTAGATACAAAAACAAAAATCAGAAGTAGTATGGCATGATAAAGTCCCCATATTACAAATGTCCAATTTGCACCATGCCATAGTCCGCTTATTCCAAAAACTATTATGATGTTTCGTATGTAAAAAGACTTATTACCTCCAAGAGGTATGTATAGATAATCTCTAAACCACGTAGACAGTGAGATATGCCATCTAGACCAAAACTCACTAATATTCTTTGATAAGTAGGGCCGTTTGAAATTGGTCATCAATGTAAACCCAAAAAGTGAGGCCGTACCAATTGCAATATCAGAATAGCCAGAGAAGTCTCCATAAATTTGAAATGAAAATGCGAAAATTCCAAATATTACTTCTAAAGGACTCATATGAACGAACTTAGAAAAGACTTCATTTACTATTGGGGCACAACTATCAGCCAAGACCATCTTTTTGACCAAACCCAAAAGAATTAAATTAATTCCAATTTGGACATTGTACTTAGATAATTCTCTTTTTAACTTAAATTGAGGGAGTAGGTTTGATGCTCGTTCTATTGGACCTGCAACTAATTGAGGAAAGAAAGAAACAAAAGCCAAAAAATCTATACAGCTATTGGTCGTTTTTAATTTTGATCGGTAAACATCCAATGTATAACTTAATGTTTGAAAGGTATAAAAACTAATACCTACGGGAAGGATTATGCTAAGTCTACTAGAATCCATATGTGATCCAAAAAATGTAAATACCTCCGTAAAGCTATCTATGAAAAAATTAGCATACTTGAAATAAGCTAAAAGTCCTAGATTCACAAATAGACTTAACCCTAAGTAAATCTTTCTATTCAGAGTACTGGTAGAAGCCTCAATCCTCTTTGCCAATAAAAAATCTACACCAGAACTGAAGGCAATAAGAAATAAGAATCTATAATCCCACCATCCATAAAAAAGATAACTAACACCTAGAAGCCATATATTTTGTGCCTTAATCCTTTCACTACCAATTATCCAATAAATGAATAAAACGATAGGAAGAAAAATTGCAAATTCTAGACTATTAAATAACAAAATTATTCTGCTAATAATGTTTTTAGTGCTTCAACTATCTTAAAATTTTCTTCAAATGTTCTGGAAGCTATTCGAACAAACTCTCCTTCCAGTCCAATTTTATCGGAACAATCCCGAACATATATACCGTACCTTAAAAGTAGTTCCCTAGTAAATTCCCAACTGGTCATACCATTCTTTATCTCAACCAATGCAAAATTGGCTTTTGAGGGATAAACACTTAATTTATCAATCTGACCTATTTCTTGTAAAAAGGTCATCGTATTCATAATATACTTTTTACGAACTACCTCATACTCATTTTTAAATTTCTCACTCGTGTACAGGGTAAAGAAATACTCTGCCAGCCCAGAAATATTCCATAAGAAACCATTAGACGTCAACTCAGATACTCTTTCATTATTCATTACGGCATATCCTGCCCTAATCCCTGCTATCCCAAAGTCCTTAGACATACTTTTCACTATTACCAGATTCGAAAAGGTTGAGAGGTAATGAGTTGATTGAATAGGATTTAAGTCATCACTCTCGTATGCAAAATGAATAAAACTTTCATCAACAATAACCGTTTCTACGATATCCTTAGTTGCGTTTAGAATAGACTCTAATGCATCCTTCGTCAAATATCCTCCATCCGGGTTATTGGGGTTTATTAGCACAATGGTAGATGGCTTCAGACGCTGAATTTCCTTAATGTACTCTTCTACATTTAGTTTAAAATCATCTTCCTTTTTGAGTCTAAAGTAGCATACCTCTTGACTTTCTAGCAGGAATTCATAATAGGCTGAGAATGTAGGAATATTGATTAAAATCCTTTCACCACCAAATCTTTGTAAAACAGCCTGAATTACCTCTGCGGCTCCATTGCCTACAAAGATTGATTCTGCAGGACAATCAATGGCTTGTGAGATCAGTTTTGCAATATCATAGTTTTGTCCGGGGTAAAATTCAATAATGTCACGAAGCTTATTGGTCTCTAATAAGTCTCTTTCAATGTTTTTATAGAACAATTGTGTGGCATAAGGATTTGATAAAAAACATGCATCGATGTTAATTTCTAAATCTGGAATCTCTCTTCTAATGGTACTTATACTAGGGCTATGTGTTCCACTTCTCTTTTTGAGAGTATCTAACTTATGTACTAGGTCTTCTTTATTCATAGGGTTTCAAGAACTCTTTTACGTATGGCGTACTGTAACTCAAGATGTTTTTTCAAGAAAGAATCTTTAAATAATACTTTCTTATATTTTCCATATTCAAGTAGATATTTATCGTTGTCAGGCTTCGGGTTTGGACTAAAACTAGGACTCACCTCAAGAATGTAGGGCTCAGTCGACAGATCATCATCTTGCCAAGCTATATCAAAAGCTCCTACTTTCAAATCTAAAGTACGCAGGGTATCCAGAATGTAGCTTCTCCACTGTTCAGGGAAATTGCCAAAATCAACCTTATTTCCCCTTCTTGTACTTGTGGGTCTCCAAGTGTCTGACATATTTATCCTCCAATAAAAACTTAACACCTCAGTCTGAGAACAAATTACTCGTAAATCTCTTAGCATTCTTAACTTTTCTTGAACCACCACTTCATAATTTTTCGCATATGAAAATTTGGTTTTAAAATCATTAAGGTCTGATATATCCTTTATTTCATAAAGATCTCTTGATCCAGCGGAATGTGGCCATTTGATCAGATAAGGATAAGTGAATGTATTCTCTTCTGAAGTAAGATTTGAAATCGTAATTAGCTTTGTTTCAGGACCGTGTACGCCGAGTTTGTCAAACTGCCTATGCATCTCTTGTTTATTTTCCCAAAAGAGTAAATCCCTTGAACTAAAGAAAACCGTATTCCCTTGCTTTTCTAACTCACGTGCCCAAAAGATAATATTTGATGAGTGATTCAGAAAATCATGCTGATTTATCTCTTGACCAACTCCTAGATAAATCATTTTATTCACGAGTCCTCCAAAATTCTTACCAGTGATAATTCTAAATGGTTTCTTCGATTCTGTAAGATACCTTAAATTACATAAATCGTTTACCAAATTGCCAACGAAATACTTGTACAATTTTCTAAATCCTACAGGAAAAACAAGAACAACTGTATCTGATTTACGATTGTATAACTTGATAAAATCAATCCAATTGATAAATCCCAAGTAATAGAAAATTCTAAAGAGTAAACTAATCATTTATTGAGTTTGATAATATATTCATAGTTAAAATAGGGTACATTTTTTTCCTTCAAGTACGTAATAAGTTTATCGTAAAACTTAACCTCACCGTTCTCATGATTGTAAGAACAATCATCAATAACTTCATATACCACTTCACTATCACTACACAGTTGGTAATAATCCAATTTCTTATTCGCATTATTTACCATAAATAGTGGCACGAGTTCTATGCCTAAATTAACTCCAAGCCACTTCTGAACTTGAAAATACGTTTTAATATCCCTTGCCGAAAGAACAACTGGTTGTTGCCCTTCTTTCAATCTCTCTTTTATAAAGGCAATGGTCCCAATCATCGGTTCTAAAGAGGCAATGTCTTTATGAGTACCCTGAATACGTGATTTTGCCGTATTTGCAAGTGTATTATCAAAATCTATAAAAAAGATTGAATTATTCTTTTTAATAATCTTTCTAAAACGTAGGAAATTTAATTTATAGAGGATAGAACGTATCACTATTTTGAGATGAAATCGTGAATAGACTTTGCCCTTAAGTCCCAAGTATACTTAGACTCAAAGTCTTTTTGAGCTTGAAACCCTTTTTGTTTAATCAGCTCACGATTATTATTAATTTGATTCAGAATCCTAACCCACTCACTTGCGTTGTCACTTGGTAGTAAATAAGCATTCTTGTCATTTAGGACTTCTCTTAAAACCTTCATGTCAGAAGAGAGTATACACTTGCCTGCGGCCATATAATCAAACATTTTAAGAGGGGAAGTAAATCCAGCAATACTACCTCCTTTTTTTCCTGTAATAATTTCCTTTTGATTTGGAAGTACAGCTATGTCTATTTCATTCAGAAATCCTGGAATATCTGAATACTTTGCTTGACCATGAAAGGTAATGTTACTGAAAGTGGTCTCTAAATAACCTTTGGGAACAGGTCCTCCAACAATATGGAAATGAAAATCATCACTAACCTTAATAGCCATCTCCAAAACCAATTCGATTCCCTTCCCTTTGTGAAAACTACCTGTATATCCTACATTTAGTTTGCTTGAATTTAAATCAAAACAACTCCTTGCTTTTCCATTGTTAATATTAGCTCCATCAGGTGCAACTAGCACATTTTCCTGACTCATCATAGGAAAGTCCTTTAGAAATTGATTCTTGAGTCCTTGACTAATGGATATAAAACCAGTCATTTTACGAAACGCCTTTTTTACCCAATAATTTGGTAACGGAGTCGAATTCCAGTAATCATTATGCATTTCATAAAAAGTCCTAAAACCAAAAATTGAAAGTAGCACTGCAGAAAATAAATGACGAGAATAAACAGTTTTTCGCTTTCGAAGTAGATTATAGAATAAGGAATACAAGCCAAATATGTAGAGGTAGCCCTTAATTGGTAGAATGGGTAGCAACTTAGAGTCACTTCCAATAGGCTCACTGTGACTGTTAGAAGGGCTTTTCAAAGCTATTAACCTAACCTTGACCTCATTTAACCTGAGAGCCTTGATAGTGCTTGAGATTTGAATACTATCAGCATTATAACTTGGAAAATGTGAATCTGAGATATAGATTAAGTCTTTCAACCTTGTGCGTACTTATTTTTTTCTGAAAATCATAAAGTTTCTTTGGCACTGCTTTTCATCTGCCACCTCCAAAAACTTCCTCTTATATGTTTTATAAATCCATTGCCTTAGTGGACGAGCAGTAAGTATGAAGAATTTGTTAATCATCAACTTCTTCAAAAAGGATTCAAAAAGCGACTTTTTGTGTAAGAATGTATGTTCTATTTCTTCAAAGTCTGAATTAAATAATTTTGATAATTGCTTATAATCAAAATGTTGATAATGCTTTTCAGCCGTAGGGTTGTTATTGTGAGGTACCGTTAGAAAAAGATATGTATCGCTTGACATTATTCTGGACAAGCCCGAAATAAAACTCTCAACCTTTTCAATTGGGATATGCTCAAGAACCTCAATAAGTGTAAAGGCTTGAACCGTTTTACAATCCAAATAATCTTCACTATAAATGTCATGGACAAAGAAATTAACCTTGGGATTAAATATTTGAGCAAGTTTAATTGCATGTTCAGAATAGTCAAAACCAGAAAGGCTTTTGAATGATTTCTCTTTGGCAAGGTAGTTTAGCAACCTCCCATCACCGCAGCCTACATCCAAAACCTCTTGTACGTTGAGCTTTACAAGTTTGTCTTTTATTAACTCTGTACTACTGGAATAGTACATCGCATAATTCCAAGATCTATAGGGTTTAAAGTCTTTATTAATTTCAGGAATATAATGATACGGGAAATCGTACTCCTGTTCCTGCATATTTTGGATCTTATCCATTGTTCTTTATTAATCTTTTAATTGAATTCTTGAACGGAAAAAAACTATCATAAAAATTCCAAGGAGTAACCAGCTTACTATTATCTCTAGTGGTTAAGAAATCCTCAGCATATGGAAAGTCAAAAAGACTTCTATTTTGAAGTTTGGTCTCACTTTCTTCTGAGATACTATTGAGCGGGTGAAAGCCCACATTATACCACTTATCCAAAACGACCATCAAAACTCGCTTTAAAAGAGAAAAACCAGATCTACTAGTGGAAGGCCAAGGTAAAAAGCTAAAGTGTGGATTTTTTGTAACTCCCCTTATCAGTCCCATTTCCCTTCCTTTAGCTATATGAAGAGCTTCATCCATTTCAAACCTCCAATTTATCTGGGTGATTTTTTCTAAACTAAATAGGCCAATATCAGCAATACCTGTCATATACTTTTGTTCCATTGACTTTGGTAAATACATCTGACTTGTTGTATCAAATTTCAGATACTTCTCGAAATCAACCTGATGATTCTTTTTAAAGAACATACTACTAATGGAAAAAACCTCTGGATTCTTAAAGACGGTTTCTGCACTTGTCAAATAATCCAAATCTATCTCCCTGACCAATTGCACATCATCTTGTAAAAATTGGAGATAATTGTACTTGCCATTAATTCCATATTCTATAGCACCATTCATATTGGAATATAGCCCTTTGACCTTGCTGTTTTCCCCAGGGCTTGTATTGGTAACTACAAGATATTTACGCCTTAGACTACTCAAGATATCCAAGGTTAACTTATCTGTTGAATCATCATCGTAAATAACCAAGTCAAATGGAATTTTCATATTCAATTCCAAAGATTCTACACAGTTATTAAGATGTCTACCTCGATTATAGGTAAATATTGCAACTAGAAATTTATTCACTTTAATTCTGGGTAAAGATTAAAAAAGTCTAAGTACTCTTTGTCAAAATCAACCTTACTAATCACTTTTTTCTTTATTTTCAACTTAGTCTTTGCATTGTTTCTAATCATAGAAGAGAAGAAGTCTTTAAGTTGGTTCATAACACTTCTTTTAACATTCATAAAATCATAAAAGTGACTGAGTTTAACACCTGAAGTTAGGTCTCGAAATGAAAGATTTAAGACCCTGTTTCCTTTGGATCTTACCCGTTCCTCATAATGCTTCATTTTATGTTCTATTTCAGAACAGTACCACAAGCACAATTGAAAATCCGTTAGAGTATTCCAATCTCTAATTGTAGTTAGACTATCTGAATCTTCAGGATGAAGGAGATATTTTAGTCCTCCGGAAGTTCTTGCAGGAATGACGTTTAGAAAGAAGTAACTTTTAGCCACTTCCATCTTTTCCCTCTTGAGGTTAATAATATCAAAGTTTACGTCATTCTCTAGCAAAAACTCAAAGTAACCTTTACAAACCAAGTGTGATGACTCAATATAGGTATTCTCATTTTTTTCTAGAATAGAAGGCATCTTAGTATCTATCCAAAAATCAGAATAAATATTTGAATCCAGTTTACCCTTTCTCATCAATGGAGTAAAACTGGGCTCTTCTTCATGACCGCTATATACATCATCAAAATTTGAACAGAATTTGGATAAAAAGCCCGTGCCCGATCGTCCTGTTGTAACGGTAAAAATTAACCTCTTTTTCTTGATGGAAGCTAGTTGTTTATCTATAGGATTACCCTTCATTAATTTTTGTTTGGGGTGATTAGTTTTAGCCTTTCTGCATAGCCTACCATCTGATTAGACACAAATCCCTGACTTAGTATTTCCCTTATAAATGTAGGTTTAACGAGAACTATATATAGGTAAGTAGTAAGAACTGAAATAAGACTTACGCATGTGAATCTTATCACGTCAGAGTCTACAACATTTTTTAAAAAGTAAGCTGCAATGAACAAAACTAGAAATACAATAGTCGATGCAATTGTAGACCTTAAGGTCATCATTATTTGATCAGAATATGTTACTTGAATGGATTTAAACATCTGATGACCTGAAACAATTAAGTTAAACAAGTCTGAAATTAGTCTAGCATAAATTACGTATATAATGCCATACTGTAGGCCAACTAAAACTGCAATTACCAGGAATAAGCGTTTGAATACTATATCCCACATCAGTAATTTCTTTTCTGCGAGTGCATGTAAAATAGGTGATACTAGAGAATTAAGCCCTTGCAGATAGCCACATATTGCAAAAATTCTTAAATATTCACTCATCTCAATCCATTGCTCACCAAAAATGAGTAGTACAAATCCCTCAGGTTCTATAATCACAGGGAGAAGTAACATCCCTAATAGTATTGAACTTATTCTGTAGGAATACATATAATATTTACCGATACGTTTTTTTTCCTCCTTAATCTTGGCATAAAACGGATTTAGTACATTACCCAGACCATCAGCAATAAACTTAGTTGGGAGCATAATAAAAATATACCCTCTTTGATAAAGGCCAAATTCAAACTCTCCATACGTTTTACCTATAAATAAATTATCAACTTGAGTTGATAAATAGGCCGCCAAATTATTCAAAAAAAGTACTTTACCGAATGAAATCTCATGTCTTACCAAGTTAAAATTAAACCTTAATCTTGGATTCCATTTGGCTACGAATTGTAAAAAGAGTATAGACCCTAGTGATAGAATCACTGATTGAAATGCTAAAGCAATATACGGTTTTGTAAAATAGCTTAAGATGACCACGCCAACCAAGGCCAAAATTTGAGAAATAAATTTTCGGATACTGAGATCCTTAAACTTCATATCTCTTGAAAGTAGAGCTATTTGTACAGTGTTGTACGTATTTAAAGGGATAGAAAGAGACATAATAAACAATACAGTTTGAAGCCCTTTAACAGCATAGTATTCTGCAATTAGAAAACCAAAGCTATTCAAAATAATAATTGAGATTATGGCTATACTAAGATACAGGTAAAAAAAGGTATCTGTTTTCTCGTCAGTAAGATTCTCTGTTTGAACTATAATTGGCTTAATTCCAAAGCTAATAAGTATGTTAGCCAGACCAGTAAAAATAGCAGCTATTGCTATTGTTCCAAAGATTTCTGGTGCGAGCAACCTAGATAAAACTATTACAGCAATTATAGAAACTATTTGAGATCCCAGCTTACCTGCAAAATTCCACCGAATACCGTCGACAACTTTCTTTTTTAGGCTCAATAATTATTCCTTGTTATGAATTCTTTTAATTCTATACTCGCCAACTCGTTAAATCCCTTTTTGTTCTATCTTGAAATTTCATTACATCTTCCTCGAGACTTGCAAACAACTCTTTTCTAAATGAGTTAGTAAACTTTGGTTTTTCTGAAATAGAAACAGCGAAAATTCGTTTCAATAGACTTTTCGCAAAACTAGGTAGCAGTTCATGTAGACCAAGTTTGGTGAGTTTCTTGCCGGACTTATTTAATCGTCTTGTATCCGTAGACTTATTTGCCCAAACATCAATATCAGAATTTTTACTAAAATCTACATTCAAAAACTGAAGTAGATCTGAAATAAACTCGATTTTATTTTCCAAAAAGTCTTCAAAAAAGACAATCTTAATTTGATTTTTCGGGAACAACTTATCATATTGACTAATCTGCATATAATACTGAGATCTCTCTACAAATCGAGAATCATTTCTAATTTCATTCTCCATAGAATCTTTTGTACTTACCCCTCTAGAGAGCCTATATGCATAGTGAGATTCTATTCGATCGACAGGATTTCGTACTAAGAACACAATTTTTACATCTGGGTTGTATTTATAAATATTCTCAGCGACTCCTTTATATTCGGGATAACCTGAATACATAGTTGAAGCTTCTCCCATCAGTACTTTTTCATTTTCATTCTTCCAAAAATTATGGTATTCTAAGTCTGTATTTGCACTACAGATTCCGTTTTTCAAAAAATACATGGGCTCTTTGGGATTCGAAATCTCAATACTCTTTTGATTATTTAGAATTTCAGCTAAAGTTGTTGTACCACTCTTCATGGCACCAATCACTATAAAATCAACTTTTTTTGACATTAAACTTATGCTGTTTTTTTTAAGAAGACTTTAAAAATCAGTTCTTTCCTTAAAGAAATCGATCATTTTATTGACTACAAATTCTTGAATATCCAAACTTATATCAGTGTAGAATGGTAAACGTACTAACCTTTTAGCAAAACTCTCACAATATGGAAGTATAGCTACTTTAGACAATTTTAGATAATATGGACTTAGATGAAGAGGAAGATAATGAAACACAGCCAATACACCTTCCGCTTTTAAAAAAGTCAGCAAATCATTTCGTGTAGCTTCATCCTTTACCGTGAATGCAAACATGTGTGCTAAATTATCCTCTTCTTCAGGAATGGGTAACTGTGAGATATGACCTTTATCGATTAGGGATTGTATCCCTTTTGCATACCGATTCCATGCATTTATCCTCAGAATCTGAATCTCATCAAAACTCTCTAACTGAGCAAGTAAATATGCAGCATTTAACTCAGAGGGCAAAAAGGATGACCCTAAATCTACCCATCTATACTTATCTACTTCTCCCCTATAAAATGCTGTCCGATTGGTACCCTTCTCCCAGATAATTTCAGCTCTTTCTTTAAGTCCATTATCATTGATTACTAGCATCCCTCCTTCTCCAGAAGTTATGTTTTTAGTCTCATGAAATGAAAAGGTAGCCAAACTCCCAAAAGTACCTAGGCTTTTACCCTTGAATGTTCCTCCTATTGCGTGAGCTGTATCCTCTACCAGTGATAGATTATTATCACGAGTAAGTTGGACCAGTTCATCCATATCACATGCTACCCCTGCATAGTGAACTATCACTATGACCTTTGTTCTAGCATTAATTAGAGGTCGGATTTTAGTGACATCCAAGTTTGGATGGTTCTTGTTACTATCCACAAACTTAATCGTGGCTCCTCTCATTATAAAAGCATTCGCCGCTGAGACAAAATTGTAAGATGGCATTATGACTTCATCACCTTCTTTTATGTCAAGTAAAATTGCACACATTTCTAAAGCATCTGTGCATGAGGTCGTCAATAAACATTTACCCAATTTAAATTTATGAGCAAAAAGAGATTGGCACTTTTTAGTATAATACCCATTTCCAGATATATGACCACGAGTCAAGGAGTCCTCTATATACTTAATCTCGTTACCTGAAATGTATGGTTTATTGAATGAAATCATTCAATCAAAATTTTGTTTTTTATGCAAGTGCATCTAATAAGAACCTTCTCAAAATCAAGAACATCAACCCCGCAAGGATTCCCATACTCAAGCCTATTAAAGAATATATTATAGGCTTCTTAGTTCTTCGACCTAGAGGCAACACAGGATGTTCAAGAACATCAAACATCGAAGAAGTATTATTTAATCCAAACTGACTCATCTCTAAGTTTTGTCTCATTTGAGCATATACAACAGTCAGAACTTGAATATCACGTTGCATTTCATCCTGATTAACCTGATTTTTACTCAAAATAATGCCGTAGTTTCTATCTTGAGCGTTGGCCAATTGATACTCTTTTGCTTTCAATAGTCTTGATACGGAATCGGCCTCTGATTTTAAAATTTTTATAGCATTAGAACTTTTAGTCTCTTCATCTTGTAAATAGAAGTTATTCAGACTATTAAAAACACTCATACTTAGTTGATAACTGAGTTCTTCGTTTAAAGATCGAACATTCAACTTCATTAAGTCAATATTGTCGTCCGTACTTACAGTAAGTATGTTTCCATGTGCTTCACTGCCTCTTACTAGATTAAGCACTTTCGCAAAAGCCATATTCTGAATAATACTTGAATCGTTATACTTTTGACCTGTCTCAAACTTCCCAAATTCCTCTAATTTCCCCGACTTAGCCCAAGATTCTACTAGTCCATAAATTTCGGCAATGTGATTCGCTAGTAAATCCTTATTTCCTTCTATAGTAACAGAATCATATAGAGCCTCTTTCAAAACACTTTTTGAGAATACAATCTTTTTTACTTTGTCTAAATTGGTCGTTCCCTGACTTCCTCCCCATCCCAATTGACCCAAAACACTTTCAATTCCAAAGTTTCCTTGGGTATTGCTCTTTCCTTTCACAACATAGCTCAGATTCGCTTCAAAATGTGCATCTGAAGTGTAGGCATAGAGCCACAATGACGAAGCTCCAATTGAACCAATTAATGCAATCAAATACCATTTGGAAACGATGTCTTTTCCAAAATAAATTATCTTTTCGTATATCTCTTTTATACTTAACGAATTCTCGTCTTCTAGTTGATCTAGCATAAATTATAAAGACTTAACAAGTAAAACCGTTGTAATAGCTGTGGTCATTGTCGCCGTGGTTATAGTAATGATAGTTTGTAGTTGCATCAATCTCTCAAATGTACTCATATGTTCACGTTCAACTTTTCTTTTTTCTCGGCCCTTTGATTTCACTTCCTTCTCAAATGCAATGATTGTCGATCCCGGTTCTGGCTTTGGATAAATCTTGAATAGTAAAAAATTTCTAGTCTTTTTTATTCTCCCGCTTTTGGTTTCTACTACAGTCTGAGATCGTTTTGAATTCTTTGAAAATCCACCTACATAGTTATTAATGTAGTGCTTTGCTCTTCGTTGTTTTCTATACGCTACGTTCAAGGTTTCTTCCAAAGCTTCTTCAGTATAAATTTCTGCGGCTCTGGTAGCAACCGTTCTTACATGGATGATACTCTCTGTTCTAGGAATTACAACTACATCTCCCTCATCTAACACAATATTATACGACGAAGACTCTTTTTTCAAAGCTTTCTCCATTTTAGTAATAACATACCCACCACCACTCGTTTGTCTATACAATTGTCCTCCTTTCGGGTTTGCTTCATGCGTAAGTCCACCAGCAGCTTCTATTAAATAGGATAGCTTATAATTATCTCCAACAATAGCATATGGTCCAGGATACTTGACCTCACCAGAAACGTTTACAATTTTTATTGCTTCAAATTCCGCTGTATTTCTTACAATAATTTGGTCAAATGGCATTAACTCAAACGCATCTGGGTTTATCTCATTTATATCCCTGTTGATTGTAATAGAAGTTGCTAATGTCCTCGTTGGATTATTCTCATTAATTTCAAGCCTATAGACATCAATTCTATTGCTTGATGCTTCAAAATTCAAACCTCCGGCCATTGCTACCATTTGTTGTAATGTTAAAGTAGGATCAAAAGTAGTAGTCACTGGCTTTCTTACACTACCTCTAATCGAAATCATTAACTCATCATTGAATAATTCAATTGCGGGAATAAAAATTCGATCATTGGGGCTAACCTTGATATTGTACACTGAACTAGGGTCTTCTATTGCTTTTCGAGGTTCTATAAATACATACTCGAATTTCTCCGAATTATAGGTTGTCCTTCTAACTATATAACCAAAGGATGTTGCATTTGGCAACATTCCTCCTGCCATTAGAATTGCATCTGAAAGTTGAAGTGTTTGAAAAGGGGCCCATTCGTGGGTCAGATTTCTTTTTACAGCTCCTTCAATGGAAAATGAATAATTCTGAATATAATCCTTCTGGTTGAGTATGGTAATTTTATCTTCCTTTTCCAATTCAATATTGAAGTCCCCCCCTCTGTCACGTAGTGCTTTCTGAGGATAAATTCTTTCAATTCTAAACTGACCATTTTCAAGTTTTCTAACCAGATACCCAACTTCAAGTTTTGCAAAATTTTCAACCACTCCCTTTTCAAGAACTTCTAAAAGTTTCATTCCTGATTTCCACTCATATCTACCCTCATTTCTCAACGCACCATATACTTCAACAATATTCTCTAATCTTCTATCCAGATAGGCAACAGTAATAATATCAAGATCTTTTAGTTTATAGTTTTGAGATATTAAATCCTTAAAATCAACATTATACAATCTATTATCCCCTTCTTCCTTTCTAACTATTTCAATATTTTCTTCTCGACCAGAGGTAGTTAAACCTTCTGTAAAAAGCATTAATTCCTTAAACCCTTCTCCATCTCTTAACTCAAACTTACCTGTCCTTCTCAATTCACCTCTTGCGGTAATGACTTGATTCGCAATCGGAACATATATTACATCGTTATTATTCAAATAGTACGATGGTTTTACCTCTCCTGAATATAGGAATTCATAAATATCAACTACCCTTTCTTTACCTCCACTTAAAATTTTGATATTTCTTACAGATCCATTTCCTTTTAATCCATCGGATAATACCAGAGCATTCAACACTGAGTTAAGAGCAGACAAAGTATAGCTACCTTCACGTGTTACTTGACCAAAGATACTAACACTGATTGTTCTAGCGGTCTTAAGATCTATTACAATTTGATCACTAGAATAACGATAAGCCATCTTGAAACGTTTCACAATTATGTCCTTGGCCGTTTCCAAGGTCACTCCTTTGAGGTAAATCTTAGGAATATTACTTGGACGGATAAATCCGTCTTTGTCAATTTGGTATACCAAATCTGCTTGAGAAACACCAAAAATATTAATAGCAATTTCATCTCCAACATCCAATACATAATTACCAGGAATTTTTCCTGTTGAACTTCCTCTATATACCTCTATAGTGTTGTTCACGAAAATGTGTTGCCCATATATTTCGTTGGCTCCTTGCAAATTATTTTCAGCAAATTCCTCAGTAATTGCCTCGTTAAAGGTAGAACCACTTTTAAGCCTTCTTACAATATCGTCTGCAACTCTTGGATCATCCAAAACGACAGATTCCTCAAAATTGTTTGTGACTACGGCTTCTCTATAAGCAGTCGTTGCTCCTGATTTCTTGTTTACTTCACCAATTGTCTTTTGTATCAGAGCTTTAGCCCCTTGTACATTACTTGGATCAATCTTATCCAAAGATACACCCTTCTGTCTTAAAACTTCTGCAAGTGGATCACTCTTTGGCCTTTGTAACTGTTGACCAATCGATTCTTTTTTGTAGGTACTGTCATCTTGTGCAAAACCTAAAACAGTACTTAAAATAAGCAGTGTAAGTAGTATTCCTTTTCTTAGTAACATATAAAATATGGATTAAGTAAATTCTCTTTATTGTATGTTAATTCTTCTAGACTTCCTTGTTGGAGTACTTTATATCCCAAAGAATTCAATATACCGTGTGCCGCTGCCGTATCCCATTCCATTGTCGGTGCATACCGAGGATACAAATCTGCATCTCCATCAGCTATCACCATAAATTTCAATGAACTTCCCATTGAGACTATGGAAGGATTACTCAAAGAATTAAGCAAATCTTTAGTCTCATCATTCAAATGTGATCGCGAAGCCACTACTCTAACCTTTTCTTTACTCGATATTTCAGTATAACCATAAGCATCACTTGGCTTGAGTTTAAAACTACCATCACTAGTAATTTTAACAGCTGCTTCACTGACACCTCCAATATAAAGTTGATCTTTCACGGGTACGTATATTACGCCAAAAGTGGGTTTTCCGTCTTCTATAAGAGCTATATTGACGGTAAACTCTCCATTTTTCTTGATGAACTCTTTTGTACCATCCAATGGATCCACCATCCAAAATTTGGTCCAATTCTTTCTTTCTGAATAGCTAATAGTTTCTCCTTCCTCACTTAGTATCGGAAAACCAAAGGGTTTAAGTCCTTCTACAATGACATCATGTGCAGCCTTATCTGCTAAGGTTAAGGGTGAGTTATCGGCCTTGGATTCAATTCCAAAATCAGCAGTGTTATAAATATCCAATATGACCTTACCAGCCAAAATCGCGATCTCAGATAATTTCTCTTTCAATTTGCTTTTTCTTCTAAAAGTTCAGAATACTCATAAGCCAATTTCTGTCTATCAAAATGCTGTAAAGCATACTGGTATCCATTATCACCCATTTGTCTTACTTCCGTCTCATCTAAACTTGCTAAATCCAATATCATACTCACAATTTGTTCGGTATTTTCTGGTTCTACGTATCGACCACACTTTGCATCATTGATTAACTCCCTTGAAATACCGTCAATAAGCAATAACACAGGAGTCTTACAGCTCATATAGTCAAAGGTCTTATTGGAATATATGGTCTTAAATGTATCCACTTTCTTAAGAACTGATGCTCCAAAATCAGAGGCTATTATATATTTAAAAACCTCATCTTTAGCAACTGGATCAATAAATATAACATTCTTTATATTTTTCTTTTGTGCTATTTCTTGAAGTCTTTGTTTCTCCATTCCACTACCAATTAGATTGAAAATAATTTTCTCATCATCAATCTGTTCCATAGCATCAAGTATCTGTATCAAGTGATTCGCAATCCCATGAGCACCCACATATGTAAAAACTCTCTTGCCCTCCCAGCCCATTTTTGCTTTTAACTCTTCCTTTGTGTTATTCGCCAATATTTTATCGGAAAGTGAAAAATCACAAGCATTTGGTATATATATAATTTTTTCGGGAGAGATATCTTTTGAATCTATCAGTTTATCCCTAAAAGCTGGGGTCAAAACATTAATAAGTGATGCTTTCTTATAAATGTACCTTTCTGCCCAGTATGCCAACCGAATGAGCATTGAGTTTTTTAAGACTCCAGAGTCAATTGCTGACTCTGGCCACAAATCTCTAATTTCAAATACAAGAGGTATTCTTTTAATTTTAGAGATTAGCACCCCACTTAACCCTATAAATAATGGAGGAGAAGTTACCAAAATCTTGTCATAATTGCCTTTTGCTTTAAATAAGCCAGCATAAAGACATGAGAACATAAAGGTTAAATATCCAAAAACTCGACCTATGAAATTCTTATTATAGCTTTCAGCAACATGACATCTAAAAACTTTAATCTTACCTTGTTCTTTCTCAACCACATATTTCCATTTATACTCCGGTCTTTTTTCAGAGCCATTAGCATGCATCATTCCTGCAAGTACAGTGACCTCATGACCTTGACTAGTCCAAACCTTAGTCATCTCATTAAAACGGCTGCCCCCAAAGTCTCCTTCTTCTAAGAAATATTGATGAATTAGTAAAATATTCATAGCTTAAATTTGAAGGTAGATTTTATACTATTGGCTGATGAGGTGACCCTTATACTTTCTATTTCAGTTTTTATACCGTAACAATCTGAATAATAACCTATACTATTAGAAATCGTTCCATCACTGCTAAATGAGGACTTGTAATCTTGTGACTTATTCCATATTTGAGTCATAGGGGTATTACTCGGTTTGTTTATTACAGTATCTATCACTTCCAAGGTAAGCTCATTTTTGTTAAGTTTCACAAATCTATGATGCTTTATTCTTGGATTCATCTGTTTAAATCCACTAAATACTCCTTCAAATTCAATATTTTCTTTATTTTCTGTCAACTTCACCTTTGCCTCGTTGGTCCAATAATTCCAAATAAATCGCGAGGCTTTTAACATTTGATTTTCTTTATCCAACATTACTGTATTATGAGAAGCAGTACCCATAAAATAGTTTATCTCAATTAGAGACGTATTATACTTGTAGCTTCCCCCATCTAGTAGAACATTTTTTCCATCATACCACACGTCCATATGTAAGTTATCCGCTTGAGCAGGCCTATGAACGTGATTCGTGCACTTGATTATAACTTTCAGTTTACCACTTTCCATAACGTACAATCCACTATCATCGAATGATTTGAGTGATGTTATCATCTTATATCTAAACTTAGAAGAATTAGCATACCATTTAATATCCGAAAGATTCTCTTCTCCTTTATACAAGCACTTACCAGATAATGCATAGCTTAATGCATTTAGTTGTGGCCTATAGTCTCTAAAATTAGATTCACTCAACTGAAAAAATAAAGCACCATCGTTATTCCCATAATTTGGTAGATAACCTGAATCTAGATCCATCAATGAATTTAATTGTATGAGACTATCATTTAATCGAGTTGTCAATTTGGAACTCCATTGTGTTCCAGCATTTTTGCCAATAATAAGAGCCCATGTCATAACTTGTAGAGCAACACGATGATAGTTATGTGAGTACTGAAGGTATCCTCCATCTTCAAAAAACTGAAATTCAATTTCATCTTCTAAATAGTTCTGACCTTGCGACTTCCATTTATCACTCTCATCAAAGAAAGGAAACATCACACCAACAAAATAGAGCAAAAAACACTCTGTAATCGCATGATTATTTCTAACACAATATCTACTGAAATTAATATTTTGTTCGACATGTTTCACCTGCTTATAGATACTATTTAGATAATTATGTAACCTTTCCTCACTTAAGAATGAAGAGTCTCTATAATACATCAAGGTAAAGGTCCAATTTAATAATCGTATAGAGGTTTCTTGACTACAAACATAATTTGGTCCTTTGTTTTCTGGATTACTCCTTATCCAACTATCCATTTCTAAAAATACAAATTCAGCTTGGTCACCTTTGGATGCCTTATCCAACTTAATCAGATCATACAAATAACAAAATCGGGACTTCTCCCACACATACTTGATATCTCCATTATTACCTAACGTTTCTATCTTACTCCAGTGAATGTTATTATCATAAGTATAATCCGTTGTCGGATTTGTTACCCAATCATAATCTGTTCCAAGATTAAAATCCGTTGAAGAAAAAAAACGAATTGTACCTTCTTTTACTTTTCTTACTCTTTCAATAAGCTCTTCACTTACTTCTGAATGAAAGTCTAATTCACTTTTTCTATTAAAAAAGAATGGCAATTCTAAACGCCTCCATTCATTAAGAGTGATAAAATCAAAGTTTGGAGTAGTACTACTAAATTGTCTTTCTAGTACTCCAAACTTTCTTTTCACTTCATAGTACAATCGATAGAGGGAATATCTTAACCCCATCTGTCTTGTAACCAGATATAATTCTTTTAAACTTATGAGAGTGTTGTTAAGTGGTCAATGATACGGGCACTTGTCTTACCATCCCAAAGTTCTGGAATACCTCCTTTTTTCCATTCCCCTGCAAAGAGTTTATCAAAATAAGGTTTTAGGTCATCTGGATTAGTTCCCACCAGCTCATTCGTTCCTATTGAAATAGTCTCAGGACGTTCTGTATTGTCTCTAAGTGTCATACATGGGATTCCCATAACAGTGGTTTCTTCTGTAATTCCTCCAGAATCTGTTATCATGGCTTTACTATGTTTCACCAAATAGTTAAACTCCAAATAACCTAATGGATCCACAAGGTGAATATTGCTAAATGTCTCAGCAGACTTTTCAAACATCTTCTTTGTTCTTGGGTGTATAGGAAAGATTACAGGCAGTCCTCTGGCACCTGTAGCAATTGTCTCAAGAAAATAATTCAACTTGTTTTCTTCATCCACATTTGCAGGTCTATGTAAGGTGAGAACAAAGTACCTACCAACACTTAAGTCTAGCTCCTTAAATATCGGTGGTTTTCTTAGTCTATCTTCATTTGCTCTTAGTGTATCAATCATTGTGTTCCCCACAAAGACTATTTGATCTGGCTTATGTCCTAACCGTCTTAGATTATCATTGGCTAGTGATGACGTCGTATAGAAATAGTCACAAATACTATCTGTTGCCATTCTATTTATTTCTTCTGGCATGGTCTGATCTCCACTTCGAATCCCACCTTCTACATGGGCAACAATTATTCCCGCTTTTTTGGCAACCAAGGTGCATGCTAAAGTTGAGGTCACATCACCTACTACAATACAAACATCTGGTCGTTGTTCTTCAATTGCTTTTTCATACCCGACCATTATACCACCAGTCTGTTCAGCTTGCGTACCTGAACCTACACCTAGATTTATTTGTGGCTTTGGAATGTTCAATTGGTCAAAAAAACTTTCACTCATTTTTTTATCGTAATGCTGACCAGTATGAATAAGTCGGTATTTCAAATCCAAGTCTCTTCTTGAATCAATCTCATGAATAATTGGAGCAATTTTCATAAAATTGGGTCTTGCTCCTGCTATTATATCTACTATCAAAATGTGGTTATTATTTTAAATCTACCCAAGATTTATTTGCTAAACTTTCTAATGCAGCAAAACTTGCTTGACTAGTATTAATTAATGAGTCCACAGAAATGATTGATTTTCCATTTCCCTCTATACTCTTTAGGTACTGTGTAAACTGAGCTTGATGCCCTTTATCAATGGAGGTTTTTAATCCTCTAAATCCTGATTGCCCAAAGCCTTCTGTCTTTCTAAAATTATCAATAATAAATGTTCTATTCTGAGAATATACCTCAATTCTCTCTTTAGAATATTTTTTAGAACCTGTGCTAAAGTAATTAATAACACCAGTCGATCCATTTTCATACTTTAGAAGAATGGATGCATTATCAGTATTTTGTTTGGGTGAAGCTCCTAAGGCATTCATACAAACTGAGACTATTTTAGAACCTGTAAAGAAACTGATTAGGTCAATAAAATGACAAGCCTCCCCTACAATTCGTCCACCACCGTTGTCCATATCATGAACCCAAACGTCCGGAGGTATCTCACCTGCATTCATCGTTGCAATAACCTGTATGGGTGAGTCTCCTATACACGATTTCACTTTCACGCTGTGCGGAGAGAATCTTCTATTGAAACCCACCATTAAAGTACCGCTGGATTTCTCATAAGCCGAAACAATAGAATCCAATTGTTCATTGTTCAATGCAAGTGGCTTCTCCACAAATACGTGTTTATTCGCTTCAAGACCCTGAGTAACAAAATGTGAATGAGAGCCGTGTTGAGTACTGATTATGAACACATTGGTTTCATCATCCTTAAGAATATCTGTATAATCTGTTGTAGATTTAGCCGAATTATATTTTATAGCTAAATCAGTTCCATTAAGTCCTCCCGCACTTGCTATGTACTTAACCTGAGCATTTGCTTTTTTCAATGCAGGGAGCATTGTCATTCGACTAAAATTACCTGCTCCAAGAAGACCAATAATAGGTTTTTTCGGCTGAAGACTATTACTATGTATCGTCCTGGTAGAGTATGAAAGGTCTATGGCTGAAGTGCTATACTTCATAATCGAAGCTACACTATTTGAAGCTCCCATATTTCCGTAAATTTTTTCAAAATCCGAAAAGTCAATTCGCTCCGTAATTAATGCATTTACATTAATACTTTTAGTAGCTATTAATTGCAGTATAGTCTCAAAATTTCGTTTCTCCGTCCAACGTACAAAACCGATAGGGTAATCCATACCTTTGGCTTCATAATTCGTATCATATCTACCGGGACCATAACTACAAGATACTTGAAAACTTATCTCCTTAGTATAGAAGTCGGAACGGTTTAAATTAAGTCCAACTACCCCAACTAGTACCACTCTTCCTCTCATTCTACACATATTGGCTGCATCAGAAATAATCTGATCTGTATTCGCAGAAGCCGTTATGACAACCCCATCTGCTCCTATTCTATCTGTATAATCTTTTACAAATGCCACAGGATCCTGTGAGCCACTATTGAAGGCTATTATACCTAAACTCTTGGCCAGGTCAACTTTGTCCTGACTTAAATCATATGCGATTACTCTACATCCATTTGCTTTTAATATTTGAGCTGAGATCAGTCCTATTAAACCAAGGCCAACAACTATAATAGTCTCCCCTATCGTCGGATTAACCAGTCTAACACCTTGTAAACCTATACTTCCAATAACCGTAAATACAGCCTCTTCATCCGAAATACTATCTGGAATTTTTGCTACTAGGTTCTTTGGAACACATACAACTTCAGCATGGTTACCATTACTTGCCACTCGATCACCTACTTGAAACTCTGTAACACCTTTACCTATGGCAATTATTGTCCCAACATTGCAGTATCCAAGGGGTAAGGGAGTGTCTAGCTTATTTCTGACTGCATTTATTGTAGTCATCAAACCTTCAGTCTTCACTTTATCGATGACCATTTTCACCTTTTCAGGTTGCTTTCGTGCTTTTTCTATAAAACTAGCTTTACCAAACTCTACTAACATTTTTTCAGTCCCTAAGGATACCAATGAATTAGTCGTTTGAATAAGAACACTGCCACTTTTGACAGCTGGTACAGGTATATCTTCTAGATACGTTTTACCTGAACTAAGATTTTGAAGAAGTTGTTTCATTTATGTTATTTTGGTAAGGCAATCCAATTTCCAGAGTTTACCTCATTGTCATTCAACTCATCAAGTTCTAGGTTATCGTGAATAAGGAAACATGCATAGTTTAATTCAGTAAGGATTGTGTACAAATCGCTTATTTTACTCCACCCTTCTTCGGCTTCCAAAAATATTACCGGTTTAAACTTAGTAAGTGTTTTCCTTCCACCTTTTAAAATAAAATACTCTGCCCCTTGCACATCCATTTTTAAAAAATCAAGTTTAGTGATACCATTCTCTTCAAAATAATGATCAAGGGTATCTAATTGTACCTTTATTTTCTCTTTCACTTGAAGGTGACCACCATCTAACGACCCCATCCCTTGATTAATAAAATTCTCACTTGCAATAAAAAAGGTAGTTTCTCCGATGCTATCACTAAGAGCTAGATTAGAAATATTTATATTATTTAGACCATTTATCCTGCAATTATGATTTAGTTTTTCTGAAACATGCGGAACAGGTTCAAAAGCAAAAACAGACCCAGAATCCGATACAAGTCTTGATAGTAGTATTGTTTCCGTTCCAATATTTGCACCAGCTTCAAAAACGGTGTCCCCTGATTTTACATATTTCCTTAACACATCATTTGTCGACTTTTCATAGGTTCCTGTAAACAATATTTTATGATCTATTAAGTACCGTGGTTCTAACTTTATTCTAAGATTTAGATTTTCTTCAAGATACGGAACTTCTACACTGTAAGTTCTTAAGAATTTCCAATTGCTATTAAACAACATTCTTGAAACTCTATACTTACCAACAGGTAATATAGCAATTACTGCTCGAATCAATTTATAATATATATTTATCATTTATGTTTTGTCGTTTTTAAAATCACCAAACGGATATTTTGATGAAGTTTTTTCATTCAATATTATTTTGAGGCTAATAGTTTTAGCATCTGGTCAATATCATTTTTTGTTTTAAGTTTTGTTGGAACGCCAGTACCTTCAAGTGCTACTATTAAAGCATCTGAAATGGACTGTTGGTCATATGGATCAAATGTAAGCGTTGGTTCAACTACCGAATACACATATGGTAGATCTGATGATATTATTTTACATTTAGCTTGTGCAGCTTCAATTAGCACTAATCCAAAACTCTCAGCAAGAGAAGGATAAACTAAATACTCCGTACTGTGCAATAAATCTGAGACCTCTTCTCCTGAAATTAACCCATGATTAATAACATTCATTTCCCACATACTCTCAATCCTCAAGCATAACTTGTGATACATTTCATCGCTTACTGTCAAATGAAGACTAGATTCAGGAGAGTGTTTGTGTACGTCTACCCATGCATCTAAAAGAATATCATGATTCTTATGAGGATTAGCATTGCTTATATAAACAAAATCTTTTTTATTTTTTGATTTTGTCGACTCACTCATAGTTGACTTAAAAAAAGGTAATACATGAACTTGTCTAGCTCCATTTATAACTCTTGTTAACTCTTCTGCCATATGATGAGATTGAACTACAAACAGACTTGTGTTATAGGCAAGAGACTTGAAATAATATCTCTTCAGCATAAATTTTGCTTTACTCAAAAAACTCTTTTTAGAAGTACTTGGGTCAAGATAAAAATACTGATGTAAATACGTATATGCAGTCACATTTGATAGTCTAAAAGGAGGCGGTATATTACCAAAGCACAATACTTTTTTAAACTTACTTTGCTCACTCTGATAATACTGATTTCTATTTCGAATAGTTGCTTTTAACCGAATTACCCTCTCTTCCTTGATATAATCATAACGGGTTTTATTCCGAACATCAATAAGGTAAGTCACCTCCATATCCGTCTTTTCAATCTCCTCAATAAGGTAATTCAAAAGTAGCAAGCCACCACTGTTGTTTATGTACAATGAATCAATAAGAATCATTTTTTTCTTTTAGCAAATACAACTGGACCTTCATCATATTCTATATTAAACCCTAGATTTACAATTGTATCTTTTAAGTCCTCAACAGAATACTTCTTTTCCTCAAAGTCTAATTCGTGCAATTCGATAATCATACCTTCACATCCATCTAAACCGGAGGTATCTCCAAGTAAAAAGAATTTCTCGGCTCCTTCAATGTCTGCGACCAAATAAAAACTTGAAATACCCAGTTCCGTTGTTATTCCATTTAATGTATTGCTTTGTACTGGTTGAGTTCCATCTACTTGCTCTCCAAGAATAACTCCAGTTGTATTTGAACCTCCTTATTTAAAATACACAGTATTTCCGTCACCTAAGGCTACATTATAAACTTTAACATTCTTAAAATTATTTGCACCTAGGTTATATTCTATTTTGGATATTAAATCCAGATTAGCTTCAAACGAATAGACATTTCTAGATGCTATTCTTGCAATTTGACATGTTGTTATTCCAATACTTGACCCAAGTTCAATTACAGTGGTATTCTCAGGCAAATGGTCATTTACCATTCCAATTTCACTCTTTTCATACAATCCTAATAGAATAAGTGCTTTGGTATAGTTATCAATTTGAAGCTTACTTAGATCATACACCACTCCGTTCCGTTTCACTATTTTTCCCTTTATCAGAGAAAGTAGATGATAACCTAAATTACTTGTCACTAGTTTAACAATGATAAGCTTTATTGATTGCATAAAATCATATTTTGTAATGTCTGAATGTGGTACGTATATCCCCATTCTTCAGCAGTATTTCTTGCTGATTTTTGTATACTTAATAACTCATCATCTCCTAGAGACAAGACTTTTTCTAAACAGCTTTTCAAATCTTCTGAAGACCCTGCTTTAAAGAGAAAACCATTTACTCCAGTTACTATTCTATCTTTGGCTGATCCAGCTAAATCTGAAGCAATTACCAAACAACCACATGCCATTGCCTCTAACACGGCATTTGGAAACGGGTCAAAATTTGAGGGGTGTAAAAAAATATCGCATGTTTGATATTGGATGACAAGATCCGGAAGCTCAGTCCATCCCATTAATATAAATCTATCCGAAAGATGGTTTTCTTCTATCAAATGTTTGATTAACCCTTCATCGGGCCCTGATCCAGCAATGCTGTATTTATAATTAGCTAGTCCACTCAGTGCAGAAATAGCAACATCGTATCCTTTATGATCTATATCCAATCTACCCGAAGAGAAGATATGCTTTATTTCATTGGAGTTCGATTTTTTCAATGGTTTGAAAAAATCTAAATTGGTTACAAAAGGAAAATTAATGAGTTTGTCTCTATTCACATCTTCGTCTGTAAAATAAGAAATTCCAGGTTTTCCAGTAGTCATAATTCCTTGACTTGACGTAATTATCCAATCCAACCAAACCTTTCTTAGTCGTTGTTTAATTCCAACTCGACTCTTCCTTTGTGGAGTATCAGTATATAGATAGTAAGATTTATTTAGTAAAGCTCTAATACTCAAAAGAACCATCATTGTTGGTTCGCCCCAACCAGCGACAACAATAGTCTTGTAGTTAGTATAACCTTTAAAAGCACTTTTAAAATCAACACCTAAGAATGATTTTGAGAGAATTTTTGACTTTCCGTCAAACTTTGTCTTCCAAGGGTATTTGCTAATCAACCTGCTAAAATATATCGTATCAATCACTATGTTATTCTCAGCACATTTCTCCATCAAATAATGATGATAATGATTAGCATGTGGTGTAAACCAACATATATCTTTTGACTTATTTGACAATAGATTTATACAAATTATAATATTGGTCGGCAATTAAGTCTGGACGAAAACGTTCAATATTATGTAATCCACGTTCTACTTCTTTACTCCATTTTTCAGGTTGCTTTAAAGTTAAAATAGCTTCCTTAATTTCATTTATCTTGTTTGGATTCACTAAATAAGCTCCGGATCCTGCAACTTCGGGCATGCTACACAAGTTTGAAGTGATAACTGGTCTTCCAAGTGATTGTCCTTCGACAATAGGTAAGCCAAAGCCTTCATAAGTAGATGCAAAGTACACTATATCACTTTTAATATACTCTTCTATTAACTTGCCTTCTGACAGGTTTGATAACCACTTATAAGAAATACTTTTTCTTTTCATCAACCCTTCAAGTTCCTCATTTGGGTGCGACACTATCGTCAAAACAACATCCATCCCTTCTACCGCTTCGATAAGCGATTTTAGATTTTTATGCTTCCCACTTCCAATTTGAATTATGCTTAAAGGTTGTTTTGTTTCGCTATTTTTTGGAGATAAAACAAAGCTAGAATTAAGAGGATTGTGAATAACGGTCACCTGCTCTTCACTCACCCATTTAAATACTTCTATAATTTTACCTTTTGTAAATCGAGAAACTGATGAAAAACACTTAACCCTTTTCAAGGGTATAGTCCACCAAAATAACTTATAAATAATCTTCTTATATCCAGACAAAGTATTTTCAAGATGTCCTATATCGTGAATGGTTAAAAGTGCTTTATTTTTTGGAATAGCTAGAGCTAAATAATTACAATCTCCAGTAATATGATAGACATCTGCATCAATTTTAGAAAGTGTAAGGATATTACTAATTTTAGATTTAGATCCGTCCACCCTAAATTCTATTTGATCTATTTCTTCAGGCAAATGATCTCGCACATTCTTAAATACTTCTTCAATTGAGTATCCTCCCTGACGTGATTCTCTATATATGAAACAGACTTTCATTTTACTGAAACAAATCTTATAAAATTAGACAGAGTCAAAACTATCAGAAATAATGCTAAAAGAGTTACTACTATTTGAAGGTCCGCACCAATACCACTAAGAACAGTTAATAGCAAAAAACCGCACAACAGTGTACCCATAAAGTTTAATGGCTCTGACAATGAGCCACAAGACGTCCAGATAAATTTATAGAACAGACCAATGAAAAACATACCGAAGATCACACCCAAATAACCAAGTTCCATCCAAAGGTGCCCTGGTACAGTCATATTGATAGAAGTATTGTACCAACCATTATCAGTAGGCAAGGCCTTCCCTATTTTTATTGCAAACCATACGCCCAGAGCTATTTTAGGTTTTCCTGGCCAAAGAACTCTTGGTATAAGTGCTACCGCTAATACAGTTAGGGTTTCTCCTTGATTAAACTTGTTATTCACCTTAAGATCTACGACATTCGTTATTTGAGCCAGATCAGCTGCACGTTGAAAAGCTCCACTTTTCTCCTCAGTATCCAAAGCATCTTCTTCAACAACTTCTTGAGCTTGTACAATTGCTGTAAATCTATCACTACCATAGGTTGTTGACCTAATCTGTTGAAAAGCCAAGAAAAAAAGCATAAACACAACTAAGCTTCCATAAAACGGGTAAAATCTTGGAGTTAAGAAAAAACTTACTTTTGGTTTTGCCAAGAATACCCCTAAGAAATACGAAATAATTGGTAATAACATTTCAGTTCTCAATATTGCAAATAGAAATGCTAAAATTACTAGAGTTATCATAAGACCTAAAGCTTTAAAACGTGTACTAGCATCATCGTGCAAATAAGCATGCCGTGCAAGCATTATAATACAGGCATAGGGGATCCAGTTTAACAATGAGCCAAATGCTCCTGGCAACGAAAAGTAAAAAACATGATTATTTAAGATAATGACTCCTGCCAAAATTAACAACAGGTTTACGCGGTTTGAGTCAATAGTATTTCTAATGAGCACCCTACTTTTCGATAACGATTCATAACCAATTAAAAAAAACAAACTACCAATAAATCGAATATTAAGTCCTTCTGAAATATAATCATTAACTATATAGTTATACATTCCACCAGACTGACCTTGGGTAACAAAATTTGAAAGCTGAAAATTACTAGCAGAAATAAGCAATTGACCCACCACATAAATTGTACCTAAATCTAAAATCTTATCTTTTTTCACTCTTATTGATCGCAGTAAAAATAAAACTAGAAATACAGGTTCTACAAGTCCTAAATTAGAAATATCCAATATATTCAGTAGTAGAATACCTAAGAAACCAGTTATGAGCAGAAAACGGATCAACGTGTTATTTCTTTCTAACTATAGCAATAATATTACTAGTAAATAATCTGGATGAAGAGCCTCGTTCTACCCTCATCCAAAAAGAAGCCCAAACCTCTCTAACCCTCCACAAGTAAAATCTTATAGTTCCAGTGAGATTTATTTTTAAAGGCCTAACAGGTATTATGTCAACCGAAACATAACCACATAGTTTTACTAACTGATATAATGCCTTGTGTGTGTAAGATGTTTGATGAGTAATATCACCAAAGTAAATTGAATTGAAATGAAGACCTTCAGGATTAGGGTATTGAAATAGTATTTTACCATTCTCAGCTAATTTTGGCCTTATTTCATTTAGTAATTCCATAGCCTGATCCAAGGTCAGATGTTCTAAAAGATCTATCGCTATAACCATATCTAATTTGCCCTGAAAAGACTTTGCATATTCTATAGCATCTGCGAGAACCAATCCTTTTATCCCAATCTTTTGTCCTAACAATATTTGAGATTCCGACAAATCTACCCCTATCACATTTACATATCCTTTTTCTTGAAGCCAATATACACTCCTACCATAACCGCATCCTATATCCAAAATGTTTGCCTGTTTCTCTTTTGGTAAAAACTTACTATACAGATAATCTAGAACTGTAAATTGCGACTTGACCTGTTCGAGTGAAAGGTCACTTAAAGCAAGATCAAATTGTGTATTTGTATAATTCTCGTAAACTTCTTTCATTTTATCATTTTCAAAATTTCCAAGGCTCTATTATCTAAACTATGATGAGATTTAGCCTTCTTTTGAGCAGCCACTCTCATTTCATCCCTTTTCTCTTGTTTACTAAGATAAAATTCTACCTTACTTACAAATTCATTAGGATCCTTAAAGGTATCTATCTCATTGCCAATGGAAAAGTATTTTCCAATTTCATTAGAATCTTGGTGTAACATAAAACCTCCAACTGCGGGTATTTGAAATGTTCTAGAAGTAATTCTGTCACCATAAACTGTACCTTTTACTTTCTCAGAAAGTAAAGCCACATTAATTTTACTACACTGAATGGCTATTGCATATAAGTCACCATTAACTGAAGTATTCATAACATAACTGTCTAGCCCTGATGACTTGTTCCATTGTCCTCCCCATATTTTAAGATTAATACTGGGGATTGACTTAACCAAATGTTTCAGATATTTCTCTTTGTGTGAAGACCAAGTACCGATAAACGAGGCATCACATTCAAATTGATTCTTTATTTCAGGAGTAATGTCAAACTCTCTATGTATTTCAGGATCAAAGCCATGAGGTATAAAAACTCCATTTTTCTGTCCTAACTGCTCATTCATATCATCGACACCGAATGTCTTTGTTGTGAAAACAGTTTCGTATAGAGGTAAGGTTTTTCTTAATAGACCACCATGTGTATGAAAGCTTACATCAGGATAAAAGCAAACAACCTTACTAGACACCTTCATAGACTCCACAGTCTCTGGATAAACAAAAGCTCCTTTGTACACCAGAACTAGGTCCGGTTTAAACAAATAAAACTCATTTAAAATAGACTGGTTATAGGACTCCACAAATTGCTTTCTAGATAATTTTCCAATTATTTTAGCCAATTTATTCTCTGGTTTTAGAGGTATATGATAAAATTCATCTACCACACTTATCAAACTTCCATTTCTAGAAAAGGCCTTAAACAGAGCTCCTGCATTGCTCCCTCTCCACAAAGGTCCTAAACATAATATTTTCAGACTACTCATTCTTAATTCTATATCTAGAAGCCCACCTTTTATAGCTTATAAGTCGAAAAGTATTCATAGCACTTATGATAGTTGGATTCTCCATATATTTAGAAAGTTCTTTTTCATTGTTTGAATTTCCATTCAAACTCCAACTTTTAAGTATTGCCTGTAAAGGAGTATAAAAACCTATTTTATCTCTTCTATTGAGCACTTCCTTTGGCAGATATTCTTCACATGCAAGTCTCAGTATACTTTTACGCTTTGCCCCTTTTACAAATTCAGAGGGTTTCAGTTCTCCAAGTTTCTCAATAATCCGATGATCAAGAAATGGCATTCTCCCCTCTGTACTAACAGACATTCCATTTCTATCATCATAATGTACCAAGTGAGGAATGTGAACTCCATAAATAGAGTCTTCCCACGATTGATTCACATCTATCAACGGAAATAGTTTCACATCATTGGGAGTATTGTTCAAATACCCACTCACTTGACTTTTCCTTTTGTTACGCGATTTACTTCTCAAATACACTTCCAATCTAGGAAACAGTGCCGCAAGTAGTATCCTTGCCCACATGTTTTTCCCAAGCTGACCATTTATCATCCAATCCAAAATAGTCTTAAACTTAAAGCACCTGATACAATGAGCTAAAATCACATTTACAGAATGTCCATAACCTAGAAATATCTCATCAGCCCCTTGCCCCCCAAGAATCACTTTAGTGTTTGTTTCCTTAGCAAGCTTCATCAATTGATGGTGTGCCATAATACTAGGATCTCCGAAAGGCTCTTCTTGTATATCCAACAGGTCGTCAAGATCTTCTTGACTCATCAGATTATTTAAATCTATTTTATGAAGTGAATACTTCTCCTTACCTAATCTATTTAAAACAGCATCTACATAGCTAGTCTCATCATATTTACTCCCAGCTGTTTGGGCTGTAAATACTGAAAACTTTTCTGGATAGTACTTCGCTAGTATCCCTGTAATTACGGAGGAATCTATACCTCCGGATAATGTAACACCAATTGGCACATCTGCCAGTGTTTGAGATAACACCGCTTGTTTAATTATTTCTTTAAGCTCATCCAAATACTTTTGAGTTGCTTTTATACCCTTTTTTTCACTTAGAACTGGTAACCTCCAATATGAGTTAGATTCAATTGAGCGTTGACTCCCAGAAACAATTGCAAAATGACCTGGTTTTATTTGTTCAATCTCGCTAAAAAATGTCTTTTCTCGAAGATGACCATAATTCCCCGAACTAAGATACTCGCTAATCATGGTCGTGTCACCATTCACCCTGTCTAAGAGCACAAGAAGGGGCTCTATTTCGCTTGCAAAAGCGATTTCCGTATCAGTCTGAACAAAATACAAAGGCTTTTGTCCATATCTATCTCTAGATACAAAGAGCTCATTTTTTTGAATATCCCAAATAGCAAAAGCCCACATGCCCAACATCTCAGTTTGCATCTCACTACCCAATATTTTATATAACTCTAGAATGGTTTCTGTATCTGTAGTTGACTTAAATTCATAGTTTGGAAGGTACTTTTGTCTCAGTTCTTGGTGATTATAAATCTCACCATTGAAGACCATTATGTACTGTCCACAAGATGAAATCATTGGTTGATGACCTGCGTCAGAAAGGTCTAGAATCGCTAATCGATTATGTCCAAGACAAACCTCCAATTCATCAGACCAAGTACCATTACTATCTGGACCTCGATGATTCATCATTTTAAGAGCTTGGAAGGCAAATCTATCTCTTTGCTCTTGTTCCAAACTTAAAATTACCGCTATGCCACACATATCGTATCCAATATTTCAGCCATTTCCTTAGTTTTATTTTCTCTTGTAAATTTCACAACCTGTGACTGATCAGGGGTCAACAACAATTCTCCTTTGTGTATAATATTTAAAAAACTGGATACTTCTTGAACACTCTTACATACTCTACCAACCTTAAGTTTTTCTACCATTTCATCTAACTGACCATCATCTCCTGGTAAAACTAAAATTGGCTTTTTAAATGCTAAATATTCAAAGAATTTTCCAGGGTAATATCCTTGCAACAAATATTCATCATCACTAATACTTGTTGCAGCAGAGAAAAGCAATAAGACATCAATGTCTAAAAATTCATTCTTTAACTGTTCCCTATCAATAGGTGGGCTAAATCGACAATTTGCTGAAATTTCAAATTTATCTGCTAACTCCAAAAACTCAGAATGTAAATTACCGTAATAGACAAAGCTCCAATCTTCTGCTATGTCCTTAGACCACTTAGCAATACCTGAAAATAACATTTCTTTATCTGAAGGAAATGAAATATTACCATAGCAACCCAATGTAAACTGTTTCTTTCTGTTGTTTTTTCGTCCAGCTACTAACGGCTCATATCCATTTGTCACAGTGTATGTCGGCCTACCAAAGTCTCTTGCATCCATTTTAGACCAGAATGGCGTAACATTTACAATCGCAGATGATGAACTTAGCTTATTACGATAAAACTTGCGTAGAGATGCTCTTTTATTTCGCGAAACAGGTTGTAGAATAGGATCTCTAAAATCTACTATCCAAGGTATGTTATAATTAGCACAAAGTCGCTCGGCAACATATATGCCCGCATCTGGACCATGCTCCGCAATTACCGCTGTAATTTTTCTATTCTGAATTATATGCTCTGATGCACTAAGAGCAATTTTCTGCCAACTCTGAGAATAGTCACCTCTCTTAAGTTTTATAAATGAACTCACTTTTCTAATGAATCCTTTTAACAGTCCTTTCCTTGCCTTAAAAGATCCATCTTCATTTATCGCTACGTTTTTTTTCCAAAACTTGTCTGCCATTCCATCGTACTTAAATGACGGAAGAGGAATTGTAACGGAATCTTTGTCTTTTGCTTTAAGTAGACAATCATTTACCCTCGACTCAATTTCCTTTTGCCATGATGATTTAGGATCAATCGTATCACGTTCATTGAAGGCACAACAGAGAACGATAGATTTCCATCCATTTTTAGGAAGATGTTTTGCAAAATGAAAAACCCGTTGACTTCCAATTGTCGAAGCTGGTCTATGAAATGGAGCACATTCGTGTGACAAAATAAGTACCGTTTTACTCATGATATTATTCCCCTATAAATTCCCGATAATTGTTCATTACAATTTTTCAAAGCAAATTTCTTTTCCATATATGCTCTGCCATTTAGCCCAAACTCCAGTCTTTTTTGCGAATCTAGCATGGTGACCAATGCGCAGGTTAGGGCTTTATCATCATACTCTGTCACTAAAATACCTGTTTTTTCATTAATAACCGATTCAGGAATACCTGCATGGTATGTGCTAATTATAGGCAATGCAGACGAACTGGCTTCTAGAATGCCTATTGGTAAACCCTCTTGTGTCCCATTACTATCCGTTCTACTATTCAAAACAAAAACATCAGAATCTCTATATGCTTTTGTTAGTTCTTCTTGACTTAAATTTCCAATTACTTTAATTTGACTATTCATATCTAAGTTTTTCACCAAAGTTGTAAGTGAATCTCTTAGTTCTCCTCCTCCTGCTACGATTAAAACTACATCTTCTTGTCCTTTGAATGCATTGGTAAAACAGTGAATTAAGGGTTCAACCCCCTTCTTTTCAGTCAACCTACCGGCATGTAAAAATTGTACTTTACTCCTATCCGACCTATCTACAGGAATAAATTGATCTGTTGGAACTCCTAAATATGAAACACGCAATTTGTTCTCAGAACATCCAAGCTGTAATAGCCTTGTCTTCATTTCCTCCGAAATGACTAATCCCATGTCCATAGACAAAAACAAATCGCCTAATTTTTTCTTATATAGTGGCCATCTGTTTACCGCCGACGTTATGTCAAATCCATGAAAGGTAACAACAAAAGGTATCTCCAGTTCTGTGCATATATCCATAAAAAAAACAGCATACGTACCAAAATGTATGTGTAGAAGCTCAATTTTATTATCAATTAGACCTTTTTTTACTGTTTGCCTATTTGTCCTAGAAAATCGTATGCTATCAAATAAAGGATACTTCCTTTTTAACACTTTAACTGTATGTAAAAAACCAGTTTTATGCTTTAATACAACTACATTTTCATGATTGTAGATGCCTTCATTAACAACCTGATCTGTAAATACAAGACTATGTTTAATGTAATCATTAGACATTTGTCTGTATATCCAAACCGCTGAGGACTGAAGAAATTCGGTTGTAGCAATAGCGGTTCTCATTATTTAACCAATGTCTTTCTCAGTAATGAGAGAACACTATCAATCCGTTGAAGTATTCTCTCATCTTCCTCAATGAAATGATCACCCAAACTTAACAGTTCGTTCCACGTCAAAGGAAATTCAAGACTCATCTCATTATATATATATTTGTATAAATCTAAAATTGCAACGAATCCTAAAGTCCTCTCAAAGAGGTATTTATCCTTTGGCAATTGAGCAATTAATTTTTTTCTATTCCCTTTTAATTTAAAGGACTTCGAAAAAAAGCTTTTTTTATACCATCCAATAAATCCACTACTTGTTCCAAATAAAGTAGAAACAGGACTGTCAATCGACAATGGAATTGATTTTATCTCATACTCTTTCTTTAATAATTGAAACTGTGTATAATTAGCCGTATCCCAATAACCTTTTCCACTATTTACCCATTTTTCATTTGTTGGAACAGACCTTAATGATAAGTTTTCTTTTCTTATAATTTCAGTATTTACAGCGAATGTATATGTGCCAATTGGATGTACTAACTGTTCATTAAGTTCATATCTCCAATGATCCCGTTCATGGCAAGAAAATATAGCCAAACGATCATTTTTATTCATCGCATTTTCAATATTACCTACGAGACTAGTGTCTCTTATAAATGCATCGTCATCTGTAACTAGAACAAGCTTGCATTTAGCATTCTCTATGAAATGATCAATTTTCAATCCATGCTCAATATTCTTAAATTTCTTTATAGTGGCTCCTTCAAACCAAGTTTGCTCTAGAGCCCTGCTGCAATCATAAATTGTAATCGGAATATCATCACCTAATACCAAACGAGTATAGTCATACCAAATTCGAGTTAAATGAGGAAAAATTGAACACGTAAATATTTCCATTTTATTTAATATTATCCCTTAATTTAGAAGCAGGATTGCCAACCCAGACTTCATATTCTGGTATATTTTTAGTAACAATTGCTCCAGCACCAATAATACAGTTCTTGCCAATAGTAAGAGCCTCAATCAATACAGAATTTACTCCTATAAAACAGTTTGAACCAATTTCAGAACTTCCGCAAACAACAACTCTTGCTGCTACTAAACAATTTGCTCCAACTACTGAATTATGAGCAATATGAACATAATGATCTAGTATCACTCCGGATTCAATAATTGTACTCGACAAAGTACCTCTATCAACATTTACATATTGAAATATCTCAACATCATCTTTAATGATAAGACTTCCAATCTGAGGCATTTCCTGAGTATTTCCATTCTCATCCCAAATATGTCCGAAACCTGAACTACCTAAATTACAATACTCATGAATCGTAATATTTTTACCAATCTCCACTCCATTATGAATGGTTACTTGTCCCTTTATTATAGTCCCTTCATCTATAGTACATTCGCCAATCTTAGAATATGGTCCAATATATACAGATGGATGAATTCTTGCATTCGGGTGAACAATTGCAGAATTACTTATCCCAGAAACAAACTCTTCTGGAGTATAAAAATATTTGTTCAATACTTTATTAAACAATAACCGTGGGTCTTTACACGTAACTAATGTAGAAGTAACCTCTTCGCTCAGTTTAATATTATGTGAACATATGACCACCCCAGCCTTTGTTTTCTTAAGTAACTGTAATTCATCCTTACGCATGGGACTTAACCAGGTTATTGCATCCTCATGTGCTTCAAAAATTGGCTTAATATCGGAAAATACTTTTTCTACATCACCTTTAATTACTATATCAGCTCCAAAATCTCGAACCAAGTCCTTAATAGAAAAACTAATTTTAGTGCTCATAAAAATGTCTTTTGTAATAAGTATCGGGGTGAATTAACAAGTAAATCAGACTATGTTTATCATCTAAATGATCACCAAATGTCCTATTGTCATTATTCACCAATTCGCCCTTGTTATAGCATTTCCAACGTGTCCACTCCGAATCTGAAACATAAAAGGATTGACTAAATAAATCAAAACTAGATGTATTCTCATAAGCTTCATATTTTAACTTAAAGTCTTGTGCTTCCCTATCCTTCCAAAAATCTAAATTATTTAGTCCAGTCATCCCTCCATGACTCGCAATACCTTCGATATCATGACCAAACATAGATTTTATAACTTCTATATCCCGTTTTAAACAATCTACCTCATTTTCTGACCAAATTGCTGCTTGGTCCACAACTTCCGAATGATAACCTAACTCATGACCCTCATTTATGATTCTCTTAACAATTAAATAATTCTCAAAAGAAAAAGGATTATATTCTGGTGCATGTAATCGAAGATAGAAACTTGCTTTAATACCAAGTTCCCTAAACAAATCCAATAAATGTGATGTCTTCGCAAGCGAAAAGTCAATATCGACTCGAAATACCACAGTATTCTTTTTGAGTTCAATACTTTTCACTTTAGCATTATAATAATCAACACAACGAATAAAGTCATAGTCGTTAGACTTTGCTTTTTCCAGTTGGACACCTAACTCTTGATATGTAAATTTAAATTTGCTCATTACAATATTTAATGAGACTTTTTTGACCACCATTCATTTTAATCTCAATTAACTTCAGCCACTCTTTCATACATCTTTTTTCAAAGTTATCTTCATACCACTTTTCTCCATTTTTACCAATCGTTACATATTTTAACGAATTCTCTTGAAAATCATTCAGAGTATCTGCTAAACTAGAAGCATTAGGAACATTAATAAATGGGTATGGTCCAGTAAAATTATGAAACTTAACCACTTTTTCATTTAAATAATGCAAAAGGCATGTGCCAGTTGCAAGTGATTCCCAAGTTGTTAGCCCTCCAATACATCCCGGTTTAAACTCACCACATGCAAAATCAGCCATCTTAACAAAAGTCATGAGTTCTTTCCTCTGCATTCTAGGTAGCCATATGACATTACTGCTAATATCCAACTCATTGATTAAGGCTTTAGTGTAATCTACATCAGGGCCATATTCAAAAAGTAAAAGTTTAGAAGAAATTTTTGGTTTTTTTTTAAGAAATTGACTATATCCTCTTATTATCACATCACTTCCTTTACTCTCATGACCCATAGTGTCATGCGTAACCCAAAGTTGTCTTGCTTGATTGACAATTATCAAATCATTTTTTTCACGCAAGTCTCTATACCTATGAGGCAATAAAAGATTTTCTTTATAAATCTTCCTATAGACAAATGGTGTCCCAAAGTAATATGTTTTGGATAAGACTCTTAGTTTGGAGAGAGGAGACCTGAAATATTCAGAAAATGGTTCCTGATTAATAATAATACTCTTCTGAATACCAAACTTCGTATATCGAATGAATTTCCATAGGCTAAGTTGACGTAATCGTTTGACATAGTCAAGTTTATCAAATAGAAATGGAGTAATTATTAATTCTCCACCAGCTGGAACAAATACATCTATATTAATGCCAGCTTTATACATAAATGCAGGAGCTTGAGTAGCTATGATAAAATCGTACTCTTTTAAATCGGCAACTATTTTCTTTTGGGAGGTTGTTTTAAACGAATTAATATCTCCCCACTCTAAAACCTTAGTATAACTTGTATAGTCTTCATCAAACGTATCATTAGATGGTAGGAAATGATCCATCTCATTGTTAAAAAGCAACAAATCACAATCTATACCTTCATCTCGTAAATATCTACACAAGACAAATAACATATTGTTCATATTACCTACGCAAGCTACTTTCATCTTATCTTAATATCTTTGAGACATCTGGGAAATTAACTAATACACCCATACCTTTTTTCTGATAGACTACCATACTACCAATACCTGCTGCTGAAACTTTAGTCTGATTGAATAAGTTATTTATATCATCAATACCACTGGCTCCCCCGTGTGCTATTACAGGCACATTTACAGAATTTGTAATGTGATTTATTAAATCTATATCATAACCCTTCCAAGTTCCTTCATTATCTATAGAAGTGATCAAAAGTTCTCCTACACCCTGTTCTACAAGCTCAAGTGCCCAATCTTTCGGATTCAGTTTTATGACAGATTTACCGTTGTTTATATAAACCTTACTATGTCCAAACAAATTCTTTTTTATATCAATTGAACCAACTACAGCCTGATTACCATACTGAGTTGCTATTTCATTTATCAAATTTGAATGTGAATGAGCGGCAGTATTAATCACTACTTTCTCAAAACCCATAGAAAAGAGTCTTTTGGCCGTTTCAAAATTCGTTATTCCTCCACCATAAGACAAGGGCATAAAGCATTCATTGGTTATCTGATCTAAAATATCCCAACTCGGTTCTGAGTTGTTGGTTGTTGCTCTAATATCCAAGAAGCATAATTCATCAACCTCCAACTCATTGAAAATACGAACCGTATTTATAGGGTCACCTATATATGTCGGATTTTTGAACTTCACCGTTTTAACAAGGGTATCGTCCAATAGTTGAAGACAAGGTATAATTCTCTTTTGTAACATTTAGATAGCTGCAAAATTTGAAAGTAACTTCATACCGAACTTATGACTTTTTTCAGGATGAAACTGAGTACCCATAATGTTATTATTTTGAATGGCCGAGTCAAACAATAATCCTCCGTATTGTGTCTTTAAAATACTATTTTTTTCAACGGCAACTTTTACATAATAGCTATGTACAAAGTAATATCTGGATAGAGATGGCAAACCACTTATAAGCTTCGAATCACTTACTTGTTCCACTTTATTCCATCCCATATGAGGAATTTTTTCGCCAGTGTCAAATTTAAATTTTATTGTTTGTGCGTCTATCCAACCCAAACCAGACAATTTACCTTCTTCGCTTCCATTGGTCAATAGTTGCATCCCTAAACAAATACCAAGTATTGGAATTTTATCTTCTAATACCTTCTTATTCAAAACAGGTATAAGATTAGATTCATTAAGTTTACTCATGGCAGCATCAAAGGCTCCTACTCCAGGAAGTAGTAACTTCTGTGCTTCATTAATTACGTTTGGGTCCGAAGCTATTTCACTCTCCACTCCAATGAAACGGAACATATTCTTAATAGAATTTAGATTGCCTAAGCCGTAATCAACTATTGTGATCATTTATTCTCCTTTAAAGGAAAGCAATATTTAATGTAAAAACTGCGAGGCACCAAGTTGGCATCTGCAAATATTTTAAACATTGGTCTTAATTTTTCAAACCGTTCTTTGTAGGTTTTAAAATCCCTGAATGACCTTTTAGGACCATCTAATAATGTAGTATATTCTTCGTCGGTAAGCCCAAGTCTTTTCTTTACAAAAAGCACTAACTCACTATCGGGAATAATTGGAGTATTATAAATCTTAAGTGCATCATCACGTGAAATAAGTCCATTACGTACTTCTGCAGCTAAACTCCAATTTCTATTGTCTATTTGGAATTTCTGAGGGTTATATATGGTATGCAGAAAACTTGTAGATCTATTCTCTAAATGATGTCCCCCATAATATGTCCATCCTGTTTCTTTTTCCAGCATATCACGAGCTATTGATTTATTGTAATTTAAGTACCAAAGGGGTCTTATAAATTGCTGTCTATATACCAAAATCCACTTCATAAACTGAAAGAAAGTCATATTAGGGTAGGTCTTCATTTTAAGCTTACCATATTTCTTATGGATGCTCTTGATATACTTTCCATCAAAATAATTTTTACCTTGGGGAGAAACACCTTCTGCTATAAAAGAATGTCCTTCAAGAATATACTTAATTCCATGTTTAGCTGCGGCTGAACGCAGTACTTGAACAAAACCAATATCTGTTGACGCATCAAACTCAGGTACACCTGCTTTTAGAAATGACTTAAAAATATCATCCGCTTCCTTGTTATTGACCACATAGGTAAAAAGATCGATACCTAATTTAGTTGTCACTTTTCTAACATTCTCAGTAGCAATAGAAGTATTCCACGTATTATCATAATGAACAGCAAGAGGATTTAGTCCCCACTCTTTCGCTTTTATCATCAAATAAGACGAATCTGTTCCTCCACTAACCCCAATTACACAATCGTACTTCTTTCTTTTTCCATCTGACTTTATTTTAGCCACAATATCCATTAAAACTTTCTCTCCTTCAGGAGTTCCTGTTTTATACTGCTCCTGTAGCTGATCAATTTGCAAGCAATAATTACAAACCCCTTGTTCATTAAAAGTGATAGCTGGAATAGTACTATCGTATATACATTTGCTACAAATTACTTTACTCATTATTTATTGAAATATTTTAGAATTGGCCTCTCATCTTCAAAGGTTACTTCGCCAATTATTCTACATGGAGCACCAACTACAATTGAATTATCGGGAATATCACTTTTAACCAATGCAAATGCCCCTATAAGACAATTATTGCCTATTGTCACACCTTTTGTAACTAAAGAGTTAGGGCCAAAATAAACATTGTCACCAATACTAGTATTACTTCTGCTAATTTCTTCACTACCTCCTGATAGAGTCTGCATCACATTATCGTGACTATAAATTTGCACCCCTGCGGATATGGTACAACCATCTCCAATTTCAAGTCCTCCACTTCCGTCTAGAATTGTCATTGGACCTATCCAACAGTTTTTACCTACAATGGCATTCCCATATACATACGAGTTGTCGTAGATAGATGTTCCCTCACCAAATCCTAGAGTTTTAGCTCTAATCCATCTATCTGAAAATTCTTCATTAAAAGGCAAGGAACGATTGTACTGCTCTTTCATAGCTAAATCAATCTCTTTGTGAAATGATGAAAGATCATCCCACATTTGATCTGCTTTACTAGAATTTAATTTTAGATTTTTTTTGACCATTTTGGACTAGGCCAATCCTTGTTTCTTCATCCACTCTGCAGTCCTAAGTATTCCTTCTTCCAAGTCTACCTGAGCTTTAAAGCCCAACATTTTGTATGTTTTCTCTACACTTGGAATTCTAATTGCAATGTCCGCTGATAATGCTGGTGCGAATTCAATATTTGACTCTGATTTCAAAACACGACAAACCGTTTGTGCTAGACCTAATATAGTAATTACAGCTCTAGAATTACCTAGATTAAAGCTTTCTCCTATTGCTTTAGGATTCTCTACACAGCTAATTAAACATTCAACAAAATCATCGACGAAGCACCAAGCTCTTATTTGATTACCATCTCCGTCTATCATAATCGTATCATTCTTAAGTGCTCTTTTAATAAAAATTTGGATAGCACCCTCACCTGTTTGACCAGGTCCATAAACATTAAACGGTCTAACCGTAACAACAGGTAACTTATACTGAGAATAATAAGCGTGAGCAAGGTGTTCTCCAGCAAGCTTAGAAACCGCATACGTCCATCGTGCTTCACCAGCGGAACCGGCTACTGTAGAATCACCTTCTGTAGACCTAAAAGCCATTGAACCAAATACTTCGGATGTAGAAAAGTCAACAAATCTGTCTGTAACTCCATTTTCACGAGCAGCCTCTAAAGCATTTGAAGTTCCAATCATATTAACCCTCATAGTCTTTACAGGATTTTTAATAACCGTGTCAATACCTGCAATCCCCGCAGCGTGAATCACTATATCAGCACCTTTCATAGAATCACGAAGAAGGTCATAATCCAAAACATCTCCTTTAATTATTGTTACATTTTCATGATCCTTAAGACCGCTTCCGGTCAAGGTATCTCTATGAAAATTATCATAAACAACAATCTTGTTATTGCTTACATAGTGCTTAATTAAGGTGTTGGCAATGAACCCTGCACCACCTGTGATAAAAATTGTTTTATTGCTTATCATTTTTGTTGATTAACTTGTTGTGAAATATATTCTATGTCTTGTATCGTTAACAGTTCGTACAGCGGCAAGGCTAATCCTTGTGTATATGCTTTGTATGCATTCGGGAACAAACTCTTCGAATCGAGTTTGTATTTCTTGAAATAAAACTCCTGAGCTGGCATACATTGAGCACCATAATTGGTTCCAATTCCTTTTTCTTTAAGCTTACTTATCATTTGATCTCTTTCCAAAGGAGATTCTATTAAAACGTGATATGTCTGCCAGGCATGAGTCTTAGTACCTTTTACTATTGGAACAGTAATATTTGGATTGGTTAAACTACGATTATAGCAATCAGATAAATCAGATTTGTAGCTTAATGTGTCCTTTACTCTTTCCAACTGACCTTTCAAAAGTGCCGCTTGAAAGTCAGTCATTCTATAGTTTAATCCTGCTTCTACAAACGTCATTTCACCTGAACTCATATCTATTCCGTGATTTCTAAGAATTCTTGCTTTTTCAGCTAGTTTATCATCATTCGTACATAAACAGCCGCCTTCTCCAGAAGTAATAGCTTTTCGTGGGTGAAAGGAAAAAGAACCAAACTCACCTGTTGTACCAGCCATTTTACCGTTCTCGCTTGATCCTAAAGCACAAGCTGCATCTTCAATTAAGAATAAATTATGCTTATCTGAGATTCTCTTTATTTCTCCTATGTCTGCAACTAATCCAAACTCATGTACTGGCATTATAGCTTTGGTTCTAGACGTTATTGCCGCCTCAATTTCAGTCACATCAATATTGAATGAACGTTCATCTACATCCACAAAAATAGGCGTGGCACCTACGCGCTCGATAACATTAGCAGTAGCAACATAAGACAATGCAGGTATGATTACCTCATCCCCTTCTTTGATGTCTAAAACCATAAGAGCTGTATGCAATGTAGCTGTCCCATTGGATAAACAAATAACATGTTTAACATTCAAGAAATCTGCTAATTCTTTTTCTAAATTAAGTACTTCAGTACCTTGTACAAGCATACCAGAGCGAAGCACCTTAGCTACGTTCTCAATATCAGATTCTAGAATATTGGGCTTTGCTAATGGTATAAATCTATTGGATGTCATTTTTATATTAACTTCCATTCCGCTTTAGGATGTAAATAACCATGTGACCATTCATATGGATAGTGCCCATTCTCGTTTAGAGAAGCCTTTAATACGGTAAATGAATATACATCTTCTACTACTTCAATAGTTAATCCATTAGAATAGTGTATCCCTACAGTAATACTATAATTGCCAGGAGCTAAATCATTATTCAATCGAACCATAATTTCTCTATCACCTTTTTGAACAACGAACGGATCATAACCATTCATTGTATTCATATAGTGTGATATGATTATGCCTTCTTGTGATATAATCATGATATCTATCAAGGCATCTTTAATAGTCTGATTTGCTTCAAAATTAACTTTGATATCAATAGGTTGCTTATAATACAGTTCTTCTATTATAGTACCGTCTTCAGCAAGCATTGCAATTCTTTGAATTAATGTTTCGTCCGATTGCATCTTTCTCATCTTTGAGTCAATAATGCCCTTCTCCGACGTATTCACCTTGTTTATGACATATTTTGCTATAGTATCACTTACAGAACCTTCAAATACTTTCTGACCATTTTCAAGAAGTATAGCTTGAGTACAAAGAGATTTCACAGATCCCATATTGTGACTTACAAATAGTATTGTTCGTCCTCCTTTGGCAACTGCTCCCATTTTACCGATACATTTCTTTTGAAACTCTGCATCTCCAACAGCTAATACCTCATCTACAATGAGTATTTCGGGTTCCAAATGTGCCGCAACAGAAAAGCCTAAACGAACCATCATTCCGGAAGAATACCTTTTAACTGGGGTATCCAAATATCTTTCGACACCTGCAAAATCAACAATCTCATCCAACTTAGATTTCACCTCTTTTTTGGTCATTCCTAAGATGGTACCATTCAAGAAGATATTTTCTTTACCCGTCAGTTCCGGATGAAAGCCTGTTCCTACTTCTAAAAGTGCTGCAATTCTACCTCTACTTTTAATAGTACCTTTTGTAGGTCCAGTTACCTTACTGAGAATTTTAAGAAGTGTAGACTTACCTGCCCCATTTTTTCCAATAATACCGAGGACTTCTCCTTGTTTTACATCAAAACAAATATCTTGTAATGCCCAGGTATACTGACTTGTACCTTTGTTAGTCCTGTCATTGGTCTCCCCTACTTTTAAGTAAGGATCTTCTTTGCCTCTAACTTTAGACCACCACCTATTTAGATCATGACTAATTGTACCTGTACCTACCTCACCTAGTCGGTATTGTTTAGAAAGCTGTTCTACGGATAATACAGTTTTACTCATTACACGGTATCCATAAAGTTCTTTTCGGTTTTATTAAAAATAACAATTCCTGCTAGTACAAGCACAATGGTAAATATACCTGTATATGCCAATGCACCCCAAGAGAATGTTCCTTGACCTAAGAAGCCATATCTAAATGTCTCAATAATTGAGGTCATGGGATTTAACTCCATAAGTCTTTGATATTTAGGTTCCAATTTAGAAAGAGGAATAATAACTGGAGTGGCATACATTGCTAACTGTACTCCAAATGAAAGTAAGAAAACCAAATCTCTATACTTTGTGGTGTATGACGTAATAATTAAACCGAAACCCAAACCCAAACCTGCCAACATTAATACAAGTACAGGAAATAGTAAGGCCATTTCATTGGGATGAATATTAGCTCCAATTAATATGAAGTAGATATAAAAACCAAGAAACAAAACAAATTGAATCCCATACTTCAACAAATGAGATGTTACAATAGACAATGGAACTATCAATCTTGGAAAGTAAACCTTACCAAAGATTTGTTGATTGTCTTTAAATGTAGTGGCTGTTTTGTTTAAGCAGTCGGCAAAATATGCCCAGTTGACTACCCCAGCCATATAGAAAATCGTATGAGGAAGATCATCTGTTGAAATATTAGCGATTTTCCCAAAGACAATGGTAAACATTATTGTAGTCAATAATGGTTGAATAAAATACCACAGAGGTCCAAGCACGGTCTGTTTGTACTGAGCTACGATGTCTCTCTTAACAAATAAGGTAAGTAAGTCTTTATACTTCCATACCTCCTTTAGATTAAGCTTTAGCAAACTATTCTTAGGTACGACTATTTCGTCCCAAGGCTCAGAATTTGAATTATTGGTCACTTATCCCGTCTAGTAAATCTGGATTCTTGAAAATACTAATTAGAGTCACCAGTAGTGCAGCTCCAAAAAGTCCTAGTAAAATCGAAAAAAATAAAACCTTGGTGAATGATCTACTTCCATTTATCAAAGGTTTGATTGGCTCATCCAAAAGTAGAAAGCCTTTATCACTTGTCAAAAAAGAGTATTCAGCCATTGCTGCACTTTTTGTCAACTCTCCAAGTAATTCGTAGTTCATTTGAATCTCTATCATCAATCGGGCTTCTTTCGTTCTATCTCGATTAAGTACCAACCCAATTGTTTTATCTTTTAATCGAGCAAGGTTGTTCTCCATATTATGAATTGCATGTTGTATAGAGTCTTTCTTAGATGTCAGTAAATCTAAATCCTTTGCTTGCCCAACTACCATATCATTGCTATAAAATTCTTCTAAATTACTATATGCACTATGAAGCAAACCAATCGATAAATTCTCATCAAATGTTGACGCCACTATGCTTATTATAAAAGACTTCCTGTCATAAGACATTGCGAGTAAACCATCAATTCCTTCAGCACCAGTTACTACTTTACCAATTCTTGCTGCTGCCTTTTTAAAGGATTCAGAATGCTTACCTTGTACACTTATTACAGTATCAAACCTAAATTCGGGAAGACCTACTGCCGCTAACTCATCTTGTAATGCATATTTTTTTACTATTGCATCACCTATTGTTGTGGTATCACCATCCTCTACAAAAGGTTCAAGTAGAATATTTTGTTGAATTCTTTGCGTTTTAACAAAAGACAAAAGTCTTTCAAAATTCTCTTTGCTCTGTCCACCAAAACCAAATGATCCCAAAAGACCACCAACACCACCTATACCTGATCCTGTTTTTTCCTTCAAGATGAACTTAATATTCCCAGTATATATGGTCCCTTCTTTCTTAAGACTAAATACTAAAAGTACGGCTAAAACAACAGCAAGGACTAATGCTAAAATCTTAAACTTCCCCAATGATGAGAGAAGTAATCCTCCAAGTTTAGGTACCGCCTTAAATGCGTTTTTAATTTTTATAATTATCTCTTTCATATAATCGAGACTAGATATTTTTAGCAAGCACGACTACAGTAAGAGCTGAAGTCACTAGGGCAAGTAGGTCTTTAAAATCTCCATAAAAATCACGTTGCTTAGTCTCCGATCCTCTTCTTTCTGATTTTTTAACTTTTAGCGTCGTTATTATTTGTGAGTTGGAGGAAACCACTGGATAAATTCTGAATAGTCCTAAATTCTTTGTTTTGACCATTCTTCCGCTTTTATGTTGAACAAAAGTCCTTCCTTTCTTGGCATTCTTTGCAAAACCTCCAGCATATGCTTTGATGTATTTCCCTGCTCTGTTACTTCTGCCAAATGGAACCGTTATTACACCATTTGAAGCAAGTAAACTATCATAGGTTTCAGAAGCATTTGTTCCCACAACACTAATCTGAACAATATCATGCTTAGCAGGAATAATAATTTTATCACCATGTTTCATAATGACATTGCTTTTATCTCGTCCATTCAAAGAGCCGAAATTTGTAATAATCACTCCTACATTATCCTCTATACGTGTTAATCTCCCTCCCTTTAAATTCCCCTCAGATGTTATTCCTCCAGCTTTTTCAATAATATCCGAGATCCGTTCATTATCTATAGTCAAGGCATAATTACCAGGATACATTACCTCTCCAGCTATCTCAACGATTTCAATAGCTCCATAATTTGGTATTTTCCTAACTTCTATTACATCATTTGGTCGAATTTCTATTCGGTCATTTGCGGATAACGGGTCCATGTTTTTATCAATTTCAACCGTAATCATTGTAGTATATGGATGGCCTTGATCATTATCTTTCAATCGATAAATATCAATTTTTTTGGTTTCAGCTTCATCGCTAACCCCTCCAGCCATTACTATAACCTCCTTAAGTGTTAAGGTATTTGAATATACAAACTGACCTGAACTTCGCACGGCTCCACCGATTCTTACAAAAAGTTCATCCGAAAACCGCTCATTTGATGGTATCACGATACTATCTCCTACTTCAATAACAATATCACTACTTGAACCTTTTGATTTTAAAGCTTCCTCAATATTAACTAGTTTGTATTCCTTTATTTCCGGATTTTCTATAGACGTTCTAATAATATAACCAAACTTAGTGGCATTTACTTTAACTCCATTTGCAAAATTAATTGCATCTGACAATCTCATTTGAGACTCCTGATCCCACTCTTGCAACACCAATGGTTGTCTTACAGCTCCAGTAATACTAAACAAAAATAAGTCTGTAAAATCTCTAATATCTAAAATTTTTATTCCATCCCCAGATTGTAAAACAATGTCATCAATGGAATTTGGATTATCCAAAGCTTTTTGTAAAGCAACCGATATAAATCTAAACGTATTGTCATCATTCCGTCTCACAACATAAGCGATGTCTAACCTACTATACTTTTCTAAAATTGCGTCCTTTAGTACCTGACTCACAGTCATCTTATTTTGCCATTCATAATCACCTGGGAAACGAACAGCTCCATTAATAAAAATATAATTTTCATAAGCCATTTTATTATTCCTAAATGTAATAACATCCAAGTCTTCCAATTCCATATTCTTAGCACTTTCAAAATTATAGGTACTTAATCTACGCTCTGAATTCACTATTCTATCTATATTAAAATTGGCAAGAGAAACATTCTTTCGTGTTCCTCCTGCTATTCTTATAAGATCCTCTATTGTTTCTCCATCTTTAAGTTCAAACCTCCCAGTCTTTACAAATTGCCCCCCTAAGTTAACAACTTTTGATAGGGGGGGAATAAATATGGTCGCATTGTTCACTAGACCAAACTCCATAACAGCGTTCGGATTGGTCAAAAAGTCATAAACATCTATGTGTTTTTCTTTACCATTAACGATATATGTAATATTACGCACAGACCCATTTTCCGTAGGACCTCCCGCAGCAATTACCGCTGAAAGAGCTGAATTTAAAGCTGAAATAGTATATGAACCCGGATTATAAACTTCTCCATAAATATTAACTCTTACAGTTCTAGCCGTGTTCAAATCTATATTAAATTGTCCTTTATCAAAGGCATAAGCTTGTTTAAACCTACTTCTTAATAAAAATTTCGCCTTACCGTATGGTAAACCTTTAAGGTAAATCTTGTACATCCCAGAAGGCCTTATAAAACCATCATTTTCAATCTGATAGATTAAATCAGCTTGTGATCTTCCAAAAATATTAATAGTAATTTTATCACCCACCCCTAAAATGTAGTTATCTGGAGGAGTGCTTGTCTGCGTAGTTCTGTAAAAATCTAATGTCTGATCAAAGAAAATTGAATGACCATATATACTAGCAGCCCTTCCCTTCACTGTCCTTTTTGACAGTTCTTCTTCAGAAATAGCTTCTTCTAATGAGGCTCCGTCTTCAACTCTCTTACCAATTTGACTGGATTTTAATTCATCCAAATCCTCAAACTTATCTTCTAAATCCTCTTTGGATAGTTCATTGTTAACCGTTAAATCCTCAGTCATTCCTGACCCTGTATTTTGGCCTTTTTGACTTTGAATTTCTTTTATTGCATCTTCAATGGTTCCCTGAACTTGTGGTAAGTCCTGCGGAGAGATATTTTCGATATCAAGCCCTTTCTCTTTAAGTTTTCCCTTAAGCTCTTCTTGAGTCACGTTCGTTCCTTTCAGAAAATCACTAGGAGAAACTCCCGACGGTATTTGTGCACTTACATTTTGAATAACAAAAAACATAAGAAACACTATTGCAATCTTTTTCATTTTAGCTTGTAATAAGTCTACAAAGTAATTCCACACGTAGTTAGTCTTATTGATACTTGGAGTTGAACTGATGTTTATTTTAGACAAAGAGCTTATTGGAAGATTAACGACATTATTTTTACGATTAACTATCAATCTATCAATCTCTTGAGATAAACACCATAGCCACTCTTTTCTATTTCCTTAGCAATTTCACGTAATTGCTCTTTTGATATAAATCCTTTTCGGTAAGCAATTTCTTCAATACATCCTATTTTATATCCTTGTCTCTTTTCTATTACTCTTACAAATTCGGCAGCATCATGTAGAGAATCAAATGTTCCAGTATCGAGCCATGCAGTTCCTCTATCAAAAACCTTAACCTTTAAATTTCCTTTTTTTAGATAATATTTATTTACATCCGTAATTTCATACTCTCCTCTTGCCGAGGGTTTAAGATTTGCAGCAATATCTACTACTGAATTATCATAGAAGTATAGACCAGGTACCGCATAATCAGATTTAGGATTTTCTGGTTTTTCCTCAATACTTAGTGCATTGAAATTTTCGTCAAAATCTACAACACCATACCTTTCTGGATCTGTAACTTGATACGCAAAAATGATACCTCCTTCCGGATTTCCACATTCTTCTAAAAATCGAGTCATTCCTGACTTGTAAAAAATATTATCACCTAGTATAAGTGCTACTGTATCATCTCCAATAAAATCTCGTCCTATAACAAATGCCTGAGCTAATCCATTTGGTTCGTGTTGTACCGCATACTCAAACTTGCAGCCTAGCTGACTTCCATCTCCCAAAAGTCTTATGAAGAGCTCATTCTCATGAGGAGTTGTTATTATCAAAATCTCTTTGATTCCAGCTAGCATCAAAACACTTAAGGGATAGTATATCATTGGCTTATCATAAATAGGCATCAATTGTTTTGATATTCCTTTGGTGATTGGATACAATCTAGTTCCTGAACCTCCCGCTAATACTATTCCTTTCATATTATCTTAAACTATAAATTCTTTCTATAATATCTACGACCTTCATTCCTTCCAAAGCATTTGTAGATATGGGTTTGCGTCCTTTAATGACATCAACAACATTTTCAAAAACATATGGATGATTATTGGCAGAACCTTTGTAAGTACCATAGTCATTTGCTGGGTTACTTGGAGGCAACTCCTCAAATGTATAGTCTTTTACATGACAGGTTTCCACTTCATTCATATACTGACCTCCAACTTTAACAGTGCCTTTCTCACCAATTACAGTAATACTGCTTTCCAAATTAGAATCCCAAACCGCAGTTGAGTAGTTCAATGAACCAATTCCTCCATTGACAAATTTAAACGATACAATTCCTGTATCTTCAAATTCGATCGAATGTGCGTGAGAATGATTCTGAAACTTCCCTTGAATGTCAGTTATATCACCAAAAATCCAATACATTAAGTCTATAAAATGCGAAAATTGAGTAAACAGAGTTCCTCCATCCAAATCATTCGTTCCTTTCCAAGGATGTTTCTTCCCATTCTTAAAATAATAGCGGTCATCTCTATTCCAATAACAATTAACCTGCACATTATAGATATCTCCCAATTTTTTCTTATCTACCATCTCTTTAAGCCAAATTGAAGGTGGAGAATATCTATTCTGCATCACACAAAATATGTTTTTTGAAACATGAAGTGCCTTAAATATTAACTCTTCACAGTTATTTCTGCTAAGTCCCATTGGTTTCTCAACCACGACATGTTTTTTACTATCTAAACAAAGTCTGGCTTGAGATGAATGAAAACCATTGGGTGTACAAATACATACAATGTCAATATCAGGTTCAGCTTCCAACATAGCTTCCAAGGAAGCATAAAAAGGAGCATTAAAGTCTTCTATACCTAAGGTGCTTTTCTCTGCAACATCTGTTAATGCTATTAATTCGCATTCGGGGTTCAACTTAACCATAGTAGCATGTCGTTTTCCAATATGCCCACAACCAACTATTCCAAATTTTATTTTTTCCATTCTAAGTATTGGATGATTTAACTAAAAAATGATTTCACTCGTTCTATTATTAAACTCTGCTGACCAGAGGCCATTTCAGTATGCATGGGTAGAGATAACACTTCTTTACATAATCTTTCAGTAACGCTGAGTTCCCCTCTTGAATGATACGAGCTAAACGCTTCCTGATTATACAACGGAATAGGATAGTATATCATTGAAGGAATATTTGCTTCTTGCAAATAAGCCTTCAGATTGTCCCTTTTATCATTGCCAACCTTTAAAGTATACTGATGATATACATGATTGGTAAATGCAGAAACTACGGGTATTTTTATTCCAGAAATAGGCTTAAAGGCTTCATTGTACACTTCTGCCACTTTTTGCCGTCGACCTGCAAAATCATCCAATTCCTGAAGTTTTACATTGAGTATCGCTGCTTGCAATGTGTCTAATCTTGAATTTACTCCTAGTACCGTATGAATGTATTTTTTCTTTTGTCCATGATTGGATATCATTCTGATCTTCTCTGCTAGTGTATCGTCATTGCAAAAAATTGCTCCTCCATCACCAAAACATCCTAAATTCTTACTTGGAAAAAATGAAGTACATCCAATATCACCTAAAGTTCCAGTCTTAGACTCTCTACCATCGTTATGTATAAAATTTCCACCGATTGCCTGAGCATTATCTTCTATAACCTTTAAGTTGTGCTTTCTTGCAAAGTCAAGAATGGCTTTCATATTTGCTGATTGACCAAAAAGGTGAACGGGTACAATTGCTTTGGTTTTAGATGATAGCACAGACTCCAACAAGTCTGAGTCTATGTTAAATGTGTTAATATCAACATCCACCATTACAGGTATTAAACCTAGCAATCCAATTACCTCTGCGGTAGCAACATAAGTAAAGGCAGGCACTATAACTTCATCTCCGGGCTTCAAATTCAGAGCCATTAAAGCTATTTGTAGTGCATCTGTCCCATTTGCAACTCCAATTACATGCTTAACACCTAGATAATCTGCAAGATTTGCTTCAAATTCCCTTAATGCTGGACCTTTTATAAATGATGCCCCATCAATAACTTCTTGAATAGCAGAGTCTATACGTGGCTTTAATCTCTCATACTGAGGTTTTAAATCCACCATATTTATCTTAGAGCTTGACATTAGTTATGGTACATTTCCTTGTAGTAATTCATATATGAACCACTCGTAACATTGGTTAACCATTCTTCATTTGACAAAAACCAATCTATTGTTTTGCTTAGTCCTTCTTCAAATTGTAAGCTTGGTTCCCAACCTAATTCATCTTTAAGTTTTGTAGCATCAATTGCATATCTTAAGTCATGACCCGCTCTATCTTTTACGTAAGTTATTAGCTTTCTAGAATCTCCTGCTTCTCGCCCCAACTTTTCATCCATTTTATCACAAAGTAGATGAACAAGATCAATATTAGTCCATTCATTATGACCTCCAATATTATATGTTTCACCTGTATTACCATTACTGAAAATACATTGAATGGCTCTTGCATGATCAATCACATATAGCCAGTCTCTTACATTAAGACCTTTACCATAAACAGGCAAAGATTTCCTCTGGATAATGTTATTAATCATTAAGGGAATCAGCTTTTCCGGAAAATGATTGGGTCCATAGTTATTTGAACAATTTGAAATAACTATTGGCATACCATAAGTATGAAAATAAGCTCTTACAAAATGATCACTACTCGCTTTACTTGCTGAATATGGACTTCTAGGATCATAAGAAGTATCTTCATAAAAGAACCCCGTGTCCCCTAAAGAACCATAAACCTCATCCGTGGAAACATGATAAAAGAGTTTATCAGCGAAGTCTTCTTGCCACTGTTCTTTAGCAGCTTGAAGTAAGTTAGCAGTTCCTAAAACATTTGTCTTTACAAATGCCAAAGGGTCTGTGATTGATCTATCTACATGGCTCTCTGCTGCCAAATGGATTACATGCGTAATATTATTGGATGTAAATATCTCTCTCAGTTTATCTAAATCTTGAATATCAGCTCGTATAAATGTATAGTTATTTGCACTTTCAATATCCGTAAGATTTGCTAGATTTCCAGCATAGGTAAGGGCATCAAGATTATAAATTTTATCATTGGGAAACTGATTTACAAAAAGTCTCACTACGTGAGAACCAATAAAACCTGCACCACCTGTTATTAGAATGTTTCTCATTGTACGTTTAAATTATCATGCCAGCTGCCACTGTATTATTCGTTGCTTCGTCTACTAGAATTAAAGATCCTGTAGCTCTATTTTGAGTATAGGAATCGATAAGTAAAGGTTTGGTAGTCCTAATTTTCACTCTTGCAATATCATTCATTGCAATGAGCTTGTCTTCTTCCTGCCTATGAAGCGTATTGATATCAACTTTGTATAGGACTTCTCTAATCACACATCTTACTTTATTCGTAGTATGCAGTACTGTGTATTTTTTCTGCGGATCAAAGGCTTCGTTGCCCATCCAACACATCATAAAATCTATATCTTGAGAGGCCCTAGCTTGATTGTTAGGTCTTACTATCATATCTCCTCTACTTAGATCAATATCATCTTCTAAGGTCACTACAACACTCATTGGAGGGAAACAAGATTGAACCTCTTTTTCGTTGTCTATTATCTTGGCAATTTTACTATTAAAACCACTTGGTAATATGGTAACTTCATCTCCTACTTTAAAAATGCCACTTTCTACTCTACCTGCATATCCTCTAAAATCATGATACTCATCACTGTGAGGACGAATAACTGTTTGTACAGGAAATCTGCAGTCTTTCATATTTCTGTCACTCCCAATGTGAATATTCTCCAAAGTATGAAGAAGTGTAGACCCCTGATACCAGTTTAGATTCTTGCTTCTATCCACCACATTATCACCGTGTAATGCAGAGATGGGAATGAATCGAATATCTTCTACTTCTAGTTTAGCTGCAAAATCTTCATATTCATCCACAATCTCATCAAATCTTGACTGACTGTATTCAACCAAGTCCATTTTGTTGACACACACTACAATATGTTTAATCTGAAGTAGTGATGCTATAAATGAATGTCTCTTAGTTTGCTCAATTACTCCTTTACGGGCGTCAATTAATATTAAAGCTAGATTGGCTGTAGATGCACCTGTTATCATATTCCTAGTATACTGAATATGACCAGGTGTATCTGCTATTATAAATTTTCTTTTGGGAGTAGAAAAATACCTGTAAGCCACATCAATAGTAATGCCCTGTTCTCTCTCATCCTTAAGGCCATCAGTTAATAAAGAGAAATCAATGTGTGACAAACCCTTTTTCTTGCTTGTAGCTTCTACGGAAGCAAGTTGATCTTCGAATATGCTTTTAGAATCATATAGTAATCTTCCAATTAGGGTACTCTTTCCATCGTCTACACTACCCGCTGTTGTAAATCTCAGCAAGTCTCTATCCAAGTAATTCTTGTCTTTCATATTAGAAATATCCTTCTTTTTTACGATCTTCCATTGCAGTCTCCGAACGTTGATCATCTGCTCGTCCTCCACGTTCAGTATTCCTTGCAGTAGCAACTTCCCCTATTATTTTTTCTAAAGTATCCGCATCACTTTCTACAGCACCTGTTATGGTAATATCTCCCAACGTTCTAAAACGAATTTGCATTTCCTTCACTTCTTCATTCTCCTTCAGTTCCTGAAAACCATTCTCTGATATAATGGTCCCATTTCGAACATAGCATCTTCTTTTATGAGAAAAATACAGCTGAGGTATTTCGATTTTTTCAAGCAATATATATTGCCAGATATCCATTTCTGTCCAATTACTGATTGGAAATATTCTAAAATTTTCTCCAAAGTGTTTTAACCCATTAAAGAGATTCCAAAGCTCGGGTCTTTGATTTTTCGGATCCCATTGCCCAAATTCATCTCGATGAGAAAAGAACCGTTCTTTGGCTCTAGCCTTCTCCTCATCTCTTCTTGCACCACCCATACAGGCGTCGTACTGATTTTCTTCTATTGTATCTAATAAAGTAGTGATCTGCAATCTATTTCTAGTTGCATTTATTCCAACTTCTTCAGCTACTTTACCATCGTCAATAGACTTCTGTACAGATCCGACAACCAAGTTTACACCAAACTCCTCTACCAGCTTATCTCGAAAGGCAATAGTCTCTGGAAAATTATGTCCCGTATCTACATGTACCAGTGGAAATGGAATCTTAGCTGGCCAAAATGCCTTTTTAGCTAGATGAGTTAGAACTATTGAGTCCTTACCTCCTGAAAATAGGATAGCAGGTTTATTAAACTGAGCAAAAGTCTCTCTAATTATGAAGATACTTTCGGCTTCAAGCTCTTTTAAGTGTGATAATGAATTACTCATTTACAATCTACTTTTAATTTTATTTAAAATCAACTCCACACTTTCTTCAACTGAAAGGTCAGCTGTATCTATTTCTATATCGGGGTTTTCAGGCTCCTCATATGGAGAATCAATCCCTGTGAAATTTTTTATTTCTCCTTTTCTGGCTCTTTCATAAAGTCCCTTGACGTCTCGTTTCTCACATTCTTCCAAATTACATTTGACATAAACTTCTAGAAAATTTTCTGGACTAACTATTGATTTAGCCTTTTCCCTTTCTTCTATATAGGGTGAAATAAACGAACATAATGTTACAGAACCCGCATCAGTAAATAACTTAGCCACTTCCGCAATCCTCCTAATGTTTTCTTTCCTACCCGTCTCAGAAAAATCCAAATCACTATTCAGCCCTAATCTGATATTATCCCCATCAAGCATATATGTGTTGATTTTCATATCATATAACTTGACTTGTAAAGTTGCAGCTATTGTGGACTTACCTGAACCAGAAAGTCCGGTAAACCAAACTACAAAAGAGTTATGACCATGCAACTGGTTTCTCTGATTCCTATTGACTTGGGTATCCTGTTTATACAGATTGCTCATCTGATTTATCTCTTTTTTCTATCCCAAATTTTGTTTTGTACCATAGCCTCTCATGACCGTAGTATAAAAACATCTTTAAAAAGAACTCTGTTCCTGCTACGCCACTTGCCTTTTGAATGGCATGAGCGTCATCTCTAAAAAAAAGATAACTCAAAATAAACGTTGTAGTTGTAGCAATTACTCTCCATGTTAGCGTTTTGGCAATGTGACGTTTATTGGCAGACTTTAAACCCATTATATTAATTTCTTTACTGTTTTAAGTGAAGAGGCTATCACTTGGTGCATATCGTAGTACTTGTATTCAGCAAGTCTACCACCGAAAATCACATTATTCTCATCTTCCGAAAGGTCCTTATACAAAAGATAACGGTCGTTATTCTTCTTGTCATTAATCGGATAGTGAGGTTCGTCATTATCAGACGCTTCTTTGGGAAATTCTTTACTTATGACAGTCTTTGGTTGTGTACCAAACTCAAAATGTTTGTGCTCAATTATTCTCGTAAAAGGAATCTCTTTATCGGCATAATTTACAATTGCATTGCCTTGAAAATTGGGAATATCCAAAACCTGATGCTCAAAACTAACAGTTCGATAATCTAGCCTACCATATTTATACGAAAAGTATTGATCAATCTTTCCTGTATATACAATTGTAGATGCCGAATATTTTTCATCCGTTTTAACATTAAAATAGTCTACAGACAGCTCTGTTTCTACTCCATCCAATAAACCATCTATGAGTTTGTTATAACCTCCAATGGGTATACCTTGATACGTATCATCGTAGTAATTATTGTTGTAAGTATATCGAATAGGGATTCTGTTAATAATGGAAACAGGTAAATCTGAGCAAGACCTTCCCCATTGTTTTGTGGTATATCCCTTAATTAGTTTTTCATAAATATCCGTTCCTACTTGTGAAAGAGCAAATTCCTCTAGATTTCTAGGTTTTACAGTCACACTACTAGTTTGGTCATTAATAATACTTTCAGCCTCAGCAGGAGTATCAACTCCCCACATTTGCTTAAAGGTATTCATATTGAATGGCAAATTATATGTTTCTTCTTTGTACTTGACTAAAGGGCTATTTGTAAAACGATTGAAGTCAACAAATGAGTTTACATAATCCCATATTTTTTTATCATTTGTATGAAAAATATGTGGCCCATATTGATGAACATTTATCCCCTCGATATTTTTACAATATACATTTCCTCCCAAATGCTCCCTTTTATCAATCACTAAGCATTTTTTACCTGCTTTGGTTGCCTCATGTGCAAAAACGGAACCGTACAGACCAGCACCTACAATGAGGAAATCATATTTAGGTTTTATTGTCAATTCTTAGTTCTAATTAGATACAGCTTCGCCACCTCAGTCCCATGTACTGATTAGCAATTTTCTTATGTAAAGTGATTATTTACTCCAAAGAAGCAAGTAATCACTTTGTGTTGTGCTGATATGTCCCTCTGAAAATTCAGCTGGCGTATAGCACAAGTATTTTATTTTTTTGTCAAGCTTTTCCTCAACCTTTTGTATTAATTCAAATAAATAAGCCTTATCAATATCCCCTACAAAGACTAAATCAATAACTTCACTAGCAAGTCCTTTTGCCAAACTGCCAACCACATATGCTTGATCTAAATCACCCAAATTTCGAACGACCTTCTCTATTATCTTATCTAGACCAGTGAATTTTAGTAAAATACTATTGATATCATTAAAAAGCGGATGCTTAGTGTTTGCTTGAAAATATTTTTTATTTCCCTTAACATTAGAATCTAGTAATCCTGCCTTTTCTAGCTTATTGAGTTCAAGTCTTATTGCATTAGAAGATTCTCCAAATTCCGCTTCTAAGCCTCTTAAATAAGAGCTATTACTACTATTTAAAAAGAACTTTAAAAGTAGCTTTACACGGGTTTTTGATGATATCAGCGTCTCAATCATAGCACTTATTGAGTAGCAAAACTACTCAATTTTATAATACTCTTTAAACCAATCAATGAAATTATTTACTCCTTCTTGAATACTTACTTGAGGCCGATAGCCCACAAATTCACTTAATGAATCTATATCCGCAGAGGTAGACTTGACATCCCCAGGTTGCATTCCTAGGTAATTTTTCTTCGACTCCTTCCCAAGAGCAACCTCTAAAGCTTTAATATAATCCATCAATCCAATCGGACTATTGTTCCCTATATTATAGAGACCATATGGTGCACTGCTTTTATCCGGGGTAGGGTTTTTAGGGTCAAAATCTGTATTTCGTTTTGGTGCTTTTTCAAGCACTAGAGAAATAACTTTGGCAATATCACCGACATAGGTAAAATCTCTAGTCATTTTGCCTTCTCCAAAAATATCAATTGTACGGTCCTTTAGGATTGCATCTGCAAACAGGAATAGTGCCATATCGGGTCTTCCCCATGGTCCATATACTGTAAAGAATCTTAAACCCGTTGTAGGTATTCCATATAAATGAGAATACGAATGAGCCATAATCTCATTTGTTTTCTTTGTAGCACCATACAGTGCCATCGGGTGGTCTGTACATGACGTAGTCTTAAACGGCAAGTCTTCATTTAACCCATATACAGAACTCGAAGATGCATATACCAAGTGTTTTACAGGATATGCTCTGCAGGCTTCCAGTATATTAAAAAAGCCATAGACATTGCTGTCCATGTATATTCTTGGATTCTCAATAGAGTACCTCACTCCTGCCTGAGCTGCAAGATTGACTACATAGTCAAACTGTTGTTCTTTAAACAGTTTAAGAATACCATCTGCATCTTCTAATTTCAGCTGTATGAAGTCTACTTTTCCATTTAAGTATTTCCCATACTCAATGTCCTCAACATTAATTCCTTGAATCTCAAGGCGTTTTTTCTTTAAATCAACATCATAGTAATCATTGATAATATCAAGACCTATTACTTTGTAATTAAGTCCCAATAGCAACATTGCTAAATGATGACCTATAAATCCTGCATTACCTGTTACTAGGACCTTCTGCATTAGAGTCTTGCATCTACTAATGATGGGTCAAAAAATGACTTTATATCAAAAATCACAGAATTTTTTGCCTTTATTTTATGCAACTCTATGGATTCAAATTCCGTATGAGAAACTGCTAATATTATAGACGAATAACCAGAACCCAATTCAGTTAAAAGATCTAAACCATATTCATTTTTCACTTCTTCTGCATTTGCCCATGGGTCGTATACATCTACATCCAAACCAAAATCACTCAATTCATGATAAACATCTATTGCTTTTGAGTTTCTGATATCTGGACAATTTTCCTTAAATGTAATACCTAACATTAGTGCTTTAGAACCTTTGATAGCTAAATCTTTATCAATCATAAGCTTTGTCACCTTACTGGCGACGTGTGCACCCATAGCATCATTTATCCGTCTTCCAGACAATATTACTTGAGGATTATAACCGACTTCTTGAGCTTTATACGTAAGGTAATATGGGTCTACGCCTATACAATGCCCTCCGACCAATCCCGGTCTAAAAGGAAGAAAATTCCATTTTGTTCCTGCCGCTTCTAACACGGAAAGAGTGTCTATTCCCAGTTTATCAAAAATCAGCGATAACTCATTAATAAATGCAATATTGATATCCCGCTGACAGTTTTCTATCACCTTAGCAGCTTCAGCAACTTTAAGCGAAGATGCCTTGTACGTACCTGCTGTAATTACGGATTTGTACAATTGATCCACTACCTCTGCAATTTCTGGTGTAGAACCACTTGTAACTTTCTTAATTTTAGTAACTGTATGAACCTTGTCTCCTGGATTGATTCTCTCTGGGGAATATCCACAATAAAAATCTTGGTTGAATTTCAATCCACTGCCTTCTTCAAGTATAGGCACACAAACTTCTTCTGTACAACCTGGAAAGACTGTTGACTCATAAATCACAATATCTCCTTTTTTTAGGACCTTACTGATCGACTGACTTGATTTTTCCAAGGGTGTCAAATCGGGTCTTTTGTTCTTATCAATTGGAGTTGGTACTGTAACAATGTAGATTGTACAATCTTTAATATCCTCAAGCTGCATTGAAAATGACAAATGAGTCGAGGATTTAAGGTTTTCAGGTTCAACTTCTAAAGTAGAATCTTCTCCTCTTTCGAGCTCATCTATTCTACCTTGACTGATGTCAAAACCTGTAGTGTCATAGAGCTTTCCAAACTCTACGGCCAATGGAAGCCCGACATATCCGAGGCCAACAACAGCTATTTTTTGATCTAATAAATTCAATAGATTAATTATCGGCCGAAAATATTGAAAATACCTCGGTTACCTAACCAATTTTATTCAATAAATACCCACAAGAACTACTCAATTTCGTTTCTTAAAAATTTGATATGGTAGCTCAATTTTTATACTTTGTCCTAGCGTGTCAAAACTAACTAGAAAATGCTTCTCATTGTTTTGTCTTATTATATCTACTTTTTGACCTTTCAAAGGACCTTCGGTAACTAAAACCTGTTCACCAACTTCAAAATCATCTGGTTTACTAATAGTCTCCAAAGAGTACCCAGAAGAAAGAACCGTCTTAATAATTTCAATCTCTTTGTCTTGAACCTGAGCATCATCTTTATTATAACGAACATAAGCTACTACACCATTGAGCTCTAGAATCTTATCTCTTTGCAAATCGGTTGGTCGTACAAATAAATATCCATTAAAAAGAGGAGTATCTACCCATTTCTTTCTATCACTCCACTGACTTAGCTTTTTATACAATGGTAAAAAGTGGTCTATTTCTTCTCTCTGCAACTGTAATGCCACTTTCTTCTCTTGCCTACTGGCAATATATACGACCTTCCAGGTATTCTCTTTTGTCATTGCTATCACAAAAAAAGGACAGACCAAAAGGTCCGTCCTTTTTTCAATTTTCTTTTTATCTTATTTCACGCCGTGCATTAATTTCTTAAGCATCGGTGTCAGTACCATTAAGAAAATCCCTGCACAAATAGGAATTAGTGTAAATATCATGAAAAAATAGCTCATGCTATGGCTTGCCACAATTTTATCAATTTGCCCCCCGATAGCACCTGCAGCTTTATTACCCAAGCCAATTGCAATATACCAAAGACCAAACATCATCCCTATAACTTTTGCGGGCACTAGTTTAGAAACATAGGACAATCCAACAGGAGATAAAGTTAACTCTCCCAATGTATGCAATAGGTAGGCAAAAATGAGCCATACAATACTTACGGAAGCTGTTAGTGCCCCTTGGGGAATACCACTAGATCCATATGCTAAGACGCCAAATCCCAATCCTAAAAGAACCAACCCAATCCCAAACTTAATAGGTGCCGGCGGATTAAATCTGCTTTCCCAAATTCTAGAAATTAACGGTGCAAATGCTATAATGAAAAACGAGTTTAGAATTCCGAACCACGAAGCCGGTATCTCTGTTTTTGCACTATCAAATTGACTATATAGCATCCACAATACTATTACCCAAATTATTGCAAAACTTGTCCCTAGGAATATGTTAGAGGCAAAATACTTCTTGAATGTTATTTTGAAAAGCTTGAATAATACGTAGGTAATTATGATTAATGGTACTATGGTCAATAATGTATTGACAATTCTAAATACATTGGCCGCAGTTCCATCTAAAACTCGATTTGTATAGTCCTTTGCAAAAATGGTCATAGACCCTCCAGCTTGTTCAAAACACGCCCAAAAGAATATAGTAAATATAGCTAGGATTCCTACAACAATATACCTGTCCCTTTGAACGGCAGGTGCTACCTCTTCTTGCTTTATGATTGCTTCATTCTGTGAACTTTCATCCGTTATTGAATCTTTGGATTCTATTGCATCGGAAATATCAAATTCAGCAGTTTTTTTAGGCCCAAGACCTATTCTACCAAAAATGCCTTGAGCAAACCAAAATTGCAACATTCCGAAAAACATAAAGATCCCTGCAAGACCAAAACCCCAGTGCCATCCTTGAGTCTCACCTACATAACCACATAACATTATCCCTAAGAATGCTCCCGCGTTTACACCCATATAAAAGATGGTAAAAGCTCCATCCTTCTTCTCTTGAGCATTAATATAAATTCCGTTTATAATAGATGTGATATTGGGTTTAAACAACCCATTTCCTGCAACTAGCAAACCAATGCCAGCATATAAACTCCATGGAGTGTCCAATGCCATTGACGCATGCCCCAAAGTCATTATTAGTGCTCCTAAAGCTACTGCCCATCTATATCCAAGTAGCTTATCAGCCAACAATCCACCTAAAATTGGTGTAAAATAAACCAACATGGTATATGTACCATATAGCCCCAATGCTTCTTCTCTACTCCAAGCCCATCCTCCATCTATAAGACTAGAGGTTAGGAATAGTACCAAAAGGGCTCTCATGCCATAGTAAGAGAACCTCTCCCACATTTCTGTAAAGAAAAGAATAAATAAGCCACTTGGGTGTCCAAGTAATAGTTTTCGGTTCATTTCTGAACCTTCAAACCTGTATTCTGTTGTATCCATTTTTATGAGTTGTCGGCTATTTCAAACCCTTCAGCCTCTTCTTGTGTAGAGCCTTCACTGTCCTCAATTCCATGAGTTAACACTTCCAGTTTTTTTCTAAAACCAAACATCAAGACTCCAAACAGAACACAAAACACTGCAATTCCTGTAAAGATCTTATACTCACCTAAACTCTCGGACCATTCTCCTAATAAACCAGCCAACTTACTTCCAAAACCTGTTACAGCAAAATATAAGCCCATCATTATGGATGCATATTTAAGTGGGGCTAATTTAGTAATGAAGGATAATGCAACAGGAGATAAACAAAGTTCTCCGATCGTATGGAATAAATATGCTAATACTAACCAGTACATAGCAGATGACCCCGTAGCTTCAAACTGAGCAGTAGCTCCTGTCATAAAGAAGAAACCTGCACCCATTATTATGAGTCCAATTATCATTTTAAATAAAGAACTGGATACCTTTCCTTTTAATTTTCTATTTGCCCAAAAAAGTGCTATTGATGTTCCAAAGAAGATAATAAACATAGCATTTATAGATTGGAATACCGATGCTGGAATCTCAAATCCCATAAACATTCTATTTGTTTTCTCCAATGTATAAATATTCATTAAACCACCAGCCTGTTCAAATGCTCCCCAGAATACGACAACTAATAAGAACGAAATCAGGAGTACGCTAATCCTATCTTTTTCAACCTTAGTTAGCGGTTTACTCGCAGCTTCTCTTTCAGCCTTGCTTTTAGAAGTTCCAATGAAACCTCCCACATGCTGTAAATACCTTTGGCCATACATATAAACTCCAAGACCTAGCAACATGCCAATTCCAGCAAGACCAAATCCATAATGCCATCCGTGAACTTCTCCTACATAACCTACAATCAAACTTGAGAGAAATGCTCCCAGATTAATACCTATATAAAAGATGGTAAAACCTTTATCTCTTCTAATGTCCCCTTGCTTATAAAGCCCCCCTACCATAGTTGATATATTTGGTTTAAGCATACCTACACCTAGTACAATTAGTACCAGTCCTGTATAAAATGCCCACATTTCTTCTACCGCCAGAATACCATGACCTGCAACAAGTAGAATACATCCTAGTAGGACAGATTTTCTTTGTCCTAATAATTTATCTGCTATGATACCTCCAGGGATGGACATAACATAAACCATCATAGTATACCAGCCATATAATGCCAAAGCTTCTCCATTAGACCAGCCTAGACCTGGATTGTCTCCTGTACTTTGAGATACGAGATACAATACCAAGATTGCTCTCATACCGTAGTAAGAAAAACGTTCCCACATCTCTGTAAAGAATAGTACAAAAAGTCCTATTGGATGTCCAAACATTTCTTTTTCAGTTGCTACATTATTTGACATATTTTATGATTATAATTTTTGGTAAAAATAGATTTTAATCTTGAATTACAAATTTTCGACTACGAATTGAGTCATCTTGTTATATAAATGCAATCGAGTATACCCCCCATAAATTCCATGGTTTTTATTGGGATAAAATTCAGAATCAAAAGGAATGTTATTCTTAATCATTTCATCTATCATCATGACACTGTTCTCCATGTGAACATTGTCATCACCTGTACCATGTACAATTAAATATTTACCTTTTATGTCTTTCACAAAGTTGATTGGAGAATTATCATCATACCCGCTGGCATTATCCTTTGGCAAAGCCATGTATCTTTCCGTATAGATATTATCGTAGAATCTCCAGTTGGTAACAGGAGCAATGGCAATTGCCATTTTGAATACATCATTTCCCTTGGCCAAGGCTAAACTACTCATATAACCTCCATAGCTCCATCCCCATATTCCTATTCTTTCACTATCAATAAATGGAACTTTACCTAAAATCTTAGCTGCTTCTATTTGGTCTTCGGTTTCATATTTACCCAATTGTTTATAGGTCATTTTCTTAAATTCCTCTCCTCTAGCTCCTGTGCCTCTATTGTCAACTGAGACAATAATAATTCCATATTTATTGGCCAACATCTGGTGCCAGTAATAATTACTCCAACCAAAACTATTTTTCACAGTTTGAGAACCCGGACCACCATATACGTACATTAACATTGGATATTTGAGAGAATCATTAAAACTCTCTGGTCTAATCATTACGTAATTTAGTTCGACACCATTTACTTTAAGCCAATCAAAGCTTACATCTCCTTGTTTAAATGTAGCATTACGTTCTATAAATTCTTTGTTATCTTCCACAACACGTTGAGTTTCCCAAGCTTTATTCTTTATGGTATAAACATGTGGCGCAGTAGCTGTTGTAAAACTATGAAGTGCCAGCGAGAAATCTTTACTAAACTCAGCTGTATGCCAACCTTCTTCTGTTGACAGTTTCTTCTTTCCTTTTCCCTGAAAATCAATGGAATAAATGTGTCTTTGAGTTGGTCCAGCTTCTGTAGATGTAAAATAAATAATTTCATTTACCTGATCAATTCCCAAGACTTCATCTACTTCCCATTCCCCTTTCGTTATCTGATAAATCTGTGGTCCATCTATTTTGTGAAAATACAGGTGTTTATTCCCATCTGATTCACTACTAACTATCATATGTTTACCGTCATTCAGGAAATAAATATCATCCGTAATTTCTACATAGTATTTACTATTTTCCTCAAGTGCAGGTTCTACTGAAGTTCCTGTTACCATTAATAACTCCCATTTATTCTGTAGTCTATTTAGACGTTGCACAGCCAATTTATTGGGGTCTTTGGTCCACATAATCCGTGGCAAGTATTGGTCGTTCTCACTTCCTAGCTCTAATTTTTTACATTTTCCTTTTACGGCATCTGCGATATATACATCTACTATACTATTTGCTTCACCTGCTTTTGGATATTTAAATTTGTAAAATTCTGGATAAAGATCACCATATGTAGTCATCTGCCATTGTTTCACAGCACTCTCATCAAATCGGTAGTATGCTATTTTACTTCCATCCGAATTCCATTCGAATCCTTTGCTCATTCCAAACTCCTCTTCATAAACCCAATCAACTCCACCATTTATTATAGAATTATATGCTCCATCTTTAGTAATTCTCAAGGTCTTACCTTTCACTAAGTCTAGGATATATAAATCATTCTCTTTTACATAGGCTACTTTGTCTCCATTGGGACTTAAAGTAGGATATCTCACTTTTTCTTCTTTACCTAGCTGAATATTTCCCTTGAGGTCAAAAATTCTAAAATCTCCTCGAGTAGAATGTCTATAGATAGCCTCTGAATTATAATACAGTAGTATTATAGACTGATCATTATTGTAATGATATGAACTAAATCCAATTTCATCTCCTCTAAAAACATCTTTGGCATTGATAATTTCTTTGGTTTTTTCTCCTGAAACGTAATCGTACTGATTAATTACGGCGTAGCCATCATTTTGTTCCTGAATACAATAGGTCTTCCCATCGTTCATATTTACAAACCCACTTATCGTTTTTGGGTAAAAAGTACCGCTTCCCCATATATCGGTTAATTCTATGTCTCTTTTCTGACTGTAAGTAAATAGTGTACAGCTAATGAACAGTAATAAAAGTGTGTTTCTCATCCTTCTAATAAATTTGCTTCAATAATAACGCAATTCTAAAATGGAATGGATACAGAATCTTAAAAATTTACTAGGAAAAAATATCATAGAAGATGAGACTTCTATTCTTAAAAAATATGCTAGCGATTATACCGAGGATTTAGAATACCTACCTCAGGTAGTTGCGATGCCGTCTACAGTGGATGAGGTGTCCAAAATACTTCGCTTTTGTAATGAAAATAAAATCCCCGTCACACCGAGAGGTGCAGGCACAGGATTGAGTGGAGGCAGCCTTCCAATAGAAGGAGGGGTTTCTTTATCTATGGAAAATTTTAATAGCATTCTAAATATTGATGAAGAAAATTTCCAAGCCACGGTAGAAAGTGGCGTAATCAATGAGACATTTCAGCAAGCTGTAAAAGAACGCGGTCTCTTCTATCCACCTGACCCTGCAAGTAAAGGCAGTTGTTTTTTAGGAGGTAATGTAGCCCACAGCAGCGGTGGACCCAAAGCATTAAAATATGGAACTACCAAGGACTATGTCCTGAATCTGGAAGTTGTACTACCCAATGGCAATGTAATATGGACGGGTGCCGATACGCTCAAAAACAGCACTGGATATAACCTTACACAGCTCATGATCGGAAGTGAAGGAACTCTTGGAGTAGTAACCAAGATTGTCTTTAAACTTTTACCTCTTCCTAAACATGACTTATTGATGCTTGCAAAATTTAAAAGTATCGATGATGCATGTAAGGCAGTTCCTCAAATTTTCATTAAAGGGCTAAACCCAAGTGCATTGGAGCTAATGGAGAAAAGTGCTGTTCAGTATGTTATTGACCACTCTCCTGAGACTCATTTTCAGATTGAAGAACATACGCAAGCTTATTTGCTGATAGAAGTAGATGGAAATGATATAGATCTCCTTTTCAAGGATTGTGAAGGGATAAACAATGTATTAGAAACCAGCAATGTCATTGAAGTACAATTTGCAGATACTGCTGAACAAAAGGAAAAGCTTTGGAAAATAAGAAGAAGCATCGGTGAGATGGTAAAACTACATAGCACATACAAAGAAGAGGACGCTGTTGTAAAAAGAGCCAACTTACCCGCTCTAATGACTGGGGTAAAATCTTTGGGAGAGGAATATGGATTTGAAAGCGTGTGTTATGGACACGCTGGAGACGGCAACCTTCATATCAATATTCTAAAAGGTGAAATGACCGATGAAAAATGGAATGGTCATCACTTAGAAGAAGGCATTCGAAAGATTTTTAGATTGTGCAAATCCTTAGGCGGAACCATAAGCGGGGAACACGGAATTGGGTTAGTACAAAAAAAATACATGAATGAGGTTTTAACTCCTATTCATTTTGATCTCATGAAAGGTATCAAAAAGACGTTTGATCCAAACGGAATTCTTAATCCTGGGAAGATTTGGGAATAATCTAACTAGTTTAAAGGATTGCTAATTCTACCCATAAACAAGATATTCTTCATTTCTTTATCGGCTAGAACAATGACAAAAGGTCTATTGAAGCTTACTGAAGGTGGTAAAGAGGTAACACTAATGCCTCCGAGAGTCACTGCTGCTCCTTCCGTTCCTTTTTCATCTATCGTGAGATAGGTTTTATGAACTACCCTTGATACTAAGAGATTATTTTGCTCGGCCATAAGTCCAAGATCTGCTCCTTGACTAAACATTTGTTTTACTCCAAGAAATTCCAAACTCTTTCTAATATTCTCATTTTTGTACTCCAATTTAAACTTGGGTACGTATAAGTCAAGTCTTTCTTTTTCTTTCCCATCATTAATTTGTGCCAGAGTAGAGGAGTTAAGTTCTGATATTAATGTATTTATACTTCCAGAGTTGGGTTGTATAAAGTACATTGATATTTCATCATCCTTATACGGAACTTCAACTGCTATCATATTATCTCCACGATAGGTATTGAAACCAGCTGTCATGTTCATCATATCGACCATCTGCTCATTTCCGTTTTCCAAAACAAAAGTCTGTTCACGTGTACGTCCTTCAGGAAAAGAAGTTAACCAGTCAGCCTTTAGGTATAGGGCATTTATCAAAAACATAACTTCATTCTGTGATATATCCTCTATTATAGTTGGGATCTTGGTTTTAGTCTTTTCATTTACCCAGCCATTAATCGTTGCTAGAGCTTCTTCGGTGTTAGAAAAATCTGCAGTTTTTATACTGGCATCAAAATAGGATGCCATGTCTGATGTATATGATGACAGGGGGGTTATCTTCTTATCATCATAAAACAAAACATTACTGAATTCAATTACAGGACTACCTGTTCTAGTGTTCAACCAGCTCCTTAAATTTTGACTTTCTCCCAAAAGGGCAGTCTTTGAGGCTTCCTCTCCATATGACTTTACTATTTCCTCAGCAGTATTGCCATCTGCTCCTGCCAAAATCATTTTCACAACGGAACTTATAGAAAGTGGTGAAATGATCACATTCTTATTCACAGCTTCATCCTTAACAATAGCCTTAAACAAATCTGTATTGAATTCTCCATTTAAAGTAATCTCAGGAAATGTTGGCAGGTCTTCTCCATTGTCATCACAGGAAGAAAAAAAGACAATAACTAAAAGGGTTAACAGGGTATAGGAAATTTGTTTCATAACGTTTCTAAAATGTTGTTTCAAATAATAGACCCTATTGATTTTAGTAACGTTACATCAATTCAAAATTAATTTGCGAAAATAAATTCCTTCTTATCATTAATATCCAGTTGAATGGTAGAATCACTTTGAATACGACCTGCAAGGATGTCCTTACTTAGTTTGTTAAGAACCTCTCTTTGAATGGCCCTCTTCAAAGGTCTTGCTCCAAACTGAGGGTCATAGCCTATTTCACTCAACCAATCCAACGCTTTATCTGTAGCTGTTATAGATATCCCTTGAGCGTTGAGCATTTGTTTAAGAATCTCAAACTGGATATCAACAATGCCTCTAATATTAGCTCTGGTCAAAGGTTTGAACATCATGATTTCATCAATTCTATTTAAGAACTCCGGACGAATAGATTTTTTAAGTAATTCAAATACTTCCACTTTGGTTTTAGCTTCTACTTCCCCAGCATTCTTATCTGATATTTCACTAAATCGTTCTTGAATCAGATGAGAACCTATGTTACTCGTCATAATAATGATGGTATTCTTGAAGTTTGCTATTCGGCCCTTGTTATCGGTCAATCTTCCATCATCTAAAACTTGAAGCAAGATATTGAATACGTCAGGATGTGCTTTCTCAATTTCATCCAAGAGTATAACTGAATAAGGCTTTCGTCTTACAGCTTCTGTAAGCTGTCCTCCCTCATCATACCCTACATATCCTGGAGGAGCTCCTATCAACCTACTTACTGTATGTTTTTCTTGATATTCACTCATATCAATGCGGACCAATGCATCATCTTTATTAAACAAGTATTCAGCTAATGCTTTGGCAAGTTCTGTTTTACCTACACCAGTAGTACCTAAAAAGATGAAAGATCCAATTGGTTTCTTGGGATCGGAAAGTCCTGCTCTGCTTCTGCGTATAGCATCCGATATTGCTTCAATGGCATCTTCTTGCCCAACGACTCTTTTATGCAGCTCATCTTCAAGATTTAATAGCTTTTCTCGCTCACTTTGCAACATGCTTTGAAGTGGTATGCCTGTCCATTTACTTACCACCTCAGCTATATCCTCACTGGTTACTTCCTCCTTTACTAAACTACTATTTTCTTGTTTCCCTTGGAGTTCTACTTTGAGCTTTTCTAGCTCTTCTTCTGTATTCTTTATCTTGCCATATCGAATCTCTGCGACCTTACCAAAGTCACCGGCTCGTTCTGCTTGATCTGCCTCCATTCTAAAAGATTCTATTTCTTTCTTCTTGGCTTGAATGCCATCTACAATGGACTTTTCTTCTTGCCATTTGGCTCTTAACTGATTTCTTTCTTCGGAAAGGTTAGCAATTTCTTTGTTGAGTACAGATAATTTCTTCTCATCTTTTTCTCTCTTGATAGCCTCACGTTCTATCTCCAATTGCATAATCCTACGTTCTATTTCATCCAATTCCTCAGGAACTGAATCTATTTCAAGACGCAATTTTGCCGCTGACTCATCCATCAGGTCAATAGCCTTGTCTGGAAGGAATCGATCTGAAATATACCTTTGAGATAGTTCCACTGCAGCTATAACTGCCTCGTCCTTAATTCGTACTTTATGATGCACTTCATATTTCTCTTTAATTCCTCTAAGAATAGAAATGGCATCTTCAGAACTGGGTTCATCTACAAGTACCGTTTGAAATCTTCTTGCAAGTGCTTTATCTTTCTCTATATATTTCTGATACTCAGCTAAGGTTGTAGCTCCAATAGCCTTTAGCTCCCCACGTGCCAATGCTGGTTTCAAAATATTAGCAGCATCCATAGCTCCTTCGCCACTCCCTCCTGCTCCTACCAACGTATGAATCTCATCAATAAAAAGAACTATTTCTCCATCAGCCGATGTTACTTCCTTAATCACAGCCTTTAGTCGCTCTTCAAACTCTCCTTTGTACTTGGCACCAGCAATCAGGCTTCCCATATCCAAACTATAAATTTGTTTTGACTTTAGATTTTCAGGCACATCTCCACTGATTATTCGATGAGCCAGTCCCTCGGCAATGGCTGTTTTACCAACTCCTGGCTCCCCTACTAAGATTGGATTGTTTTTAGTCCTTCTACTCAATATTTGAAGAACTCTTCTGATTTCTTCATCTCTCCCTATTACAGGATCAAGTTTTCCACTTTTAGCTTCATTATTCAAGTTTCTAGCATACTTAGCTAGTGAGTTGTACTGACCTTCAGCACTATTACTCGTTGCTCTACTTCCTCCTCTTAGTTCTTTGAATGCTTTGATTAAATCTTTCTTATTTACACCTGCGTCTTTCAATAAATTGGCCACTTGATCACGACCATCTACAAGTCCTAGGAGAAGGTGTTCTATAGTAACAAACTCATCATCGAAATCTTTCAAGAATGTATTGGCTTTCAGTAGAGATTGTTGACCATCTTTACTTAAATACTGACTCCCAGAGCCACTCACTTTTGGATAGCTGCTGATTATTCCATCTACAGCTTGTTCAATCCGTTTTGTATTTGCATTTACCTTTTTTAGTCCATAGGAGACAATTCCTGATTCATCAGCACCGTCTACGGTGAGTAGTGCTTTAAGAATATGACCTGTTTCAATAGCTTGTTGCTGACCTATCATAGCCAGTTCTTGTGCTTTCTGAATTGCCTCTTGGCTTTTTATAGTTAAATTTTTGGTATCCATTGTTTTATAATATTGAGATTTGAGAGATTGGATGTGAGATTTATTCTCAATTGCATCTAAAATATCAATTCTCTATACAGGTATCAATTCCCTGACCACTTGTAATTTTCAGTCAAAATGGCTTAAATAAACAACTAAGTTATTGAAATTTAGGACATTATGTCTTCATACAACTAAAAAAAATATCAAAAGCTGAAATAATGTCGTCTTAAATTACTTTACAGAATAGTCATAAAAAACCACTTTACTCGTAGACAGTATATTTGTTCAGTCTCAATTTTAAACCATTTCAATATGAAATTCAATTATTCGATAGACATCAATAAGCCAATGGCAGAGGTTGCTGATCTCTTTGCTGATCCAAATACCCTCAAGGAATATCAAGAGGGTTTTGTAAAAAAAGAATTAGTTTCAGGTATAATGGGACAGCCGGGTGCTATTTCTAAAATTTGGTTTAAAAACGGAAAACAAGAAATGGAATTGACTGAAACAATTATTTCCAATGACCTTCCCAACAGTTATGAGGCCTTTTATCACCACGTGCATATGGATAATACCCATACTACAACGTTCACGTCTTTGAGTGATTCGGTAACTCGATATCGAACTGAAGGGGAGTACACTCGTGTGAGTTTTGTTCCTAAAATCATGATGAAATTATTTCCAAGTATGTTTAGTAAACCCGCTCAAAAATGGATGGCTAATTTTAAGCAATTAGCCGAGTCTAAATAACGGTACAAAAAATCACACCCACTACTTTACTGAATATCTAATTTTTTCATAAAACATTTCATTACCTTTATTGACTAAATTCAGAATTTAGTTAGAATCATTTTATTATCATTCTTGCAACTTTTTTGAATTCAAGAAATAGAAAACACACCTCTCGAAATGAAAATAAATATTAATACTATCATATTTCTAATATCCCTAATAGTTATAGTTACAGGATGCAAAGAAAAACAAGCAGATTCACCTCTTCTCACCCAAGAAGAAAACAAATATGAAGACGCACATAAGCATTTCCCAAGTGAAGACGGGAACATTTGGATCTATTTAAATACTGAACTAAATCACAACGGTGATACCACAGTATCATACACTACTAAGGCCGTATATGACACTGCAGATAAGAAAATGATTTTTTATAAGGACGGAACATTTTTGAACTATGCAAATTGGTACAATAAAAATCACACTTTATACTGTTGCTCAAATACCATATTGGTTAGGTACGATTTACTAGAGTGTGACTCTGACTCTATTCTAATTGATTCTACGTCTAATAGCAATGCAGGATTAACGACGAAAACCTATCAGCTTTGCGATCGTAAATATGCTGCAGATATTAATAATTACTCTGACATACCTTGCATCAAAACCACTCAAGTCAATTCATATGATGATGGTAGTAAACTAATTATTCATAGATATTTTGGATATAATATCGGTCTTGTCAAAAGTGTTCAACTTACGTATAGTTTAGGAAGTCTTCATTCAACTCAAATCCTAGAACTAAAATCGCATCAATTTGATGAATAATAAAATCAACCTAAATCCTTGAGACCATTTAATGCCCAAAAGGCTAGCTATTTTTGACCAAAAAAAACCTAAAGAACTTAATGGCTTAAAAGATTGTCTCGAAGTATCAACAAGACTAACTTCGCCCCCAATGAATCCATTTTTCGGCACATACAATAACGCATTTGGGACAATTCCATTTAGCAAAATACAGATAGATCACTTCGTACCTGCTATAAACCAAGGCATAGAAGATGCCAAGGTTGAAGTAGATGTTATTGTTGGCAATACTGATTCTCCAAGCTTTGAAAACACCATTCTAGCTTTAGAAAATAGCGGAGAGTTATTGAATAAGGTTACTTCTGTTTTCTTTAACCTTAACTCTGCTGAGACCAATGATAAGATGCAAAGTATTGCTCAAGAAATCAGTCCATTACTTACAGCTCACGGTAATGAAATTGCCATGAATGCAGATTTATTTGCCAGGGTAAAGGCTGTGTATGACCAAGGTTTTGAAGGATTGACTCCTGAACAAACGACCTTACTTGAGAAATCATACAAGGGTTTTGCTAGAAATGGAGCTAATCTTTCTGAAACTGATAAAGAAAAGCTCAAGGAAATTGATACCAAGAAATCTCAACTCTCACTCACATTTGGCGAGAATGTTTTGAAAGAAAGCAATGCTTTTCAAATGGTACTGACTGATGAAGCGGATTTGGATGGTTTGCCCGACGGGATTAAAGAAGCTGCTGCGGCAACGGCTAAAGCCAAGGGAACTGAAGCTAACAGTTGGGTATTCACGCTGGACTATCCCAGTTACATTCCATTTGTTACTTATAGCACACGCAGAGATTTACGTCAAAAAATGCATCGTGCTTTTGGATCTAAAGGTTTTCAGAATAATGAGAATAACAACACTTCTGTCATTGAGGAACTTGCACAACTGAGGGCTGAACGTGCTCAATTATTGGGTTTCGAAAGCCACGCTCACTATGTTCTGGCCGAACGAATGGCAGAATCTCCAACCAAAGTTTATGATTTCTTGGATAACATTCAAGAGAAGGCTTTGCCCTTTGCTAAAAAAGAATTTGATGAGCTATCCGCTTATGCAAAGCAACTGGACGGTATTGACCAATTACAAAAATGGGATGCTTCTTATTACGCTGAAAAACTAAAAAAGGAGAAATTTAGCATTGACGACGAACTACTTCGCCCTTATTTCCAATTGAAAAAGGTAACTGAAGGAGTCTTTCTTTCTGCGGAAAAACTATTTGGGATTACTTTTCATAAGCGTACTGACATTGACACCTATCATGAAGATGTCGTAACCTATGAAGTACAAAATGAAATGGGTGAGCACTTGGCAGTATTTTATGCAGATTTCTTCCCAAGAGAAGGAAAACGACAGGGTGCTTGGATGACCAGTTTTCGTTCACAAAAAATTGGAGTAAATGGTATTGACCAACGACCTCACGTGAGCATCGTATGTAACTTTACTAAACCAACCGAAACAAAGCCATCTCTTCTTACTTTCAACGAGGTGACTACACTCTTTCATGAGTTTGGACATGCATTGCATGGAATGTTGGCAAATGGCACATATGCGAGCTTGAGTGGGACCAGTGTATATTGGGATTTTGTAGAGCTACCAAGCCAACTTATGGAAAACTGGTGCTACGAGAAAGAATGTCTGGACCTCTTTGCCAAGCATTACGAAACGGGTGAATCAATCCCTACTGATTTCATTGACAAGATTAAGAAATCGGCCAATTTTATGGCGGGTATGGGTACGATCCGACAAGTAGGATTGGGACGAATAGATATGGGATGGCACAGTTTGAATGCCACATCTAACATGCCTGTGGCTAGTGAAGTTAAAAAATTCGAGAAGAAACAGTTGGAAGGATTGGACTTTTACCCAGAGGTAAAAGAAACAATTACCAGTACAGCATTCTCTCATATCTTCCAAGGTGGATACAGCAGCGGATACTATAGTTATAAATGGGCTGAGGTATTGGATGCAGATGCCTTTGAAGCCTTTTTGGAAAATGGCATCTTTGATAAAGCTACTGCAACAAGCTTCAAAGAAAACATCTTATCTGCCGGAGGAACCGAACACCCAAGTATCTTATACAAACGATTTAGAGGTAGAGATGCGAAACCAGATGCTTTATTGAAACGGGCTGGGTTAATGTAGAATGGAACTGTTAAGGAATATACCAATTGGAATCGACCAAAATAATGATGGAATTGAATTCAATTTAAACCTGTATAGTGAGGGAAGTAAAGCAAACTATTTGGATGACTTTCCTATGGAAATTGTTAGATCTACCGGAGCACGGTTTGAAATAGTTAATAATGCCTTTAAATTTCTGAATATTAAAGATATCCTTTTGGGTATAGTTTTAAACAATCAAATTCACAAAGCATATAGCAGTTCATATTTTATGACTGCTGATTCTCAAAAAACCCTAAAAAGAGGAGCAAGTTTTGAGATTGCCTTTGAAGGAAAAGAACTGGTTGATATCCTAGATAATTTTCAAAATGAAAAAGGAGTAATGATTGTTAATTCCGCAGAGGGCTATATACTTTCCAATCTATTTGACGGTGATTTTGTAGAACAGCAACTTGACAGTTTGAATAATGATACAAATCCAGAATATCAAAATTGGAAAATAAAAGATTTTGCCTCCCTAGATTTAGAACTAACTTATGGCCAATTGGACTATTCTTTAAAAAAAATAGTATTTGACTAAAGCTTTTCGAAGTTTTCTTATTTACTAGTGCTGATAACACCTTCCATTTGATGACTTAGTTTTTCGTTTACATCTATTCCCCGCTTGGGTTCTACCACTACATTGTCTTGCAGTATTTTGTTTATTCGTTGTAGGATTGCTTGTATATTCATAACCCGAGGGTTTACATACTTTGCAAGCCTCCTTACCTTCAGTCTTTGCCTCTGAAAGAGTTATTTTCTTGGTTGTCGTTTTAGTTCTTACATATCGACAAGACGAAGTGTGATACTTTTCTCCGTAAGGAGTTGTGTAAACTGCTTGTGCTTTGGCGGATATTCCAAAAGTAACCAGTGTAATTAGTAGTAATAATTTATTCATTAGTAATTATATGATTAAAGAGGATTAACTATTCGCATTTATTACAAGAAGCAAAAATAAAAATAAGAATCAGGAATTTTAAGGGGCTCACCTGTCAAAGGTAATCTATGTTCTGAGAATAATTAAAACCTCATTTCTATGAATCTAAAACCCTTCTGCCTTACATTTCTCCAAAAATGTTTTTAAGCTAATGGGAATAAACTTGTCCCAAGTTGCAGCACAGATGTCATAACAATTCTTATCAGGTGTAAGACCCGTTTGTTTTAATGAGACTTTACAACCATTTTCTTGCTGGGTTATTTTCCATTCTAAAACATCACCAATCCATTCAGCGTTGAAGTCCGGGTTTCCTCCTATGCACTCCCATGTAAGTTTAGAACCAGGTTCATATGTTATGACTTTGAACGTCCAGGTAGCTTGCCCGAAAGTAATTGTAAACTCATCCCCTATCTTATTTACGGACTTATCTACTTCCCCCCACCATAGGCTAAGTTGCTCAGTAAGGGCTGTGAATACTTCCTCCGGTGTAGAACTAACTTCTATTTTAATGGTGTAATCATCCATATTTATACGTCTTTATTTCCTAAGTAATCTGTTAAGCTATTCAATGAATCATCCCAGAATTTGTCGTAGAACTGAAGCCATTTGTTCATCTCTTGCAATGGTTTGGCATCTGCTTTACAATACCGCTGTCTTCCTTGGGTTTTGATATGCACCAATCCTGCATCTTCCAATACTTTCAGATGCTTGGTCACTCCTTGCCTACTGATTTCAAACTCACTAACCACCTGCGTTATAGGAATAGCAGAAGCCAATACAATCAGCGTATGAAAAATCTTACGACGTGATGGATCGGCTAATGCTTTGAGTGTTTTAGTAAAACTATCTTCCATAGTTTTGGTCTATAAAAAATCAGTCAATCCAGAAATACAGTTGTCCCACCCTCCATTGAAGCTTTCAAACATTTTAATGGCAGTATCTTCATCGTATTCTGCAATACCGCTATGCTTTAAATACAATTGAGTTCCCTCATCCGTAGATTGCAGCTCCCAGCTAACCTTTGTTTCTACGTTTGTACCTGCTACAATCCAAGTATAAACGAGTTTGTACGGTGTTGCTTCTTTTACTTCGCCGTGAATTTGCTCACAGTCATCATTCGGACTTCTAAATGAGTACTTATACCCCACTTCTGGTTTAAAATCTGCCTTCAAAAACCACTTGGAAATTTCTTCTCCTATTGAGATGGCATTCCATACATTATCAATTTTACTGTTAAAAACTACTTCTTTAGTAATTACATCGTTTGTTGCTATCATGACCACAAAAGTAAAAGAAATATTCGATACGCAACTAAACGGTTGCGTATATATTTACGCTCATGATAAATAAGAACTTTTTGCTAAACTCTTATACACATTTCAGTTCCTTGGCAAGTCTCTCATACTCTCGAACCTGATCTACATAATCTTTGATTTCTTCGGTCTTCTTTTTAATCTTCTCTTTCTTCTCTTTTTTCTCCTCGGCTGTAAGTTCTGTATCACTGTCTACACTTGCACCATCTGGAAGATAGTCTTTTACGTTATCCCATTTAGTAGAGTCTTTACCCGCATCCTTACATTTTTTCTGAGCATCTTTAATGGTACCCAGACCTCCATTGTATGCTGCCAAGGCAAATTTATTAGCCTCCTCAATATCTACAATCCTTGGATTCATAGAACTCCATGTCAATTGTTGGAGAATAAATGCAATGTACCACGCTGCTACCTTTGCAGCTGTATCAAAGTCTACCTTGTCGTCAATATCTTCAGAGAAGGTCACATCTGGATCATTGTGCCGATTATAATCATTAATCACTTCTTCACTTAATTGAAAAGGACCTTTGTACTTATCACTGGTTCCATAATCGGTACCGAAAGAACTTTCTTGACCCAATAACCCAAGGAGTTTCGCTAGGCGATAAGCTCCTGCTAGGCTCTTCCCTCCTCCCAACCCCAAAGCTCTATCAAAGTCTATTGGGTTAGTATACGGTGCAAATTTTCCGTTCTTTTTCACCCAATCCATTGCATCCTTACAGGCTCTGGTCTTGGCAATACATTCTCGTGCATCCCTTTTCCACTTTTTCGCATTTTCTTTCAATTTATTTTTTTGTCCTTGTGTAAGAGCAAAAAAGACTGTTCCAAAAAAAGCTGCTAGAGTACCTGCCACTAGTAAAGACATTCCTATACCTTGTTCAGCATTAATAAGTGACAACATCAAAACAACCAACTGGGCCGATATGATGGCAATCAAGAGTGTCTTTTGCAACGTGAGTGTTGTAAAATTATCAGTATCTCGATTCTCAAATCGGATGTCTGTAATTTCTAAATTAGACGTTTCATTTTCAAGATTAACAGAGTTATGATCTTGTGGGTTCATATGAAAAATAATAATGGGTTAGGCTAAAACGAGTATCGTTTCAACACTCACAAGTACGGTAAAAGTCTTCAAGTCACAAAGGATAGGACTATTTTTTCATGACAAAACTGGTAAGACCCTCAATATCAGAAAATACCATTTCAAAAGTATTAGAGGTCCTTCAACCAGAAAGCAAAACAGGTTTTCTGGGCTTTAATTGGATATGGCAAACCCTTTGAGCACCCAAACAACACTCTACAACTCGCAATTTTGCGAGTTGCAAACTTGCGAGTTACAATTTTGCGAGTTACCTTTGAGGTATGGAGAATCCATTTAGCTTTGGAGGATTTGCTAAAACACAGTCTTTCACCAATAGAACCAGGGAAATAAAACACATATCTACACTGTGTAACAACAGCATAAACCTCATTCTTATTTCACCCAGAAGATGGGGAAAGTCTAGTTTAATTCATCATATTTCACAAAAAAAAGCAAAAAAGGACCTCAAATTTTGTTTAATCGACCTTTTTAATGTAGGCTCAGAAGAAGAGTTCTACACCCAATACTTGCATGCTGTAATGAAAGCTACAGCCACCAAACTAGAACAATTTAAACAATATGCTACTGAATTCCTTACCCATCTAAAACCTAACATATCGCTAGGAACAGGTCCCGATGCAGAATTTAGTTTGGAAATAAGTCTCAAAAAAAACGCTAAATCAGAAGCAGAAATTCTAGATATTGCTCAACGCATTGCAGAGAGGCAAAACATACGTATAGTCATTGCTATAGATGAGTTTCAAAATATAGATCACTTCACCAAGTCTATTCCTTTTCAAAAGAAACTACGAGCTAATTGGCAAAAGCACGACCGAGTGAGTTACATTCTATATGGCAGTAAACGCCATTTAATGCATGAATTATTCGAAAAAAGAGAAAAGCCATTTTACAAGTTTGGCGAAGTTCTATATCTTCAAAAAATAGCTGAAAAACAATGGATAAAGTTTCTCACAGCTCAGTTTAAACGTACTCAAAAGAGTATTACTCGTTCCCAAGCTAAACACATAGCTCAATTGATGCAAAACCATCCCTACTATGTACAGCAATTTGCCTTTTCACTATGGGAAAAAACAAAAGAGGAGGTAAGTGATTCCAAGATAGAAGACACGGTGATAACCCTTATTCAAAGTAATGAATGGCGATTTATTCATCAATTTGAACCTTTGACCAATAGACAACGTAAAACACTGATAGCTCTCATCGAAAATGGAGATAAGGGAATCTCTTCTTCTTCTACTATTGCTAAATATAATCTAGGAGCCTCGGCTACCGTAATCCGTAGCTTAGAAGCCTTGCAAAAGGATGAAATAATAGAACGTTGGGGCAATACAATTCAGCTATTGGACCCTGTCTTTGAAATGTGGTTGATTCGAAAATTAAATTTAAAACCCAATAGATAATTACTTTTCCAAAACTTCCAATTATCAATTGTATTTCAACCCAGAAACAACAACCTTTTGCCCAAACCTCTTTTGGCACTCGCCGCCAGTGTTTCCAACTTGATTGCTTTGGATATTTCAGGAATATCTTTAAGACTGGCATTGTAACGCAGCCAGTAAATTCGAGACATAGAGAAATTATCTTGAACTCGTTTTACCAACTTCATTTCATCTCCTGTGACAACCTTTCCTTCCTGTAACACACGGACATACACACCACAATGCGGTTGATTGATAAAGGGTTTGAGCATTTTCTGTGAACCAAATCGAATCCCCAATTTATAACATGGCTCTCTAGGCTCTGATACTTCTACCAAGGCCTCGCCAATTTGGTACTGATCTCCAATGTAAACCTCACGCTCATCTAAGCCTTCTACCGTTAGGTTTTCACCAAACATTCCATAATTCCATTTAAGATGTGGGTATTTTTCCTTCCATTGAGGATACACGTCCATTGAAAATAGATAACAAGCTTTATCAATCCCTCCATGGTATTTTCGCTCAATTACTACATCATTTACAACGTCTGTCTTTCCCAGGAAAATACCTTCTGACACAGGAGACTTATAAATTCCTGTTTCTACTTCTTTTCCCTTCCATTCTATTGTTTTGGAATCTGATATATTGGTAGCAACTATTTTCAAAACTGTAAAGCAAAAATAAGAGAGATACGGTATCTTTGGAAAATAACTAATCACTAATTTCATTGAAACTATTCAATATCCTTCTCATAATTCATGTTGGCTTGGGGACACTTAGCCTATTAATTGGAACCTATATTTTAACAGCTAAAAAGGGCGATAAGATTCATAAAAAACTAGGTAGTATTTTTTCTTATTCGATGCTAGTAGCGGCTTTTCTTGCTCTCATACTATCTTCCATCCACCAAAATACATTCTTATTTATTGTTGGGATTTTTAGCATCTATTTAATTGGAACAGGGACTCGATATATTAGTTTAAAGCTCCAAGGAAATTCTGCAGCCAAACCTAAATTATTGGATTGGTTTTTAACTATATCTATGTTGATTGCAGGAATTTTATTCACCTATAAGGGTCTCTTATCTGTATACAATTCCAATAACTTTGGAATTGTTTTAATTACGTTTGGCTTAATTGGCTTAAGTGGTGTTTGGCAAGACATCCGATACTATAAGGGATTGGAAAAGTCCAAAATGCACTGGCTCAGAATTCATATCGGACGGATGACTGGTGGATACATTGCTGCTTTTAGTTAACAATGCCTCCAGATTTCCTGAAACTATTCCCTCCTTTATTTATTGGCTTTTACCAACGGTTATTTTGGTTCCTTTAATTATAAAATGGACCAATAAATACGTTCCTAAAAAAGATTAGATTCTATTTAGTCTGGCCAATTCCAATCTTTTCTATCCTTATATTTGTTAAAGATACAATACTCATCATATGCCAAAGAAAAATAAACGCCGTGAATTTATTAAAAATGCTCTTCTGACTGCCGCAGGTGCAGGTATTGTTGGAAAGTCTATTTCAGCCTTAGCATCTGATGATCAGGATGAAAAGCCTAATCCCATACTAAAAATAAAGCCTTTAGGCTTTCAGTGGGAAACCCAAGACCCTTTTCTATTTTGTGTACATCACGAAGATGCTTATCCAAAAGGAAATGCAGAACTAGGACCTCAAGCCTCTTTAGCAGGTAGAAATCTAGGCAATGATTTTCACATCAAAGATGGTTGGCGGATGTATCATGGCGATAAGGTACCTGGATTCCCAGGACATCCACATCGTGGGTTCGAAACGGTAACTGTGGTACGAAAAGGAATGGTGGACCACTCCGATTCTATGGGAGCTGCAGGTAGATATGGAGACGGTGATGTACAATGGATGACTAGTGGACGAGGTGTTCAACATGCGGAGATGTTTCCACTTCTTCAACAGGATAAAAAAAATCCAATGGAACTTTTTCAAATATGGCTTAATCTGCCCAAAGTAGATAAGATGGTTGACCCACATTTCAAAATGCTCTGGGGAGAAGATATCCCAAAAGTAAACCACAAAGACATATCTGGCAAAGCAACGACTATAGAAGTAATTGCTGGTCAAATAGCTGATGACACAGCTCCACTACCTCCACCTGACTCGTGGGCGGCTAAGACCCTAAATGAAGTAGGTATTTGGAATATCAGAATGGAAGCGGGTGCTACTTGGGAACTACCCAAAGCTAGTGAGGGTATAAACAGGACGCTGTACTTTTATAGTGGTGATATCTTAAAGTTAAATGAGAGTACATTAAAACATTATCATTCGGCAGATTTAAAAAGTAATGAGGCTATAACTCTTCAGGCAGGTACTAAAAATTGTAATATTCTAGTTTTACAAGGTAAACCAATTGGTGAGCCTGTTGTACAGCATGGACCTTTTGTTATGAATACAATAGAAGAGATCCGTGAAACATATACAGAATTTCAACGCACCCACTTTGGTGGATGGCCATGGCCTAGTTATGCGTACGTACATGATGCTAAAAAAGGCAGATTTGCCCTTCATGCTAATGGCAAACTAGAAGAAAAAGGCTAGACCACGGGGTTATTTTTAAACAGATTAATTACCTTACTACCAACTTGCAGATAAATATATCCGTTTTGCATATTTCATTTTCTTTACGAAAAGAAAAGTGAGACATTTGATCCATTCAAATGAAAAGGTCTTTAAAAATCTTATTGCATCTAGGGTTCTGGTTCTGTTATCTAGTGCTCATTATGGTCATACTCGGGGCCATCTATGGAAGTGCTCCAAATCCTGATGAAGAAAAAATTTCAAAAACATTTTTCACCATTTTCCTTTTTGCATTAGTTCCTTCCGCAATAACTTTCTATGAATTTTACTTCTTCATTTTCCCTAGGATTCTTAAAAAGAAAAACTACTACACCACCGCTTTAATTGGTGTTTTAATAGCCATAACTTCTGGAATTATTGGCTTTACATTATTGTATTTCATTTATGGTGGTACTTGTACACAAGAAACTGATTCATCCTTTCTTGAAGATTTTATTGGCATCTCACTATTCATAGCATTCATTGCACTTATTAGTGGCATTATAGCCCTAGTCATTCAAGGTTTCATTACTTGGTTTGATGAAATAAAACTGAAGGAAGAATTAAAGCAAAAAACCTTTGACACGGAGCTAGCTCTAGTCAAATCTCAACTGGATCCTCATTTCTTGTTTAACACAATCAATAACATTGATGTTCTCATTCTTAAAGATCCTAAGACAGCATCTGATTATTTAAATCACTTGAGTGATATTATGCGTTTCATGCTATTTGAAACAAAGGCTGATGAGATTCCTTTGACCAAGGAACTGGAATACATTGACAAATACATTGAGCTGCAAAGGATAAGAACATCAAATACGACTTATGTGGAATATACTGTCACAGGTGTTCCAGATGAGAAGAAAATAGCTCCAATGATATTCATTCCGTTTATTGAAAATGCATTTAAACATACTACGAATAAGAAAATCGAAGAAGCTATCAATATAAAAATTGAAATAAATGATCACAGCGTAAAAATGATTTGCATTAACAAGATTGACCCAAATAGGTCATCTAATGCCGAGCGTAATGGTCTCGGAAATCAATTGATAGAAAAGCGACTAAATTTGATTTACCCCAAAAGACATTCTCTGGAGGTAACCAACGAAGATTACGTTTACAGTGTTTGTTTAAAGATTACCTATGCATAAATTTAAGTGTGTCATTATAGAAGATGAGCCTTTGGCTCTGGAGCGAACCAAGGGTTTTGTAAACAAGGTTCCTTCTCTACAATTAGATGCAGAATTTGACAATGCCCTTACTGGGCTTGAATACCTAAAAAAGCACTCTGTTGATATTTTATTTCTAGACATCAACATGGATGAGTTGAGTGGCATAGAGTTACTGGAAAGCACTTCTATAACTAGTCAGGTGATATTTACTACGGCGTATCAAGAGTATGCCCTAAAAGGATATGAACTAAAAGTTACAGATTATTTGCTCAAGCCTTTTACATTTAATCGTTTTCTTCAAGCGATAAACAAGGCTCAGGATAACATCGGTAAATCATCCATAGAATCTCCTGTTGACTTTATCTTTGTTAAGACAGAGAATAGGCTCGAAAAGATTACACTAACCGACATCCTGTATATCGAAGGCATGCGAGACTATCGTCGGATCCATTGTACAGATAAAAAGATCATGACTCTTCAAAATTTCAAAGAACTGGAAAAGGTCATACCTTCTCATTTGGTTTGTAGAGTGCATAAGTCATTTATGGTATCCATAAGCCGCATCGACTCTATAGAACGCAGTAGGATCAAAATTGCAGATAAACTAATCCCAATTTCTGATACTTACAGAGACCTCTTTTTTCAAAAGATTAATGGGTAATTTAGGTTGCAGATTGTAAAAGCCATTTTGCAGATACCTAAGTCTGATTGGCATAATCCAATAGTATAAAAGCTACGGCTCAGACACCTTTGTTTAAGATATAAATTAAACAAAAGAAAGATGACTAACCGTTACATTTTAATCCTTGCCTCAATTCTAATCTCTATCAGTGCTCTAAGTCAAAATCTGACTCAAACTGTACGAGGAACTATTATAGATTTAGACAGTAAACTACCCATGATTGGAGTTTATGTCCAACTACTAGATAGCGACCCAAAAATAGGCACTATATCTGACGAAAACGGGAACTTTAGAATGGAAAGAATACCTACTGGCAGGATTTCATTGCAATTCTCTTACTCCAGTTATGAAAACAAAACCATGTCCAATATTGTCGTAAACTCTGGTAAGGAAGTCGTACTCCATGTTACCATGCAAGAATCAACAGCTTCCATCGGAGGTGTAGTTGTACGAGCATCTTCTAAGAAAAAAGGAAAAGCAAGCAACGACATGTCTATATTGAGTGCTCGTTCCATTTCTCCAGATGAGACAAGCCGATATGCGGGTAGTTTTAATGATCCCAGTCGTATTACAGCAAACTTTGCTGGAGTAACTGCTACACAGGATGGGAGTAACGACATCATCATACGTGGAAATTCCCCTAAATATGTACAATGGAGACTCGAAGGAATGCAAATCAGCAACCCCAATCACTTTGGAGACCAATCGGGTGTTGGCGGTGGTGGAAGTACTCTCAACAACAATATGTTGACCAACTCTGATTTCTACACTGGAGCCTTTTCACCTGAATTCGGTGATGCATTATCGGGTGTATATGATGTGAAACTTAGAACAGGTAACAATGAACAATTTGAATCCGTGTTTGGATTCGGAATAATAGGAACAGATATTACATTAGAAGGTCCATTCAAAAAAGGATATGACGGATCGTATATTGTTAATTACAGATACTCAACTGTTTCTATATTAGACAAACTTGGGATTATAGATATAGGCGGAATTCCAAAATTTCAAGATGCTTCCTTTAAAGTTGTTCTGCCAACTAAAAAGATGGGTAAATTTTCGGTATTTGGGATTGGAGGAATAAGCAGCTTTATTTTTAAGGATATAAAGCTAAATTTATGGGACACACCAGGAGATAGAGGCATGATAGCGGATATAAAGGAAGACTTTGAGAAAAAGGCTAATCTTGGAAATTTAGGTTTAAACCACACGTATAGCTTAAGTCCAAACAGTTACCTCAAGACTTCTGTCCTCTATTCAACCGAGGGTATTAACGACCACGTTTATGAGTCCAAGTTCATCAAAATTTCAGATATGAATGGAAATTTTCTTAGAGACTCCACAGTAAATAAAACTGAAAATTACAGAAGTAGGATTCGAAAAAACACCTATAGAGGAGCAATCACGTATAGCCATAAACTAAATGCTAAACACAAAATTCAGATAGGAACTAAATACGCATACTTCGATTATCAAAATAAGCAGAGTATGTTCTTGGACAGTACTGGGGTTCGTTTTGCACTTACCGATTTTGACGAAAATATTAGCACCATTCGAAACTTTGTAAGTTGGAAGTACCGAATTAACAATGACATCACATTGGTATATGGGCTTCATAATATGAATGTGCTCTACAATAAAAAAAGCACATTAGAACCTAGGGTCGCACTGAATTGGAAACTAAGTAACAGAAACTCATTCCACGGAGGCTACGGTAACCATAGTACTATGGAAGCTGTCCACAATTATTTTGCAAAGGTAAATATTGACGGCCAGCTTATAGAGCCTAATAAAGACTTGGATCTTCTAAAAGCTCATCATTTTGTACTTGGTTTTGAACGACGATTTACCAGCAACTTAGTTGCAAAATTGGAAGTATACTATCAGCACTTATATAACCTGCCTATAGAAAATTTGGATACTAGTTACTACGCCACTATTAATGAGGGTTTGGAGTTTAGGTTCGTTGATTTGGTCAATGAAGGAACAGGTAAGAATTACGGTATTGAACTGACATTAGAACGTTTTTTCAGCAACAATTACTATTACTTAATCAATGCATCTCTATTTGACTCTAAGTATACTTCGCTAAACGGTGTGGAACGTAATACACAGTACAATAGCAAATACCTTGTTAATATACTTGCGGGTAAGGAGTTCCCTAATCTCGGGAAAAAGAACAACCAAATACTGGGATTAAATGCCAAAGTATTTTTCGGTGGCGGAAAAAAAATCCTCCCATTGCTTAGAGACAGTGAAGGTAAGCTAGCTGTTGATCCTGAAAATGGCCAATTTTATGATTACTCACGAGCGTATGAAGATAAAATAGAAGACCTATACTCTGTCGTTTTATCAGCCAGCTACAAATGGAACAAACCCTCTGCTACTCATGAAATCTTTTTTAGCCTTGATAACGTAACTAATAACAAAGGCAAAATAACAGAGTACTATGATGCTGATGAACCTAATTCAATAGGATACACATCTCAGTTCGGCTTTTTCCCAAATATCCTTTACAGGGTTTACTTCTAGAACTAATCTTATATTAATCATGAAAAAATCAAACAATAAATCTCCTTACTCCCCATCCTGTATTTACGGACTGGGAATGATAGGAGCAGCAGTCTACTTTATTTCAATGGCCAATGGCTTCGCTGAAGGCACTCTTGGAGTACTCAAAGCTATAGTGTGGCCCGCCATTCTTGTGTATAAGCTATTTGTGCATTTAGCGATATAGTCCTTATGGTTTCAGTATATAAAACCAATGTTGGCACCCATAATCAATTAGACACTATTCGACCACTTCTAAATAGAATTAACACCATTACACATTGGAATATAGATCAAGAAGACTGTGACAAAGTCTTACGAGTGGTTTGGAATGAGGATCTTTCAGTTGTACTTATTTCCAAAATCCAACGATTGGGATTCATCTGTGAGGAATTGGAGTAAACCACTCTAACTGAGTTTTATGTCCAATCACAATAATTACCTTTGTCGTTATCTGAAAACATGAAAAATCATCCATGGCATGGTGTAAGTTTTGGAAATGAAGCACCAGAATGTGTTACTGGCATTATTGAAATACCGAAAAACACTCGAGCAAAGTACGAATTAGACAAAGAATCGGGATTATTAAAGCTTGACCGAGTTTTATATTCTTCCGTTTACTATCCCGCCAATTATGGCTTCATACCTCGGACCTACTGTGATGATGATGACCCATTAGACATTCTAGTCTTATCTCAAATTACCATTGTACCTATGTGCTTAGTCGAAGCCAAAGTTATTGGCGTAATGCGTATGTCTGATGAAGGTGAAATGGATGATAAAATTATAGCAGTTGCCAAAAACGACATGAGTGTAGCCCACATGGAAGATATATCTGAGCTTCCTGTTCATTCTATTAAGGAGTTAAGAAACTTCTTTGAAGAATATAAAAAATTAGAGAACAAAGAGGTCGTGGTAAAAGACTTTCAGGGGAAAGAAGTAGCCTTGGAAATAATACGTCAAAGCATTATTGACTACAAAAAGAAGTTTGAATAATCACTTTTTGTATTTGGCAGAGTACTTAGGGCTCTGTTGAAAGCATTGTTCTAGCATAGTAAACAACTCGGGATGTTTACGTTTTAATAAATCTGGCCTTTCAAAAAAGTATTCTGAAGCCACAGCAAAAAACTCAATCTGACTAGTTCCGCCATAATTTCTAATGTCAGACTTATCTGCATTAATCATCTCCATTTTATCATGGACCATTTTAAGCCAAGGTACTGTATACTGATGATCTAAAATCGCAGGAGGAATTCCATCAATTTCTCCGTCTGCCTTGTCTAGTAGATGCACAAATTCGTGAATGGCAGTATTGTTTTTATCCGTGGCATTTTTAAATCCTTGTCGCAAAGCGTTTCTAGATAGAATCATTTGTCCTTCCATTATTCCACTTCCGACCATTCCCATGACCTGTCTAGATTCTGCATTTTTATCATAAGCAAAATCTTGATTAAATGTATTTGGATACAACATCACTGTATTGAGATGAGGATAGTGCCATTCTTTAAAACCGAAAACTGGAATAACAGCACTTGCAGCTATTAGCAACTCATCCAGTTCTTCTACTCTCACACCAATCCCATCAATGTTTATCTCACTTAGAAAAACCATCATTCTATTTTGAAACTCTACCTGTTTAGTGGCTTCTAAATTCTGATAGTACATTACGTTTTTTAGCAAAAGCTCATGCCAATGACTAGGAAACGGCTGAACTTCTTTTTTAGAGCTAAAGAAACGGATGTATATAAGGATAGCAATAATGCCAAGAAAAATCAGAGTGTAAATCATAAGGATATAAGCTAAAATGTCTTTGTAAAAAATGGACTAATAATTAAACCGGTCATATCTTTCTTAAAGCAAAACTAATGTGTCTTGTAGTTTCAGAAGTAAGGTAGATAAACTCATAGCTATATGCTACACAAAATTCATTTACAGCTTCTACTACCCCATATCTCTTGAGCCCTCCATACGAAATGGAAGTATAATCATGACCACATATAAAGCCATTTGGTTTCACCACCTTAGCCGCAGCCTCCAGTTCAGCTTTCGTAGTTCCGTAAGTATGATCTGTATCTATATAAATCCAATCTAGGACATTTTCTTCTAATGAATTAAGATACTCAATTGATGTTTTCTGAATATAAGACCGTTCACCCAAGGAAGTATTCTTCAGACATTCTTCGTGAATAGATTTATTTGGCCATGTATCTATCAAGTACAATTCATAGGGTTCGCAGCGTTGTAAAATCTCTTTTGAAAACAGCCCATACTCTACTCCTAGTTCAGCTACAACTCCATTCTTCGGTAATTTGTCCAGTAAATCAAAACGGTGAGCTAAGACTTTGCAGTTCTTCAAGTTTTTATCTTGCAAAGATACCTCTGGGTGCTTTGGGTACCACCTAGACCAAAGTGCCTCAAAACCTTTAAAAATCACTTTTTTCAGTTGATTAACCATTCCGCTTCAAATGTAAGTTGTGCTTTGCACTTCTGGTGCATCCATTATTTCACAAATTAGTTCCCTTTTAGAAAAATTTACAACAATATTCAGTATTCGTTTATGCTAGAAAAGTAAAAGTAATAACTTCGCTAAACCAAATGAAATTCACTGATAGAGTTAATCGTGTAACGGAGTCACTTACCATTGGTATGTCCCGTAAAGCAAGGGAACTTAGGTCCCAAGGCAAGGATGTAATTAGCCTCAGTCTGGGAGAACCTGATTTTGATACACCTCAGCATATCAAAGACGCTGCTATTTCAGCTATGATAGCTGGTAAAACGAAATATCCTCCAGTCGGTGGGATACCCGAACTTAAGGAAGCCATTTGTGCTAAATATAAAAGAAACTACAATCTGGATTTTGCGACCAATGAAATAATGGTTTCTACCGGGGCTAAGCAATGTATTATGAATCTTATGTTAAGCTTGGTTCAGCCGGGTGACGAGGTGGTAATACCTTTACCCTACTGGGTAAGTTATTCAGAAATGGTCAATTTTGCAGGTGCCAAATCAGTCTTTATCCCAAGTAAATTTGAAGATGGTTTTGCTATTGATATTAATGCTCTAAAGGCTTCTGTAAATGAAAATACCAAGGTAATTCTCTTCAGCAGCCCAAGCAATCCTGCAGGTAGCTTACTCAGTATTGAACAGCTTGGTGAAATAGCTAAATTGGTAAAAGCAAATCCCCAAATTACAATTATCTCCGATGAGATATATGAACATATTAATTTCGAAGGGGAGCATATTAGTATCTCACAATTTGAAGAGATCAGAGACCAACTTATAATCATAAACGGCGTTTCCAAAGGTTTTGCGATGACGGGTTGGAGAATCGGATATATGGCTGGTCCTAAACACATTATTGCAACCTGCGATAAACTACAAGGTCAGTTTACTTCTGGGGCTAACAGCATTGCCCAGTGGGCAGCTGTAGAAGCACTTAATGGAGATATGAAACCAACTGATGAAATGGTAAATGTTTTTAAAAGTAGAAGGGACTTAATGGTTGAACTTCTCAATGACATTCCTGGATTGGAAACGGATGTGCCTAAAGGAGCATTCTATCTTTTCCCTCGGATCAGTTCTTACTTTGGTAAAACGCTTAATGGTCGTCAAATCAATTCCAGTTTGGACCTTTGTGACTATCTGTTAGATGAAGCTCTCGTGGCTTTAGTTCCGGGGATAGCATTTGGAATGGATGAACACATACGTATCAGTTATGCGTCTAGTGAATCCGATTTAAAAGAAGCCGTAAGTAGAATTAAAAAAGCTCTTAAATAATGAATATATCTCAACTCTTTAAGCAATTTGCAAACACAAAAGTACTTGTACTTGGAGATGTTATGGTAGATGCGTACTTCTATGGATCAGTTTCTAGAATTAGCCCAGAAGCTCCCGTCCCTATCGTAAATTTAAGAAACAAGGAACAAAGATTAGGAGGAGCTGCCAATGTTGCTCTTAACTTAAAGTCTTTGGGTGCAGAACCTATTATTTGTAGTATTAAAGGTAATGATAAAGATGGCAATGTACTCAAGGAACTCTGCAAGAAAAATGGTTTGGTGGTTGATGCTTTAATTAATGATTACAACAGGCAAACTACGGTAAAGACCAGAATAATAGGGAACAGTCACCAGTTGCTTCGAATTGATGAAGAGGAAACAAATAGCATTGATGCATCGTTGGAAGACCTCGTATTTCAAGCTGTAAATAGTCTTATTTCAGAAATTGATGTACTTATATTTCAGGATTACAACAAAGGTCTACTCACTCCTAACTTGATTAAACGAGTTATTGCATTATGCAAGCAAAATAAAGTCCCCATGGTTGTTGACCCCAAGTTTGACAACTTTTTTGAATACGAAGGAGTTACACTATTCAAGCCTAACAAAAAGGAACTTCTGCAAGCAGAAAACATCGGAGATAAGCTCAGTGTATCTGAGATAAAGACACTTGCTGCTGACATTCGAAAGAAATTAAATGCAGATAGAATAATGACTACTTTATCGGAAGACGGAATTATAATTGTAAGTGAACAAGGTACTGTTCATCTACCTGCACATGCTAGAAAAATAGTAGACGTGAGTGGAGCTGGCGATTCTGTACTATCTGTTGCAGCCTTGTGTATAGCTGCAGGGGTAACTGACGAGCTTACTGCTGCCCTTTCTAATCTAGCAGGAGGTATTGTTTGCGAACAGGTTGGTGTGGTACCAATAGATAAAGATTTACTCTTTGGTGAAGCTCTGGAACTGAACGTAGCTAGTGGGTATTAACGCTAACATACCAAAGAAACTTGGTACTAAGTATTGATCAATTCTAGCAAGATTTGACTATCAATGAAGCTTTCATTCATCTGACCACATATAAACTACCTACATTATTATTTTAGCAATCGTCTCACCGGTATTTGAGGATAGGTTAAAACTGGCATTAATTGCTTTGGCCCTAGTTTCTAAATTGAATAATCCCATTCCGACATTATCATTATCATACTTAATTCCTTTACCATTATCACTTACATAGAGATGAATTTTATTCCCTTGTATAAAAAGTTGAATTGCAGCTTCTGAGGCCTTTGAATGCTTTGTAACATTTGTTACCAACTCTTGCACCATCCTATATAGATGAATCTCTTCGGACTCTGAGAGCTTAATTTCTTTTGAATTAAAATTCTCAAATGAAAATGTTATCTCTCCATTCTCATTCATAAAATCAACAAGTCCTTCCAAAGCTTTTACAAGTCCGAACCTTTGAAGTGCAAGTGGCATCATTTGATGACTAATTCCCCTTACAGAATGCAAAACATCTGTTACCATTTGTTTCAATTCAAAAATACTGCCTTCGGTCTTTTTTTGATCAGTATCAAGATTCTCTAGGCCTAGTTTTATGCTCGATATTTGTTGTCCTACTCCGTCATGCAACTCTCTGGCTATCCGCTTCCGTTCCTTCTCTTCAATTTCCATATTGGTTTGAATTAGCCTAGTTTTAAAACCTAGTTCCAAGGTTTGAAGCTCCATCTTTTTTGTTTTCAACTTATTTCTATAGAACCAATATCCAGTTAGCATTGCTAGGACTAGTGCTAGGGTAAATATTATAAGACGATTGAATTTCATCTTTTGCTTACTTCTGTCTAATTCCAACGTTTGATTTTCTAATTCTACCAAATTATACTGATACATTGCTTTGTACTTACCAACTGACTTTTCCAGCCTAAGTGGAAAGGTCTCCCGAATCATATTATATGTCAACTCGGCTATACGAGCAGCATTCTTATAGTCTCTCAAAGAATCATATGCCCATACTTTTACTCGATTGGCATGTATTACCTGTTCTATATTCTTAATGGAGTCAAAGAATACAATAGCGGAATCTAAAATAGGCAGACTTTTAGCTGCTTGTCCATCCCAAATCAAAACTCTTGCTAAATTTACCTTTGCAAATTGAACACGATTTGGGTAACCCGAAATTGTTGCATTCACCATTGACTCGTTAGCATAAAAATAGGCACTATCGTATTGCTTCAGATACCCATACCATGGTACAAGCACACTGTAGGTAGCAGCAAGTCTAGATCTATTAGAATCTCTTAAACTTAAAGATACAGCAGACCTTAAATACTGTGAGATAATAGGTTCTAAAGAGTCCTTGTACCGTTGGTTATCTGTCTTGTCAAGTGTCTCAAAAAGCAGAGCCCCAGTATTATGATATGCTGCCGCCCTTGTCCCATTTTTAGCCTCAGAATTATTAGCAGCCAACTTATAATGCTCAATAGCGGCTGAAATATCCTTCATAAAATAATGAGCATTGCCTAATGATATTTCAGCTGCAGCTTCTTCTGACTTTAAGAGATTTTTTCTAGATATAAGTACTGCATTAAATAGGTTTTCAAACCCCTCATCTACAAGGCTATTTTTATATTGGTAATTTCCAACAGCATAATTAAATGCGAAAGAATCATTGACTGAAGAAAGTTGATTTTTAAAAGTTAAGCTACGCTGAAACAACCTTCGACTCATTTCATAATCTCCAATTTCATGGAAATGAAATAAACTATCTAAAACCAGTGTTACATAATTATTCACCTTAAAAGCATTCTGAAATGGCTCGTCTCCAGTAGTCTTATCTATTGCTAAAACCGAGAACATAACAAATGATAAAGTAACCGATAAAGATATTTTAACTAAATAATTTCTCAAACTGGAACTCTTATTTGAAATGTTGTTTCGTCTGTATCGCTGTTCAAGCTCAATACACCATTAATTGCAGTTACTCTACTTCGAATATTTGGCATCCCCATTCCAAATTTTTCACTTTTTTCAGGCATCCCTAGACCATTATCAGATACCGTCAGTATTAGCTGACCAGTCTGTTTGTGAAGCTGAATAGTCGCTTGACTGGCTTGGGAATGTTTATTTATATTTGAGATAAGTTCCTGAGCTATACGGTAAATATGCACTTCTTTTGTCTCTTCAAGCTCTAACTCATTAATATTTAAGTTTTCAAAGGAATAAGCTATTTTTCCATTCTCATTCATAAAATCAACAAGTCCTTCCAACGCCTTTACCAACCCAAACCGTTGAAGTGCAAGTGGCATCATTTGATGACTAATTCCTCTTACAGAATGCAAAACATCTGTCACCATTCGCTTTAATTCTGTTAAACTTCCATCCGTCTTTTTCTGACTTATATCTATATTCTCCAAACCTAATTTTATACTTGATATCTGCTGCCCTACCCCATCATGCAGTTCTCTAGCTATTCGTTTTCGTTCTTTTTCCTCACTTTCCATATTCGTTTGTATTAGCTTATTCTTAAATTTAATTTCTTGTTCCTGTATGATTAATTGATTCTTTTTTAGCTTGTTACGGTAAAAAAAGAAAACTCCTAATCCCAAAGCAGCAAAAGACACTACAAGTAGCAACAATCTATTTAGTTTGAGTTGTTTGGTTTTATTTTCAGAAACAAGTCGTTGGTTCTCAAGTTCCTTTTTTTGTGTATTGAACCTAGCTTCAAACTCCCCAACAGATGAGGCTGTATTTTCGGTAAAGCTCTCTTGTTGCATAGCATACATTCTTGCATAAATATTTTTTGATTTTTCATACTCATGCAGAGAATCATATGCCCAAGTCTGTACCTCAAGTGCATGTATTTCCTGATCTATATTCTTAATTCCGTGATAAAAATCTACAGCTTTTTGTATGGTATCTATCGCCAGTCTAAAAATGCCATCTTTTATCATCACTTTTCCCAGATTAATATTCAAAAAAGCAATTCTCCCTTCCAAGTGGTGTTTTATGGCAAGCTCACGACACTCTGCCTCATAATAATAAGCACTGTCAAACATATTGCGACTTGCAAACCAAGGCACCATTACACTTAATGTTCCTGCCAGATTATTAATATCATTCGTTGCACGTTGTATTTTCAAACTAGCTCTATAGTTTTTGTCAATAATCTCTGCTAGCGAATCTTTGGTCTTAGAATTTGTGGCTCCTTCATGATACTCATAATTAATCACTGATATATTATTGAGCACAGAAGAACGGGCAGATGAGGGAGCAGAATCATTCTGTGCCACCCTATTGTAGAATTTCAGTGCCTTTTTTTTGTCTTTTAGCAGATAATATACATTACCCAAGTGATTTCCCACAATTCCTGAAAAACGTTTATTATCAGTTCTATCTGCAAATAATTGTGCTTGAAATAAGCTTTTAACAGATTTATCTAAATCACCAGTTAGATATTGGCACAACCCTCTTGAGACAAAGTAACCCATGGAGTCATTTAGAGTGGCGTTACTTAAATCAAAAGCAGACGTTTGCTTGTAAAATTCATTCATCTGAATGGTTCCTCCATTTGCACAGGCATAATACAGGCTATCACATACCTGAGATATTTCCGAGTTTACTTTGAAGTAAGATTGATATGCCGAATACTCATTGTTTTGTCCAAAACTCAAGAGACTTGAACCTATTAAAACAAGGAAAAATGCAGTTGGCAGAATTGTATATTTTTTTAAGATGATCACAATCAGTTCTCTGTTTTTATTTGGCTAAGGTATTGATAAATATTTTGCGTGCGATGTATATGTATTACTAACTACCTCTTTTATATTCACTTTTTTATTTGAATATAGACAAGTTGATTCTTACATAAAATTGAGACTCATCCCCAATAAAAACGACCCATGTATAACCTTGTTAGGAGCAAGTATCCCGATTTCCGTCCCTGCATAGTATGAAAATAGCTTGTGCTTATTATTGACAAACCGCACACCCATTTTGCCCCCAATAGGAGTTGTAAGCTGAGCATCTTTTAGCCTATCTTTCGTAGATTTATCTATTTTTAAAACTTCTTGTTTTGGCCAAGGTTTCATTTTGTACCCGCTAATTGGCATAATCATAATATCTGCATAAGCAACCAGAGATCCAGAAGATTTCACAGTGTATTTGTTATTTATTAATGCTGCGTAGCTATAAAACTGTCTTAGTTGAATTCCTGCTACTAGGCCTTTGGCTTGATACGTGATACTACTAGAACCTGAAAAGGAGCTTCCATTTTCTTTCAGATAGCCGAGATACCCATTGTTAAATACAATTCCCCCTTTCACCTCCATATTGGTTTGCCGTGTTTGTGGTGTTTGGATAGACTTAGTCGTTGTGCTGTATGTCGTGGATGATTGACTTAAGATTAATTGGCGATCTTTGGTCTTAGCCTTACTTATGAGTGAATATGAGCAAGTTAATTCAAATTTGGAATACTTATTGTCATCTATCAAATCTTGTCCCGTCTGATAATTACTTCGTATTTCTATTTTATTCATGATTGGAAAATAAGATGCCCCAATTTCATACCCAAAAGAAACATACGACTGCATATTATCTTTCAACCCTACTCCTAGGCCTGAATATCCTGCTATATCAACAGTAAGTTTTTTAGAAGCAAATGGATCATCTAGTTTAGTTTTATAGGATACCGTTTGTGCGGTGATTTGTGTAGTAAGTACTAATAGTACTAGTGTTGTGATTTCTTTCATAGTTATTTTTTTCAATATCATTTAGATTATTTTCTGTACGCTTTTGTTATAGTCTTCGTATTCCCTTTGGATTGAGTCCTTTGGAGATTGAGCAAAAGCACCAATAACTCTTAAAAAGAATAGGATGGTTAAATATCTCATGACTCACTCCTTCTATTGTTTTGCTTCCCAAAGGTTTCCATACACAGGCGTAGCTATTTCTTTAGCTTCCAATTGTTTTAAGGCATCGATATAAGTATTTGTAAATGTTTCCGCATTCAGCATTTTATAAATGACTTCTTCTACACTTCCCGAATGAGCCTTACTCTTCTCTAAAGACTTAGGAACACTCGTAGCCGTCATCGAATAATACTGAGCAGCAGTCTTATAACTCACATTCGGTGCAAAAGCGGCAATGCTTATTTTAGGTTCAAGAGCCTCTGTTGCAAAATTAAAATTGAGATCTACGACTACCGATAAAACCATATCTACATCAAGTTCTTTAATCAATCTTTCGCTTATAAAATCACTTCCAAATGTGATACTTGCATCCTTCCAAAAATCCGTTGATGTAGTGGCGACTATCCTCTTGGTACCTGCGGCTCCCACTTCTACAAAATTCCCAACCACTCCTTGTTCTATGGTTTTTGCATGTTTGTATGCTTCAGAGCTTGTTACTTTATCTAGTGAAAGTAAATTATAGCCCATACCATTGGTAAGTTTGGTCTCAAAATCACTGTACATCGCATCTACAAGATTTTGCCATGTATCGTCTGTTAATTTTGGAAACCATTTGGTTGTAGTAACTATCCAGTCACCCTCTATATTGGTCTCTGAAGCCTCTAAGTTACCACGTACCATAAACGATGCTACAGCTACATTTTTAATTAGTTTAGTAGGAGGAGAATTATAAGGACTTCCTTTCCCTACATTGAAAACATACTCCGCTAATGTGTCTGTTTTAAAACTAATGCTCACATTTTTAGTAGAGTCCATTCCCATAGTTATTACGTTTCCCTTTCCAAGTTCACCACCCACAGATACAGGAGCCCAATCCATATAAGCACTTATGGTACGTAGAGCACCTGCTTCTGTATTATTGATCACCTTCTCAGTGACTCTGTTCACTATTATTATGTTTTTTTTTGCAAAGGGACTTGGTGATCCTTCAAAACTTTTGAAAGCCTCCTTTGGAATGTAGATCTTGTTTTTAGCCTTAGTCACTATGATATCATACATTATCGGAGTACCCATTAGTTTACATACCATTTGTACATGCAGTTGAGAGTTGGGGTCAGCATCTCCATTGGCTAGTTCTATAACCACATCTTTTGTTCCATCTATTGTAACTGCATCTCCCTTGGCTACACCATTAATACTCTTTATTTCCAATGGAGCTCCTGGGTCTAATTGTACATTTACTTTATCTCCATCACTACTTGTTATAGTTACCGTTTTTGTACCCCTTTCACTTGGTTTAAATCCTAAAAAATGGGTTCCCATTCCCGCATCCAATATTTCCTGATTGTCCATTAACACTTTACCATCTGTTGCAGATAGACCAATTCCATTCTTATTGCTAAATCCTAAGAACACAGCATCCCCACATGTTTCCCATCCTGGAATTTTAGTTGGGTATCGCATTACTGTCTGAGGATGAAGATGAGCTTGATAGAATATCGAAATTGACATAGTTCCAAGATCAGGTTGACCTTCTGCTGTGAATGCAGCTCCTAGACCTTTTTGTAAGGCTTTCATTGGATTTGCCTTTTCGGCTAATGTGGTCTTGTGAATATAGCCACATTCGTATGTTGCGGAATTATCCTTAGTAGGCATTTTAGCTGCTAGCTTGTCTTTACTCGCTTTTATTTTATCTTTAAAAGATTGTGCAAACGACAAGTTGCTACTCAACGAAAATCCAAGAAAAAGGAGGAGTGTTTTAAATACTATTTGTTTCATGATGCTTATTTTTTTCACTATTTCAAAGATGAGAGTAGGAATAGAGTCTTGAAATAAGTGGAACAGGGTAATTTCATACGTAGTACTACGTACTAAAAAAGGCGATTTGAAAGTTAGAACTCTCAAATCGCCTTTTATAAATTATAGATGAATCTGTACTAGTGTTGGATAACTACTCGATGTGAGCTTAATCCCTGTTCACTATGTATTCGTAAAAAGTAAATACCATTTTCTAGATTAGAAAAATCAATCGAATTCGATTTCAGTACTTCTAAATGTACAGACTGCCCTACTGCATTTAGGATAACAATCCTTTCTATGTTTTTGGCCCCATTGATATGTAGGATATTATTTGCAGGGTTCGGGTAAATAGTATGGCTAGCTGCATTCACTTTTGTGACGATTCCAGTACTAGAACCAGCAACTTGATCAGCCATATACAAGGCTCCACTCGTAGATAGCACCAATTTGCCACCACCTGAAGTCATTCTTACCACTGGTACAAAGACAGCAGTAACTTCTGTTCTATCAAGGATTGCAAAACTGTCTAGCCCATCTTCAAACTGAATCCAAGTTTTGCCTGTATCTGTTGACATACTTACATAGCCTTTAGTAGATGCATCATATATATATGCAGGATTATCACCTTTTATGATTTGATTATATCTATTATCAAAAGCCACTGTTGTAGGAAAATGACTCCATGTACCCACGTCTCCCGAACTATAAAATCCGTGTTGGGCCACTTTAGTACTCCACATATGAGTCCATACTTTACTTGCTCCTTTAAATTGAATGTATTGTGGAAAATTCTGATCCGTTACCTTGGTGCCTAAAGTCCATGTAACCCCATAATCATCTGAGTAATGGATGTCTCCACCCGTACTGTTAAAACCATACATTCGTTTATTGCTTTCACTAAACCAGACAGTTTGGTCACCTAAATTATTGAAAGGCTCTTTTACAAGTCGAGTAAAGTTCATTCCATCACTTGATTTATACAATCCATACAAGCTGCTCACACAATAGAAATTTCCTTTGTCATCCTCAAACATGCTGTTGGTTTTACTCATATTTCCTACTTCGTCGACATCAGCTATCACTGCTACCATAGAGTCATTGGCATCTTGTTTATACACTCCATTAAAAATTCCACTTTTCACACTTGCTACATACACCGTACCATTTTTTGCAACGTAAAGTCCATTACCATATGCTCCCTCTCCTTTTAGTCTTGTCCAGTCTGCTCCATTGTTATCTGTATAGTAAGCTTGCCCTGAAAATGTAGCAGCTAGTCTAGTTCCATTGAACGAATGTGTACTTGACGAGCCATGAACTATACCACTATTGCTCTGAGTAACAGTATTGGTACTGAAATCTAATCCAACCACTCCGTGACTACCACTATTTATCCCAACAACTTTTCCGTTTTGAGTAATAACGTACTTTGACGGAAAATTATCAGAAGAGAACATGGAAGACCTATCTGTCCAATTAGCTCCTCCATCCGTAGAGTGATAGCATTTGTTATAGGCATAGCAAATTACTTGATTATCATAGGCTACTACTGAGGCAAGTATTGTCCCAGGTAAGGTAAGTGTAGTCCAAGTTACTCCATGATCTGTGGTCTTTTTCAATGACCATTTTGCACTTTTACTGACCAGCCCATAGATTGCTCCTGTTTTTTTATCAATGGTACTCGTTTTATAATCTCCTTCAAAAGCCGTTCCTGAAGAGGTAAAAGACTCTCCTTTATCTGTGGACCTATATAGCGTATAATCCTCTCCTACATAGTATACATCATCGTTTTCATTGGAAAATAGTATTGGATTTTTATAATTTTTCAATAAGAATCCAGAAGATGTTTTTTTGTCAACAAAAGAGACTCCTCCATTTGACGATATTTTATAGGATACATCTTTATTTCCCCAGTTTGATCGGTGAGCCATCACAATTTCACCAGTGCTCAAAGAGACCATTTGTGCAGACCTTTGATATCCTCCTAATGTATAATATTCTGTTCTTTTAAGTTCTGTTGCATTGACTTGATTAATAGTTAAACCCTTATCAATAAACACCAATCCATTTTCGGAAATGGTCATTAGCTCATCTCCTATACTTCCATCTGAGTTCCTACTCCCATTGTTGTAGATGGACCAGTTAGTTCCATCATCAGAACTTTTGAAAAGCCCCATCCCCGATAGTAAATAGATATTTCCGTCTGCACCTACTTTTATATCTGTAAATGTTTGATCTGTAACGGGTAAGTTTAGTTTAGTCCAAGTTTGTGCCGAGCTAAAGAGTGTAGCTACACCCCAAATAAAAGTAATTATAATTGTTCGTTTCATGATATTGATTTATTATGAAACAAAAGTGAGTTCTTACACAGTACTATGGAATAAGTAGAAAAGGGTAATTTGCTACGTAGATATACGTATCTATTCTACAAGCTTGTTTTGAAAAGCAAAACGGATGATCCCTGCTATACCATGTATATCAAGTTTTTTTAGGATATTGTTTCTATGTGTCTCGGCAGTTCTAGGACTTATAAAAAGCTTGCTTCCAATTTCTTTGCTGGATAATCCACTAGCAATTAGCTTTATTATTTCTATCTCCCGTGAAGTAAGCCGTTCTAGATTTGGGTTCAGTGGTTCTACTTTAGATTCTTCAGCAGATACCAAAGACTGGAGTACATCATCAGGAAAATATTTCACGTCCAAGTGGACTGTTTTAATTGCTTTGAGTATTTCTTCTTTACCTGCACTCTTTAGTAAATATCCATCTGCACCCAGTTGTATAAGATGTCTAATAATCGCTTTTTCATTGTGCATACTAAGTATAATCACCTTAGTAGATGGAAACTTTGATTTGCAATAAACTAGAACATCTTCACCATTCATTTCTGGCATATCCAAATCAGTGAATATAACATCAACAAAAGTCGTGTCTAAGAATGTCAAAGCCTCTTTAGGATTCTCAAAAGTATTAAGTATTTCAATGCCATTATTCGTAGCAATCAGTGATGAAATACCATCTAGAATAATCTTGTGGTCATCTATAAGAACAATCCTAATCATTGAGTGTGACCAAAAGTAAATGAAAAGCCTAGGGTTTCAAAATGACGATTGGAATTTCACAAGCTTAATCCAACAAGTCAGGACGTCTCTCTTCCGTTATTTTAAGAGCCTGTTCCTCTCTCCACGTTTCGATTTTGGCAAAATGCCCACTTTGTAATACTTCAGGAACTTTTAATCCTTTATAATCCGCAGGTCGAGTATATACTGGCGGAGCCAGTAATCCGTCCTGAAAAGAGTCTGTCAACGCTGACTCCTCGTCAGAAATAACACCTGGTATTAATCTACAAATAGAATCTGCTATCACAACAGCCGCCAGCTCTCCTCCACTTAAAACATAGTCTCCAATGCTAATTTCTTTAGTGATTATTTCATCTCGGATACGCTGATCGATGCCTTTATAATGTCCACATAGTATAATAAGGTTCCTTTTAAGAGATAATTGATTGGCAGTCCCTTGATTATAGACCTCACCATCAGGACACATGTATATCACTTCATCGTAGTCCCGTTCTGATTTCAATTGATTAATACAATCAAATACAGGTTCACATCGAATTACCATTCCTGCTCCACCTCCATATACTGTATCATCTACTTGCCTGTATTTACCTAGGCCATAGTCCTTCAAGTCGTGAAGCACTATCTCAACGATTCCTTTATCCTTAGCTCGCTGAACAATACTATGGTTGAGTGGGCTTTCCATCAACTTAGGTTGCACTGATATGATGTCTATGCGATGCATTATATATCGAGTAACCCACTCGGTAAAGTGAGCCAAATTTCTTTATTATCTGCTGAAATATAATCAATAAAGTCCTCGGCAAGAGGAATATACTTGATCTCTCCATTATATTTCACCAGAAGCATAATCTGCTTTGGTAGTTCATGTACATCCTCTACAATTCCAATAGTTCCTAAGTGCTTATCAATTACCTCAAAACCGACAAAAGACAACTCTGACTCTTCAGGAAGTACTTCTGTATCTGTATAGACTTCATTGGCACAAATTTCTTGTGCTAACTCATAGGTTGTTATAAACTCAAATTGTAAAACAGGCTCTTCTGACTTCCCTTTAATAAGCAGAATTTTATAGGGAATATACTGGCCTTGAATTTTTATAAAAAGAAAATCGCCCCGCTTTAGCGAGACGATTTTTCGTTCCAACGTAAGTTGGATTTCTCCTTTATAGCTATGAGGACGACTGATGTATCCAATACAAATCAGGCTATCCTTGTTTAACATAGCGTAAAATTATGCTTTTTCTTCAGTAGCTTCTTCAGCTGGAGCCTCCGGAGTTTCCTCAGTAGGTACTTCTGCTTCTGCTACAACCTCTGGAGCTGCTTCATCAGTTGCTGGAGTTTCCTCTACTACAACTTCTGGTGCTGCTTCTTCAGTTGCTGGAGTTTCCTCTGCTACAACTTCTGGTGCTGCTTCTTCAGTCGCTGGAGTTTCCTCTGCTACAACTTCCGGTGCTGCCTCTTCAGTTGCTGGAGTTTCCTCTGCTACAACTTCTGCTGCTGCCTCTTCAGTTGCTGGAGTTTCCTCTGCTACAACTTCTGCTGCCGCCTCTTCAGTTGCTGGAGTTTCCTCTACTACAACCGCCTCTGCTGCATCTTCAGCTACACCTTCTGGTGCATTTCTCTCAGCAATAGCTTTTGCACGAGTTGAACGAATTTCTTCTTCACGCTTGTGAGCCGCTGCTGCTGCATCTGCTGCTGATTTAGTTAAGTCATCAGACTTAGCTGATAGTTTACCTTCTTTTTCTTCTGCCCAAGAAGCAAATTTAGCATCTGCTTGATCTTGAGTTAATGCACCTTTTGTTACACCTTTGTTAAGGTGATGCTTATACAAAGCACCTTTGTAAGATAAGATTGCTCTACAAGTGTCAGTCGGAACTGCACCATTACCTAACCAACGAACCGCATCGTCTAGGTTAAGGTCTATTGTTGCTGGATTGGTGTTCGGATTATACGAACCAATTCTCTCAATAAATCGACCATCCCTAGGAGCTCTTGCATCCGCCGCCACAATGTAGTAGAAAGGTTTTCCTTTTCTTCCTTGTCTACGAAGTCTTAATTTTACCATTTTATTTTTTTTAATCCCGCTGGTTCTCCTTCTTCCAGCAGGGCTGCAAAAGTCGCCTTTTATTTGTATTCCCCAAACAAATTTTAAAGTTAGCTGAATAGCTACTCAAACCCTGCAGTTATAAGACTTTCATTGAAAATTTAATCATCATAATTCACCATTAATTAAACTTTTGATAACTGTCTCACACCAAATATCGCATCTGCCTTGATTACTCCTTTATTGTATGTTAATTCAATGAGTCTTTGCTCGCTGTATTCATGAAAATAAGTATCTATTAATTTCTCAATCCATTTCAGCTCTGCTTTTAGTTTCCAATGTTCACCATTCTCTTCGTGCAAGACAATATAAAACCTATTTCTTGGATGAAAATTCATTTCATCATCATTCTCATATAACCACTGGATTAGTTCCTTTTTATTGGACTTGGCTACTTCAATGGTTTCAGAATATGAACGTGGATACATAACTACTTTGTGGTCGTAACCTACTCCGTTAATAAACAAATCTCTCTCAAGACCTTTTACGTTCTTAACTTTACGAACCAATGGATGGGCGTCAAGGATATATTCAATAGCACGTGCACTTTGAAAATCATACCAACGACTCAAAGCATAATTCCTAATATCCTCAAACTTTGCATGGGTATTGAATTGTGTAACAATCTCATCGTTCACCTCATCAAAATCGGTAAAACGTTGAACAAAATCTGTTTGTGAATCCCAAATATCCACTTGTCTCTTTCCCCATTTATACTTGGAAGCCCAACGTTTTTTAAGTTGCATTTCGAGACGTTCGAGATTCATGTTCACAAAGATGACGAATTCAGTGTGTTTTCATTAGTCCTATTTCTTTTAATTTTGAAATATCCAATGAAACTATACACCACACTTCCAGTACCGCTCAAACCGTATTTCGATTCGGAACTAATGGAATACCTCAAACAATACAAAACGGGAAGCTTATCAACTGCATGGCACCACTTGGAGCGAGCTCATATTATTGGGCAACGATATCCATTTGCTCACTCCTATGTACATTGGAAAATGCTTCTGTTTGGGTTCAAAATAAAGAGTATCAAGGAAATTCTTGGACAAATACCCCGTTTAATATTTGGAGGAATAAAATCTTTTGTAGGAAAAGTACCTGTGGGAAACCCCGGAGGAGCTAATGTACCTCCCTTAAAACCTTTTCCTATTGATCAGGAACTTCAAGATATCTTTGACACCGCAGAAATCTCCACAAACTAGATTCTATATCCATTTTTTATGAAAAACATTCTATTCCTAATCGTTACGGCCTGTTTACTCTCCTGTTCCACAACTTCTTCAGACTATATTTTAACAGATGGTGAGAGGACATTTTGCCAAAATACAGGTTTTGATACCACCATAATTTCCTCTATCCGCCTATACAATTCTGACAGTTTTAAAATTTTCGTGCCTGAAGAACCTGACATGGCGGTACTCAACGAGACTGAAGTTAAATGGCACAATGGAACTCCTCCAATTCTTTCAGGTCTCACTTTTAATGAAGTAAATTCAAAATCGGCTGATCTAATAGAAAACCTAAACGATGAGTTCCATGCAAAAGGTTACACTATCTTTATGCGTGAAAATAACTTTGGACTGAATGATTCTAAAGATAAAATAGCCGTAGTAAAAACAATTAACAAGTCTGAAATTTTAAAAGCTGTTCAGACCAATGGTATCAATTGGGATATTGACAACGATAGTCTGATTTCTATTATTGAAAGATTTGATAAACAACTAGACCTACAGTTTATTGGAGCATCGTACGATTGGTGTGAGTTCAGAATTAAAAAGACCAATGTTAACTGGAATACTCTCGCAGACGAGGTATATGAGGTGTGTCCTGACGTGGTAGACCAAGGCACAGGAGCTGTAGATGAACTCGCTAGAGAAATGGCTCAAAGCAAAACACTATTTTTTTGGTGGGATTAATTCTGAAAGATGTGTCTATCTAATTAACGAGTTTCACCTCTACTCCTCCACTTTATCCTCTCTAAATTTTCTAATGTTGTAGGAAAAGGATAGCATGACATAACGAGTCAAAACATTACTATTTGTTTCTTCATAGTAACTATCATAAAAATTTTGGGACACATTATTATTTTGACCTAAGATGTCATACACACTCAGTTGTATTTCACCTCGCTTATTCTTAAAAAGTTGCTTGCCAATACCTGCTGTCCAAAGCAACACACGATTGTCTAGAAAATCACTTAGTCCAAAATATTCCTGGTGTTGCAATTGAGTACGAAAGGTAAGTCCCTTTGGCATAATCCAATCGTACTTTATCTTGCTTGTTTGCACTAAATACTGATTGTTCAAATCACTATTCAATGAATTTGTGGATTGTACAAAATTGGACTCAGACGAAATGGTAAAATCTATATTCTCACTTATGTTTGAACTTAACACAAATCCAACACCATAATTTTGATTTAAGGTGTTCGACTTTCTATCGTTAATCAGAGACGGGATATTAGTGATGCCCGTAGAGAGATTAAAATTCAGGTTACTCTTTAGTTTTTTTACTGGAAAGCCGTAGGTTACAAAGGCATTTGCAGTGTACTGACCATCAACATTTACAGGGTTAACTAACTGACTACCTCTAGTCAAAGCCACTCCATTATAAATCGTATCAGCATGTGCCGTGTATGTACTTTGACCTATATAATTATTGCTCAAACCTCCGTTAATCATAGCATAAAAAATGGTACTCTTAGATACATTAGCCTTGTTATATTTACTCATAAACCAATGTCCATATTGTTGTGTAAGTCCACTATTTCCTGTAGTCAATTGTAAGATGTTACTGTTGTTCACGGTTTGAGATAACTGACTCGCTTGCGGCTTTGTGGTATAGGTTCTATACATATTAAACCAGGAGGCTTTATTCTTTAGTCGAGCCCTGTACAAAACAAAAGGGAGAAGATTGTTATATGTTTGGTTTACTTTCTCATCAAATGGTACGGTTTGGGTATTGTCTAAAGCAGCAGATTCAAACTTAACTCTTGCGACAAATCCACCCTTACGACTAAATTTACGCATTCCTAAACCCGCAGTATGGGTATTCCAATCGTTGTTATACGTCGAAGATATTGAGGAATCATATGTACCAACATTTGGAGCTATTACCCCACTAATCGTCCTAAGATTTTGAGTTGCTCGGCTATTGTCAAAATCGTAACTAAAAAATGTCCCCAAACCTTTATCACCAATGGGTTCACTCCACATTACACTTGTTTTCCATCCATCTAAATCTTCATCCAAGTCACCTATTTGATCTATGTTGGACATCACATTAAGAATATCACTGTTTACTGCATTCAATTGATTATCCCCATCAGTTCTATCCACGTCATTCTTCACTTGAATAAAAAGGCTTCTACCTCGTTTCTCCCCATTTAATCTGAACATCAAATTATTACTCATTTTAAGAGCTGACAAATCACTACTAAACGTCTGTGTCAGAGCATTGAGCACAGCTCCTTCTTGTGTCGTTGACCCTTTCAGGAATGTATTACCTTCATTTTGCTGAATGGTCACTGATGGCACATAATAAAAAGACATCTTTTGATTCACCTTGTATACCATCTTCGCATTGAATTTGTGATTTAGGTTTGTGCTATTACTCGAATCTTTTTCGGTATACTCTTGTCCACTAGTCTGTCCTAAGTAATACAGTTGATAGGTATTATTAATGGATTCATTCACTCCTTGATTGATAAAATAACTTCCACTTACATCTATCTTCTTCCCCCACTTATCTTGATAGTTCGCTCCTCCTGCTATTGTCTTAGTTATTCCACCTACAGAACTTACTGAAAAATCATTTGCACTCCCTCCTGCTGCAAAACCACTTAGAAATGAAGGCCTTTTTCCTCCGGGCCCATGACCACCTCTTCTCTTTCTTCCACCACTATTATCCCCCACGACTCCCAGTAGATCCTCAGTGCTAAAGTTTTGTTGATTGATATTATTAACCTGCCCCAATAGTGAAAGTCTACGATCTCCTCGAAACATATTGATACTAACCCCTACACTATACTTTTCATCGGAGCCATAGCCTGCATACACTTTACCAAACTCCCCATTCCTCATATTTATCTTGGTAATAATATTTATCGTTTTAATACGGGTACCGTCATCTACACCACTTGCCTTGCTCTGCTCACTCTGATCATCAAATATTTGAATCTTATCTACTACCTCTGCAGGCAATGTTGCCAAAGCCGTTTTAGGATCTTGCCCAAAAAAAATCTTTCCGTCTACCAATACTTGTTGTACTTTTTCACCTTGAGCCCGTATCTCCCCGTTTACATCCTGAACACCGGGCATCTTTTCCAATAAATCCTGTGCACTTGCATTTTGATTGGTTTTATAAGCTTTGGCATTATAGGTTGTTGTATCTCCTTGTACAGTAGCTTGAACCGCTTGTTGTTTTATATCTACTCCCTTTAGTTCTGAAGTAGTTTCTGACATATATATAGTTCCGAGATAGTCATCTCTCCAATGCCGAATCTCTTCTTCATATGGTTCTAAACCCAAATAACTAATTTTAATCTTGTATCCACCTCTTTTCAAATCCAAGTTAAACTGACCTTTAGCATTAGAGACAGTTCCCCCTGCCAAACTGCTATCCCGTGCCACCACAAAAATGGTTGCCCCTACAATTGGCTCCTTTGTAATGGCATGTTTAAGCTTACCTCCCAAAGGGTATGTTGTTTGACCAAAGGAAATAATGGATACCAATACAAGCCAAAATGATAGTATGTGTTTCATGTTACAATTAGAAGACAAAGCTAATGCTGTTTTGATTTCCTCCAACTCACAATATTTGACCAAATAAAGATGTTTAAAGATATATGCCTACTTTATACTTAAGCTTTATAGTCGCTTTACTAGGATGCACTAACTCAAGCCAAAATACAAATACTTCAGAAAGTAGAGATACAACTACTACTCTAATAAAAATCACTTGTGACAGTTCAGCTACAACCATTCAAAATAGATTTCTGGCCCCTGAAGGATTTATAACATTTGCTTCAAGTGAAAAATCATTTGCATCATATCTTCAAAACTTACCTCTGAAACCGATGGGAACAGAGGTGAAATATTATGAAGGAAGCACCAAAGCCAATTATGGAGTCTACTGCTCCGTAGTCGACATGGACATTGACCCTGTTGACTTACAGCAATGTGCTGACGCTGTTATGAGACTTCGAGGTGAACATCTTTTTCATCAAGGTAAATTCGATGAAATTAAGTTCAATTTTTTATCCGATGGTAAACCTCGTTATTTTAAGGATTATGCAAAGGGAGATTACAGTTACGCTAAATTCAGAAAGTACATGAAATACATTTTCTCCTATGCCAACACGGGTTCAATGTGCGATGAATTAAAACAACGTCCGATATTTCAAATGCAAATAGGTGATGTCTTTGTACAAAAAGGAAGGCCTTATGGTCATGCAGTAATTGTAGTAAATATGGCAGCAGATACTTTGGGGAACAAAGTCTTTATGCTAGCTCAGAGTTATATGCCAGCTCAGGATACTCAAATCTTAATCAATCCATTATCCTCAGCCGAAAGCCCATGGTTTTCCTTAAAAGAGGGTGACTTAACTACTCCAGAATGGGGATTCAATTCCTCTGACTTGAAACACTTCTAGAATAAACCTAGAGTCTCTTACCAGATAAGGAATCGTAGCTGAGTTCCTTCATTTCTAGTTGCTTGGTTTGCTTATTGTAAACTCTGCATTTTGCGATAGGTCTCATATATAAATGTAAACTCATGGAACGACCACTATTGACATTTTCTAGACTATGAAAAAACTTGGATTCAATTATGGAAGTCACTTCATTCTCTGACAAAACCTCAGAGGATTCATATTCCATTTCACCAGCCTCTTCATCATGGGTATATATCACTTCTGCAAAACTCCCAAAAATTACTTTAACCCAACACTCTTGCTCATCATGACAGTGTATTGCGGTCTTCTGACCTTTTTCCCAACACAGTAAAATCAATTCAAAGTATTCATCTCGAGCAACACAATTACGGGTATAGCGTTCTGCTTTCCAATTGATATAAGGCAAAAGATCCTCGATTGGAATGTCAATTTGTTCCGTCTGTGATAAGACATTTTCATATTCCCCTCGTTGTAAAGAAATCACTAATTCGGAGAGGTTAGAAATGTGATTTTTGGATAATTTACTAAAACTCATGTTTAAGTGGGTCAAATATACGTTTATATGATTGTTAGGGCATAAACACTCCTATTAAGTTGGAATTCCTTCAGATTATATCACCTTTGAACCTATATATGCAGGACGAATTAAAATTCTTCAATGAATTAGTTTCCAAGCTACTTATTAAAGAACAACAAGAACCCGTTGTTAACCCATTACCCACTACATCAGTAATTTCAGATTTAAATCTTGGCTTCCAAGATGAAGGCATGGGTGAAGAAGAATGGAAGAAACTAGTAGAAGATGCCGTAATGCATACCCCAAGAACTGCAACTAAGTTATTTTTTAATCAACTTTATGGCGGGAGACAGCCAAAAGCTGTGTTGGGCGATCTACTCGCAGTATTACTCAACAACAGCATGTACACTTATAAGGTAGCAGGTCCGCAAGCAGGTATAGAAAAAACAATTATAAGTAAGGCTTGTAGCCTTGTGGGTTATGAGTCTGGCGACGGCACCATGCCTCCGGGTGGAAGCATGAGTAATTTCATGGCTTTAGTTATGGCCAGAGATGCAGCAGTAGAGAGCACACGAAATAAGGGAGTTACCAACCAAATGACCTTATACACTTCTTCTGCTTCACATTATTCTACTCCAAAAAATGCGGCATTTGCTGGTATTGGAAGGGACAATGTTCGCTACATAAATACCAATGATAAAGGTGAGATGGACGTAACCCACCTTGCTCAAAAAATAGAGGAAGATCTACAAAATGGATGCACGCCATTTTATGTAAATGCAACCGCAGGAACTACTGTATTGGGAGCATTTGATGATATAGCTGCTATTGCTGATATATGCGAAAAATATAAACTTTGGCTTCATGTGGATGGAGCATATTGCGGCGGGGTGATTTTCAGTGAGAAATATAAACACTTGGTTAATGGTATGGAACGAAGCGACAGTTTCAGTTTCAACGCCCATAAAATGCTGGGCACACCTTTGAGTTGTTCCATTATCGTTACCAAGCATAAAGAACTCCTAACTAAATCATTTAGCAATGATGCCGAATATTTGTACCAGACGGATGCAGATGATTTCGATCTAGGTAAAACCAGTATTCAATGTGGTCGTAGAAATGATGCTTTAAAGTTTTGGACACTATGGAAATCCGTTGGAAACAAAGGCCTCGAAAAACTAGTAGACAATCAATTCTACTTAGCGGATGTTGCTCGAGAGTACGTTCAAAATCATCCAGACTACACCCTATATAGCTTCCCAGACTCCATCTCCATTTGTTTTAATTACAAAAATATTCCAGCCAAAACGCTTTGCACTGCATTATACGAAGACGCAACTGCAATGGTAGGATATGGTCAATTTGGGCAAGACGAATTTGTACGATTAGTTACTATAAATGCCAATAACTCCAAAGAAGAAATCTTGAAATTTTTCGAAGTACTCGAAACTGGAGCCCTGAGTTTACAAGCGAATTCTTAAAAGCTTGTTTTATCCTTTGATGAGTAGGAAGAGTAGAATTAACATTAATTTAATGAAAAATTAGCTTCAATACCAACTGGAGTTCATAAGTTTGCCCCTCGTTGAAACAGCTGATTGCCATATTATTGTTAAGTGTCTTTACTTGGGTAGGGACCACAAATATGACGCATCAGTACCTGGAACAAGACAGACACTGTTCATCTGAGGAAGAGCATATATGCTCTCCAGAGGGGCACCACCATTGTTCTCTATGTGATACTCTGATAAACTATGGGTTCACTACTGAGGCCATAGAAATCGAAACATCTACGCACTTTGAACAAAGAAATTCTTTAACTGGTAACACTGATTCTTTATCCAGTATTAATCTTACTATACAAGACAGAGGGCCTCCCTTGGTTTAATGAAAATTCTAGTTTCTTAGTTTCATTAATCATTCAAAAAATTCAATTAAAAAATAATGCGAAATTTATTCGCTTTGCTTATGCTTTTCGGTATAAGCAGGCTTGCTTATACACAGGTGAGTGTATCCGGTATTGTCCAAGATAGTGCTACATCAGAACCATTGGGACTAGCACTCCTAGAAATAGAAGACCACAACGTTGTAGCAGATATCGACGGACAATTCAGATTAAATAACTTACCAAAAGGAACTCATATACTCTACGTCTCTCATGTAGGCTGTGAGAAAAGACAGATACGTTTAATTCTTACTCAGGATACATCTATTATAGTATACCTACCCCATCACCTTCATGCTTTTGAAGAAGTTGTCACTTATGCCCATCAACATAACAAAGAGCCTGATGCTAGACTTAAGGAAGTTGTCTCGTCCATAAAGCTTGAACAAAAAGCTGCTATTTCTATTAGTGACGCATTACAAAACAGCAATGGCGTTACCTTTCTGCGGACTGGAAATACAATTGCTAAACCCGTAATCAATGGGATGCATAGCAACAGAATTTCCATAATTAATGATGACAGCAAACAAGAAGGGCAACAATGGGGTAGCGAGCATGCTCCTGAGATAGATCCTTTAGGTGCCGGTAGCATTGAAATTATAAAAGGTGCCTCTACATTGCTGTATGGTGGCGATGCTATGGGAGGGGTTATACGCATCTTGCATGCGGAATTCGATGATAATTCGTATTCCAGAATACAACTTATAGCTCGAGGTGAAACCAATCCGCAAGGTGGTCAACTGGGAATAAAGCTTGAAAGACACAATAGTGAAAGAAAGCTAGGTCAAAGGTTATCTATCAATGGGAAGAGGAATGGAGATGCTCAAGCTCCCGATTACAATCTTAGCAATACGGGATTTGCACAAGGGAGTGGCACATACTATCTCCACAAGCATTGGAAAAAGCAGCAAATTTCATTTACAGGATCTGCATTCTTACAACGTATTGGAATTTTAAGTGCCTCACATATTGGAAATCTTACAGATTTAAATAGAGCTTTAGCCAGTGACACACCATTAATTACCCGACCATTTACATATAGTTTTCAAGCACCTTCACAATTGATCCAACACTATTCTGGAAAGCTAAAATGGGAAGTAGAAAATGTTCGGTTAGGGGATATATCCACTAGTTTTACGAGCCAGTATAACCACCGACAGGAATTTGACGACCACAATACTGATGGAGATGCTGCATTGGACCTATCTCTAGCTACCAACCAACTTAACCTTCTAATTGGCAAACATATAAGCAACTGGAAATGGCAGTACGGAGGAATGGGAGAAAGGCAACAGAACACTTTTAAAGGACGTTATTTCATTCCAAATTATCTCCGATACAAAGGAGGTATTTTTACTGTGGCTACACTTGAAAGAGATAAATACTTGATAGAATATGGAGTGCGTTATGATGCTCAAAACACCAAGACGTATCGCTATGAAAAAAATCAACTTATTAATGAAGAATTCAATTACAACGGTCTATCAGGAAATATTAGTGGGTGGAGAAAAGTAAGTGAAGATGTTAAAATTCATTTATCTCTGGCTACTAAGTTTAGAGCACCTGATATAAATGAATTGTTTAGTAATGGACTTCATCATGGCTCTGCTGCTTTAGAATTTGGAGACAAGCAGTTGAAAGAAGAACGCAGCTACTCCATAGCTGGAGCTTTTAAGTACAATCATAATAGACTGCGTGTACAAGCGGAACCCTACTTTCATTATTTCAATAATTATATCTATTTGAAACCAACGGGTTCTACTCAATTGAGTATACGAGGAGCATTTCCTGTTTTTGAATATTTACAAACAGATGCTACGTATAGTGGTATTGACCTTGATTTACGTTACTTACTCAATAGCCATTGGATAGCACAAATTAATTCTTCTTTAGTCTTTGTAAAAGACATAAAAACGAACACTTTTATATACGGCATTCCTGCTCAACAAGTAAGAGGACAACTTCAATATCGCTTTGCTGAAGCTTGGACTATGAAAAATGGAACATGGTCATTATCTCCACGATACACTTTTAAGCAAAAAAGAGTTGAAGAAAATCAAGACTTTGCTCCAACTCCAGAAGGATACTTCTTATTGAATACCGAGTTTAATGCCTATTACAAAGAGACTCGCCTCTTTTATGCTTTGGGCATTAACAACATTCTAAATACAACATACAGAGACTATTTAAACCGTAACCGATACTATGCAGACGAGCTTGGTATCAACTTTTATTTAACCTTAAATTATACATTTTAAACATTTACAATTATGAATTACACAACAAAATCCACTCTATTAATCATACTAACTCTAACCATTGCAAGTCTTTTCTCTAGCTGTGATGACCAAGTAACTGATCCTCCAAACCCAAATGAAGAAGAACTCATAACATCTGTAGAACTTACCTTCACAGATACGAGTAGCAAAGAACAATTCATCTTTAAGTTTGCTGATACAGATGGAGATGGAGGAAATGCTCCTATTCAAACGGATACCATTCACTTGACAGCAAATACTTTTTATACGTTGAATATCCGATTCTTGGATGAAAGCTCAACAACAACTGAAGATATTACAGAAGAGGTAAAAGAAGAAGCCAATGAACATTTGATTTGTTATACACTTAGTGGCAGTAGTCAGTTTGAGATTACAGACAAAGATGATAATGGCCTAAATTTAGGTTTGGCAGCAACGGTCCAAACCAAAGATATTGAAACATCGACTTTTACAATATCTCTAAAACATCAACCTGAAATTAAAGATGGAAGCTGTGATAAAGGGGAAACTGATGTAGAAGTCTCCTTCCAAATGGAGGTAAAATAAACATAGGTAAACTCCATAACAGCATTTTCAGTATAACCTCTAAATTCTTCTTCCTTGATTGAAGATATTTAGAGGTTATTTATAGTATCTATTTAGCTTGTTAGCTTATTAATAAAAATCTAGAAGCAACCGAATGGCGTGCACAATAACTTTTCAATACCTTTAAACTTCTCAGACTTAACACTGTCATTCCTACAATAGATTAATGTATTTTCAACTGAATCTATAGCATATGGGAGCTCAGAAGGCAAGTCAAGTCTATAACTGAAAATTGAGTTCTCCGATTCAAAAATAACTTTGCTAATACCCCTGAATGAACTTGCCGTGGGAATCTTCTGAAAACTTGAACTGACATGGTATTCTCTTCCATTTGAATCAATTATAATTCCCAATTCATATATTCCAACTGAAGAAATAGCCATGCAATGTTTAACATTTTGAGTATCAGAAAATCCCTCTATCTCATTCTCCGATTCCACATCATTGTTAGAGCTTCTTTTCATACAAGAAAAAGAAAAACCCATAGTTAAAAGCAGTAAAAACAGTTTAATAGAATTCATACCTACTTCTTTTAGTTGAATGAGAACTAATGCACAAAATTAAAATCACCATCGTCTTCTTGCTTTGCTTCTTTATCTCTACCCACTATAACCTTTGGATTCTCTTCAGAAACCTTGTATCCCGGCAACTTAGTATAGCTGAATGACACCCATACCCTATCCAAACTGTGCATATCGTATATAAATGAAGGATATGTTGTAAGTGGATTTTCTTGAATTTCAAAAGCTTGCAAAGCAACTAAGTTCTTATAACTTTCAGGAATGACTTTTATATTATTCATTCCAACATATAAAGACCTGAGGTTATTCAATCTGCCTATAGAAGCAGGCAAGAATTCCAAATTGTTGTAATAAACACTTAACAATTCTAATTTTTCAAGATGTCCTATATCCTCAGGCAACAACCTTAACTCATTTGAAAAAAGACTAAGCGACACCAATTGTCTCATATTGCATAGTTCATTCGGCAGGCTGGTCAATTTATTTTCTGATAAATCAACATCGCTAATTAATGGGAGAGTGAAAAAACTACTTGGAATTGATTTTAATTGGTTCTTACTCAGTTTTACATTAACCAACTTGTGTAATCCTGAAAAATCTAAATCTAAAACTTCTAATTTATTCTTAGAAACGTTTAGTAACCGTAAGTCATTGCATTGACCTAAGGAATTTGGTATTGCAACAAGATTGCAGTGAGAAGCTGATAGGTGTTGTAGTTTTTTTAGTGCACCCAAAGCCTGCGGAAGACTTGTGAGAGATGGATTGTTATCTACCATGAGATAAACCAAATCCCAACATTGAGTAAGTTCTTCTGGTACTTCCGTTAATTGGTTGTTAAAAAGGGAAAAGTTTGTTAGTTTTTTCAATTCCCCAATGGCACCATCAACTACTGATATCTTATTATAAGTAAGGCTCAGCACCTCTAAATTCCTTAATCCATAAACAGATGCCGGCACCTCTTCAAGTTCATTAAAATCTAGATTGAGCCATTTTATGTTTGGACATCCACTAAAATCAAAGGTAAGACCCTTTGTTTGTGTGATGGTCACATTGACCAAATTGTGATTTTGCAACACCTCATCTACAATATTTTGAGTGGGATTTCTTAGTTCAATAGTTTCAAGTTTTGGTAGTTTAGCAAGTCCTTTTAACGACATGGACTCTTCGGGATAGAAAAAGGCTAATTTCAATGTATGAAGCTCCTTAAAACCCTTAAAACCTTCCTTTTCAACTAATTCTGTATTACTACCCAGAATTAATTCCAACACTTCCAATTGTTTCAATTCAAAAACTTCCTTATTAAAAGCATTTGTCTTAAGCTTTTTCAACTGCTTTAGCTCACAAATTTCTTCGGGCAGTGTTCTTTGTTCCCCCTCTGCAAAATAGGCTCTATCCAAAAAGGTTAGGTCTTCTAACTCTTTAAATTTAGAGATTCGCTTGTCCAAATATTTGGGATATGATGCACAATACCCTTGCCCATTTTCAATGCTGAGTTGAGTCAACTTCATCTTATAGAAATTGTCGGGCATGGAATCACAAACACCCAGATTTAAACTTTGAGCTTGAGTGGTGATGCTTAAAATAGCAATTAACAATGTTAAAAAGGAAACTTTGACCATGATTGTTTAGTAAACGTTTATTCGGACATTTTTATTGGGCCATAAGAAAGTGTCCAACGAACCTATGCCTGAAAACTCAATCGAATCTTCTCTACCTCATTCGCCCAGATCTTATCACTATCACTAATATCTGCTATGTTCTTCACTCTAGATATCAAATCCTCTATTACTGAAGACGATTTTAAGGGTTTACGGTATTCCAAAGCTTTGCTTGCCGTAAGTAACTCTATAGCTTGGATACGCTCTACGTTTTCAATTACACGCAAACACTTGGTAGCTGCATTGGCTCCCATACTAACATGATCTTCTTGTCCATTGCTACTCTCAATAGTATCTACACTACTCGGTGTACAAAACTGCTTATTTTGACTTACAATACTAGCTGCTGTATACTGAGCTATCATCAATCCACTCTCTAAACCAGGATTACTAGTTAAGAAAGCAGGTAAACCTCGTTTCCCCTCCACCAATCGATACACTCTACGCTCTGCGATACTGCCTATCTCTGCTATTGCAATAGCAAGATAGTCCAATTGCAATGCAAGAGGTTGACCATGAAAATTCCCTGCACTCAATATCAAATCTTCATCTGGGAATACATTGGGATTATCTGTCACTGAATTAATCTCTGTTTCAAATACTGCAGCCACATGTGCAACTGCATCCTTGCTAGCTCCATGCACTTGGGGCACACATCTCAAACTATATGGATCTTGTACATGCGTTTTGGCTTGAGATAAAATCTCACTGCCTTCTAAATGACCCAATACTGCTTTTGCGGTATCCAGTTGGCCTTTATGTGGTCTAATTTGATGACTGTATGCTAGGAAAGGTTCTTTGCGACCGTCATACGCATCTATACACATAGCTGCATGTAGGTCAGCTCTCTTTAAAATATCTTTTGCTTTGAATATGCATTGCAGACCATACGCCTGCATGAACTGAGTACCATTAATTAGAGCCAAACCTTCCTTTGGACCTAGGTTAAGAGCCGATTTTTCAGCTTTCACTCGTTTACTTTTGTCAGTTTTACTCCATATTTCACCCTCACCTATTAGTGGCAAACTCAAATGACTCAAAGGAGCTAAATCTCCACTGGCACCTAAACTACCTAACTCATAAACCACTGGTATTGTATCGTTATTATAAAAATCCAATAGTTTCTCTACAGTAGCCAATTGTACTCCACTATGTCCATAGCTTAAACTTTGTGCTTTTAGCAATAGCATCAACTTTACAATAACTTTTGGAACATAGTCTCCTGCTCCACAGGCATGGGAACGCACCAGATTTATTTGAAGTTGAGCAAGGTCTTTACTCGCTATCTCTGTATTACACAATGAACCAAATCCTGTGTTTACACCATAGATAGGAGGACCATCCTCTTTCACTTTATTTAATAGGTATTGATTACACTTTTCTATCTTCTCTTTGGCACCGTTTGAAAGCTCTATTTTATCACCTCCAGATATTATTTTCTGGATATCATCTAAACTATGATGTTCAGCTAATTGCATAAGAGGCAAATATCAATTTTTTATTGGTTAAATCTTTACGTAGTTTTGGAACATAAATCAAGCATCATTTGAAAATAGAAAATTCAAATTTTGACTTGTCCCCCCACTTCAGAACAACCGAACGAATGCAAGGCGACAAGCTCATTATCCATAATACATGGAATACTAAAAATTGTATTCCTGAAATTTGTATGTACTTCCCATTTGCGGAAGGATATAAATGGGAATACTCAGACTTCTGCTATGAACTAGCGACTCAGAATGCCCTTTCTTTTCCACGTACCAGTTTTTGCAAAATGGATATTCAAAAAATCGCCTCAACTAGAGATGGTGAAGACTTACCTGATGTACATTGGCAGTGTATTGGGTCTTACCTTATCAAGAATAAAGGTGGAATTCACTTGAATATCTTAAAGATAGATTTAGAAGGAACTGATCAAGTTAGGATTTACGAACACCATTCTCCCGGTTTCAAAACAGACATTTATCAGTTCACACAACTACAACACTGTGATAGGACCGCTAAATATCAAAGCGTAAAATGCATCAAGACCTTTCAAGTGGACACGTGGCATTCAGGTGAACGTAGAGAAACTACTAGATACTTTGGGTTTAAAGTGGGGCTTATTAGCTGTAAGCATGAACATTATGATTCAAACGGCAATCTACTCTGTATAGAATTAAGTGAGCTTAAGTCCCATAATTTTGAGTAAGAAAACTACCCTCCTATTTCTCCAAACGCCACACCTTCTGTATAGGCCATCTTGATGTCGTTTTCGTGAAACACTCGTTTCACCATTTCATAGGTAGAAAAATGCACCTCCCAATAGGAACCAGGTTCTACATAAGGACGAATACTAAGTCGGATACTGTGGCTATCAAATGCTTCAATACCAACTTCTGGAGCAGGATCTTTCAAGACTCCTTCTATTTCAGCCAACCCATCCAGCAATAGTTTCCTTACTTTTGGATAATTCTCATTATACGGCATTAAAGCAAAAAGCTCCATCCGAATATTACCTTTCATAGAATAATTAGTAACAATTCCTTCTATAACCTGCCCATTGGGTATTACTAATACTTTCTTTCCCGGAGTGCGTACCAACGTATTAAAAATCTGGATATCTTCTACTTGACCAAACTTATCTTGAATTTCTACCCAGTCATCTACGCGATAGGGTTTGAACACCAAAATAACAATACCTGCGGCAAAATTTCCTAGACTTCCCTGAAGGGCTAGTCCTATCCCCAAACCTGCTGCGGCAAACAGAGCCATAAAAGATGCTGTATTTACTCCGACTATACTGGCCACTATAAAAACCAAGGTTATCTTTAAAACAACATTGACCACTGTCCCCAGAAAACCTTGAATCTCCACTGAAAAACCACCTGTCTGGAAAGCCATTTTGGTGAGTTTCAGGATTTTATTAATCAACCATAGGCCAATAAATAAAATAGCAACAGCTAGCAACACTTTAGGCACAAATTCTACAGTCCAGTCCTGTAAATCTTTACTATATTTTTCAATGTCTTTTGGATCCATACCTTCTTTAATGGTTAATGGTTAATGGTTAATGGTTAATGGTTAATGGTTAATGGTTAATGGTTATACAAATTTCAAAAAAATTCTCAGGAGAGTAATCCATTAACTTATTCATGAATGCTTTTCAAGTGGCACAACTAATAATTGATAATTAACCATTACCTAAGTATTTCTACTCTCCAAAGCCAACTTCGTAATTACAGACTTGGTATTCTCAGGGAAGTCGCCCTTCATCATCCAATCATAATATCCCCTATTTTCCTTAAACACATTCACTACTTTTTGACCTTTGTACTTACCAAAGTTAAAGTATGCCTCATTATTCTCTCCACGTTTAATACGTCGAGCAAAATCAAAAAATTCACTCTCACCGCTAAAGGCATTTAAAAAGTCGATATTACCTTCCAGTTCGTCGTAATGGTCCACCTGAGCTTTTATTATTTCCCAAGTAGCCACTGTATCTGCCTTTGCACTGTGAGCATCTATTAGTTCCTTGCCACAATACTTTTGGTATGCAGCCCCAAGATTTCGAGGTTCCATCTTGTGAAAAATTCGTTGTGCGTCAATAAACTTTCGGGTAGTATTAAATGAAACATCTGCTCGATAAAATTCCTCTGCCAGAAGTGGAAAATCAAATCTATTACTATTAAACCCTCCAAAATCACAATCTCCTAAAAACGCATTCAACTCTTTTGCAAACTCCTGAAACGTTGGCTTGCCTATAACATCCTTGTCCCAAATTCCGTGTATTTTAGATACTTCCAATGGAATAGGAACAGTAGGATTTAATACTTGATGCAAATGATCTTCACTCCCATCTGGTTGTATTTTTATGCAGTAGATTTCTACTATTCTGTCTGTGGCTATTTGTATCCCAGTAGTTTCGAGGTCAAAAACCACCAAGGCTTTGTTTAGTTTGATATTCACAGTTACGAATGTAGCCTTAGCTGTTAAAATATTGGGGAAATTTTAGGTAGTCTTGTCCACGAGTTTTAAAACATTAAGCTTTGTAAACGGCATGGTAAAAATCAATTAATTTTGAGAATAACAATGAGTAAAACCATTACAGTAAAAAAGGGAAGTATCATCGAACATAAAGGCACATTTAATTCTCACATCTACAAAGTAGAAAGCGGTTTACTTCGTAGCTATATAATTGATGATAAAGGAAAAGAGCACATATTCCTTTTTGCTCCAGAGGGCTGGATTATAGCAGATAGCCAAGATTTCGGCTTGCCTTCAGAGGTATATATTGATGCCCTTGAGGACTCAGTTCTAACTGTAATTAAAAAAGGTGGAGAAATGGTGACTTCAACCCCAAACCTTTTACTGAAAAGGGTATCTGTTTTGCAAAAGCGTGTACTTATGCTTTTGAGTAGCTCAGCAATAGAACGCTATGAAGACTTTGTTACTACATACCCAAAAATAGTACAACGCGTACCTCAAAAAATGATAGCATCCTACTTGGGAATTACACCTGAGGCACTTAGTAAAGTTAAGGGAGAACGTAGTTCTCAAAAGTGATTTCATTTCTTAATCTAGATTAATGCAAAGTCCATTTCAATGCTTGAAATTTGTACTATAAAAAGAAACAAGAAATGAAAAAAATACTTGTAATAGGCGGGAGTAATAGTAAAAGCTCTATTAATACAATGTTGGCAACATACATTGCCTCACAAATTACAGATGCAGAAGTAACAACTGTCAACTGGGAGAACTTGGTATTGCCCTTATATAGTACCGATTTGGAACAAGCCGAAGGTATCCCAGATGTAGCAATTCAATTTATGAAGAGCATTGAAAAAACTGATGCCATTGTATTATCACTTGCAGAATATAACGGAATGATAACCTCTGCACTTAAGAACCTATGGGACTGGACCAGTAGAATAGATCAAAAAATATGGTCAAATAAACCAATGTTCTTAGCAGCTACCTCCCCTGGAGGCAGAGGAGGTATTGGTGCATTAACAGCTGTCATAAATATTATGCCTCACTTTGGAGGTAATGTGATTACAGACTATTCTCTACCCAAGTTTTATCAAAATTTTCAAGATGAAAAGATTTTGGATGTAGAAAAACAACAAGAACTAACGGAAAAAATAAATCTGTTTACCCAAGCAATCCATTAACGAACAAGTCTAAAGTAATATGACTGGGTTGTTTCTCTGAAGTGCTTTGAACACTTCTACAAAGAAATTTAGGATTTAAGTTCCTGTATTTCAAATATTTAAATTCTGTTCATCATATATGAGCGGATTTCTATTTGAAAATTATTCTAACAAAACGTTGCGTAACCAATCAGTTACATTAATATTGCGTAACCATTTAGTTACGTAATAATGAGAAGAGACGTTTTTCAAGCCATAGCCGATCCAATTCGTAGAGATATTATTGAACTAATTTCAAATGAGCCTCTTAGTGTCAACGAAGTAGCTGAGAAGTTTGATATTAGTAGACCTGCCATCTCCAAACATATCCGTATACTGAATGAGTGTGGTATCATTACTATAGAGCAGAGAGGAAGAGAACGGCATTGTCTGATTCAACCTAAAAACCTCATTCCAGCGTACATGTGGATAGATCAATACCGCAAATTATGGGAAGATAGAATTGACTCCTTTGAAGAATACCTTACAAAATTGCAAGCACAACATAAAAAAAATGAATAATCAAAACGAAAACAAAACAGTAACCATTCAAAAAACCTTTAATGCTCCTCTTAAACTGGTTTGGGAAGCATGGACACAACCAGAACATATTGCACATTGGTGGGGACCCAAGGGAATGGATCTCAATGTAATTGAACACAATTTTGAAGTAGGTGGCACATGGAAATATACTATGATGATGCCCAACGGGAATGAGTTTATTTCACAGGGAAAATATACTGAAATAACTGAATACAAACGCATTGTAACTTCAGCTGACTTCAAACCAATGACTGAAGGAGTAATCCTCGAGGCTATATTTGAACAACAGGGAGATACTACTTTATTTACTTTCAATATCGTACACCCTACTGAAGAATACCGCATCCAACAAGAGAAAATGGGCATTTTAAATGGTTGGGGTTCCGTTCTAGAACGATTGGCCGAACTGGTGAATACATTAAGCAACTAATCTTTCAATTCACTACATTCGTCTTCTATCAACCGAACACCTAAAATATAAGAAGCGGAATGAAACAAAAGGTATATTTATGCTTACTAATTATGTGGGGAGCTCTGGGTTGCAAAAAACCTAGAGCAATTCCTCCTTATAAGAGTGAAACACTAAAAATTGAGCAACTCACAGCAAATACATTTCTACATGTTTCCTATATAAGCACTGAAAAATGGGGAGATGTTCCATGCAACGGACTTATTGTAATAGATAACGGTGAAGCTTTGGTCTTTGACACTCCGGTTCACAATTCAGACTCTAAAGAACTTCTCAATTGGATTGAAGAAACCCTGAAATGCCAAACAATAGGTATAATAGCGACCCATTTCCATAGAGACTGTTTAGGTGGGTTAAAGGAATTTCACTCACAAAAAATCCCTTCATATGCTATCACACAAACCATAGAACTTGCCAAGAGAGACAGTGTGATTCTACCTCAAACCTCATTTGACGTCTCCGTTGAACTATCGGTTGGAAACCAAAAGGTGGTAAACGAATTTTTGGGAGAAGGACATACTCGTGATAACATCGTTTGTTACTTCCCTAGTGAAAAAGTATTATTTGGTGGCTGCCTTGTTAAAGAAATAGGTGCTGGCAAAGGGAATTTGGCAGATGCGAATATTCAAGATTGGTCTAAAACAGTAACCAACGTAAAATCAAAATATAATGCCGCTAAAATTATAGTGCCCGGACATGGAAAACCAGGAGGTCTAGATTTATTAGACTACACGATTAAATTATTTAATCGCGAACAAGAAGAGGATTAATAATGCTGTATAATTGAGACAGAATCAATACATGAAAAAAGTAATCATTTTAGGAAGTTCTAGAAAAGACGGAGATGCTACATTATTGGTAAACCAACTCGTCCAAAAATCAAATTGGGATGTGATAGACCTTAATGATTACAATATCTCCTACTACGATTATGACAATAGAAACAGGAACGATGACTATCTTGATTTAATGACCAAAATTATTGACGAATACGATACTCTCATTTTTGCTACTCCCGTTTACTGGTACGCTATGAGTGGTATTCTAAAGGTGTTCTTTGATCGAATCACAGACTTATTAACCATAGAAAGAGAACTCGGAAGAAAATTACGGGGTAAGAAAATGGCGGTAGTTAGTTGTTCAGGAGGAAACCACTTGGGGGATTCCTTTTGGCTCCCCTTTTCTGAAACAGCCAAATACTTAGGAATGGAGTACCTCGACAACCTTCACACCATTTCGAAAGCAAATAACGAACAAGAAATAACAACATTTGTGAATAGAGTAAACCAAGCCGTGTAAATTCACTTTTTATCTAAGACATACCCAAACGGCCCATACTTTCCCATTCAATACACAAACTATCATCTTCTTTATTGAGCATTGTCATACTTCTGGATTCATTGCCTTTTTAACTTTGAAGGACTATTAAAGAACATGCAAGTATCATCATTCAATGAGGTCGTAGACTTCAATGACCATCGAGTAAAAACCTCTGTAATTTTAGAATCTTCTTTTTCCAAAGAAATTAGAATTCTCTTTAAAAAAGGACAAGTCATGAAGGAACATAAAACACCCTACCCGATCATAATTCATCTGATAAAAGGTCAAATAGATTTTGGAGTAGAGGGTGTAATACATACTTTAAAAGAAGGAGATATCCTATCTTTAGATGGTGGAATTCCACATGATTTAACAGCCAAGGATGAGAGCATCGTCCGTCTTACCCTATCCAAGTTGGACCAAGCAGAACGAGTAGAAAAGGTAGCTGCAAGTTCTTGATTTTAGAGTTTATAATCAACCCTTATAAATTACCGCTATTCATTTTTATTCACAACAGAAAAATTTATCCTGTATATTTCCGTTAAAAAAATAGGTTAAATTTAATGAAGACAATTCTACTTTATATTCTAGCATGTCTAACATTCGTAAGCTATGGCCAAACACAAATGTTTAAGGACTACAATTTTGAACAAGGAGGATATTCCATTTTGGGTACATTTTCGCGGAGTGACCGAAATTCTCTCCAAGACAGTTTAGGAGAGTTTTATACAGATGAGATTGCTATCCTCAACCAGTTCAAGGCTGAGTGGACATTTAGTATTCCTGGTAAAAAATTCGCATGCGGATATCACTATAGAGTCTTTTTGTGTAAAAACGGCTCGATTCTAAAAGAGATTAGGATTAACCTGAACTGCAATGAAATTGTATCCGACGAGGGTTATTTCTATTTCGACAATGACAAACTGAGTATGTTCTACGGCAAGATGAATAAGCCATCCAAAGTCACTAAACAGTTTAAAGATATATTAAAAGCCAGAGCATACCGAGATAGTATTTTAAATATCAAAAGACTAATCATGACTCCATCACCAAGCTGGACTACATACGAAGGAGAATTTTACTTTGAATATGAATGTGAAGATAGTTCGACAGATTGTCTTTTTGAAAATACGAAAAGAACTCTTAAAACACTAGATTCTATCATTCGAAGGACATACCCAAATGAAACCTTTGAGCTTCAAGAAATGGGTGGTTCATTAATGACCATCCGAGTACAAGTACAATGTAACAAAAGCCTTTCAGACAAATTCAAGTTGTTCAATAGAGGTTCAGAACAATACTTCGAAAAATTCACTCCCTATCGTCTCAAAGTGAAGAGTTATTGGAGGAAGTGATGTAAACAACACAATAGGCTTCAACTAAAAGCAAAACATACTACATACGTTATTCAATCTTCCTACCAAGGAAGCATAGAAATTCTAATCTGCTTCTAACATCCTCTTCACCCTATCAGATACAGACTCATTACTAATCCGATCTCGACTTAAACTATCCACTAACAGTGGGAAACAAAGCGGTGAAGGCTTATGAAGAACTTTTACTATAATTTCTTGACTTGCTATCCTTGTGAGTGCCTTGTGAATGCGGTTTACCTCTAACTGGTAGTAAGTTACTTCCTCATATGCCTGTTGAAGTAGCAAATTATGTGGTTCATAATCTCGAAACACATCAAAAAAAAGTTGAGAGTGGCTTTGTAAGTGGCGTTCCTTGGTCAGTTTATTAGGGAACCCTCTAAACGTAAGACCAGAAATAGCCGCAATTTCACGAAACTTCTTACCTGCCAGAGCCGTCATATTGCTACTATTCTGGATATCATCCAATAAACCTTTGGTTGTAAACCAATCCTCTTCTAAAGCTTCCATTAGTGGAATTTCTTGATCACACAGAATCTCAAAACCATAATCATTCATTCCTAAATTAAGACTAATCTTAGTCATCTTACTTAGTCTATAAGCCAACAACAATGCCATTCCTTCATGCACCATTCTTCCTTCAAAAGGATAAATAAACACATGATGACCATCATCGTCTTCCAGATATTCAATAAGCAGTTCGCTGGGTTGAGGCACCACAGAACGACTGTCTTGGATGGTTAATAAACTTTGCAACTTTTCACCCTCTCGATTTAACCCTTCTACTTTGGTAAGGTGATAAAACTCCTTTCTAAGCATAGCAGCAATCTCACTACTCAAACTCATTCTACCTCCTGCCCAAGAAGGAACAGCCGCACTTTTCTTCGTACTTGGCACAACATGAGCTGTGAGCCCATTTACTCGTACGAGTTCAAACTTCTGTCCTGCAAAAATAAAGGCGTCCCCTATGTTCAGTCGAGAAATAAAGTATTCTTCAATAGTTCCTAATTTTTTACCCCGATGTCGTTTTACAATCATGGTAGTATCCCCAACAATAGTGCCCATACTCAACCGGTGTCGCATTGCTATTTTCCGACTTTCTACTTGGTAGAGACCATTATTCACCTTCACCTTATTAAAATCTTCATAGCTCTGCAAACTATCTCCACCGACTGTAATAAAACGCAATATCCACTCCCATTCTTCACGAGTAATACTGTTATAACAATGTGTTCGAATAACCTCTTGGTAGATTTCTTCTTCCCTGAACCCATCCGATACTGCCAAAGTGACCAAATACTGCACCAGGACATCAAAGGCACGAACAACTGGAATCCTACTCTCAATATGACCTTCTTTAATTGCTCGTTGTATAGCCGAAGACTCAATGATTTCCAATGAATTTGTAGGTAGAAAATAAATCTTACTAGTTGCGTTGGGTGAATGCCCACTCCTACCGGCTCGTTGAAGAAACCGTGCTATCCCCTTAGGGCTTCCAATCTGAATAACAGCAGATACTGGTCTAAAATCAACGCCTAAGTCTAAACTACTTGTACTAACTACCGCCTTTAATGAACCCTTGTGTAGAGCAGACTCCACCCATTCACGTACTTCCTTGCCTAAACTTCCATGATGTAAGGCAACCAAACCAGCCAAATCTGGAAATTTATCTATAATTTTTTGATACCAAATCTCCGCTTGACTTCTAGTATTTGTAAAAATCAACGTGCTACTATTCTCTTCAATAATAGGAAGTACTTTTTTTAACATTCGAACCCCCAAATGGCCTGCCCATGGCATGTCCTCCATCTTGGTTGGCAGTAGTGTGTGGATCTTAAGTTTCTTTTTGATGTTAGCTTGTACAACTGCAGTGTTCGCTAAGGTTTTCTCATCTCCCATCAACACATTTATAGCTTCTTGCATATTGCCAATAGTTGCCGAAATACCCCATACTTTGAGATTCGGTCTTATCGCCTTCAGTCTGCTTAACCCCAATTCAACTTGAACACCTCGTTTACTACTCAGTAACTCATGCCACTCGTCTACAATTACAGCATCCAGATATTTAAAGAAGGAGGAGTAGCCCTTACGAGCAAGCATGATGTGTAAACTCTCTGGTGTAGTCACCATACAATCTGGACTATTCTTTAGTTGGGAGGCTTTTTTAGCCGCAGATATATCTCCACTTCGGCGTTCTACCCTCCAACCTGTCTCCAGATCATCTGCTGCCTCTTGTAGGGCGTTGGTGATATCTACGCTCAGTGCTTTGAGCGGTGTAATCCAAAGGACTTTTAACCCACTTTTATAATCCCCTTTGAGTTTATCAGCCAACATCATAGGTATGCCCAAGGCATAAGTCTTACCACTTCCGGTAGGAGCATTGAGCAAGCCGTTTTTCCCATCAAAATAATGAGTAAGGCAATCCTTCTGAAACTTAAACATTTTCCAGTTTCGGCTCTTGAACCAATCAGACGCTTGTTTTTGGGCTTGTTTTTTCACTTTGTGAATTAGGGTTCCGAATGTATAAATTTTAACCCTAAAGCACTATTGATTATAAAGTATTTGCACTTTATAAACCAGTCAATGAAGAATGTCATATTAAGCAGCTTGCAGGAGTTATCAAAACGAGGCGAGCAATGAACGCTTGTGAAACAAAAGTCAATTCTAGCAACATTGAGTAGATTCTCTTAGGTAACAGCTATGATTAGAATGATGAAGAATATCTCCATAACTATTCCCTGTCTCCTCCAATCCATACTTGTCACTCTTTACCAACAAATTAACCAAAGCACTCAACCAAAACATCTCATCAACTAATATTGTAACAAGATAAAATGAGCTACAAAGCAGTACACCTTATTTGCGATGAAGATTTAGAAGAAACACTCTCGTTCTTACTCCAAGAGTCTGGTTATGAAGGATCTTCATATGAAAAAGGAAGACTAATTGCCTATTGTTCTTCTGAAGAATATGACGAAAAGTCTCTTTATAAGATACTCTCTAATTTCAACCTGATTCCTGAGAAAATAACAGATGTGGCCAATGAAAATTGGAATGTAATGTGGGAAGAAAATTTTAAGGAGGCTCGTATTGGTGACCATATTCAGGCACGTGCCCCCTTTCACCCAAGTAGTGGTGCAAGGCATGATATAATTATATCTCCCAAAATGGCCTTTGGAACAGGACATCATGAAACCACACAGCTAACTGCTATCAGTCTAGAAAAACTAGACTGTAAAGATAAACAGGTTTTAGATATGGGATGCGGCAGTGGATTACTAGCAATTTTAGCTTCACAAAAAGGAGCAAACCGTGTATTAGCAATCGACTACGATGCCAATTGTGTGCAGAACACCAAGGAAAACATACAATTAAACAAGGCTAAAAACGTTGATGTACTGCAGGCAGATAGTGTATCACAATTGACCGAAAAATTTGACATCATTGTAAGTAACATCGTAAAGAACATAAATTTAAGATTGTTGCCTGAATTTGTGGCTAGATTGAATAAAGACGGACATCTAATCCTATGTGGGTTCTTGGATCAAGACCTTGATGAACTAAAAAAAGCAGCTACGGCACAGGGATTGAAATTAGTAGAACAGAACATAGACAACAATTGGCTTCAAACCCAATTTATACATGAATAATCAATGACACTAAAAAAATACATCATCTCTTTCACATTATTGGCTTTGACGGCAGTAGCATTTGGGCAACCTCGCTCCTTCTCCCAAAAGCCAGAAGTATTCATTAAAGAGTTCAATAAATTTATTGCATCTGAAGGCTCAAAAGAGAGTGATGAAGTAATGAAGCGATTTACCACGAAATGGGATTCTGCTCAATTTGTAGAAATAGAGCAGAGAAACATTATCAACGTAGCAAATCGTATGTTAAATAACGATTTAAGAATTCCTTCTTTTGTTCTTTTCACTGAAACTATGCTTTATGCAAAAGACTCCATAGAACAGGCAAAATACATTAGTTGGTCCAAAGCCCTAATACCTGCGATTTCTAACGGGAACAAAACATTCTTGACATTACTTACAGCATCCCGCAATCTATTCAAGGACAACGTTCTTTACTCATCTGAAACCAAGACATGGTATAGTTCTGGAGATAACTATCGATTCATTTTCAAAGACAATAGAGTTCAAATTTCATTTCGGGACATAGACTTAATTTGTCAAGCACATGTTGACAAGCTCGTTATACTTCAAACCTCTGGCAGTTATTTTTTAGATACCGACGAGTGGGAAGGCACAAAAGGCAAGGTTACTTGGGAACGAGTTGGTTTTGGACCCGATAATATTTATGCAGAAATTGAAGGCAAGTATAAGCTCAGGTTTGATAAAGCAGAACTTAATGTCGATACGGTACTATTCACCAATAAAGACTTCTTAACTAATTCCTTATATGGCAGTCTAAAAGACAGGGCTTCTAGTGCTGACCATATCACTAAGGAGAAGCTCCAAAAATCCAAATTCCCTCAATTTGTTTCTTTTAAAAAGAATATAGAATTGGGTTCATACTTGGACAATAGTGTTCGTTTCACTGGAGGATATGCAATGAAAGGTTCAGAAATCATTGCAAACGGTAGTCCACAAACCCCGTCAAGTGTGGTAATCGACTATAAGAATAAACCTAGAATAGTTGCTAAATCAGAATATTTCAGCCTTAAAGAAGGTAAAATAACAGCGTTACAGAGTGAAGTTACCATAAACACTGATAGTGGTAGAATCTATCACCCAAAACTTAATTTCAACCTTAATTTGGAGAAGAAAGTCTTGGTTTTAACCCGTGGTAAAAATGGTTTAGAGCAAGCTCCATTTTTTAATAACGATCACGAGATAGAAATATTTGTGGATCAAGTGGTATGGAGATTGGACATACCTCAAATTGAGTTTGACATGACTGGAGAAGAGTCTAAAGCCATTATTGAATCGAAAGATTTTTACAAGGATATCCGATACGAAAAAATTCCAAGGGGCATGTTGAAGTATCACCCACTCTCGAAAATGAGAGACTTTGTAATCAAACATCATAAACGTGAGTTTACCTTTACGGAATATGCTGATTGGATGGGCAGTAAACAGATCTATCTAAAACCCCAAATTATTGAACTAGCTGATTATGGATACTTGTTTTTCAATCCGTCAACAGACAGTATTAAGGTAAGAAAAAAACTGGACCACGCTGTTTTAGCACATATGGAATTGGTGGATTATGACGTGATTCGATTTTCTTCTGTTATTTCTGCCCGCTCCAATGCTTTCTTGAATTTAATTAATAACACATTCGTTATTGAAGGAGTTCGTGCATTTAGATTTAGTGATAGTCAAAGTGTATATGCCTTCCCACATGAGCAAAAGGTTATCCTAAAGAACAAAAGACGTATGGAATTTGGAGGAAAGGTTACAGGAGGAAAGTTTGACTTTTACTCCACCCGATTTGATTTCGACTATTACAATTTTGACATTTCATCTGACAAGATTGATTCAATGGTAATCTATACAGAAGACCAAACTGGGAGAGCAAGATTGGTTGCTGTAAAATCTGTACTCAGAGATATTAATGGCACCTTAGAGATTGACAAATCAACCAACAAATCAGGTTTGGAAGACTACCCCGAATATCCTCGATTCACCAGTAGAAAAGGGGCTATTATAGCCTATGATAAAAAGAGTATTCACGGAGGGGTTTATGACAAGGACCAATTCCGATTTGAAGTTGATCCATTCACAGTTGAGAACATCGATCGCTTTACAACCTCTGAACTTAGTTTTCCTGGAACTTTTGTTTCAGGTGGCATTATTCCTGAATTTAGATACGAAGCCAAAATTATGGACGATTACTCCCTTGGTTTTGAGAAGGTAAGCCCTCCTGGAGGGTATCCGATGTACGGAGGCAAAGGACAGGGTGAAATAGATGTAAAACTAAGTGAAGAGGGCTTTACAGCAAAAGGTACTATTGAATATGAAGGTGCTCTAATCTCTTCTCAGGATATCCTATTGACTCCTGACTACACTATGGCTGCTGCGGAGTCCTACACGGTGAAAGAAGATAGTAAATATCCAAATGTAATAGCTAAAGACGTCCTTACTAAATGGGTGCCTAATAATGACTCCCTGTATATTAATACTAACGGACACACAGTTCAAGTACTACGAGATGACCAAGAGTTTCAGGGTAATCTTGTACAAACTAGTACTCAAATAGCCGGTACAGGTATACTTACTTGGGATAACGCTAAACTTACATCCAAAGACATGAAATTCGAGCCGAACAAGGTAAATGCCGACGAGTCTCAAATTGAAATAGGTTCTATATCGGGTGATAAAATTGCCTTCGCTTCTTACAACGTGGAGTCCCATGTAGATTTTACGACTCGGATAGGAGAATTCAAGGCTAATGAAAAAGGCAAACTTACGGACTTCCCATTCAATGCCTATGCCAGTTCGATGGACGAGTACACATGGGACATGGATGCTCAAACCATTGAGTTAAACAAAGGACCACTTTTGGCTCAAGAGAAGTCCTATTTTATTTCAAAAAAACCAGATCAACAAGGATTACGATTTGAATCTACCAATGCTCTATTTGACATGAAGTTAGGAATCATATATGCAGAAAAAGTACCTTACATAGATGTAGCAGATAGTCGTGTTTTTCCATTTGACGGTAAAGTAGAACTGAGAGAAAATGCAGATATGCAACGACTAAAACAGTCCGAAATGTTGGCAGCTAGAGACAATAAAAATCACGAACTATTTGACGGAGATTTAAAAATAGGTGGTAGATATGTCATAAGTGGTTCTTCCTACTATGAATACAAGGACAAACACAATACTGGACAAGTAATCTTCTTTAATAAAATGAGGGTAAAAGGCAAAGGAGATACGGCTATACTCGTCAGTGGATTTATTAAAGATAGTACAGGTTTTGCTGTAAGTCCTAAGATTGGGTTCAAGGGAAAAACACAGTTGCATAGTGATCAAGAAGATTTAGTTTTCAATGGATATGTTAAACCTCTTCACTCCATTGAAGAATATCCAAGTGCATGGTTCAGATATAATCAACAACCTGACCCTATGGATATTATTGTTCCTGCCTACACCATTAAAAATGAGGATCAACGAAAAATGTATGCTACGGTTAGTGTGGCTAATGACAGTATACATATTTATCCTACCATGTTTAATTTCAAAAGAAGTTATGCTGACTTGGAGTTAACAACAGACACAGGTGTATTCTTCTACGATGAGGCTAAACAACAATTCTTTGTAGGTGATTCCATGAAACTGTTAGAAGGTGGCATACGAGGTAGTTATCTATCTTTTAACGATGCTACAGGAGAAATATATAGTGAAGGAAAGATTGACTTCGGAATGGACATTGACAATAATTTCAGTGGTGCAATGGCGGGTAATATGAACAAAATGCCAGGAGATTCTACGTTTGTAATTAACTCCATTCTTGCTCTTAACTTAAGACTTCCTGAAGACGCATATGATCGAATGATTGCCGTTATCACTGAAGATGAAGATAATCCCTTGGCTGAGAATAACAATGCCTTCGTGAAAAGCGCAATGGCAGAATATCTGAATGACAAACAACTGAAAAAGGCTCTTGAAATGACAGCCTCGACTGGAGAAATTAAACCTATTGGGGAACTGGATAGGAACATCTTCATTAGCAATATGAGTTTACATTACTCCCCAAGAAAGAAAAAATTCCTGAGTTATGACCCTGTTCATATCGCGACGATTAATGGAAAGCAAGTTAACAGGGCTATTGATTCCAGAATTGCTATAACCAAACGAAGAAGTAGTACCCGGTACACGTTTTATTTTGAAATAAGTAAGTACGATTGGTTCTATGTAGATTACTACTTAGGCTCAGTGACCGTAGCAAGTACAGACAAAGAGTTCAATGATATTATTAAACTACAAGGCCCAAAAATGAATAAGGGTAAGTTTAGAATCCGTACAGCAAGTGCTCGTACAGTAGCAAATTTCTTGACTAAAATAGAACCCGTAGATTAAGTAAGGTTAGAATTTAGTCGTCTTACTTACTATACCTCTCAGAAATCTTATTGGGTTTTTGATGCTCTTTTTTGCAGTATGCTTATTGACTAAACTTATCCCAGTATTTGTCAATTAAGTATACCATGCTAGCCATACTAGCTCCGCCTAGTTCCAATTCTCTTTGATTTACATTTTCAAAAACGTCTGTTTCTGAGTGATGGTAGTCAAAGTACCTTTGAGAATCTGGATAAAGACCAAGTAACATAAGGTTATTATTAACACGATTCTCTTCTGATTTTAGTGGCCCAATATCTACGCCACCATATCCTTTTTTGAAGTAGTGCAGACCATAGGGTTCAAGTAACTCTGTCCATTCTGCTATATTAGCAATTTGATCTTCTCTTCCATCAATGCTAAAACCTCTTGGCGAAAATCCTCCGCGATCAGTTTCTATTGCACATATATGATTTTCTCCATTTTGTTTAGCCCTAGAAGCATATGTTTTCCCTCCCTTATTGCCATTCTCTTCATTCATATACAACACCATTCTAATGGTGTTCTTAGGCTTAATCCCCACTTCTTTAAAAAGCCTCAACACCTCCATACATTGAACTACTCCAGCTCCATCATCATGAGCACCTTCGCCTTTATCCCAACTATCTATGTGTGCCCCAAAAACAATAACTTGTTCTGGGTTCTCTGAACCTTTAATCTCTGCAATTAAGTTATGGGTATATGTCTTACTATTGTTGGTATAACAATTTAGATTCATGGTTACTGTTGCAGCACCCATATCCTCAATATATCCATGTAGAATATCTGCATCTTGTGTACTTATTGCTGCCGCAGGTATTTTTTTCACTCCTTCTCTATATCCCATACTTCCAGTGTGTGGGTGAATATCTGTAAGTGTAGTCATTGACCTTACCAAAACAGCCACAGCTCCATATTTAGAGGCCTCCGATGCCCCGGCATATCGCTGAGCTACACAAGCCCCATACGCATGGAATGTATTTATTTTAGAACGATCCATTGGCTCATTTAGAAAAACAATCTTTCCTTCTAAATCACCTTCTTTGAACCTGGATAATTCATCCATACCACTTACCTCTACAACTTGAGCCTGTAGTGGCCCATCAGTACCCACTGAACCACCTAATGCACAGGCATTTAGTAATAAATCTACATCTTCACTTATCGCTACCCATTCTTTATCTCCCCTTACCCAATGATTGGCTATTACACTTTGCTTTGATACTGAACTTACATTGTAACGAATCACCTCCTGCTGAGCCCACTCTACCGCATCATCTGCTTGTTGGCTTCCCGTTATGCGATGACCAATTACCTTACACAGGTAATTCAGTTGGTTATAGCTTTGTCCACGTAATAGTGCCTCGTCAAAAATCGATCGTACGACCAGTGAATCACTTGTGTCATACACCTTATTCTGCCCTTCTGTGCTGAAAGTTAAAACAACAAAGGCAACTACAAATACGTTACTTATAAATTTCATTTAATTTCATTTTTTTAAACCCACTGGTCATAAAAACCAACGCTAAAGCAATTAACACATGACTCATGTCCGATGGCTTCATACCACTTTCTTCTGGTATTACTTTAAAAACAACTGCAGACACTGCAATTAATAGAACTCCCAACAACACCCTTCCATGTGCACCTTTGTTCACCTTTAGATTCATTACAAAACTAACCGCACCAATTAAAACCATACCTATTATCCCATAAATGATTACCGGTAAGAATGATGCTTTAGCTCCTGGAAGTTTCATATTCCAATAAATCAACCAGATCATAGACAAGGCAAAAACGCCATTGGTTAAAACGCGTATCTTTTTATTCTTTGAATAACCAAAGGACTGTAAAGACCCATAAGCAAAAAAGAAAATAGACAATACGTTTAGTATACGAGACAAAACGAGTAGATACCGCTGCACATTAATTGGCAATATTTCTAGGTGACCAAATGCCGCTATCCCAGAAGAAATACCCGTCCATAAAATAAATAACCCTAAGTATCTATTGATCAAAGGCCCTTTAAATGAGAGATATAGAATCACTCCTAAGAGCAACGTCAAGATGTTTGTTAAGAAACTAAACCACATGTGAAGTGGCAATATTAGTAATTTGGCTGCATTATTGCCATATGTAGTGTAACAACAATAATTTATATTTGTAACAACTTATGAAGTCATTAATAGTCGTCCTATCTGGTCTATGTTTTATACTATCCACTTCGTTTACTACAAAAGTAGATGAAGGAATTTTCTTTGAACATGGTAGGTATTCAGAGGCAAAGAAATTAGCTAAAGAAACCGATAAGACTATCTTTATAGATAGCTATACACAATGGTGCGGCCCTTGTAAAAAAATGGCAGCTCAAGTATTCACAGATTCAGAAGTAGGTGCATACTTTAATCAGAACTTTATTAATGTAAAAATGGACATGGAGAAAACAGAAGGGATTTTGATTGCAAGGAGATATAGTGTCAACTTCTACCCTACTCTTCTTTTTGTAAAACCAAATGGTGAACTTATCCGAAAGGAAGTAGGATACCAAAACAAAAAACAACTACTGCAATTAGCGAAGGATGTAATGAACTAATCAAATATTCCTGAGTTCAATGCCTCCTCGGACAATGGGACAGGCCTTCCTGTTTTGTAATCAAAACAAACCAATGCCGTTCGAATCTCAGCCATTAGTTTATTCTTAGTTTCATTTGTAAACCGATAGAATAGATTAAAAGACGAACTGCTTATTCTTTCAATAGCGACCTCAATACATACAATATCATTTAAATGCCCCTCACATTTGAAAACTAGAGCAGCATCCGCTTGAATTAAGGATATCCCACCAAATTTCAATTCTTCCAAACCAAATTTCGCAAAAAATTTAACGCGGGCCTCCTGAGCATAAGCCAAAAACTGTTGATTACCCAAGTGATCTCCATAGTTTAAATCAGTAACACGTACCTCTATTCTCGTTTCGAAATGCCATTCTATTGGCATTTCTATTTTCATTCTGGCCATTTTACTCCGTTCTCTGAATTTTTACCTTTATACTGACTAAACCAAATTTTAAAATCTATTATAGTTTCATCCAACTCCTTATTTACTTGATATATATCATCAATTACTAGTGTTTTAGAACCGTAATCAAAAGCAATACGAAGTATTGGAATATTAGCTTTTTTGGCAACATAATAAAAGCCTGTTTTCCACTTGGAGTTAAAGCTTCTAGTACCCTCCGGGGTAATTGTAGTAATAAACTCTTCGTTGGTATTGTATACTTCTACAAGGGCATCCACAAAATGGGTATTTTTAACCCTCTCCACTGGATATCCTCCAACCCACCTAAAGAAATAACCAATTGGGAATACAAATAACTCCTTCTTTGCCAAATATTTCGGATTGAAATTATCAGTAAGCTTTCTGTAGAAAAGACCAACTAAAAAATCCCAATTACTTGTATGAGGGGCCACGACTATCAGATACTTTGACTCAATTGGCAGTTGACCACTTACCTTCCATCCCCATACATCATGAAACAACCACTTTAAAATCCTTTTAGGCATTTTCAATTCTACTTAACTCATCAAATTTAACCATAATCTCTTCTGTTATGGTTTGAGGTTTCCCTGTACTAGATTGAAGTAGAACAAAGGTAACCTCAGCAGAACTGCACAAAGCTTGTGTCTTTTGATCTTTAATTTCCTGTTTTACGATTATGCTTTTATTATTGTACGATACGTTGGTCAATTGAATTTCAATCACTTGGTTCGGTACCAAGGGTTTTTTGTACGAAATATTAATGTTCACTACAACAAATAATAAATTCCTTGACTCAAAAAACTTTTCGCGAATAGCAGGTTCTAAGAACACCCATCTTGCCTCTTCAAGCAACTCCAAATACCGAGCATTATTGACATGCCCATAGGCATCACAATGATAGCCTCTTATCTTAATCGTGGTTTTATTCACACCACAAAGGTGTGCATTTCCTTCTTATTTAAAAGGATTCGAGAATTTCTCATCCGTGATGAAAGATTCATCAGTAAGTGTTCTCAGGAATGCTACTAGTGCTTTCTTCTCCACTTCAGTCATTGGAATTCGTTTTACTGTTCCGTTTACATTTCTAAAACGTGGGTCTAACTGCTCATTATCTTGAATACCATTAGCATAATGATTAATAACATCTTCGAGTGTATTGTATCTACCATCATGCATATATGGAGCAGTTAACGATGCATTTCTAAGATTAGGAATCTTAAAACTACCTCTATCAGCACCATTATCTGAATAGACTCTGTCTAAGCCAATATTAGCAGTACCTGTGACATTACTGAAGACGTTATAATACTGTTGTGAGTTAAAATTATCTGCAGCATGACAAGCGGAACACATCATTTTCGCACTATTGAACAAGCCCATTCCCAGTTTTTCCTCTTCATTGAAATTGGAGAAACCAATTGCCTGACCTTGATCAAACTTAGAATCTTTAGATAGCATTGAATTGATAAACGCTGAAATTGCAAGAGAAATCCTATCTCTGGTAACTTCAGTAGAACCAAACGCTTTTTCAAATAACTCTGGATAATACAATGTTTCACTAATTTTCTCAACTAACATCTCATCACTTTCCATTCCCATCTCCAAATGATTGAACACTGGCATTAAAGACAGTTCGTATGGAGTTTCAGCTCTGCTATCCCAAAACATTTTATTGTTTTGAACAGGATTAAGAATTGCCATTGAATTCCGAGTAGTCACCTTATTGGCAAATCCAGTACTGAACTTGGTTCCATCTGCAAATGCTAATTCTTGCTTGTGACAAGTACCGCAAGAGACAGAATTATTGATACTCATCTTGGCATCATAAAACAACACACGTCCAAGTGTTGCAGAATGGTCGCTAAATGATTCTTTTGAAACATCTGTAATCAACCTAGGGATATTTACAATACTCCCTCTAACATTCACTTCAGAATAGTTAAATGGATTTCCTGGCAAGGATAAAACAGCATCTTTCAACGGCACATCTCGTCTACAAGACACATACATCAAAGATGTAAGGACTAACACAACAAACAGGCTTACTTTAAGAAGGGTTTTTCTACTTTTCATAGTTTTAAATCTTAATCGAACATTCCAAATATAACGATTTTTACTTTAATTTAAAATGGCATTGAATATGAATTGGAGGTTTAATATCCAGTACAGGCCCGTCAATCAATCCAAGTTGAATTGCAGTTTCAGTTGAGACACTAATTATTTCATTAAAATTATACTCCACACCCCAATATGGGGCTATCCCAAAAAAACCAAAATCATTACCTTCGGAATAGGCTTTTATGTCTATTCCTTTAATCCAGGATATCCTCTTTCCTAAATCTTTCTTAGCCGTATATCCAAAGGAAAAATAGAAGTTATCTATGTTGAAACTGTTTGGATCCAAATGAAATCCAGCGGTCGACCTAAATCCCTTGTTATTCCACATTCTACGTGTGATAATAGCTGGGAACCCCACTGAAGGAGTTATGGTATTAAACGGTACAAACTGACTAATCATTGAATTTGCGTCAAACCCAACTAGGTGTGTGTGTACTACTGTGTCTCGCTGTGCATTGGCTTTAAAACTTACTAGAATAAGAAATAGAACTCCAACCTTAATCGTATTTTTCATTTGTTAATTAAAGTTTAAAAGTTAAAAATATAGAACCCGGAGCTACTGGTCTTACCGAATAGACTAGCTTATCTTCCAATACTGTTTTAAATCCTTGTTCAGAGGTCAAGTACCTGTACTTGTTTATTGCTTCAAAACTAAAACTGGTTTCTGTAAATAATTCAAATCGCTCATTAATTTTCCATTTAAACCCAAGTAGGGGAGCTATTCCAGGTCCATTTTGTATACTTCGGATAATACTCGAATTGGTTATGAAAAACGTTTCTGTATGGCTACTTAAATGATAATACCTAGCATCTATACCATAATAATATTCCAAATTCTTACCTAAATCCTTTCGCTTTTCAAATCCAAGGCTTAGAGAATAAAAATTTTCTGTATTTACACGTTGAAACTGACTACTTAATTCGTCTGAGGAAACCAAATGAAAGTTCAAACCAGCTCGAATAGCTTTTGGACTATTTTGACGTTTAACTTTCATTCCTATCAACACAGGATCTGATACAAACGTTGTAGAATTTACATTCCCTGTGGCTTTCCCCAGTGCACCAGATATATTAAAGAAAACTTCCGCAACTAAGGGATTTGACTTTTCTAAAGAGTCTTTACTTTGGGCCCTTGAAGTAGAAAGAATCACGCACAATGCAAGACCAATAAATATTCTATTCATAGTATTAATGAGGGTAAAAGTAGAACATAAAGTAGAGTTTTCAAACAATTATAAATGGTGTAGATTTTATAAGGAATGAAAGTAGCATTGATTTTAAGGCCAAGATCATCATTTCTGCAAAATTTAATTATCCAGTAAGTCCTCTGCAAATTACTAAACTACAATAAAACTATATCCAGAGAGGTATAATAAGTGCAACATCCTTTCATTGCCTTTATCTTAAAAAGACACACTTAGATTTATTTTTTTCGAATAATGTCAGTTTTTTAATCACATTTGTCACGTTACAAACTTAAACATGGCTTCAACAGCATTAAATCCTAAGGGTAAATTTGGTACTGCTCCAGTATTTCTAACAGCAATATCCACTATTTTAGGAGCCATTATGTTCTTACGTTTCGGGTATTCTGTGGGCCAATTGGGTGTTTATGGAACCATAGCAATAGTCGTTATTGGCCACCTAGTAACCATTCCAACTGCTATGGCTTTGGCAGAGATTGCAACCAACCAAAAAGTAGAAGGTGGAGGTGAATACTTTATTATATCTCGTTCCTTTGGTCTTAACATTGGAGCTGCTATTGGAATAGCATTATATCTATCACAAGCCATTAGCGTCGCTTTTTATCTCATTGCTTTTACAGAAGCATTTGAACCTATTTTGCCCTTTATAAATGAACATCTCCCCTTTGCCATTAACAAGATGGTAATTGGAATTGTATCAACACTCCTATTGGCTTGGCTTATGTTAACCAAAGGAGCACGCAGCGGTATGACCCTCTTATATGTTGTTGTTGGAATTTTAGCTATTTCTCTGGCCATGTTTTTTGCAGGCGGACCTATTGATGGATTTAAAGCAGCTGACACTTTCCACTTCAATAAAGGTCACAATGACTTCTTCTTCATTTTTGCAATAGTATTCCCTGCATTTACAGGCATGACTGCTGGCGTAGGTCTTTCCGGAGATTTAAAAGATCCAAAAAAATCTATTCCTCTAGGAACTTTATCGGCAACCATTATAGGAATGGTCATATACATTTTTATTGCTTTCAAACTAGGTTCTAGTGCCAATGCTGCAGCACTTTCTGATCCGAATAGACAATTAATCATGGGAGATATTGCAATCTGGTGGCCTATAATTCCAATCGGATTAGCTGCCGCAACCATTTCTTCAGCTCTTGGAAGTATTATGGTAGCACCTCGAACCCTTAATGCCATTTCACTTGATAAAATTATTCCAATCCCTCGTCTTAATAATTGGCTAAGCAAGGTCAAAAAAGATAACAACGAACCTGTTAATGCAACCCTTATCACTTGTGTCATTGCTTTTGTTTTCGTCTTAATGGGAGACGTAAATGCTGTGGCGGAAGTAATCTCTATGTTTTTCATGGTTACGTATGGTTCAATCTGCATTATCTCATTATTCGAAAATTTTGCTTCCAATCCAGGATACAGACCCTCGTTTAAATCAAAGTGGTACATCTCCCTTTTGGGAGCCGTAATGTGCATTGGCTTAATGTTTAAAATAAATACCGTTTATGCTATAGCTGCTATTATTATGATGACAGCCATTTATGTTGTTTTGAGCATGTACAATAAGAAGGATGATATGGCATCAATCTTCAGCGGTGTAATTTTTCAAGTGAGTAGAAATATTCAAGTTTTCCTCCAAAAAAGTAAAAGCAACTCTGATGATACAGCATGGAGGCCATCTGTAGTTTCTATTTCAAAAGACTCATTTGACAGATTTGCTGCTTTTGATTTATTGCGATGGATTTCTCATCGAATTGGCTTTGGAACTTACATACATCACATTGAAGGTTATCTAAGTACGGAAACTATGCAACAGGCTGAAGCTGATCAAGCCAGATTAGTTAAAATGGCCCAGATTTCAGACAGTAGTGTTTACGTGGACACACTGGTAAACCCAACTTATAAAGCAAGTATTTCACAAGCGTTACAACTACCAGGAATCAGTGGTCAAGAAAACAATATGATTCTCTTTGAATTCAACAAACACAAAGAGGAAGGTATTAAAGAGATTGTTGAAAATCTTGGTGTTGCTAAGGCTGTGAACTATGACATATGTATACTATCGAGTAGTGACAAAGATTTTGGTTTCAACTCTGAAATACATATCTGGATTACAAGTAGTGACTATCAGAATGCAAACTTAATGATCTACATAGCATATATCATTCTGGGGCATCCTGACTGGAGTAAGGGTGGTCAAATAAAGTTGTTTGCTGTACACCCTGAAGAAGAGGTAAGTGAACAACGCAAAAAAATGCAGGATATGATTCGCTCAGGAAGACTACCAATTTCTGCCAACAATATTGAAATAATACCCAAGGCTGAGGATGTTACCAATAAGGAAGTAATAAACAAAAAATCACGGGACGCTGATTTAACGATAGTTGGATTCCGTTACGAAAAAGTAAAACATTCAGGTCCAGAAACCTTTATGGGATATGATAAAATAGGAAATGTGCTATTCGTGAATGCACAGCAAGAGAAAGAGATTATTTAAGCAACAAAGGACTAGATAAGAGATTACTTAGACCAAAGGTTGTACTTAAGAATGCAATACAATGCTCGCAGACCGTCTTTCCAACCAATCTTCTTGCCGTCTTCATACGTTCTACCGTAATACGATATCCCTATTTCATAAATTCTAATTTTAGGTATTCTTGAAATCTTAGCGGTAACCTCAGGTTCAAAACCAAATCGGTTTTCTTTAAGCGTTAGCGACTTGATAGTTTCTGCCTTAAATAATTTGTAGCAGGTTTCCATATCTGTTAAGTTAAGATTTGTAAATGCATTGCTCATCAAAGTAAGCATACCATTACCCAAACTGTGCCAAAAGAACAAGATACGATGTGGCTTGCCTCCCATAAAACGAGAACCATAAACTACATCTGCATGTCCCTCTAACAAAGGTCTCAATAGCTCATTGTACTCAAAAGGATCGTATTCCAAATCTGCATCTTGAATAATAATAAGATCACCTACAGCTTCTTTTATCCCAGTATGTAAAGCGGCACCCTTGCCTTTATTTACTTCATGCTGAAACAACGATATCTTTATATTCGGGTTTTCATCACGATACTGTTCAAGTCTTTCCCAAGAATTATCTGAAGAACGGTCATCAACCATTACGATTTCTTTCTGAAGTCCTCCCATCAATTCAACTTTTTGAATTTTATCTAGGATATGATGTATGGTTTTTTCCTCGTTATAAACTGGAATGATTATAGAAAGTACTTTTGGTTGCATGCGGTGCAATATTAATCGAAATTCTTAGAAGGAACTTTTACTTGTATCCTCTCAGCTTTTAAATCGGATTACATTTGCCTTTCAATGGAATTACAAAAGACTACCACTGGGGAATATACGCTTTACATTCCCTCTATGGACGAGACTTATCATAGTAGAAATGGAGCCATTTCGGAGTCTCAACATGTCTTTTTACAGGAAGGTATGGATAGAACTACGGGTAATATCAAAATCCTAGAAATTGGGTTTGGTACTGGGCTTAATGCTCTCCTTACAGCTCAACACGCCGTTGAGACCCAGAGAAAAGTTTACTTTCATTCTCTCGAACCTTTTCAAGTACCTTTTGACTTGATCGAAAAAATAGGCTATGGTGAATTGGTAAATGACCCTAAGTTATTTGCAGACCTTCACAATGCGGAATGGGAAAACAAAGTCAAGATTAATGATTACTTCACTTTGATTAAAACAACCCAAAAATTAGAATATATCCATTTACAAAATGATGAATATGATGTCATTTACTTTGATGCATTTGCACCTAAAAAGCAACCTGAGTTGTGGTCTGAAGATATTTTTAGAAAACTCTATAAAACAACCCGTAAAAATGGGATACTGACTACATACTCTGCAGCAGGACAACTTAAAAGGGACCTGAAATCTGCAGGCTACACCATAGAAAACCCACCAGGGGCTAATGGTAAAAGAGAAATGACTGTAGCTATAAAAGGTTAGAACCTATTCTCGATATCCATTCTGGATCCAGCACTCTATTTTCTGAATAACATCATCACTCAACTTATCTCCACCTTTAGGCATTGGACTTACTCCGTTCTCATGTCTTATGGCCTTTAAAAATTTAGAATCTTCAGCTGAAGTTTTGGTAGTAGCATAATCAGACATGGTATATCCAGCGGCACCACCACCGTGACAGTAACTTCCAGAACATCCTGCATCATCCAATATTTTTTGGATATCGTTGGAATAAAGCACATCTAAACTGTCACAAACCTCTTGTGATTGTTTTATTACAATCACCGCGTCATCATCGTCACAAGCAATGACAAAAACAGAAATAGCGAACAATAAGATGAATATTTTTTTCATGGTGTGTTTATTTGTTGGGAAAAGTAAGGATTAATCTTAAAAATCCATCCTACTATTGCATTGTGAGTCATAAAAACACCACTTTATCGCTTAAAGATTACAATACTTTTGGTTTAGACGTTCTAGCTAAAAATCTAATTTTTCTAAAAGACTTGGAACAGCTTAAAGAAATTGAAGATATTAAGGAATGTTTTTTTATTGGTGGCGGTAGTAATATTCTTCTTACAAAGGACCTAGATAAAACCGTGATTGTGAATCAGACCTCAGGAATCACAATTATCTCAGAGGACGATGACTATGTAGAATTAGCAATAGCCAGTGGTGAAAACTGGCACAATCTTGTACTGCACTGTATTGAAATGGGATATGGAGGGATTGAAAACATGAGCCTTATTCCAGGATCTGTAGGTGCTGCACCCATGCAAAACATTGGAGCTTATGGCAAAGAAATCAAAGATGTACTAACCTACGTTGATGCTGTGGACATTCAAACTTTGAAAACTATCCGATTTACTAACGCAGAATGCCAATTTGGATACCGTGAAAGTATCTTTAAAAAAGAAGCAAAAGGGAAGTACTTCATAGCAGAGGTAGGTTTAAAACTGACTAAACGCTACCATAAAACAAATACAAGCTATGGAGATATAGAAGCTTGGTTACAAGAACGTTGTTTCACAGAGCCTACCATACGAGATGTAAGCAATGCTGTTATCGCTATACGAAAAAGTAAACTTCCAGACCCCTCAGATTTAGGAAACAGTGGCAGCTTTTTCAAAAATCCAATTATTGGAAAAAGTCATTTTGAAACGTTAAAGGATAAGTTTCCAACTATCAAAAGCTATCCCATAGACGAAAACAATGTAAAAGTACCCGCAGGTTGGTTAATAGAAAGTTTAGGTTGGAAAGGAAAGCGTGTTGGCAATACTGGCAGTCATGCCAAACAAGCCCTTGTATTGGTCAATTATGGAAACGCACAGGGAAGTGAAGTATATCAGTTGGCTAAAGACATCCAACAAAGTGTTTGGGATACCTACCAAATATCTCTCGACATGGAGGTGAATGTTATCTAAGTATATTCAACTACATCAAACATAGTTAGCAGTGGACCAACGAAAAGGTCCAATACTTGATTTGTACCTATAAATGTTATTTTCGAAGGACAACAATAAATTAAAACTATGATCAAATTCTTCTTGCATGCAAAGCACTGGCACATATTCTTGCTCATTTTTGTAATTCCAATGGGTTTAAACTTCGTTATGATGTTCGAAATGTTTTCTAACATCACAGCCAATCTAAATTTTGGTGAAGGAAATCCACCAGACCCTACTATCATGTTTGATCATATGAAGTATCTTCCACTTATCATCCTTACAACTGCAATTTTTCAATTTGGATGGCAATGGTCAGTGGGGACAAGCTTACACAGCAAGCTACCTGAAAACACCAAAATGAATATAAAGGTGTTTAAGGCCTTTCTAATAGTGCCCTTCATCTACACTATTGTCATCTCCGTTGGTATGGGTTTTTTGTTCAAAAACATGTCAGAATTAATGCAAATGGGGGCCCAAATGGATGGTCAATCACCTCCCGACGAGCTTCCTAAATTCCTAATGTTTATCCTTATATTTATTCTACTCCACTTGTTTTCTATGGTTTGCATATTTTACAATATATACTTTATAGCTAGGTCATTAAAGAGTGTTGAAATACAAGAAACTGCAAAAGGAGATCAATACATCGGTGAGTTTTTTCTTACTTGGTTCCTACTTATAGGTATCTGGTTTTTGCAACCACGAATAAATACAATCTTTAGTGAAACTGAAATACGAGAGTAACTTACAATCCAATTAGGTAAATGGATTGGGGAAAAGTGTTAGACGATGTAGAGGCTAACCTCTAAAACAAAATTTCTAGTCTAAATAGACTTGCAACTCATCGTAGGCTAGGTTAATCCCATGTGGGAGCTCTTTATCTACTTCTGCATGAAAACCCATTTGATGACTCATATGTATTATATAGGTCTGTTCTGCATCCAGCTCTTGAGCTAATGCTACTGCTTGATCTAATGTAAAATGACTGATATGTTCGGACTTCCTAAGAGCATTAAGTACCAGAATTTTAGAACCTCTTATTTTAGCCTTCTCTTCTTCGCTAATAAAATTAGCATCGGTGATGTATGAAAAGTCACCAATTCTATACCCAAAAACGGGCAATTTATAATGCAATACCTCAACTGGATTAATTTCCAAATCATTAATTAAGAATGGCTTGTTCTCAATAATGTGAAGGCTAAGGTCTGGTACTCCGGGGTACTTATTCTCGGCAAACGCATAATGAAAATCTCGTTTGAGAACAGCCTCCACTTCTTCATTGGCATATACATCCATCTTTCCTTTGGTCTTCCAGTTAAAACCACGGATGTCATCAAAACCTGCGGTATGATCCTTATGCCCATGTGTAAACAGAATTGCATCCACCTTTGTCACCTTTTCTCGAAGCATTTGTTGCCTAAAATCTGGCCCAGTGTCAATTACAATATTAGTATTCTCTGTTTCTATAAGTACACTCGTCCTAAGTCTCTTATCTCTAAGATCATCTGATTGGCAAACTTCGCATGTACATGCAATAATGGGTACGCCTTGAGATGTTCCAGTTCCTAGGAAGGTGATTTTCATTTTAGACAAAGATAGACTCTTAAAATTGCAAAAAGTCAATAATGGGAGACGTTAAAACCCGATTATTCTTTCAAAATAACATCCAATTCCTTTTTAAAGGCTGCTGTTTGATAAGGCAACTGTTCTCTGATATTAGCAGTAGCCTGAGGAGATAGATACCACCCTAAAGGTATAATCTTATCATTATCTCTATCTAGACTAATAAATGCAGTTTTATCCCCATTAAAGAGGTTGTTCAATTTGGTATTGTTTTCATCATAGTAACCACTATTTATCCATACCTTACTAAAGGTATTCAACGGACCAAGAATCTCATACATTCCACTTAAATTGGTCGTATACTCCTCCTTTGTGTTTTTGATAAATATCAACTGAAATTCCACCTTATAGCCTTTTTTATCCGAAACCTTTCTGAGATAATCATACAATTCTAACATTGCTGTTGCTCCCATATTTTCAATGTAACCACCGTCTACCAAATGCCCCCATTTCTTACCATTTTTATCGTATACCAAAGCTGGAGGAGTGATAAACGGGAAACGAGAACTCACCGATATTGCTGTACTCAACGGCACATCTGTATGGGTAACATCAAAAAAATCTTCAGAAAGTGAAAATATTTCTGGGTCTACTTTTACATTGCTTACTAGGGTTCTAAAACCATTCTCCACACGAGTAGAGTTGAATAAGTAAATACAAGAATCCTCCTGAAATTCTGCTAAAAAGCCATTTGATAACAGCGACTCTCCATTGTAGTGTGCTGCTTTTTCCCAAGAATACTCTAAAGCTCGAGCTCTATCCACTCTATGGATTGGAAAGGGTAAGAATTTCTGAACCAATTCAGGCACTACGAGCCAAGATGTAACCGGTGCTAAAAAGTCCTGACTGAGTATTTTATGAGCATCTTCAGTAAGATCTTTAGAATAATGCTTCTGCAACTCTTTGTAGGTTGATACTCCCAAACTCCCACCGGATACCGTGCTATATGCATAAGTATGTCGATCAAAACTAGGATAGCTTTTTTGCAATTCACCCAACACCTGTGCGGTCCAATAAGCACTGCGAACTCCCCCCCCTTGACAAGCCACTAAAAAAATAGGAATTGTACCTGTATCTTTATCTGCTTTTTTGGTATACCATAAATCAAAGTGTTCCTCTATGCTTAATCGGGTATCCTCCACTTTTTGAATAGTTCTTATTCTGTGGTTATTATTGATAAAACTAAAGGCTACTGACATAGCTATAACGGTAAAGGTAAATGGAAACCTAAATCGTTTCTCTGCATAGTCTAGAAAAGTAGCAACTACTAACCAAGCTCCTAATGCGAACAAGATAATATTTGCGGATCCCAGAAGCTGTGGCAAAGAAACTGGATACAGGATAACCAAGGTAAAAACCAATACGATGAACAACAATCTAAACCAAATCCATCTACCCTGCTTTTTCCATATAAAAGTGGGTGGGTAAGCATCATTTTTTACTTTGATATAATCAGGAATATTTAGGACCTTTATCTTGTTCCTACTTAAAAATAGGACGATAATATCTTTTCTTAAATGAAAAAATAGGTACAGCCAAAGGGCCAAACACAAGTTCACATATATCAATGGATTAGACCAGTCAGATACTTTTAGAAAACCAAAAGCAAGTATTAAAAGTGGTAAGACTCCAAGTATACGGGGAATAAGCACTTGAGCTCTTAACGCATACTTATCATTGAATTTTATAAAATCAAAAGTGGTAAAATGAAGGATCACACGTGCTGCTCTCCAACTCTGCCAGCTCCACCACCCTACTCCTAGTATTGCAAACCACGTATGGTAGACAATTAAACCTTCTGCCGTAAAACTTAGAGCCTGCAAGATATCCTTCCCTTGTTCCATCACAACAAGAGCCACAAAACCAATTACTTGAAATAATAGTATTATCCAACATGATTTTAGTACGATATAATAATTGAAAACCTGCTTAATCATCCTCTTTTTTAAAGATAACGAAAATAAAGGTAAAAGCCTCACTACCAATAATAAGCTTACAGTTCTGTGATATTTATTACCTTTGAACCATGAAAAAAACACTCATTACCCTGTTACTATTTGTTATTGCCTCATCTTCATTTGCTCAAAAGGTGAAAGTTAAGAAAGGAGCTGTAACCGTGGATGGTGTTGCTTATGCCAATTGGGAGAAAGATGATATCGTACGTCAAAACAGATTGGTAAAAAACACCAATGGAGACCTTCTTTTACTAGCTGTTACAAGAACCTTTCAAGATAATAAGGCCATAAGCGAAAGTAATCCAAAAGGGAATGTGAGTTACTACGAAATATTAAAACCAGGTTCAAATGATATTTTATTTGAATACCAGGGGTTTGCAAAACATCTATTCAAAGCATTTTACAATGGTAAAGTGATTAACGAAGATGGTACTTTGAATGAAGACAATCTAAAAACTGTATCAATAAGAATAGGTAAAGAATTTAGCAGGCAAAGAGAAAAAATGGATATCAATATTAACATCTCTCACTAAATTTTCCTTTAGTAAAACTTCTTCATTTTAAGGGCAAAGTCTGATTTATTAAACTTTCTACTCTTAAAAATAGTTGAGTTAAAAAATAGATTAAAACTCGGTTGAGCGTTTATTGATGCACTGGTTATCGGATGGGTGTATTTTATTCCTGCGAATATTTTATTGAGTCTTACTGCAATAGATCCACTTATATCCTGAAACTCATTTTCTTGAATATAAGACGCATTAAAGTTCATACGTCTTGTACTTACATTAAAGTTTGCCTTACCATAAACATCGTCTTTATTGAATACTGCAATTGCTGAGGGATAAATTGTAACATTTTCGCCAATGTTAAGAAAACCACCTACCATAAGGTTAGCAGTAAATGGGATATGACGAGAACTCAACTTACTCAACGACACGTTTTGACCTAAGATATTCTCAACACTAGCACCCACTATTAAATTTTTAAAATTTGCCGTAACCCCAAATTCAGCGTCCATGTAGGCAAGTTCATTTTTAATATCATTCAAGTTTCGAACAGATTGAGTGTCACCATTCAAATCGGTAAACGTGTAACCCGAAGTACTGTCAAAACCCGGAGACAAGATGCTCTTTTGGTTAAACTGCAGTGAACCTCCATATCTCCATTGCAAAGCTTTGTCACCTTTGGCAGATCTACCGTAGGTTATATTGAACATATTATTGGCCACATTGTCTGTAAAAGTACGCTCTACTCCTACCATGTAGTTCCCTAGGTTAAGCGGCATTCTCCCTTCCAACATAAACTGATAGCTCGCCCCTATTTCTGCATCGGTCAATACCCGAATCAAATCTTCTTGAACCCCTGCCAATGCAGGATTCAGCTTACCTGGCTGCTTTATATCCTTACCACTGGTTAGTTCTAAATTTTGAGCCAATACACTTCCTACTACACACAATGCTACCGCTAATCCTATCTTTCTCATACCTGCAAAGGTTCAATTAAAATGCCAAAAGCTAATCCACATCCTATTCGCATATGTAATTACCCCTTCACTTCCTTTTGACATAGCCATGCCTAGCTTATATAAAACTATTATCAGCGGTAAAATTAAGATCAAAACAAGGTATTCACACTTGTACCATTTAGTACTATTACGCTGAATTCATCCAATATTGCTTGTAGGTTTTCTTTATTGCTTTCACCTACTTAACTTGGAGCAAGATTTAGATGTTCCTAACACTTGTAACTCATGAAATTCAACTACCTGGTTATTCTCATATCACTTTTGCCTCTTCTGCTGAGCACTTGCAAGCCTGATGATGATGTTATCTGGACTGAGCCTATCTATCTAGGTGAAGGTGGAAACTACATTTACTTTACCCAAGGGTGGTGGAAATATAAAAATACAGTTACAGAGGAAATAGACAGTACAATATTGGTATCCAGCAATAGACGAGTACGGCACTATACCTGTGGAGAAAGCAATAATTCTCTAAAAAAAGAAGACATAACCTTCAGGACCGAGTCTAAGACAGTCTGTGTAGATAAGGATTTTAGAATTCGACAAGCATGGGGGTGCCAACCTACCAACACTCTAAATAGGTACTTTGAATTTTTTGCTAAGGACTATTGTCAAAATTTTTCTGAATCAGTGGTCTTTTACTATCCATTTGATTTATCATCATCTGGTAATAGTGGACAGGATGTAGTCTTCAATCAACTCCACGACAGTCTAAAAGTTCAAGACCAATGGTACTACGATGTAGCTGAATTTGAGGTGGATATAGATTACATCTGGGATAATAAAATTACAAAATATTTTTGGGCAAAGAATGTTGGGCTAATCAAACGAGAGAAATACGCCCATTGGACCCGAGAATTTATTGAATCTTGGGAGCTTGTCGAATTTGACGTAAGTCAATAACTTACTTCAAAAATCATACTTTAAAACAATCCACCAGACCCAACAAGTGGATTCAAACCTACTCCCAATAGTGGCATTCCACCCATTTCATTCTATATCCATGTAACCCTAGTATTTAGCCTCATTTGTTCCGTTTATTCGTAATTCAATCAATTCAAAATTGACAACAAAAATGGTATCTTTACACTTGTAACTCATGAAATTCAACTATCTGGTTATTCTCATATCACTTTTGCCTCTTCTATTGAGCACTTGCAAGCCTGATGAAGACATACCCGTAACCGGTGAATATAGATTAGGACCGAAAGGTGAAGCGTATATCAAATTTACCCCTGGAAGTTATTGGATATACGAAAATGATAAATCCAAAGAACTTGATACTATTACTATGCAATGGTATTATTCAAAAATGATAAATTTAAAAGGGGAACGCAATTCATTTTCACGAGAAGACATAGATTTAAAAATGGGGCCGTATATCTTCGATCTTCAGCATCCATATCCCGATGCAACCCCATCTCCACTCCCACATGTATTTGTATTCCATACACAAAAAGGGCCTTCTCGTTCGGGTATTTTCTTTTATCCTTTCGATACAAATTTACAAGGAGGTAACAGTGGTCAAGTCACTAAACTCAACCAACTCCACGACAGTCTAAAAATTCAAGACCAATGGTACTACGATGTAGCTGAATTTGAAGCAGATATAGATTACATCTGGGACGAAAGAAGAACAAAATATTTTTGGGCAAAGAATATAGGTCTAGTAAAGCGAGAAAAATACATGAACTTTACAGAGGAATATATCGAAGGATGGGAGCTTATCGATTTTGACGTAAGTCAATAAATCACTTCAAAAAATCATACTTTAAAATAATCTACTAGACCCAACCAGTGGATTCAAACCTACTCCCAATAGTGGCATTCCACCCATTTTATTCTAGATCTAAGCAATCCTAGTATTTAGCCTCAATTGTTCCGTTTATTCGTAATGCAATCAATTCAAAATTGACATTATGATGAAACAAAAATTGAATATTCTACTCCTCCTTCTTTTTATTACAACTGGAATTAATTCTCTTGCCCAAGAAGCAGAACTCCAAGACAAGTATTGGAACTACCGCCACCGACTCCGTACAGAGTTTACTAAAATCGGAAAAGGAGCAGGACATTCTATCCCTGCTGAAAACAGAGACATTAACAAAGTATGTGGTAATGTACCCGGTAAGTATCAATCGGGTGATGCTACGCTTAATCTAGGTGAATACATTGCCGTATTGGCAACGGAATACAAATTACTAAAGGATGACAACAGGGATGTTACCGCCACGGCCAATGAGTTGTACTACGCTCTTAATGCTGTACAGCGATTGGACCTGTTTGCAGAAGAGTTTTTTATTCCTGGTTCAACTGGAAATCCAGATGGTTTCTTTGTTCGCGATGACTGGCCAGGAGATATGTACCGCAAAATCAACACCAATGAAGTAGATACAAACGGTCAATTGATAGCAGACCCAATAACCAATTATTTTGCTCTGAATGGAGGTCTATATCACTTCCAAATGGCGAATAGAGAAGAAGGCCCCGTACCAAGTAATGACTACCTTACCGAAGGAGTTGTCAAAACAAAAAACTTAGTGCACCCCAAATCTGCTGACCTACTCTTTGAAATAAATGATGATAAACTCTGCTACTTTGCCCGAGATGGAGAGAAACCCTTGGAAGCAAGACGTGGTGCAGAGATGAGTCAAGACCAAGTGTATGGACTCCTTATGGGGTTTTATGCTGTGAAAAAGTTTGTACCCTCAGACGCTGCCGTAGCTCCTAGGCCTTCAAAAGATAAATACATCAACTTCCATGCATGGGTAGAGGTAATGACCGATCGTATTCTAACTTTTGTAAGCAAGCAAAAGACGGTGAATGATGCCACTATCCTCCTCAATGAGGACGACGATTACAGAATTATCACAATTAGTAAACTCACGACGACTTGGTTTATCAATAACCCCAACAATGATAATAAGCAAGTAATGCGTGGGATGAATATGTGGATTTATGCAGAGCCTCTAGCCAGAATAGGTAAGGAAATAACCGGCAAGACCTACAACACAGACATTGTGGTGCATTTACCCAAGGCTGTAGATAGAGCCAAGGTTCTCTGGAATTCCTCCTTTATTGGAATCATGGATAATGGGTGCACTGCCGTACAAGCACAAACCGCTGAAAAGCACAACGTAGATGGCACAGAATACAAGACGGTAGAGAAAAGAAGAGATTGTATAAAAGGTGCTTCTGCGGCGTTTGCTGGTCAACAAGTAGTTCCCTTACAGACAATACTGTTCCCTATAAAACTTTGGATGGCAGCCACTGGAGATATTAAGCTCCCATCAAGTAAGAACCTATGGAAAATTGCCCTCTGGAGTGCTGCAAGTAGTAAAAATACGCTGGGTAGTCAAATGACCATAAAAATAGCGGCTATGGACCCTGCTTTTAATGCCTCAAGTCTAGATCAACCTTTATCAATTAAAGCAAGACTAAAAAACTATGTCGCAAGCCAAATAAGCAATCCCAGTGCAACGATAACAGCAAATTATTACAATCAATTTACCAATCTCTTCGAGAACCATTTGAGTGGAAAGGAATACTACAATCTACTTCCCAATGCTTACCACCCCGGTCACTCAACCATAATAAGTAAATCCAATCAATTAAAATTTCTCAATAGTATTCCATGTGAGGGTACGGGTAAGACATCCAAAAATTCCCATGACTATACCATAGACAATATGTGGATGCACGCAGATATGTTGAGTCTCAGCAAACAGTCACATCCTCGAGACTCTTTACCAAGAGAAGAAACCGTAGCCATGAGTTTTATGCTTTTTTATAACCTCTATCGGCTAGTGTATCAAGACGATTTTACGGATAGCTACAAAGAAAATTCCTGCCCGTGCGTTAGTTCCGCACTAATAAAACATACAGGGTTTCATCCTGTAACGGGTAAATATGAGGCCTATGAATTTGATGTAAAAAAGAAAATCACCTCGGTAAACACTGTACAAATCACCCCTCGACGATTTTCTGAATATGCAGACATAGGTATTCCCAAACCCTTTTACCTAAGTCATAATGTAGCTATAAACGACAACGGACTACTCAGAGTATCAGGTGACCTAACCTTATGCGGCTCTGAACTCAAAGTAAAAAAAGGTGGAGAATTGTTTATTCCCAACACCGACCCCAACTACCCAACCGAAATGTTGGTAGACAATGGAGGATATCTGAAGTTGGACCCAGGAGCTACCCTCCGTATCGGGAACAATTCTACTTTGAGAATAGGTAGTGCCGGCAAATTTCGAGTTGGCAGAAATCTAAACATTGTACTGGACGGTCCCAATGCCAATCTAATAATAGAAGGAGAACTTATTTTGATGGACAATGCGGCCTTCAGAATATGGCCTGGACCGAATGGATTGGGATACGTTACGTTTAAAAAAGGCAAAAATGCTTTAAATGGGGATGAAACCTTTGCCAAAATTACAACTGGTCGAAATTCAAGTATATATCTACAAGGAACATCCCCTTATCAAAAAATATTAGAAATAGATGGCAGCTTTGGAGTAATCATCCCTGAGACCCTAGCTGCTTTCGAAGTTCGTAATGGTAAAATTGAATTGGGAGAAATGAGCCGTCTGCACGTCTCTTGCCCTATTACATTAAGAGATTGTCGTATCAATACGATTAACAACGCTGATGACTATTACTACTTTGCTGGTTTGATTACTACGGGACAGCGTGATGTCAATATTCTAAACTGTAAGTTTAAACAAGGACTTTACGGCCTTCTAGCTCACAACTATGTATTCCCGCATAACAAACCCAATTTGGAGAATTGTCAATTTGATAAGATGATAACTCCCATTGCCATAAGAGGTGGAGGAGTAGATCTGTACAAGGTGAGCATTAAAAACTCCTCATTTAGTATAGATGCTCATGGTATAAATGAACTCTGTATCTTAAATGATCTAAAGGTAAAAGGAGGTAAACAAACCCTCTTTTCAGGCTCTAGCAGCGGAATTCTGGATTGGGACAATGGTTATGTAAAAGAAAGTAATGCCCATGGGATTACCCTCATTGGAAATACTTTAAAAACCAGATGTGTCCACATCAATGACAATGCTAGACACGGTATATATGCTCGTAAGTTAAGTCACATCTCATTATCTACAAACAGTAATGATGGCTATAACAGCATTACTAATAATACAGCGGGCATATACAACAGTGACTACAATGGCTTACTTTATGGGTTGGGTATTGCAGAAGGAATTAGCCTTGATTTAGTCAATGGGTTTAATGACATTTCGGGAAATGGACTGCAACTAGATATTGCTATAAAACCAAGTCAACCTTTATTCAATGGCTCGTCCCACTATTACATTGAAAGTTCAAACAACTATTGGGGTACACCTACTCCATCTTCGGGAATAGACTATAAGATATATCATAAACCCATCTATAGTGGATCCTTTTCATATGCTGAACTCGGTCTGCCTGGAAGTGCTATTACCGACCCTATTCAGCTTTTAACTAAAATGTCTGGTGTATGTGGTTTCCCTACAGGTATTACGATAGACGGTGATGGGAACATTGGACGAAATTATGGCGATGAATTATCCGGAGTTTTTATCGATGGTCTTTTTGTTGGTAGATTGGTCAATCAAGTACTGTTTGAGGCTGATGAGGAATTGTATAAACTAAAAGACTATGCATCTGCAAGAGATAAATACAAAGAGGTTTTCATGTTCGATTTCAATTCAAATAATGAAAATGCTCAAACTATGAAATTACATGCCTATAAAAATTACTATGTTGCTCAAGAGTATCTCCGAGCTACTGACAGTTTAAATATGTTGGATGACAACAAACTTTTTGACGAAACTATAGTGGCCATAAATACCGTAATAACTCAGCATGATGCAGAAACTCCCTTGTCTTCTGAATTCGTGTTTAACTTAAAAATGGATAAGGCTGACATGTACCGTAAGAAAGATGATCGAATGACTGCAATTTTGGAATATGATCAATTACTATCCGAACCTGAATATATAGAGTCATATGATTTGATAGAATATTTCAAGTGTATTGTAACAGCAGAAATGCGAATATTAAACGGAGATATTAGTATTCATGAACAAGCGGAGCACTATGTATGTAAGCCACCTATAGATGAATTAAATCTTATTATAACCAATACCGTTTCACAAGACTCTTCTAGTAATGACGATGATATTGAAGGTTTACCTACTTATGAACTTGTACTTCATCCCAATCCAACGCAAGGAATGTTTACCGTAGAACTAGACGAGAATGCTAAGACAAAGTTTAACGGTCTTACAGGTCGGATATCAGTTGCAGATGGCTATGGATATGAACATATAGTTCAAGATAATATCTCTGCTGATGCAATGAGTACATTCAATCTACACGGCTACAAAGCTGGTGTCTATAATGTCAGATTTGAAATAGGTGGAAGTATCTTTTATAAATACGTAGTGAAAACTGACGAGTAAGAATTTTCAGTTTTCACCACTAGCAAAACTGCCTTGATTTCTATCAGGGCAGTTTTATGTATAACCAGATTTTAGACTATGTCAATACCCAAGGTTATTTACCAAACCTATAAGACGTCAAAACTTCCGTTGATATTCAGATGGCACATTTATAGACTTAGAAAGAAGAATCCTGACTATGACTACCAATTCTATGATGACAAAAGAGTAGAAAAATTCATTTACAATGAGTTGGGAGAAGAGTCTTTTAACTTATTTAAAAGAATAAACATAGGAGCAGCAAAGGCTGACTTTTTCCGATATGCCATTTTATACAAAAAAGGAGGAATTTATTTAGATCTGGACAGTAGAATCCTTTACAAAATTGATGATTTTATTAAACACGACGACAAAGCGGTATTATCATTTGAGGATAACAAAAAGTACTTCATTCAGTTTGCTCTTTTCTTTGAACCAGGCCATCCATTCTTAAAGAGAACTCTCGAACTGATTATAGCTAATATGAAGAATAATATCAGTCCCTATGATTCTCATAAAATGATGGGACCAGCAGCTTTTACACAGGCCATAAATGAGTCTCTTTATGAAACTCCAAATATTGGCCATAGAATTTTAGGCATTGACTATGAAAATAAGGTAGAGTTCAGTTTTCCGATGAGTAAAACATTTTTATATGGTATCTCAAGAAAGAATCATTGGAAAAAACTATGTAAGACAACACCTGTTATGAGTGCTGATTGCACGGAGTATAGGTAATATCAAAAGCAGCGACTATAAAATGAAGACTTCTAAGGCAATCCCACTGTTAAAATATTCTTTCATTACCTTACTTTCGCCCCGTGTTACAAAAAGAGCTCACACATCCTATTTTCAATATCGTTTCTGAAGAATCTCAGAAGTTGGGTTTTGAGACCTTTGTGGTGGGCGGTTTTGTGCGTGACATCTACCTAAAACGAGCGTCTAAAGACGTAGATTTTGTGACTGTGGGTAGCGGAATACAACTTGCTACTGCCGTCAAGAATAGATTACAAGGTGCACATCTAAATGTCTTTAAAAGCTTTGGTACTGCTCAAATAAAAACGAGTGACTGGGAGTTTGAGTTTGTAGGAGCAAGAAAAGAATCTTATGATAGAAATAGTCGTAAACCCAAGGTAGAAGATGGCACTTTTGAAGACGACATCTACCGTAGAGACTTTACCATAAACACCTTAGCTATTAGCTTAAATAAGGACCATTTTGGCAAACTGATTGACACTTTTAATGGACTTGACGATCTTAAAAATGGTATTATAAAAACGCCACTTGACCCTAAGGTCACTTTTAGTGATGATCCTCTGAGAATGATGCGAGCTATTCGCTTTGCTACACAACTGGATTTCTTTATCGAAGACCAGACTTTTGAAGCTCTAAAATCTGAGGCCCATAGACTTTCTATTATCTCTCAAGAGCGTATTACCGATGAACTTCAAAAAGTTATCAGAAGTACTAAACCAAGCATTGGCTTCAAGATTTTGTTTGACACCAAATTACTGGATAAGTTCTTCCCAGAATTGGTTCGACTTCAAGGAGTGGAATTTAGAGAAGGGAAAGGACATAAAGACAATTTCTATCATACCCTACAAGTTCTGGATCAAATCTGTACTCGTACAGATGATATTTGGGTAAGGTGGTCAGCCATATTACACGATATTGCTAAACCTCCCACCAAGCGGTTTGTAAAAGGGGAAGGTTGGACCTTCCACGGGCATGAGGATAAAGGGTCTCGCATGGTAAAACCGATATTTACTCGATTAAAACTACCCTTGGGAGAACCCATGAGAAGAGTGGTGAATTTAGTAAAGCTTCATCTTAGACCCATTGCACTTACAAAGGATAACATTACAGATTCGGCGATTAGAAGACTCATTTTCGATGCTGGAGATGACCTTGAAGATTTATTAATTCTTTGTAAAAGTGATATTACTACTAAAAACAAGAAGAAGGAAGAACGTTTTCAGGCTAACTTGGTTCATGTAGAAGAGAATATTGCTTCTGTTGAAGAACGAGACCAAATAAGAAACTGGCAGCCTCCTATAGATGGGATAGAAATAATGAAAATGTTTGACATGCGGCCAGGAAGGGAAATTGGTCTAATCAAAACTGCACTGAAAGATGCAATACTTGACGGAGTCATTACCAATGACTATGAAGAAGCATATAAATTTGTATTAGAAATGGGAAAACAATTAGGTTTGCAGAAGCAATGAGTAAGTTGGTATTTAGACTAAGGGTCACTTTCGAAGATGTAGACGACGTAGTACGTGTATTAGACATAGGTGCTAAAAACACATTTAGAGATTTTCACAATGCAATTCAAGCAGCTATTGGCTTTGATGGCTTGAAGCGTGCATCATTTTACAAGACGAATGATAACTGGAGACCAGGAGAAGAATTCTGTACCGATCCGAAACCTACTGCAAAGGCAGCTGGTGCTTCAGAACTAGGCAAATTTATAGATGATCCACATCAAAAATTTCTCTATGTCTATGATGAGGAGGGTGGAAATTGGCACCTTCGAGCTGAGGTGATGAAACTTTTTATGGCAGAAGCAGGAAAAGAATATCCCAGTATGTTTAAAAGTACGGGTATAGCACCCAAGCAATTTGTAAATCCAAAGACCATCATTGATGACCCAAGTGCTAAGCTTTTTAAAGAGGCCGATTCACTAATTGATGGACTTACTGATGATCTTAACGATGATGACGAGGAAGAAGAAGAGGAAAAAGATGATTTCAATCTATTTGGTGACCAAGTAGATGAATCCGAAATAGATGAATCACAAATAAATGATGGAGCCCCAGAATAAAGGACATCTTATCGTACTTGCAGGACCAACTGCAGTAGGCAAAACATCTCTAGCAATAGATTTAGCCAAACACTTTGACACAGAGATTATATCTTGTGATAGTAGACAGATATATAAAGAACTCAATATTGGGGTGGCACGTCCGAGCAATGAAGAGCTTAATCAAGTAAAGCATCACTTCATAGCTACGAATTCTATTCATCAGGACTACGATGCCGGTGTCTATGCAAAAGAGGTCAATGGTGTTTTAGAAGAATTATTCAAACAACATAAGACCGTAATTATGACTGGTGGTACTGGTCTATATATTCGTGCTGCTACGCAAGGACTAGACGCATTACCTCCAAAGGATGAAAAGGTAAGAGAACAACTTAATCAAATCCTAGAGGCCGAAGGCATCGAAGCTCTTCAAACAATTGCAACTTCCTTTGAGCTCAAACCAAGTTCTGTGGATTTCACTAATCCTCACAGGCTTATACGCTCTATTGAAATCGTTCAAGGAGAGCCTCTCATACCAGAGACAAATCAGGTTGTACTGAATTACGATACTACATACTTCTATGTCAACAGGGATCGTGCTGAACTTTATGATAGAATTAATCAACGAGTTGATGCTATGATCCAAAATGGATTTGAACAAGAAGCAAAATCAGTATATCCTTATCGAAAATTGAATGCCTTAAATACTGTTGGTTACAAGGAGTTGTTTCAATATTTTGATGGTGAATGGACGCAATCCCATGCTATTGATAAAATGAAACAACACACTCGAAATTATGCTAAAAGGCAACTTACCTGGTTTAGGAATCAAGGAAGCTACACCGAAATATCTCCTAACCTAGATGAGATTCTTCTTCGCATTAAGCAAGAAGCCAATTAGAATCTATTTTCTGAGTTTAAGGAGATAAATAAAAAACTTATATCCTAAGAATACTACTCCACAAAGCAATAGGACTGCTATACCTAAGAACATAATGAGTTGCAATGAACTGTAACTACTCACTATTCTACTTCAAAAAGTTCTATGTCAAAGGCCAGAACCTCATTGGAGCCAATTATACTCCCTGCAGGTGGATTTTTTCCATAAGCCAAATGTGATGGAATTAGAAGAGTACCAGCACCACCAACTTTAAGCTTAGGAATCCCAATTTGCCATCCACGAATGACTCCTGATAAGGAGAATGTAGATGTTTTTTCTCTATCATAGGACGAATCAAAGATATTTCCATTGAGAAGGTATCCCTTATAATGAACTGTCACCTTACTTGAAGCACTGGGACTAACTCCTGCACCTTCTCTCGTAATAATATAATAAACTCCTTCTTCTGTTTTTTCTGCAGTTAAACCATTATCCGCTATGTAATTCCTAATGGTTTCATCATCATCCACCTCAGTATCCTTCTTACATCCTTGATTGAGCAACAGTGATATGGCTACTAGAAGTATTACTCCACTTTTCATATATCCTTATTTTCTTTAATCTCTTTCTGCTCGTTTTCCCACTTTTTTCGACCTACAGTATGATTCCAACCAAATCTGATTCCCAATGTTTTAACATTTCCAGTGGCTATACCAATTAAGTTATCACTTGCAAAATAAAACTGTTCTGGACCAAGATTCAGTCCCATTCCCAATCCAATATTGGTATAACTACCTCTCATAATGCTGTAAGTTGCACTAAGTGCTAGGACTCGTCCAAACTTAGAATTCCAAGATAAGGTAAGTGCAGGATAAAACTGCTTGTTGTAAAAACTGCCATAGAATAAGGCTCCAGCATTGTGTTTATCGTTAATATGGAAATTCCCTCCTATATAAAATTCACCTAACAATCCTGTTGTAAAAGAAGTTTCACTCGTATCCAATGCAAAAATATCCAACAATGTATCACTAAGAGCTTCAAAACCTGCTCCTCCTTTTACAGAATCTCCTAAGTACTCTTTTATATCAATTCCCTTGTACTCAAAGCTTGCACCTGGATTCTTAGATTTTATGTTCCTCGTATTATCCTTCCACTTAATGACTCCTAAATCAATTACACTTGCTGTCAATGTTATCCTATCGTTCAATTCAAAACTCGCTCCAAGATCTATTCCAAACCCACTATTCTTAGGACTTCCCAGAATAAATTCAACAGGATCAATATCAGAACTATCCAGAACTAATGGACTACTTATATTCAACTCTATATCAGCTGTCACTTTATATTCAAACCCACCAGGATTAGTTCTAAAAACGATATCATTCTTAGCCGTATTAATTACATTCAAACCTCTTACATACTTAAGTCTTACCCCCATTCTCAATCTATCATCCATCAAGCTTCTGTTATAGCCAACTGCAAATTCTCTTGTATGTAAAACATCTAATCCAAAATTAAAATTAAAGTCGTACCCCAAATTACGACCTCCATTACCTTGAAAAGCTAGTTTGATAAAATCATTTGGAATCCCTACTCTCGTTTTCACCTTTTCTGTAATACCAAAAGTGAACATACTCTTTCGAATCCTAAAACCAAAATTGAGCCATTCTTGATTCAATCCAACACTGATAAAAGTTTGCTTGCCACCTAAAGCATCCCCAAGTTTGGTAATGTCCACGACAAAAGAATCGGTTCCAGCTACAGGCACAAAAGCCTCATTTATAGCTTTAAACTGAAGAGCATTACTCGCAAAAGCAAAATCCAAGGAAGAAAGTGCAGGCATACCTAAATACCATTTGCAATCAGGTGCTAAAGCTGGGTTAACACTCAATCTCTGAGGTATGGGTTCCATGTTATACAATGTTAAATTGCTCTGAGCATAGGCTCTAGCTACAAAACATCCTAGAATTACAGTTAATATTAGTTTTCTCATGGGCTCTATAAATCTTGGTTGATTAATACTTCTGCTTGTACTCCTAACTGAAGCAATAAGTCATACTCCTCATAAAACTTGACATCAGGTTGTGTACCTCCTCCATCAATCAAAGTGTTAAAATAAGACCTTATTCTAATTCTATTAGCCATTTTAAGCCTGTCAATAGAAGCAGAGTTTAAGACGACATCTGTTGTCTTTGGATTTATCGAAACAACCTTACCCGTTCCATCAACATCGGCTGCGGGAAGTATTAAATTATCTGCAGAAAAAAGAGAATCTAAGACGGTATTTGAAGTACTATCTTCAAAATAGAGCTGCGTCGCAATGTCCATTGGAAAACCATTTTCAGTATACAGCCTTATAAGAACTTCCTTTATCCCATCAACATTCTCCAATTCGAGGGTAAATGGTTGTGAGTTTTCTAATATAAAATCTTTAGCAGTACCTTCTAAAGGAACTTCAATCTCAATTTTAGCTGCAACCTTAGATGAATCTGTAACAAAATGTCTTATAGCTCCCGTTGCTGTCGAATTCACATCAAACTCGTAGAAATTTTTTGCGGGTCTATTATTTATATAATCTGCCAAATTACTATTGTTTCTATTGAGCGAAAAGGAATCTATTTTAGTTTGACCAATTTCTGAAAGAACCACAATTGGGAAAGGTAATGGATCTGGATAACCAGTTAGAGCAACTGTATTGTTATCACTATTCGTTCCATCAAAATTTAAAATTTTTGCCTCAACAGGTATGCCAACAGAATTTTCAAGAATAAATTTTATACGAGGATCGGCTAATGTAAAGCTTCCTCCACCATTATTGGAAAAGAGACTTAAGTTCAATGTATCACTAGCACTATTAAAATCTGCAGGATCAAAGAATCCTACTAATTGACTAAATTCCTGATTGAGTAAGTCAAAGTCAAAGGTTATGGTCTCAAGAGGCTTAATTGTATTAAGCCCCCGTTTCGTAATAGTCATTTCTATCTCAACACCTATTTCTGAATACATTTGGGTTGTCTTTGAAAAATCAATCTCTGTTCCGTTTAGATTAACTGTTCTATTTCCTACATTAGGAAGGCTTGTGCTATTTGCTACAACAGATTCAGAAAAAGTATTTCCATTAGATGTAGCTTCAGGTATCGTTAGCTTGAAGGTGACATCATGTTCTAATGTAGTCGAAACTCTCATTGCCATAGTTCCTGCTTTATACAATATCTTATCTATCTCATTGGACCCAAAGTTATAACCTAGAGTCCTATTATAAGTGGCCACTACAGAACCTGCCGAATTCAGTATACTGAGTTCAGCAGCCGAAAGAGTTAAGGTTTCACCATATGATTGATCATCAAGAATGATTACCTCTCCAGCAGTTTTAGACTCAAATCTATCTGAATAGACTAAGGTAATGCTTCCATCGGTTTCTACTCGGATGTATTCCAAGTCTCCAACTTCTTCTAAAACATCTTTCAGACCCAATCGAGAGTATACAAGAGGAACCGCAATGGTGGGGTTCCACTGTATTCCATTTACCCTTTGTGATTTGTCTATGGTATCTGTAATATCAGTAAAACAAGATCCTAAGAACAAAACAACGCAAACTAATACAAGTGTTTTTTTCATTATTGGTTAATTTCGAACAAAAATAGAATGAATACTGAGAAACCCACTACGCATATCTGGCTCGGAGCACTTGTTTGTGCTCTCTATGTACTTTTGGGTGCCTTTGGTGCTCATAGTCTAAAATCGACCTTAACTGCCTCGCAATTAGATATTTACGAAACAGGGTTGAAATATATGGTCATTCATGGACTTGCTCTAATACTTACAAATACGGCGTACATAGTATTGCATAAATATAACAGATGGTCTAATTTTATGACTTACTGTGGTATCATTCTATTTTCATTTAGTCTAATCATTCATGCTACAAAGGATTTGGCACACATAAGTACCAATTTCTTTGCCATTCTTGCTCCATTTGGTGGTCTTTCTTTTATAGCTGGTTGGTTAATATTTACTTATTCCATTCGCAAAAAATGAAACGAGTTATCTTAATGCGTCATGCTAAGTCCAGTTGGACGGATCCTTCCCAGACCGATCATCAAAGGGTATTAAATAATAGAGGTAAGAGGGACACTCCTATTGTGGCTGCCAAAATTCTAGCCCATGGGATCCTTCCTGAACTAATATATGTATCAGATGCTCAAAGAACCCAAGAAACATGGGAGCTTCTAAGTAAGCAACTACCTAAAATTCAAACAATATTTAGCACGTCACTTTATCTGGCCAGTTCCGATTCTTTAATAGAAACTATCAAACAAACAGATAATCTTATTGATACGGTAATGCTAATTGCACATAATCCTGGAATAACAGAAGCATTTTACAGTTTGGGAGGTGTGAACATTGATAATGTCCCAACATGTGGGGTAGGTTGTTTAACCTTTCATACCGATAAATTCGAAAATATCACCGATTGCAAGAAGGAATTGGAGTATTTCTATTATCCGAAGATGCTCTAGTAATGATACATTACTCGTTTTCCATTGATTAATATAGCAACCTTATTGTCACAAGCAGCATCGTTATCAGGATCAAAATCCACCTCAATTTCTGATGCACTATTGGATTGATTAACATCAAATATACCTTTCACAATATGTTTGGCACAAGCTAATGTATAATGCTTTTCGAGAGGTTCTTTGGTCACCAATGTTGTTTGCAATTCTCCGTATGTCACAGATATTTCACCTGAAAATGATAGTTCATCATTGAGTAGCCCAATACCATTATCTTTTATTGAATGGATGGATAAATCTGTAAATACCTCTCTAAGGACGTCTTCCTTTTCTACCGTAAGTTTAGAACTTTGTAGTCTTACCTCATCATCACTTACTCTTGATAAGGAAAGAACACCACCTAATTTATTCATAACACTACCATCTCCGCTATAAAATGGATGCGTTGCTAAAAACTCAATTTTTAAAATAGCATCTATTTCTGTATACGGTTTACTCAATGATAATTTTATTTTTCCGGCTCTATACTTTTCATCTTTACAAAGGAGACCGTATGGAGTTTTACCTAAATCTCCAAAATCAAGAAGTAACTCAATGCCGTCACCGTCCGTATAAGATGTATCCAAAGGAATATAAAGAACATCATTTGGAAGTAAGGATGCATCCTTTTTCATAAAGAATTCATTCCGTGAGGTTAAATCTTGGATAATATCAAAAGTAGAAAGCACTTCTGACAATACAGCCAAAGAAGCCTGCGTATTATCAGTTGTTTCTGGCACCTCAATAATTGGTGCTTCATCAATACATCCTGCAAATGCAACTATTGAAAGTAGTAATCCTCTGAAAATAAATTTCTTCACCAAACCTTTGTTATTCTTAACGCAAAGGTAGTGCCTCTTATTGAGTTTTAATTTAGCTTTGACCGATAAAAGCGTAATATTTACACTAATTGGACACTTTAGACACTCGTCAGACATTATTTATTGAGGTTTTGCTCCCGCTTAACCTTAATTCCACATTTACTTATCGTATTCCATATGAGCTAAATGAGGAAGTTGTGATCGGTAAAAGGGTAAGCGTACCATTCGGAAAAAGTAAGGTTATGGCTGGTCTTATCTATACTATAGGAAACACACCCCCTACTCAATATCAGGCTAGATATATATTCGATATTATAGATAATGAACCCATTGTCAATGAAGACCAACTCTCCTTTTGGCAATGGATTAGCAGCTATTATATGACGAGCATTGGACTTGTATACAATGCTGCAATGCCAGCAGGCTTAAAAATGGAAGGTGAGTCCAAAATGATTCTTCACCCAGAATTTGATCAAAGTGGGCAAGTTCTAGACCCAAAAGAGTTGTTAATCATTGAAAGTCTCAGAGTGAGTATGGAGTTAACAATTAGTCAAGCAGTGAGTTTATTGAAAATTAATCAAATACATAAGTATGTAAAGTCGCTATATCTAAAAGGAGCTATCCTACTCAAAGAAGACATAAACGAAGTATATAAACCAAAAATGGTGAACTACATAAGTATCCATGTAGATGCCCAAAATGACAAACACCTTAATTTACTTTTTGACGAGTTAGAAAAACGGGCCAAGAAACAACTCATGGCTTTGATGACCTTCATTGCCAAATACAGTATTACAGGTGAAGCAGAAAAAACTGAACTTGTAAAGCATGATGTAACCAATGCTGCTATCAATGCCTTAATAGACAAAGGCGTCTTCTCTCAAGAAAACAGAGCCAAATCACGGATCCAATTTGTAGATAAAATTAAAGATCTTGAAGATTTAAGATCAGAACAACAGGAAGCATATCACAAGATTCAAGTGGCATTTGTAGAACAAAAACCCGTTCTTTTATTTGGAGTAACAAGTAGTGGTAAAACACATGTATATTCACACTTGATAAAAGAAAATCTGGATAAGGGCAAACAAGTCTTGTATTTGTTACCTGAAATAGTGCTAACTAGCCAACTTATAGAACGATTGCAGCAATACTTTGGAGAACAATTGGTTGTATCGCACTCTAGATTTAGCACCAATGAGCGTGTGGAGGTTTACCAAGCTATACAATCTGGCAAACCACTTTTAGTGATTGGAACCCGGAGTGCAATCTTTCAACCCTTTAAAAATCTGAGTCTTATAATAGTAGATGAAGAACACGAAAATAGTTTCAAACAACATGAACCTGCACCTCGTTTTCATGCTAGGGATGCTGCTCTTTACTTGGCAGCAAAAAAGAAAGCAAACATCCTTCTGGGCACCGCTACTCCAGCTATAGAATCATATTACAACTCACAACACGATAAGTATATATTAGTAAAACTTACCAAACGTTATGACAACTCAATACTTCCTAAAATAGAAGTAGTAGATATGCAGCTTCAGAAGAAACAAAAACGCTCGAAAGGCATATTTAGTGATACACTTCTTGAAGCAATTTCTAGTGCAAAGGCAAAGGGAAAACAAGCCATCCTTTTTCAGAACAAGAAGGGTTATGTACCTGTTTTAGAGTGTAATGTATGTGCATGGACACCTAAATGTCAGAACTGTGATATATCACTTACCTACTACAAGTACCAAGATAATTTAAGATGCCACTATTGCGGATTCACTCAACCTGTTGTTAATCAATGTGCTACATGTAATAATAAGGGGATAGAACTAATAGGTTATGGAACAGAGCGGATAGAAGATGAACTCGCTCTTTACCTACCTGATCTTAAAGTGAAAAGAATGGATTACAACACCACTCGTCTGAAAAACTCTCATACTAAACTGATCCAGGAATTCGCAGCAGGCAAAATTGATGTCTTAATTGGCACTCAAATGGTAGCCAAGGGGTTGGATTTTGAGAATGTCAGTACAGTTGGTATCCTCAATGCTGATCATCTAATTAACTTCCCAGATTTCAGAGCAAATGAGCGAGCTTTTCAACTAATCACACAAGTTGCAGGAAGAGCTGGAAGAAGAAAAGAACAAGGAATGGTGTATATACAGACGTCTAAGCCTGACCATTTTGTTATTGACCAAATTGTACAGAATGATTTTTTGGGAATGTATGAAAAAGAGTTAATCGAAAGACAAGATTATAATTATCCACCTTTTCATAGACTCATTAAAATCACATTAAAACATAAAGATGCTCTCCATCTTTATAAGATAGGCCAACTGACTAAAAATCATCTTATTAGTTTCTTTGGTGCTAGCCTATTAGGACCAGAGAAACCCTATGTGAGTAAGATTCGAAATTGGTACTTACTTCATTTTGTTCTTAAAATAGAAAATAATGGCAGCATACTTAAAGAGCAGAAATATAAACTTAAGGCGGCTATAGCTCAATTGGACAAACAAAAAGATTTTAGTCAGGCAAGAATAATTGTCGATGTAGATCCTATTTAAACTCTATGGAAGAAAAAAGATACACTTATAAGCCCAAGACTACTACCTTTATTTTTCCCATCCTGTTCTTCCTTATCTGTGCAGTTGTACTGGGAAAATTGGCTCTTCAAAACAAGGAGGTTTTATTGATTAATGGAATACTAGAACTTAATGTGTCTCAAGCAACTACATTTTATTGGGTACTTTTTACATTCTCTGTACTCCTCATACTATCTGGTTCTTTTGCATTGTTAAAAGGATTTATGTCATTTAGAGAAATTGTGGTTACAGGCAAACAGATTTCCGCACCTAAAAGTGGCATTAGTTCCAAAATAATACATATTGAATTTCATAATATTTCTAACATTGATGTGATTGAAATAAATCGCCAAAAAATGCTCAAAATAATTCATTCAGAAGGCACATTAACGATTCCCAAGAACATGCTTTCAGGAAGAGGCGAATTTGATGAACTCTTCCTCTTATTACTCAAAAAAATATAGAAGCGATAATTTATGATTATTGTGCAACAAACTTGGCACGATATTGGTCTATTTTTGTAGAGATGAAAAAAACAGCACTATTATTATTTTTACTTGTAAGTATTACATCATTTGCACAAACAGGTCCTCAAGCAACATTCGAGAAAAAAGGATTAAAGTTTGAGAATATAAAAGAAGGCACTCAACTAAAAGTAGTGTACTACTTCACTAATACAGGAGATGCGGACCTACTAATCACGAAAGTAAAACCTACTTGCGGTTGTACTGTTGCAGAATTCCCAAAACACCCCATTAAGCCAGGGCAAAGAGATTCTATTAATGCCACTTTTGATACAAAAGGACGGTCTGGATATAACGCAAAGGGAGTTAATCTCGAGACTAATGCCGGAAATATTAGTCTAGTGTTTGAGGCAGTAGTACTTGAATTAGATGGCACTAGAATAGAAATGACCGAGGAACAACGAAAAAATGCTCCTTTGCATACTGGCCCAATGGACCCACCTAAGAGCCATGAAGGGCACAATCACAAATAACAAGGATGATATTCATAATCTTTTTAATGTGTGAAGGCACATAAAAAAGATAGGAGTAAATATTCAGCATTACTGAATATGAAATCAAAGAGCCTAATTTTAATAGGTGTTTCCATATTGATAATTGGATTTCTATTCAATGTGATTTTCATCAATATTCCACCACAGGACCCTTCCCCTGAAATTATTCAGCAAAGAATCGAGTCCTATAAAGCAGAAGAATTAATATACTATTCTGGATTTGCTGTTTTAACATTGGGATTAATCCTAGGTTTAGTTAGGAAAATTAAAAAAGCCGCACCCTACTCTTAGTTTTATATACTTAAAATAAGTACGAAAACAAAACAACATTCTTTAGCAAGAGTGTAGGTTTAACCATTAACACATATCCACTTTTTACTAATTTATGTTTTCTAACACTCCACATATTCTATTTTTGCGGCCTTATATATGAATATACACGAGTATCAAGCTAAAGAAATACTTAAATCCTACGGTGTAGCAATACAAGAAGGAATAGTAATAAACAAAAAAGAGGATGCAATTTCTGCTGGGGCTAAACTGCGTGAGCAGACTGGCACTGATTGGATGATAGTGAAAGCTCAAATTCATGCAGGTGGAAGAGGCAAAGGTGGAGGAGTAAAACTTGCCAAAAATGATGAAGAATTACAACAGGTAGTAAATGACATTCTTGGTATGACATTAATTACACCTCAAACTAGCAAGGCTGGTAAATTTGTAAATAAGGTATTGATCGCTCAAGATGTATATTATCCTGGAGCAAACGAACCAGATGAATACTACATGAGTGTATTGTTGGATAGAAACTCTGGCAAGAATGTAATTATCTATACAACTGAGGGAGGTATGGATATTGAACAAGTGGCTCATGATACTCCAGAGAAGATTCACAGAGAGTTTATTGATCCTGCTTTAGGCCTTCAAGGTTTTCAAGCACGTAAAATTGCTTTTAATCTAGGACTAAGTGGTGTTGCTTTTAAAGGTATGGTAAAGTTTGTAAGTGCCCTTTATAAAGCTTATGTCGGTATCGATGCTTCTTTATTTGAAATAAACCCCGTACTAAAAACTTCAGATGATAAAATAATCGCTGTAGATAGCAAGGTATCTTTGGACGATAATGCTTTGTACAGACACAAGGACTTTATCGAACTAAGAGACGAAGCTGAAGAAGATCCAACTGAGGTTGAAGCAAAAAAACATGACCTTAACTTTATAAAACTAGACGGAAACGTAGGTTGTATGGTAAATGGTGCAGGTTTGGCAATGGCTACAATGGATATTATCAAACTAAGTGGTGGAGAACCAGCCAACTTCCTTGACGTAGGAGGAGGAGCAAATGCTACTACGGTAGAAGCAGGCTTCCGTATCATTTTGAAAGACCCAAATGTTAAAGCTATTTTGATTAATATTTTTGGAGGTATAGTAAGATGTGATAGAGTAGCTAATGGTGTAGTTGAGGCATACAAGTCAATCGGTGAAATAAACATTCCAATCATTGTAAGATTGCAAGGAACTAACGCTGAGGAGGCTAAGAAAATAATAGACGAAAGTGGACTTCAAGTAGAATCTGCAATCGTACTTCAAGAAGCCGCAGATAAGGTTAAAGCTGTTTTAGCATAAAACTTTATGTTATGAGCGAATTTATTGAAATAAGACCTCATAACATTAACACAAAAATAATTCAAGAAATAGTGCAAGTTCTTCGTAAAGGAGGACTTGCTATTATTCCAACTGACTCTATATATGCAATAGTTGGCGACCTCTATCATCGTGAGGTAATGGAAAAGATATGTAAGCTCATTGACAAAAAACCGAATAAGGCTAATCTTTCTATTCTTTGTAAAGATTTAAGCAACTTGAGTGAGTATACCTCTCCCATTGCAAATCCGACTTACAAACTAATGAACAGACTTCTTCCCGGACCATTTACATTTATTCTGAAAGCCAACAATAACATCCCGAAAATTTTCAGACAAAACAAAAAAACCATAGGGATACGTGTACCAAACAATGCCATTTGTCAGTCTCTTATTGAAGAATTGGGTAATCCTTTGGTATCGTCATCCATTCACTCCGAAGACGAGATTCAAGAATACCTAACAGAACCAGAAGAAATCTTTGAAGCATGGCAAAACAAGGTTGATTTTATTATTGATGGAGAAGCTGGATCCAATATTGGAACTACGGTTATTGATGCCTCGGAAGGTGAGCTAGTACTTATTAGAGAGGGTTTAGGAGCAAATCAACTATAGATTTGATGTCTGAAAAAGACCCTGTCATAATGATACTTTATAGTTGTAATAATATTTTTTCATATCCTCTTATTTCTTAGTATTGCAGGCATCTAAAAAATGAAGCCTTTTACTGTATTTTTACTCTTTTGCATAATCTCAAACATTTTGTTTGTCCATGTTATTTGTATGCAATATAGTAGCATGGATATAGAGCTATTAGAAGAGACAAGTGATACTGAGAATGAAATAGAAGAGGACATCAAGTTTCAAGTCTCAGATGACACCTACCGTAACACTAGTCTCTCACCCCAAGCTTCATTTATTCTAGAATCCTATCTAAAACTTGACCTTCTAAGTAAAGGTGTTCCCACACCACCTCCCGAATTAAGCTAACACCACTTCCCCCCTTTTTAGTTATTTAGTTTAATTTTAATTCTTTAATCATTTCTTGATGAAAAAATATTTATATCAGATTAAGTCTGATTTACCGGCCGGATTGGTCGTTTTTTTAGTTGCAGTGCCTCTTTGTTTAGGTATAGCAGCAGTTAGTGGAGTACCAGCATTTTCTGGTTTAATAGCAGGCATTATTGGAGGTATAGTAGTTGGTGGGCTTAGCGGTTCTCAGCTCGGCGTAAGTGGCCCCGCAGCAGGCCTTGCAGTAATTATCTACGATGCTATTGAACAATTCAAAGAGCAAGTCCCTAGTACTATCCCTTCAGACAAGGTCTTCTCAGAGGCCATACAAGTATTCCTACTCGCTGTAGTTATTGCAGGAGTAATACAAGTTATTCTCGGCTATATAAATGGTGGTATTATAGGATACTACTTTCCATCATCCGTTATAAAAGGAATGTTAGCTGGAATTGGTATAACCATTTTCTTAAAGGAAATACCTCATGCTCTCGGTTACGATAAGGATATGGAAGGTGATTTTAATTTCTACCAAATAGATGGAGAGAATACCTTCACAGAAATACTAAATGCCCTAGGAAATCCAGACATTGGAGCTACTATAATTTCGGTTATTGGTATAATCATACTCATTCTTTGGCAAACCAAGTTTATTCAAAAAATAAAGCTCACTAAAATAGTACAGGGACCACTTGTTGCCATACTTGTGGGTATAGCATCAGTCTTTTTCTTTAAAGGTAGTAGCTATGAAATGGTACAAGAACACCTTGTAAATGTTCCTGTAGCTAACAATACTAAAGAATTTTGGAGTTTTTTCACGTTTCCAAACTTTAGTGCTATTGGTAACTCCTTAGTATGGAAAACTGCTATTGTAATAACCATTGTCGCAAGTCTTGAAACTCTTCTTTGTGTAGAAGCCACCGACAAATTAGATCCTGAAAAAAGGATTACTCCAACCAATAGAGAGCTAAAAGCTCAAGGTGTTGGAAATATTCTCAGTGGTTTGATTGGAGGTTTACCAATTACACAGGTCATTGTACGTAGTTCTGCTAACATCCAAAGTGGTGGTAAAACCAAAGTATCAGCGATTATACATGGTCTGTTTATTTTATGTTTTGTTGCTTTTCTACCACAAGTACTTAATCTAATTCCTAGAGCAAGTTTGGCGGCTATACTTCTAATTGTCGGATACAAACTTGCTAAACCAGATACATTTATAGCTATATGGAAAGAGGGGAAAACACAGTTTTTCCCATTTATAATCACTATTATTTTCATTGTATTCAAAGATCTATTATGGGGTGTTGGAATTGGATTAGTAGTTGCAATATTTGAAATTTTATACTTGAATTATAGAAAACCATATCTTTTAGATACGTCCACAGATAAGGCCAATAATCAGTTTAGATTCCTTCTTGCTGAAGACGTAACTTTCCTACACAAGGCAAGTATTATGAGTACACTAAACAAAGTACCAAATGGCTCCAAAGTCATCATTGATGGTCGTAAGTCCATAAGCATCCATCCAGATGTTCGAGAAATAATTCGCGATTTTGAAACGCATGCTAAATTTGCCAATATTGACTTAGAAGTTAAAGGGATGCTGGAGGGTAAACAGCCAAACCCTATTGCGGATTTTGAAGAATTGGTCGACAAAAAAAACTAGATTTTAAAACCTCATATTAATAAAATGTGAGGTTTTACTATTTTCGTTTCATGATACAATATGAAAACATCTTGAGTCAACATGAAGATTTAAATGCATTTATCACCAAGAATGAGATATTCTACTCTACGAATTTTGATGATTTCATAACGGATGAGGACAAATTCTTAGATTGGATAAGTCCAAAATATTTCCAAAGTTTCAAAACTGTAGTCGAAGAAGCTTTTTCTATAAATCATATTTGGAAGATTGCTCGTTTACAAAAAATGAAACGAGTATGTACTCCTGAGTATGCCGCAAAATGCGATCAATTGATAAATGAAGTAATTGACGGTGTAATGTTTAGAGTACGAGAACTTCATGCCAAACGAACTCCTGCAGGGATGAGTATTGAGGAAGCAGTAGAAAAGAGTTTTGGGGAGTCATGGACCAACCTTATCAACTATAAATCTAAAAATGATTCTGATTTGAGCCAAGAATATGCTCAATTAGGACTTGATATTGGCAAGAGATTTTATAAAAGAGAAGATATAATCAATTGCAAAAAAGTTCTTCTCAGTTTAAAAAACATCAACGCTTCTCAAGAACTAAAATACAATATTAAAATGAGTTCTCCAGGGCTAAATACAGCAGAAACCAGCCAATCTAGCGGAAGAGTCATAATAGGCGTTGTTATTGCGATAATAGCTGTTGTAAGACTTATTATGGTCATTATGAGATAGAGTAATAACCTGTACAATTTCAAACAGACAATCTCAAATAATGATTAAATCAAGAATATGCCCGTTGTTATATGACATTTAACTCTCTTGATTTTGCGATTTTTTTACCGCTTGTTTTTCTCTTCTACTGGCTAGGAGGAAAGAAAAATCGACAAACTCAGAACCTAATTATCTTAGCAGCTAGTTACCTATTCTATTCATGGTGGGATTGGCGATTCCTGTTATTAATTTTATTCAGTACCCTAGTTGACTTTATAATTGGGAATAAACTTCAAACGCAAAAAAAATTACAAAAACGAAAACTTCTACTCTGGACTAGCATATTCGCAAATCTTGGATTACTGTTTTTCTTTAAGTACTACAATTTCTTTATAGAAAATTTTTCTTTGGCATTTTCCTTATTTGGAAATAAAATATCTCCAAACTCACTTAATATAATTCTCCCTGTAGGGATAAGCTTTTATACATTTCAAACTATGAGCTATACCATTGATATCTACAGAAGAAAATTGCTGCCTGCTAAAGATTTCATTTCATTTGCCTCATTTGTTAGTTTTTTTCCGCAGCTAGTCGCAGGTCCCATAGAACGGGCAACAAATCTATTACCCCAATTTTACTCCAAAAGAAAATTCAACTATCTCCAAGCTGTCGATGGTATGAGACAGATACTATGGGGACTTTTCAAGAAAGTTGTAATTGCTGACAACTGTGCGGAATATGCTAATCTAATTTTTGACAATGCAGAAATTCATTCTGGCAGTACACTTGTGCTTGGAACACTCTTTTTTACTTTTCAAATTTATGGTGATTTTTCAGGTTACTCTGACATTGCCATAGGAACATCTCGTCTTTTTGGATTTAACCTAAAACAAAACTTCGCTACGCCCTATTTTTCTAGAAACATAGCTGAATTCTGGAGACGATGGCATATTTCCCTTTCCACATGGTTTAGAGACTACCTATACATACCACTCGGGGGCAGCAGAGGTAGCACACTCACCCGAGTTAGAAATACCTTCATTATTTTTCTTATAAGCGGTCTTTGGCATGGAGCCAACTGGACCTTCGTAGTTTGGGGAGCATTAAATGCTCTTTTTATAATTCCCTCTATGATTCTTAAAACAAATAGAAAGAGTCTAGACATAGTGGCTAAAGGCAATTTTTTTCCCAGTGTATCTGAGTTCATATCCATACTTTTCACTTTCTGTTTGACCTCTTTGGCTTGGATATTCTTCAGAGCCGAAAACATTAATCAAGCATGGATAATTCTATGTAAAATATTCTCTACTGAAATCTGTTCTGCACCAACCTTTGAGGGGGACAACTTGATACTCCCACTCTATATTATGATTGGGATTTTTATACTCATAGAATGGATAGGCAGAGACAAAAAATTTGCTCTAGAAAAACTTGGAACAAATTGGCCCTCCTTTTATAGATTGACATTTTATTATCTAATTATTTTTACCATCATTTGGTTTAGCGGTAAAGAACAGCAGTTTATTTATTTTCAATTTTAACGCTATGAAAAAATTTATAAGCAAAACATTTATTTTCCTAACACCAATACTGATCTTGTATATGGTCTTCAATATATTCTACGCAAGTAATAAAGGAGATTTACTCAGAATGGGATACCTCTTTGATAAGAAGGATTACAACTCAAAAAAAATATTTGACAAGGAATACAAAAACAAGTATTGCTTTAAAAATGTTTCAGATCTTAACCTCAAACGCAACAATAAATTTACGGTCCTAGTTATAGGTGATTCATTTTCAGAGCAAGAAAACTTTGGATATAAAAACTACCTTGGGAGTAAGAAGAACATCAGTGTGGTCTATCTCGACAATTACTTCTTTAATAACCCCATCAGCACACTTTATGGGCTAAATAATGGAAATCTTCTTGACAGTTTAGATGTCGATTATATCGTGTTACAATGTATCGAAAGGACATTTACTTTTAGAGGATTAAATACGGATACTTCAAGGGTTGTCAATATGGATCAATTGTGCACCGCTCCAATTAAAACTAACTACACTCAAAAGGACCGTTTTAAGCTTTTTACCAATAATTTAATTTCATTCCCCTTAACTAATCTGCAATACTTATACGATGATAACGCCTACAATGGAACTGTTTTTAAGGTAAAGACTACGGAGGAACTATTCTCTGTTAACAGAAATGAACTTCTCTTTTATGATCAGGATTTAAATTCACTAATGATGAATTCGGACCTTAATTATGTTAATGGTCTCAATAAACATCTAAATACTTTATCCAAAAAAATGGCAGCACGAGAAATTCAATTAATTGTACTTCCTGCTCCTGATAAATATGACCTATACTATGAATTTATTTTACCTAAAAATTATCCAAAACCCCTGTTCTTTGACCACCTGAGAGGTCTTAAAAAGGACTATCTCTTTCTAGATGCCAAAGAGGTTTTGCAAGCAGATATTCCACATACTAAGGATTTATACTATTATGATGACACACACTGGACTCCTAATGCGTCAAAACTCATAGCGAATCAACTAGAACTTTTAATTAAGAGAGATAAAGCGAATTAACGCTTACCAAATCTTAATTCTAGCAGAATCTTCTTTATGCATAGCACCTGTTTCACAAGTACCAAAAGCTTCATAGTACGGCTCAAAGTTTACCAAGGGACCAATCACTCTATATTCCGCTGGAGAATGGACATCTGATTTCAATCTATTTACCATCTCTTCTTCTTTGATATTGCCTTTCCATACATTGGCCCAACCTAAGAAAAATCTTTGTTGCCAAGTAAATCCATCTATCTTTTCTGGCATATCACCGTTGTATTGTTTTTGAAGTGCAGCATATGCTAAAGTCACTCCACCTAGATCTGCGATATTTTCGCCCATGGTCATTTTACCATTTACATTCATTCCGTCCACAGGAGAATATGCATCATACTGTTCCCCAAGTTTCTTGGCCAAAGCATCAAACTTAGTTCTATCCTCATCTGTCCACCATGAGTTTAAGTTTCCATCCCAATCGAACTTACTACCTTGATCATCAAAACCATGAGAAAATTCATGTCCGATTACTGCACCTATACCACCATAGTTGATGGCATGGTCAAAATCCTTGTGAAAGAATGGTGGTTGTAAAATTCCTGCCGGAAAAACAATTTCATTGTTACTAGAACTGTAGTAAGCGTTCACCACTTGTGGTGACATGTGCCATTCATCCTTATCTACTGGTTCTCCCAGTTTCTCAAGCATTTTATTGTACCCAAATGTTCGAGCATTTAGTATATTTTGCAAATAACTGTCAGATACAATTTTAAGTTTCGAATAGTCCTCCCATTCATTTGGATATCCAACTTTATAAGTAAAGGCATTAAGCTTTTTAATAGCCTTTTCTTTAGTCTCACTACTCATCCAAGTAAGTTGACCTACCCTATCTATGTATGCACTTCTTAAGTTCTCAATCATCGTGCTCATGTACTGCTTACTTTCTTCGCTAAAGTGTTCTTTAACAAATAGCTTTCCTAATTGCTCACTTAATACTCTATCCATAACACCAAATACTCTTTCGTCTCTTGGTTTCATTGTTGTAGTTCCTCTTAGTTTAGTACTGTAGAAAGCAAAATTTTCAGCTTCTAAGTCAAAACTTAAATAGTTGGAAAACCCTGTAATAGCATTCCATTTCATATAGTTTTTCCAATCTTCAATAGAGCTAGAAGCTAATAAATCATTCAATGCCTCAAAGTAAGATGGCTGTCCAACAATTATGGTATCAAAGTCACCAAACCTTCTAGTTTGTACAATACTCCGCACATCAAGAGTATTGAGGCTATTATCCCAATCATCAAAGTTCTTTTTGTTATAGGTTTTCACTGGATCTCTTCTTTCAAGTCTACTCCAGCTTATTTCCGCAAGTTTGGTTTCTAAATCTAAAATAGACTGACCAACATCTGAAGGTTCGTTAGCCAGTTCAAACATCTTATTTATATGACTTACATATGCTATCCTAATTTCATTAAACTTCTCATTATCTTGCAAATAGTAATCCCTATCGGGTAGGTTTAAACCAGATTGACTAGCATACACTGTATTCTCCTTACTGTTTTTACTATCTGTTCCAATGTACAATCCTATTGGAGTGCCTATACCCATTGGAGCTAACTTACCAAAAAGATGTTGAAGATCTTCCAACCCTTGAGCATCATTTATTTCAGAGAGAATGGAGGCAATTCCTGTAATACCCAATTTTTCTCTAGCTACACTATCCATAGCAGCATTGTAAAAGTCACGAATCATTTGCTCATCACTTCCTTGGATTGCAGCTTTATTCATCCTAACTTTATTTACTATCTTCATAAGTTTTTGACGGTTTTCCTCATTCAGAATATTAAATGCCATCCATCTGCTCTCAGTCTCTGGCACAGGATTATTTTCTCTCCATCCACCTATAGCATACTGATAAAAATTTTCACACGGATTAATGGTTGAATCAATAAATGAAGTGTCAAATGCAACTGGTTTTTCCACTTCTGTTTTCTTCTTACTACAAGCTGTAATGGCTAATATACTTAGGACAAAGATTGTGTTCTTCATGATAACTTTATAAGCTGCAAATATATTGGACCACCTCAAAGTGCAAAAAAGAGGTGGTCATTTTGGACGAAGAGTAGTATTTGGTAGAGGAACAGATAATAAAAAACGATGGAAGAATGTAATTTTGGCGAACCTAAATAAACAAACAACTCTGGGAAAGACTCATGAAAAAAATTCTATTTCGCTTTGTTAAAGTATTACTGGGTTTATATATTCTAGTGTGTGGCTTACTTTACTTCACTCAGGAAAAATTAATTTTCTTTCCGCAGAAATTGGAACAAGACTATACGTTCCAATTTGACCAAGATTTTAAGGAATTTGACATTCTAACTAACGACAGAACACGTTTAAATGGATTACTTTTTAAATCTGACTCATCACGTGGTCTTATCTTTTATTTACATGGGAATTCAAGTTCTTTAGAATCTTGGGGACATGTTGCTAAAACATATACCAACTTAAATTATGATGTCTTTATGTTAGATTATAGAGGCTTCGGTAAAAGTGATGGAAATATAAGTAGTCAAGCTCAACTTTTTAATGATAATGAAACAGCTTACCGCGAACTAAAGAAGAAATATAATGAAGATCAGATAATCATCTTAGGATATTCCGTAGGTAGCGGACTAGCATCAAAACTTGCTTCAAACAACAATCCACGTCTTTTAATATTGCAAGCCCCATACTACAGCTTAATCGACATGATGCGTCGCACCTATTCTGCAATCCCCACGTTTATACTTAAATATAAATTTGAAACCAATGAGTATTTAAAAAAATGTGATATGCCTGTTACCATATTTCACGGAAAACAGGATCGAGTTATTAGCTATGAATCTTCTGTTCTCCTAAAAGAAGATTTCAAATCAAAAATTACTTTAATTCCTCTTGAAAATCAAGGACATAATGGAATGACTGATAATGAACAATACAAAAAGGTCTTAAAAGAATTATTGGCTAACTAGTCTTAATATATTTATAAGTATATCCCCTCACTTACCTCTCCCTTGAGCCATAATCAACACCGTGTATATTAGGATTTTTAAATCTAGCATTATAGATATATTTTCGAGATACAGTAAATCATAACGCAACCTTTCAATCATTTCATCTACACTTTCAGCATAACCATACTTCACTTGACCCCAAGATGTAATACCAGGTCTTATTTTATGTAATCTCTTGTAGTGTGGAGCCTTCTCTACAATTTTATCAATAAAAAATTGACGTTCCGGTCTATTTCCAACTACGCTCATATCTCCTATCAGCACATTCCAAAACTGAGGAAACTCATCAAGTCTAGTTTTACGCAAGAACTTTCCCATCCGAGTTATTCGGGGATCGTCCTCTTTGCTCAATTGTGGTCCAGCGGATTCAGCATCCACCTTCATACTTCTGAACTTGATGATGTTAAACGGTTTACCTCCTAATCCAATTCTTTCTTGAGTATAAAATATTGGACCCGGAGATCCCAATTTTACGAGTAAACCAATTAAAGCATAGAAGGGTAAACCAATTATTAAAACGAAGACGGATGTGATGATATCAAAACTTCTTTTGATTAGCTTTTGCCAAGGAGGGAGCACATTGGTCTCAATTTCGATGAGAACAGCTCCAAATACATTACCCATTTTCACCATACCGGCTAAGTGCTGATACAAGTCTGGGATTACCTTTATGACTACCTTCTCACCATCCAAAGTTGAAATAATTTCAGCAATATCTTTTTTCTGATGCTCCTCGGTAGCAATGAGTACTTCCTGTATTTGCTTATCTCGTATTACAGATACGATATCTTCTTTACTTCCCAACTGAGGTATATCTGTAATGACGCCTTCTTCTCCGTTGATATTGACAAAACCTTCAAAAAAATGCCCTTCAGACTTTTTCGCTAATGTTAGTTCTTGATAAATTTTACCTGCCTTAGGTCCAGACCCTACTAATAGAGTTCTAAACCCAATCACTCTATTTTTAATCTTATGAGCAATACGAGAGGATAGTACTATTCTAAAAAAAACTGTAGGTATAAAATGAAGCCCAAACAATACTAAAATTGATTCATAGTAGCTCCTATACTCTGTGACTTCATCATCCAGAAGCAGTGTAAAAAACAGAATTAATACTCCAGCAACACCTAGTGTAAAGAGCTGTAAAAGTTCTTTCAGTCTTGATTTCCTATAAGCACTCCGATATAGTCCTATAAGTGCGTATAGCGTAATCCAGAATAACGGAATAAATACCAAACCCAGGTAGAGTTTAGAATCAGACCAAACGTATCTTAAGTAATATGGATTGAAGCCTCCATCTACAAAACACTTTCTGTATATAAAGAATACTCCCCAAGCTATCATAGCAGCTAGAAAGTCAAGAAGTATATACTTAATTATTAGCTTTTTCCGATTCAAAAATGGACGAGTTTTATATTGTCAAAATAGATTAGAGGAGTACCCGTGGTCGTATTTGTTTGAGCATTAAAAAAGATCTTAAAATCAGCTCCAATATTTTCTGCCACATTTACATCTTCTTTTAAACTGATGTAAGTCTTTTTCCATTTCAAGTTTCCTGTAGATTCATCTAAAGTGGATCGTAAATTTAAAATAGGAACCCCCTGTATGACACTACCATTGATGGGATAAATCCCAACGACAAATTCTGTATTACACTTAAAATTAATTTCTAGATAGATTTCTTGACCACTTCGTGGCAAATCATATCTACCCACAGTACTGTTCTCAAATATTTGAAGACCTTGTGGTATTGCAACCTTCCCACTAAATTTATTATCAATACCGTCGTAATCATAGACATCACTCTCCAATCCGGTTATAACCATACTATCATATGTAGTGTTAGATCCACTTTTCGTCATTGATATGGTCTGATCTTCAAAATTTTCTAGCCAAGGAAATTTTGTATTATCGTTATAAGACATTACTGGAAAAATAGTATCTACTTGACTAGGAATAAATTCCCTCTCAACTTCAAATGGCTTAAAAAATGGATATGCAATACGTTGGGTTACAAAACCATTCTTCTTAATTCCTCCTATGATGGTCAGTTTCTGCTTACCACTAGTTAAAATAGGAATAGTCGCAGGGAGTTCAAAAGCACCCACTAATTGGTTATTAATGTAGACCCAAGCATCGACAATTTCATGAGCATTGGACCCCTGTGTCAATAAGTCTGTTGTAACATCTATTCTAGGAATATGGATATAAGATGGAATAGGCTCATCATTATCGCACCCACTAAAAAGTGAGAATGCAAGAATCAACCCTATCGGTGATAGGAATTTGATTATGCGTTGGTTGTAAAATTTCGTTCTAATTGCTCTTTAATTTTGTCAGTCACTGACTGAAGTTGCAAATATTGTGAAATACCAGCACTTGGCTCTACATTATTTGCAATGCAATTGTAAAACGAATTTATCTCTTTATCTAACATAGCGAGATAACCATCGCTATCTTTGGCTTGACTATAGGTTGTTTTCACTCCCCATTCCTCATCAGTACCTTCATCATCTCGGGTGTTATTCTGCACCTTAAGTAGCTGTTTTACATAGTCAATAGAGCAATATGTATTGTTTTGAAAGAACTTCGTTTGATGCACTTCCTTGTTAGAAATTTTACTTGCAGACAAATTTGCCACACATCCATTGTAAAACTCAATTCTAGTGTTTACTACATCTGGATCTTTATAATATACTCCTACCGCTGTGCTATATATAGACTTCACCTCAGCATTAGCGAGTTTTAGGGTGACGTCGATATCATGTAACATCAAATCATCTATTACACTTAACTGAGTAGACTTTTTATTAAACTTCACAAACCTACTGCTCTCTAATATTCTAGGAACAATATTGTATTTCTCTAAATCACTATAAAAATTATAGAACCGTTGTTTAAGACCAATCTGAATTATAGTACCACTTTCATAAGCAAGCATCTCTAAATTCCTAAGATCTCTTCTACTGCATAAACTAGGGCTTTCTAAGTATAGATTCTTTCCTTGCTTAACAATTTCAGACAATGTAGTGTATCCAGAAGATAAAATATCAAATATAAAAATGCTATCTACTAGACCGAGTAAATCATTTAAATCACAAAAAGATTCAAGTCCGTCAATACCTGGAACGTCGTAACCTCCTACAATCGTTAACGAGAGATTGTCACTAAGGTGACTAAACACCTTACCTGAAAAATTTCCTGCTCCTATGATTCCAACTCTCACTTATTGTTCTTATAATTCGAATACGAAATACGGACTAATTTAATTTATCCTAAAAACAATGATATTTGCTGCGTATCAAAAACTAAACACTTGCTAAAAGACACCTATAAACTAAAAGGGCAACGAGCTCAACTTGTAAAGGAACTAAAAAATGAAGGCATTACATCTGTAAATGTACTTAAAGCCATAGAAGCGGTTCCACGCCATTTTTTCTTTCCTAAGGACTTCATTGACAAGGCTTACGAGAATATTGCTTTTCCTATTGACAACGGACAAACTATCTCTCAACCTTTTACCGTAGCTGTTCAAACACAATTACTCGATATTAAACCTGGAGATAAGGTTTTGGAAATAGGAACGGGATCAGGATACCAAAGTGCTATACTAAAAGTGATGGGAGCAAACGTTTATAGCATTGAAACAGTGAAGATACTTCATACCAAGGCAAAACAACTTTTCAAAAAACTAGGCCTAGATATTGTTACTATCCTAGGTGATGGTTCTTTGGGGTTTCCTGAGCTGGCACCTTTTGATAAAATAATAATGACCGCTGCAGCTCCTAAACTATTGAATTCACTTACCGAACAGTTAAAAATAAAAGGAAAACTTGTTGCTCCCGTAGGCAATTTAGATGTCCAAAAAATGATACTAGTAACTCGCAATGGTGATAATGAATACATACAAACAACACATGGTAGATTTAATTTTGTTCCACTTACAGGAACCAATGGTTGGTCAAAATAAAAAATACGTTATAGTCTTAATACTCCTAATTTTTTCTTGTTTCTCAAATGCACAAGAATATTTAAAAATTAGAGCTAAACAGGGAGATGGAATATCTATTGTTTTAAACAGGTATAACCTGGCAGCACATAGTTGTAATATTGATACTTTCTTAAGCCTAAATAGGTTAAAAAGAACCGATCATTTACAACTTGCAAAGGCATATAAAATGCCCATATACATTTATGATTACAACGATATTAGTATTCGTACTACATTAAAAAATAACGACTATGACCTTGCGGTATATATACAGGAATTCAACGAAGATTTATATAAAGCTGGTCTAAGAGAGTTTGATTATCGTGTAGATAAGGTCTTATGGGTCCCAGTTCATGCATTGTATTGCACCGTCGAATCTGAAATCAAGAAAATTAATATTATAAAAGCGAAAGCAGATGATGGTGACCCAAATCTAACTACCCACACGGAGGACATAGATCAAGAAACCACTAAAGCTTTAAGTTGGTCATTATTTCCTATTTTTGGTAAAGAGCACGAAAACACTCCTATTTATACCAAACGACTAGAAGGACAAGTATACTACCTTATAAGTGGACATGGTGGCCCTGATCCTGGTGCAATTGGAAAAAAGGATGGTCATATACTTTGTGAGGATGAATATGCCTATGATGTTACCTTGAGATTTGCACGGGATTTATTGCAACATAGTGCTACAGTATATTTAATCACTCGTGACGATGATGGTATTCGAGATAAAAAATACCTAGAAAGCGATAAGGATGAGACCGTTTGGTACAATCAAAGTATTCCTTTGAATCAGGCACGGCGGTTGAAACAACGTACAAGTAAAATTAATGAGTTGTATGAAAAGCACAAGAAGGAAGGGACCACGATACAACGAGTAGTAGAAATACATATTGATAGTAGATATGTAGATCAAAAGGTTGATATATTTTTCTATTACTACCCTGGCAGTAAAATAGGTAAAGCTATGGCAACGACTATGCTGCGTACTGTAAAATCAGAATACGAAGAACACCAAGTAAACAGAGGCTATAAGGGTGTCGTAAAAAGTAGGGACTTGCATACATTAAGAGAATGTAAGCCACCAGTAGTTTACTTGGAACTAGGTAACATTACCAATGAGTTTGATCAGAAACGATTGTTAATAGTAAATAATCGTCAAGCCATAGCCAATTGGCTCACGCAAGGAGTGTTGGTCGAGAATGGGCAATAGAACCCCGCTTAAAATAAATCCTATTCCATTTTCTTAGCTTTGCAACTCTATGAGTTTAAAAGGAAGTGGATCTGCAATAGCAGGAATTCTTGCCCTAGTAGCTGGATGTGGTCAAATGCTTCGGGTTTGCAGTAAAACAGATGATGTAATGCGGGTTGGTAAATTTGCAAAACAATCCGATTATGCAGACGATGCATTTAGAGCGGGTCGGTACGGAGACAATATTGGAAATGTGAGGTATGGGGATGAAGTTCTAAATTCCACTAGATATGCGAAACAAGCTGGAAATTACGATAGGGGTAACAGCTTTGTAAAGATGGTCATGGATAAGCAGTACAATCAACAAACAAGCAAAATCGTTGATGATTTTCATGAAAAATACTTAAGGTATACGGATAAAGAATTCGCAAAAGAGATGGATGCTATAGACCATAGTATCAAACTCAAAAGTGATCCTGACTATACCCTAGCCAAAGATATTGTTATAGCTAAATACCAAACAGAAGCCACTATAGTGGCACGCAGTAGAACATTTGAGACCATAAAAACAGCTTTAAAACTAGGGAAACATTTGCTCGATGGAGAAAAACTAGCTCACGACTTTAAAAATAGCAATCATCTATTGCTTACAGATACTACAGTGTATATTGAGAATCTTACTATTCAAATACCAAAAGGTTCAATTCTCTCTGATAATACTTCAGGTGCTACTTGGACCGAAGAAAATATGATGAGTCAAGTTCTCATCGTAAAGTCTGAGATAACTAAGAACTATGAGCGGCTTAAAGTATTGTCTCGACATTCCATTAGTGACCACTCTTCCATTATTAGGGATTTTAGATTAGGAAAGGACAACACGTTTTCTTTTACGAAAAACTTCGACCGTGTATACTGCAAATATGAAACCATATCCCGAGGGGAAAACTCCATCCTAATTGAAGCATTGTCTTATGACAGCATTGCTGCAACGAATCAAGTAAGTAAAATTATATCTGAGTTGATTGATTTAAAGAATTAATCAATCTTAAGAACGGCCATAAACGCACTTTGAGGTATCTCTACGTTACCTACTTGTCTCATACGTTTCTTACCTTTCTTTTGTTTTTCCAATAGTTTACGCTTCCTTGAGATATCTCCACCATAACATTTTGCAGTTACATCTTTACGCATAGCTCTAATATTCTCTCTTGAGATTACTTTAGCTCCGATGGCTGCTTGTATTGGAATCTCAAATTGGTGACGAGGAATCAACTCTCTTAGCTTCTCACAGATCTTCTTACCAAAGGAATAGGCTTTGTCTCTGTGAATTACTGCACTTAGAGCATCCACCACCTTAGCATTGAGCAGGATATCTAATTTCACTAAATTAGATTCTCTATATCCAATTGGGTGGTAGTCAAAACTAGCATAGCCTCTACTTACACTCTTTAGCTTATCATAGAAGTCAAAAACCACTTCTGCCATTGGCATTTCGAAGGTTAACTCTACCCGATTACTGGTTAGATATACTTGATTGATTATCGTACCTCGTTTATCAATACACAGTGACATTATAGCACCAACATACTCACCGGCAGTAATTATTTGAGCATTAATATAAGGCTCCTCTACCCTATCATAATAATTAGGTTCGGGTAAATCACTTGGATTATTTACAATGACGATATTATCTGGGTCCTTTTTCAAATAGGCATGATAACTTACATTGGGAACAGTAGTAATAACCGTCATTCCAAACTCTCGTTCCAGTCGCTCTTGGATTATCTCCATATGGAGCATTCCTAAGAAACCACAACGAAAACCAAAGCCCAAGGCTGCGGAACTCTCTGGCTCAAATACCAGACTTGCATCATTCAATTGAAGTTTGGCCATAGAGTCTCTCAACTCTTCAAAATCTTCTGTATCTACAGGGAAGATTCCCGCAAATACCATTGGCTTTACATCTTCGAACCCATCAATAGGAATCAATGTAGGATTTTTAGCAAGCGTAATGGTATCACCCACTTTTACTTCTTTGGCTTCCTTTATGCTACAAATGATATAACCCACATCTCCCGTTTTTACCGTTTGACGTGCTTCTTGTTCTAATTTAAGAACCCCAATTTCTTCAGCATAATATGCTTTTCCCGTATTCATAAACTGAATTTGGTCTCTCTTTTTAAGCTCACCGTCAATTATTCTGAAGTAGGCTATTATACCTCTAAACGGATTGAATACGGAATCAAAGATTAGTGCCTTCAATGAAGCTTTTGGATCTCCCTTTGGAGCAGGCACTCTATCTATAACTGCATTTAATATATCCATAACACCCATTCCTGTCTTACCACTCGCAGGAATAATGTCGTCTCTGTCACACAGAATTAATTCTTCTATTTGATCCTTTACCTCTTCTGGTTCTGCACCTGGCAAATCCATTTTGTTAAGAATTGGAATAATTGTTAAGTCATGATCTAAAGCTAAGTATAGATTAGAGATAGTCTGGGCTTGTATGCCTTGAGCAGCATCTACAATCAGTAAAGCACCTTCGCAAGCCGCAATACTTCTACTCACTTCATAACTAAAATCTACGTGACCAGGAGTGTCTATCAGGTTAAGTGTATAATCTATTCCATCCCTTTCATACTTCATCTGTATAGCGTGAGATTTTATGGTTATACCACGTTCACGCTCGATATCCATATCATCAAGAGTTTGCTCTTTTATATCTCGATCACTTACAGTACCTGTAATTTGTAATAACCTATCTGCTAAGGTACTCTTACCGTGGTCAATGTGAGCTATAATACAGAAATTTCGGATGTTCTCCATTCGCCTGCAAAAGTACTTTTTTTACCCTACCAAAAAGCAGGGATTTTAAAGTACTATGTATCTATTTTACAATCAGCTTCTGGTACGATGTACTTCCAGTTTTTAAATCTTTTAGAAGAAGGACATTTACCCCTTTGGAGTCTATTCTGTATGAATTATTGCCAACCCTTTCTACCCATATTTTTTGACCCAATGAATTGAGACATTCAATTACTTCTAGATCTCCTTTAATTGTAACAAGTCCGTTAGAAGGATTGGGATAAATTCTGAAAATCGCATTTGTAAGCCTATCAACTGCAAGTACACAATTGGCATCTTCAACTATTACCATTTCAAATGTACTATCTATATCATTGCAGGAGTATAATCCTTCTGCACTAACTATTATAGTAAAAGTATCTCTCGCATTGTTTAACGAGCTAAAACTGGCAATTCCCTCACCTGCGACCAGAGGTGTAAGTGTAACTTGATTTGAAAAATCAGACCAAAGTATTGCAGGACTATTATCAGCTTCAAACTTAAAATTGACACTTTTAGTAGATGCCGATGGTAGACGACAAACAACCATATCATCAGGAAACAAAGTAAACATTGGAACTTCATCTATCCGATACACTAGAGTATCAGCATTGCTGCAACCTGTTACTGCATCTGTATAATTATAAAACACCTCTTTTTCCTGATTCAAAATAGACGCATTAGTAGGACTGAGCGAATCTCCTATAAGTACATCCGGATCATTTGCTGACCAAACCCCTCCAGATGGACTTGCTTCCAATTGGATATTCGATTGAGTCTCACAAAATTGACTTGAAGTTAAGGGAGTTAATGTAAGCTGTGGAACCGGATTTATCGTCAGAATTGTATCGTTACGAGCAGGACAGCCAGTGGCTACATGATCGTATCGAATTATCCAACTATGAGATATAGTGTCTTGGATGCTGTTCAGCGTATTAATTGTATCATTATCAAAGCTACCCAAGTTCACTGCTAAATCGTACCCCGTGGAATCGTATACACTCCACATACCATCAGTTAAATTAACACCTGTTAGTGTATTGAGCGATATTTTACCTTCATCCCAGCACAACTCTCTATTGGATGAGAATGCTATTTCAGGAACTCTCCAAAGGAATATACTTACGGCACCTGTACTAGGACAGCCATCAGAATTAATATAAGTAAACTCAAGAATGATGGTATCCTTATCTGTATTTGTAATTGTATAATTAGGTTTTTCTAAGTTTAACCACCAATCAGGTGCAAATGGACTTCCTCTATTTTCCAACATATTGGCATAAAATTTATTGGAAGATGAATTGGAGTCTAGACACCGCCATGAGGGAAATCCTAAGAAAGTATTGACAGGACTAAGGATAAGTTCTTCACTTAGGTCAATGGCTCCAATATCTTGACAGAACTGCCCGTTCTGAGTAACTATTGTAGGAAGGCGGTTAACGGCGATGAGCATAGAATCAGAATTGATACAATTTGAAGAAGGATTCTGATATGTGTACGTTACATATACGCCAATAGACTTCGCTCCCCAAGGGATCAAGGCACAAACGGAGTCTGTATAGAACACATTGTTTTGCACAAGATTTGGATATTGAGTGCAGCTCCAAGATCCGTAGGACAAATTAGATGTGGGTTCTAAAACATTCAGATTTAGAAAGATATTTCCGAATTCACAACACACGTTCATATTTGGGCTCAACATTATTGTTGGAATCGTATCTACAGTTACTTGTACTGTATCGTAATATGTATTCGTACCATCCTGAGTTTTTAGTATAACATCCCCACTTCCACTAAAGCTTGCTTGGGTCATAGAAGCAGATGTTGATGAAAACGTAGCTATGCTAGAAATCCATTCGTAAGTAGTAGGCGTTCCATTGATAATACTGTCTTGAAATACCAATGATTCATTTATACAAACAGTCCGATTCCCTTGTTTTATTTGAACGTCGAGTTGGGCATCTACAGATAAAGTAAAAAGGCAAAAGACAATTAGAGGTAAGAAAATTTTCATAAATTATTTATTATATAGACACTTTAATATAAAAGTAGGTTGCTTCAGTACGTCACACTTTTTTAAACTGTTACTCAACTAGGATTTTGCTACAGAACGAATCCCCCGTTTCAGAATCAAAAATGCGTATGATATAGTGCCCTCTTCCTTCAATAGTAAATTGACCATCTTCACTTACTTCCAGCTTGTCAATTTGTGTCCCTTTATTGTCTATCACTTCCAATGACATACTTGGTGTATAATCCGTTACTCTAAAACTACCTGACGTAGGATTAGGAAATATAACGTGACTGATACTAGAGGATATTGAGGGACCTACGATAACTGGGTATGAGAAATCATCAGAACATCCGTGGTTTGTAGTGACTCTGAGGTTTACAATATAACTGTTGGTATCAGTAGGGTAGAAGAAGGGCGGATTTTCTTCATTTGAAATATCCTGATCGTCATTCAAGTCACCAAAATCCCATTCATATTGAACGATAGAAGCTCCTAGTACCGGGTCTACGGTACTGGTACTCGTGAAAATGAAACGAGGAAGAGCGGTAGTAGTGAAATTATCAGGATTTGGAACAAACCCCGCTGTTGGTATGGGATATACGTCTACTGTGGAAGTAAGAGTGGTATCACAACCTACTGCAGAAGTAAGTACAACAGAAATACTAGCACTACCATCCTCATTGTATGTCGCAGAAGAAGTAGAAGTAGTAGCGGTGGAACTGCCTGCATCACCCATTGTCCAATTATATGTGGAGGTAGAAGATTCAACACTATTTGTTATGTCAATGCTAAAGTCAGAAGTAACTGGATTACAACCGCTGGGATTACTATTGGTAATAGAAGCATCAGGGATTGGGTTTACTATAATCTTGAAGTAACCATCAATAGGTTCACAAGAAGCCAGTTCTGTAGCAGCGATAACGATGGTAAAGGTATCAGGCTGATTGTTTTGAAGATTCAGGGTAATATTCCCTATTGCCACATCGCTAAGAGTGACTCTAGGATTAAATACAGCCCAACCCAACATGCCATAGTTTTGTCCAGTAACCAATCGTGAAATATTTTGAGTCATTACTCCTTGTTTTCTACAGAAAGTAGTATCTGAAATAGGATCAAGAACAGGTTTCGGATCTACTCTTACCTCCATCGAATCTAGGTTACTACACCCCGTAGTCGGATTTGTATAGTTGTAAAACAGTTTGGTATTTTGATCAAAAATTGAAGCATTACTCGGGCTGAATGTGTTTCCATTTACCAAAGCTGTTGGATCTTCACTGGTCCAAGTACCACCAGAGGGACTGGCATTAAGAGCAATATCACTCGCAGTCTCACAATATTGGCTTGGGGTTAAACCTATAAGAATAATCTCAGGTAAAGAGTTTACTGTTACATTAATCGTATCCAAGAATGTATTACTAGCATCTTTTGTCTTTAGAATTATTATCCCACTCTGTGTTATGTTTACCGCTGTACTTGATAAATATGCAGTATTAAAAGTAGCTACTGATGAAATCCATTCATAACTTTCAGGAACACCACTTACAACACTGTCGGACAAAACCAAAGATTCATTTTCACACAGCGTTACGTCTCCGCCTCTAATTTTAACTTCAAATTGAGCAATGGATTCTAATGAAAGGGTTAAGAAAGCGAGTACAAGTAATTGGTAAGTTAATTTCATAAAAAAGCAAGATACCTTTTTTTTATAGAAGTACATTAAGACAGGGGGAAATTCATTGTCATATTTTGATTTTGAAGACTAACTAAGATATATCTATGAAAACGAATACAAAAAGGACATACTAGAACTTCACATTTCAAGAAATAAATTAGCTAACATTGCATCTTCTATTTATGAATAAGTTTCTTAAAAAGCTAATCTCGCCACTCTCTAGTGCTGTTTATCAGCAAGAATTACGGGATAGCACCAATATAAAACTTCAACTTCAACGGAGGGCTTTAGAGTCTACTTGTACTTATGTAGAAGAAAACATGGCTCATATTATTTCTTTGGAAAGTAGAGAAGCTGTACTGACTAAAGCCATAGAGGACGTAAAAGTAGATGGACTATACTGCGAGTTTGGAGTTTATAAGGGTTACACGTTAAACTTCATTCAATCCCAAACTGCAAAAACGATTCACGCCTTTGATTCTTTTAAAGGACTACCTGAATTTTGGATTGATGGTTTTGATGAAAAAGCATTTGAGCTACCACAAACTCCAAATTTCTCTGGAAATGTAGAAATACATGAAGGTTATTATGAAAATAGTCTTCCGGTTTTTTTAGAAAAAAACTCAGAACCATTTGCATTCTTGCACATTGACTGTGACTTATACTCTAGTACCAAGACCATTTTTGACCTGTGCAAAGAACGACTTGTACCAGGTACTGTAATCGCTTTTGACGAATACTTCAATTACCCTGGATGGCAACAAGGCGAGTACAAAGCTTTTCAAGAATTCATAGAATCTAGTGGACTAAACTATGATTATATTACCTACAATGCAATGCATCTACAAGTATCGGTAAGATTGAAGTAATAAATAGTACGTGGTTTTTGCCCCAATTAGGGTATTAATTTTATTTTTGCACGCTTTAAAATAAACAAGTAGAATTTAATATTTAAAAATTTATGGAATCAATGATGATTTACATGCCAATAGTAATGGCAATCTTAGGCTTACTCTATATGGTAACCAAAAAGAGTTGGGTAATGAAACAAGATGCTGGTGACGGCAAAATGAAAGAGATTGCTGACCACATTTATGAAGGTGCTCTTGCATTCCTAAAGGCTGAATACAGACTACTTACCTTCTTTGTGATTGGTGCATCAGTGGTACTTGCAGCTATTGCATTTTTTGTACCTTCTACTCACTATCTTATTGTACCTGCATTTATCATTGGAGCAGTGTTTTCTGCTTTGGCGGGTAATATGGGAATGAAGATTGCTACTAAAACAAATGTAAGAACAACTCAAGCAGCTAAGACTAGCTTGCCAAATGCTCTTAAAGTTTCTTTTGGTGGTGGTGTAGTAATGGGACTTGGAGTTGCAGGACTTGCAGTTTTAGGACTTACTTTATTCTTCATCTTGTTCTTCAATATGTTTATGGGCGGTGTTTGGACAAACACTGCTGATATGACTATGGTTCTTGAAACCCTTGCAGGTTTCTCTTTAGGAGCTGAGTCAATTGCACTATTTGCTCGTGTGGGTGGTGGTATATACACTAAAGCTGCCGACGTAGGTGCTGACCTTGTAGGTAAGATAGAAGCTGGTATTCCAGAAGATGATCCACGTAACCCTGCAACTATTGCAGATAACGTAGGAGATAATGTTGGAGATGTAGCAGGTATGGGTGCTGATTTATTCGGTTCTTATGTAGCTACTGTACTGGCAGCTATGGTTCTTGGAAACTATGTAATCTCCGATATGGGTGGAGATATTATGAAAGAAGGATTTGGAGGAATTGGACCTATTTTATTGCCAATGGCAATAGCTGGAGTAGGTATTATCATCTCTATCATTGGTACTCTCTTGGTTAAAATATCAAGCAACGATGCAAAAGAAAATGAGGTCCAAAAAGCTCTTAACATTGGAAACTGGGCTTCTATTGCATTGGTATTAGTTGCCTGTTTCGGACTTGTTAAATGGATGTTACCAGAAACTATGATGATGAATTTCTTCGGTGAAGGACTTAAAGAAATCTCTTCAATGAGAGTATTCTATGCGACTGTTGTAGGTCTTATCGTAGGAGCAGGTATTTCTTCATTTACTGAATATTACACAGGTCTTGGTAAAAAACCAGTTCTTAAAATAGTTCAACAGTCTAGTACAGGTGCGGGTACAAATATTATTGCGGGTCTTGCTACAGGTATGATTTCTACATTCTCTTCTGTATTATTATTTGCAGGTGCTATTTGGGCATCTTATGCATTTGCAGGATTCTATGGTGTAGCACTTGCAGCTTCTGCAATGATGGCTACTACAGCTATGCAATTAGCTATCGATGCATTCGGTCCTATCGCCGATAACGCTGGAGGTATTGCTGAAATGAGTGAACAAGAACCTATCGTTAGAGAACGTACAGACATTCTTGATGCTGTAGGTAACACCACAGCAGCTACAGGTAAAGGTTTTGCCATTGCTTCTGCAGCTCTTACTTCGCTTGCATTGTTTGCTGCTTATGTAACATTTACTGGCATAGAAGGAATCAACATATTTAAAGCCCCGGTACTTGCCATGCTATTCATTGGTGCTATGATTCCAGTTGTATTCTCTGCACTTGCAATGAATGCTGTAGGTAAAGCAGCCATGGAAATGGTGGAAGAGGTTAGACGTCAATTCAGAGAAATTCCAGGAATTATGGATGGTACAGGTACGCCTGAGTACAGTAAGTGTGTAGACATTTCTACAAAAGCTTCGCTTAAAGAAATGATGCTTCCAGGTATCCTTACGATTGGTTTCCCGATTGCTGTTATTCTTTTAGGTAAACTGGTTTATGGAGATGACAATGCAATGGTAGCAGAAATGCTAGGTGGATATATGGTAGGTGTTACCGTAAGTGGTGTTCTTTGGGCTATTTTCCAAAACAACGCTGGTGGTGCTTGGGACAATGCTAAGAAATCTTTTGAAGCAGGTGTAATCATAAATGGTGAAATGACTTATAAAGGTTCTGACGCTCACATAGCAGCAGTAACTGGGGATACTGTAGGTGATCCTTTCAAGGATACTTCTGGTCCTTCAATGAATATTCTAATCAAACTTACTTGTCTTATTGGTCTTATTGTAGCTCCAATGTTAGGTGGTAGCCACACAAGTGATGATAAAGGTGCTTGTTGCAGTAAAGAAGCTATGGAAGCACACATTGCAAAATGTGATAAAGAAGTAGCTGATCACTCAGCATGTTGCAAATACGAGGAAGGTACTAAGAAAAAGTGCTGTGCTAAAAAGGAAAAAGATGAAGCTTCTACGATTGAGGCTTCTACTTCTGAATTAGAAACACAAGTAACTGAGACATTAGAAGAGGTTACTGAAACGGCTCACTAAATACAATCTAAATGAACAAGCTAAACCTTACTTTTTCTCATTTGAGAAACCAATGCATTCCATTGGTTAAGGGTTTAGCTTGTTTCTTTTTAATCGTTACAGCCTCTGCATTCCAAGCTAAGGAGGTAATTAAAAACACACCTATAGCAAATAATAATACAGCTGATGGGGAACGGCTAGTGACTCTTCACAGCGATGAGTTCAAAGCATTCACAAACAGAATTCATAGGCAATTGGAATATCCTACAGGATATGACTCTCTACGTGAAGATGTTTTGGAGAATGCCCTTAGAGGTTATATGTACCTAAAACATACACAAGCCCTTTCTAACACTAAGTATCTAACGGTTATCGACTTTTCGAAGTACTGCAACAACCGAAGACTTTGGGTTATTGATATGGAAACAAAAGAAGTCGTATTCAATGAATGGGTTGCTCACGGTGCAAAAACAGGTGATCAGTATGCCAAATATTTTAGCAACAGACACAGTAGCAATAAAAGTTCACTTGGTTTTTATACTACAGGTGGTTTGTACAATGGAAGTAACAAACTCTCTTTGAAACTGAATGGTTTAGAAAAAAACTTCAATTCCAATGCATTTGCCAGAGGTATCGTAATACATGGTGCCAATTATGTAGATGAAACCATTGTAAACAGGAAAGAACGAATAGGGAGAAGCTTTGGTTGTCCTGCAGTTTCAGAAGATATCAATAAAATTTTGGTGAACACGATAAAGGGTGGAAACTGCCTTTTCATATGGCATCCCACTACCTATTATCTTAAAAATTCTAAAATACTGAATGCTAATCTCTACATTACTGTGGATGACTTGAGCATATAGTATCAATAGACTTTACCATATTTGTATCATACACTATGGCACGTTTTCAAAAGTATTTATTATTTGCACTACTCACTACAGCCTTTTTCTCTGCATGTGAGGAAGAAAAGAAGGAGGTAATTGTAGATACTGGTTTTGTCCTAACACAAGACTCCATGACCTTCTATTTGGAACATCAATTTGACCTTTGGAATTCAATCCTATGTCAAGATGAACTCAGGTATATGGATACACTAAGATCTTATTACCGAGCTCGTAACTTTAAACCTTTATGGTGGGATGCCATAACTGGAGATAGTACATCTTGGTCCAATTTACAGTTGACTTTTGCCCACAGTGTAAGCCACGGTATGGATTATAGGTTCTACCACATTCCATTAGTGGAATATTACAAATCGGAAATAGATTCTTTTGAAACATCTAAAGAGTCTTATAGACGACTTGCTGAACTCGAACTAATCATTAGCAATAATATGTTGCGAATGTATGAGGACATTGCAAACGGCAGAACAAAACCCCGTGACGTCTACGGCTACACCTATATGCTTCCTGCTAACAATCGAAAAAAGCTTGGGTTTGAAGATTTTCTAGACGAAAAAGAGAAAAATCATTTCATTGACAATATTCACCATGGTGATACTACATACACGGAATTAAGATCTGTGCTCACCTACTATTTAAAGAAAAAGATTGAAGCTAGGTCATCTGCCATTGACTTTTCAGAATATCCTAAGATTGAAGTTGGTGATACTATTCCTTTAATTTCAGAGGTAATAGCGAAGCTTAAAGAAAAGAACCTACCTGATAAAGAAATTCAGGACATCGCAGACACTACGATTTATACCAAAGAACTTGCGGTTCAAATTAAAAGACTTCAAGAAAAATATAGCCTTACTCCAGACGGAATTATGGGCTACAAAACCTATAAACTTATCAATGCGACACCAAACGACAATATTGATCAAGTTAAAGCAAACTTAGAAAGACAACGGTGGTTCAAAAAACCCAAAGAAGGGGCATTTGTTTACATTAATTTGCCTGTATATGAGGTCGACTTACATTGGGAAGACAGTACTAAGAATATGCGTGTTTGTATAGGAAAAAATCTACCTGACAATTACGATAATATGGTACGAGAGTATACCGATAGTGGCTGGTTACACAAGCTTCCTAAGAATATGGAAACACCACAAATCGCTAGCAAGATTTCGTATATGGTCATTAACCCAACTTGGACTATCCCATATAGTATCATTAGAAGAGAAATGTGGTGGAAACTAGTTAGAGACCCAGCCTACTTAAGCAGAACTGGCTACAAGGTGTACAGGGGCAAAGAAGAAGTTAATGGAGATACCATTCAATGGGGTAAAATAAATAGAAATAGGATTCCCTATCAAATCGTTCAAAACCCAGGTCCTAAAAACTCTCTGGGAACTGTAAAGTACATATTTAGCAATCCATTTAGTATTTACCTCCACGATACTCCAAGCAAAAAAGCATTTAAAAGAACACAAAGAGCGGTGAGTCATGGATGCGTGAGACTACAAGACCCAATTCTATTCGGTGAATTTTTAATGCAGAACAGTAAGGAGTACGACTCAGATGATTTTCGGGTTATGATGGGTTACCCCCCTATAGATCCTGAACGCCTAGAAGAATACGATCCTTTGGATTCTACTGCACTTATACAAAAGTTAGATACCACAACTCTAGTTCGGCTCGATAAGCCCATGGACTTATACTTGGACTATAGAACTGTTTACTATGATGAGGATTGGAAGTTGCACTTTTGTTATGATATCTACGATCAAAATAAATTGATACTTCGTGCCATGGAAAAACCCTAAAAAAAGGCCCCGCCTACCGAAGTAAACAAGACCTTAAACATTACTAAAAGCTAAGTATGAAGTTTAAAGACATTACGGTCTTAAATTTTTATACCTTTCCTATTAAGATACCTGCGGATACAGATCTCAAATTGGGTCCTTGGTTAGCCTTGAAAATACTCTCCGGGAAATACTTTCCGAAAAGAATTATTTTTTTATATCCAAACTGAACTTCATATCCCATTCTAAATTGTTCAAGATTAAAGTCATCTTTGGTTTTAGCCTTCTTTTTACCTCCATCATCCCATACTTGCTTTTGATGACTTCCTATGAGGTAACCGAAATTAGCCCCTACCGATATATAAACCTCCTCCTTCGCTTTCTCAGGTGAAAGCTTAAAATTCAACATAACCGGAACAGTTAAGTACTTTGTAACTAGCTTATTCTTCTTGTAATTATTTTCACTATTGACTAGAGCTACTAGAGGAATAGTATCTGTGAGCAAATCAACATTATCCTTAAATCTGTAATTGTTAAAATCAATTCCAATACCATAAACCAATCTAATCTTTCCCTTATATAAGTTCATAGCCTGAGTCACAATCTTCCAATCAAAATTGATGGACTTGCTTGGATCTATGGCCATATTACCATATCCTGCATCTGTTTCAAACTTTCCATCTGCATTAATTAAATTATTCAGTCCAAGACCAAAATCATTCCAACTAGTCTCTATAAAATCAGGTTCACTTTCTTCCTCCTTTTCTATTTCCTTGAGCTTCATTACAAGATTTTTTAAATCTGATAAGCTTTCCTTCTCTTCCCCTTCTTCATCTGTAGTAATAATCTCGATAGTCTCTGTACTAGTAACTATACTATCCCCAGCTTCGTTAGTTGTTGTTTTATTGACTTTCTCCTTTATAACCACCTTTACGCCACCCATATCAAGCACTACGTCTTCCTTATCTTCGATCTCAATATCCACTGAATCATTTTGGGCAAAGCTGAATACACTCAAGCAAACTGCAAGTAGTAATAGTGTATAGTTTTTATAATTTTTCATTTTGTTGGTACTTTTTATTAATTCTTATTTTTAAACGGTTGCAGACTTGCTATAGCTGAGTATCCTGCACTTTCAAACTCAATATTAAGACTAGGCCTTGCACTCTTAAAATCAGGTTTTACTTTAAACTTAGGATCTTTCACTTTAGCTATAATTACTGCTGTTGTAGCTGTAATACGCCGTATGGGTTGATTAGTTACAAATGCCAGAACTTTTTCCCTTCTTGTCAATGTTTTAGGAGTTACAGGAGCTGTATTATCAACTACAATAGCATTTACAGGTTCTAACTCATCTATAATTTTATTTTCTATTTTGTCGTCTAGCATCTCCACTTCCAAATCAATTGGCTTTTGAGATTTAGATAGTGCTATCTGCTTATCAAATTCGTCTTGTCCATTCTTTTCTATCTGTGCCATTTGTTCAGGCGTTAATGCTACTTCCTGAATAAATACAAAATTATCTTTCCCTTCTTCACCCACTACGGGTGGAGTATAACCTTGAACTAGATTTTGTTGAGGTTGTGAAACAATACTTCTTAGTTCTGTAGGTAAAAACATATCAGTTTCATCCTTTACACCATTTTCTTGTTTCTCTGCAATTACTTCTTCAGGTACGATATCAATTGGACTAGAATCGTGTTCCTCGATATCGCTAACCATCACTTCAGGTGCGATAGAAGACCTTGGCCAAAGAATAATAGCCGCAGCTAATATGCATATAGATGCTGCTACTGCCATCCATTTACCAAACATGGGTACAGGAGCAACAGTAACTTCTTCTTTTAGCAGGCTACCTTTCCCTGTAAAGATTACCTCTTTATCTGCTATCAAAACAGTAGACTTAAAGAGTTTCCACTCCCTAAAAAAGAATTCATCTTCTTCTATCTGCTTCATTACATGCAGTTCATTGTTCTCGCTAAGGTTACCCTCTAGCAAGTCAAACATGACCAACTCGTAATTATCTTTATTTAACTTCATTTATTTCTCCTTTTTTATCAATTACATCAACAACTATAATGTCATTATCTCTAATTTATTGATATACTCTTTTATATACTTCCTTGCTCTGAAAATGTTAACCTTTACTTGGCTTTCACTCATTCCTGTTATCTCTCCAATACTGCGATAATCATGACCCTCATAGTCTCTTAACGTCAATGCACTCTTTTGTTTTTCTGGCAACTCCTGTACTGCTTTGTTCACATATTCTATAAGGTTATCATACTCATAATTTTCAGAAGCCACGTGTCCTGCACTCTCTAAATCGGTATGTTTCTTATTCTTGCGTATCACATCTATCATATTGTTATACGCTATCTTGAAGAGGTACGCTTTGGCAGTTTTCATTTCTACCATTTCTATCCGTACCCATAGTTTTTCAAACGTATTTTGTACAATATTCTCCGCCTCAAATTCATCCCGCATGTTTTTCACAATAAAGCGGAATATTCCATCAGAATATTGCTTGACACACTCATTGTATTCACGGGTATTCATTTAGCTTGATTGTCTGTAATACGACTCTTCTCTTATTAAGTTACACAAGTTATAAAAAACTTTTTTGTCTATCCACGGACTAGTTGATGCAGTCCATTGTAAACTCGACTGAATCTGTACAATTCATATGCCAGAAATAATAACCTCCGATTACCTTTGCCTTATGTGCGAATGGTTTGAGACCTGGTTTGATAGTGAGTATTACCATCTGTTATACAAGGACAGAGACTATACAGAGGCAGAAGCCTTTGTAGAAAAATTGGTAGACTATCTCCAACCAAATACCGATACTTTTTTTCATGATCTCGCTTGTGGAAAAGGTAGGCACAGCATTCACCTGAATAAACTTGGGCTTAATGTAGAAGGGTCAGACTATAGTGCAAACAGCATTCAACATGCCAAGCACTTTGAAAACAAACGTCTGCATTTCTATGAGCATGATATGCGAAATGAAATGCCGCGACAATACGACTGCATTGTCAACCTATTTACGAGCTTTGGCTATTTTGATACGGACAAAGAACACCTCAACACTCTCCGAAACTGCTACCGTGGATTAAATGACGGAGGTACCTTTGTATTTGATTTCATGAATGTCAGCTACGTTGTAGAGCACTTAGTGCCTGAGGAGACCACCCAAAAAGAACATATCTCATTTGAGATAAGGCGAAGACTAATAAATGGTATGATTACCAAGGATATTAGCTTTGAAGACAAGGGTAAGTCTTACCAATTCAAAGAGGAAGTTGCAGCTCTAACACCTGATAAACTCACTCATATGATGAAAGATTGTGGTTTTCAAATACAGGATACATTTGGTAGTTACGCATTAGAACCCTTTGATTTGAAGACTTCTAAAAGATTAATTTTAATACTTCGTAAGTGATTGAAAGTTTAATAGATATTGATAAACAGGTATTCATTGCCATACATCAAGGCCTATCCAATCCTTTTTTTGATTGGCTAATGCCCTTATTGAGAAAACCTCTTACGTGGTTACCTCTCTATTTGCTATTTGCTTTTCTAGCTGTTAAAAAATATAAACTACAAGGCTTGTACATCATCCTTGCTACTGCCCTCATAGTTGCTATTTGTGATCGATTTTCTGCGGGTTTTATGAAACCCTTTTTTGAACGACTTCGCCCCTGCCACGAACCTTCTCTCGCTCAGTATCTCAGAGATTTAGTGAACTGTGGTGGTCAATATGGGTTTATTTCCTCTCATGCTACCAATCACTTTGGTATGGCTGTAATATTTACTTGGTTCTTCAAAAAAGTAAGTTCTATGTCCTATATCAACTGGGTTTTCTATCTCTGGGCCGGAGTTATTTCGTTTGCTCAAATTTATGTAGCAAAACATTATTTAGGAGATGTATTAGTTGGTATGCTTTTCGGAATTCTTTTTGGTTGGGTAATCTTAAAAATCTTTAGAAAATTGGTTTTTAATGCTTAATTGTCAATTGTAAATGGTTAATTATTAATGGTCAATGAGAAAGAATGAATTAATTGTGAATGGTAAATGGTTAATTATTAATGGTCAATGAGAAAGAATGTAGTTAAGGATAAGAGTTTTGCTTTTGCCGTGAGAATTGTGAACGTCTATAAGCATCTTATTGAGAAAAAGGAGTTCATTTTATCCAAGCAATTACTTAGAAGTGGTACTAGTGTTGGAGCTATGGTTCGAGAATCTGAACATGCTGAGAGTAAAGCAGATTTTAATCACAAACTAGCCATCGCACAAAAAGAAATAAACGAAACCCTTTATTGGCTTGAACTATTGAAAGAAACGGACTTTATTAATACAGACCAATTTTCGAGTTTACATAAAGATGCAACTGAGATAATCAAATTACTTACGTCCATTTTAAAATCTTCGAAAACTAGGGGCTAGTTTTATAATGGTGAATTATTAATGGTTAATGAAGAGATATAGGTATATAATGATGAATTGTTAATGAGGAGAGGTACAGTTAAAATAATGGTAAATTATTAATGAGTAGGAATTTAGTTAATAATTAACAATTAAGATATCTAAATTGCCAACCCTTAAATTGACTTTCACCAAAGTCCAGAAATTAACCATTGATCATTAACAACTAACAATTAAAAAAAGGTGTTTCAAGAGAAAGCTTTAGCCATATTAAAATCTGGAAAAAATGTATTCCTAACCGGTAGTGCTGGTGCAGGTAAAACCTATACGCTCAATCAATACATAAAATACCTCAAGGCCCATAAAGTGCCCGTTGCTATTACAGCCAGTACAGGAATTGCAGCTACCCATATGAATGGTACTACCATTCATTCATGGAGTGGGATTGGAATCAAAAACCAACTCACGCATACAGACTTAAAGTCTATGCAGGGCAAGCAGTATTTACTTAAAAACATTACCAAAACCCATGTACTGATTATCGATGAAGTTTCTATGCTACATAGAAATCAATTGGATATGATTAACCAAGCTCTAAAGTATTTACGAAATACAGCGAAACCTTTTGGCGGTATGCAAGTGGTATTTGCTGGAGACTTTTTTCAGTTACCTCCTGTGAGCAGGGAACAAGAACCCAGCAGAGAAAAGTTCGCTTTTATGAGCAAGGCCTGGGTAGAAGCAGCTCCTACTATCTGCTACTTAACGGAGCAGTTTAGACAGAGTAAAAATGAGCTCAATACTATTCTCAACCAAATAAGGTCTAATGAGATAGATGAGTCTGCGGTACAACTTCTTCAAGAGACTCGATACAATGAACATACGATAGAACCTACCAAACTCTACTCGCACAATGCAGATGTAGACACCATGAACGAGAAAGAACTTGAAGCTTTGGAAGCTGATAAGGAAGAGTTCTTTGCCAAAAAATCGGGTAACATCAAAATGATGGAAGGTTTTGTTAAATCTCTGATCGTTCGGGATAAACTCGTGCTCAAAAAGGGAGCAAAGGTTATGTTCCTGAAAAATGATCACGAACGCGGGGTTATGAACGGCACCTTGGGAGTTGTTACAGATTTCTCAAATGATGCAGATGGCGAAGGCCCCTACCCTCTTGTGCAGCTCATGGATAAACGGAAAGTACTTGCTAAACCAGAAGTATGGTCTATCAATAATGAAAAAGGAACTCCCATCGTTAGCTTTGAGCAAGTACCCTTGCGACTGGCTTGGGCCATTACGGTCCACAAAAGCCAAGGAATGACTCTGGAAGCCGCAGAGATTGATTTATCCAAGGCTTTTGAACCTGGGCAAGGTTATGTGGCTTTATCACGTCTTAAAGAGCTGGATGGACTTCGCTTATTGGGTATTAACAGAATGGCTATTGAGGTTGATCCTTTGGCTTTGAAGGCTGACGAACGTTTTCAGGAACTAAGTACTGAAATTGATATGTTGACTGAGGAGGATTTTCAAAAGGACTGGGAGAGTCATATCATCCACAGTGGAGGTACTACGGATGAAAAGGAACTCAAAAAGCATCGCAATAAGAAAGCTGCTAAAGAAAAGAAGATAAGCACCCACGAGGTAACTATTCAGTACATCGAACAGGGAATGAGTCTTAAAGAAATCGTAAACGAACGCGGCATGGCTCTTTCTACCATCCAAGGTCATATTTTGACTATCTCAGACAAATGGCCAGATATAGACATTAGTGCCTACCGACCCGAAGATATATTGATGGATAGAATCCAAGAAATCTATACCAATGCAGACAAGAAGGCTAAAGACGACGACTACAGTGGTGATGGCAGACTCAAATCTAGCATCATCTTTAGAGCGTTAGAAGGTAAGGTGGATTATAGTACGATTAAGTTGGCGTATGCGTATTTGGATGTATAGCAATCATTCCTAACTCACTTTTTGACTAAAAAACCGATAAGATTATAAATCCCGCTGTTCTTACTTTGACTTCACACGTCTGGATTACTTCTTCTTTTCCAATTTATTTAGTCGCTCTTTCTTGGCTTTGGACACTTCTCCTGTTTCTGCATACACTTTTAGATCATTGAAAAAATGAGGCATTTGTTTGGCTATAGAATTTTTTATTATTCCGCTAAGAAAGAAACCTGAGAATCTTTTAAGATGCATTTCAAAGTCTAGTGTCAATGTCGATTGATTGGGTCCTATCTCTACAACCGTCCAATGATTTTGACCATACAGCAGAAAACTTGGTCCTCCTTCTACCGATTCATACGCAAGTTCCCTTGTCTTATCATTAAAAAGGATCATTTTTTCCTTCACTATTCCATATACTCCGCTACTCTCACATGTTCGCCCATTGCAACTAGCACCTTCGAATTCAGGTTCTCCATACAGGGTAATTTTGTCCATATTGGATGACCAAATAGCTACATCGTTAAATTGTCTAATTATACTCCAAAGTGAATCTGCTGAAACATTGATAACTTCACTCGTTTTTTTCATTTTAATTTCTTTGTATTTTTTCCCTTTTTCTACCATAGCTATACTACTTAATGTGGTTAATACTAGCCCTATTGAGAAGAGCATTTTTACGTTTATTCTTTTAATCTTCATTATCTGATACATAATGGGGACAAAAGTAGAATGAGGACAAAGGCTAGACTTACCTCTTAGGTTTTATAGTTTGTCCGAGAAGTTTGATTGACCGTTTGAGAAGTTGGGGTAAGTGAGTAAGATATAGACATTAATGTCTATCAACCTGAAGATGGACCATAGTACTATTAAGTTGGCGTATGCTTGGATGCGGAGGTATAGGTTTTTCTAAGTTCATGCTTAGAAGCTAAAAAAAAGACGGAAAATCCTTACAAGTTGGAATCTGATACTTATCTAGATTTAACAAATTTCGTTAATACTCTTTAAACCTTTTAATCAACACTAAAATTCTAGGCTCTTCACATTATTAGATGCTGACTTTACTGTTTTATTTATGGCAAAGACATAGTCTTTTCCAATTTTGGATTATGCCGTTGGCTGTAGCGAATTGCCATGTGTAAGGCTTTATGTGCTTGGGAAAACTGACTTTACTTTGTCGATTGTAACCATTTGATTTGATTCAATAACTTTCACAGTAGGTGGTTCTTCAAATTTAAACAATTTTAAGTCTGCTACTAAAACATCAAATTCGGGGTTAGTTGCTACAATAACATCATCAAGCCCAATGACATCACCACTCTTAATTTTGGTTTTTACTCCGATTGCCTCTTTTTCACTTAGAGTTATCAAATAGCTTAAAGCTTTTCGGTGAACATATTTTAATGCAATGGATTCAAGATCTGCTTGTTTATACCTTTCGCGAAGACTTGTTTTTACGCTCCAGCAAATAGGCCCTCGTTCTGCTGAATAAAACATTAAGTCATAAATTACATTTGGAACAAATGCAACTTTAGCACTCATATACAATGGAAGAATTCCTTCTCGAATACACAATGAAGCTAAAATATATTCGAACATTTTTCCATTAAGGCTAGCATTTCTATCAGGTTGTTCTTCGTATTTTATCCAAAATGTCTTGACATAATCAGAAGGTTTATTGTATTTGACCTTCATAAAATTTGGAAATAATTCCTCAAAAAGATTGCCTGCTTTTGTGTTATCACCGATAACAATACCTAATTCTTTAAGCATTTTTTAGTTTTTCAATTATTCGTTTCGCTGTCGCTTGAATGGCTGGAATAGCAACTGAATTCCCAAATTGCTTATATGCTTGAGCATCAGAAACAACAATTTTAAATTCTTCTGGAAATCCTTGAAGTCTTGCCCATTCTCTTGGGGTCATTTTTCTAATTCCTTCACGATTTACTTCTCCCGTTATATGAGTTACAGGAACGAAATTCGTTAATTTATCATCAAGTATTAAATTCCTTTCTCTGCCCATTCCTCCGCAAACAACAGCATTTGCAGTCCCCTCATTTGGGATAATTTCATAACCAAATCCGTTTCCTTTACTTGCGTGTCGAGCTTTATGTTTTCTAAGTGTGTCAACATAAGTAGCAGATAAATAATACTTAACAGAAACTTCCTTTTCTTCTAAAATATCCTCAATAGCAACATTTTTATTTTTACCGACAGGGTATTCAAAATCATTAATTCCTAAATCTTTTCTGAATCCCACAATAAATATTCTTTCCCTGTTTTGAGGAACTCCATATTCTTTCGCATTTATAATCTGTGGTTCTGGAACAAAATACCCTAAATCTTCTCTCAATGTATTTAGAATTGTTTTTAGAGTTTTTCCCTTATCGTGATTTCTAAGCCCTTTTACATTCTCTAAGAAGAATGCTTTGGGTTGCTTCTTTTTAATGATTTCTGCAACGTCAAAAAACAATGTTCCTCTTGTATCTTCAAATCCACCTCTTTTTCCCGCTATTGAAAAAGATTGACAAGGAAATCCAGCACATAAAACATCAAAATTATTTGGTATATAACCTTTAGTTTCAGGTCTAGTAATGTCTCCAAACGGAACTTCCCCAAAATTAGCTTGGTAAGTCATCTTGGAATATTTATCCCATTCACTTGTGAAAACACATTTTCCTCCAATATTTTGAAATGCAAGTCTAAACCCACCAATTCCAGCAAAAAGGTCAATGAATTTGAATTTTTGAATTTTAGGTTCGGGAAAAGGAACATTACTTTTACGATCAAATAATAAATATTGCAAAGCATCCTCTGCTACTTTGTTCGTTATCGTCTCCTCAGGATATTTTTTTGCTAAAACTTCCTTTACATATCCCAGTGCATCGTTTTTAAAGAACTGAGAGACACCATTTCTGTGATTGTGTAAATAGTGAGTAAAAGATGCTTTTTTTTCGTTCTCAGGCTCAACAACTCTCATTTTGAAGGACTTATCCTCAAAATCTTCAATTGTTATTTTTTCTTTTACATTCATCTTATCTAAGCAATAATTATGTTCCTGCAAGATAGGATGACTTCCCTAAATAAAGTTAATGATAAGCTTTAACTTTTGAATCAATTTTCAACACTATTATTTTTAACTAAACTGGAAAGATTATACTTTTATGTTCGGGTTGTCTGTTGGCAAAAAATTAAAAGAGCAAAATCTGCAGCAAGCGTATAAAATACAATCAGTATTTATAAGTAATAAAAGCGGTCATAACTACAATTAATCCAAGAATTTAATATCTTTTTATCACCTTATATCTTAACCAATGTACGCTTCAAAAATATCCGTAGCTTATTCTTACGACACAATCCCCAAAAGGATATTTATTCCAATAACATTTCATTTTTACCAATTGGATAATCCAATCCAACAATGATTCTTCCCAAAATCCGTTTACCATTTAGTGTTCAAACGACACTAACCAGTATGAAGTTAAAAATCAACAAGCCTTGCAATGAAGATTGGGATAAAATGACACCTGATGCTCAGGGTAGATTTTGTAACCAATGTAGTAAATCAGTAATTGACTTTACGGTTCTTCCAACTACGGAGATTATTCAACTATTGGAATCCAGCCATGGCAATGTATGCGGTCGACTCACGAGTTCACAATTAAAACACCCATATCTAAGCTTTAAACCTGTCAAACAATCGTCCATACCATATTCTCGAATAGCAGCCAACGTGATGCTCGTAGCTTCTGCTTTTGGAGCTCAATCGTGCAATACCACTACGGGTGATGTAACCACTGAGATACACTCAACCCTTGAAGGAGAGGGTATAAAAATAGGTGAAGTAGCTATTTCATCTAACGATAATTCGACGTCCAATCATCAAAAAAGCATGCTCTTTTCGGGTACTGTAACCTCACTAATGGATAACAATCCAATTCATAATGCTACAATTGAGTTTATTACTTTAACCCATGTATACAGCGTACTTTCCGATTCTTTAGGAAATTTCTCTTTTGAAATACCACAAGAAGCCATCAACAAAAAGAATATTGTCCGAACAACCTTTGGGAAGGTGACTCAGAAGTCAACAAAGACTAACGGTGAGGTTATACTTAACCATTTATATTTTTATAAATCTCATGATTATATCCTTTCAATAGAACAATTATTAGAACCTCTTAAAATTAAAGCGGAACAAGAGATTATGATACTTGGAAAAATGGTACATCACGCAGGTGAAGAAATTGAACTTGATCCCGTAGTCCTAGACAATGGTAAAGAAGTACCCTACAAAGAATTTCAAAAGTCTCAAATGGGCGAAAAAACTTCCTGCAATCTAGCAGGTAAAGAATACTACTATTTTGATAAGAATAGTGCAATCGCCTTATATGGTCAGAAGGCCAGAGGTGGCTTGTTCTTGTTCATGGACTCTTCCAAAGTAAAACTGTAACTCACATTCGCAGGCTATCAATTTTGTTTATTACATGGTTGCAATTTTTGATGCTATTTGATGAACTCGAATAGTTGACTTATCACATTTAGTATTTAACATTGTGGGTAGTCAAAATGAAATATTTAAAAAGCATTTTCAGCTTCGATTTTTCCAATCTTAAAGGAGACCTCTTTGGAGGTTTAACAGCAGGGATAGTAGCTTTACCCCTAGCATTAGCCTTTGGTGTAAGTTCTGGACTTGGACCCAGTGCAGGAATTTACGGAGCTATCTTCATCAGTTTTTTCGCTGCTATGTTTGGAGGAACAAGCACTCAAATATCAGGCCCTACTGCACCTATGACAGCAGTAAGTATGGTATTTATAGCAGGAATGGTAGCGTCGTTTGACGGTGATGTTTCAAAAGCACTTCCAACCATTTTAACCGTCTTTTTACTCGCAGGTATTATGCAAATGGTACTTGGAATGCTCAAATTTGGGGTTTATGTAAAGTACATTCCCTACCCAGTTGTTTCTGGTTTTATGACAGCTATTGGAGTCATTATTGTAATAACTCAACTGCTTCCTTCCTTGGGTTACTACGCAAAAGAGGACATGGAAATGGTCAACACCTTCAAACCTGCTGCTGAAGAAATAATACTCGATAACATTCTAAAGAATGAAGCCGGAGAAGGAATACTTGTTCTTGAAGACTTTCAAGAGACCATCAAAAAAGCTCATACCATCACCGAAGCCCAAATTCTAAAGGAATCACAAACGCTTGCAGGTTCTAATGCCTCGGGAGTAATTGGAGCTCTAAAAATGCTACCCAGAGCTCTTTCTATAAACCACATCAATTGGTTAGAAGTTATATTGACAATAGGTACGATCATCATTATCTATGGTTTTAAAAGAATAACCACTGCCATACCGAGTACTTTAGTCGCTCTTGTGATCATGGCAGGCATTGCTATAGGGTTTGGATTGGACTATAGAACCATTGAAACTATCCCAAGTGGATTGCCCGTCGTCAATTGGGAAATATTTTCGGGATTTCAACTATCCGGAATTTCACCGTATATATTCACCGCTCTCACCCTTGCACTCCTTGGTGCTATCGATTCTCTGCTTACATCTGTAGTTGCAGATAATATGACTAAAACCGTCCATGAACCCAACAAAGAACTTGTTGGACAGGGGATTGGAAACAGTATAGCTGCCATTTTCGGAGGTATTCCGGGAGCAGGAGCCACAATCCGTACGGTAGTCAATATCAATGCAGGTGGAAAAACACGGCTTTCAGGAATGTTTGCAGGTATAATGTTACTGGTAATTTTACTTGCTATAGCACCATTGGCTTCTAGAATTCCAGCGGCTGTGCTTTCGGGTATTCTAATCACCGTTGGTATAAGTGTGATTGACTTCAAGGGATTGAAAGCTATCCCTTATATGCCCAAGACTGAAGTTGTGGTTCTTATTATTGTATTGGTACTTTCATCTATTTGGAACTTGGTATATGCCGTAGGAATTGGCTTGGTCATTGCATCACTTATGTTTATGAAAAAAATTGGCGATTTGACCTCAGAACTTTCTGATCTACAGCCTTTAATCAAAGATCGAGATTGGCCAGATGAACTTGATTTCCCATCCAGTTTAAAAGAAAAAGTATACATTAAACACATCAATGGACCACTTTTCTTTGGGTCTACAAGTGAGTTTAAACTTTTGGCTAAACAAATCCCTGAAACCGCTAGTCATGTAATTATCCGAATGGGAAAAATGCCCTATATGGATCAATCCGGTCTTTACGCTATGGAAGAAATTCTCATAGACTTAGTGAATGAGGGCAAACAAGTTCTATTGATAGATATCGCCAAACAGCCCAAATATATGCTGGAAAACATCGACATCATTCCTGACCTCATTCCAAAAGAGAACATCTACTCTAATTTCACGGAATGCTTGGTATGGATAAAAGAGAATGTACAAGAAACGCATGAGGCTTAATCCTTGGCACCTTTCTTAGACTCTTTTAGGATAAACCTATAAACCCATTTATAGTCTGGGCAATCGTGTTCATGTATATTTGACAGTCTATGAGAATAATACTAATTCTATTCCTTACTGTACTTGTTTCTACATCCTACGGTCAGAAAACTAAATGTCAAGATTTCAAAAATGGAAATTTCATTATCCTATCAGATAATGGGTCAAAAACCATAATTACTCGAAAAGGGAAGACCCAAACAGAGCAAATCGTAGGGACCGATGACAAGATGAGTCTAAAAGTACATTGGATTGATGATTGTACTTACACATTAAAAATGAAAAAATCTCTTTCCTATTTCTTACAACCAAAAGAGATTAGAAATATGGTCATTGTTGCTCATATAACAAAAACTACGGCTAACTCATATCTTTTAGATGTCTCATCAAACGTTATGGATCTTGTAATAAAAATGGAACTTATTCGAGTTAAGCCTTAAGTAGTCCAATTTAACTTCACTGGGTTGCATACCATAAGACCTCTTCTTTATGTCTCTGGCTTTATCCATTCATTCTCTTTGTTATTGACACATTGGTCTATGTTTTAGCTACAAGATAATTTGTACACCAATCTAGCTTTCTATTACCTTTGAAAGGTAGATGATGGATAAAATAAAATGTCCCAATTGTGCTCATGAGTTTGATGTGGAAGAAGCTTTAAGTGGTAAGCTAGAGGCTCATTTCAAAGCTGAATATGAACAAAAAGTAGCAGAGCAAGCCAGCAAGTTCAATGCAGAACGGGATAAACTAGCTGAACAAAAGGAGGAATTTGAGAAAAAGAAGGAGAAAGAAAACGAGCTTTTTAAAGAAAAACTTGCTCAACGCATAGAGAAAGAAAGAGAAGCAATCCAAAAACAAACCAACGATAGTTTTGAACAACAACTCAAAGCACAACAAGCAGAAATTGAGAAGAAGAAGGAAGAGAACAGGACTCTAAGAGCTGCAGAAATAGATTTACTTAAAAGAGAAAATGACCTTAAGGAGCAAACCGAAGAACTCCAATTAGCTATAGACAAGAAAATGCTGGAAAAGCAGCATGAAATTGAGGAAAAGGGTAGAGCAAAGGAACGTGAAGCCAACCTACTCAAAGAGAAAGAATTTCAAAAGCAACTGGACGATCAGAAGAAACTCATTGATGAGATGAAGCGTAAAGCCGAGCAAGGCAGTATGCAAATGCAAGGGGAGATTCAAGAACTCGCTTTAGAGGAATTACTCCGTACCTCCTACCCTTTTGACGAGATAGCAGAAGTAGGAAAGGGAATCCGAGGTGCCGACTGCATACAAACTGTTGTCAACAGTCGTCAGCAGACTTGCGGCTCTATTGTATACGAGAGTAAGCGAACTAAGAACTTTGCAGGAGACTGGATAGACAAACTAAAACAAGATCAAATCAATTGCAAAGCAGATATCGCAGTAATAGTTACGGAAACTATGCCAAGTGATATGGAGCGGTTTGGAGAAAAGGATGGAGTTTGGATTTGTGGATTTCACGAAGTAAAAAGTCTTTCTTTCGTCCTCCGTGAAATGCTATTGAAAACGCAATCTGTAAAGAGCAGTGAAGAAAATAAGGGAGATAAAATGGAATTGCTTTACTCCTACCTAACAAGTAATGAGTTTGTTCAAAACATAAAACGTATTGTAGAAAACTATGATGGTATGATTGGCCAGTTAAACTCTGAAAAGAAGGCCATGTACAAGATTTGGGCTTCTCGAGAGAAGCAAATTTGGGTGGTTCAGGAAAATATTTCTACATTATTTGGGTCAATAAAAGGAATCGCTGGTAAGGAATTGGAGACTTCTTCGGTATTAGAACTACCGGACACAAAGATCGATGAATAATTCACCCTTTGGTATAGTCACTATACTCCTATTTTGGTTTTTACCATCTATTCTAGTTGGTTTTGCAGGACTAAATAGAAGAGGAGGTTTTTGGAGAGCATTTCTAATTTCCATATTTCTTTCACCATTTATTGGAATTTTATTGACCGTTTTTGGTGGTCAGAGAAATCCAAAAGGGTGCAATCATTGTGACAATAAATACAATGAGGTAGAATACTGCGGAATCTGTGGCAAGAATGAAAAAGGTTTTTTAAAAGACATTTAATTCTACAAGTTTTCATTCCTCTATTCGTATATACCATTCAATGACCATTAATGCACTCATAATACTTACCCTTAGTTGGTTCTCACCCCAAACTACCGATTCTGACCAAATCATTGGCAATTGGATAAGTCCAAATAAAGACCTCATTATACACTGTTTCAAAGGAAATGATGGGAAGTACCATGGTAAAATGGCCTGGTTCAAGGTATATCCAGGAGATGAAACACACTATGACTGTGATGTTTCCCAAGAACAATGGGTAGGAAAAACAGTACTCACTAAATTCACCTATCAAGATAATGAATGGAGTGGTGGGACTATTAAAGACTTGAAGAAATGCAGTAACTACGACGCTTTCATTGTATTGGAACCCAACGGTGAGCTAACTGCAACCGGATTTATATTCTTTCGCTGGCTTAGTCAAAGCACTACATTTAGTAGATATCTCGGAGTATTGCCGAAACAAGAGTAAATCACTATTAAGTATTCCACTTGGCAATTAATAATTAACAATTAACCATTACTATTAACCATTACTTAATTTCGCAGCATGCAATTCTGGTGGCTCTTTCTACTGTTTTTCTTTCCGTTCATAGGCGGAGTTATTGGACTCTTAATCCAATCCGAAAAAACGCGTCAATTAAAACTTTTCCTTGCCTTTAGTGGTGCGTTCCTTATCAGTATAACAGTACTGAATCTCTTACCAGAAGTTTTTGAAAAGCTGGGTCATCAAGCAGGTTATTACATTCTTGCAGGATTCTTTTTGCAAATAGTCTTGGACTTTTTCACTAAAGGTGTAGAGCACGGACACTTGCATTTCCATGAGTTTAAGAAAGGTTTCCCTTATTCAGTTTTCATAGCCCTAAGTCTACATGCATTCATAGAAGGATTGAGTTTGGGTGGAGGTGCATTTTCAGAAACCATTCAAAACAATATGGTCTTCGCTATTGGACTTCACGAACTACCAGCAGCATTTGCCCTTGCCGTTGTCCTTAAAAGTGTCTTCTCTAAAAGTAACACCAACTATTTATGGATTGCGATCTACGCTGTCATGGTTCCACTTGGTATGATAGTAGGGTCTTCATTGACGGAGTATCAAGATATATTAACAGGACTTATAGGATTAGTTATTGGTGTATTCTTGCACATTAGCACCACCATACTCTTTGAAAATAATGAGAGCCATACTTATGGAAGGTACAAACTCGTTGCTATACTAGTAGGGCTCGGAGTAGCTCTATTAGCTGTTAATTTTCATATCCATTGACACTTGGTCGTAAACTAAAACTCGGTTTTTATGTCATAGCTCTAGGCTGTGCTATGGTTTATTGGTGTAAGGTTAATTTCTCAGATCCAATCCGAAAAGAAGTACAAATACCGGTAACCATTCCTGATATTCCAACCATTGACGCAACGCATATGGCAGAGGCTCTCGCTTATTGTGATAGCTTTGGGTACAACAAAGAGGTTGCAATACTCGTCAATATGGCTCCTCATTCTGGAAACTACAGATTCTTTGCTTTTAATTTATTGACCAAAGACACATTGGTAAAGGGACTGGTAGCACATGGCCATTGCCAATCTACGGACCACAGACTTGCTCAATTTAGCAATGTTGTAGGTAGTAATTGTTCCTCTTTGGGACATTACAAGGTCGGTAGTAAATACGATGGTTCTTTCGGTATGTCGTATAAACTCTTAGGTCAAGATTTTAGCAACAATAATGCTTATAAACGCTTTGTTGTTTTACACGGCCATCCATGTATTCCCATAGAATCTCAAGAAGATGACATCTGTTTAAGTGAAGGATGTCCTACTTTATCTCCTCTGGTTTTAGAGACATTATCTACCTACCTTGACAATAGTAATAAACCAGTGTTACTCTGGATTTATGATTAACGGGAAATATGGACCACTCTCTTACGAATTGTTCTGTTTGCTGTCTGCACTTCCAATAGATACACCCCACTTTGAATATCTGGAGAAATACTCAGCATACTCGACTGGTCAACTGATGTATATACAGCTTGCCCATCTTGACTATATAGCGTGAGTCTTTGAATCGGTGAGTGAGCTCTGATTTTCAGTTTACGTGTAAAAGGATTAGGATAGACTAGTAGATTGGGATCTTCCAATTCTTGGATTCCATTTATCTTCTTCACACTAAACTGACTCCTAAGAGTGTCGTTAAATGTATAACCATCCTTTAAAGATTCACAAGTAACAATCATTTTAACAGTATCTCTAGCCAAACTAAATGTCACTGCGGCAAATTCAACCTCCAAACTATCATAGCTCAGTATTTCTATAATTTTCGACTCTTGATGAATCAATGAGTCATCCCACATTTCATACTTTACAACTATAAAATCTAAGTCTGTAGTACCATCGTTTATAAAGTTAGCTTTGGGTACATAGGGTTGTCCACTGTTCAATACTAAATCCTTTTCTGGGAACAAAATACTATCTACCAATACGTCAGCAGTTTTAACAACCTTAATCCACTCTGAGATTATGTTATTACTTTCTTCATCATCATCCGATATTATCTTAGCTTCCAACCTATAATCTCCTACTTTATCTGCATACCAAAACAATGCGGATTGTAGATTAATAACCGAGTTTGTGATCAATCGACCATAGGATAACGTATCTCTAAAGAGTGTATCCTTATTCACATTCTCTACTTGCAATGCAATCCTACTGTTATTGGCTAGAATAATTCCTTCATTCGCCAAAGTAACCTTGAGGTTAATTTCACTATACAGTTCAAAAGTATCTCCATCTTCAGGAGTTACAAACTGTGTAACACTAATGTCTAAGTAGGGTCTTACACTATAGGTAGAATAGAATGTATCATTAGAACTTGGGGTACTTTCAGAGCTCCATCTATTGATTACTTCCACTGAAAAATCTCCATTTATACTAAAATCCAATGATTCAGTAAAACTAAATAGTTCCACACTATCAACTCCCAATGTAATAGTGATGCTATCTGAATAAACCTCATTCACTCCATCGAGAATCTTTATACTAATCAAAGCATTTTTAACAGAATCTTTGCCAATATTATTTAGTTCTACAACAGGATAAGTTGCAGGAGTATTTCTTCTAATCACCTCTTGATTATCGGGAAAATCAAGTCCGTTAATTTTTAAATTGTAATTTTCTGTCACATAAAATAAATGACATAATGTATCATTTCGACTGTATTGATCCTCAGGTGATTTGACATAAACACAAGCGATATAATCGCCAAAACTGTCGCACATAAATGTTTTGAATGTATGTGTGGAACTCAACCCTGTGGCCAAAGAAGATATTGTCGAGTCTATATAAATCTGGTTAGAATTTAAATCTACAATTTCATAATATACATGTATAGATGATTCATCATTCAAACCTCTATTTAGAATTCTTGCTTTGGGTTGGAAAGAACTATTTATTTCAAACTTCTGCTCCAAAGTGGGCACCAGAACTGAGTCCACCAAAACATCATGGATTACTCTACCAAATATCGGAACATTTAAAGTGTCATTCCCTAAAAAAATATCATTACCTAACAGTGTAATGAACCGTGCCGTTATATCTCCTGGCACGGAGGGAGATATAAAATCAAACCCTTGAATTTTGCTAAACTGAGCTTTTAGAGATACATACCTAGTTTCTTCGTAAAACACCTCTCCGCTCTGTACCATTTGAAACAAGATAGGAATATCCTCTTGATCTTTCTGACCCAAATTAATAACTCTAGCTACGGGATAAAAACCTGTTAGATTAACATCAAATGTATCCAAGTAACTGGGCGTAAACACATTCGTTATAGCCACATCATCAGAGACTACTAATATTATTTCTCGCGTAAGTTCATCGTTATAACCCACCTCATCATTTACAGTATTAACACTCACACGCAACTTATGTAATCCAAAATACTCACGTGATATTTTATCGAAGATAATTGTGGATTCTTCTCCTGACTGCAAACTCAAATTCATTGTAGAGCTTAAAATCACTTGATCAAACCTGTTCAACAACTCCAGTTTAGCAGTAATACTATTCTTAGATGTGTATCCTCTGTTTACAATCTTGGCTCTGATTGCCATTGAATCAGTAGTACTATAAAAGAAGGTATCTAAATTTCCAGGAGTGATGATAGAGTGCACCGAAACATCATTCGGCGTAATGAGTTGAGCACTTATGTCAAATATAAAGCCATCATTTACTTTTCTGTTTCTCCATATTGTATCCCCGGCTGGTTGGGCAATATAGTGAATGCCGCTAGGCACAGGGTTGTTACCTTGGTATCCAATAAGAGTGTGAGTGCTCGTCAATTTACGAATTCCTATATAAAAGTCAGTACCCATAAATACTTGGGAAATAGGCTTATACTGTGTCCCAATAGCTGTAGTATATGTATCTGACAAATACACAAGAGTACCTGGGCTACCTTGAGGTCCATCTCCATTCCAAACGGCTACCTTGTATGATACTCCGGTAGAGTTAAAATCGAGACTTACACCTGAAATCTGTTTAAATGAGTTACAATGATACCGAGACGCAAAATCTGCTGAACTACTTGTAAACTGATAATCTCCTGTATTTCCAATATTAATTTCTTTATGAGAAATTTGATTGTAGGTAACATCTCTAGACACTAAAGAACTATTGTTTCCACTGAAATCATCTGATGTATTAATAGATAAAGTCTCTTCACCTAAATAGGTAGGTTCGTAATCTGAAAAGATTATCCATCGTTGCTCAAAAGGAGCTAGATCAGAAACACCAAGGCTGGAGGAGAAGGTATTACTCCCTGAGATAGTAAGTCCAATAGATTGTGAACTAATCGTATTCCTTCCATCATTGGAGACCAACACCCTAATACTATCTTTTATAGCTAGGACTACAGGAACTGAGCCTAAGGCACTAATTTTCCGAATAGCAATATCTTTATTATACCTGGGGTAGTATATTTCAAGAGTAGGCTTTATAATGGTACTAGCATTGCAAATACTGTCCAAAGCTCCTGTACCTCGTATTGATTTAGCTTCATTGTTAGATACAAACTCATTCACATAAAAGCTAGTTTCAAAATACCAAGTGACTAACTTATCTTGAGCTGAATCTTGGGTATACTCTATGAATATTTGAAGGTTAACGGCATTTCCAATTGTATCAAACTGAAATATATTCGTTTGATTAAAGACTATGGTTAGTTTATCCATATCCGATACCAGAGAGCTTTGCAAACTACCTTGGTGTACCAGAGTCATTCCATTGGCCATCTCCGTATTCCAATTAATGGAGCCTCCTCCAAAATCTGCTTGATTTGTACTCTTAAGATATACCTTTATTTCAGCATCTCCTTTAATAGAATCCACTCCTTTATTTAAAAATGAAAGTGCTCTTATGTTATCCCCGTGCTTCAAGTCACCCAATGAGCCAGAAGGGTAGATATAGGCATACCTACTATAAGAATCTGCGGTGGTGTCCACATTAACAGGACCATATTGAGTACCAGAAAAACCACCATTACCAATAGCGGAAAACTGAGCTTTAACAACTAAGAAACTACATAACAGAAAGCCTAATATTTTAAGTCTGCCTCTCATTTGGAATATCCCAAAGAAACAAACTTTCAGGCAGAATTAAAAGGATAGTCCCTTAAAAGTTACTTTAAAGAAATATAAATTGCAGGAATATTATCCGTAAATATCGTTTAGCAAACCTGCAAGCCTAACACCCGCTTGCTCAAGTCGAGTTTCTACGGTCTTTAGATGTCTGAATGTATAGCGATATCTTAGATTGGTGAATTTACCAAAATCATAGCAGGCTCCTCTAAGATCTTGACTTTCATGAGCCCAGTCTCTTACAGATGTACTTTGCCATACTTTTACAAGAGATTTATCAATTCCTCTATTTATATGATTACCAAATTCCGTGTAACTAAGTTGCTGGTCATCAATAATTTCCGAGTCCCATACGTGATGTAGATTGGTCTCTTTACCAAACCACTGAACTTTTATACTGTTTCCTCCCCTATCCTCGGCCAACCCGACATGTAATGGCTGATGCAAATCACCTACAAGATGAACTAATGCCATAAGAGCAAACTCCTCATCTTTTACAATCTTGAAATCTTTGGTCTTTAATTCTAAAATGAGTTCCTCAATCTTAGCAATAACATCTCCTCGTGAATTTGGAGTAATGTCCTCGTATCTCTTTCCATCTGGAATACTTACATAATGCCATGAATTCATAAATCTATAATTAGTGTCTGCTCGTATAAAATCAAGATAATTACCACTCATTTCTAAAGAATAGCTAGTTAAAATCTTATCAATTTGTTTACTCGCTTTTTTTGTTAGATGCTGCTGTGCAACATAACCAACAACTCTATGCCCCGTCTTTCCCCAAGCAAAAACTGAGGATGCGATAAATAAAACCGTAATAAGTGAAAAACATCTAGTTACCTTCATTACCCACAATGATAGGAATTCTATTTCTAGAACTGGAACTATGGACTTGAATTCACTCAAGTTTTATAGCCAATTGATATTTTAATAAACTATTTTTATAGCCGAATATTATTCCACTCACTTTTTGCGTTGGAATATTAAACCAATCCTAACATCGTGAAAAAACTGAACTTATTTCTTCTTACGCTAGTATTTGCAATTTCTGCCTGCAAAGACACCAAAATTGAGATTCCGCTAGATGCTGACATTCCATTTAGACCCTATTTATCTTCCTACACTTCAGGGATAATATCTAAGACTAGTAGTGTTAAAGTTTATTTCAAAGAAGAAATTCCTGATAGTATTGCCTCAGACTCCAACCTTTTGAGAGATGCAATTGCCATTACTCCTAAGTTCGCATATCACATTGCTGTACACTCATACTCTCCAAAGATTCTGGAAATAATACCTAACGAAAATCTACAAAGTGGTACTCGATATAGAGTCGATGTGAATATCGCAAAGATTATTGATAAAGACCTAGACAAGGAAGTATTCCCTTTGGTGTTTGAAACCATAGAACAAGACTACTTCATTAACAATGTTCTTCTGGAACCTACGGACATGTATATGCCCAATGAACTCGTTTTAAGTGGATTTATTGAGACCAGGGATGAATCTAACCTTGAAGATGCCAAACAAGTAATTACTTCAGTCGGTAAGTATAACCTCAAAAGTATTCACTGGATAAAAGATAACAATAGGCGATTCAAGTTCTTTCTTAAAGGCATCAAAAAACAGGAGAACTCAACATCATTTGCGATACAACTGAATGGTAATTCTTTGGGTAGAGATAGAACCTCAAAACAGACCGTTAACATTCCAGCTATTTCCGACTTTAAAATGACTACTTGGGAATATGAAACCTATCCCGACCAAGTACTTACTCTTCATTTCTCGGAGCCCTTGAATCCTAAACAAAACCTGAACGGACTGATTCGAATAGATGCTATAAAGCGATTCTCTCACAGCATTGATAAATCGCAGGTAAAAATATTCTTAAACAATAGTTTCGTTGGTAAAACCAAGCTCGTACTCAGTGCAGGCATTAAAAATTTTGCAGGTAAAAAAATTAAAACGCTACAAGAGCAAGAAATTGAAATTACCGCTCCATTGCCAACAGTAGAAATGATTGGAGAAGGAACAATTCTACCCAACTCTCAAGGTTTGATAATACCTTTTAAAACCATTGGTCTAAAAAAAGTGGATGTCGATATTTTTAAGGTATTTGAAAAAAACATCTTACAATTCCTACAAGTAAACGAACTGGAAGAACGAGGTGAGATGAGAAGAGTTGCCGTAAAAGTAAAGAGCAAAACTATAAACCTGGAACGAACCAACAGAAATAAACTACAACAATGGACCACACATGGACTAAATTTAAGAGATCTTATCACACCTGAAAAAGGTGCAATTTATAGGGTACGATTCTCTTTTAGCCAAGACTATACCTTCAATAGTTGTGAGGACAACAACAACTCATCCTATTACTCCGAATACCATGATTATTATGAAAATAGCCCTTATACAGATCGAGAAGACTACGATCTTTGTAATAGGTATTTCTACTACAACTCTACCAAGAGTAAAAATTTGCTCGCATCGGATCTTGGACTAGTAGTAAAAAGTGCCAATGACAATAAGTACACACTTATATCCACTAATCTAATTAATGGAGGGGCTCAGCCCAATGCAACACTGAAGTTCTATAGCTACCAACAAAAATTATTAAAAACTGCATACACCAATGAACGAGGCATTGCTCAGGTTCAAATGCAAGAAGAACCATTTGTGATCATCGCTAGTAGTGGTAACAACAAGGCGTACTTAAAACTCAATCGAAATAATAGCAACTCTTTAAGCAAGTTTGAAACCGAAGGTATCACACGTTCTGATGGCGTAGATGCATTCTTTTATGGAGAACGAGGTGTTTGGAGACCTGGAGATAACATCTACCTCTCTTGTGTAATTCGGGATGAACTAAACCGAATGAGAGAAGGTATGCCCATAAAAATGACCTTCTCCAACCCCAAAGGCCAAGTGGTAAATACCCAAAACCTAAAATTAACTAAAAAAGGAATTCTGTCCATAAAACTAAATACAGATTTGGATGCTCCTACTGGAAACTATTCGGTAGTACTACAAGCAGGTAGCCATCGATTTAGCAAGAGTTTAAAAATAGAAACCATTAGACCGAATCGTTTAAAAATACACTTGACACCAGAGACTGATGAAATACTTGGAGCTCAAAATCAAACCATCAAACTCTCAAGTGCTTGGCTACACGGAGCCAATGCAGGAAGCCTTAAAGCAAATGTAACAATGGTTCTATCTCCTAAATACACTGGGTTTTCAAAATTCAAATCCTACAATTTCGAGGATATTGGTAAGTACTACTCATCCTCAGAACGTGTTATTTATGATGCTCAACTGGATGATAATGGTCAAGCAGATATTAAACTTGAAAACAAAAACATTAAAAGTAGAGGTAAACTAAAAGCAAGTTTTATTACCAAGGTTTTTGAAAAAGGTGGTGGATTTTCAATCGACAACTTGATAACGACTTATCATCCCTACGACAACTATATCGGAATTAATATTCCTCTTAATAATTATGGATACTTGAATACGGAAAAGAAGAATAAAATCTCCGTAGTTAATGTGGATACCAAAGGAAACCTCGTTTCTAAACCTACTAAACTCACTGTAAAAGTCTATAAAATAGAATGGAGATGGTGGTGGCAACACAACGATGAAGACATTGCCAGTTACATCAGTAATAACAGTTATGATCTTGTTGAAGAAAAAACAATTACTACATCAGGCGGTCGAGCAAGCTATAGTTTCAGTGTAAAAGAATACCAATGGGGGCAATACTACATTCAGATTTCTGATGGCACTACAGGACATAGTGCCGGAAAAAGTGTCTTCGTAGATTACTTTGGTAGTTATAGAAATCAAAAGGAGCAAAACAATGCCATGCTGCTTAAAATGACCACCAATAAAGAAAAGTATGAGGTAGGTGAGGTTGCTACTGTAAGTTTCCCAAGTCCGTCTGAAGGTAAAGTCTTAGTAAGCATAGAAAATGATGTAGAAGTTCTGCGTACTTTTTGGGTTAATACATCAAAAGGTACATCAAGCTTTGAGCTACCTCTGGACAACTCCATGAGTCCCAATTGCTATGCACACATTACCGTTCTTCAAAAACATGTTCATACTAAGAACGATAAGCCTTTGAGAATGTATGGTGTTATTCCAATCACTGTTTTTGACAAGAATACTGTTCTAGAACCTCAAATTACAATGAAGGATGAGATCCGTCCTGAGATTAACAACACCCTTCACATTTCCGAAAAGAATGGTAGAGGTATGTACTATACGATTGCTATTGTAGATGAAGGTCTATTAGATCTTACCCGATTTAGAACACCCAAAATTTGGGGGAATTTCAACAAAAAAAGAGCCTTGGGTATCAGTACATGGGATATGTACAACGACGTCATCAACTCTTTTTCAGGCAAGTTTGACAATGTATACAGAATAGGTGGTGACGGCGAAGGATCAGGTGGAAATATTGCTAAGGCCAATCGATTTAAACCTGTAGTGAAGTATATCGGTCCTTTTTATCTACGACCAGGAGAGAAAGTAAAACACACTTTTAAAATAGAAAACTATGTTGGCTCAGTAAGAGCCATGGTGGTAGCCAGAAATGGAAATGCTTTTGGAAAGTCAGACCATACTACTGCGGTTAAAAAACCATTGATGATTCAAAGTAACGCACCCCGAGTATTTACACCCGGTGATGAAGTTATGATTCCAGTTACGGTATTTGCCAATAAAAAGGCAAAGCTTCCCATTACATTAACCATGAAGTCAGATGCTCATCTAAATGTGGCACAAAAGACCATTACAATTGACAAGATAGTCAATGGAGAAGCTGTAATCTTCTTCAAAGCCAAGGTGAATGAAAAACTTGGAGTAACTAAAATTAGCTTTATTGCCAGTTGTGCCAATGATAAGCACTCTGAGTCATTGGTAGTTCCCGTTAGACTTCCAGGTTATGAAGTAAATGAAGTTCAGGATAAGACCTTACAGCCAGGTCAATCTGCTGAAATGCTTTTCCAAAAAATCGGATGGGCAGGCACCAATAGTGCTATCATGGAAGTAAGTCAATATCCAAGTATTAATTTGGACAAACGACTTAAGTACTTGATTCAGTATCCGCATGGATGTATAGAGCAAACAACCTCTTCGGTTTTTCCTCAACTCTTCTTATCTCAATTAATGGACCTCTCCAAGCGTCAAAAAGATGATATTGATGACAACATTACCAAGGGAATTGCTCGAATTCAGAAATTTTCAACTTTAGAAGGTGGTTTTAGTTACTGGCCGGGGCAATCTCGACCTTCATCTTGGGGAAGTAACTATGCTGGTCACTTCTTGCTTGAAGCTAAGGCTCAAGGATATTATGTACCTGATTACCTGTTAAATAGATGGTTTGAATATCAAAAAACACAAGCCAACAATTACTCCAATGGACGAGAAACGTATTATAGAAACGGGAATGAACTCAACCAAGCATATAGGCTCTATACTCTAGCACTGTATGGACAACCTGAACTAGGGGCCATGAACCGCTTCAAAGAATATGGCATCCAAAGCAATACAGCTAAATGGCGACTTGCCAGTGCCTATGCTTTAGCTGGACAAACACAGGTGGCAAAGTCTATGACTTCGGCAATCACTTATGAAATAAAATCCTACCGTGATGACTATTACACCTATGGAAGTGCCTTTAGAGATGAGAGTATCATACTGGAAAGTATGCAGCTTTTGCATGAGGACACAAAACAGATTAAACTGCTGAAGAAAATCGCAAAAAAGCTGGGTTCAGATGGTTGGCTCAGTACTCAAGAAACCGCTTATGCACTTTGTGCCTTTGCCAAGGTAGTAGAAGGCTCAAAAGGTAAAACTGCAAAATACACTTTAACCTCAAATGGGTCCAGTACCAGCAGTACATTCACAGATGTATTGGAGCAGAAAGACTTTGGGAAACTAAAAACTAGCAATAAATGGAGGATAAAGAATACAGGCGAACAGGTCTTATTTGTACGTATGATTAATACAGGAACTCCTCCTAGCACCAGTCTCAAGGACAAACAGAACAATCTGGAAATGAAGGTAAGATACTCAGATGGTGATGGAAAAACCGTAAGTATAGACGACCTTAAATTTGGCCAAGACTATAAAGTCAGTATCTCTGTTAAAAACATGGACAATACTTCGAAGATTAGCAATCTTGCTTTGTCCACCTTCTTCCCTGCAGGTTGCGAAATCCAAAACGAAAGAATGACAGGAGGGTCCTCCAAAAACCCTGCGGAATACGAGGATATAAAGGATGATAAGGTCTACGCCTACTTCAGCCTAAAACCACTTGAGACCAAGGATTTCTCATACACTTTCACAACCAGTTTTAAAGGAAGCTATATACATCCTGGAATGCACTGCGAAGCTATGTACGATGCAGATACGTATGCATTAAAAGCGGGTAAGAAAATTGCGATTGAATAGGGGTTTTCTTGAATAATAGGGCCTAAAATAGTTTGACAAAATTACTTTTTTCGTTTAAAATAATACGACATTTTCTTTGAGTTATTAGTCTGATTACCAATATATTCAGACCTCATTTGAACAATGAGGTACTGATCAGAAATAAATAGAGTCCATGGATATCCCAAAGCAAAGATGCCATAAGAATCTTTGTTTTTATGGAGTGTTTTTATATTGAAAACCTTAAAAATTAATCTCATTTCCATTGTGCCATTTTTGGTACTAAGAAAAATATTTTCATAACCCCACTCTGGGCTACCCCCTCCATGAAATTTAACAGAATTGATATACCCTATTAAAGTCCATTCACTCAATGAGTCCATAGATGTTATCATATCTCTCCGACACTGTTGGGCTTCTTTTAACTCCTTTAACTCAATTTCAAAATGTGATGAATTGGAGTCTGTAATAAGAATTAAGCTAGAGTACAATGAAGGCTCAGAAATTCCCATGCTATCTGATTGAGCGATCGCACTACCACTTAACAAAAGAACGATAAGTATAAATGTACTTTTTTTGCTCATACAACTTAGATTGTAACTTTAGTTACCTTCGATTAGGCTCGACCATAAAAGTCTTTCCGTCTAGCTCAACTTTAAAGCTCCTACCATATTCCCGTCTCCAATGATGTATGACATCATATTTGCATTGAAGCATTAAACCACCTTGTTCGTCGAACATTCCAAATTTATTTTTTTGGTATGCTTTGACAACCAGTTCGTCTTTGTAAGACACTACATTTAGATTTTCAAATTCACAAGGTATGGTAATTTCATTAGTTAGAATGTTAATCAAACCTAAATTATCATCCCGCTTAACTATAAAAAGAGAATCCCATTTATAAAATACGGGATATAAAAAAGCGTCAAGAGATATAATCTTCTTTGTATCTGCATGATAAGCCAACTTATACTTGCCTGAATCCCTAAAGAAAATGAGTTCATCTCCGATATCATACCCATTGTACAGGACTGGAATGAGTAAGTCTTTCTCCGCTGTTATCAATCCCCATTTCCCCTCTGACTGCACCACAAAGTCACCATGCACCACAATAACATCTGTAAACTCAACAGATACAATGATATTCCCTAAAGTATCAATAAGTCCTTCTCGAAGGCTATTCCTTTTTAACGTGTCACTGTAATCGTATTCCTGAATACTGTAATTGAAAATGGACTTATATGAGGGCCTAGAACCCTTGTTTTCGAACAATTTAGGATCTGTTTGTCGATGATATAATGTGTTAACAAAGGGAACTTTTCTTAAAGCCGTTTCCATTGAATCACTATTCAGATTTGTGTTAAATGACTTAATAATACGTCCAAAAGAATCTCTAAATAAATATTCATCTCCAATGGGTTGAGTATAATGCCAATGGGGCATTTGACTCATATTACGATGCTCTATTGATAGTCTATTGTAATAAGATGAATGATCAATTTCTACCATTTGAATTCCATTGTAAAAAGGATAATAGACTGTATCTACCCTTGGCTTTTTTTCTATGCCGTATTGAGCATAGCAATTGGAGCCTAAAAACACTAGAAAGAATATAAAAAATCCGCTTCTAATACGTTTGAAAAGCAATCTATTTGTGAAACCGATTTTTCTTTTACAATCCACGCAATCAACCCTCTAAATAAGTTTTTCTTTTTCTTTCAAACGCATATATCATTATCATAAAACCATCTGAACAGTAATACTCAGTCACATTTTCATTCACCTCGGAACAAAAAGTTGTAGGCCCATATATCATTTTATCAGGCACAAAAAACACTGTGTTTGCAAACGGAATAGAACTGGGATTCCAAAATCTATACAATCCATTTATTATGTGAGACCTCCGACCAAAAAGGATTCTACTTCTACCGTAATCATACTCTACCATAATTACAGTCTCCCCTATTTCTGGGAAAGTCCCTTCCCAAGAATCATAACTAGAATCTCTTGCCATTTGCATTTCTTTTGCTGACTCATTTAACTTTTTCCATTTACAGTCCATTTTAAATGTATCAAGACTTGCAGTGTCTATATAAATCATAACTGAATCCCCCACATACTCGATTACACGAATGTCCTTAACAGAAGTGAGGGAATTCATGATGCTATCGACGGGAATGAGAGTTGATCTTGCGAAAGAGGATGATTGAAATATTAGCATCAATCCTAGTGTAAGTACAATTTGACCTTTTCTTTTCATTTCAATTGCGGAGAACATGGGTAAATGATATGTTACTTCTCCAAAACTGAAATATGCAATTTTTTACCCTTGACCTTTAACTCAGAACCATTGTCTTTAATAATCTGATCTTGTTTTGATTCATCCAAAGCATTCTTCATAAAGGCATCTACTTCGTCAGTAGTTACGGTAATATCGCTTCCTTCTTGAATTGCTTCTGTTGCATAACTCTCCAAGAGTTTATCCAGTTGTTTATTCAATAATTCTTGAGACGCAAAAGCCTCCATTCCCAATATTTTATTTCCAGATACCACTACAAAACCAAGAAGGTTTTCTACTTTCTCTAATTTGGGTAAAAAGTAATTTTTGTAGGCTGCCATGGTTTGGGTATAGTCTTCAGATTTTTTGATATCCTTGAAAGACTGAGTAGATGAAGAAACACCTGCCTTGTTATGAGCCTCACTCACTTTACTCCAAACCTGTCCTTGATTCTTATCAATTATCACCTTTTTTCGGACCTGATTTCCTGCAAAACCGTAATATCCATTGAACTTAGCACCATCCTTTCCCTGATTCCATCTTCCATGCTCCACACAGAAGACACTTACCTTTACATCCTTATCTCCAGGAGCCAAAATTAAAGCCTGTCCCAAGGCTCTATCCTGTTTTCCTCCCAACACAACTTCTCCAGCCATCACAAAAATGGTGTCCTTTCCTAAGTTAGAAAGTTTCAACGTATTGACTGTTCCTCCCGCAGTTACTTCTTCTACAGCGATAGTCTGTTTCTCTAGAGCTTCTTTTAAACTCTGGTAATTCATATTCTTCTCACTCTCAGCCTTATAAGAATCATTGGCTACAATCGGATAAATCCGCATGTTCTTATACACCCATTCGTTCTCAAAAACAGTTATTGAATCTTTGAGTGCTCGAAAATCTTCAACTGAATAATTCAACGGTGCAGCAGCAGATAATGAGAAGCTGTTGTCGAAATATATTGAGAGGTTTAGGTTCTCTGCATTAAGTTGTGCAAAGGCCAATGCCACTTGCAGGATGATTCCGGTTGTTGTTATAAATCTTTTCATATTAAATTATCTTTTTGCTTGTATTTTCATTGTTTCTATTACCTTTTCACTGAATGACTCTTTGCCATTATTCTTAGTTTTCTCTGTACGTACATACTTATCTTTTGCTTTTACCAAAGCATCTAACTCCGCTATATTTTGTTGTCTTTCCGTTTGCATGGTCGTCAAAAGAACCTTCTGCTCCTCTTTGGTAATGGTTTTGAACTCATCGGGCAGATATGCTACGGTAATACTATCAAGTTTAACTTTACCATCATTTACATCTTGAATTAACTCATTGTAACCAAACCAATTGTCTTTGCCTGCCTTTGTTCCATTGAATGTTGCTCTAGAACTGTTAGCAGAGATAGAGGCATCATCATAAAATTTTAATGTCTTACTTTTCTTGGAGTACATCTGAGTCTTTATAGTAGTACTACCATAATAAATTTTGGACTCATCAATTTTTCTTGAGATCATATTGATGCTATCATCGTACGGAGTAGATATCACATAATCCTTAGCATTCTGACCCAATTGCTGATAAGAACCATTGGTAAGTCGTGCGATTTCTTTGAAATGATATACCGCACTCTGACATGAAGTCCCGAGCTTTATGGTATTAATAATGATTCCTTTCTTATTTGCTACCTTACAAATTTCAGGATACTTAATTTCATTGTAATCCATGTGTGGAGGACAATCACCTACTAAAAACACGGTTTGATACGCATTGGATTTAGTTGACCAAGTCATTTTGCTTATAGCCTCGTCAAGAGAAGCATTCACACTCTCAGGAGCGTCTCCCCCACCTTGAGCACCTATTGCCAACAGCTCACTATAGACACTATCTATATTGGTCGTCAACTCATAGGCCTTGGTAACAAAATTATCACCGTGATCTCTGTAAAAAACCATTCCCAATTTAATCTGACCAATATCCTGAGATTGAGAAATACCAGATACTATATCCCATATTTTTTCTTTTGCCGTAGAAATAAGACCGCTCATACTTCCTGTCGCATCCAGACAAAATACCAGTTCATAATCTACTGTTTCTTGATCCTGATTGGCAGTTACAACAGGAGTTGCAACAGTAGCAACCACCTCACCCCCATTTTCGTTTTGAGCCTGTGAACAACTCATAAAGAGTAGACAAATCAGGCAAATCATCCATGTTCTATTTTTCATAATTTTATTTTTTTAGCTTTAAAGATTCAACCGATTTTCCTTCGAAAATCAATTGACTATCATCTATCGAGTGTAAATCGGAAAGTTCATAGACATTCTTATATCCATATCCCACAAGATTGATATATGTCGGAATGTTGAGGGCTAGAGGCCTACTTTTAAGTACAAAATTGACCTCATCCCCAAAAAAATTATTGTTGCAATAGATTAGAACTCGTGTATCCGAATCAGGAATAAGATTCTTCAGACTAGTTGATGAGAAGTCAGAAAAATTAAGATGAACAGCACCTTTGATATGCTTAGACTTGTACTTCGCTTCGGATCGAGTATCTAAAATAACTGTTTTATGATCTTTGGCCATTGCCAAAAAAGTATCCAATTCAACTAGCTTACCTCGTCGTATCTCTTTCACTTTTTTTACCAATTCTAGGAACCCTTCATAGTCAACTTGAGAAGGCACAAATAATGTTTGGGGTTTGTCAATAGAGTTGCTTTCAAACTCCACTTTCTGGATTGAGGAATTCAAGTCTGATTTATTCATCCATGCCCCCAGAATTAAAAGCAGACTTGCTGCTATTATTAGTTTATACTTCATAAGCTATACGTTAATTTGTTTTATATCGCCATTGGGACTTATAAAAAAGAACTCCTTCTTAGGTGCAGGTTTTGGAGGAACTGGCTTTGGTTTCGGTTCTGGTTTTTTGGATAAGGCTAAGTTTATTTGATACATCACTTGAATTGCAGGTTCAGCAATTACTGGGTTTACCACAAAATCAAATTCCTTATCAATTACAGGCAAATAATGACGGGTAATCTTCTTCTTAGAATCGTTGTTGAGGTTAAATTTCTTGGTAAAATAAGAGGTGCATGAAAATGCAGTGTAACTAGCATATTTTTCCCCTGGATAAATTACAGTAAACCCTTCGGCTAATGTCCTTTTGTAATCCTTAATATCAATATCACGTAACTTAGCATACCGAGCCAATTGAAGAAAAATCATGCTATCCGCACTCTTACGTAATTGGGCTTTTATTTTCCCCATATCTGTTACTACCACATCAGTTCTGATGTAATCATAAATCCCATTTGCCGTACATAATGAAAAAATTCTGTCCAATTCACCTGATGATTTATATTCAATTATGATATTTTTCTTCAACTCAAAACCTACGGGTTTCTCCGTAAATGAGTTTTTACTGAACACCTTCTTCTCCAATATTTTATCGTAAATGGGAACAAAACTTATGATGTCAACATGAAGAGACAGGCCACTACCTATGGATTTAATCCCTTGTCGCACTTTGTCTATTTTATCATTTATTAACTTATTTGCATTGGACTCATCAAGTCCTTCTTGAGACAAACTAAATATGGCTACATATGCGTCCGGAGTTGCATTGAACATACCTTTAATGGTAATCACGTTATTCTCTGTGTAGTTCACAGGCACCACCATATTGTTGGCACTTAACACAATTGGAGCAGCAGATGAATACGCCCAGTTCCCCATTTTCATTTGTGCCGACGTAGATAGACTTCCTAGAAGCATAAGGCCAAAAACAATTTTATTTCTCATTTCTTATTCTTTATTTCCATACAAAATTGAGCAGAGAATTGGAGGTAAAGTGCCAAACTGTGTGAACCTACACATCTAATAGGTAACCGTGTCCTATTTGTAAATAAGCTGTTCTTTATCATCACTAATTTTAGACCTTTCCTGTTTAGCTCGATTTTTGAAGGTATATATTCGTGGTAATATTGATTCAAAAGGCACCTGCATATCTTTTAATTCTGTTCCTATTCATTCTAGGAAGCAATGAAGTTGTTAATGCTCAATCTGAAATATCCAAAAGAATTGACAATGCCAATAAAAACGTAATTACCAACCCAGAAGAGGCTTTTAATATCGCTTCTGAAGCATTATCTGAGAGTAAAAAAATCAAGGATAAAAAGGCTGAAGCAAGTGCATACAATACGCTAGGAACTCTGTACTACAATACTGGACAATATAATAAGGCTATAGACTACTTTACACTTGCAAAGGATCTTTACGCTACAGTTGATGATATCAAAAGCGAAGAATACACCTTAAAGTATTTAGCCAAGAGCTTTGAGGCTCTGAGTCAGAATGACAAATCTATTGACTACTACAGACAGGCAGGGAGTAAATCTAATTCTTCTTCCAACAAAAACGATTACACGTTTCGTAATGCAAAAATTAAAAGAAAGCAAGGAAAAAAGGTAGAAGCAATTCAAGATTTAGAAGATGAACTTCAAGGAAACAGTAGTTTAAACACCAGACAAAAGGTGGATATTTACTTGGAGCTCGGCGACCTTTACTTGGGAGAAAAAGAAACAAAAAAAGGTGTTGAACTTATTAATAAAGCTATTGAAACTTCATACGAAGACACGACAATAGTTTCGACAGACTCCATTACAATTACCACCCTCAATTCCGCATGGCAAATTTACAATTACAACGGTTTAGAAAATCTAAATTCCGAGGTCCAAAAGAAAGTACTTGACAAAGCTATTTTTGATAATAGCAATTCTGTATCTAGTGCCGCAAGCTTTAACCTTGGACAATCTTACTTAGAATCAGACCCTGAAACAGCTGCTGGTTATTTTAAGTTCAGTGCAGCACTGACCAAAGATAAACCTAAAGGAAAAGATCACGTCAAAGCTGTAGAACGCTTATCGCAAGCATATGAAAAATCAGGAGAATATGGAAAGGCATTGGAAAAATATAAAGAGTATGTACTCCTTGTAGATTCAATTAAAGAAGCAGAACTTACGACCAAACTCTATAGTGAGTCATTAAAAGACAAATATCAGATCCAGGAATCAAAAATTGCTGAATTGGAATTGAAACAAGCTCAAAAAGAAGAGTCACTTCGTATCCAGCAAAATACCATTATTGGGCTAGTTCTTGGCATAGTAGCCTTTCTTTTGCTCACCTATTTTCTGATTAAAAGTATCCGACAAAAGCAACGTTCTAATATGTTAATCCAATTGGCATCTCTAAGAAGTCAGATGAATCCTCACTTCATATTTAATTCTCTGAACTCTGTGAACGGATTTATAAGTAAAAATGAGGAAATCAAGGCCAATAGATATATCTCAGATTTTTCAAAATTGATGAGAACTGTCTTAAACAACTCTCACAACCCAACTATCTCATTGGCTGAGGAAATTAAGTCTTTGGAAATCTACCTCTCACTAGAACATTCTCGATTTGCAGATAAGTTTGATTATGAAATCACTGTAAATCCAAACATAAACAAAGAAGATATTAATGTACCTCCTATGTTACTTCAACCATACATCGAAAATGCAGTATGGCATGGATTGAGATACAAAAGTGAAAAAGGATTCCTTAAATTGGACCTAAATCATGAGAACAACTTTTTGAAAGTGACCATTGAAGACAATGGCATCGGCAGAAAGCAATCTCAAGAACTTAAAACCAATCACCAAAGAGATTACAAAAGCACAGGTATCGCCAATACCAAAGAGAGGGTAAGGCTGCTTAACAAGTTACATAAGGCTCAATACTCTGTCCATATTACTGACCTAATGCACGATGGTAAACCAAACGGTACCCGAGTTGAAATCATGCTCCCTACCGATATAGACACCAATGACTGAAACACTACGCGTACTAATTGCAGATGATGAGGAATCGAGTAGAGATCTCATAGAGAATTATGCTACTCGATACTGCGAAAATTTAGAGATTGTTGCTAGAGCAGTAGATGCTCGTCAAGCCGTGGAATTAATCATTCAACACAAGCCGGATTTGGTTTTTCTGGATGTAGAGATGCCTTTTGGAAATGCATTTGACGTATTAGAACAAACAGAGCATATTGACTACCATACTATTTTTATAACCGCATATAGTGACTATGCTATCAAAGCTTTGAACTACAGTGCAGCTTATTATATCTTAAAACCAATTAGCATTGAGGAGCTTGTTTCTGCTGTAGAAAAGGTGAGAGAAATAAACCAAGACCAGAATTTCTCTGAGCTCAAAAAAGTTCTCCAACAAAACCTAGGGAAAGAAGGAATACAGCGTATTGTACTCCCCAACCAACACGGATTTGAAATTGTAAACTCAAAAGATATTATTCGCATATCTGGTAATGGAAACTACTCCGACTTGTATCTCACCACAGGAGGAAAAAAGACGGTAAGCAAAATTTTAAAATACTTCGACAACCTCGAAGAAAATCCCAATTTCCTTCGGATACACAAGTCCCATATAATCAATACAGATCACATTACTGCTTATAAAAAAGGACGAGGAGGCAGTTTAATTATGAGTGACGGCAATGAAGTAGAAGTAGCTGCTAGTAAAAAAATGGAACTCATGAAAGTGTTGGGGCTGTAGACTCAAAAACTAAACATGCTCTTGGAATAACTTTGTCCGTAAAACAAACGTTCTAAATTTACCTGTTGATTAAGAGATTCAAAATACCATTCAAAAAGCAAATAAAAAGAAGCCTTTGGCTCGCTTTAAGTGTTTTCATAATCTACTTTATCTTTTGTCTACCCGGCAACTTATTTGACCAACCTTACAGCAAATTATTGGTAGGTCGAGAAGGTAAACTTTTAGAAGCACGAATAGCCTCTGATGAGCAGTGGCGTTTTCCAGTGATAGACAGCGTGCCAGCAAAGTTTGAAACCTGCATTCTTCGGTTTGAAGACAAAAATTTCAGAAAACATCCAGGTGTAAATCCCATTGCAATAGGTAGAGCATTATACCTAAATGCAAAATACAAAAAAGTCGTAAGTGGAGCAAGCACCATCACGATGCAAACTATTCGTCTTTTGCGATCCAACGGTGACAGAACAATAACTGAAAAGTTAATTGAAATGATTTGGGCACTTCGCTTGGAATGTAGCTATTCTAAAAATGAAATATTAAATCTGTATTCCAGCCATGCACCTTTTGGAGGCAATGTAGTTGGTTTAGAAACCGCTTCATGGCGTTACTTCAATAGATCCCCAAATGAGCTGAGCTGGGCTGAAAATGCGATGCTAGCAGTTCTACCCAATGCTCCTGGACTTATTCATTTGAACAAGAACCGAAGTAAGCTAAGAGATAAAAGAAATAAACTACTAAAAGACATGTGGAGCAATGAGGAACTGAGTAAAAGTGAATATGAAATTGCTATTAGCGAACCCTTACCAGAACCTCTCAATAGGCTTCCACATTATGCCTTCCACCTCGTAGACCGATTTAAAGAAAGTAGTGGTAAAATTAAAAGCACCATCGATTTCAACTATCAAAAGCAGTTCAATAACATCTGTGACAATTACTCCCGTCAAATGAAACAGCAGAATATTCATAATCTTTCGGCTGTACTCATTGATGTAAAAACAGGTGAGATTCTATCCTACATTGGAAATATATACAAAGACAATGATGCCCATGCTGGTATGGTCGACATGCTTAAGTCAGTGCGAAGTAGCGGTAGTATTCTCAAACCTATGTTGTATGCAGCAGCTGTAAGTGAAGGTCTTCTTACACCAGAACAACTGGTACCCGATTATCCAATGAATTTTTATGGTTATCGACCGTCTAACTACAACCCACAATTTGATGGATTAGTACCTGCCGACGAAGCTCTATTTCGTTCACTTAATATTCCTGCTGCATGGCTTCTGAGCAAGTATGGTGTAGCAAAAATGAAAAACAGTTTTGAGCAAATGGGAATGACTAGTATCAATAGACCTGCAAGTACATATGGTCTTTCCATGATCCTTGGCGGTGCAGAAGTCAATTTACTTGAACTAACTGCAAGTTATGCATCCTTTGCAAATCAACTGACAGACAGTGCTAAAGACCATTTCTCTACTACACTTATCATTGATAAACAGACTAATGAGTCTATCTCCTATCCTATTTTAGACAATGGAAGTGTGTATACCACATTATCTGCACTAACCAACACCTATAGGCCCGAAACTGAGGCATATTGGAAGAATTTTTCGTCTGGAAGAAAGGTGGCCTGGAAAACAGGTACTAGTTTTGGAAATAGAGATGCTTGGGCTGTTGGTGTAACCCCAGACTATGCCATTGGGGTTTGGATTGGCAATAGCGACGGCCACGGCGTATCTGGACTTACGGGACTAAACAATGCTGCTCCGTTACTTTTTGAACTATATGGAATAATGCCTAGCACTGATTGGTTTTATGAACCCTATGACATGCAAACCAATACCGTATGTAAAACCAGTGGTATGAAAGCTACTTCATTTTGTAAAGAGACTCATTCCAAGGTCTTTCCTTTGTCATCCGATAAGACCCCTAACTGTATTTACCACAAGCCATATCTAATCAATACCAAAAATGAGCGTGTTTTTAAAACCTGTGGAGGTCCAGACACCCAACAAGACACATTCTTTGTCCTAGCCCCAATAGTATCACACTACTATCAAAAAAAGCACCCGAGTCATCGTGCTCTTCCGCCTTGGAATAAAGATTGTGTAGGCAGCAATCCTAAAATGAATGTTCTCTACCCCATCCAAGGTGGTAGAATATCACTACCAAGAGGAGAACGAGAAGGAATTTCATCTAAGGTATTTTATGAAAACAAAAAATTAGAATTGTATTGGGAACTCAATGGCCTATTCCTAGGTTCCACCAAGGGTATACATGAAAAGATTCTATATCCTATAAAAGGGAAAAACACCCTGCATATTACAGACGAAAATGGAAATGTTGTCAAAACCTCATTTGAGGTTATTTAAATTTACATCGTTCTAACAAATCAAAAACCTAAACTGCCTATCTTCGAAAAATGAAACCTATCTTTATTCTCTTGTCCTTCACCCTTTTAGCTGCATGCTCTAAAGAGGCTCCAGTGTCTGTTTACAACGGTACAAAAATCATTGCACACAGGGGAAATGGATCTATTTCATCTGGACTAGGACAAACTGAAGAAAACAATCTAAATGCTTGTGACAAAGGTTTCTCATTGACTGATGGCGTTGAAATAGATGTACAACGAAGCAATGATTTCATCGTTTATATGTTTCATGATGTGACCGTCCTTCCTTGTGATGTTCATGATATAAAAAGCATTGCCGCCAGTACCAAAGACCCCATAGAGAAACACTTTGAATGTGCCGGAAATATGCCCAATACTTTCGCTCAACTACTTGAACGGAATATGATTCTGGAAGAAGACAAAGACATTTTTGTAGACGTAAAAAGCATTGCGAATAGTTCAACTGCACTTAAAATGCCCACACCTCAGCATTATCTCAATTTAATGGCTCAAGACCTATTTGCTCTTATAAAAGACTATCCCTATCAATCAGCCATCAATATAGAATCTGAAAATGGAGTCCTGCTAAATGCGTTTGAAAAACACTATCCTAAAACCCAAACTTGGTTGGCACTATGGAGATATAGACAAGGCTATAAAAAGAGCAAGTAAAGAATCCTACACAGGAATTTCGGTAAAAGATGGTAAACACATTACAAAGGAATCTGTGAAAAAAGCACATAATGAAGGGCTAAAAGTTTGTGTTTGGGTCATCAATGACCAAGCTCGATTTGATGCACTCAAAATAATGGAAGTTGACGTGATACAGACCGATAATTTGTACATAAAATAGAAGATAAATGTAGGAGTAAAGTTAATGAGAAAAAAATCAATATTTTGACGTTTCCTAACACTTCTCTGATGTAAATATGTGATGCACTTTGAGGTAAACTAGCATCTATCTGACTACTTAAATTATTTTTAAAATACTACCTATAAGCATTTTACGACTTATTCTAAAAATAAATTTGGTTTATTATTAAACTCTAACCATATATTTGCACTACAATTTTGAACAACACAACAACATATATAGTCGGGTCAGAAATGACAGAGAAATAGTCTCACTGAGGAATTAAAATATTAAAAAATCCTGAGGCTAAAACCTCGGGATTTTTTTTGTCCAAAATTGGTTAAAACAGAGAATAACAACTAAAATATTAGCAAAATGAATAAAATGATAACATACCCAATGAGCGTTGCAAAACCACCTTTTGCAACGAACAGTTACCAGAAATTCTAGGCACAAATAAAACAAACTTAAAAGCCTGGTTTCTGATAACGAAATCAGGCTTTTTTATGCAAAAAGCAAAATGATTAACAAACAAAACAACTAGTTCCATAGACATTTTACTTGAATGTCTTTGGACATTAAAAACACAAGTAAAATGAAGAACGAAGAAATTCAATTTATAAAGAGGTGCATTGAAACTCCAATGACCTTTCAATATTCCGAAGGAACATTTGCCAAACTATTACTCAGTTATTTGAGTGAGGACAGACAGAAAATATCTGAGATTAAAGCATCTAAAATTGGATACCTACTACATAAACCGAGTGTTAAAGCGGTAGTAGCAAAATGTGGTAACGGTTTACTCAAAAAAGAGTTATTACAAGAGGAATGGACAGAAAAGACTAAAATTCTTAGCTTATCTCTTTCACAGTGGGGAATACAAGATACCAAGAAGAAAAATTGTGCCTATTACCAAGTAAGTAGACCTCAAAAGAGCCTAGTGCTTCAGGTCAACTTTGGTGGAGATCACGATACCTTCTTCTACTCTTGTTTCTCTAAGAAGCAACGTGTCTACTTTTCTAATGAGATGCATGCTGGACATTTTAAGCGAAACTCATTGGGATGGATAAGAATTGATTTAGACTTGGAAACAGGTGAAGCTCTCATTGAAGAAGTACAAACTGACTGGATGAAAACGGTCTTTTCCCTTCGCAATGAGCTCAAACTAGACAATTCAGATCATGCCCTCATTATGAAGAGACCTAACGCCTGTAAATCCTATGTTAACTACATGCTGCAGCGTTACAAAGCTTGGGATGAGATGCTATTGAGTAGTGCTATTCGGTTTCTGAAACAAGAAATAGGAATCAATACAATTTGGTATCACACCTTCGAGAGTGGTAGATTTTACAAAATGATGCCTGATTATAGCCTACCTCCCCGTTCGCTGTACACAACACTTCCAAAGAAAATGGGTTTTGAAATCACAAATCAGATTCCAAAAATATTGAAGGAATGCAAAGAATTAAAGAGAATGAATAATGCCGCCAAAGGCATAAATTTCTTTAGACTAAACTTTAAAAAGTAAAAAAATGAAACAAAGAAAAATACGAGGTAACCATATAAAAAAGCTTGGGACTAGTGATAGTATAGCAATAAGTATGTCTATTGACATCCTCAAAAAACACTATAAACACGCAAACTTTGATAGGAAGCTTAAACTGATTGCAGAAGTACTAAAAGCACCTGAAAAATTCACAACTGATGAGCACTTAGGACAATTAGCGGACTACCTAATCCCTCAAAAAGAAGAGGTTTTTGATGAACTCTCTCTCACTGCAGCAAGACCCTTTACTGTATTTGGAGATGAGAATATTGATAAAAATGCCAAGCATCAAATGTACCAAGCCATGAAGTTACCAGTGGTATTGGATGGGGCTCTTATGCCTGATTCACATTACGGTTATGGACTACCAATAGGTGGAGTACTTGCGACTAATAATGCCGTTATCCCATATGGAGTTGGTGTTGACATTGGATGTAGGATGTGTCTCAGTATTTACCGAGATGATCCCAAGATACTACATACTCGAAGAGATGAACTTAAAAGAATATTGAAGGAACACACAAAGTTTGGGTTGCGAGAAACGCATGATAAGCCCAATCGTTCGGAAGTAATAGACAGTTCATTATTTGCCGAAATTCCAATGCTAAAAAGGCTACAGAAGAAAGCAGCTATGCAACTAGGAAGTTCTGGAGGAGGAAATCACTTTGTAGAATTTGGAATCGTTAAAATTCCAGAAGATTCTAAAGACTTGAATCTCAAAAAAGGTGAATATCTAGGACTCCTCTCCCACTCTGGCTCCAGGGGACTAGGTGCTACCATAGCTAAACACTATACCGAATTGGCAAAAAATCAGAGCCACTTACCAAAAGGTGTAAGAAACTTAGCTTGGTTAGACTTGAAAAGTGAAGAAGGAATAGAGTATTGGTTAGCAATGAATCTCGCTGGAGATTATGCATCAGCTTGCCATCACGACATCCACAAACGAATAGCTAAGATAATGAAGCTACAAGCAAAAACAGTAGTTGAAAATCATCACAACTTCGCTTGGAAAGAGGTACTGAGTGATGGTACAGAAGCTATAGTGCATCGTAAAGGAGCAACACCAGCAGGAGAAGGAGTACTTGGAGTAATCCCTGGTAGTATGACTGCTCCAGGATACATTGTAAAAGGTCGCGGTAACGTGCAAAGTATAAACTCAGCAAGCCATGGTGCAGGCAGGCTTATGAGCAGAAGAGCAGCAAAGCAAGGAATTGCAAAGGATGCCATGAAAAAAGTCCTTAAGGACCACGGTGTCGAACTCATTGGTGGCGGTGTTGATGAAGCACCTATGGCTTATAAAAACATCGATACTGTGATGTCATACCAGCAGGATTTGGTAGATGTTCTCGGAAGTTTCACACCTAAAATTGTAAGAATGTCAAAAGAATAATTGTGTTGAAGTAGGCTCCAGTTCAATATTATATCTCAAATGAGATATAAGGATGGATTCTTTTTAAACTCTCTTTACTGAAAACCTTCCTATTCATTGGGAAGGTTTTTTATTTCTGGATTTTAAAAATTTAAAGTAGGGTCCAAGGCTTACTGAATATACAGGGTTGTTATGAGGCTCATTCACAAGAAATAAACTCAACAATTTAGTTTACAACATAAACTAGTTTATGTTTGCATTCAATTACAATCATTCAATTACAATCATTCAATCAGTATGCAAACAGAAAAACAACTTGAAATCATAGAAGCCATGGTACAGGCCAGTAGAAAGTCACAACAACGAAACTCATTCTACTATATTCTATGGGGAATCATCATGGCAACAGTCTCTATCGTCGAATACTACTGTGCCAGTAACAATATTATTTTTTGGCAAATATGGCCTATTTCAGGGACTCTAGGCGGAGTTATATCCGGAATCTATGGTTATAGGGAAGGCAAAAAATCAGAGGTAAATACAACAACTGATTTGGTTTCTTCTTACATATGGAGCTCCTTCATGATCACTCTCGCTTTTGTAATCACCTTTACAGTTGTTAATCACATACACCCACATGCTCTGGTTCTTGCTCTTGCAGGTTTAGCCACATTTGCAAGTGGAGGGATATCTCGATTCAAGCCCTTAATGTTGGGAGGAATTGCCCTTTGGATAGGAGCTATCATCTGCGGATTTGTAGTTACTGACGTTAACATCAGCATTATTTATGCGATTAGCTTAGTTTTGGGTTACGTCATTCCAGGACTTATCCTAAGAAAAAAAGAGATTAATGAAGCTTGATACTCTCCTTCACCAAGAATTGAGATTGGCCATAGTCAGTTTCTTGGCCAATGACATAGAATGGGCCAGTTTTAATGCACTTATTGAAGTTACCGAATCTACCAAAGGGAACCTCAGCGTTCAGCTTAAAAAATTGGAGGCTGCAGATTACATTAAAATCAAAAAAAGGTTTAAAAATAATTACCCGCTGACAGAGTGTAGACTAACGGAAACTGGGAAAGAAGCTTTACAGAACTACATTCAAGAACTCCGAAAGATGTTAAATATTTAACAATAGAAACGCCTTTTTACAACGTCTTTCTGATAAAATGACAAGGTAAATCATGTTTTAGAATCAGATTCTACGCTTATGACTGAGCCTAAAAAAATTAGTGACCAAATACAATAGTCACGTCTTAAACAATATAATGGGTAAGTTTAGCTTCTAGCAGTAGAAAGCATTATTAACTAGCCTATTCTAAATCAAAAAGAGAGGGAGTGGACGAAAGTTCACTCCTTTTCGTTTGATTTAAAATCTTAAAAAACAGGTTGGTTTGTTCGTGTTGTATACGAACAGATTCCAATAAGCATTTCAACCCCTTTGGGGTCTCTCGGCAGAGGACATCAAAGAATCCTTAAACCCCTTTGGGGTCTCTCGGCAGAGGACATCAAAGAATCCTAGAGCAGAATTATTGTCTTAACCTCTTAGCTTTGTTAAAATGTCAATTCGAACAACTCATAATGAAGTAAATACATCCTACTTTGTTACGTTTACGTGTTACAAGTGGCATTCTCTCATTTCAGAGGCTGATGCGTACTCCGCATTTTATAGGTGGTTCGATTACCTAAAGACTATAGATGTTAAAGTTTCAGGATATGTGATAATGCCTAATCATTTTCACGGACTATTTCATATACCTATAGATTGCTCCAAGAATCTCAATCAGATAATAGCCAATGGCAAACGATTTATAGCATATGCTATTATAGCAAATCTGGAGAAGTTGGAAAAAGAAGAAATTTTGCAGGAATTATTTACAAGTACTTCTAACAGAGAAAAGAATAAAGGCCAGAAACATAAGGTTTTCAAAGATTCATTTGATGCTATAGAAATACTAAGTACAGATATGCTAAATGTAAAGTTAGACTATATACATCGTAATCCGTGCCAAGGCAGATGGCATTTAGCAGATGACTACACTCTATATGCTCACTCTTCGGCGGCCTTCTATGAGAAAGAAACTGAGAACAAATGGATAACAGATTATCGAGAGATCTACTGCTAGCGAAACTCTGGGGTCCCGTGCCGGAGACCCCAGAGGGGCCAAATTAAAGTAATCGAGTATTTTTGAATAATGAGAATCTCCTTAATTTTAGCATTAATGTTAATACGATTTAGTTCCTTTGCCCAAAGCATAGATTCAATAGTTTACAATTCCAATAAGCTCGTTTTAGAAAAGTGTAAAACCTCTAACACACATACATTAACAAACGTCAAAACGAAAGAAAAAAATAAGAAAATTATTTTTTTAAAGTCTTTAAGTATTAATTACCAAGTACTAGATACTGATCAGAATCTTTATTATTTAAACGATTCAGGTGACCGAGTTGACAGTATACAAGCCTATCTTTGGGTTTGTGGAACTGTTCCTCATTACACTTTAAACATAAAAGAGACTAAAGATTTCTTTTATGTAATTCAAAAGGAAACATTCTTCAATTATGAAGGAAAAGAATCACCAGATACTATTACGACACTTTCTAAAAGTAATGTAGACAGTCTCTATTTAATAAATGGTAAACAGGAATTTCAATATACAAGCAACTACACCTACGGTTACAGTCCGACTACAAGTCCAGAAACTATTATCTACAAGAAAGGAAAACAATATGGTACTCTTACAAGCAAAGGAAAAACCTATGATAAAATAGACTTTACTTATCCTGTACTAACTACTCACAAAAATAATTTAGTAGGTCTTTATAACATTGTAGAACCCAAATATCTTGACATCTCTCCGTTTGAGTATTATTTAGCTAGATGCATAAAACCCGATGGAAAAACTGCACATATTGACGAAGAGGGGACCGAATATTAGACATCAATCAGATTTTGTTCGTGTCCCCACGAACAAAACACACAAATACCTTACATATTCCTTCTATACTGACCACCTACTTCAAACAAGGCGTTTGTAATCTGTCCAAGTGAACAAACCTTACATACTTCCATCAAAGCTTCAAACATATTTTCATTGCGTAAGGCAACTTGTTGTACACCTTGCAATTCTTTAGAACTTTCATCCTCGTAACACTTATTCAGATTTTTCAATGTAGTGATCTGAAATTGTTTTTCTTCTTCTGTAGCACGAATCACTTCTTTGGGCAATACCGTTGGAGAACCTTTGCTACTTAAGAACGTATTTACACCTATAATCGGAAAATCTCCATTGTGTTTCAAGGTCTCATAATACAAACTTTCTTCTTGAATTTTTGAACGTTGATACATGGTTTCCATAGCACCAAGTACACCTCCCCGATCTGTAATTTTATCAAATTCCAGAAGTACCGCTTCTTCTACCAAATCCGTCAACTCTTCGGTGATAAACGAACCTTGCATTGGGTTTTCATTTTTTGCTAATCCGAGTTCCTTATTGATAATTAATTGTATCGCTACAGCACGACGTACACTCTCTTCTGTAGGAGTTGTAATCGCTTCATCATACGCATTGGTATGCAGCGAGTTGCAGTTATCATATATCGCATACAATGCCTGTAAAGTAGTTCTGATATCGTTAAAATCTATTTCCTGAGCGTGTAAACTCCTACCACTGGTTTGAATGTGGTACTTTAACATTTGACTCCGTTCATTAGCCCCATACTTGAGTTTCATCGCCTTTGCCCAAATCTTACGAGCAACACGGCCTATTACCGCATACTCTGGATCTGTACCATTACTAAAAAAGAATGATAAATTAGGTCCAAAATCATTGATATCCATTCCTCTACTGAGGTAGTATTCTACGTAGGTAAAACCGTTGGCCAAAGTAAACGCTAACTGCGTAATTGGGTTGGCACCAGCTTCCGCGATATGATAACCTGAAATACTAACCGAATAGAAGTTTCGTACTCCATTATCTGTAAAATACTGTTGTACATCACCCATTAGTCTCAAAGCAAACTCCGTAGAGAAGATACAGGTGTTTTGTGCTTGATCTTCTTTCAAAATATCTGCTTGTACCGTTCCACGTACTTGTTTAAGAGTCGCAGCTTTGATTTCATTATAAACTTCAGTAGGCAATACCTTATCGCCTGTAAGTCCCAAAAGCATTAATCCCAAACCGTCATTTCCCTCTGGCAGTTCACCATTGTATTGAGGTTGTTCTACTCCTCTTCCTTTAAAATAGGTATCTATCTTCTTTTTAACATCCGCTTCCAGTCCATTTTCTTGAATATACTTCTCACACTGCTGATCGATAGCTGCATTCATAAAATAGCCTAATAACATAGGTGCAGGACCGTTAATGGTCATACTTACCGAAGTCATCGGATTGGCTAAATCAAAACCAGAATATAATTTCTTGGCATCATCCAAGCAGCAGATACTTACACCAGCATTTCCTATTTTACCATAAATATCTGGTCTAGGGTCAGGGTCATTACCGTATAAGGTCACTGAATCAAAAGCTGTACTCAAACGTTTGGCTGGCATGCTACTACTCAAGTAATGAAAACGCTTGTTAGTCCGCTCAGGTCCACCTTCTCCAGCAAACATTCTCGTAGGATCCTCACCTTGACGTTTGAATGGGTAAATACCCGCTGTAAACGGAAATTTACCAGGTACATTTTCTTGTAAATTCCATTGCAACACATCGCCCCAAGCTTCATACTTAGGCAGCGATACCTTGCTTATTTTTTGATGTGAAAGTGAAATGGTTTTGGTCTCCACTCTTATTTCTCTATTCCGAACGAGGTAGGTATAAATATCATTGGCATATGACTCTTTTACTTCTTCCCATCCGTCTAGTACTACCTGTAGTTTCGGATCAAAGTCCAAAGCTACTTTGGTGTATGTTTCTTCCAGATCTTTGATAATTCTATCTCTATCAGTTACCTCCGTTTCACCAATTGTAGTAATGGTTTTCTTAATACTATATAACTTCTGAGCTATAGCACTTTGCTCTTTTGCCCATTTGTCATACCCTCTATTATTTTCAGCAATCTCACTAAGGTAGCGAACTCGTTTAGGAGGAATGATGTAGATCTTTTCGCTCAATTCTTGATTGGCATTAAAGGTAGTAGATAGGTCTGCCCCTGTCTTTTCCTTTATGGTATTCATCAAAGTTGCATACAGAGCATTAACTCCAGGATCATTGAATTGACTAGCAATCGTACCAAAAACAGGCATCTCATTTGGATCTTGATCGAATAACTTATGATTGCGTTGAAACTGTTTTTTCACATCTCTCAATGCGTCCAAAGCACCACGTTTATCAAACTTGTTCAATGAAATAACATCGGCAAAGTCCAGCATATCAATCTTTTCCAATTGAGTCGCTGCTCCGTATTCTGGAGTCATCACATAAAGACTCACATCACTGTGATCCGTAATTTCAGTATCACTTTGTCCTATTCCAGAAGTTTCCAAAATAATGAAATCATATCCCGCTACTTTCAAAATATCTTTAGCAGTATCAATATGAGCAGATAAGGCTAAATTGGCTTGACGAGTTGCCAATGAACGCATGTATACCCGTTCATTGCGTATGCTATTCATTCGAATCCTATCACCCAAGAGAGCACCACCTGTCTTTCTTTTACTTGGATCTACAGAGATTATGGCAATTTTTTTCTCAGGAAAATCAACTAAGAAACGTCTTACCAATTCATCTACCAAACTACTCTTTCCTGCACCACCTGTACCTGTAATACCTAGAACTGGTGTTGCAATTCCTTTAGCTTCAGTTTTAATGCCTTCAAGTAGATCTTTATTCTCTTCTGGAAAATTTTCTGCACCAGATATTACTCTGGCAATTGCCATTTTATTTCCTTTCCTAAAATCTTGAACTTCCCCATTTAGGTTTTGCCCTGTCGCAAAATCGGATCTTTTTATCAGATCATTAATCATGCCCTGTAAGCCCATAGAACGGCCATCATCAGGATGATAAATTTTAGAAATCCCATAATCTTCTAATACTGCAATTTCTGAGGGTAGTATTGTTCCCCCTCCACCACCAAAAAGCTTGATATGTCCAGCTCCTTTTTCTACAAGAAGATCACGCATATATTTGAAATACTCATTGTGACCACCTTGATAGCTGGTCATAGCAATAGCGTTGGCATCTTCTTGTATTGCAGTGTTCACCACCTCTTCTGCACTTCTATCATGTCCTAGGTGTATTACCTCACATCCAGTGGCCTGTATGATACGACGCATCACATTAATTGCTGCATCATGTCCATCAAACAATGAGGCCGCAGTTACTATTCGTACTTTATGTTGGGGAATGTATGGATCTTGTTCTTGCATACTTGTATTTCGGATTTTGCAAAGATACGCCATACCATGGCTTGTGGTCAAGGTACTTGTAGAATAGATTTTATAAAAACTAAATCTATTTAAGAGGTAAAAAAAAGCATAATAAAAAAGCCTCCAGTCATCACTCCGAAGGCTTAATTCATAAGACGTAATGGTTAAATTACAAATAAAAAAAACATAATTGGTCAGTCATCACTCCGACCGTACAGGTAATCAACCTGTGGGTTGTCGGTAATCAACCGACGTGTTAGTAGTTGTTGTTAAGTATTAAATCAACTTTTTTATATATTCTCGCCGAAGCGAGGATGGTGTTATTTCAAATTTCAAGAGAACGTAATCTCACTTCTATAAATACAATCCAAGTGCCATGTGTGCCAAGATCACCGAAAAACATACTTAAGATACTATCATACAGACAGTTACGATCATACATTCACATAAGGGAACAACTTCGTATTTTGGGAATTTTGATTCTTTTTGAGAATTCAGTCTAATTTTAAGACTTTTCCTAAAACTACACTGGCCATCTCAACTCACATATAATCTTATATTTACTGCCTCAAATAGATTGATGGATATACTTAGAGGATTACTGGGATTAGCCATACTAATTGGCATTGCATTCCTATTTAGCAAACACAAAAAAAAGGTAGATTGGAAACTAGTAGCCTCTGGAATTGGCATTCAGCTTATTCTCGGCTTATTGGTATTTAAAGTTCCCGCTTTTGCATCCGCATTTGGGGTTGTGGCTAGTTTTTTTACCCAATTACTGTCATTTACAGATGAAGGAGCAAAATTCATTTTTGGAAATTGGCCAGATTGGGCCATAATCTCTAAACCTGGAGCAACAGAAAACATATCACACACCATAGGTTATGTTTTCGCTTTCAAAGTACTGCCTACAGTTGTTTTCTTTTCAGCTTTAACCTCACTACTTTACTATTTAGGTATTCTACAAAAAATTGTATTTGGGTTTGCTTGGGTCCTAAGTAAAGCTATGCGGCTGTCAGGTGCAGAGAGTCTTGCTGCTGCTGCCAATATTTTTGTAGGTCAAACAGAAGCTCCTCTAGTAATAAAACCATACATCGAAAGAATGACCAAATCAGAGATACTATGCCTCATGTCTGGAGGTATGGCTACCATTGCTGGTGGCGTATTCGCTGCATTTATTGGTTTTTTGGGTGGAGACGACCCCGTGGCTCAACAAGAATTTGCCAAACATCTACTCACCGCCTCTATCCTATCCGCACCTGCTGCCATAGTATGTGCCAAAATACTATATCCTGAAACTGAAGAAGTAATAGAAACACTAGACATAGACAAAACAAAACTAGGTAGCGGACCACTAGAAGCCATATCTACAGGAACATCTGAAGGAATAAAACTAGCCGTGAACGTAGGCGGTATGATTTTGGTTTTCCTCGCATTTATAGCTATGATAAATTATTTTCTGTTTGACGTAATAGGAAACTACAGTGGATTGAATACCATAATAGCAGAAAACACTCTCTACAAAGGATTAAATCTACAGATGATTTTGGGGTACATTTTCGCACCATTGGCATGGGTCATTGGTATAGATACTCAAGACATGGTACTTTCTGGACAGTTGCTTGGCGAAAAAACAGTTATCAATGAATTTATAGCCTACCTATCCCTAAAAAGTATGATAGCCACCGAAGGTGCTCCATTGTTGCAGCAGCGTTCTATCATTATCTTAACTTACGCCCTCTGTGGATTTTCTAATTTTGCATCTATCGGGATACAAATAGGAGGTATTAGCTCACTCGCTCCCAATCAAAGAGGCACACTTGCCAAACTTGGTATGAGAGCACTACTAGGCGGTACATTAGCGTGTCTTATGACGGCTACTATTGCAGGAATGCTCATATAACTAAAAAGTATGAATCGGGGTTTTTTATACGGAGACGGTTTTTTCGAAACGATTCGAGTAATTGATGGTCAAATTCCATTGGTACTATTTCACATTGATAGAATAGAAGATGCCTTGGAAATATACGATATGACCGCTCAATTCGAGATCACCTCTGAATTTATTAAAGGAATGGTTCATGAAAGCCAGCAAAATGGCATTCTTAGAATCAACTTTTTTAGGGATGGTGGCGGAAAGTATTTAGGTGAATCTGATTTGGTAGCATTCAATCATACGTTTAATGAATACAATGAACCTTTTTTTCTACCCATTTCACTTGACTTGGAAGCAGACTTAACCAAAGCACCTAAGTCTATTGGAACATGGGCGATGTACAGCGAACCGAAACCGAATGTTTCATGGATGACTGTTAAAAGCCTTTCGAGCATGTACTATGTCCTTGCAGCCAAGCAGAAAATGAAACTAGGTACAGACTATCTATTTATTCAAAATGATAAAAAAGAAATTTGCGAAGAATTAGTAAGTAACTTACTGCTTCAAATAGGTGATGAGATAATTATTCCTGCTCGCTCCAGTGGAGGCATAATAGGATCTACCTTACGTTATTTATTAGCCACTTATGGTTTTCAGTTAACAGAAAGAATTGTAACACTAGAAGACATTGAAAACGCCAACTCTGTGTACTGCTGCAAAGGGAGTACTGGGGTAACAAGAATAAAATAACCTTGAACACTTGACAAAAAAAAGCCCGATTTGAAAATTCAAACCGGGCTTTTTAATATAATTTTCTACAGAATTAGTATCTGTATGTGTCCTCTTTGAATGGACCGTTCAGACCAACACCAATATAATCTGCTTGATCTTGACTTAATTCTTCTAGCTCCACACCAATCTTAGCAAGGTGAAGTGCCGCCACTTTCTCATCTAAATGCTTAGGAAGCACATATACTTTATTCTCGTATTTGTTAGCTCCTTCCCAAAGTTCTAATTGAGCAAGAGTTTGGTTTGTGAATGAGTTACTCATCACAAATGATGGGTGACCAGTTGCACAACCTAAGTTCACTAATCTGCCTTCGGCAAGAATAATCAACTCGTTTCCATCTACATTATAAATGTCAACTTGTGGCTTAACCTCAAATTTAGTATCTCCGTAATTATCGTTTAGGTAAGCTATATCAATCTCATTGTCAAAATGACCAATGTTACATACAATCGTCTTATCCTTCATTAACTTGAAGTGCCTCTCTGTAAGAATATCTTTGTTACCTGTAGCGGTTATTATGATTTGAGCTCTAGGAATAGCATTTTCCATTTTCTTCACTTCAAAACCATCCATTGCAGCTTGTAATGCACAAATAGGATCTATTTCAGTAACAATAACTCTAGCACCTGCTCCAGCAAGAGATGCTGCTGTACCTTTACCAACGTCTCCATATCCAGCTACAATTGCTACTTTACCGGCAATCATTACATCAGTTGCTCTTCTTATTGCATCTACTGCCGATTCTTTACAACCATACTTATTATCAAACTTAGACTTAGTTACTGAGTCATTGATATTGATAGCAGGAAGAGGCAAAGTACCTGCCTTCTGTCTATCGTGTAAACGAAGTACTCCAGTAGTAGTCTCTTCTGAAATTCCTCTAATGCCTTCAACCAATTCGGGGAATCTATCCAATACCATATTGGTTAAATCTCCACCATCATCTAAGATCATATTAAGTGCCTTACCACCTTCAAAACCTTTAAGTGTTTGCTCAATACACCAGTCAAACTCTTCTTCGTTCATACCTTTCCAAGCAAAAACAGGAGTACCAGTAACAGCAATTGCTGCGGCAGCTTGATCTTGAGTAGAAAAGATGTTACAACTACTCCAAGTCACCTCTGCTCCAAGAGCCTGTAGAGTTTCTATGAGTACCGCAGTTTGAATAGTCATATGAAGACATCCTGCAATACGTGCACCAGCTAGGGGTTTACTATCCCCAAATTCTGCTCTCAAAGACATTAAACCTGGCATTTCTGCTTCAGCAATGTTAATCTCTTTTCTACCCCACTCTGCAAGCGAAATATCTTTTACCTTGTAATTACTCATTGATTGTGTTGTCATTTCTTTATTAAAAACGGTGCAAATTTACTATTTCTTAAACAAACCAATACTTAAGATTGTTGCATATTTGCAATAAATAATACAAAACACATGTATCCAGAAGAATTAGTAGCTCCAATGCGAGCTGATTTAACAAATAATGGTTTCACCGAACTTAAAGATTCAGAGCAAGTAAACAGTGCCATCACAGGTGCAAAAGGAACTTCACTACTTGTGATAAATAGTGTTTGTGGATGTGCCGCAGGCAGTTGTAGACCAGGAGCTGTAGCTTCGTTGACTGGTGATAAAAAACCAGACAACCTTTACACTGTATTCGCAGGACAAGATAAAGATGCAGTAGACGCTGCTAGACAGCACTTACTTCCCTACCCTCCATCATCACCTAGTATTGGTCTATTCAAGGATGGGGAACTTGTTCATTTCGTAGAACGTCACCACATTGAAGGACGGACCGCAGAAATGATCTCAAGCCATTTACAACAAGTTTATAAAGAATTCTGCTAATCCTAGGAGCGTAGAACTAAAAAGCACCATGTTTTCACATGGTGCTTTTTTTGATGAATACCATTTCTACTAACTCTAAAAGATGACCTCAATCATTTGAAATTTTCAATTAGTATCCTGCCTCTCCTGAAAGTTTAGCATCTTTAGAATGAATTGTCAATACTGGTGCAGATGAAGTATTGACCAGTTGTTGAGCATAATGACCCATAAAGTACCCCGTAGGAGATTCTCTCTCACTCATAATAGAAATCAGATCAGCATTCACCTTATTAGCATAATCAACACATGCATCCGAAATATTCTTATTGTATATTTCTTCTAGTGTATTGGCCACGTCACGTTCATCGCAATACTTCTTAATCTGATCTGCATAGATTTTTAGCTTATGAATAACTTCAGGAGTTTCCTGTTTATTTACAATCACTATATGAACCTTAGCACCATAGGTCTTAGCAAGTGACACTGTTAATGGAACTTTCTGTCTAGTTTCACTTGCATCAGCAACTGGAAGCACAATATTCTTAAATCCAACATCATGTTGATTTGGAGGAAAGATAAGTACAGGACAAGATGAGCCTGATAGTACTTTAAATGCGTTTCCTCCAATCCAGTCGGGGTCAACCTCCTTACTTCCATGAGTACCCATTACAATTAGGTCTGCATTTATAGCCTCTTCAAGGGTTAAAATTTCTTTGTAAGGAATACCAATTTTTTCCACAAATCCATATTGAGCATTTCTATCCGAAATTATTTCATCGATATCCTTCTTGACCAGTCCATCTCTTGTTTTATGGGGATTCACGTTTAGAATTGTTAATTTGGCATTATGCTGTAGACTAAGATCTATTGCGTGCCTTAACGCAATTTTACTTGACTCCGAGGGAACATAAGCGGCAATAATTTGAGTAAAATGTGTGATCATAATTTATTTGTTATTTCGTCCTTCCGACTAAGCTAATATAGTCAATTAATTCCAAATTACCACCAATATAGTGACACTATATTTTAAATAAATCATCCTTTTTACTAAGAATTTCACCTTTTTTTTTGTATCTTAAGCATCACATAAATCATGAATAGTTTTAAACCCAAAATGTCCGATCAAAATCAGAAAGCAAACAAGCCACTGGTGTCTAAGTACATGGTAGGAGTCGCTCAGCTGATAACTTTCAAACCTGACACTCCCATTCTAAAGGCTCTAGACACCATGTTAGAAAAACATATCACGGGTGCTCCTGTGCTAAATGACAAAGGTGAAGTTGTAGGCTTAATTGACGATAAAGATTGCTTAAACATTCTTGTTGGAGGTGGTTATTATAATCATCCCATTGGAAAAGAAACTGTATCTTCATATATGTCCAATGTCATGAAAACAATATCCATTAACATTGATATTTTCATGGCGGCCACCATCCTTTTAACCACCCCATATAAGCGGCTAATAGTTCTAGACGAAAACGGGAAACTAGCAGGACAAATCAGTCGTAGAGATATCCTACGAGCCATTAAAGATTTAAATATGAATACATGGTAAGAGTACTCCCTGCTAAGACTATAAACACCACTACATTCTCACGGCTTTCACATCGCAGGATACTGATATCCTCATTTCTATACCTCGGCCCAAACATCTAATCACACGAAGATTTTACTGCAATTATATACTTGCTTCAATTTCAGAAACCTAAGAACAAAAAAAATCCCAATTGATGTCTCAATTGGGATTTTTAAATTTCTTATTCGGAAGCTATTAAGGTGCTCCTACTCTGTGCATTGCACAACGGAAACCTAAGGTAGATAAAGCTTGTTCTTCATCCAAGTATCTTCTTGTACCTGGAGAAGCCCAGTAGATTCTATCATTCCAAGATCCTCCTTTGTAAACACGGGCTTGGTTATCAATCAACGTACTCACACCGTACTCATAACCTTGCTCACCATCCATATAGCTTTCTTCATCTAAGTAACCGATATTATCAGAACGTTTGTAGTTTCTTCTACCTACGTTTTCTTCTTCAGTTACAGGTATATATATTATTCGTCCTAAACTATCCTTTAAGTCTACTATACCATCTTGGTCTAGTGCTACTTTATCAAACACATTACCACGGAAAGAGTTAAAGTCACTCATATCTTCTAATGACATTGGACGATAAATATCCATCACCCATTCTGCTACGTTACCACTCATGTTATATAAACCATGATCATTAGGCCAATAAGAAGCAACTGGAGCAGTAATAAGAGCTCCATCATTTAAACGATTTGCAATACCACCTTGGTCACCTTTACCTCTTTTAATGTTACCATAAATAAGGCCTCTATCCTTTTCTTTACCCCCTGAATATCTTACAGTAAGACCTTCCCAAGAATATATTTTCTTTTGATTTACATTCTCGTAAGTAGAAGCACCAATATTAGCTTGAGCTGCGTATTCCCATTCTGCTTCAGTAGGAAGTCTATAATCTGGTAACATAATACCATCTTCCATTCGCACATCTCTTGTAGCACCTTTCTTAACTCTGTAGTCTTTCATTTGATGCTTACCCAGACTCAAACCATCATGCTGTCCAACATAATAAGCTCCAGTATTAAAGTTAGCTTCATTCATTTGATCAGGATCAGGCTGAAGGATACCCTCTCTAACCAAAATCATCTCATTAACCCTATCGGTTCTCCAAGCTGCATAGGCAGTTGCTTGTTGCCAGTTTACACCTACAACAGGATAGTCTTGATAAGCTGGATGACGGTAGTAGAGATCTACATAAGGTTCGTTATACGCCAGTCTATTTCTCCATACATTTGTATCTGGAAGTGCATTTTTTGAAACTTCTGGATAATCTACATACACTCTAGATAACCACCATACATATTCTCTGTAGTGGTTATTAGTTACTTCTGTCTCATCCATATAGAATGAAGGTACAGTAACCTTTCTTTCAATATTATTATGCTCATAAGTTACATCTTGTTCAGATGAACCCATTGTGAACGCCCCCCCTCTTACAAGAATCAAACCAGGGCCTGTTTCTTGACCAGCATATTCATGCTTCTCAAAACCTCCCCACTTAGAGTCATTGTAATTCCATCCTGTGCTGGATGACTTCTCTTTTTTACATGCTACAGTTGACATTACAGTCAATGCTAACAATGCTATAGTGAATTTATTAAATTTCATAATTTGTAGAAACTACTTATAATAACCTATTTAAACCTTAGAATATTGTGCAATAATATATTTTTTGGACCTGAATTAAAAATCAGGACAAGACATTGGTCTGTACTTTCTGCTTGGCTTCTTAGCACACCACTCAATACCTGCTGATATTTCATGGGATCCAGGAGCTGCTGCTCTTGCATCAGAAACAGTTAAATCGAAACTATATCCGAACTTAAATTTATCCTTTCTGAAACCTACCAATGCGATAAGTGCATCAGAGTTTCCAAACTCACCAAATGTTTGTCTAAACCATAAACCAGTAACCAAAGGCCCCTTATTGTAGTAAAACCCTATATTCATTTGAGTAAACTTATTTTGAAGCATAAATAATACGTTTGGAGAAATAGATGATTCCGGATTCTTTCTTCCATCTAGAGGTATAACTAAACCAGAATGAACTGTATATCTACGTGGGACAATTGCTTCAGGGTTTCCAAAGAATGATTGATTTGGTTCAATTAAATTATGAATCGCAACACCACCATAAAAACGCTCAGTATAAGCGACAAAACCAGTCGAAAAATTTACAAAGCCGACTTGATTGCCATTAAAAACTTCTCCTGTAGGGTTAACAAAACCTTGACTTGGACTTATTTGATCCTCAAATCGTAATCTCTGCCAATCAATACTTCTTTGACCGTACTCCCCTTGAATACCAAATCTAATCGTTGATCTACGATTTGGACGAAGTTGAAAAGCATATCCTGCAGAAACTGTTTGTGACCTTAATAATCCTTCTCCTGCCCTATCATCCATAATAAGTAATGAAACACCACCACCAATTTTGTCAAAATGTTGATCGTAACTAGCACTAGATGTAATAAATGTACCAGGAAGAGAAGGCCATTGATTTCTATAATTCAACACAACTCTACCCCCTCCATCACAAGAACCTGTACCCGCCATTGCAGGGTTGGTATATATTGGGGCTGCATAAAATTGTGTAAATTCAGGATCTTGAGCCTGAACTGGAATCGCCGAAAGGCATCCAAGTAATAATATGATAGCAGCTTTAATATTTTTCATTCCACTTATTGTTATATTCACAAAGATATAATATTTATAACTATACGTGTAGAAAATATAATTATTGTGTCACTTTTGACCTTTAGTCTATTCTATACAATAAAAATAGGGCTAATATTGTTAGACATTCAAACAAAGAAAATTTATCTATCGAATGATATTCAAAAACATAAGTTTAATAACTTTGGCTTTAACTTTATTTAGCCTTTCATCAGTGGCTCAAAATGGAGACAATTCAGCCACTCTGAACTGGGTTATTACGGAAAATATTCAAACAAATCCCAATATAACAAGCAAACAAATATTGGCTCCTTTTTATTGTGAAAATTGCGATGAAGTGGTAACGGATAAATTCTTAATTCCTATGTACACTTATGATTTTTTTGCTGGGAATATTGACGTAGAATCATTTGGCATTAAAAATGCTACAATTAAATCAGTATCTAACACACGGCTTCACAATGACATAGAAAAAGATTTCAAGCTATCTAAGTCCATTTTATATGACCAAGGTCGCAGAATGATTCGACTTCAAATCATTCCTATTCGTAAATCTGGAAGTAACACAGAATACTTGACTGACTTTGAATGGGATTTCACCACCATTCCTTTTAAAAACCCTTACGCTCAATCACTTAAAACAAAGAAAGGACAGACATATACCTCCGTACTATCTTCTGGAGACAACTATAAAGTTAAAATCACAGACGATGGAGTTTATAAAATCGACTTGACTTTTTTAGAATCAAATGGTATTGATGTCGGTTCTATTAAAATGTCCGAATTCAAAATTTACGGAAATGGAGGAACAATGCTTCCTGAATTAATTGCGACTTCACGACCAGAAGACTTAGAAGAAATTGCAGTATATATACTTGACAATAATTCCAATGACCAATTTGATGGAGATGACTATATTCTCTGGTATGCAAAAGGTCCAACAAACTATAAGTACAATGCAACATCCCAGAACTTTAGTGCCACAGGTCATGATTATGACATTGCCGCTTACTATTTTTTCAATTGGGGAAATGGCCTTGGTAAAAGAGTTTCAACTACTCCTAGCAACGAAGGCAAATCAGTAAACAGTGTAATATCTCAATACGATCACCTTATTTATCACGAAGCAAATGAAGAAAATCACATTAAATCTGGACGACGATGGTGGGGTGATAAAATGCAAATAACCACAGTAAAAAAGTTTAACTACACCATTTCAGGTGCTGCTGTGGGATCCGATATAGCTTTTAGAGGTGTTACTACTGCTAGGCAGTACAATGGCTCTTCTTCTTCTATGGCCATAGGCATTGACAATTTTAATATAGCTAACGTAAGTTACGAGCCTGTTAATGGTCCTTATGACGAGACATTTGCTGCAAGTCCTAAAACCACTCAAACTACATCAAGTATAAATTCAGATAATATTGAATTAAGATTCAGCTACAACAAAACTCAAAACGATGCTGCTGCTTGGATAGATTACTTTGTACTTACTGTTCCTAGACAATTAAGCATATTTGATAATCAACAAATAATACGTATCAACAGAAATAATGCTGCGGGCAATTTAAAATTTGATTTTTCAAATTTTTCAACCAATCATTCAATCTGGAATATCAGCAATCAAGGAAATCCATTGCTTCAACAGACCTACGGTTCTGGAACCAGTGCTTCTTACATATATGAAAATGCAACATTAGAAAACCCTCCAATGTTTATTGTCTTTGATAAATCCTCTGCCCCACTTCCAGCCTTTATTGGCAAAGTAGAAACACAAAACTTACATGGCTTAGAAGACATTGACTACATTATGGTCACACATTCAAGTTTGATTTCAGAAGCAGAACGATTGGCTGAATTTCATAGGAATAGAGGTTTGATTGTCCAAATTGTAACCACTGAACAAATATTCAATGAATTCTCTAGTGGTTCTCAGGATGTTACTGCAATACGTGATTTTGTAAAACTCATTTATGATAGAGGAAATGATATAGCAAAACCGGATCGAATAAATCTAAAACATTTATTACTATTTGGCGATGCCAGCTATGATTTCAAAGATGTAGAAGCTAACAATACAAATGTTGTTCCTATATACCAGAGTTTTGAGTCTAACTTCCCGCCTCACTCGCATTGTTCTGATGACTATTATGCCATATTGGACGATGGTGAAGGATATTGGGGTACATCCGTAGCTGATGAAAGTTTGGATATAGGTGTTGGTCGATTACCAGTATCCAATATTGACGAAGCAAAAATTGTAGTCGACAAAGTGTTACATTATCACAGTGAAGAAAGTAGAGGAAACTGGATACAAACTGTAACTTTCTTAGCAGATGATGAAGATGGAAACCAACATCTTAATCCCTCTGAAGAAATGACTATAGACTTAGCCTCACAAAGTTCTCAGTTTAACATTAAGAAAATATGGATGGATGCTTATGAGCAGGTCTCCTTTGGAAGTGGAAGCAAATATCCATCTGTAAATGAAGAAATCACAAAAATGATTAGCAGTAATGGAACTCTAATTTTCAATTATGTAGGGCATGGAGGTGAAAATGGAATGGCTCACGAAAGAGTTGTTACTCGTCCAGAAATTATAAAATGGAACAATTATGACATGCTTTCTTTCTACATTACTGCGAGTTGTGAATTGGCGAAAATTGACAATTTAGATATTGAATCTCCCGGAGAATTAATGCTGCTAGACCCTGACGGAGGAGCCATGGGAATGATTGCTACCACTCGGGTCGTATATATTGGAACTAATACAAGACTTAACAAGACCTTACTTAATAGTAACCTTCTAAAAACTACAAATGGTCGACTACCAAGCTTAGGTAACGCTTATAAGACAACACGAAATAATAATTCGGACAATGCAAATTCTAGGTGTTTTATACTATTGGCAGACCCTGCTATCTCTCTATTAAGTCCAGACCTTAAAGTTGCCACCACACATATCAATGGGCAAGAAATCGGATTATTTTCTGACACACTCAAAGCTTTGGATTTGGTAACTATCAGTGGTAAGATTCTTAATCGAAGTGGAGATCTCCTGTCCAACTTTAATGGTGAGCTATTTCCGACATTCTATGATAAACCCTCCAACTACAAAACATTAGGACAAGACCCTGAAAGTCTAATTATAAATTTCAGTGAACAAAATAGAATCATTTATAAAGGAAATGTTTCTGTGGTAGACGGAAAATTTAGTTTTCAGTTTGTAATACCTAAAGACATTGCTTATAACATAGCAGAAGGCAAATTATCTTACTACGCCAAGGATGGCTTGAAACATGCCGGAGGTTCTGAGTACAGCTATAAAATAGGAGGAACTTCTGATAGTCTAGAAGATGATCAAGTATTTGATAACCTGGAACTTTTCATTGATGATGAGAGCTGGGTATTTGGCGGGACAACCTCTTCTACCCCATTATTACTAGCCCATCTTCACGATAGCAATGGCATAAACACCGTAGGTAGTGGTATAGGAAGAGAAATGGTAGCCGTACTTGATGCAGGAACTGATTATGAACAATCTTTTGTAGTTAATGACTTCTATAAACCGGAACTTAATAGTTACCAAAAAGGTAAAATCGAATTTCCATTTGAAGAACTCTCAGGAGGAAGACATACACTTAAATTAACTGTTTGGGATGTTTATAATAATTCTGCAGAAGCCTATACTGAGTTTGTAGTCGCTGAAGAAGAAGATATTGTAATTGACAACTTACTTAACTACCCCAATCCCTTTAACAAGTTCACAGAGTTTCATTTTGACCACAATAAGGCTGGACAAAATATTTTAGTCAATTTAATCGTTACAAGTATAGCTGGAAACGTGGTCAAAAGTATAACTCAGGATATAATCAATGCTCCCTCTCACTCATCTGACATTTCATGGGATGGTAGAGATGACTATGGAGATCCAATTGGTAGGGGAGTCTATCTTTATACTTTAAAAGTACGAGCGGAAGACGGGTCTACCGAATCGAAAACAGAAAAATTATACATCATAAACTAATAAAAAATTAATGATACATTTGCCTCTTAATCAAATGAAACTGAATCAAAAATCAATCGTTTTTATCCTGATTTTCTTCTTTACCGCGAACGGAGTATTTGCTCAAGGTGGTATAAAGTCCAAAGAAAGTTTGTTGGGTCAACGTAATGTTATAACTACTGCTGCACCATTTCTACTGATATCCCCTGATTCTAGAGGAGCATCTATGGGTGACCTTGGAGTTGCTACTTCAGCCGACGCGAACTCAATTCATTGGAATCCATCTAAACTTGCTTTCATAGAAGGTGATGGAGGAATCTCATTGTCAGCAGCACCATGGCTACGTCAATTGGTTCCAGATGTATGGTTTTACTACCTATCTGGTTACAAAAGATTAGATAAACAGAGTACAGTGGCAATGTCGCTTAGATACTTCACCCTAGGTGAAATACAGTTTACAGACCAAGTAGGAACATCTACAGGCAATTATGAACCAAAAGAATTTGCTTTAGACGGTGCATATGCACGTAAGCTTTCTGAAAATCTATCTCTGGGAATAGCTCTCCGTTTTGTATTTTCGGATTTAGCAAGAGGCCAAGTTGGCGGCAGTGGAACCGAAATTAAAGCAGGAATTGCAGGTGCAGGAGATGCTTCTATGACCTACAAAAATGATCTGGAAATAGGTGGTAGAGATTACGACTTCAGCATAGGAGGGAATATCAGCAACATTGGCAATAAAATAACGTATACAACCGAAGCTAACAGAGATTTTATTCCTGTAAACCTAAGATTAGGTACTTTTTGGAAAACTCAAATTGATGAGTTCAACGAAATAGGGTTGGGTGTTGATTTCAATAAACTTCTTGTTCCAACTCCACAGTATGAATATGACAGTTCTGGAAATATTACAGGTAGAGTAATCGATGATGGTCCACTTATACAAGGTATGTTAACATCCTTTGGCGATGCTCCGGGTGGTTTTAAAGAGGAAATGAAAGAAATCACAATTTCTGTGGGTCTAGAATATTGGTATGCTAAACAATTTGCTTTAAGGGCAGGATATTTCCATGAAGCTGAAACAAAAGGTGCACGTAAGTATGCTACATTTGGTGCTGGACTAAAATACAAGGTTTTCCAAATTGACGCATCTTATCTTCAACCTTTTTCAAGACGTCATCCTCTTCAAAATACGATAAGATTTAGCCTTCTATTTGATCTAGATGCATTTAAAAATCAGAAATAATTTCTGATAAAAGACAATAAAAAAGCATCCGCTATTAACGGATGCTTTTTTATTGTCTTTTACTTTTAAAGATATGGATTGGAGACCCTCTCCTGACCCACATTCGTTAAAGGTCCGTGACCACTATATACAATTGTTTCATCTGGAAGTACAAGCAGCTTTGTTCGAATGCTCCTGATAAGCGTATCAAAATCTCCTCCAGGTAAATCCGTCCTTCCTATACTGCCTTGGAAAAGAACATCTCCCCCAATGACGTATCCTTTAATACTATTATAAAAACACACACTTCCAGGAGAATGTCCTGGAACATGAAATATCTCAAATTTTTCTCCTCCAAAAGTCAAGTCACTTCCTTCCTCCAATCCTAACTCAGCGGGAACCAGCGAACTCATTTCCAAACCATATTGTGTAGCCACCGCCACAGCACTATCATAAACTACTTTATCCTTTTGATGGACCACTGGCATCAAACCATACACTTTATTTACCCAATTTACACCAAAGACATGATCCAAATGTGCATGTGTCAAGAGTAGGTGTTTAGGTTTAAGACCTTGTGCATTGATATACTCAAAAAAGCGAGCATTTTCTTCTGCATGATACATCCCAGGATCTATGATTATAGCATTACTATCATCATCAGAAATGATATATGTGTTCTCAGCAAAAGGCCCAAAAGTTAGTTGATGTACTTGTGTCATTCGTATGTAGATATTAGATCTTCATCTCTTGTGGCATCCATCCGTAATGCTGTAAAAATAAAAATACCGAAGGCTAATACAGAGGAACCTCCATATGAAACAAGGGGCAATGGAATTCCAATAACTGGCATCAGCCCAATGGTCATACCTACATTAATCAGTAGGTGAAAGAAGATAATAGATGCTAAACTAAAAATAAAAATGCGTTTGTATTTTTTCTTTGCCCGAGCGGCTAGGTGATAGAGCCTTAATATAAATGATGCGAACAGGAAGATTGTAAAGCTACTAGCTAACCAGCCACCTTCTTCCCCAATGGTACAAAAAATAAAGTCTGTTTCTTGCTCTGGTATAAAATCACCTTTGGTATGAGAACCGTTAAGAAATCCTTTACCTGTAAACCCTCCAGACCCTATTGCTATTTTTGATTGATTTACATTATACCCTGCTCCTTTATTATCTTCAATTAAATTGAGTGTAACTTCAATCCTTTTACGTTGGTGGTTCTGCAATACATTATTGAACAAAAACTGAACACTTAGGCTAAATAGCACTGCCAAAATCACAATGGAGATACTTGGTAATAGAAACTTCTTATTGGTATATGTAAAGGCAAAGAAGACCAGAAATAGGAGAAGAATACCTACTCCAAAATACAAGGTTCCAAAGACCAAAGTAAGAACGAAAACTAAAATAGCTACAAGGCCCAAAATCAAAATTAGCGGTGTTAATCCTTCTCTATAAAAAACTAGAATAAAACTGAAAAAGACCAGTGCAGATCCAGTGTCCCCTTGAAGAATAATCAATACCATAGGAAGCAAAATAACCACAGCCATTTTTATTAAATCACCTTTTTTAGAGAAGGAGAACCCTATAGAGCTAAGCAAAGCAGACACGGCAAACGCTGTACCATACTTGGCAAACTCGGCAGGTTGTAAACTAAATGAACCTATCCTTATCCAAGAACGAGCACCATTAATTTCCGCTCCGACAAACAGTACAGCCACCAGAAGTAACATCAGACCAACATAAAAATACCAACTAAATACTTCAAAGAAATTAGCATTAAGCAGAAATATGATCACACCCAGAAATATAGAAACTCCAAACCACATCAATTGCTTGCCACTCCTACCCTCAAGCAAGGTATATAATCCTTGATCCGAAGTCGCAGAGTATACACTTGCAATTCCTAAAATTGCAATACATAAATAAAGCAATAAGCTCACAATATCTATTCTAGATCTAGTTTCCATATAGTGAAGTATCTCTTTGGCTTCTATATTTAATAGGGATAAGATTAGAATTCTTCATTTTCGCCTCTAAATACGGTCTAGATGACTCCGTTACCGAATCGGGCATTAGGTAACGCTCTATCATAAGATGAGCAATTGGTGCGGCCCATGTAGCTCCATAACCAGATTCCTCCACTATTACGGCTATCGCTATTTTCGGATCTTCGACAGGTGCAAATGCCATATATGCAGAGTGATTTTTACCGTGAGGGTTTTGAACAGTACCCGTTTTCCCTCCTATATTTATACCTTTTATTGCAACACCTGAACCTGTGCCAGAACGAGTTACGGCCTGCATTCCTTTTATTACAGGATCATAATTTAATGGCGATATCTTAGTGTAATTCTTGGTCAAGTATCTCTCTGGAATATTTTCTAATCCTTCTATTTCTCGTACTACGTGCGGAGTATAGTAAAACCCCCTATTTGCTATACTAGCAGCTATATTCGCCATTTGAACTGGCGTTAAACCTAGCTCTCCTTGACCAAAAGAAAGGGAAATAATACGGGCATAGTTCCATCTTCCTTTTCCATGCATTCTATCGTAAAAGCTAGCATCCTTAAGCCACCCTCTATACTCCCCAGATACATCTACTCCCAGTTTACTACCAAGACCGAAGCTTTGTAAGTAGGTTCTCCAACTATTATAAGCCTCTTCGGTATTTTCGTACTTACTTAGTTGCATCATACTCTTAAAGGTATTGCAATAGAAGGTATTGCAACTGCTCTCGATGGACTTTGTAAGACTTGTATTATACGTGTGCCCGTGACATCTTATAATTCTCCTCCCTAATTTAAAATAACCAGGACAACCAAAATGCGTATTAGCATTTATTGCACCATCTTGTAATCCAATCAATGCCATTACAGGTTTAAAAGTAGAACCTGGGGGGTAGGGAGCTGAAACAGCCCTATTGAAAATAGGTTTGGTTGGATCTTTTATAGCTTTTCCATAATATTTCCCCCTGTTTTGAATATTAAAATTTGCTGGATTATAAAAAGGACTTGAGATAAGTGCTAGTATTTCTCCAGTCTTAGGTTCTATAGCCACCACGCTTCCCATCTTATTATTTAGCAGCTGCTCTCCATATTGTTGAAGATCAATATCAATGCTTAAAATGAGGTTATTCCCATCTGTGGCACTTTTATCCAATTTTCCATTTTTATACGATCCCTTGTTTACACCGAACTTGTCTACATAAAAGTATTTTTCGCCTTTAATACCTCTTAGGTTTTCTTCGTAAAACCGCTCTACTCCTTTTTTACCGTTAAAATCTCCTTGTTCATAATACCCTTCTTTTTGCTTATCTAACTCACTCCTATTTACTTCACCTAGATAACCCAAAACATGAGCAGAACTATTGTATTTGTAATTTCTGTCTTGTCTAATTTCAAAGAAAAAGCCTTTAAATTCATATAGTCTCTCTTGTATTCGAGCATATATTAGATTAGAGACATTCTTAGTAAAAACTGACTTTCCTCTATACGAGCTTCTTTTTGATTTATTCAGCCGTTTTATAAATTCCTTCTTGTCAATTTCCAGCAATTTACAAACGGCAAGAGTATCAATCCCTTTCAGACGTATAGGAACTGATACCATTAAATCATAGACTGGTTCATTATATACTATTAGATTTTTATTCCTATCAAAAATAAGACCTCTTTGAGGGTAAACCGTCTGTCTACGAAGTGATATTCTCTCAGCCATATTCAGGTACTTGTCATCCAAGACTTGAATTTGAAAAAGTCTTATTATATAAATAAGGCTTATTAGAACTACTGTAGTATAAATGTAGTATGATCTAAATTTATTCACCTGAGTTACGGAGAGAAACAAATTGAACTACACTAATGATCGTGAGTGCGAAAAAGGAACTAAACAAACTAGTAAGAGTAAATGTAACTCCATTTACAGCTCCAATACTCTCCAACCAAAACACATAAAAATGGTAGAATAAAACCAAAATTGTGACGGTATAAATAAAAGGAACTAAACCAACTACGTTTACATAATAGGGTAGTTTATTTGCTTCGTGTTGTTTCAGGTCTTGTCTTCCTAAAATAAACATCCTTAGAAGAATCAACCACAAACAAGCTGATGCATGAATACCTGGTGTTGACACAAAAAAGTCTGCTAACAGACCTATCGCAAATGCAATAAGTACTTGTTTGATTTTGCTAATATGTAATGGCAGAGTTATTAGAAGTATGATAAATACTTGAGGAATTAGATACGCTGAAATATCTAAATGATTCAGCAGAAAAAACTGCAATGCTAGCACCAAAACCCAATATAAAACTCTATTTATCATCTGGCAGTAGTGTTTCTATTAGCTCAGCATCTCTATTAATTATTACATAGACATACGTCAATTTCCTAAAATTGGTAGCAGTAACCATTTCTGTTTCAAAGTACTGACTGCTTTCTAATGCTGTGAGCTTAGAAATAGTTCCAACGGGAATTCCAGCTGGAAAAAGCAAAGAAGATTTACCGGTATACACTTTATCTCCTTCTTCAATCTCCTCTAACTTATTAATACCCTTGATTTTGAGATGGGATGTTTCTGCATTATCCCAAACTAGCTCGGTAAAATATTCGCTCCCATTAATGTTTGGAATAACCTTCATGTCAGTGTTCAGCAATGACATAACCGTACTATATTGAGAATTAGAACGTAACACAATACCTGCTACTCCTTCTGAAGAAATAACACCCATATTTCTTTGGATCCCTTCATCACTTCCTTTATTGATTATAAAAACATTATTGGCTTTATGAACGGTATTATAAACCACTTGAGCAGGTATGGCATCAAATAAAGGTCTTCTTGATGTATCCCTAATTGTAAATGTATCCTTTAAGTAAAGAAAAGAGTTTTGAGGACTATTTTGAAACTGAGTACTTATTTGATTTTGAAGTAGTTTATTCTGATCCTTTAAACCAATGTATCCAGTAACCTCTGAAGACAATTGATTACTTGCAGCTGTAAGGTTAGACGCGGCATGCGTAAAGGTTGCTTGTTGATATGGGTTTAATCCAAAAAGTAAAAACCCACAAATTATTTGTAATACTATAAAAAGTAGTAAATAAAGATTTTGCTCTATGAACGCGAGGAGGCGTTGCATTAAGTATTGTTAAAAATCGTTTTATAGCTTTTTATGTTCTTTAATACAGTAGCAGTTCCTCTAACCACTGCACGTAAAGGATCTTCGGCAACATATACAGGCAATTTAGTTTTACTTGATATCCTCCGATCTAAACCTCTTAATAAAGCTCCTCCCCCTGTAAGATATAAACCTGTTTGATAAATATCAGCAGAAAGTTCTGGAGGTGTCAGTTCTAATGCCTTTAGAACTGCTTCTTCAATCTTAGAAATTGACTTATCCAATGCTAAAGCAATTTCAGAATAAGAAACCAGTATTTGTTTTGGAATACCTGTCATAAGATCTCGACCATTAACAGGATAGTCATCTGGTGGATTCTCTAACTCCGGTAAAGCTGCACCTACCTCTACTTTAATATATTCTGCAGTTCGTTCGCCAATCATAAGATTGTGCTGTCTACGCATATATTCAATTATATCAGTGGTAAAGTCATCACCTGCTACTCGAATTGACTCATCCGACACAATACCAGAGAGAGCAATTACAGCAATTTCAGTTGTACCACCTCCTATATCAATAATCATATTGCCCATTGGCTCAGAAATATCTATACCGATGCCAATAGCGGCAGCCATGGGCTCGGGAATCATATAGACCTCTTTACCACCTGCACGTTCAGCACTTTCTTTAACAGCACGCTTTTCAACCGCTGTGATACCGCTTGGGATACAAATTACCATACGTAACTGTGGACTCCAAAACTTACTCTTGCTATTTATCATTTTGATAAATCCACTTATCATTTGTTCTGCCGCTTCAAAATCAGCAATAACACCATCCTTTAGTGGACGTATTGTTTTGATATCCTCGTGTGTTTTACCATGCATTTTCTGAGCCTCTGAACCAATTGCCAGAATCTCTTTTGTAGTACGATCTCGAGCTATAATAGACGGCTCATCTACAACCAATTTATCCTTATAAATGATTAGTGTATTAGCTGTTCCTAAATCGATAGCTAACTCTTGTGTTAAAAAATTGAAAAATCCCATCCAGATTACGTACGTTTACTAATTTTCGGTGTTGATTGCAAAAGTATCGATTTATAGGAGTAAACTATGCACATACAACCAATAAAATAGCTAATATTTAACCCCAATTATTATACTATTCAATTTTATCGGGATTCAACTTAAATAAGACCAATACAGACTATGACTATTTACCTTATAATCAGCATCCTAACAGCCATATTTATTTCATGGATTTGGGTCGATTACTTTCGGCTAATTGACATCTATGACACCAAGAGTTTCAGTAGTATTTTAACTACATTTCTGCTTGGTGCAGGATTTGCCTTTTTAGTCTTTCCTCTCAATGATTACCTAATGGACTACACATTCTGGGAACTTGGAAGAGGCTACATATCTGATTTTTTATACTGCACCGTTCGAATTGGCATGATAGAGGAATTAGTAAAAATAGTTCCGCTTATTATTATCATCAAAGTATTTCCCAAACAATTTAATGAACCTATTGATTATATCGGATTTGCTTGTTTTTCTGCATTGGGATTTGCTGCTTCTGAAAATGTTATCTATATGCATCGCTACGACTATGATGTAATTATAGGAAGGGCAATTTTAGCAGCCACGAGCCACATGTTTAACTCTGCAATAGTTGCTTATGGCTTTATTTGGGCGAAGTACCGAAAAGAGAAAAAGAATACAACAGCTACTATTCTGTTATTCTTTATTCTGGCATCACTGTCTCATGGATTTTACGATTTCTGGCTTATTCAAGAAGATGTTAAATCCTACGGATTTATAATAACTATCATTTATTTCTTTCTAACCATATCGGTGTTTTCTACCATGATTACCAATGCAATTAATAATTCTAAGTTTTTTAATTACAAGAAGATTATTAAATCGGCATACATTTCCCAACGACTGATTCTCTACTTTGTGGTCTTATTCATTTTAAGTTTTATACATTTAGCTATTGTGCAAGATATCATTATTGCAGTAGCTTTCACCTTTGGATATTTACTAAAATACGGACTCCTAATAGTGGTATTTACTATTCGACTAAGTAGATTTAAACTGATTGAAAAGCGATGGGATGCTATAAAACTTGAATTCCCATTTTCTATTGAATCAACCTCAAATTACGAAAGGGGAAGATACCGAATCAAGGTTAAAGGTGAAGGCTATGACGAAACAGCTATCAATAGCTTTTATCAAGAATATTGCATTTGCTCTCCTATTTCAAGAAACTCTCCATTTCTTGGTACATCAACCAAGGGATTTATCGAAAAAAAACTATTTCTAAAAAATGATGAGACCTATTACATAATGCGTATTTACAAATCTCGGGATAGCAACGAATGGTATCGTTTTCTAGTAAAACCAAAAACCAATGGACGCACTATGATGAATGAAATAAACCCGATAGTAGCACTATTGGAATTTGACTCCTCACACAATTTATCAGACAACGAACTAAACAAAAAAGACTTTGTTTTCAAAGAGTGGATTTCTATCAAATCAGCCAATTGATAATTTTATTATCATTAAAAAGATAATTTTTTAATCTTTTTTGTTATATTTGCATCCTGATGTATTTCGATAAAAACATAAAATTACTCCGTACTAAAAAAGGCCATTCCCAACAAGATTTAGCTGACTCTCTAAATTTAACACGCTCTAAATTAAATAGTTACGAAAGAGGTGTACAACCTCCTTTTGAGATACAAATAGATATAGCAGACTACTTCAATGTAACTTTAGACGGACTGGTACGACACGATCTTTCCAAACTAACCCATTTCAAGCTCTCACAAATTCTAAAAGGTAGTGAAGCTGATGTTCGCGGAAGAAAACTACGTCTATTAACAGTAAGTGTAGATGCCAATGATGAAGAAAATATTGAAATCGTAAGCATGAAGGCTCAAGCTGGATATACTGGCGGCTATTCTGATCCAGAGTTTATCGGTAATCTACCTAAGTTTAAACTACCATTTTTACCTCAAAATAGAACATACCGTAGTTTCCAGATAAAGGGAGATAGTATGCCTCCTGTAAGTGAAGGCTCATGGGTAACAGCAAGTTATTTACAAGACTGGAATGACATAAAGGACGGAGACAATTATATCGTTGTGACTAAGGATGAAGGTATTGTATTTAAAAGGCTCTACAATAAGATAAAAAAAGAGCACAGTATCACTTTGGTAAGCACCAATAGTGCTTATGCTCCTTATGCACTGCACATAGATCAAGTTCTGGAAATATGGAAGTTTGAAACTTGGAATGGATTTGAGGTATAGCCCTCCACAATTTTAGCCCTCTAAATTTACTATCTTCGTAGGGCTATGGGATATATGGGAATGGGATACCAAAAATGGATAAGTAAGCAACAATCCAGAAAGCCATTCTCACGAACTAGAAAGTCCATTCACACAAATGCCTATACCAGTTCCCGAATCAGTGATTTCACTCCACATAAATCCAAACAGTCGTCAAGACTATTTGTAAATATTGAAGGCTGGCTCTGGATAGCGGGAACTATAGCTGTTGTATACTTTGCAGGCAAGAGTTGGCTTAACTACGTTCACGACTTAAACACCTATGAGCAAATACCACCGGAAAACACATATTATGCTCCGATAGATAGTATTTTACTAATCGGTATAGAAGCTCATTTTAAGCACAACAATTTTGATTATGCAAAAAAAGACATAGAAACACTACTACAAAGAGATCCAACAAATCACCGTGCTCTTTTCATTCAACTAGAGATAGCCTATATAGAAGCTACGGATAAACCCAGCAAACTATCAAATGCACAACGGATGCTTAAGGAGTATCAGCTTCACTTCCCTTTAGATACTCTCTATATTCAAAACTTACTACAAAACACCCACTAGAGAACTCATATTAAAAGGTCACTCACAAAAGCAAGTGACCTTTTAACCTTATCCTTCATTTGAATTTCCTAATCCAAACGAATAGCATAGGCTTCTTTCACTCCGCCATCAGTTACACCTTCAATTAGGACAGCACCCTCTTTATCTTTGAGTGCTGTTTCCACATCCTGAGTTGTATACATAGGAGTTCTATCTATATGTGTAATCACAAAACCCGATGGGATTCCTTTTTCTTTCAAAGCACCGGTACCGAGCTTAGCTATTTTCACTCCTTGCTTTATCTTTAAATCCAGACGTTCATCACGACTTAAATTTTCTATCTCTGCACCCAGAACTTTCTTTTCTGCTCGATTCACTTCCATGGTAATTTCTTTTGCTCCTTCCTTGGAAAGTAGTATTGCACTAATCACCTTTTCTTTTCCCCCACGAATAATCGTAACATCTACTTTATCCCCAGGATGGTATTTACTTATTTGCTCCTGCAACATGGATGACTTATCAACTACCACATCACCAATTTTCGTTATCACATCACCCTCTTTTATACCTGCCTTATCTGCACTACCTCCATCAATAACGGCAGGTATATACACCCCACTCAAGCTTCTAAGTCCTTTTTCATCCGCAAGTTCCTGTGAAATATCCTGTATTCTTACTCCTAGAATAGCTCTTTTAACCTCACCATAATCCTTTAAGTCACTAATTATTTTTTTAGCTAGGTTTATCGGAATTGCAAAAGAATAGCCAGAATACGAACCTGTTTGAGAAGCTATTGCTGTATTTATACCAATCAACTCCCCGCTTGTATTAACCAAAGCCCCTCCACTATTTCCAGGATTTACTGCAGCATCTGTTTGAATGAAATTTTCTATTGCATACTCTCCTCCACGTTGTCTTAAAAGATTAATGTTTCTTCCCTTAGCACTAACGATACCAGCTGTTACCGTGCTTGTAAGATTAAATGGATTTCCAACCGCTACTACCCATTCTCCAACCTTTAGATCATCACTATTTCCCAAATTTAAAAATGCTAAATTGCTTTCTTCAATTTTTAATAATGCCAAATCAGTCTCGGGATCTGTCCCTATTACTTCTGCTACATATGTTCGTTTATCATTAAGAATTACTTCTACCCTGCTGGCATTATCAACAACATGATTATTGGTAACTATATATCCATCTGAATTTATAATAACTCCACTCCCTGTAGCTTGCTGAGGGCCACGCTGCTGAGGAAACCCAGGACTATTAAAAAAGTCTTCAAACGGATTTTGAGACTGCACCCGTGGGCTACTTTTAATGGTAGTTTTAATATGTACAACAGCTGGTGTTGACACGTCAGCTACCGACACAAAATCTACATTAGGAACATCTGCCAATTTATCTGCTAATGTAAATTTGGCATTTTGATGTTCCACAAAACTCTGTGGAGTATCTGGAGTCCCAAACATTCGATTAACTCCAAGGGCCACTAGTCCACCTAGAATTGCAATTCCCATTACTCCTAAAATTCTTTTTATACTCATATCTATCTTTTGTCGTGCTAAAATATTGTTTACAATTCTTATTCCAAAATAGTCTCTGGCAGTCAATTAAAAAAGCAAGTTTAATTTCCTTAAATTTGCCAAATACAACTACCATCGCTAATCAATGTATCAAACGGTTGAAACTTCACTTTCGTTACACAGCATTTACCTTTCTCGATTAAGCGGTATTAACTATCTACAAAATGTTCGGTATAGGTAATCTACAAGATCAAACCATATTGGACCGAATAAAAGATGGTGATGAGCAAATGCTTGTACACCTGTATAAACAGCATTATACAATGGTAAAAAACTTTGTACTAAAAAATAGTGGAGACGAAACAGTTGTGGATGACATCCTGCAAGACAGCGTTATAGCTGTTTGGAAAAATGTAAACAAGCCCAACTTCTTATTGCAGTCTAAGTTAAGCACATATGTGATGGCCATTGCCAAAAATTTGTGGTACAAAGAATTAAAAAAGAGAAGTAAGTTTAAACTTGTTGATGAGACCAATCATCTGAATGGAGGAAGTGAAGAGATGAATCTAAATATGGACCAATCCATAATTGTGCAATTGGTACAAAACATGGACGAAACCTGTAAAAGACTTCTCTCCTATTTCTATTTTGATGGATTCAGCAATAAAGTAATTGCTAAAAAACTAAACTTTGCAAATTCTGATACGGTAAAGAGCAAGAAATATCAGTGTTTCAAAAAACTCCAGGCTACCGTACTGGGCAGCTATAAAAAAGAAGATTTGATATGAAAATGAATGAACAAACATATCATTTGATTAACAAATACTTGAAAGGTGAACTTATGGGCAGTAAGCTTGACAAATTCAAGGCAGAGTTAAAGAAAAATATTGAACTTCAAATAGCTATCAAAAGCCAGAAAGAGATTGCAGAAGCCATTGAAATAGTACGAGAAAAAGAATTAAAAGCCTTTATCTCTGAACAAGTTTCTAAAAAGACTCCAATTTTTGTAATAACACCAACAATTAAAATTGCATTTGCTAGTGCCGCTGCAATTGCATTCCTAGTAATTGCATTTTTCAGTATTTCTCCATCTAACAATAATCATGGAGAATCAGCAGTTGAAGAAAAAAATGATACAGAACCAATTGTAACTGAACAAAAAACATATATGTGGGCAGACTCCACCCTAGAAGAGAATATTACAAAAATTGACACTCAGACCCTTGCAATAACTGTTCCTACTATATTGCCCCCTGCACCTGAAATAGAAGTTGTAGATGATGAAATAGAGGAAGAAATGACAGTTATAGACGATTATGACTTGGAAGAATCACTAGCTACAAATACTCTCACTAGAGATGATGCCATATTATATGATGAAAAGGACTTATCAAACGCTGATGTGGTAGTTATGGAAGACGTCCTTTTAAGTGAAAGAAGATATTCTGTCAACTTGATTAGTCCTAATTTTTCTCAAAAAATTTCCGAAGACGAAAGTTTGAATAAAATTCAAGTTCAAACTACAACAGCATCTAAACCTAAGCGTGCGAAAAAGATTAAAAGCACTCAAAAAGATGTTGAAATTACAAACGCGGAAGGAAAAGAAGTAGTTTTAAATGGAACAACAGATAACTACAAATACACCACTCCAAGTAGAGAAGTAACCGTAGAATATTGGAAGAGTGTTGTAAACTATGTAGGCTATAAATACAATGGTTCAAAAGTTAAGCTTTATGGCATTGATCAAAACAAATCTGCTACTTTTAAGGAACTGGATAATCGTTTGTACATAAACTTAGATGGTACGCAATTCTTCATTGAAAAAAACAACAAATACAATAGAATGGTAGAGGTTACCAACCCTACGCTACTAAAAGTACTCAATGAGTAAAACATATACCTTTTTCAAGTACCAAGGTACTGGAAACGACTTCATTATAACTTCTGACATTTACGAGTTAACCACGGACCAAATTATTCGACTATGTGATCGTAAATTTGGAATTGGTGCAGACGGAATAATTGTAATGAAGTCCGATAGCACCCTTGATTTTGACATGATGTACTACAATGCAGATGGTACAGAAAGCTTTTGTGGAAATGGAAGTAGATGTGCTGTAATGCACGCAAAGCATCTTAGTTGGATTGACAAAGAGTGCAAATTTAACTCCAATGACGGAGTCCATTATGCAATAATAGAGGAGGAGGAAGTAAAGCTCCAGATGCATACTGTGGATATGGTATTGGTGGAAGACGGAGGATATATTCTCAATACGGGTTCTCCTCATTACATTGCCTACACAGAAGAACTTCAAGAATTAGACCTAATTACTGCCGCTCATGCTATACGTTATAATGACGTGTTTAAGGAAACGGGGATTAATGTAAATTTCTTAGAACCCAAAAATGGAATTCTTCATATTCGCACCTATGAACGTGGGGTAGAGGATGAAACACTCAGTTGTGGCACGGGTGTAACTGCAGCAGCTATTGCTCATTATCTGGAACAAGAAAGCACCCATAAAAAATATTCACAAAAGATAAAAACTAAAGGAGGCTTCTTGACCGTTACTTTTGAAAAAAAGAACAAGTCTTTCGAAAACATCTTCCTCTGTGGACCAGCAGTACAAGTTTTCGAAGGAAAAGTAAGACTATGAAAAAATGGATTAAGAGGCTAACGTTATTTGGTTTACTTGGATTACTGACGGTACTCCTTATGAACTTTAGAGTTCAACAAAAAACGAAAGGTAAGACATTCGATACCGTTGAAGAAGTGCCTGTCAAAAAAGTGGGTTTGCTTCTAGGGACAGGTAAGCACCTTGGAAGTGGCTACGTAAATCTATTCTATAAATATAGAATAGATGCAGCCATTAAGCTTTATAAAGCGGGAAAGGTGAAGTATATATTAATTAGTGGGGATAATAGTCGACAAAACTATGACGAACCTACTTTGATGAAGGAAGACCTTATGGCAGCTGGAATTCCAGAAAGTGCTATCTATCTGGACTTTGCAGGTTTCAGAACCTTAGATTCCATTATTCGATGCATGAAAGTGTTTAATGAGAATGATATTTTAATAATCTCACAAAAATTCCATAACGAAAGAGCTATTTTCCTAGCTGAATCAAATAACATGAAAGCAGTGGGTTACAATGCTCAAGATGCCAAAGGTAAATATGGTCTTAAGACTCACTTGAGAGAATACTTAGCAAGAGTTAAAATGTATCTGGATATTTGGGTTGGAAAAGAACCTAAATTTCTTGGAGAAGAGATTAAAATAGGATAAATCTATTTCAAATTCACATCCAAAGCGTCTCTTAGGGCATTGCCTAAGAAATTAAAGCTCATTACCAATAACATGATGCATACTCCGGGTATAATAGCAAGATAAGCAGCATCAAATACGATATAGTTATAATGCTCTTTAATCATTCCTCCCCAACTTGGCATTGGAGGTTGCACTCCTAATCCCAAGAAACTCAAACCTGCTTCAAGCAAAATAGCCGAAGCAAAATTTGCTGCACATACAACTATAATAGGAGCCATTATATTGGGTAAGATATGCTTAAATAGTATTCTCATATTTCCAAATCCCAACACCTTGGCGGCTTGGATATACTCCATCTCTTTAATCTGCAACACTTGACCTCGTACAATTCGAGCGAGTTCTACCCACATACTTAATCCTATGGCTAAAAACACTTGATATAAGCCTTTTTCTTGAAAGGCGAAACTTATGGCTATTGCTATAAGTAAGCTAGGAAGACTCCATACAACATTAATCAACCACAAAATGACTGTATCAACCCAACCTCCAAAGTAACCCGCTAGTAGCCCCAGTGTCGTCCCTATAAGTAACGTAATGAGAACAGACATAAAACCCACGAGTAGTGAGATCCTTGCTCCAATAACAACTCTACTTAACACATCTCTCCCATATCTGTCTGTACCTAGCCAATAGGTCCTAGTTTCTATGTGTTGGGACAACCATTGCTCTTCATCAATAGTATGCTTATCTATTGTAAGATTTTGCCAGATTAGAAGTTCATTCTTATTGAATTTGGCAAAACTATCTGGATAAAAGATCTCAGCAATTGGAATAAATTCTTGCTCTATTTTTTGTCCATGTATAAGCTTACTCAAAATGGAGGTTTCATAGCTAGATTCATTACCAATAATCATCATGTCAACCTTAAAACCTGGCTTTTGTAGTGCTATTTCAAGATGAATATCATTTGCCATTGGAGAGGCGTCAGGGGTAATCAGATATCCCAATATAGATAATAGAACAAGGGAACTTATGAAAATAAGTCCTATTAATCCCAGTCTATTCCGTGCTATCTTTTTTAACATTCCGATACTTAATCTCAATAGCTGTGAGCACAGCCATGAAACTGTACAATGGTACTGCTATTTTGTCAAATTCAGAATAATTGTTAAGCACTGCATGTGTAAAATAGGTAACCAAACCAAGAAACACTGCCATGCTTAAATACTTCATAGATCCTTCCAATACTCGTTGGTGTTTGAAACCAATGGAGAACACCCATAATACAATAACCACAAATGTAGCGGCTCCTGGTATTCCACTTTCTGCAAGTGGTCTCAAATACTCGGAATGAATTCCACCTAGAGTTCCTGCATTGGTACTTATAATTGTCATTTCGTGTGGCAACTGATACTGACCATACTGAAATGTATATGTACCTGGTCCCCATCCCATCATGGGTTTATCTTCCCACATTCTGAACGCACTACTCCATCTGTTTAATCTCTCCAGATTACTAGGATCAGAGGTCACATTGGATACCGACTGAAGATGATTTTCAATATTATCATCTGATTCTTTTTTATTCCGAGACAAGTCCGTAAGTAAATTATCCATATTACTTAGAACCGCTCCTACTGCCACAATAGCAATGAGTACAGCATACTTAAACTTAAATTTGATTCGCAACAGGAAGTAAATTCCTAAGGCTGCGACTAAACTGACCCACGATGCTCGTGTAAATGACAATGCTACTGCAACCACCATAAACACGAAGAAGAGTGCACATAAGACCCGCAAACCAACAGAGTAATTTAACCATTTACCATGGATCGCAAATACAAATAAGACAGGTACAATAAATGATATACAGGCCGCATACATTCCGTGATCAGGCAAAAAGGGTCGCATTGCTGTATAGGCATAAGATCGAGAGAAACCTCCTACTGATTGATTAATCAGGGTATAAACTGAAAGAATCAGAACGGAAACTATAAAGTACCATATAAATTTTTTGGCTACCGATTCATCTTTAAAGTATCTAGCCAGTAAGAAATAGAATACCACAATGTACCAACTTTTCATTAGGACATACTTGGCACTAATAAGTGGCATAGTACTGGATATAGCCGTGACCACGAGCCAAGCAAAATCAGTAAGAATTAGTATGGATAATATTGTAGTAAGCTCTGGTTTATTTAGGTTTTTGGAAGTAATTAGTTTCAACAAAACACCTATAAACAACAGAATAATGAGAGGCTCTGTTGGTAAACTTATATTTATTGTACTTACTCGTTCATCTATAAGATGTACAGATAGAGGTGTTGCAAGTGCAATAAAATATAAAATGTACTTTGGTTTAACTATAAATACCCAACCCAAAGCAATGGCAATTGGAGTAAGTAGAATTATATACAGTTCAAAATATATTGCGGCTAAACAAAGAGCAAAGAAAGCGACAATTAGTCCATAGAACCTTTTTATGTCCAAAGACAAATCCATCTACTTCTTTAGCAGATTCAATTGGTTTAAAATAAGTAAAGTTACTATGCTAAAGAAACCCACTGCAGCTGTGACTAATAAAACTAACAGAGATCTAACCGGATATGTCTTTTTTTCAGCAGGAGATGCACTCGTAAGAATAAATTTCTGCGGTAGAGTCTTTTCAACATCCACTTTAGATCTTTCAAATCTCTTCTTCAATTTACTTAAACTCTCAAGCTCTAGGATTAACGTCTCATTGAGGTACGTAAACTCACCAGCATACTTTGCTAATTTATCTTGTTCTGCTCTTAGCTGACGTCCTCTTATCGTAGCCGCCCCCACCTTATATAACTCCTCTGCAATCGCACGAGATTGTTCCTCATAGTTGGTTATTCCTTTCTGACCTAGATCTTGAAGCTTAACTCTAAGATCCCAAACTTCTTTCTCTTTATTTTTAAATTCACCTTCCACAATTTCCAATACTACTAACGAAACTTGTCTTTGAATCTCTGTTTTTACTGAATCATAGATGGAAGCGATGCCGTTTGCTATTTCTGCAGCTTTAATAGGATCTTCATCCAGAACGCTGATTTGAACCGCAAGGTGTCGTGTACGAGCAAACTTGATATTACTATTCATTTTTCTACCCAAATCTGTAAAAGGACTTCCGCCATCAGATTCGATACCGTAATGCTCCATAAGATTGAAGTTCTGAATGATACGACTTTGTAAAGCAGACGAATTCAACAATTGCAGTGCATTCTCGGCTTCTTCTTCTTCACCAAACGCCAATGGATCTACCTGACGTTGTGTTAAATCAGTAAACATTGCATTACCTATGGAGTTAATCGTAGTAGGATAAAAAACTACTTCTGACTTGTATTTAGGCTTTATAATAAATGGAGCTGTGAATATAGCTGTGAGTATGGCTGCAGAAAGTCCAATAATTAAAAGGTGCTTTCTATACTTCCACACTAAAGAAACTATATCAACGAAGTTGAAATCAAACTCTTTGTTTTGGTTCATTCGGTAAATTTTAATAAGGTTGGCAAAGGTACATTAATAGCTAAAAAAAAGTCACTTCCTTGACAAGGACTTTAGATGTTTAGCTTCAAACAGTTTAAATAAGTATGCCACACCAATAATTGCGATAGTTATCATTATAAAATGAACGATGGTGTTTGGTACATATTGTTTTCCAAAAAGGATAACTAAAGTCAATACAATAAGCGATAGTATTTGAACTACAAACTGCTTTAAGTCCACCTTGAACTGAAATTTAAATTGACCAATCAAGTAACAGATACTACCAAATAATATTTGGCTGGTCACAGTTGCTATTGAAGCTCCTACAGCTCCATACTTTGGTATTAATACATAATTAAGAACCCAGTTAACGATCAAGGTCGTTAAGGCAGCTATGTTTAAGTACTTCAATTCTACAGCCGCAGTTAGCAAAGTACCATATACCAAAATAAGGGACGAGCCAATAAAACCGAACATTATTATTTTAAAAGACAAGATTGCATGATCATTTGCCTTAGTCGGGAACCTAAAATGCAAGATATCAGCTCCATAAATCAATGTAACCAATGCTGCAGTTACACCTACTAGAAATAAGAATTTAAATGTGTAATTCGCAATCTTCTTAACCGCCTCTATATCTTTAATGTTCTTACTAAAAAAAGGAAGCAACACTCCGCTGAATACTTGAGCAAACATTAGTAAAGCAAAATAAAATCGATATCCCATTACGTAAATACCTGCTTCTTCATCACCTACCATCCTCTCCAACATAACGCCATCGATGTAATTGTATAAGCCCATAAGACTAATCAAAATAGCAAAGGGCCAAGACTTTATAAGAATTGGCTTTACCTGTTTTAAACTAAACGAAATACTAATATTCTTTAAATACCTGAACAAGAAAATAAGAAGCGAGACCAACACAAATCCCAATCCAATTATTTGTGCGTAAACAAATTTATTCAGACTAAGCTCTAATCCCTCTATTCCTCCCCATAACAAAATTGAACAAAAACCGATAAGTAAGACTCTATCCAAAACCATAAATACACCATCCCACTTAAATTTTTGTAAACTAGATACTATGCTCCTAAAGAATTGGTTGAAGGATGTTATGATTTGAATAACACAGAGCAATAGTAGTAATTCAAACTCCACAGATGAATAACCAGACAAAGTACCTACAGCAAAAACTGCGATTAAATAAACGATCGCTAAAATGATTTTAAAGCCAATAATATCACCCGTTAAAGCAGAAATATTATCACTATTTCGAGAAACTTTAGTTGTATTAAAACTATTTAATCCAAAATCTAAAATGATAAAAAACAACAAGCTGAATGTAAACAGACCAAAGTAGTTACCATACTCACCTTTAGGCAGAGCTTCTTGGACAGCCGCATCAATAACCAAAATCCAAATCGGCTTTACCATCAGATTCAGGACCTGAATAAAAGCTATGTCCGACAAGTATTTTTTAAGCATTTTTAAGCCGAAACTATTTCACTCTTCTTTTCAACACTTCTAGTTTTCATGAGCAAAAAGAAACCGATAATGAAGAACACCATGAGCATCAATACAGAGATTCTCATATTGCCAAATATCCCCTCTAGTATTCCAAAAAATAACGGACCAAATATTAAACCTACCTTCTCCATGACATCAAAGAAACTAAAATAGGAGGCATGATCGTCTGTAGGCGGCAACATTTTACTGTATGTAGATCTACTGAGTGATTGAATTCCTCCCATAACAAAACCAACCAATATTGCTAAAACATAAAATTCCATTGGCAGGTGGATATAGTAAGCAACTATGGTACAGACTATCCAGATGACAGTTGCAATCATTAAAGTTCTAATATTACCCAGTTTGGATGATAGATTTGACATGACATACGCACCAGCTACAGCAATCAACTGAATAAGGATTATGCTTACAATTAATCCCGTTTCTTTGGTTTGCCACCAAGCTCCCCCCTCTACCCAATCAATTTCCTTACCAGCAAATAACACTGCTAAGAGCATGATAGTTTGAACACCCATGTTGTACGTAAAGTAACTGGCCAAAAACCATTTTACTCGGGCATGTTGTTTCAATTCGCCCCATACCTTTATAAGTTCTCTATACCCATACCAAATAATGTTACGTTGCTTTTCTCTTTTAGGATAGTGACTACTATCAGGCAAATAATAGTAGGTGTATTGAGCAAACACTACCCACCAAACTCCTACCATCAAAAAGCCAAATTTAATTTGCATTTCAAACACTCCGTTGAGTAACAGTATGGTTACAAGTAAAATAACACTTCCAATATAGCCTAGCGAGAAGCCTTTAGCACTTATTTTATCATGTTGATCCTTATCTGCAATCTCTAAAAGGAAGGAGTTGTAAAAAACTAGACTCCCCCAGAAACCAATACTAGCAACAAAAATAGAAAGCATACTTAACTCTAAATTTTCAACATCAAAGAAGAAAAGTGACATACAACCCGCTGTTCCTAAATAGCAAAAGAACTGCATAAATCGTTTCTTTGTTCCAGAATAATCTGCTATTCCGGACAAGATTGGAACAAGTAAAACTACTAGTAGGAAAGAAGCTGAATACACATAGGAATACAATTCTGAGTTAACAAACCTTCGCCCAAAAAACTCCACCATTTCTACGGTTTCTCCTCCAATAGTTTCAATAAGATTATTTTCTCTAGCGTATTTAGCTGTTGTTCCTTGATAAAATATTGGAAATATTGCCGTAGAAATTATTAGGTTATATACTGAGTTGGCCCAGTCATAAAACGTCCAAGCCTTGATGACTTTTGGATCATTTTTTTTAAATATGTATCCCATATAGTTCTTTCAAAACAAATGAAATTATAATGGAGAACAAGAATTATTTTATGAACTATGCCGCTTTCAGTCGTAATCGTTCGATTACTTTCTCCGCCTCATCCATTCCAATATTCACCTCTTTGATACTATCATCAGATGGAGCCTCATACATATAATCACTCAATATAGCTTCGCAGACAGAACGCAATCCACGAGCACCAAGCTTGAATTCAACCGCTTTGGCCACAATGTAATCTATTACCGAATCTGAAATATTCAGCTTTATCCCTTCCATCTCAAAAAGCTGAATATACTGACGTATAAGAGCATTTTTCGGTTTTAGAAGAATAGCCTTTAATGTTTCTGCATCAAGAGGTTTAAGAGCTGTAAGAATAGGTATACGACCAATTATCTCAGGAATTAGTCCAAACTGTTTTATATCAGCAGGTATAGCATACTCTAAATACTGCTCTACTTTAAACTCATCGTCTTCTGCCTTGGACTTAAATCCTAGAGAATCAGCTTGCATTCTACGAGAAATTATCTTTTCAATACCGTCAAAAGCACCTCCACATATAAATAATATATTGGATGTGTCAATCTGAACCATTTTCTGATCAGGATGCTTACGTCCTCCTTGTGGAGCAACATTTGCTACGGTTCCTTCTAGAATCTTAAGCAAACCTTGTTGAACCCCTTCCCCACTTACATCTCTTGTGATACTTGGGTTATCAGACTTACGTGCAATTTTATCTATTTCATCTATGTAAATGATTCCTCGTTCAGTAGCATCTTTATCGTAGTCAGCAGATTGATACAGTCTAGAAATAATACTTTCTACGTCCTCGCCTACATAACCTGCTTCTGTCAAAACAGTAGCGTCCGCAATACAAAATGGCACCTCAAGTGAACGAGCTAGTGTTTTTGCAAGTAGAGTTTTACCGGTACCTGTTTCACCAATAAGTAAAACATTGGATTTTTCTAGTTCTACGCCATCAGTTCCTGAATCATAGTTAAGTCTTTTATAGTGGTTATAGACTGCCACACTTAATACTTTCTTAGCAGCATCTTGACCAATTACATATTCATCCAAAAGGGCTTTTATCTCCTTCGGTTTCTTTAATTTAAGATCCTTGGATTTATTTCCTTTTTTAGTAGTGACTCCTTCTGAAAGGATTATCTCATTCCCCTGTTGAATGCAATCCTCACAAATGTGTGCATCAATACCTGAAATAAGTAGACCTACATCTCCTTTGCTTCTCCCACAAAACGAGCAGGTTAATTGCATATCTTTAGCCAAAACTATTTTGATTTTTTTTCAAGAACCTCATCAAGCATACCATATTCTTTAGCTTCATGTGCTGTCATCCAATAATCTCTCTCACTATCCTTCTCTACCTTATTAAACTTCTGACCTGAGTGATGAGAAATAATATCATAAAGTTCTTTTTTCAACTTCAAGATTTCTTTAAGTGATATCTCCATATCAGAAGCCTGTCCTTGTGTACCACCTAAGGGTTGATGTATCATTACTCGGCTATGCTTTAACGCAGTACGTTTACCTTTAGTTCCTGCACACATCAATACCGCACCCATACTTGCTGCCATACCTGTACATATTGTAGCTACATCAGGTGATATTATTTGCATCGTATCATAAATTCCAAGACCTGCATATACTGACCCTCCAGGGCTATTTATATAAATCTGGATATCTCGCTTGGCATCTGAACTCTCTAAGAATAACAATTGAGCCTGAACAACATTAGCGATGTAATCATCAATAGCAGTTCCTAAGAAAATAATTCTATCAGCCATTAATCTAGAAAAAACATCCACCTCTCTAAAAGGCATTTGTCTTTCCTCAATAACTGTACGAGTCATATCTTGTGGAGCATGAATGGAGCTAGACATATAATGGTCTACCTTCATGCTACTGATTCCATGATGCTTAGTTGCGTATTTTCTAAATTCTTTACCGTAATCCATATTTATATATTAATGTCAAAAGTAAACAATTACCCTATCAATTTGGTTCACAAATGATAAAGAGAAATAGTAAAATGCTTCAAATAAAGGACTATCCTTTATCGTTGAATTTCTTTACTATATCATAAAACTTGTCTACTGTCAATTTCTTCGACTTGATAGTAATCATTTCCTTCACCTTATCCAAAACCTTCTTCTCAATAACTACATCTCTGATACGCATTAAATAGCTTTTATCTTCTCTATTCTTTGCCTCAAAGTTTTGAATCATTGCTGGATCAGGATTATTCAATCCATATTGTCTTAGCATTTGAGCCGTATAAGCAAAAGACGCTTGATTGATATCGTCATCAGATACTTCAACATTTTCTTGCTCTGCAATCTTCTCTCTTACCAATTGCTTTCTTAACACACCAGATTCAGTGCCGTATAATTCTTCGACATTTTCAGGCTTATAGGTTTCCGGTTTAGTCTCTTGCAACCATCGCTTTAAAAACTCATTTGGTAAGGTTAGTTTATGATTTGCTTCCAAGATTGCATTAACCTCTGCTTCAAGTTGTTTCTCAGATTCAGCAACATAGTACGAACCAAGATTCTCTTCTATTTTACCTTCAAATTCAGCTTCATCCTTTACAGCATCCGGCCCCATTACTAAATCAAAAAACTCTTTGTTTAGTTCAGCTGGAACTACGCGTCTAATCTCCTTTACTTTTCCTTTAAACGTTTTATTTAGTCCTGAAACAGCTTCTTTTTCAATACCCAATGATTGTGTAATGACCATTTCATTATCATTGAACAGGTCGAATACATTTAGGTCAAGTTCATCATTTACGGAAACACCAACCAGTTGCTTTTTCACCTTCTTGCTCTTTACCACTTCTGGAAGAACAGTAACTTCTTGCTCAAAAACACCTCCATCTTTATGCTCACCTTTTTTATCTACTTCAGTCATAATAAGAACGATAGAATCATTCTCTGTTTCTGACTTATCCATAGTTTCAAGTTTACCATTTTGCCTACGAAGATTCTTGATTTCAGTTTCTATTTCTTTCTTATCAAGCTCAATTTCGTATCTTGTCAACTTGTCCTTAGTACTTATCTTAAGATCAAAAATAGGAGCTAACCCCAAGTCAAAATGAAAGGTAAAATCACCATAGTTATCAAAATCAGTCTTACTTGGTTTATCCACGCTCGTCATAGGTTGGCCCAAAATGTCAATCTTGTTATCCTGAAGATGCTTGTATAGGGCTTCAGATGTAAGTCTGTTTACTTCTTCAAAAAGAGTACTCTTCCCAATCATTTGCTTAATCATACCAATTGGAACAGTTCCAGGTCTAAAACCAGGAATTTTAGCTTTTTTTCGGTAATCTTTAAACTGCTTGTTTAGGTTCTCTTGATAATCTTCATTTTTAACTACTACACTTATGATAGCATTTAAATCATCTTTCTTTTCAAAGGTAATGTTCATTGAATTTGTATTTTAGAGATGTGTTTGTTTAAAATAATTCCAATAAGAACGAATTGAGTTAAAAAAACAAAACCCTGTTTTACCAGGGCTTTGTTCGATTTTACTCTGTGCGGGCGAAAGGACTCGAACCTTCACACCGCGAGGCACTAGATCCTAAGTCTAGCGTGTCTACCAATTTCACCACGCCCGCATTCCTTTTCTTAAAGGGCTGCAAATGTAAAATAATTCTAATCCCACGTCAATTAATTTTAAAAAAAATCCGCTCAATTTTCATTGAGCGGATTTAAAAGCTTTAAAGTCGTAATTATCTTACTTGCATTTTTTTAGTTATGCTGTGGTCTTTAGTACTTAAAGTATAGAAATATATTCCATTAGTCAGGCCATTTGCATCTATTGTTACCGTATGATTACCAGCTCCCATTACACCAAGATCACCTTGATTCAATACGTTACCTAGAATATCTGTTACAGTAAGGTTTAGATTACTTGAAGCTCTCAAGTAAATTAACACTTCTGCAGTCCCTGTAAATGGATTTGGTTGGTTTTGACTTACTACAAATACATTAGCCGTTTTTTCTAAGTCATTTGTACCAGCAGTATTTTGACCTATAACGTCACCAAGTATATCTACAACTGGAATAGCTGCATAATGAATTCTGTTGATATCATTTGGATGCGTTCCTGCTGCTGCTGAGTGATTTTGAAGGTGAGTTCCTGGAGTTGCATCTTGTTGCCATATTACGTGCAAATAATCATCTGCTGTTTTAGCGACGCAAGCAAAGTTACACTCCTCAGTTCTATCTTGAGTGATGTTCTGTGGACCATTCCAACTATCTCCTCCATCAGTAGAATAAGCTACCATAATGTCTCTGAAGTTTGAATTAAGAAAGTGTAGAGCATTTTCTACTGGAGCAGTATACGTAACAAAAAGGTTACCATCTGCATCTATACTTGCACTTGGCATTGTAACCAATGAGGTTCCTCCTGTTCTAGAAGCTGATAGTAAATTATTTGGAATTGCACCATTAGCATCTAAAGCATTAAATGTTTCTGCTTCAATTGTCAATACACTATCTCCATCCATATCTATCGCACCTCCTACTATTCCTACCTCAGTATCACCTTCCTTCCAATGTCTTAAAGAAGTCTGAGCTGGAAAGAAAAAGAAGGTAGAATCTCCATCGTCATTAGTACCTCCTACTATTCTAGCTAGCCCCCAGAATGCATGAACATTACCAGAAGCATCTATCATTACGTCTAAACTCCCATCATTTGTATTTACAGTATCTCCGGAAAGAGTCAATTCTTGGTCTCTTCTTGGACCTTTAAAGCTAATATTATCAACATCTGTATATGTCCAATTAGATCCGTTATCTGTAGATTTCCACAATGAAACTGGATCTCCTAATCCTCCTATAAGAATTGCAACTATTGAATCTCTAACATCAATAGCATAGCTATCTCCACCACCATTTGCATACAATGTAGAATCATAACCTGGTAGTAAGATATGCTCAACTTCAGCCGTGTCTCCAGAGATACTCCATCTACTATATGTAGTTGGACTCTCAACTCCGTTTCTTGTAACTAAAGGAACATTGTTAGTTGTACTAAACCAATAGTTAGAAATGATATGTAGTTTATCATTAGTAGCTGCACTTCTGTTCCAGATAGGAACTCTGTTTACATTAAGAACACTTTCATCATCTAAAATGGCTGCTGCCGTCGTAAAAGATGTACTTCCTTTAGTTCCATTTTTTGACATAACGAAACCTCCAGTATTTGACTCATGACCCATAACCAATTCAGAACCATCGTCTAAAACAGAAATTGAAGGCCATCCAGTTCTTGTGTTAGATTCAATTCTACTGTCTCTACCAGTCATCCAACCATTCCCATCGTTGTGATTGAAACCTGTACCTCTATTAGGCCAGTTTGTTCCATCATCCGCACTTGCAGTCCAAACTGCACTAATGGTTCCGTCAGAGTGTAACACGACTCTTCTACCAACACTTGAGTTGGTTTGTAAATCGTAGTATGTTTCTCCAAGAATAGTGTAGGTATAGTTTTTTTCTTTCTTATTCTTTGGCGTATAAGTATCGCTCCCTTTTGTTTGCTCTGAAACTTTAGATATATCAATAGCTCTGATGCTTGATTTTTCAAACTTCACGTTTTCCGCCCCAATTACACGCAACTCCTTTACAGGATGCTGTGCAAAAAGCAAAAACGGTGCAGCTAAAAGAATGGTAAGTAATGTTTTTTTCATTTGTTAATTTATTTAATCGGTCGTGAAATTAGTGAATTATTATATAACGTAAAGGTAAAAATTTACTAAAGACTTAAAATCTTTAGAACCGTTTCCTCAAATAGACTTTTCTGATCTCCGGTATTCTCTTTAATACCTTTAAACTTTAGATCACAATCATTAATTACTTCTATAACTCTTACTATCTTTTTACCTCCGTAATTTGATGCAGCCTGACGATACTCATTGATTGCAAAAAAAGGAATTCCAACTGCACTCATGATCTCCTTATCTGTACTGCGAACCATGCTTTGCATAATAGCTACTTTCTTAAAATAACTAAACAAACTAGCGTTCAGCAGTACTAATGGGTTGTTATTCATATTAGCCGAAAAGTAATTCATAATCTCAATGCTTCGGGCCTTTTGCTTTTGAGCCAATGCTTTTTGAAGTGAAAATATATTGTACTCTTTATTAATGCCCACATATTTCTCAATGTGCTCCTCTCTAATCTTACTTCCTTTTTCTACATTGTTAAAAACCTTCTCTAATTCTCTAACAATTACAGAGAATTTGGCCCCGCTATTCTCAATCAAAAGGTGTAAAGGTTTCGGTTCAATATCATAACCAGCATCTTTGATATACTGACTAACAATAGGTACTATCTCTTTTTCCGACACAGGGTCAGCTGTAAACACCACTGCATTTTTTTTGAAAGCCATTCCAGGCTTTCTATTCATTGGCATTTTTTTACCTGGATGATACCATACTAGAACAGTACTCTCCATGGGACTCTCAACATATGGAATTATTTGATCAGGTGTTCTGCAATATTGAGCTTCTTTAAAAATCACCAATTGCTTTTCAGCCATCATTGGAAATCGTCGAGATACATTGAGTAAGTCCATTACGGATATATCCTTTGCATAAAAAGTATGGTGATTAAAACTCCGTGTACTTTCTTCAATTACTACCTCTTCAATTTTCTGAAGTAATTTTTCTAAAAAATGATACTCCTCTCCATGCAACAGATAAACTGGAGCAACTTGACCTTGATCTAATTGCTGCATCAATGCATTGAAATCACTATATGAACTACTACCTTTGGCCACGTAAACTTATAAGTCGTGCAATTAAACTTCGATAACTTTAACTTTCAAGTAAAAACTGAAAATAATAGAAACATCATTTTTGATATTGTTCGAAAAAAGTACGTAGAATTGACTCCTGAAGAGTGGGTTAGACAACACTGCCTGCATCAACTTATCAAAAATGGATTTCCTCCAGGAAGAATAAGTGTGGAGCGAAATCTTCCCAATTCTAAAAAAAGGTACGATGTAGCTTATCTAAACGCTGAAGGAAAACCATCTTTACTTGTAGAATGTAAGGCTCCCAAAGTTGTTATTTCTCAAAAGACTCTAAATCAAGTCGCTGGTTATATTTCCTTATGGGATGTCCCCAATATCCTATTGACCAATGGACTTCACCACTATTTTTTTTCTAGAATAAATAACAAGTTAGAAATTGTTCAAGAATTTCCTGCCATTTCAAGAATAAGCGATTAAAAAATCGTTTTTTTGCCCCCATTAAATTAAAAAAATGGCAATACTTATAATAGTAGTTTTTGTACTTGGCTATGCAGCTATAGCTTTTGAACATCCTTTAAAAATAGATAAAGCCGCAAGTGCTTTAATTACTGGCATGGTTTGCTGGGCAATTTATGTTTTATCTTTACAAGGAGGACATGATATCATTCATACTATCGAACATGGAGTAAGTGGGGATACTGGCCTCCGTCATCATATGTTTGATATTGCAAACATTCTCTTCTTCCTTATGGGAGCCATGACCATAGTTGAATTGGTAGATGCTCACGAAGGATTTGCAGTAATTACTGACCGTATAAAAACAACAGACAAGACCAAATTACTTTGGATTATCTGTATACTTACTTTCTTTTTCTCCGCAGCGTTGGATAACTTAACTACTACTATTGTAATGATATCATTACTGCGTAAGCTAGTAAAAGATCAAAAGACCCGTTGGGTATTTGTAGGTATGGTTGTAATAGCAGCAAATGCAGGAGGTGCATGGTCTCCTATTGGCGATGTTACGACAACAATGCTTTGGATAAAAGGTCAATTACCAAACGTACCAAGTCTTATTGTAGACTTAGTAATACCAAGTATAGTGGCCCTACTTGTTCCACTTACAATCCTTAGTTTTACTTTCAAAGGAACTGTTGAACGACCAGAAACCAAAGAAGAATCAGGTCACTTCCTCAACCCTACAACTTCAGGTGAGAGATCATTAGTTTTCGTTTTGGGTATCCTTGGACTTGTATTTGTTCCTGTCTTTAAAACACTTACTCACTTACCACCTTTTATGGGTATGATGCTCAGTTTAGGAATTCTATGGGTGGTAACAGAAATCATGCACAAAGGCAAGAGTAAGGAGAAAAAGGCTTCTTTATCTGTAATTAGTGTATTACAAAAAATAGATGTCGCGAGTGTACTTTTCTTCTTGGGAATACTACTTGCAGTTGCAGCATTGCAGGAATTTGGGCATCTCGACACAGTTGCAACTTCTTTAAATAAGACGTTTAACGGAAATATATTTTCCATTAACGTAGCCATTGGTTTACTATCAGCCATTGTCGATAATGTACCATTAGTTGCAGCAGCTCAAGGCATGTATGATATTGCTCCTGCTGGTGATTTTGCCGCAAATGGTCACTTTTGGAAGTTTCTGGCATATTGTGCTGGTACTGGTGGAAGTGCTTTGATTATAGGTTCTGCTGCTGGTGTTGCTGCCATGGGTCTTGAAAAAATAGACTTTATGTGGTATCTTAAAAAAATCAGCTGGTTGGCTATAATTGGGTATATCTCAGGTGCTATAACCTACTATTTTATGTTCTTATGATAGATGGAAAAAAAGTGGTTGTTGTTTTTCCTGCTTACAATGCAGCAAAAACTCTTGAAAAAACATACAATGAACTACCATTTGATATTGTAGACGAAACTATTCTGGTGGACGATGCCAGCAAGGATGATACCGCTGCAGTTGCTAAAAGAATTGGCATCAACCATGTAATCATTCATGATAAAAATAAAGGTTACGGAGGTAACCAAAAAAGTTGTTACAATAAGGCAATAGAAGTTGGAGCCGACATTGCCATTATGGTACATCCAGACTACCAGTACACTCCACTTCTTGTCAAGAGTATGTGCAGCATTATTGCAAACGGTGTGTTTCCAGCCGTATACGCCAGTAGAATTCTTGGCAAAGGAGCTTTAAAAGGAGGAATGCCCTGGTACAAGTATGTAGCCAATCGTATCCTTACCTTATTCCAAAACATATTGATTAATCAGAAGTTAAGTGAATATCACACAGGGTATAGAGCTTTTGATACTTCTATTTTTAAAAAAATAGATATAGAGAAGAATAGTGATGATTTTGTTTTTGACAACCAAATGACTGCCCAAGTATTCTTCGCTGGTTTCGAAATAGGTGAAGTTACTTGCCCTACCAAATACTTTGATGATGCTAGTTCAATTAACTTGAAACGTAGTTCTATCTATGGTTTAGGTGTTCTTTTAGTATCGATTCAATACCGTTTAGCAAAATGGGGATTGGGAAAATTTAAGATTTTCGAGCTAAAAGATTAAGCTGCTATTGACAGTATTTTAACAGGTACTCTAGACCAACATCTTCTGACTTTTGCCAGTAATTACAGGCTTCTTCTTTGTTATCTAGATTATACTCTGCTATCCCTAAGTTGAAATAAGCTAATCGGATGTCTTTGTGATTGAAGTAGATTGCTTTCTTAAAATCAACGCGAGCATCTGCATACTCTTCTAATTGAATGTTAAAAAAACCTCTGTCAAAATAGTAGGTTGGATTATTCCCTTCTATTGCAATAGCTCTTGTATAGTCACTTGCAGCAAGACTATAATCACCCTGTTTAGCATAGCACTCACCTCTTATTACCAATGCTTCAGCATCCTTATCAATTGATAATACATAAATATTAAGGTCCTGAATTGCCTTATTGTATTGTTCGTATTCATACAGGTACTTCCCTCTGAGACGATAAGCCTCCATAAAGCCCGGCAGCATACTTATGCATTTATCTAAATCTTCTATACAACCAACTGTGTCTTCCATCAGGTTTTTAATTCGAGCACGTTGGAGGTACTCTCCTGGTGATTGAGCTTCCAATTCCGTAATCTTCTTCATGTCCTCATGTGCCCTATCCTTCATAGAATACTTCATTAAAATATCAAGACGTGATAAATACCCATTGATATCATCTGGATTCAGAACCACGTACATATTCAAATCATTCAAAGCTTTTTGAGGTTCCGCCATCGCAATAAAGATATAGGCTCTATTGTAAAAAGCATCGCCAACTCCTGGATCTAATTTGATACATTTGTTTAAGTCTTTGAGTGCTCTCGGAAACTGCTCTAACTCTGCATATACACTTCCCCTACCCCAATATGCTTCTGCTAACTTTGGATCTAACTCTATTGCTTTATCAAAGTCCTTAATTGCCCCTAGCGAGTTACCTTCTTCAAATTTGTCTATACCTGAATTGTACCATGTAAGTGCATCTTGAGCTTGAACAGCACCGATACTTATGATAAAAAATATGCTAAAAATGAATTTCATACTATACTGTTGCAATGATATAGTTACTATACGCAAGGATTATACCTTTGTTTCCACACTAACGTCAGATTAGATACATAAATGAACATTCTTGATAAAAAAGAAAATAAACTATTCCTTATTCTGAGTGGCTTTTTCATAACCAATGCTCTAATAGCTGAATTTATTGGTGTCAAAATATTCTCGCTCGAAAAGACGCTTGGGATAGCCCCAATAAACTATATGTCATTCGGAGAACAAATGAACTTCTCTTTAACTGCGGGTGTAGTACTCTGGCCAGTGGTATTCATTATGACAGATATAATCAATGAGTATTTCGGAAAACGCGGTGTAAAGTTCCTTTCTTACCTTACCGTTGGGTTAATCTCATTTGCTTTTGTTGCAGTCTATGCTGCTATTCACCTTGCTCCTGCTGATTGGTGGATAGGCACTGTAGCTGACAAGGGTGTTCCTAATTTTCAATTGGCATTTGCTCAAGTATTTGGTCAAGGATTATGGATCATAATTGGGTCATTGGTTGCCTTCTTGGTAGGTCAGTTGATAGACGTTATTGTTTTTCAAAAACTAAAGAAAATCACAGGAGATAAGAAAGTATGGTTACGAGCTACAGGAAGTACACTAGTAAGTCAATTCATTGACAGTTTTGTTGTCCTTATTATAGCATTCAAACTTGGAGCAGATTGGAGTTGGGCCTTGGTAATAGCTGTGGGATTTAATAATTACATCTATAAATTTTTTGTAGCAGTAGTGCTAACACCGGCCATATATATGGCTCATAACTTGATAGATAAATACTTAGGCAAAGAGTTGGCAGAAAAAATGAAAAGTGAGGCAAGTAAATAACATTCCGAACGTTTTCATTTACGTCTAATTTCATAACTTCGTAAGGTTCACATTTCTATGATTGAAAACATACTAAAATTGCTTGTTTTACTAATCTTCTTTGTAGGTTGTTCTAAACCCACTGAGCTAAAAGAGCAAAATTTTTATTATTGGAAAACAAGTTATCAGCTTGGAGAAGCTGAACGAAATACCTTAAGTCTAAATCAAACGACTAAAATATACACCCGACTCTGTGACATTTCTTTAGAATACGATAAAACTGCTCATCCAAACAACGTGTTAAAGTGGGAAACACAACCTAGTCAAGAATACCAATATATTCCAGTTATCTTCATTCAAAATAAGGTTTTTAGTGGTTGGGATGAGGAGAAACAGGCAACTGCTATTCGAGATAAAAAGTACTTGGATAAGAGTACTCTAAAAGACCTTGCCAAAAATGTGTACAAGCTTACAAAAAGTAGCTGGGAGTACATGAACATTGAACTCAACGAAGTGCAAATTGATTGTGACTGGACTGAGAGCACAAAGGAATCGTATTTCTATTTCTTAGAGGAATTAAACAAGGAATGTGGCGGCATTACTCTATCAGCAACTATCCGACTGCACCAAATAAAATATCAAGAAAAAACGGGTATCCCTCCAATTGATAAAGCTTCACTAATGTGTTACAATTTGGATGACATGAATAATACTATGACGGAAAACTCTATTTTTAATCTCAAAGTTATTAAGCTCTACGTAAATAAAAAACATCAGTACAACAAGATTCCAATAAGTCTAGCCTTACCTGTTTTTCAATGGAATCTAGCCTATCGAGATGATAAATTTGTAGGCATAGTTAGGAATATATCTGACGATCAATTGGTTCGTGATTTCAATAAGTTAGAGGGAAATAAATTTAAAGTCAAACAGAATCCTTCCAAGTATAAGCTCCAATGGGGTGATATAATAAGACATGAAGAAACCAACGAAGCCGAACTTCAGGACGCCTTGGAATATTTAAAGAACAAACTGCCATATTGGAATGGGGAAGTAATCTATTTTGATTTGAATAAAAATGTAACAGAAACGTATGAAAAATCTATTCTACCATTTCCTATTAATTAACATTCTCCTTCTTGGAGTACCAAAAGATATTATGGCCTGCGGGCCTGAAATGGATGAGCGTAGCTTTTCACTTTTTTTCAATCCTTATGATGGAGGGTCAATAAATTCTATTAAGCGTAACTACCTATACAATCCTTACCATCTCACTTATGACTATGGAGGCTCATATGAGGTAAAATCTGAAAAAGAACAAAATCTAGAAGAATGGGCCAAGGCTCTGAACATTGAAAATAATGCAGCCCTTAAAGATTTTGTCTACGGCAATCATATTGCATATTTAAACCAACTTTTAAAGGCTAAAAAGAGCAAAAAATCATTTAAAAATGCAACTAATGGTGTACATAATTCAATCTACAACAAACTTTACCAAAACAAAGATTACCTAGAATATTTCATTCTTATCCATGATTATTCTCATAATGTTAACAGCTATAGTGACGAATGGTTGTATGCTTATCATGTCAACAAAGCAGATTCATTTAAGCTGACAACGAATCTTAAAAAGTCCCAAGAAATTTACAAGTCTTTGGATAGGAAGAAAGATGAGCTCAGTCTTATTTTTAAAACTAGATTAGCCTATCATCTGGTTCGAGCTGCTCATTTTAACAAAAAGTACGAACAAGCAAACAAATACTTTAATACATACGCAAAACCGGTACTCACAAATGTCGAATCTTCGATAGTACAAGAGTGGTTGGCTGGCATTCGAGGAGGGATGCTCTCTCGACTTCAAAGAAAACAAGAAGCTTTTTTTTGGTTTGCTAGAAAATTCAATAGAGGAACATCATCAGTGGGCCAAGCATATATTGACTTAAAGTGGTTGTCCAATGACTTTGACACCAAACAAGTATTGACTTTAGCCAAAATAAAGCAAGACTCATTGGATATTTATGCTGCTATTTCTGCTACCAGTGTCGAATTAAAAAGCACCTATTTAAACAATACCATTTCAAATATTGACGATGAAACTACCTCTTTCTTTATGTGGTATAGAGAATTGCAAAAAGTGGAAGAAACGTATTACCATCCGATGAACTGTGAGCATACAAAATACAGATGGGACGATTACGCAACATACCTAGATGAACACCCTCAGGACATTCAAACCAATTATAAGGCCTTTAAAAAACTTACCTTGAAACTCCACAAAAAGGCGAAGTTACTAGAGTATAAAGAACACTACACCAATGCATTGGCATACATATCTTTACTTGATAACAACTTTGATAAGGCTTCCACCTATCTCAATTCAAATTTTACATTGGAGGAAACAAAAAATCAAAACTTGGTATTGAAACTATATAAACAAACACAACTAAATAGTCATCTGAACCAGAATCAACTGACCAAACTACTTAATCTTTGGCGGAATAACTATCAAGGGTCCTATGTGCGAGTAGATGTTGTACAGTATCTACTAAGAGACTTCATTGCTCCTCATTACTATTATAAACAAAATGACACCTTGGGAGCATTCACTCTTTGGGGATTTGCCAATTATGACCTCAATCAAAGAAAAGACATTCAAATTGCCACGTCAGAAGTCACCCAATATTTCATGAATTATTCGTTGAACACGGACGAATTCCTTTCCATCAAAAATCAATTAGTTGAAAAAAGGCACCCAATTCTTCAGTGGGCAAATAACAATGACATTAGCATTAGCATTGGAGGGTACACCAGCTTTTTATTTTATAAGTACGTACGAGATGAGAACTGGTTAGCTGCTAAAAAGAAAGTCTCCAATAGTGACAAAACCTATTACAGTCCATTTATAATGCATTATGATGGGTACTACTCCCCCACCTCTATTGACTCTTCAAGACCTATGCTCAATACTGAGGAATTTTTCACGTTAGGTGAAGAACTCAAAAAGAAAGTAGAAGCCAACCCTTCTGGTCAAAACCATCTGAACTACGGCATGTATCTGTTTAGTACATCTTTCCCTGGGCATAATAGTATCTCTGACGACGGTTCACTTGGCAATTATTCTACATTCAATAACGCTGAATACTACTATTACGAAACGCTTCAAACACCAACCTACTGGGGTGAAATTGAAAAATCTTACTCTTTCACGGCAGATAAAGATGCCATTGACTATTACTATTGTTTTAAGGCAGAAGATCATTTAAAAAAGGCATTGGACTTATTGGAAAAAGACGAAGTAAAAGCAATGTGTTGTTTTCTATTGGCCCGTTGTTACCAAACTAGATGCCCAGAACCAAAGATGAAGAAAAATGAATCTGGTTATATGGTTGAATCTCAGACAATCTATAAAGGCAAGGAGTATTATATACATGATCTCTATCAGAAACAAAACCCATATTTGGGTCAACTAAGACAGGACTTTAGTCACACGAAGACTTACAAAGAGGCTTACTCTATGTGCAATAATCTAAGACACTATTTAGACTAGGCTACCTAAGATTAATTATCTTTTGATTTCTATACAGATTGATTTTCCGCTTTACGACGGTATAAGATTCTGTCAATCAATTGGAAAAAGCATATTGAATAATATTCGCTCCCATTCTGAGTGCATTCTGTCGTGTTTCTTGGCTGTCATCATATATCCCCTCATCTTCCCAACCATTTCCTAGATCACACTCGTAGTCATAGAAACAAACAAGACGGCCCTTATAGATCAGTCCAAAACCCTGAGCCGGTTTCCCATCATGTTCATGAATCTTGGGCAGTCCTTTGGCAAACTTATATTTCTGGTTATAAATTTCATGATTGAATGGCAATTCAACAAAGTCCAACTCTGGAAACACCTTTTTCATTTCAGGTCGTACATATTTATCCAAACCATAATTATCATCTATGTGCAGAAATCCCCCACCTAAAAGATACTTTCTAATGTTAGCAACCTCTTTATTGTTAAATACCACATTTCCGTGACCCGTCATATAAACATACGGATAGTTGAATATTTCAATACTTCCTGCTTCCACCACTTCATCCTGTGGATTTATATTGGTTTTTAAATTTTGATTACAAAACTTAGCTAAGTTAGGCAAAGCCGTTCTATTTCCATACCAATCACCACCCCCGCTATACTTCAGTTTCGCTAGTTTTATATTGAAGTCCGCCTTAAAGCTAGACACTAAAATAAGTACGGCTATGAGAAAAATGTTCTTCATTGAATAGATAACGAAATTACTTGAAATTTATTGAAATTTTGTTACTGCGACAATTGCTGCAGTTTCAGTACGTAGTCTAAACTCTCCAAGGTCCAATCCCTTAAATCCCAATGCAAATGCTTGTTCCACTTCTTGAGCAGTAAAATCTCCTTCTGGACCAATTAAAATGAGTTGTTTAGCTTCTTTATCGCTGTGTTCCCCAGTTTTCTCCTGATCATTATAACAATGAGCGATATACTTATTCTCCACGTTTAGATTTAGTACTTCTAAGAAGTCCAACTCCATTATTTCTGGAACAAAAAACCGAAGACTCTGCTTAACTGCTGACACAGCTTTTTTGTTTAGTCGATCCAAATTGGTACGAGTACGTTCTGTGTTCGTAGTATTCATTAAAACAATAGATGCTACCCCAATTTCTACGACCTTTTCAATCATCCATTCCAGCCTATCTCTGTTTTTGGTAGGAGCTATTGCAATGGTAATACGTTCGGATTGAGCTTGTGACTCTGTGCTCAGAATAGTGCAATTAACGTCTCTCTTAGAAAGAGCGTCTATTCCACACTTAAATCGATTTCCTTTACCATCTATTACATAAATAATATCTCCAGCTCTCTTTCGAAGCACCAAAGAACAGTGTACAGCTTCTTGCCCCTCTAATTTGAGCGTATCACCTAAAACAGATGAAGTGTAAAACAGGTTATTCAACGATAATTTTCTTAGTAATGTATTCACCTCTATCATTCAAAAGTCTAAGAAAAAGAATTCCTTTAAACCCTGAGAAACTATAAATATTTTCGGTGTTCTGAAACGGAATGCTTTCACCTATATTATTTATGGCAGACTCTATAAAATAGCCATTCGCCAAAACAATAGATCCATTACTTGGATTAGGGTAAGTTAGCACAGAGATATCATCCCATATACCAGCACCACTGGTCCCACACAGAACAGTTTGTGCCATCGTATCAGCTTGTCCGCACCTTATACCTACCAATTTAATGATATACTCTCCTCCGGTTGCATATTCATGAGTAGGATCAATCATTTTTGAAATATTACCATCCCCAAAATCCCACAATAAGCTATCATTCCCGTCTGGCCCATCCAATGTAAAAGTGCAACCACTTTTGGTTATAGTGAAATTAGATGAAGGGTCGCTTACACCAATATTGTACTCAGACATATTGCTAAAAATCACTGACTCTACTGCAATCTGAATTGAATCTAAAACCACTTGTATCAACCCTCCTTTATAAGAAGCCTCCATTGGACTTTTCCTAAAAATGGTGGAATAAAATGAATATGCTCCTGCCATACTCCCAGCATATGATGGGTGAGACTCATCTCCACTATATAATTCAATACTAGAGGACTCCTTTCTAAGTTCATTCCAAACGGCTCCTACCCCACAAACCTCTGCTTCATTTTGTTCTCCCATTTTCAAGTAGTTACTACGTAAAACACTATCCATTCCTTCATAAGTACACAAAGGCGGAAAGAACCCACAATTATCAGCATCTCCATTTTTCCGACCCCATGTCATATAAAACAGAGGTATAGTGCATGGATTATTGGCTGTAATGCTATCACATATCTTCCTAGCATAAGGAAAGACATTCTGTTCTACTTGTTGATCTGGGAAAGAAGGTTCTTGACTTTGACATTGAATCACTACATAATCCCAATTACGACTTCTAATTAGATTGAATACCTCAGGATCATTTGCATGTTGCCAAATTTGTCTTCCTCCGGGGGTATGACTTTCTGAGATAACGGTATCTCCTGCTGATTTAGCTACCTCCTTGAGCAAGTTTGGCAAATTATTTACATTGGTGTAACTGTTGCCAATAAATAAAACAGATTTGGTCTGAGCTATGCTTTCTTTTGAAACAAGACTCAGCAACAATACGAAAGGAATAAAAAATAAAATACGATTCACGTCTCAAATATACTACTCCAATGCCTTTAGCTCGGTTACTAATTCTGTCAAAACTTTCTTGGCATCACCAAAGAGCATTTGAGTCTTATCTCTAAAGAATAATTCATTTTCTATACCAGCATATCCTGGTTTCATACTACGTTTATTTACAATGACAGACTTCGCATTTTCCACTTCTAGTATTGGCATTCCATAAATAGGGCTAGCGGGATCTGTTTTGGCCGCTGGATTCACAACATCATTTGCTCCAACCACCAATACCACATCCGTCTGAGCAAATTCTGGATTTACGTCTTCCATTTCCTTTAGCTTATCATAGTCTACGTTACTCTCAGCCAATAACACGTTCATATGCCCTGGCATTCGACCTGCTACTGGATGTATGGCGTAAGCCACTTCTACACCTCGTTGTTCTAAAATCTGTTCCAATTCTTTAATGACGTGTTGAGCTTGTGCAACAGCTAGACCGTAACCTGGAACAATCAAAACCTTATTACTGTAATTCAATTGAACAGCCAAATCACTTGGGCCTACTTCCCTCACATTTCCACGAGGACCTGACTCAGCAGCGGAAACTTGCCCTCCTCCAAATGCACCAAAAATAACACTCAGTAATGGTCTATTCATAGCCTTACACATAACCAAAGTAAGTAGAGTTCCTGCCGAACCAACTAATATTCCTCCTGTAAGCATTACTTGATTTCCATATAGAAATCCTCCAAATGCTGCCGCGAGTCCAGTGAATGAATTCAATAGGGAAATAACAACTGGCATATCTGCTCCACCAATGGGCAGTACAAATAGAATTCCGTATGCAATGGATACAGAAAACAACAAGTATAAATGAGTTTCACTGGGAGTTCCAGAGTAGACTATCCAGGCTGCATAAACAAAAAGGCTTATTAAAATGAGAGTATTTAGGATATTGTATTTAGGCAATCTAATAGCATTTTTTATTGTACCATTTAACTTCGCCCACGCTATTATACTTCCACTAAATGAAACTGAACCTATGACCATTCCTGCCAATATCACTGCAATGCTCATTGGGTCACCAATATTATGATGAAACTCCACCAAGCCAATTAACGCGGCACAAGCCCCACCCATACCATTGAACAATGACACCAGTTCGGGCATTTTAGTCATTTGTACACGTTTAGCAGTAAACCATCCTATAACTGTACCAATGGCAATTGCTCCAAAGATTAATCCGTAAATCAACGAGCTTACCTCGCCATCGTGAAATACCATAACCGCAATTATGGCTGTTACCATACCTACTGCTGCGAGTAAATTTCCATTTCTAGCAGTCTTAGGATTACTAAGCATTTTTAACCCTAAGATAAAAGTAATCGAAGCGAAGAGATAAACTATATGTACAATGTCAAAATTCATTACTTCTTCTTTTTAAACATTTCCAACATTCTATCTGTAACCACAAATCCTCCAACTACATTCAACGTTCCTAGAAACACGGCTATTGTTCCTAAAGCCAGAGCTAAATAGTTATCTGGTTCTGAATTGAGCATTACAAGAATAGCACCTATAATTACCACTCCATGAATTGCATTTGCACCACTCATTAATGGGGTATGCAAAACTGCAGGGACTTTTCCAATTACTTCTATCCCAACAAAAATCATCAAGATTACAATGAAAATCATTTCACGGTTGGTTGTAAAAAATTCTATTAATTCGTTCATTATATTTGATTATTGTGTTACTAAAGTTTCCTTAGTTATTTCATCTTCCATATCCCATTTAAATTGGCCATCTTCCACTAGATGAGTAAGAAAGGTGTCAATATTTCTACTTAGTAATTCACTCGCATTCATTGGTATTTGAGCAGGGAAGTTAGATACTCCTACTATCTTCACTCCATTATGGACTATGGTCTTATCAGATTCACTAAGTGCAGTGTTTCCGCCTTTTGCTACTGCCATATCTACAATTACGGCTCCATTTTTCATCATTTCAATTTGCTCTTGACTGATGAGTACTGGAGACTTTGCTCCCTGTACTAGAGCAGTCGTAATTACTAAATCAGCTTGAGCCAATGATTTATTTACCGCTTCTTTTTGTTTTTTCTGATACTCTTCAGATACTTCTTTAGTATATCCACCTTCCACTTTAACTCCCAAATCCTCACCTTCAACGGAAATAAATTTAGCCCCAAGTGACTCAGTTTGCTCTTTACACTCCATCCTCACATCTGTAGCCTCAACGATAGCTCCGAGTCTTTTTGCCGTAGCAATTGCCTGTAAACCTGCAACTCCAACACCAAAGATTAAAACCCTTGCCGGTGTAATGGTTCCAGCGGCTGTAGTTAGCATTGGAAATATCTTACCTAAATTATCCGCACCACAAATCACCGACTTGTACCCTGACAGATTACTCTGGGAGCTAAGAATATCCATGCTTTGAGCCCGACTAATACGAGGTAAAGCATCTAGACTCAATGCTTTGATTCCTTTATCTTTGAGTGAATGAATTAATTCTTCATTTAGCTTATGAAACAGTTGTGAGACCCAAACTTGGCCTGTTTTCAAATGTTCAATATCCTCAACAGAAGGAGGATTTATTTTGACAATTACATTTGAACCTGTAATAGCATCCTTAGAATTTGACGCTATCGATGCCCCATTTTTTCTATAGTCTTCATCAGTGAAAGATGCATTGACGCCAGCATTTGATTCTACTATCACTTCAAAGCCTAGCTTCTGTAACTTTGGTATTGATTTGGGAACAATTGCAACACGTGTTTCACCTGAAACGGTTTCTTTTAATACGGAAAGTTTCAATTTTTTCTTCTTTGGTTTGGGTAAAGTTAAATGAAATTGGTGCAAAGACAAAATCCCTCGGATTTCTCCGAGGGATACAGTTTTCATGGTCACTCGACTCAAGCCGAGCATTTGATTGGATAAAGACTACAACAAGTAGTTTCTTTATACATAGTTAGACTCTACAAGACACAATGGTTGCAATGAAAAGTGTCAGTAGAATGTCATTGCTTTCAGAAACACTTACTATACAACTAACTCAAGTATATCTTTGAGAACAGCATCATGAAAAACATTTTTACTATATTTTTTGCTTTCTCACTGTTATTCGCAAATGCACAAACTTCTTCAAACCCATTACTAGAGGTTAATTCGGAATGGAAAAATGTAACTTGGACAAGTAACCTACCTCCTATTAAGTTAATTTATCACGAGGATAAAATTCAATATCACCTCATGGAAATTATCAGCTATTTAAGGGCTCAACCACTAAATCATTTATCAAACGAACAGGTTCTAAATAGGATTGCTCTTATTCAAAAATTAGAAGTATATGCAAAAGAAAAAATATATCCTAAAAATGAACATCAACCCTTCCTCACTCCTATTTTTATAGACAATTATGGAACATATTGTGCCGTAGGCCATCTTATGAAAGAAAGTGGTGCTAGCACATTAGCTAAATCCATAAGCACGGCAGAAAATTTGCAGTACGTTAAAAACATTAAAACTCTTGGGGTAAGTAAGTGGGCCAAAGAGAATGGTTTTAGTCTTCAAGAACTTGCACTCATCCAACCTACATACTTTGAACCCATAAACACACTAAAAAAAGTCAATTTTGAAACCCCCAATCCAATATTGAAAATGGTGGTTTCTGATGACAAGATTTTTATGTTAACGGGAGACACTGTTTTCTCTCAATACGGTCAAGACTTCAATGCAAATAATATTATTGTCTATAATCTGGATACCGAATTAGCAAGCTCTTGTAATTTTCCAAAAATGAATTTTATTCCAAATGACATTGCTATTTTTAATGGATATATCTATGCTGCTACTGATGACGGTCTCTTTCAAGCCGTTATAGCCAATAACAAAATGATTGAGCTAGATTGGGAAAAACACCCAACAATCCACGATAAAGTAATTGGAATTTATAAGGGTAGCAAGTCTATATTTTTCCATTTATCCGAGAAAAATTATTCATTCTATTACAATACCCGAGAAAATAACTTAGACACCTTTTTCAACTCAACTAAGAATGGGATATTCACGTTTAATGGAGAGAAAAGCTTAGATTATGTTGTAAAGTACATAGAATGGGATGGTTTCCAAACTAACGTATATGGTATGACTTACTCCAAAAATGGGAATTTAACACGAATGGACAACCCTAATTTCACCCTACCCTTTATGGTCAACAGGTCACTTTTTCATAATGGCTACACTCTTTACTCTGGTGATATAACCTCTAAAAATGGCAAGTTTATTGGGGGATTACATTCTAGATACACCAATAATTCTCATCTGTTCGGTCAATTTTTTGATAGTACAACAGCACAAGAAGATTGGAAGGTCAGTGACATGATTTCTACTGGGAATAGATTATATATAATTGGTAAGTTTAAAAAATCAAAGACCATTACAACATTGCCGTCTAGTGGTATAATGGAACTAACAAATACAGGACACTCCAGTTTGTATCCGCTACCCATTACCAATATATTTAATGAAGTATATAGTGGTATAGCAGCTCGAAATGAGATCATACTATCCACTGACCAAGGTATATACAGGTTAAAACATAGATTAGCCGGCGAATCTGGAATACATACGAATAATATAACCATCTACCCAAACCCTGTTTCTCCGTCTGAGAAATTAACAGTTGATATTCAAAATGTTAAAATAATTAGGTTTATGGACCCATTAGGACGAGAAATCTTCATAAGTACAGAAAGTAGTTTGCAAATTCCGAAGAGTACAAATCCGGGTTTATACTCTTGCCTCGTTGAGACAATTGACGGTAAGAGATACACAAAAAAAGTATTTATTGAATAAACAAAAAGAGCCGCTCCAAATGGAGCGGCTCTTTCAAAAATTATATGTGATGATTACTTTACTTCTTCGAAGTCAACATCCTCAACATCTTTTGTATCTTCATTGATGTCACTACTGTCACCGCCTGCATTTGCTTCAGCATTTGCGGCATCTGCCCCACCTGCTTCTTGCTGTGCAGCATAGATGTCTTGAGAAGCTGCTTCCCAAGCCTTGTTCAAGGTTTCCATATGTGTATCAATCCCTGCCATATCTTGTGCAGCATGAGCTTTCTTGAGCTCTTCTTTAGCTGCTTCTATTGCAGTTTTCTTATCTTCTGGAATCTTGTCACCATATTCACTTAGTTGCTTCTCTGTAGAGAATACCAAGTTATCAGCTTCATTCAACTTATCGATATTATCTTTAGCTGCCTTATCCGCTTCTGCATTAGCTTCTGCTTCTTGACGCATTTTTTCAATCTCAGCATCACTTAATCCAGAACTACCTTCTATTCTAATGTTTTGCTCTTTGCCAGTCCCCTTATCTTTAGCACTTACCTTTAGTATACCATTGGCATCTATATCAAAAGTTACTTCAATCTGAGGTACTCCTCTTGGTGATGGAGGTACTCCATCCAAGTGAAACTTACCGATGGATCTGTTATCCTTTGCCATACTACGTTCTCCTTGAAGTACGTGTATTTCAACACTTGGTTGATTATCTGAAGCAGTACTAAACACTTGAGATTTTTTAGAAGGAATAGTAGTATTTGACTCTATAAGCACTGTAGATACACCGCCCATAGTTTCTATACCTAAAGAAAGTGGAGTTACATCAAGCAAAAGAACATCTTTTACCTCACCTGTAAGTACGCCACCTTGAATAGCTGCTCCAATAGCAACTACCTCATCTGGATTAACGCCTTTACTAGGAGCCTTACCAAAGAATTTTTCTACTTCTTCTTGTATTCTTGGAATACGAGTACTACCTCCTACCAAGATTACTTCATCTATATCCGATGGAGAGTAACCTGCATCTTTTAATGCTTGCTTACAAGGAGCCATACTTCTTTTGATTAAGTCATCTGCCAATTGCTCAAATTTCGCTCTACTCAATGAACGTACCAAGTGCTTAGGACCACTATCAGTAGCGGTAACATAAGGTAAGTTGATTTCTGTTTGGGTAGAACTACTCAACTCTATTTTAGCTTTCTCAGCAGCTTCTTTCAAACGTTGAAGAGCCATTGGATCTTTTCTAAGATCAATACTCTCATCAGCTTTAAACTCCTCAGCCAACCAGTCTATGATTACTCTATCAAAGTCATCTCCACCTAAATGAGTATCACCATTGGTTGATTTCACTTCAAATACACCATCACCAAGTTCTAATACAGAAATATCGAATGTACCTCCACCTAGGTCATACACTGCTATTTTCTGATCAATATCTTTCTTATCCAGTCCATAAGCAAGTGCTGCTGCTGTAGGCTCATTTACTACCCGTTCTACTTTTAAACCCGCAATCTCACCAGCTTCTTTGGTAGCTTGTCTTTGGCTATCGTTGAAATAGGCCGGCACAGTAATTACTGCTCTATCTACTGAAGTACCTAAGTAATCTTCCGCTGTTTTCTTCATTTTTTGAAGAATGATAGCAGAAATTTCTTGTGGTGTATATTTTCTATCACCGATAACTACTCGTGGAGTATTGTTATCTCCTTTCACCACTTTATATGGCATTTGTCCAGCCTCTTTTGATATTTCATCAAAAGTAGAACCCATAAAACGCTTAATAGAGCTGATGGTATTCTCAGGGTTAGTGATTGCTTGTCTTTTCGCAGGATCTCCTACTTTTCTTTCACCGTTTCCATTGTCCATAAATGCAACAATAGATGGCGTTGTTCTTCTTCCTTCACTATTAGGTATTACAACTGGCTCATTACCTTCCATTACTGAAACGCAAGAGTTTGTTGTTCCTAAGTCAATTCCAATTACTTTACTCATTTGTATAAAATTCGATTATTAATTAATATGACAATGACAACTTCAATGCCATTATTACATTCTGTACGAATTGGCAGAATTAGGAAAAAGTTCTATGACAAAACGACACTTATTAGTCTACAAAACCTAAGTTCACTGTATATTCTGACGCTTGTAGCTGACCTATAGTCGATTCATGAAAAATCTGATTTTTAAATTCTTTAATATGTCGTGAGCTGAATAGACCAAGACCATTGGTGACATTTGTAAATTCAGGTTTTTTCTGAACAATACCTATAGAGGGTTTATTAACATCAAGATAGGTATTAAAATCATCAGCAATTCCATAAAAGCTCAAGTCAAAATCTACCAGTCGTCTTTCAATATTGACATCTTCAGTTAAAGTTGCATTGAGTGTTGCAAAAAAGTTTACAGATGGTACTAGATATGTAGCTCGATTAAAACCCCTTAAACTTTTGGTTTTCCCTGAATGAATCATTCGCCAAGAAATTTCCTTGATTTGCTTTGATGAGGGATCGTCTATCAATGTTTCTTCAATACGCATATCCATAACCACAGTGTAGGATCTTACATTAACTCCTTCTAAAAATCGAGTCAATACAGAATGATCTTCATTGGTAGATACCACTAAAAAGTTAAAATCATCATTCAACGGTTCAGTAACCTCAGGCTTACCAACACTTATGGTTTTAGCCCTACACTCATAACCTGATATTGGGTTTCTGACAATTAACTCATAATCGTACCTAACTGTTGCAGCAGAAGCTTTAACTGGATCACTTAATTCATATAAGATATTTTCATCGCTATAAAATATTCCTGTATCCTTAGGTAAGCCTAAATCATTTCCGTTCACTTTATTCAACGTATATGTTTTCGTATAGACACCATCCTTAAACTCATTTATTGTGACATCCAATGTGTCAAAATACAATGAATCCTGAATTCTTGAAAAACTAAAAGCACTCCTTTTTTCATCCAAATATGCTCGTTGAATACGCACATAGTTCTTGGCACTTGTTGGATTAAGGGCCCCATATATGATAGCCACTTCTTCCCAGTCTGCTGCTATATCTAGTTCATTTTCACAAGCTGTAAAATTCAGCAGTGAGCAGGCCAATAGTAAGTACGTCCAAATCGTTTTTTGCATAATTTTAGTTTAGCTTTGCAAACTTTCATAAATAAAATGAGATTTCTATCATTTATAGCAATAATAAGTCTGTCACAATTTACTAATGGCCAGAATGTTTTTACTAAATTCCAAGACACTTTAGTCTATGACAATTTTGAGACCAATCAATACAATTTTCCTCAAAAATACACGGCTTTCGAACTCTCTATCATTGAAAACAGTCAATACCGTATAAAGAGACTTAGTGATAATGGAAGGTCTATTTCTTACTTAAAACTGGATAAACCCTTATATGCTTATGAAGTATCTGCCACCATTGAGATCCCTAAAAGTGGTTCTAAAAATGCTTCTGGAGGTATTGTACTAAATGGACAAACAACTAGCAATGGGGCCATTTTACTAGAGATAAATAACAAAAGAAAATTTCGGGTATCAAAGATATTTGATGAACAATTTAGATACCTTGCTGGCAATCCAAAAGACAACGGTTGGATAAAGACTAAAAGATTAAATAAAGGAGGCAAAAATGTAGTAAGTGTAAAATTTGAAGATGGATATTTTGATATTTATTTTAACGGCATATACACCTACACTGCATACGACATTCAGTTTGAAGATGGACGAGTAGGTCTTTTTGCAAGTGCTCATTCAGAACTGCTGGCCACCGACTTTTTAGTAAAGAAGAAAATCAGTTCAATTTCCAAATCATTGTCTATTGGAGGCAATGGTAGTTCAAATGAAGAAAATTCAGACCCTGCATTTCAAGAAGTCATATTAATATTTAAGACCAAAATTGATCAACAGCAATTAACTATAGCCTCTCTTCAATCAGAAGTAGATAAATGTAAGAGTATGCTGAGTTACGATACGACTTTAGTTAGCAGATCTGCTGAACTACAAATAAATAATAGACTACTTTCCTCTAAGCTAGATTCTACCTCAAGAGAACTTAGTCGTAATAAGAAAAGACTAATTTATCTAGAGTCATTAAAAGAGGACATTGAGGCAGGAAGCAACGGAGATCTAGTTCTAAATCTAACTACTATTCTTGCGAATATTAAAAACGACAACAAAAAACTTAAAGGTGAAGCTAGTATTTTGGAAATGAAGAACGAAGTCTTGAAAAAGGATAACGAAGTACTACTTAGAGAAATAGACCGATTGAAGTATATGCTTGATCTCAAAGAATAATATACCATGAGCACTGCAAAAAAAGAAATTAAAAAAATGACCACGCATCAGCTTCAAGAAATGAAGTCACGTGGCGAAAAAATATCAATGCTAACAGCATATGATTATTCATATGCTAAAATTGTAGATGATGCCGGTATTGATGTGATTCTAGTTGGAGATTCCGCTAGTAATGTAATGGCGGGGCACGACAGTACACTTCCTATCACTCTTGATCATATGATTTATCACGCACAGTCAGTTCTTAGAGCTGTGGATAGGGCTTTAGTTGTTGTAGACCTACCATTTGGTAGTTATCAAGGTAATAGTACAGAAGCTCTTCGCAGTGCTATTCGTATTATGAAAGAAAGTGGAGCACATTCGGTAAAGCTTGAAGGTGGTTCCGAAGTAATAGACTCCGTAAAGCGAATACTCTCTGCAGGTATACCCGTAATGGGCCATCTTGGCTTAACCCCGCAGAGCATTTATAAGTTCGGAACATATACTGTAAGAGCTAAAGAAGAAGAAGAAGCCAATAAACTGAAGGAAGATGCTCTATTGCTTCAAGAAGCAGGCTGTTTTGGTTTAGTTCTAGAAAAAATTCCAGCGAAACTTGCAGCTGAAGTTTCCAAGTCTTTGGATATTCCTGTTATTGGTATCGGAGCTGGTAGCGAAGTAGATGGCCAAGTACTGGTACTTCATGACATGCTCGGTGTAACAAAGGAATTCTCTCCACGTTTTTTGCGTAGATATCTTAATCTGTATGAAGAAATGAAAGGAGCTGTAGGACAATATATTAAAGATGTAAAGTCTGTCGACTTTCCAAATGACAAAGAGCAGTATTAAGATTCTTCTATAACCGCACTTAGTCCCTTATTGGTCAATGCCTGGCAAATAGGTGTAAGTTCTACATCCGAACCACTTTTAACATTACATTTCCCTTTATAATGTACAAGCATTGCACATTGTTCTGCTTGCTCTGAAGTATGCTTACAGTATTTTATAAGGCAATGTATTACATGATCAAATGTATTCACATCATCATTATACAAGATTATCATTGACCCAGTATCTACGTCAACCAATACATCTAACTCTTCAAGCTCTTTTGTATTTGTATTATAAATCATTGTTTACTACGAAATAATTTAGCCTTACTCTCCTCACCGTTTAATAGCCGCGTAATATTCTTTTTATGTGTAAGAACTACCAAAACAGCAGCAACTATCCCAAAAGCTATAAGTAAGGGTTCATCCCTTTTGAATACAAATATCGTAAATATGGGGAATGATATTGCAGCAAGAATAGAACTTAAGGAAACATACTTAGTTGAAAGCAGTACTACAATAAACAAAGCAACACAGGCCAAAGCAAGCACATAATGAATTCCGATTAACATACCGAATAAGGTTGCAATTCCTTTTCCTCCTCTAAAATTCTCAAATACAGGAAAGATGTGACCAACAACTGCAAGCAAACCAAAAAGCAACTGCAAATTGATAAACTGATCAGTGCCATGCTCCACAAAAGCAAGGTAGTGTACCAAACTGGAAGCGGTAATTCCTTTTACAATATCCAAGAGCAACACAAAGGTTCCTACTTGCTTACCAAGTACTCTAAATGTATTGGTTGCTCCAGCATTACCACTGCCATAATCTCTTATATCCACACCAAAATAGCCCTTACCAACCCATACACTACTGGGTATACTTCCTAGTAAGTAGGCCACTAAAGCCAATATGATTATTAAAACTATATCCATTTTAAAACTCCAAATTAATAGAATTTATCACACTAATTGTACACAAAATCGTGCCAATCTTTTATTTTATGAGAAGAGCATCACCATAACACAAGAAATTATATCCTTCTTTTATGGCTGTTTCGTACACTTCCATAGCTAACTTATGGTCATCTAGATAAGCTGATGTCAACATCATCAACGTAGATTGAGGTTGATGAAAATTGGTCAAATAACAATTTGCTATTCTTGGCTCATATGGTGGACAAATAAATTTATCAGTCCAACTATCATCTGCATTTAACTTACCAAAAGCAGATACTGAGCTTTCTAAAGATCTCATAACACTCGATCCTACAGCTAAAACTCTCTTCTTATTCGCCTTAGCTTCATTTACGATATCAGCAGCATCCTGTTGTATGCTAAAATGCTCACTATCCATCTTGTGTTTAGTAAGATCTTCAACCTCTACTGGTCTAAATGCTCCAAGACCTATGTTCAAATTCACTTTTGCAAACTTCACACCTTTAATCTCCAAACGCATCATTAAAGCTTTTGTAAAATGAAGACCTGCTGCTGGTGGAGCTATAGCACCTTCTATTTCTGCAAATATAGTTTGGTACATTTCCTCATCTTCTTTTGTAGATTCACGATCCAAATACTTTGGAATAGGTGTATGTCCCAATTTATTTACAACATTCTTAAATTCTTGATCTGTACCATCAAATAAGAAACGAATTGTTCTACCTCTAGATGTGGTATTGTCAATTACTTCCGCAACCAACTCATCCTCTCCAAAGAACAATTTATTACCTACTCTAATTTTCCTAGCTGGGTCTACAAGAACATCCCAAAGTCTTAACTCTTTGTTCAATTCTCTAAGCAAGAATACTTCAATTTTAGCTCCAGTCTTTTCTTTATTTCCATACAATCTTGCAGGAAAGACCTTTGCATTGTTAAGCACCATTACGTCTCCTTCGTCAAACTCCTCTAAAATGTCCTTGAACATTTTATGCTCTATTGTCTTGGCAGTTTTATCAACCACCATTAGCTTGCATTCATCTCGGTTGTACTGTGATGTGCTTGCAATTTTACTTGGGTCTAACTCGAATTGGAATTCTGATAATTTCATTTATTAATATTAAGAAATACTATGTGCAAAAAAGGGTGCAAAAGTAACCTTTTTGAGAGGCGAAGTCAAGTTTATAACTAATCAAGTTGTAGATTGATTGGATTATCTAAAAAAACCATTAAACGATTAACACTTTTATCTTCATCTTTATCGATTAATACAATAGAGCCCATAGACCTTTTTATATTATTGAACCGTAAATGAAATTCGGATCCGTCTTAAAAGAATCTATAGCTCTTACTCTTCGTTTTTTACGGGCAAATAAGCTTAGAAGCTCTCTTTCTGTGACGGGCATTACTATCGGTATTTTTTGCATTGTTTTTATATCTACGGCTACACATTCTTTAGAACAAAACATCCGCAAAAACGTTGACAAAATGGGTGACAAAATCGTCTATGTTCAGAAATGGCCATGGGGTTTTGGAGGCGGATATCAATGGTGGGACTATCTAAGTAGGCCCGAAACCACTATTAGAGAGTTCAAACGTGTAAGTAGAGAAGGAAATAAAGACCTCATTAAAGATGCAGCATTCTTTTTTGAATTTGGGGGAAACAAGGCGAAGTCTAAGTTAGAAGAAGTCTCTGGAGTTAAAATAACAGCTGTAATGGGCAACTTCTTTGAAATTAACCAATGGGAACTAGCGACCGGCAGAACTTTCAACAAACTTGAAATGGGCAAGGGTAAAAACACCTGCATTGTTGGGTTTAACCTTGCAATGAATCTTTTTGGTGGCAAAAACCCTGTTGGTCATGATGTTAAGATAAATGGGTATAAGGTCAACATTATTGGCGTACTTGCTCAACAAGGCTCTGCTATCGGAGGACAACAGTACGATGATGTAATGATACTACCTGCCATATTTGCTAGTAAATTTGCAAAACCAAATACCAATGGTGTTTCATCTGCTATAGTTATTAAAGGGCATGACCATATAGAACTGAAACAGATTGATTATGAGATAAGACGTATCATGCGTTCTTTGAGAAAACTCAGGCCAAAGGATGACAACAATTTTGCTATCAATAAGCTAACCATGGTTTCTGATAATTTGAGCCAAACATTTGGAGTAATAGACATTGTAGCTATAATTATAGGAGGTTTCTCTCTTCTTGTTGGAGGCTTTGGAATTGCCAATATCATGTTTGTATCTGTAAAGGAACGTACAGGAATCATTGGTTTGCAAAAAGCTCTTGGGGCAAAGCGTAGTTTTATAATTTCTCAATTCCTATTTGAGGCTATGTTACTTTGTTTGATAGGAGCTGTACTTGGCATACTCATAGTTATATCCGTAGGTTTACTTATTACCAATCTCACCTCATTTAAAATATTCTTTAGCATTCCCATATTTACCTTTTGGTCATTTGTGTCCATATTAATTGGACTTGTTGCCGGCATGGCCCCTGCGTTTCTTGCAGCAAGAATGGATCCAGTTGTTGCTCTTCGTAAATGATATCGAAACTCTCTATCATCTTTCTCATACTTTTGATTTGTGGTTGTGCAAGTGAAACTGAGCAGAGAGCAAAAAATACAATCTCCAAAATTCCAATAAAGGAAGAACTTGAGCCTATTAAACTTCCGTGCGCACTAAACGAGAGTATTTGCAATGCAGGTTTGGTCAACATTCAACATCTCAATCCAAATATTCGAATAAATCTACGATACAGTGGAATCAACAACTTTCTAAATCAAGATCTATATGGATGCTTGGACAGTGCATATTTCCAACAAGAAACAGCTTTGATGCTAGACTCTGCTCAAAAAAAATTAACCGCAGTTGACTCCAATCTACATCTTCTGATTTGGGACGCTGTTAGGCCTCGAAATATTCAATGGAGAATGTGGAATGCACTGGATATGCCTTTAAAACAAAAGGCAAAGTATGTTTCCAATCCTAGAAACGGTAGCATCCACAATTATGGATGTGCTGTTGACTTAACCATCTGCTATACTAATAGAAAGCTAATGGACATGGGGACAGATTTTGACCACTTTGGAAGAGCTTCTAATATCAAGTCTGAATATCTCTTAGTGGAAGAGGGTATTTTGACACCTCAACAACTAGAAAATCGTACCATTCTTAGAAGCATTATGAAATCTGTAGGCTTCAAAACCATCAGTTCTGAATGGTGGCACTTCAATGCCTTGACCAGAAGTGTAGCACGAAGCAAATATGCTATTGTTGAGTAGGTTTATCTTTATAAAAGATATTGCCAATTACTCCCATCAACACCAATGCAAGTCCTCCAAATACAATGGGTGTATACCACTCATCAAACAAATAGTATCCAAAGAATAATGCATAAATGATTCCCAAATACGAAATTATAGAGACCTTGCTTACATCCCCTATTTGATATGCTTTGGTTAAGAAATATTGAGCGAAATAGGTGAGAAACCCTATCAGTCCGAGAAGTAACCAGTTGGCAGTACTCGTCCAAACCCACTCTCCAGTAAACAAAATGTAAACAAGGGCTATCGGAATTGTTACCATTGGGAAGTACAACATGATCACTAAATGGTGCTCCGTTTTCTTTAAAACACTGATGATATTATAGGCCGCTGATGCTGCAAAGGTTCCTATAACTCCTATAACCAAGGGGACTACTTCTATTCTATCATCAAAATCTTTTACGATATAAATTCCTATGAAACACATTGCAAAAAACAACCATCTCAATGGGGCAATACGGACTCGTGTAATTAGTACGCTAATGACAACTGTAATAATAGGTGTTAGATAGTGGATCACCACGGCTGAGGCAAGTGGCATGCTGTGGATTGTATAAAAGAAAAATGCTATCCCTGTAGTACCAAATAACCCTCTAAAAATCAGCAATTTTTTATTGTTGCCGAAGGGTTTAATTCTCTTTTGTGTAAGAAGAGCAACTACCATGACTAGCATCACTAATGAACGCATAAACACAATCTGAGACACGGGAATAGAATCCAGATACTTTACAATGAGATTCATCATGGCAAAGAGAAAAGAGGCTATTGCCATATATGCAACACTCTTGTTCATTGGTTTAAGATTTCCAAAGCCTCATTTCCAAGGAAACTCGTGTAATATCATTGTTAAAATTGTACCCCGCTCCATGGATTAAGTAGGGTGAAAAGAATAATACTTCACCTACTTTAGGGTTGGGACGAGACAGGTTAAAGTCATTTTTGGTACCACAGATAGCAGGTACAGAATATTTAACTCCATTTACTTCCACCCCATTTTCTGACACTTCCGTTTCCGACTCCAGCCATTTATGACTACCTTCTATGAGCGATAATGAACTATGTTCATCGCTACCACAAATTGGTATATATAAATTCACTGCGTTCCTTAATCTATCGATATAGATATCCTTGTGTGGAGGATTACAATCTTGGTGTTTTTGTGGACGTACTAGTCTCAAACAAAAGAATTCTCGATCATCCATTCCTTCACAAGAAAGGCCCAACTTCTGATTGATTATCTCACCTATTCTAATCGGAATACTGTCTTTGTCCAATGGAAACTCCTGAATATCAATGCAAGATTTAATGGAGGACATAAAGATCAAATGCTCTTCGTCGGTTATGAATTCATGGTATCTTTCCAATTGAAACCCATCTAAAGATTTAGACGTAAAATTGGACAATCTATTTTTTACTAATTGCTCCAATTCATCTTTGAGATAGGTATGCTCTTCCGTATTAAAAAGTAAATCTACTCCAAACCCTTGTTCGTCATAGTATGAATCCTCTAAGAGATTATCATCTTGACTCAGCAAGCAAACTTCTTCTGACGCACGCATTTCGCCGATAACTTTGCATTCCATCTCCCTTTTTTCTATAAAGAATTTTATTGTTCTTTGCCCGCTCATACAAATTGTTATTATCAGTCGTTATACCAGTATTTAAGAGCGAAAGAAGTATAAATATACTGTATAACCAAATACGCGATACTTTGGAAAAAGAGGCTATCTCATTTGAGATAATTCCCGTAAGTGATGCTAGTCCTGATAACGTTTGGCAGGTACTCGAAAACCTTGCTAAAACCGACGTAAGGCTTAAACCCATTCTTTTCAAAAACAATGCAGGTCAACAGCAAGCTACCTTATGTGGCATTGACCATGCTTCTGGAGATTTCATTCTAACCATTGACGATGACTTGGAATTTTCTCCTGCTGACATCCCAACTATGCTTAGGACATTACAGGACTCTGAACTGGATTTGGTGTATGGTGTTGCTCAGAAAAAGGAACAAAAGGGTATCAAACGATTCAGTGCCAAGATAGCTAGGGGAATCATAGGAATTTTCTTCCCCAGATTGAGGTATCTTGAATCTTTCCGAATCTTTAGAAAAGACATTCGAACGACTATCAACAACAAGAAAAAATTCATTCTTGATTTTGAATATAGCAATGGAAAAATCAAGATTGGCAAATGCGATGTAAGTCATAACAAACGAATGTTTGGAGAATCAAATTACTCGATGTTCGGGTCATTGCATATTTGGTTTACTTTTCTTTTTCGATACTCTTTCATTCCACATTTGACTCTAGCTTTACTTTTGGTTTTACAGTTTCTATGTTCCGTAAACCTTGTAGCCAGTTTACTTCTCGCCTCTCCTATTGTCTTTCTGTATATCAAGTATAGGCTTCAAACTACTGATGCTTATTTAATTGAGAAAAGGATAAACGAGTAGTTTCAGGAACAATTCAGTAAAACTTATCGGCGGACCCTTTCTTTTCATCAATGCATCCTGCAAGGGACGTTGATGTGTACAGACCATGGTGCAGCTTTTTACAGTAATGGCCTTCCAGTGCCCAGCATCAATATTTATGCACTGAACAAAATTATTTTGATATGGTGTATACCATCTATAATCTAGTGACAATGGTACTTATACCGTTCCCATTACTCTTTTCTACATCTTCTTGTAGCGTGATTATCAATTATTTGAACATTGTATTTTACGATAACCACACATCTGATACACTAACCACATTGCTCATTTTTTGAAATGAAATTACTGAAATCTCAATCCGTCTAAATTAATTCCACAGAACAAGATTATTTATCTCAGCAATTGAAATGTGCTGGACATTATTTTACGCCCCTTATTGGGTAAATTTATGTCGAATAGACATACATAAGTTCCTTGCATTATTCGATCTTTATAGTATCCGTCCCAGCCATTTATTAGATCTGTTGTTTCATATATTTTTTCTCCCCATCTATTATAAACTATAAGAATACCACTTATTTCTAAGCAATTTGAAGCCAATGTAAACCTTTCATTTATACCATCTTTTGTAGGAGTAAAAGCATTTGGAATAAATATTTTACATTCACAATTAGAATTGTTTATTCGAAGAGTGTCCCATGAGCTTCCACAATTATTGCTAACTGTGAGCCCAATATTAGAGTTGGAAATAATATTTGAAGATGATATAGATCCATCACTCCATAGGTAGTCAATTATTCCCTCCCGATAGGCATCAATCTCAATTTCCTTGTTTTCGCAATTTTGTATTGGCTCCCCTAGCTCAAGAGTAGGAGCAAAATAGTGATTAATAATAATTGAATCTTTAGACATACCACATTCATTACCTACTTCTACCCAATACAGTCCTGATGAATCTATAGTTATTGTTAAATCTGTTTCTGTTGTATTCCAAACTTGATAATTAGCAACCGAGTTAGTTATTTCAGCATTTACTAGAATATATTCATCGTCACATATAAAAGTATCTTTCGGTAATTCTACTTTAGGACTTTCTAAAAAAACTATTGCAATTGAATCACGATATACACATTTATTTTGAAGCCCTGTTACATAGTATAGACCAGATGTATCTACAAAAAGAGTAGATTCTTTAGAGCCGTCGGACCAATTTAATATGGAGTCAAGACCAATTGGATTGAGTTCTACACCCAATAGATTATCGCATATTATTGTATCAACAGGAAGTATTCCTTGAGTATTAATTAGCGGTTCCTCTCTTTCAATACTTACATCATCAATCGAAATGTACATTGATTTATCCGCTACAACTAGAATGATATAATTTACTTTTTTATTTGTTTTGAAACAACCCTCCATGTTATGCCATACGGTGTCTCCTATAAAAGTATCTGACACATATATAGGACTATACTGATCCAAATAATTATTATTTGCAATACTATTGGTAAGGCTGGGTTCGTCTTCTAATCCATAGATTTCGAGAACATTTGACAAATTCCACCAGCTAACTGCTTTAAAACTAATTCTATAGTTAACGGATTCTAAAAGACTAATTTTTTGACCAATTGATTCTTTTTGAGTATTAGGCGAGTCTTCATTATTTGAGGCAATCATGACATAAAATTGTCCAGAAGCGGGTCTTGGCCAATAAGGATATAAGGAGTTATTTGCCCCTATATAGTCTGGAGAAGGCGTGAATACATCCCAGTTATTAACTTTATTAAAATTCATCTCTCGAGTAACAATATTCCCAGAATTCAACTCAAAACCTGGATTATTTATTAGGTTTTGCCCCAAAGAAGTGATACTTAATAATTGTATCAACATCAAAAAAGAGAAGGAATTATTGTAACCTCGCATTACTCAAAAATAGTCATTAAAAAATGAAACTATGATTTTGTAAGGGGTTCTGTCGCTTTAATTCCTACTGTTTCCAACAGTAGCCGATTTATCATTTTCTTAAGCTGTAAGAGACTTAAATGTAGCAAACTAACTTTTTCATGGATTTGCAATTTGATTCTTTCCGACGATGTCTATGATTCCTGTCAATGTTCGCTTAACAGATTCAAATTCTTTGAACCCTGTTGTTATCGATATCTTACGTTTGATAGTTCGGTGATCTTGTTCTACTATATTATTCAGATACTTCACCCGTCTTGGCTCCCCATTGTTCCTGATGGCTTTGTTCAAGAACTTCTGAGCAGATCAAAATATTCAATACCCTACCCTAGGCGGCATTATAAAAAAAAAGGACTAGCTTCAGCTAGTCCTTTTTTTTTGATATTTATAATTGAATTATTGCTTGATAATCATCTGCTGAATCAATTGTCCATTAATGGTAGCTATACAGTAATAAATGCCTTTTGACAAATCTTGAGTTGACACGCTTAGTTCATTGGAACCTGCCTGTAACTTACCTGTTTGTATGTGTTTTACCGTTCGTCCATAGACATCAATTAAACTTACCTCTGAACTCGCTTGCTGATTCAGGGTTATCTGAATATTAAAGCTAGTATTAAATGGGTTTGGATAACAGCTCATTCGTATTCCTTGCTTAAGAAGATTTTGAATTCCCAAAGTTGGCAATTCAATTTCAAATGCCTCATTCAAGGTACCTGTAATTTTATCTCCAGTAAATGTAAGAGGGTCATAAGTAATAAATACCTCCTCGTCAAGATCTGTGTCGTATAGTTTAAAGGCGATGTTTTCACCTTGAGCAACGTCATTACCAAAGGCCGTAAGATACATAATGAACTTATCCAAGTCCTTATTGTATATAGGCTGAGCTATACCAATACATTTATCGTTGATAAAAGCTCCTATCAAATAATGAGATTCTGAGATAGAATTCCCCCCATTAATCAATTCGCATGTAATACTGGTATTAAACTCTTGATCTAGATAAATGAAGTTCCATTGAGGTAAAGTCTTGAACTTATTTGCTGAAACCAAAGTGCCTGGAACCTTTGTTTGGATTTTGTATCCTCCTCCAGGTTCAACATATCCAAGTGTACCTAGCCAATCTGAAGCTGCATCATCGTAGACAGAAAAGTCTGTTTGGGATTTTATAATATCACCACTTTCAGCACTAAGATCTTTCAATTTAGTTTTAAGACTAGATCCAATTAAGTCAGCATTACCGATCCAAGTCCATGAATTATTACCGTCAACACTGGTCTCTATTTTACCCGGTATTTGACCGTATATTTCGACAGTGTCTGGTTCCGATACATGAATCATATAACCGACTCCTGGTTCAAGTGAATCTAATTCTCCTGACCATGAGTTACCATAAATGGAATATGCATCTCGTGTCTTAACCACAGTCATAGAATCTTTAGTTAGCTTTTCCAATAGATTGTCAACTGACGGATTAGGATTTTGAACGTACAAACTAAACCAGTTCCAATTCTTAGCTAGATTAAGTGTTTGGAATATTCCGTTTGGATGTAAAACAAATGGAGACTGAATTTGTCCTAAAAGCGAATTTTCTTTAAATACCTTTTTTTCCAAGGCTAGATAATGAACTCCAGGGTTTGCATCCCATATTCTAAACTCCATGGTATCTTGATTGATAGTGCTATTGTAAATAGAAACAAAAGCCATATACTTCCTCAGTTGTGGTACATATTGAATGTAACCCTTTCCTCGTAACGAGTCATTGATAAATACGCCTATTACATCACGTATATCCGTAGATAATGGTGCATCCAAGTCTGTAGTGCTAAACTGAACTATAGTATTCATGCTATTCGCAAATGGGCTTGGGTCAAAGCCATTTGACACCCATCTAGGTGCTTTGGTCAGCACTTCTACCTTCACGTACAGATTTAATTGATAGGCCCCAGAAGTAGCTACGATTGTATCGTAATATAATCCTGGATTTAGGTTGCTGGCTAAGTTAAAATTGATGTCTGAAGTCCCCCCAAGTTGGGTTACCGTGCCAGTCAAGCTTCCTGGAATTAACCACGCTGGATATTTTGTCAATGTATAGCTTCCTAATGTAGGTCCTTCGTTAATCAATGTTGCTGTAAAGGCTCCGGTAAGTCCTCTCTCGACACTGTAGTCCACTGAATTTGGACTCCAATACACTGGACTTCTATTCACAACGAAGCTCCATGTAATTGGATCTTCAAGCACGTTGCCACTCTGATCTTCTATTTGACTTACAACCGCATTCAATTTCACACCTTCCAATGCATCTAAAATTGTAGAAGACTTTGGAGATATTATCAGTTTGCCATCTATTATAGCATATGTAATTGCAATATACTCCCTGGTATCATCTCTCTGAAGAGCTATTTTTCCTGGGAGGTAGCTTTGACTTTTATCAATAAATTTATCAAATTCAACAGTAATTTCATCTCCTATATTAAGAATCCCATCAGATGGGAATGGAATACCAAAGAGCCCCACTGGACTACGATCGATCTTACCAGGAACAGGGTCTGAGTAGGTAGTTTGAGAAATGGCAGCTCGACAATTTGCCATTGCTCTAATCTGATAAATACCGTCACTCCATAACTTGGTGTTGATCTTTACATCATAAAACTTTTGCAGTAAACTGTCCTTTGGCACTTCTATGGCTTCCTGCCAGCCTTTACCTTCTTTTCTGTATTCCAAGATTAGCGATTCCAGATTGGGATCATTTGCATTGTAATTGGCAAATGCTAAATCAAGAAAATCGCCATCACTCTTGTTCATTACCCAATTTTCTACGGGTCTGTATATGTCAACTTCACTGCATTCGCTCTGGAAGTTAACATCGAAAGTAACGACATCACTAGAGACAAGATCATATAAATCATCCCACTCACATTGAGCCGAGATGAGAATTTGAAGTCCTTTATATTCTGTAGCTAGAGGTCCTCTTTCCACTGTAACGGAAACCTGCATCAACTGTCTTGGAGGAATGGTGAAATATGCAGCACCATTATTTATAATCTGGCCTCCTATTTTAATAATGGCTCCATCTAAATTAGTCTCTGGGAGAACGCGAATTGCATATGTTTGGGTCTCGTCACTTTGACTATTGTTGATCACTGATGCAGTAAAGGTAGCAACACCATCAGAAGGTACATTGCTTCTTTCTGGGGGATAAATATCTATTTCAGCCAAATATCTACGTTGAGAGTTGGGTTCGTGTGGACAGCTTGTAGCTCCAGATACTAGTCTGAAGGCTGGCACCCCATTGGCAACGTCTTTTAGAATATCAATACTGTGATAATCATTTCTGTCATTATCCTCAATGTGATATCCAACAGTTTTACTGTTGGAAGTAGTTGTACCTGAATCCGTAGTAAGACTATAATTTACCGTAGCTACAACTCCAATTCGTGTATCGGTCCAAGCTCCAGCTTCGTTTACACCATGTGCAGCAATCCAAACTTCACTGGTAAAGAACTGCTTGGACTCGTATGATGCGGTGGTCTCATCGTCATCTGTGTATTCGTTATCATAAACGGCTCCTGTACTTATAGATATGTTCCCCGCAGCTCCGGGTAATTTAACAGCTAAAGAATCTCTATTCTTTGCGTTATCCTCTAGCATTTTTTCCCAGTTGTCTATATCTACTTGAAGTGCAATTGCTGAATCTGGTGGTGCAAGTCTTTTGATTTCTTTTAGATTTGGAAGTAAAACCTCGTTTAGAAAACCTTCAGTATAAATAAATGTTGTCGCAAAACCAATTGGATCAATCGCCAAGATTGTATCTCTTGAAATATCACAAGTTCCATTATGTTCAATAGCGTCAGCTAAGGAATACAGCATATTGAATGCAGCTCCAACGAAAACATCTCCAGGATATCCTGTTAAGGCTTCTGCCTGACTGGTTGTAAATCGTTCTTTGAAGGTAAAAGTGGTTATGGTTGACTCCTTGTCATTATTGTCTCTTCCTCCTCTAATATCAGCATCTATTGCAATCCCAAGTTTAGTTTCGCTAAAGGGAGTTTTAATCGCAGCTCCGATTTTGATTTCAGTTTTTAATCCACCTGATCCGCCAAATACAGATTCTGTGTTTAAGAAATGTGTTATAACAGAACCTTTTTCTACGTAAGAGTAGCTTTGATCACCTGGAGGGTCATGTAGAACTACAAATGGTATTCCTGCAGAACGCGTTGTGAAAGTCTTATCTCGTGCCTGTGAACCGGTTACTAAAACCCACTTTTCATTGGGTACTGGGTCTAGAAAACCAACATTTGCAATTAGATAGAATAATTTTTGATTGGGGTGCATGCCTCCTCCAGCAATTTGAGGATCAGCAGCTTGTAAAGTGTATTCAGCTCGACCATCAACAATTTGCAATGTTTGAACTTCTTTATCTCTGTCACTTATATAATCATAGATGTCTAATCGGCCCTCTTTAATTGGACAAGTCATATTGTTTTCAGTGACGTCAATGGTTATTCCATAATAGCCCCCTTTTTCCATTTCTGGAACCAATTCATTTCCGCCGCCAAACTTGGGCATACATACCAATTTTTCAGCTGCGTCATCCCAGTTTATAGCAATTTCTAAAGGTGCATGATAGATGAATTTTGCTTCTCCTATTTGGTCGAACATTGTAGATGCAATTGTTGAAGCCGTAGTGTCGTAAACTGCGTCATATGTCTTGACATCTCCATTGGGTAATGTTACTGTATAAGCATCTGTAGTATCTATTGTGTAAGTAGTGTCAAATAGTTCAATGGAGTCTCTAACTGTAAGGTCAACAACAACACTTTTAAATCCAATCTGATTTATGATGTTACTATTAACGGGACTCAAGTCTATCACCTCTATCTTATACTCACGAGACGATAATGGGAGTTCATAAAATCCATTTGCATCCGTATTAATCGTAGTATCAAAACATGCAGGGTCTTTGATTGAACGTATTCTAACTTTTACGCTGTTACCTATACTCGATTCACAACCCCCTTGGGCTACGATTTTCAGAGTATCCTGTTCAGTATCATAAAATTGAAGATTTAAGACGTCAGCTAAAATATTTAAGTCAACACTTGGTACATTAAAATTATGGTGCTTATAAACAGGCTTGATATTGTAGGTTCCTTCATCTTGAACTACAAACGCAAAATTTCCATTCACATCCGTTTGAACAATCTCGTTATTGTCAAGTAAGATTTGTACACCTTGAATACCACAAGCTGCAGTAGAAGCCGAACCTCTGATAGGAAATGCTATATTCCCTTTAATTGTAAATACTGTAGTATCTACGAAGTCCACACCGGAAGCCTTTGGATTATCAATATCCAACGTACGATCAAGCGAAGGAGGGTCAAATGCATGACCAGATTTTGATGGCGTTACAGTATACTTAGCTATTTTGTAATAGAAGATATCCCGGATTTCGTAATAACCCGATGCATCAGTTGTAGTCTGATAAGTCTCTATTTGATTTGTTCCATTGACATTTACAGAGGCTGAAATATTGACCACGACTCCAGAGACTCCTGCATTCTGATTACTTACAACTTTGCCCTTAATTTGACCATTTACTTTCTTCGATCCGTTGTCATAATCTGGGATGAATGTTGCTCCTGTATTTACAGGGATAACTTTGTACTGGTATAGATATCCAGGTATCCCGTCGTAATCGCTGAAACTTCTAGAGTATTTACTTACTACACCAATTTGGGTGGTTACACCTTGATCTATTCTGCTAATTTCAATTTCTTCTGCTTGAGTACTAACATCATTCCAACTTAGTACCGTTCTACCCGTGTAGGCGTAATCTGAAGCATTAAGACCCAATGTGAAAGTTGATCCCACGTCGGAAGCAGCAGAAGCATATAAATAGGATTCGTGACCTCCCCAATCTGTGGTCGTAGTTCTAACCCTATAGGTGGTAGTCGTTCCTGGAGTTATTCCAGTGTGTCTGTATGATCTTACGTTACCTGCAACTGTAGCAATTAGAGTTGAGCCAGTGTATATTTTGTATTTCAAGTTTGCGTCTGGTATATCGGAACCTTTATCCCAAGTAATGTCAATGTAGTTGTCACTTACGGCATCAGAAGCTTGAACATTTGTTGGTGGTTTAATTGATGCTGTGCCGGCAGTGACACTATTGTTGGAACTTACCTTGGTACCACAACTCTTATCGGTTAGACATGTAACTACTTTTTTTCGACCAGAATAATGCCAAGTAGTATAATATGTTCGTGTACCGCTAGGTCCAAGTACATCAAGAGCGGATCCACTAGTCGCTCCTCCGGGAACAGTAAAATAAAACCAAGCACCGCTTGTATGACTCGTTTTGCGTCCATATATATAGGTAGTGTGATTCTCGCAATTACAATAACTAGAAAATCCATTGGTGTAAGAAAACGTAATGGTATAGTCTGATCCATTGGCAGAATAAGTGTAATTATGACCTGCATTTGCAAAATGAACAGAGAACAAGGTAAAAATTACCAAACAGAATACTTTTTTCCGGATAGTAGAGGAGAATAACATGCGTCAAGAGTACAGTATTATTTTGAGATAGAACTTGTTTATTTTCAGTTAGTTGTGAGACAAAATTTTATTTTACTAGTTGGACATTTCGTAAAATGCTGATTACTTGGATAGTGGATATGATATTTTTTCATTATTCCAAAGGACCAACTGTAATTTTTTTGTAAATAAAATGATTAAGTGCAATTATTGGTCTAGTTTCGCTCCAAAATGAAGTTGAAATTCACCCTCTTCTTACCTATTGTTTTTTTTACAACGTTAGCTGTTGGACAAACACGGGCACAAGATTCTTTGGCACTTAGATCCTTATATACTGCAACAGATGGAAGCAATTGGTTGGATGACAACAATTGGAATACAGGGCCTATTAATTCTTGGAACGGCATATCCCTTAAAACTAATCTGGTTTGGGATATTATTCTACCCAATAATAATTTGAAAGGCTCTATTTCATCAAGCAGTTTTCCAGTTGGTCATCTTCTTGGCACTGTTAATCTGGAGAACAATCAAATTGAAGATATTCCAAATAATATAGATGCAGACGTAATTATCCTAAATGGGAATCGTCTTACTTTTCAAGATTTATATCCGTATAAGGGTAAAACTGACTTTGAGTATATCAATCAGGATAGCGTTGAAATGGAGGTCAATATATTTGCAATTCACCGTGGGCAATTAACGCTAGAAACACTAACGGACAATGGACTTAGCGATATTCAGTATCAATGGTATAGAAATGATCAAGAACTGAGTGGAGAGACCAACTCTGAACTGATATTTAAATGTATTCTGCCTTCTCAGGCGGGGGTATACACATGTAAAATAAGTCATCCTGATTTTCCTTTGCTCACCATTCAAAGGAGAGCCATAACGGTTATCGTTTCTGATGATGTGCCAAATGCAGGTTTGACTGACAGAACATGCCAATCTTCTCACATACTTTCTGGAACATCGCCAGCATTAGGAGTTGGAACTTGGAGTAAACTAAATGGGAATGGAGTTTTAGCGGATCCGTTAAATCCGAATACGTCAGTATCCAACATTGCGGCTGGAGATAATGTATTTAGATGGACGGTAGTTCATCCAAATTGCACAGATGAATATACAGATGTAATCATTAAAAAAGATACCGTTGGTGAGTTTCCTTTCGCTGGTACTGATCAGGTCATATGTGATAGTAGTTTTATTATGAATGCAACACCATTGACTTATGGAGTAGGTTCTTGGACTTTAATCAAGGGTACTGCTGAAATCATTCAAGGAACCAATGCATTTACTAAGTTAATCTCTGTTAATTCAGGCGAGAATATTTTTAGATGGAACGCAGATAACGGAGCCTGTGCTTCTTTCTTTGATGAAGTGATGATCACAAGAGTGGTTCCAATAACTTCTATTTATGCAGGTAAAGATACTTCCCTCTGCGGTACAGATTTATTTCTGGATGCAGTGGAAGAGAAAAACATATATGGGACATGGTCCTTAATTGAGGGGACAGCGGTAATAGATGAAGTTGAAATGGGATCCTCTAGAATATACAACCTAGATGCAGGAACGAACAAGTTTGTCTGGACTGCTGATAACGCTTGTAATCTGCCTATCCAAGATACGGTTAACGTTATTGTACATCCATTTATTTATGCCACACCAGGCAATGACACTGCACTCTTTTTCACTCCAACAAGTCCGTTAGCCCTAGCAAGTGATACTGCAGCGACTGGCGGTACAGGAGATTATGCATATACCTGGACACCGGAAGATTACTTAGTATCTCCCCATAAATCAACAGGAGATTTTAATCCACCTGAGTTAGGTTACTATACCTTCCAATTGAAGGTCTCAGACATATTTGGATGTTCAGATAGTGTGTTCAAAACCATAGAGGTAAAACAAGCTGTGACAATAGAAATCCCAACCCTATTCACTCCAAATCATGATGGGTTAAACGACCAACTGATTCTTTTGGGAATAGAAAGCTATCCAACAAGTGAGTTTATTGTAATGGACAAATTGGGTAAGCTTGTTTATGAGCAAACTGGTTATGACAACTCATGGTCAGGGATTGGAAATAAGGGGGCTTATTCTGGAGAGCAGCTCCCAGAAGATACGTACTTCTATTATTTGGATTTGGGTCAAGGAAAGTCTCGAATTCAAAAAGGATTTTTTGTTATTAAAAGATAAGGTAAAATGAGAATATATATAATCATAGTCCTCACCGCTTTTGTTTTTCAGGTCAAAGCACAAATAGGCTATCAAGCCAATCACTATATGTTTAATCATCAGTTGATTAATCCTGCCAGTTCGGGTAAAGATTTCAAAGTGAAGGCTGGTGTTCTTCTAAACAGTCAATTGACTGGGATTAAGTCTTCACCTAAATTAGCAGCTCTTCATTTTTCATCACCTATTGGATTGACAAAAGGAAGCTTTGGATTCAATGCAACATCATTCAATTTTGGAGTGCAAACCAATACCGAGGTAACGGCGATGTATGCGTATCGCTTATCTTTCAAAAAAGCTACACTTGCATTTGGAGTTCAAGGTGCAATCGTCAATATTGGAACAAATAATAGTAGACTAACTACAAGTTCTGAAGGAGATGAGCGTTTTAAAGTGAACAATAATGGGTTTGGGTACAACGGGGGTGCAGGAGTCTACTTCAACACAAAAAACACGTATGTGAGTATTGCCGCTCCAGCATGGTTTAAACAAACATCACCTACCAATAGCGAATTAAATACGGATTTAGGATTGGACGAAATGCCCATTTTTCTATCTTTAGGTAACGAACGTCAAATCGCTAAAAAATGGTGGCTTAACTCCTATATTTTAACACGATTGCACAAGAACGGCAACAATCAGGTAGACCTTAATGTTATGTTGGCCTATGAAAACAAGATATGGTTTGGTCCTTACTATAAGACAGGAGCACAATATGGACTTGTGACAGGTGCTCGATTGAATAAGTTTATTCAGTTCAGTTATGCAGGCGGAATATCACAACAAGCTAGATCAGGTTTTTTAGGGACTACGCAAGAAATATCATTACTGTTTACGTTAAAAGACAAAAAAATCAACACTATTAACTCACTTCGTTTTTTCTAAGTTATGCTTAAAATTATTCAACTCAGCACAGCGTTATTGTTGTTTTTTGGATCATTGGCTGTTGTACCTTTCAATTTTATTGAAAAAGGGAACACCTATATGGCCAACAAGAATTATACTCTAGCCATCGAAATTTTTGAGCAAGCACTTGAAGACCAAGAAATATTAAAGGATGATGCTAAACGAGAGCTAGTTACAAAACAGCTTGCAATTGCTCATATTAAGCTTAAAAATTACTTAATGGGGGAATTGTATTTGGAAGAATTAATTATTGCAGGGAGCCAAGACCCAGAGGTTATTTTCATATATGCTCAAACGCAACAAGTGCAAAAAAGATACGCAAAAGCAGCAAGCCTTTATAAGGCATGGGGGGACGTATCTGATAAAGAGATAGAAGCAAATCAATACGCAGCTTTTTGTACTAAATTATCAAAAGGTGAAGTCAACTCTTCAATTCAAGTAACTTCCCTAGAATTCAACTCACCAATTTATGCAGATTATAGCCCATTTATACATCCAGATGGTCATTTGGTATTTACATCTGATAGACCTTTGTCTTCTGCTTCTCAAGTAGAAATAGCAGGAGGATATGGTGCTAATATTTTTAGTGCTCAAAATATCGATGCAACTCAACAAGGAGATGCAAAGAAAGTGTCCGCATTAAATTATGGAATCTATAATCAAGGCGTTGCCAGTTATACTTCCTCGGGCAAAACCGTGTTTTTCACTGGAAACATTGAAAAGAAACAAAAAATATTCAGTCTTGAAGAGAAGCAATTTACTCTTGGAATTTATACTGCAAATTTTGATGGCTTTAAGTGGTCCAAACCAGAACTAGTTAATCTATTTCCAGACGAGTTTAATACTGCGTACCCAGCGATATCAAACGATGGAAAGACGCTGTACTTTTCAAGTGATGTAAGTACAGGGACTGGCGGTTATGACCTCTACGTTTCACATCTAACTTCAGATGGATGGAATACGCCTACTAATCTAGGTTCAAATATTAATACGTCAGGCAATGAGGTCTTCCCAATGCAGAAGGACATGGTGGATGGTAAAGTATTGTACTTTTCTACTGATGGACGGCCAGGATATGGAGGATTGGATATATTTAGGAGTACTATGATGAATGGTTCTTTTGATTTACCAACACCAATTGAATCACCCATAAATTCGTCCAATGATGATTTTGGAATATACATCTCTTCGGGAAGTGGGTTTGGTTATTTCAGCTCTAACAGAGATGGGTCCGACGATATTTATTATTTCAGCACATTAGCTGAAGGACAAGTCTTGACCAATAAAGAAAAGGGAGGAGCCATAGCTAAAACTGCAGTTAAAGATTTGGATCCACCTGTGGATACAGTTTATGTGGAGATTCCCATAATAGATACTATATATATACCAGAACACTCTAAAAATAAAGAAGTCAATACTTCGTACATCGATACAGATGAACTTTCAGGATATTACATCATTTTTTGCTCCCTTCGAGATTTCAAAAGACTAGACATCTATAGAAATAAAAACTATCCCGATGCCTTAATCATTAAAGGGAAAGAAGGCTTTTACTTACTCAGTTATGTTCTATCTGAAGGAAAGTATGAGTCCAATAAACTATTTAAACAAGAATCTAAAAAGTATAAGCAGAGCTGGTTCTACAAAGCAGGAACAAAATTTTATAAATAGTTGTTCAAGGCCAAATCAAGAATGGTACAGAACAAACAGATTAAGATGCTGGGATACTAATTAACAATCCATTTTATACTCTTTTACGATAACAACACATCTGATACACTACCTCTCTTTGATTGGTTTACGATTACTCAGTTGGTCTATTTTATTTTTTCCAAAGTACAATATTTTACGTTCCAGCAGATGATAAGAAACAGCTGATAAAGCTATAGTACCCCCCAATACAATGGAAAAATAGGTCAATTGAAAAGTAGTAAGAGTCAAACCAATCAAAAATTTATGAGCTATAAACGATGCAGCATATACCACAATCATATGATACATATATACACCGTATGATATTTTTCCCAGATAATCTAAAGGTTTAATCTTAAGTCCAAATATTTTGTTTGGGTTGGCGGATACATTGATAATAAGCCATGCAAATAACAGACCTGTAGGAGCCACTAGTATCGGCTCTAATACGGCCACTTTACGGTATCCAAAGATAAAAAGCAGTAGAAGTAAGAAAAGTACATATTGTACAGGTTTGCTGCTAAACACTTTTTTTGATAGCAACTTTTTCGGATTTTGATATAAGAGATAAGCCATCCAGCCACCTATGGCCATATAGTGAAACTGTAAGGTGTGTAAAAAGAGTTTTGGGCCTTCTGTCAGTCCAAATACATTGTAGGCGTTAAGTACATTTATCAAAAGAGACATCGTAAAAACAGCCAAAAGAATTTTCTGTAGATGCTCCTGACCCCACTTCATAAGTGGTGCCCAAAAGAGATAAAACTGCTCCTCTACGGCTATAGACCATGTCACGTGAAGGATACCACCTACATGGTACAGGCTGCTAATAATATTTGCTCCAAAAAAGACATACAAAAACACCGCTAAACTCTTTGGGTAATCCACCGTGAATGCAAGACCTAATCTGGGAGCCAAATACCAATAGAATAGCATGCCAATCGCAACTATGATAAAGTAAAGTGGCCATATTCTAAATATTCGCTTTAGATAAAAGGTTTTGACATTTACAGAACTTGTCTTTTCTATTTCTTTAAGCAATATATACGTAATTAGAAAGCCACTGAGTACAAAGAAAAAAGATACTGCAGTGAGGCCTTTAAAAAAAATAGGCCAATCTGGTAACGTGGCTAAACCTTGTGTAATTTGATTGCTTCGAATATGCATAAGCATAACCAATGAAGCGGCAAAAAACCGAAGTGCATTTAGTCCATCAAAATACTTAAATTTCGTGTTGGCATTAATCATGTAGTAAAACTATAGTTCAAATGACCCACTTTTGGTTTTATGAAAAGGGGGTAAAAAGACGAGTGGGTGTTATCAAAAGCTCAATGGTTAAATTATGCGATCTATTACGAATACTCCGGTCTTTTGTGAATGAGCATTACTCGTGCTAATGGTATTCTCTCATTGCTTAGAAAAACACATCTCTTCTGTATTTGTCTTCATCAATGTCTCCTGCAAGGGACGTTGATGTGTACAGACCATAGTGCAGGTTGTGGTAGGTTCGGGTTTCAGGTTACGAGAAGTATCCTTAGATAAAAAACCTTCAGGGTCCTCCTCGAGAGACCCCGAAGGAGCTAATAAGCTCCGTACCAGAAACCATACTTCATAATTATTTATAGAACCAGCTACAAGCTAGCACCAGCGGAGATTATCGAATTACGTGAACTGTCCCAGCTTTTATTTCAGATCTTGTGACTCCCTTTAAATCATATGTAATCTGTATTTTGTACATATAAACTCCTGCAGGTTCGTTTGAAGCTGCCCAAAATGAATGTGGCCCTTCTTCTTTAAAAATCAACTCTCCCCACCTATTGTAAATTTCGATATCTACATATGTAATACCTGTTCCAACGGGTCTAAACACTCCATTTAGTTGATCATTGTTTGGCGTAAAAGCATTAGGGATAAAGGCTAGATTGATGCAATTCTCAAAATCAACAATTACAGTATCTTCATAATTTCCACATTGCTGAAAAGTAGTTAGAATATATTCACCTTGCTCAATAATATTTCTATTCAAAACAGGACTTTTATCGTTCCATTGGAAGGAGTCAATAGTAGAAGAGAGCTCCAGATAAAGCCCTTTGCCTTTACACATAAGCCTATCTGGGCCTAGATCAAATGGCATTACACCCTTTATAATTAATGCCTGTTCTACACTATCTAAATAGCCATAATAATAGAAGTTGATCTGTACATGATAAATGCCCCTTTTTAAATAAACATGATTGAAAGTAGTATCGGGGTATAAGAAAGTTTCAAAGACCCCATCCCCAAAATCAACTCTGACTGAATCAAAAATTCGACTTTCAAACAGGGTTATTTTGGCTGATTTACCCTCGCACTTCTCTTTAGACTTAATATAGGCATTGCTCCAATTTGGGATAGGAAGTATAGGCAATGCCACTGGTAAATTAAATCCTGCTCGTCCACTTTTTAAATAAACACCTTTGAAATTGAATTGTGCAGCCAGTCCTTTTGAATTGGGTTTTCCTATGATTCCTAGAAAGTCGGATGACATTACATCCAAATAGATGCTATCCCCTCTAGTTTGTAAATCGGCATACCCCCAATAACCTCGCTGATCAATAATAATTTCAGAGTTTTTAATACTACTCTCATTTAGTACAGATAAATCATATTGGTAAAGCCCAGATATAAGATCAGACAGCTTATTATTATCAAATACAGTTGTATATATAAATCTATTGTCAGGGGAAAAAGCGAGACCATAGGCCCCACGGTATATTTGAGTTGTTCCACCGTTATAATAGTAAAGACTATCTACTACTATCAAGTTAGATGCTTTTCCTTTAGAGACATCAAAGTCCATAATACCAAAACCATTTATGGTGCTTATAGCAATTTGGTTTCCAATAGAGTTACCAGAAATATGTCCTCCATTTGGCAGGATTTCTTTGCCAATAAAACTTTGGATAGGGTTAGATTCTAGACCATTTCTGTTAAACTTATAACTTACCAAACCTTGCCTATTCTCATTGCTAACTACTATCCAATACATCTCCTCTGACTGAATGGCACACAAGTGTGAACTAGTTACCTTCGCTACAGATTGATGACGTGTAATTACCTTACCAAATCCATTGTTCATTTTCATGTCAATTATAGAATAGTAAAGCGAATCAAAGTTTCTCTCTATTGTAAAGATATAATATATGCTTTTTGCATAAGGCAATGGAATAATTATTATACGACTTGAACCGGTTACTGGGTTTACATTTTCACTAAGGTCCTCCCCATCTTCCATGAGCTTGTTAGCGTGATTCCAAACTCTCTTTCCATTGGTGTAGAACAAAAGTTTACCCTCAAAATCACTGATACTAGAGCAGCCAAAAATGGCATTCATCTTACTGTTATCATGGGTTGTGGGCATTCCTGAACCAAATGAAATAGCACACTTATTTCCAAAATGCCAATTGTCCAACTCTTTTTGAGCAATAAGTTGACCCCACATTAGAATCGAAATGAAAACGACGGCTAACAATCGTGTATATATTGAGAATTTCAAAAGATATCCTTTTTCACAAAGATATAAGAAGATTTTGGGGTGTCCTTTTTTATTGTTTATTCCTTGCCTTTAAACTAGGCTCAGTAGTTATTTGTCTTCTATCTCCTCTTTTGGTACACTACCTAATCATACTAGAAACCGCACTTCATAATTATTTTCCTACCTGCTACAAACTGGCACTAGCGGAGGGATGTGCTGGTGAAAACTCTGTTTGAATTCCATTGTTAGTTCAATTTTTAATATATTTTTGAATAGCCCTTTTTTATAGCTAGTAAAACCAATGGGCCACACGACCCTTAAATATACTGGAGTCCACGGCGATTTCCTTAATAACTTATTGAACCTCAACTAAAATAAACCATGAATTATGTAACCCTAATCATATTGCTTTTAATCGGGATTATAATTGTTGCCGCCATTTTCAAAGATAGTTTTCAAGAAAAAGTTTTTGGAGGAAGTGAGAGTGAAACTACAATAGCGGGTGTCTTTTCTGTTAGGGGTGTGTCTTTCGTTACATTGATTGTTGGACTTACTGGAGTGGCAACATACTTTGAACTTCAACGCAGCTCAGAAATTGGGATAAACCAGGTAATAGAACATCTGAAATTTACAAATAATGACCAATTTAGCTTTCATTTTTATAAAGAAGATAGCATAGATTTAAAATTAAATGGGACCTCAATTGGCCGATTCGGACAGCCTATTGATGTGAACATCACAAAGTCACTAACCAATAAGAATAGTTATGAAATAAAATATGACAAGGCTAGACTTGGGAGTCTTAAATTAAATGTTTTACAGAACTCATTAATATATAGCCATGGGAACATTTATTGGGAGGATTCCGCATACAATATCGAGAACTCAAGTTTCTGGTTTAGGATTGAAAAAATTGAAAGTATTCAGATTAATCCAAATTTAAAAATCGCCAAATATCATCTTAGGTTTGGTGAGGGTCAGTCTAAGCAGGCCGTTAAGTGGTCTGCAAATACTATTGAATTTGGGAAGTCAGATGATGGCAAATTACCCAATAGTATGAAAATCATACATGAAACGGGTTGGAATAATAGCTATGTCATTGCAATGGGAGTAGGGCTTTTCGGTGAAAACTACGGCAAGAACTACATAGAAGAAATAAACGCAATTCTGGTCAAAATAAGAATTCAGTAGACAAAACTAATGACGCCCGTTTTAAAGTGCTTGTCCTGCCAAATTTTAACCTTTCCTAGTGCTAGTTTGTAGCTGGTATTCATTACAGCATACATAAATCTACTTGCACTTTTATACCTGCAAAGTCTCCTTCACTACTCTTTCCAGTCTTCCAGTTTCCTTACAGAAATACATCCCTTATGGATTTGTCTTCATCAATGTCTCCTGCAAGGGACTTTGATGTGTACAGACCATAGTGCAGGTTGTGGTAGGTTCGGATTACGAGAAGTTTCCGTAGATAGAAAACCTTGAGGGTCCCTTGTAGGAGACCCTCAAGGAGTTAAATTGCACCTAAAATTGGATGATGACAGCTTTACGATTCTTTAAAAAAATTACACTATCCATTCTCGCTATCTGCATTTTATATTTTCTATACTCCATTGTCGCAGGATGTGGCATATATACTTCTTATTCCGAGTCCAGTTACAACTACAAACAATCACACACCAATGGTACTTTTTTTAAGAATCTTGAAATTGTTGATATACAGCCCGAGAGGTATAAAGATTCCGCACTTTTTGAAAAAATTTGGTTGGACAATTTATATTTTAATAAAGAATATGGTTGTTCGGACTTTTTAAAATTTAGGGAGTTACACCCAAATCAACACATTCTGAAGGTCATTCCGAGTAGCACTCTTTCAGAAAGAGATCCATATTATAGTTATTCCAAAGGAGGCTTTGCTGGGGACAATGAATCTAAACGCTATTACTTAGGCATTAAAATTGATGTGATTGTTGACATATCAAAACCTGAGGACTTAACAATAACGCTTTTCTCTCCAGAGGACACAATTAAAGTGACCCTGCAGTAAGGAGATAATTATTTACAGAACCAGCTACAAGCTGGCACCAGCGGCGGCCATGTAAAGTTCAAAAGTTCATTTTTAAACTATAGTCCTTTAATAGATACAAGTTATTTTTTTCCTTTTGATTTCTGTCACTTCAGATCCTATCTCAATAGCACATTACCCTTACTCCTCTTTTATCCCACATACTTTAATAGCGAAGCCCGAATCTCCATACCCACCCAAATATGTTCTTAACATCATTTGCTTTTTTTCAAGAAAATATTTTTGAAAAACAGGAGATTTTATAAGTTCACTCGTTGCCTCCTCAATCACTGTGCTATCTATTTCGCAAAAGTACATTATCCCCATATGAGGGTCAGAGAAAGCACTGTCTCTATATAAAAACATTAGATTTATATTAATTGATAGTTTTCTATAATAATCTAAGCTATACTTATCTAGAATGAGTTCACGAAATAAAGAGTCAATAGGCATAAAACTACCTTTCCCTTTACAATCACATTGCTTTGAAGCCAGTCGAGTTTCATTGTAGGATGAGCTTAAAAAAGCTGTACTGCAACAAAATAGTATTAACAATATGAAGATTTTACTTAACATAATTTCAATTTAAAATGTGCCATCTATTTGTAGCGGCCCTCTTGATATCTGCATTAGGTCTATGACCAACTGCTCATTAATCAAATGTTCAGATTTCATACTGCTACCAGCTACAAACCAGAAACTGTACTTCATAATTATTTATAGACCCAGCTACGAGCTGGCACCAGCGGAGGACACATATCTTAGGTGTTTTAGCAGTCACATTCCCACCTGTCGACGTATGTCTTGTTTCCGTTACTATTAATGTAGTAGCACCCACCTTGGGGACCTTCGTACAATGTTTTACCATTATGGTCGCAGTTTGTAACCCCCGAACTTGTGTTACCGTTATTGTTGGTATTTACTGAATCCGTTGAACATGCTAATAAAAACACAAAACAGAATACTAGGTATTTAATTTTAACCATTTTAACTATATATATAATCTATGTTATTCTTATTAAACTATTTACATCAACATCATAAGATACAGCTACAGCGTTGCAGCTTTTACAAATTGCAACTATATACCAATGGTCAGAAGTTCGGCCGTCTGGACTGAAGACATGACCGCCAACTTCTGCATAAGAGGTGCAAGAATTATTCCTACATTTAGTGTTACCGTATGATTTCATTTGTTGTTGCCAATAATCCAACCAACTTGCATAACCTTTTGGAGCTTTACGACCTGAAGTATTATTTAAGTTTTTCACTTTCATTATTCAAATAACAAGAATTAGGGGAGCATTAAACATCCCCTAAAGGGTATTTCTAAGATCCCTAAAAGGGGATTTACTACACCCCAACCTCTCCACAACCTCCTTCAGATCAGAAAGGTATTCTGGCATATACCGCTCGATGTAACGGCAACTGAACTTCATAAAACCCATAAAACAAAAAAGCCCTTACCAACGGCAAGAGCTTTTCTAATATTATATGTTTAATGCTTAGTCTAAAAGACCGTTGGTCTTCATAACACCAGCAGCACTTTCTTGCATATGAGCTTTTTCCGCATCTGATAAAGATACTTCTACAATACGCTCGATACCGTTTTTACCTAAGATACATGGAACACCAATACAAAGACCGTTTAGGTCATACTCTCCTTCTAGCATAGCCGAGCAAGGGAACATTTTTTGAGAATCAAGGGCGATTGCCTTTACCAATTCTGATACTGCTGCACCTGGAGCATACCAAGCACTAGTACCCAATAAACCGGTAAGTGTAGCACCACCTACCTTAGTAGCTTGAACAACCTCGTCCATTTTAGCTGCATCTAAAAACTCAGAAACATTTACGCTGTTTCTTGATGCTTTTTCAATCAATGGAACCATACCTTTATCGCTATGACCACCAATTACCATTCCTTCTACATCAGAAGTTGGGCAACCCAAAGCTTCTGCTAATCTGTACTTGAAACGAGCACTATCCAAAGCACCACCCATACCAATGATACGGTTCTTAGGAAGGTTTGTAGACTTGTGTACTAAGTAAGTCATCGTATCCATAGGATTTGATACTACGATAATGATTGCATTTGGAGAATGCTCCAAAATACTAGAAGAAACAGTTTTTACGATTCCAGCATTGATACCGATAAGCTCTTCACGAGTCATACCTGGCTTACGAGGAATACCACTAGTAATTACAGCTACATCACTACCGGCAGTTTTGCTGTAATCATTGGTAACACCAGTAATTTTAGTATCAAAACCGTTCAGTGATGAAGTCTGCATAAGGTCCATTGCTTTTCCTTCTGCAAATCCTTCTTTTATATCTACCAATACTACCTCTGCGGCAAAATCTTTGATGGCGATGTACTCGGCACAACTAGCACCTACTGCACCCGCTCCTACTACTGTTACTTTCATTGGTGCAAAATTAACTTTTACTTAGATTTATTCGAGAAAGGATTTGCACTTGTTTTGAAGATAATAGAGAAACTAACTCCTATTTCTCAAGTGATTCATTCATTCTTTGCCTCAGTCAGAAAAAAATTGCACTTTTCCATATATATTTCTCCAACAAAAAAGAGTAATTTTCGCTCCGAATTAAGACAAATAGTCATGTTTAATAGTACAAATGAGATTCAATAAGCCGGCATATCCAATTGTTCACTTTAGTGAGTTAATTTGGGTACAGTGCCCAAGTTGTTCTGAACTTGCTTTGGCAACTACCGAATTGCCAAAATATACAATACCATTTCCTTCTGGACACAAGTCCAGATGTGGTTGTAAGTATTGTGGGTTTCAGCAATCTGGCGATAAAAAATGGTCTGGTTATTTAGAAGGAATAGTTAATCAAAGTTGTGGTCATTGTGGAACTAAAATATATGATGCAAGCGAACCAACTAAAGAGCCTTACAAATCCTGCAAAGTGACATGTATGACTTGTAATGATGAAAGGGAATATCCCATTACTTGGCACAGGTACAGAGAAGATAAATCAACCGACCCATATTTTGGTTTTGAATTATGGCTACAAACAAGTATAAAAGACAATGTTCTTTGGCTATATAATCTTGACCATTTGAATTATTTGAAAGGGTATGTAAGTGCCAAACTGCGAGAAGATAATGGAAGATATAAATACTCCATGATTGCTAATCTTCCACAATGGATTAAATCTTCAAAGAACCGAGAGTTAATTGTTAAGAAACTCAACAAGCTGGAACAAGAATTCTTAAAAAAAGCAAACCAAAAGTACATAGCGTGAACGCTACAAAATCCATGGACAAAAACTCAATTGTCCTTATCGAACAAGAAATGGTGAAAGCAATGTTGAATAGTGATGTCACCACTTTGGATAAACTCATACACGAGGACTTACTGTTCACCATTCCTTCTGGGCATACAATTACCAAAACTATGGATTTGGCCTCTCACAGCTCAGGCGAAATGAAGATTAGCGAGATTTCAACGTCTGAACAAGAAATAAATCTCATTGGAGACAATGCTATCGTTTCCGTATTGGTTGAAATGAAAGGCAAGTACATGGATAATTCCCTCGATGGAAACTACAAAACAATACGAGTTTGGAAACAATCTCAAAACAGTTGGCAAATCATTGCAGGAAGCACTATTCAACTATAAATCAACCGATTAAAAAACATTCAGTCAATGCATTACAGAAAAGCAAACAATAAAGACATAGACTCATTATCCCAACTATTCAATAACTACAGAGTCTTTTATAAAAAAGAGTCTGATATAGAAGGTGCAAAAAAGTTCTTATCTGAGCGTTTAAAAAATGAAGATTCCGAGATTTATGTTGCCGAAAATGATTCGTCTGAACTGATTGGATTCGTACAGTTGTATCCTCTTTTTTCTTCTACTAGAATGAAAAAATGCTGGCTTTTGAATGATTTATACGTACATCCTGAACATCGCAGTAAAGGAATTTCTATTAACCTAATCAGCAAGGCTAAAGAACTGGTTAAAAAAACCAATGCTTATGGAATGTTTCTTGAAACTGAAAAGTCAAATGTAGTTGGGAATAACCTCTATCCTAAAACAGGATTTGAGCTAAATGAGGCCTCTAATTTCTACGAATGGACCGTTGAATAATCAAGTATCACCCACATTGTTGCTAATCTGCTAAGACTTTCTTGTTCTTACACTTAAATTTGCCCTCAATTTCAAAACAAATCACATTTATGTCTTTTAGCTCATTGGGAGTCTCTCCTGTTCTAGTTTCTGCTCTTACTGCACTGAAATACGAGAAACCATATCCTATCCAAGAACAAGCCATTCCGGCAATTCTAAAGAAGAAGGATGTATTGGGTATCGCACAAACAGGATCTGGGAAGACGGCTAGTTATGTGCTGCCTATCCTTATGGGATTAGAAGGTAAAAACACTGGAGGTGGTAGAAGTATCAATACATTAGTACTTGTGCCTACTCGTGAATTGGCTATGCAGGTAGAAGAAGTGTTTAGCTCATTTGGGACAAATCTTAGGTACAACTTCAAATCGATGGCGGTACATGGAGGTGTGTCCATCAATCCACAAATGAAGTCCATGTTTAATGTGAACGTACTGGTAGCTACTCCAGGGAGACTTTTGGAACTGTACAGAGCCAATGCGGTTAAGTTTGACAATATTGACACTCTCGTATTGGATGAGGCTGACAAGATGCTTAATCTTGGGTTTAAGGATGAAATGGATCGCATTTTTTCCTTGTTACCTAAAAAAAGACAAAACCTTCTCTTCTCTGCAACGCTAAGTCCTGATGTACAGAACATTGAACGTTTGCTGCTTGATAAGCCTGTAGTCATCAATGTAGCTCCTAAAGCTCTAAGTGTAGATCTAATCCAACAAGTGGCTTACTCTGTAACTGACGAACGTAAAGGACCACTGCTCCGTTATCTCATAAAAGAGAATGAGATGAAACAAGTTTTGGTTTTTACTTCTTCTATCTACCAAGCGGATTTGGTAGCTGATAAATTAAAGAAGAACGGAATCAATGCACGTGCTATTCACGGTAAAAAGAGCCAAGGAAGCAGAAATGAATCCTTAATCACTTTTAAAAATGGAAGTTTAAACGTACTTGTAGCAACTGATTTACTGGCTAGAGGTATTGACATTGAGTTTTTGCCGTATGTAATTAACTACGAACTACCTCGAAGCCCTAAAGATTTTATCCATCGAATAGGTAGAACGGGTAGGGCTGAAAATCCAGGAAAAGCCATTACTTTGGTAACAAAAGAGGACGAGCACCATTTCAAGGTGATTCAAAAGAAAATGAAAAAACAAGTAGATCGACTGGAATCCGATGACCTTAAACTTCACGGTCACTAGCACTTAACTCAAACCGTTTTCTTTACTTTGTTCAGATGAAAAAATCAGTGGCAATCATCGGAGGAGGTGCAGCAGGCTTATTGCTTGCAGCATTCTTAGACTCTTCTCTGTTTGATATCACCATCTACGAAAAGAACAAGACTTTTGGCCGTAAACTATTGGTTGCAGGAAAGGGAGGATTCAATCTTACTCATTCAGAACCCATTGCGGATTTAATTCAACGGTACACACCAACTAATTTTCTGGAAGAGGCCCTACTCCACTTCAGTAATGAGGACCTTCGCAACTGGTTGGAGACTATTGGCATTCCAACATTCATAGGCAGTAGCAAACGTATTTATCCCAAAGAGGATATTAAGCCTATTGATGTACTTTCTAAGATTTTGGAAGTACTGAAATCCAAGGATGTAGCATTCAAATTTGAGCACGATTGGACTGGATGGAATGCAAAAAACGAACTGATTTTTGAAAACCAAGAAATTGTTTCTTCTGATTACATAGTCTTTGCTTTGGGTGGTGGAAGTTGGAAAGTGACTGGGTCTGATGGCTCTTGGCTAGATATTTTCAGAAAACAGGATATTGAAACAATTCCTTTTAAACCAGCTAACTGTGCATATCAAATTGAATGGAATCCAGACTTTTTGCAAAAACATAGTGGGAGTCCTTTGAAAAATATTGCAGTCACTTGTGGCTCAAAATACCAAAAAGGAGAATTGGTAATCACGGACTTTGGTTTGGAGGGAAACGCGATTTATGCACTTAGTCCCGAAATACAATCAGAACTCGACTCGCTTGGAAAGGCTACCATTTATATCGATCTCAAACCTAGTCTCACTGAAGAAGATATTAAGAAACGAATAGAGAATTCTAACAAAAAGATAACAGAGACTTTATCCAAAGACCTAAATCTATCTCGTTTGCAGATTAATTTGATTAAGGACCAATTGACTAAAGATGAATTCTTAAACACCTCCGTTTTAGCCTCTTCAATTAAAGCATTGGAATTTAACGTTTTAGCTCCCGCCCAAATTGACGAAGCTATCTCTACCACTGGAGGTATTCCATTGGATCAGGTTGATTCAAACCACATGTTAAAAAAACTCCCAGATCACTACTGCATAGGTGAAATGTTGGACTGGAATGCTCCTACGGGTGGTTATCTTTTACAAGCTTGCTTCAGTATGGGTGTACATTTGGCAAGTCATATTAATACTTCCAACAAACGGTAGTACAACCCCTCTTTACTAAATGAATACTACTGTTGACTCATTCTTTTATGTTTTAAAATAATTAAATTCTATTTTAGCCCCTATGAAGAAAACAGGAATAGTCATACTAATAGTCCTAAATATAATCGTTCTATTGGGTCAACTTTGGCCTGAAGGAGCACCTCCTTTCGCAGGAATTGTAAACATTGTATTTCTGATCTTAAGCTTGGTATTCTTTATTTCTTTGATGATAAATGGCAAATCTAAATGATGTATTTCCTAGACCTTAATTGACTTGATCATAGTTCACAGACCATGAATATCTTGAAATATGTCCTATTGTTTTTTTTTATCGGTCTTCTGACCAACACTGTATTTGGTCAATCTCAAAGATCCTTTGACAAACTCATTTCTGAGACCAATGATTGTCTTGCATCATATGCGACACTAAGTCCTTTTGAGGAATACACTCCACTCCAGAATTTTGACCTCTCTAGAAAAGAGCTAAAAACTATACTAAGTGATACCAGTGATGAATATTCCCTGACCCAAAACAAAGATTCGGTTTCTACTTTTTACATGCTTGCCTATTTTCAAGGTAAGATACTATACAATATTGACCAAATGTTTACGCATGATAGGCTTACAGCTAATAACATTGTGACACAAATAAACACGGATGACACAGACCTACATATTGCAGTGTCCAATGACAAAAAAATGTACAATTTTTCATTGAATGAAAAATCAGGGGGGACATACAGGAGTCAATTTTCTACCATGTACTACACCGACATCCCATCTGGCAATTTGCCGGAGGAAGTGACGGAAGAACCTAGCAATAATCCATACGCTGTTTTTGAAAGTGATGGTTATAGCGACATTTACTCCATAGATACAGAAGAAGGAACTAAATATGTGTTGACTGGATATGTCCGAGGATGCTCCTATTGCTTTGAGACTTATGTCCAATTGGTTCAATTTAAGAATGGAAGTTTTCAGGAAGATTTTATTTACTCTCTCAACTTAAGGTCTTGGGAAGACGGAGTGAATTATGACCCAATAACCAAGACAATCACTGTCAGTTATGAAACTGATGATCTGACAACTGAATGTCACTGTTCCAATAATGGAGAGGATTACAACTATAACAATGAAGAACATGAACTCATCAAGAAAAAATGCTTTTGTAGTTTTGAATTCAATGGTTCTAATTTCGAGTTGATAGAAGAAAGTTGGGAAAAAGTAAAAGAAACAAAAAAATGAAAATAACTGAACGAATCTTACTGGTAATTCTTATTCTAGCTCTGGCAATGAAGTTTGCTTACTTACCAGGTGCCGACATCCTCCTAATACTTTCCATAGGGATCCTCTCTATAGTCTATTCATCGGTTGGATTTGCACTTTTTAACGGTATAGGACTACGTGACCTTTTTAGTGGAGGTGCTTTTAAGAATACCAATGCAAAGAAAATAATTGGGGCAATTGCGACAGGATTTGCACTGTCCATCACGACATTGGGCATTCTTTTTAAAATTCAATCATATCCCGGTGCGAATGTAATGCTATATACAGGGTTAGTTCTACTTGGGATTATTCTGATAATTGTACTCCTTAAAATGATAAAAAATAGAAGTCGTTACTATACTAGAATATTAATTAAGGTGCTTGCATTTGGATTATTTGCTTTACTTCTTCTTTTCACTCCTTCTAAAACTAGGCTTACATTGAATTTTCCAAACCATCCAGAATATGTTCAAGCGTTGATAGATCTCGAAAAAGATCCGGGCAACGATGCGTTAATATTTAAAGTTGAAGAAGAAAGAAGCAAAATGATCGAGGAGCAAGCAGGAATGCGGGAAAAACAAAATCAGTAAACCGTCGTTCTTTTCTAAAACAACTAGAGTCTAACCTAAAATGAAGAATTTCAAAATCATCTATCTTTGGGTACTCATCTCGTGGGGATGTAACCAGAATGGGACAAATGAAGAACAATCACACACTGTGGAGTATATTAAGTTTCCGAGTCAGGATACACTTCCTAAGATACTAGGAGATTTCTCCATCTACGAACACGATTTATCCCTGTATTCAAAGAAATACTTGATGCGAATTACTCCAACCATTGATTCAGTAAATCACAGATACCAATCAAACCTAGTGTTGACTCAGAATTCGGATACCATTTTCAATAAAGAAATAAATATTGACTCATTTAGTAATACTATCATTCGTTATAATATTAAGACTAAAAGTGCCGACCACCCAAGAATTGCTACCCATTATGAACTACGAGAAGTTCTATGGCAAGGACTTAGGACAGATGATTTATTCTTCCAAGCCCACCTCAAATCTAAGGACAGTACAAAAGACCTCTATGTAAAATTTCAAGTCACCTATTTGCATGAAATTGGGAAGCTATTTGTAAATGGTTTTTCTAGACAAAAATATGGAGGGAGTATGGGAAACTATAAAAATGAAAAAAACAGAAAGTTTCCTCCTCAAATTATTCAGTAATCTACTGGAATATCAGTTTCAATTCCTTAATTATCAATGTCACAACATCAACACTTCTTACTTCATAAACCCGTAGGATATCTCTCCCAGTTTGTAAACAATCAGAATAAACGGAGAAACAAAAAATTATTGGGTGAGTTGGGTCACTTTCCGGATGGTATCATGGCTATTGGTAGACTCGATGAAAATTCAGAAGGATTACTTCTTCTCACTACAGACGGGAAAGTAAGTGAACAGATACGAAGCCACAAGATTGAGAAAGAATATTATACTCAAGTTGACGGAGATATAACTCCTGAGGCTATTGAAAAGCTGAAATCAGGTTTAGAAATAAACATAGAAGGCAAAAAGTATATGACTACTCCTTGCCAAGCCTTTAAACTTGAGAGTATTCCGAAATGGATAACTCCACCTAAAAGAATCCGAGATGAAAGGCATGGCCCTACAAGTTGGCTCTCTGTAACACTTACAGAAGGTAGGTTTCGGCAAGTACGTAAGATGACTGCGAAGACTGGTTTCCCAACTTTACGATTGATAAGAATACGTATTGGAGGTATTCATCTTAACACGCTGGCAGAAGGGGAGGTTTTGGAAGTTGATGAGTTGATACCTGCAATACCTAACTAATAAAAACCTAAATCTCAAATTTTATTTACACTTGCACTATTGAAATTTCTCAAAGCCATATTTCTATTCTTTGTTCCTTATGGTCTAGTCAAATTATATGCAAACTATAAGGAGTCTAAAAAACCTGATCTCAGGTTGCAAGACCAACATAAAGCTGAGAGGGATGCAAATCAATTGGAGGAAACTGTACTAGAAAATGACAGAAAAACCATCTCAGTTGATTACAATGCAATTACCCATTTTTTCATGGAGACCTTCAACATTGAAGAATCTCATGTATTGGGAGGAAGTATCCCACAAGAAAATTGTGATCGTATTATTCAAGCAATCGTAAAGAACTATTCTACAAATAGAATTACAGGACTAAACATTGGAAATTTCTTAGGTGTAGCCTTTACTTATATACTGTCTAACATGGTACAGAATAACAATCAGTCTACTTTTGTCTCTGTAGATCCCAATATTCCTCATCGTGGCATTTCTGATCTTGAAACCAAATTCATTTCATGTCTTCACGAATACAATCTTCAAGACAACAGCCTGATTATTAATGGCTACTCTCTTCGTAAAAACACCAGCAATGACGGAGTTATATTTGACAACTATGATCCAAAAGAGGCTTTTGACTTAGAAAAAGGGTGTACAGGTGTATTAGACAAACTCACTCAGTTGGGCAAAAATAATTTTCAATTTGTCATCTTAGATGGAAATCATCATTCAGAATATTTGCAACAAGAATTGGAGCGATGCACTTCACTTTTGGCCCCAAATGGCATTCTCTTTTTGGATGATATTGATAAAAACTGGAAACTCTTGAAAAAAAGTGCTTTTCACTTTTTGAAAGCAAACAACCATGCTTTTGAAGAACTTTATTACGACGGAAGAATCCTTGCTCTTAGACGGAAATAGTCGGAATATCTCCTTCAACTATTAGTTTTCCAGCTGTGGCATTCTTCACATCTTCCACGGTAACACCTGGAGCTAGTTCTTTCAACTCAAAACCTCTTTCTGTCACGTCCAATACACATAGATTGGTTACTATTTTCTTGACACAACCTAAGCCTGTAACAGGTAATGACAGGTTTTGAAGTAGCTTACTCTCCCCTGCTCTATTGGTATGTTGCATGGCAACAATAATATTTTGAGCAGAAGCTACTAAGTCCATAGCTCCTCCCATACCTTTTACCATTTTTCCGGGTATTTTCCAATTGGCAATATCTCCTCTTTCGTTCACTTCCATAGCACCCAATACGGTTAGATCTACTCGACCACTTCTAATCATAGCAAAACCAGTTGCACTATCAAAAAATACAGAACCAGGCAATGTAGTAACTGTTTGTTTACCTGCATTTATCAAATCGGCATCTATTTCATCCTCCGTGGGAAATGGTCCCATACCCAACAATCCATTTTCCGATTGTAGAGTTACGTCAATTTCATCTGGAACATAATTGGCTACAAGTGTAGGAATCCCTATTCCTAGATTTACATAGTAACCATCTCTCAACTCTTTTGCTATTCTCTTAGCTATACCTTGTTTATCCAGCATTACCTTATGGTTCTTTGTTCTATTCTCTTTTCGTAATTCTCTCCCTTAAAAATCCTGTTTACAAAGATGGAAGGGGTATGAATAAAATTGGGATCTAACTCACCTGGCTCTACCAACTCTTCCACTTCTGCTATAGTTATCTTTCCTGCCATTGCCATTAGAGGATTGAAATTTCTGGCGGTAGCCTTAAAAATTAAATTCCCGTCTGTATCACCTTTCCAAGCTTTCACGATGGCATAGTCCGATTCAAATGCCTTTTCCATGATATATTGCTTTCCATTAAATTCCCGTGATTCTTTACCCTCGGCTACTTCGGTACCAAAACCAGCAGGTGTAAAAAACGCCGGGATACCAGCACCTGCAGCTCTACATCTTTCTGCTAAACTACCTTGGGGCAAAAGTTCTACTTCTAATTCTCCTGAAAGTAACTGACGTTCAAATTCTGCATTTTCACCAACATAAGAAGAAATCATTTTTTTTACTTGCTTCCCCTGCAACATAAGTCCTATTCCAAAATCATCCACTCCTGCATTGTTGGAAATACAAGTAAGATTTTTAACCTTGGATTTTACTAAGGCATTAATCGAATTTTCTGGAATTCCGCACAAGCCGAAACCTCCTAGCATCAGGGTCATTCCATCCGAAATACCTTGAATAGCTTCTTCAGCATTCTTTACTACTTTATTCATCGCTACGTCTTGCGAAGTTAAAATTTCCAAGAATAGGAAAAAGTTTTCCGATAAAATGTACATAACTGTGTAATAATCAAGATGGCTATAACGTCATTACATCTAAAAAACCTAAATTTGTCTCTTTACATAAAGATTATTATGAATCTTAAACAATCTACGACTTTACTACTGCTACTCACGCTTGCACTTATTGCTCCTGATGCATTTGCTCAATATGGGCATGAATGGATCAATAAATCCCAGACCTACTATAAAATAGAAGTAGGTAGTAACTCTATTTACAAGATAGATCATGCTACATTAGTTGCTAAAGGAATTCCTGTAGGAAGTATAAACCCAAAAAACATTCAACTTTACAGAGATGGAGAGGAACAGTTTATCCGTGTGGCGGGCGAAATTGACAACTCATTTGACCCAGGAGACTTCATAGAGTTTTTTGGTGAATACAATGATGGCAAGCACGAAACATCCATGTATATGGAAGCTAACCAACAGCCCCAGACCTATACCAGTCTTTACACGGATACAGCAAATTACTTTTTAACCTGGACTACAAGCACCCCCGGAAAACGTTTAACTGAGTATAACAATACAAACTTTTCTGGTAAAACTGCAGATCCATGGTTTTGGTACAAATCCCTTATTCTGCACAACAAAGACGTCTATGATGGAGACCCTTATTTTTCTCCAGGTTACTTCTCAGAATACAGTAAAGGTGAAGGTATTTTCAGTGAGTATGCTAGAGGAGCCAGAAAACCGGTATACAATATCCCAACTTATGGGTATAATTCTTCTGGACCTGCACCTCTATGTTATTTCGGAGCATATGGAAAATCCAGCCCTCTGGAAACTGTAAATGGTGTAAACAATCGAATTGAAACTTTCATAGGTTCTGACCTAATATTTGAAAAGTACTTTTTTGGGTATGACAGAATAGAACCGGGATTTAACGTCCCTATTATAACTTTGAGTTCTAGTCAAATAGGTTCTTCAACAACTCCACTCCGGTTTGAATCTACTTACTTAGGAAATGGAAGAATTGCAATGTCTTACTTCCGAATTGACTACCCAAAGAACCTAGACCTTAACAATGACAACTATTTTGAATTGGACTATGAAGGTACCAATGACCATTTTTCATTTATAAACTATGGAGGCAGTAATGCTTCAGTATACGATTTCACGAATAATACTTACATTTCATCAAGTCAAACAGGATCAGAACTTAAGTTCAATTGCACTCAGACAGGACCTAAAAAGATAATAATAGCCGACGAGTCTACTAAAAAAACTATTTCCAGTGACAATCTATTAGCTGTTAACTTTGCTAATTTGGTTGATGCTTCAACTACTGACTATGATTATATAATTATAACCCATTCTAAACTTTCTGCCAGTGCTGAAGAGTATAAAACATACAGAGAATCTGTAAAAGGTGGCAGTTACAAGGTATTAATTGTATTCTCTTCGGACTTATACAACAATCATTTCTACGGACTTCACCACCCAAGAGCCATTAGAAACTTTTGTAAGTATATGTATGATGTTCAAGGGAATAAGCCCAAGAATATTCTTATCCTCGGTAAGGGGCAGACCTACCATAAAATACGATATGACTATGAACGACGAGCATATGAAGATTTAGTTCCTACGTGGGGAAGACCACCTTCTGATTATTTCTTTGTAACTGATTACACCAAAGATGACTTAGCTCCTGCCATTCCTATTGGAAGAATTCCTGCAAGAACAAATGAAGAAGTACTACGATACTTATACAAACTGAAGTTGCACGAAACCCAAACCCATACATCAAAGAAGATCCTTTTCTTAACAGGAGGAACTGGGGAGCAACAGCAAAATCTTCTAAAATCACGTCAATTGCTCTATTACAATGAGGTTAAAGGAGAAAAATTTGGTGCAGAAGGAATATTTATAGACAAGAAGGATGCATCTGAAGTTGATGTAACGTTAACCACCAAAATTCAGGAAATAATAGATAATGGAATTAATACCTTAGGATATTTTGGACACGGTGCCGCTCAAGTATTGGAAGTTGATATAGGAAAACCTGACAACCTCAATAATGAAGGTAAATATCCTTTATTTATGTTTAATGGATGTGCCTTAGGGAATTCGTTTGAAGACATATCCCTTCCCGAAGAATTTCTTTTAGAAGAAAAAACAGGGGGTGTCGCATGGATAGCGAGTAGTGCATTTGGATTTATCGATCCGTTGTTTAAATGGAGTCAGGCATTTTATAGAAATGCGTACAATGTTCACTATGGAAAAACAATAGGTGAGATAATCCAGATTACTATAAGAGAATATCAACGACCTGAGGATAATTTCAATAGATCCCAATGTAGGCAAATGACTTATCACGGTGACCCTGCAATACGATTGTATGCTCCTCTTGCTCCAGACTATGTTATCAATGATCAAATTGAAATTGTTCCAGAGGACTACAATGCCGAAATTGACTCTTTCGCTCTAAGACTAAACCTAGAAAACTTAGGACTATCAGGCCCTGATTCTCCTTTAGTTTTTGTGAGTATTCACTATAGCAATGATAGCATTAGAACTTTTGGACCAAAATCATTTGGACCAATAAGCAGTACTAAAAGCGTTGATTTTTGGATTCACAACAACGAGTTTAGTCGTGGACTTCAAAATATTACTATCACCATAGACTATGGGGATAACACAATGGAATTGGCTCCTTTCGGTGAGACCAATAACACTTTGATATACAATCTGTTTATGCCATCAAACAGCCTTACTACCTTATTCCCTCCCAAAGATGGTATAGAACCTTTATCGGAAGTGGTATTGAAAGTTCAAACAAGTAATCCATTACAAATGGGTAATGAAGTCATTTTTCAAGTTGACACCACTCCGTTATTCAACAGCCCTATCCTTTATACTTCAGATATCATAACTGGACAAAATATTATAGAACACAAGGTTGTATTACCTCCATTTGATAGCACCGATTTCTATTGGCGAGCTCGATTTAATAGACCCGTAGAAGAAGGAGGAACTTGGGAAACAAATACTTTCGCTCTTATATTCAATAGTCCGAAGGGTTGGTCTCAAGGTTATTATTCTAAACTGGGAGAAGCTTCTGCAAAAGGAATGAGGATAGATACTGCCACAAGATCATTGAGTTTTAATAAGACTATATCCGAAAAGTATGGTGTATATGTAAGTGGAATAAACCTTGGCCCAACTTCAAGAGGGGTTGTGATTTTTCCATACAAGGCCGTAGAACGATTTATAACAAACTCCATTGAAGTCGTAGCCGTTAACCCTGAAAACTTGGATAGATACAGTTCTAATAGTCAATTCAACGTAAAGGTATCTGCTTCATATGACAGAGGAATCAAGTATCATATTGCAAACGAATATTCGGGGGTATATTGGTTTGACATGCGAAACCCTGTAGCTCGGGACTCGTTTGTAAAACACATGAATGATGATATACCTAATGGTTGGGAAATCTTCTTGGTCGTACATGGAGATGTGGATATTGAACTTTGGGATAATGCGGTATTTTCCGCCATTGAAAACTGTGGGGCTTCACAAATAAGAACTCTTCCTCATGGACACCCTTACGGAATATTAGGTAAAAAAGGAGGACCACCTTTGGATGATGAATTTGAATTATTAGCCAATTATGAATCCCCTGCAAATCCTATGGGTCAAGCCAATAATCACTCCATACTATTGTATCCTAGAGGAAGTCAAGGAAGTATCACCAGTCAAAAAATCGGACCTTCTCAGTTATGGAAAGAATTTTACTTTAGATTGGAAGATGATTTTGACTCTCCAATAGACTCTATAGCTTACGATATTGTGGGAGTACGCGAAAATGGGGATGAAGATACCATTTTCAGAAACCTTCCTTCGTCAAACCAAGATTTATCAAGCATTGATGCTGCGATATATCCATACCTTAAAATCAAAACTTCTTACAAAGATGAAGATAGAAGAACGCCTATCTACCAAAGAAGATGGACAATGTTGTACGATGGAGTTCCTGAGGGTTCTCTGATGCCAAGCATTGCTTTTGAACAGAGTAATGATACTCTTCAAGAAGGTGACTCTTTGTATGTGAAAATTGCGTATCAAAATATATCAAGTCTTTCTATGGACAGTGTTCTGGTACTCACAATCAACAGAACAGCAGATAATAAATTGGATACATTGGATTATTCAAAATATGTAAATTTAGGACCCAATGATTCTTTTATCCTATCCTATAAAATTCACACCTTAGGTTTGGTGGGTGAAAATAGAATTACCATTCAAGTAAATCCAGAATTCGATCAACCTGAAGAACGATTGGATAACAATGTTCTAGATTTAACCTATGTGGTACTAAAAGATGAAAGAAATCCATTGCTGGATGTTGTATTTGATGGTGTTCACATATTGGACTACGATCTTGTATCCCCCAGCTCAATAATCACCATGTCGGTTTTGGATGACAATGAATTTATTTATATAAATGATCCTCAGGCATTCACATCAGTCCTTCAACCTGTAGATGACATTGGAAATCCGATTGGACTTGCAGATACACTTAGAGATACAAAACAAGATGTAGTTTTCTATGCTGCCACTAAACCTGGGGAAAAGGCAGTATTGGAATATTCACCTGAAGGTCTTGCTTCTGGAAAGTATAACCTAAATGTAGCGGTGAGTGATGCTTCTGGAAATGAATCTAGTGACTTACATTATGATATCAACTTCGAGGTTATCAGAGAGTCTCAAATTACAAATGTATATCCGTACCCAAATCCATTTACAACTTCAATGAGATTTGTATATACCCTTACCGGAGAAACAATCCCTGATTACATGAAAATACAGATTCTTACGGTAACAGGAAAAGTAGTTAGGGAAATTACCCAAGATGAAATGGGCCTTATAAAAATAGGTAATAATATTTCGGAGTACTCTTGGAATGGAACCGATGAATATGGGGATCAGTTAGCCAATGGTGTCTATCTCTACAAGGTAACAGCTCGATTAAATGGAGAGGACATAACCCATAGAGAATCTGAAGGCGACCAGTTCTTCAACCAAGGATATGGAAAAATCTACTTGATGAGATAAGACTCGGGTGGATAAAAGGAAACGCATAAGCATAGTCTTATTAGTTGCCACATTGGCAGCCATTTATTTTCCCAAATTTTTATGCCCATTAAATGAATTAGATGGTGCTTGGTTCTTTAGCCAAGCACCATCTGTATTACAAGGGGGTGGTATGTTCAACTACTTCACTAATTTTCATACCCCTGCATTTTACGGATGGTTACAAATACCTTTTGCCACTCATTTAACATCTATAAGTGGTGTACATCTCTTTTATTTCACATTCTCCTTACTATTAATTTACACCTTAGCATCTAGAATAGACAGCACCCATTTATTTCTTAGTATTCCTCTTCTTATCCTGACAGATAAAGTGATCCTACTACAAAGACCAGAACCTGTCATTCTCATCTTAGCCTTGGTTCTATATCAACTATGGAATACAATGCTCAACAGAAAGTGGTACTGGGGAGTAGCTATATCAGTCTTTCTATGCTCGCTCCATATTCCACCTGGACTTTTAGCTGTAGCTGCCGTTTTCTGTTACGAAGGTTGGCTGATTCAGCGAGACCGAAGGTATGTTTACTTGGGTATTGGAGGAATCATATTACTTCTATCTTTTTATCTTTTGTTTCCCGAAAACATCTTCATTTCCACACTAGAATTTAGATTGACACATTTCACCGTAAAAACTCCTCTTACCTTTTTAGCATACAGTGGAGTAACCTTAGTTGCATTATTGACTATCATTAGAAAATTTATTACCAAAAAATTCATTGTTAATTACCTCATACTTTTAGCTTTCGCCTTAGTTCTAGGGGCTTACTACTATTTACTATTACTATTTATTCCTCCACTGCTAATTATCCTTTATAACCCTAAAAAGCTTCCCCAGCTAAAATGGCTCTTCATACCCATCGCATTCAATCTGGTTGTTAATGTTATCCATCCACTATATACGCATATAGAAAACAGTGAGTATTGTATGCAAGTCAATGAAATAATCGAGAAGACTTCAAAACTTGAAACCGAGTATTTAAGTCACTCTGAAATACCTCATTTTTTCATAGAAAACAATATTGCCCCAGCCTCATTCATACAAGGAACTAATTGTAGAATGTTGCTTTTTGAACCTGATAAACTTCAAATATTCGACAAAATGGTTTCTGGTGATAAGATTGCCATTACGACATCTCAAAAACTAAAACAGTTTCAAAATTATGCCCATCAAAATAATTTGTCCATTCTTCAACCAAATGAAGTATTGCATCCAGTAGAAGGAAAATTATCCTTACAATCTCTCTATACTCAACGCACAGACAGTCTCGGTTTGTGGATTCTTACCGTTTTATAAATCGACTAAAAACCTCTGATAATTTCATTTTGAGTAAACTCATCAGTTTAGTATCTGGGAAGTAGTATAAGAAATTCTCTTTGAGAACCCCTCGCTCATTGTTGGAACTAAAATCACTGGTTTTTGCCAGTGTATAAAAGTCACCTTGTTGGTCTAACAATACATTATTCACTTCCGGCTTTAGTCTCCTCTCCCACCCTATTATGGGTTTACTCGATTCCTTAGAAGAAATCAGGCACTCACTTTTTATATGTTTTAAACTCTTATGACCATATAAGTCCACTTCAAACTCATAGTCCAATAATTTTTTATTTAACTTCTGTAAGGTAGCTGGAGAGACCTCATAGAATGCATCATAGATATTATCCGTTTTAGAAAACTCATTTATACTACCAAACTGGTCACTTAGGTAAAGCTCTGATTGATGAACATACTTCAGCGTTTGTTTCTTCATATGTACTCCAAAATCAGCAAAATCAGAAGTCAGACTATATCTTGGATAGGCTACATACTTATCAGATTCTTGAAGGTAACAGTAGAAACTTTTCTCCCAAACCTCATCTCCCCATTTTTGAACATTTTCTGGAAGATGGTAGTTCTGAAAATCGCCATTAAAACTTTCCGAAAACTCAAAATACGGTTTTAGCATACTCCAAGTGTAAAAAGTCCCTTTGCTACATGCTTTTTGCTGATAGTACAGGAATTCATCATTGGGAATAAGATTAAAAGGAAAGTGGTTTTGTTCAATGATACTATATCGATATAAGCCAACTCCTGCCACAGTACTCTCCGAGTTTATAATTTGGCTACAACCAGATAAGTAAGTACCAAAATACGGTGAAACGACCAAGTCATCTTCCAATACCAAAACACTTCCTAACTTCTCCGCCATTCGCATACACGCATGGTTATGTTTATCTACACCTAACTGTTCCGATTGCTTTATTATCTCAAACTTGCCTAGAGACCACTTAATATGCTTTACATAATCTAAAACATCTTCTGCCACATTGCCTTCACAACTTATATAGAGATTGACCTCTTCAATAAGATTTGCTCTAAGTAGACTTTGCATCAATCGCTGAATTGAATGAAGTCTGTTGTAAACGGGTATGACAATATTGAGGACCACTTAACTTCTAAAACTATTAATAAGTGATTTCAACAATAACTTGAGATAGAGTTTTGGACGTTGCTCACCATTTCTGAGTGTATCATACCGTTGGGTTCTCTCCAGAAATAAATCCTTGTGTATAACGTCTTTTAAAACATTAGTTTTCAAAATTTCACTGTACTTAAAATCCAAAGGACGTACAATTACCATATTTTGCTTGTACCAGTAGTCTATCTTTTCATTATTCCAGAATAAGGGTTTTAGTATATCATCTACTACATAACCTTTCTTTTCAAATTTATGGGTCCAATATCCAAGCCACTGCTCGTTCAAATGATTTTGACCTCCTTGCTTCGGGATTGCAGCCGAAAAAACAAGTACAGTACCTGCTGTAATCAAATTATCTACAAGAATATTTGCAGCCTCTTCTGATAAATGCTCTGCTACCTCAAGACACATCACTAAATCATACTTCTCTTTAAATGAAATAGTATGTTCCAGATTGCATGATAAAAACTCGGATTGTTCTAGGTTTTCTTTGAGTAAATCCCTGTTTACCCAATCCCCATCATATCCAAAAACTTTAGGCACCCCACAATTCTTGAATTCCTTAAGAAAAGTACCTGTACCACATCCTATATCAACGACAGACTTGGGTTGAAACAAATCCGTCAGAGTAGGAACAATCTGTTTAGGAGACTCGTTATTATGAAGATCCTTAGTATGTATATACTTACTTTTCAAATGATATCAACGATACAAAGATGTATAATTATCTCACCAAAGTTTATAGAATAGATGTTAAGCTGAAAGAATATTCAAACTTTAGAAACAAGAATATAAATTTTAGCACCTAAACTTGTCGTAAGATTGGAGAGCAAGCCTAAAATATCATTAATCATATGTACACACAACAGGGTCCATACATTGGATTATAGCTTGTCTTTTTATGAAAACATACAAACTGATATTTCTTACGAAATTCTAATTATCCTGAACGCTTGTACGGACAACTCCCTAGAGGTGGCAAAAAAACATTCATCCATCAATCACAGGGTTAAATTTTTTGAAGAAGCAAAGCTAGGTCACAGTAACGCTCGCAATACCGGATGGACAAATGCCCAAGCTCCTTTTGTTTTTTATATGGATGATGATGCCTACCCAGATCCAAATTTGGTAAACGAACTCCATACCATCATCTCCAGCCATAAAATTGATTGCATAAGTGGGCGAACTATTTATTGGGACTATCAATCACCCAAGTGGATTCCTTCTGACCTAGTTGAAGTACCTATTTTTACAGAGTCCTTTGGTCTTTTACCCAAAGGAGGTTTTATCAACGGCTGTGCTTGTGGATTTACCACCGAAGCTTTAGAAAAAGCTGGGGGATTTAATCCAGATGTAGGTATGAAAGGAAATACAATTGGATACTACGATGAAATTTACATGCAAGAGATGCTTCAAGCTTTGGGATTTGACATTCATTATGCTCCTCAACTTTTGGTTCATCATCAATCCCATCAAAAAACGGTTATTGCCTTTCTCAAGGCACACTATGCACATGGAAAATCGCGAAAGGCATTAAAAACAACGCCCTTTATTTCTAATTTATATAGCATTTCAATATCAATGATTAAAGCGTCATTATTGCTAATTCCTAACTGGATACAGAATGGAATAAAAGCAGGTACTGTAAAAAGCTATACAGGTGTTTTCTATTACCTAGGATTACTAATTGGATAGATGAAGATATTATTAGCAAGCATACTACCTATTGACGATTTAGCATCTTGGTCAGGAACTTGCAATGCCATATTTCAACAATTGAGTAAAAAGCATGAAGTGCAGATTTGCTACAGTAACTACGCTCATAAAGCTCAAAAGCAATTAGCTAAATATTCATACCTGTACAACAAAATAACAGGGAAACGATTGAACGTCTACTTCAGTAAAAGTGTTTCAAAAATATACGGAACTGCACTTCAACAGAGTGAAGATACTTTTAGACCAGACTTAATACTATGTTTGGGATCTGGCACAGAACTTTTCGACTATTCTCCAAAGACAAAATCCTATTTGGTAGCAGATGCATGTTTCAATCTTTTAAAAGACAATTATTCAGCTTACTCGAAACTGACACATAAAGCGATAGAGGAATCCAAAGAAGTGGAGCAAGTGTCCATTGTGAAATTTGATCGGGTATTTGCAACCTCACAATGGGCTAAAGATGGCTTTCTTAAAAACCATCCATCCATTAGGTGTGCTACCATAAACTTGGGGAGTAATCTCAGAGAGAGTAAATTCACAGAACTTGTCATCCCAACAAAAAAACAAGAACTTAAACTTCTAAGTATTGGCACAGACTATAAACGAAAGGGGATTGATAAAACAGAAGCTCTAACCCGAAATTTGGGATGTACAATTGACATCATTGGCATTGAAAAAAAATTAGACAAGACCAAATCGGACCACCTAAAAGAACTAGTATCCTACTATCAAAATGCTCATTTCTTTGTACTATTTCCGAAAGCAGACTGCACACCAATAGTTATTAATGAAGCAAATAGTTTTGGGCTCCCAGTGATAACCTTTGATGTAGGAGGGATAGGCAGCATGATAGCCAATGGTCAAAATGGATACCTTGTTAAAGATATAGACGAAGCCCAAACTATAATTGAGCAAATGGTGGCCAATCCCGAAGAGTACAGTGCACTGCGAAAATCCACCTATGATTATTACACGCAAAATTTAAGCTATTCTATTTTTGAGCAAAAACTCTTGGAAGAATGAAGCATTTTATTGCCATATTAGCCCATAAAAATGGAGCTCATCTTGAGTTATTGGTTAAAGAATGCAAAAAAAGAAATTATGTTGTTAGAATCCATCTGGATAAAAAATCACGATCCAAAATTCTAAAAAAACATCCCTATTTACTGCCTTACACCCTAGAGCAATCCATTGATGTTTCACGAGGTCATTTCTCTATTGTAGAGGCCTCTATGCTACTTTTAAACGCATCTAACTTAGAAGAATTTGACTATTTTCATCTTATCTCTGGAGAAGACTATATCACCAAATCAGAAGAAGAATTTGAGCATTTTTTTACAGGGAATCAAGGTACAAATTTCATCAACAACACTCAACTCCCTATAGAATCGGAATATCCTAAAGTGCGATCGACGATTTTTTCTAAATATGCTACTTTTAAAGATCGTGTTCCATTGACCAACTACCAACATGCTTTCTTTAAAAATGGCATTGGCTTGGTTGACACCTATCATTTCAGACCTTCTGGTTTAATTAGCAAAGTAATTAAGTGGACCACTCCTACATACCAATTGAGACAATTCTATCTAAAGTTATTTAAAAGAAAACTCCCCAAAAAGGAATTTTATGCGGGCAGTGCTTGGTTTTCAGTAACCAAGGACATGACATTACACTTTTCAGAACAAACTCAAGACACTCCTTCTCTTTATGCTTATTTTAGAAATGTCCTCTTTCCAGATGAGATTTACTTTCATACTATAGCCCTTAACTCTTCATTAAAAGAAACTATTATCAACTCCGACCTTAGGTACATCAATTGGGACAAACCAGTACAGGAAGGACCGGGTTTACTGACCGTTGAAGATATTTATGAAATTAAAAAGAGTAATGGATTCTTTGCTCGAAAGTGTGATTTAGCTAATAATACAAAACTAAAGGAACAGATAGAAAACGAATTATTCTAATGCTAACAACAGACCAAGAACAAGCAATTCAGCAACTGGTAAATACGGTTGGAATATTCCAGCTTAAAGAACAGTCAAAGGTTAAGACAATTCAAGTAGCCGAGAAGAGTTTAAATCAACTGGTAAGTTATGTAGATACAGAAAGTGAAAAAATGTTGGTTGCAGGGTTGCAAAAAATCACTCCTTCTGCTGGTTACTTAACTGAAGAAGAAACTACAACCATAAAAAACGACCAGTTGTATTGGATAATTGACCCGATAGACGGTACGACAAATTACCTTTTTGACCATACCAAATTCTCTATATCTTTAGCCCTATACAAAGAAGGTTCTCCCATATATGCTTGCGTTCATATTCCTGCTGATGCAGAAACTTTTAAGGCTAACCCCATTGGGGCATTCTTGAACGATAAACTATTTTCATGCTCTGAAAGAATAGAACTTAAGGACACCTTAATTGCCACAGGATTCCCGTACTATAACTTTAGCGAAATGAATGAATATTTATCTGTTTTGCAAGAACTTATGAAACGAACCAAAGGAGTGCGACGTATGGGTAGTGCCGCTATAGATCTAGCCTATACTGCTTATGGGAGATTTGATGCTTTCTATGAACTTAATTTGAGTCCATGGGACGTGGCTGGGGGAGCATATATTGTACAACAAGCTGGAGGGAACGTCTCCGATTTCAGTAACGGGAATAATTTCGTTTTTGGAAATACCATATTAGCAGGGAATCCAAGTATTCACTCACAATTGTTGGAGCTCATAGCAAAAGAAAATTTTTAATCTTCTGCTTCTTCTATTACATAGACGTCTTCATTGTCTTTTTTAAAGTAGTAATGCTCACGAGCATATCGCTCTAGTTTGTCATTGTCCGAGAATAAATCAATTTTTTGCTGATTCATTTCATTAATCTCCTTCTTCAAAAATCTTTCTTGCACCCTTAAATCCAGAAGTTCATTGTATTGTTTATTAATAAATAACGCACTATTTCCATCAAAAAAAAGCATCCAGACAGCAAATACAACTAGTGTTATAACAAACTTGTATTTATTAACGTAATTCACTTGCTTGAGCATCGGCTCAAAGATAATTTAGTCCTGTAAGTTATACCTCACATTAAACTGCTTCTTGTACGGATTACCAGACAGAATGCTCGCTACTCTCCCATTTACCTTGTAATGTCAATGTCTTTTCTATTATTTCTCTAACAGCTCCTTTCCCCCCTGTTGCTCTTGTTACAATATCAGCTTCTTCCTGCACTTGCCACACACCATCATTTGGAGTTACTTTAATACCACACATTCTCATTACCGACAAGTCTGGGCAATCATCACCTACGTACAAAGCATTTGCCAGATTAATTTTAAGTTTAGATTCTAACTCTCTCAGTAGAGCTCTCTTATCCGAAACTCCGGTATGAACTTCTGTGATACCAAGTCTTTTCAAACGTTTCCTAACACCCTCATTATCTCCACCACTGATAATAATAATTTTATACCCTTTCTTTACTGCATACTGAAGTGCAAAGCCATCTTTGATATTAAAATCTCTTCTCATTTCTCCAGTATTGGTAGCTATAACAGCACCCGTAGTGAGCACACCGTCCACATCCAAAATAAAGGTATCTATTGAGGAAAGCCTATCTAAAATCATATCTTATTGATTATCTCTCCACTCATATACCCAACCACTTTGTATCATTTCCAGATGCCCTTCGGTACTCCCTTCACGAGTCCCTTCAAAGTTGTCAAGTGCCAGAATCCAATCGAGCAAGTCGGTAAATCTTATTCTATAAATTTTGGATTCTCCAAACTCATCTCCGAACTTCTCATATAAGGCCAGTGCTATATCTTCATAATCCGACCAATTAATTGGTGGTTCAAAAAATTTCTTATTACTCATTTTCTAATGTCCTATAATGCCACTTTGGTCTGGTATTGTTACTTCTATATCTGAGGTCACCACACATTGACAACCAAGTCTTGAGCTTATTTTTGGGTTTGTTGCTCTATCTATGAAATCCTCTTCCTTATCAGATATCTCTGGCAAGGACTCCATTCCCTTATCTATATATACTTGACATGTGCTACAAGCACATACGGCCCCACAATTATGATTAAGACTGATATCATTATCATGAGCAGCGTCAAGTATAGTATCACCTTCAGCTATTTCCACGGTAATTGTCTTTTCTTTATCCGTTTCAAACCTAAAGGTTACTTTGTGTTTGTTCATTTTTTACGTTGTGCAAAGCTAATATTTATGTCAAACTAATTGCTCCTCCCTCAGCAACTTACCATAGAGGCAACTATTTACACCTAAACACCATCTTATTGTCTAAAAAAATGCAATTTTAGTGCGTTTAAATTATGTACTAAACCCACAGATAGATACTTTTGTTTTAAGGATGATTCGAGCAACCAGATTAAAAATTATTTTACTAACCCTTTCTCTAATATTCAGCTCATTGAGCTATGGAATTGAGCTTGAGCAACTTATGGGGCTCCCTTACAATTCTCCAACTATCTCAGAATTGAGAGACAATTTTGAAACCAAAAAACCTGTGGAATCGTTTTTACCTTTCCTTAAGGTCTATAAGCTCGATTATTTAGAAGATGGTATTTTCATGGAGTATAACAGTGACATAAGTCTATACAGAATTGCTCTGTTTGATAGTGGACACAGTTACAAATCCTATAGGCTAAAACTACCGTTTGACGCTAAATGGGGAATGTCACTAGAACAAGTCGAAGACAACTCTGGTATGTTGGAGTTCTCTGACCAAAATATATACATTAGAAAATACTCTACTGAACAGTATGTAATTGACTTTTACTTTGAAGACAACAAGCTCAATCACATTAAAATTACAGCTACTTTACAAACGTTAAAAGACAAGACCAAAGAGGTCCTTCAAGGTACGGGACTAAGACTTATACCCAATGGAACCGTTAAAGAGGGCAATGTACTTGATGGTAATGGAACGATGGTCTGGAGAGATGGTGCAGCCATTTACAAAGGAGATTGGTCATACGGGTTACCCCACGGACGTGGTGAGTATATTGACACATTTGGAAATAAGTATGCAGGAGAATTTAAACTTGGTTTCTTCTGGGGACAAGGAGATTTTTATTCCAAAAGCCTCGACTACTCTTACTCTGGCAATTATGCTATGAGCATGAGACAGGATAGTGGTTCAATCTCTTACCCCAATAACACTTCGTACAGTGGCTCTTGGGTTCAAGACATTATGAGTGGTTCTGGCACCTATGTCAGAGGAGATGCATACATCTACAGAGGTGAAATGAAAAACAACGCCTTCAACGGAAAGGGTGCATTACAAACTCCTGATGGTTATATTACGGGGGAATTTAAGGATGGCAAACCACACGGCACCTGTACACAAACTGTTATTGATGGCTCCATTATGCTTGTAGGACACTTTGAAAATGGTCTTAAAGATGGAAAATTTAAGGTCTCAACCTATGGTATTGAAAGTGACGTAGTTTACGAAAAAAACATACAAATAACCACAGGGCCAATTGACCCGAAAGACCTAAATAAGTAATAACTGTAAAGCAGAGTTAGACTTTTGCTCTAGTGTTATGTTTCTTCCAGCTATAATATTTTCCAACTCAGAATTACTATCTGAATAATTAAAAACGGTCAATAATGTATGTCCTTCATTTATGGTAACCTCAAATTTATTAGTCAAGAGCTCAACCAACTTCTCCACTTTTGAGGTTTCTGCATTGAAACAAGCCATAAAACTAATTGCTGAGTTTTGCATCAGATTAAGCTGAACACCAGCAGAATTGAATGCATTAAAAATGATTTCTAGGTTATCCTCTACTATAAAAGAGAAGTCTTTGGAAGCTATAGTTACTAAGATTTGGTCTTCTTTTACAATGTAACACTGTGTTTCATTGAGTGTCTTTTGATCACTCTCCATTACAATAGTACCGGGCCTATCTGGATTCAAAAACGATTTTACACACAATGGTATTTTCTTATTCTTAAGAGGTTGTATCGTCTTAGGATGTATTACAGAAGCACCGTAATAAGCTAACTCAATTGCCTCATTAAAACTTAATCGAGGTATGAGTACAGCATCATCAAACTTGCGAGGATCAGCATTCATAACCCCATCTACATCTTTCCAAATGGTAACAGATTCTGCATCCAATGCAAACGCAAATATTGCCGCTGTATAATCAGAACCTTCTCTACCAAGCGTTGTATTTTTATGATTCAATCCTCTACCAATAAAACCCTGAGTAACTATTGTTTGCTTTTCAACCAAAGGTTTTAGACTATTGGTGATTAAAGGAATGCTCTCGTCCCAAAGGACATTTGCAGCCCTGTTTTTATTGGTGGTAATCACAAAATTACGGGCATCAATCCACCTACTCTTATATCCAATTTTATTGAGATACGTACTCACAATCTTCGTACTTAGTAATTCTCCAAAAGGCACTATTCTATCGTACTCCACATCAAAAGAAGAAGACTCATCCCTTCTCTTTTCTACGATACACTCTAATTCTATTAGCAGATTTTCAACCTCATAGTAATCATTCTCGCTAATTTGCAATTCATCAATGATTACTTGATGAAACTGTTTTATCTCATCATAGATTTTCTTTTTAGTTTTCTTGTTATGAAAATATGCATCTACCAATAGCTCAAGCTTGTTGGTAATCTTACCCATTGCAGAAATAACCACTAATAATGGGCCATCAGCTTGTGTACGTAACACCTCTCCTACATTCTTTACAGCAGCAGAACTTTTAACACTTGCTCCTCCAAATTTGTATACTCTCATTAAAGATTAAATTTGCCACAAAATTACCCAATTAAAGTAGTAATGAGAATTAACCAAGTAATAAGCCTTAGCCAGTTCATAGCAGATCAACAAAGTAAGTTTCCCGAAGCTAATGGTGACCTATCCAAGATTTTTAGAGATATCAAGTTTGCAGCTAAAATTGTAAATAGGGACGTGCGTAAAGCAGGTTTGGTAGATATACTTGGAGCTCACGGCACTGTAAATGTACAAGGTGAAGAAGTAAAAAAGCTGGACATACTTGCAAATGAGGAATTCAAATCTTCTTTAACGTTAGGTGGAGATTGTTGTGCTATAATCTCTGAAGAGGAAGAGGACATTCACCATATTGAGACTACATTAAACCAAGATAGTAAGTACATTATTGCGATGGATCCACTTGATGGCAGTAGCAATATAGATGTTAACGCTAGCATAGGTACCATTTTCTCTGTATATCAAAGAAAGAGTCCAGTAGGCGGCCCAGTTACTATGGAGGACGTACTTCAAAAAGGCATCAACCAAGTTGCTGCTGGATACATAATCTATGGAAGTAGTACTATGATTGTATTTACAACAGGGCAAGGAGTAAATGCATTTACCCTTGATTCTTCTATTGGAGATTTTTGTCTCAGTCATCCTGACATTCAAATGCCAAAAGATGGGAAGATTTATTCCGTAAATGAGGGTAACTATGACCAGTTTAAGCCTGGAGTAAAAAAATACATTGACTTCTGTAGAAACTCTATCGATAAGGAGGCTTACAGTGCAAGATATATTGGCAGTATGGTGGCAGATTTTCACAGAAACTTGCTCAAAGGAGGAATATTCATGTATCCCGCTACCAAAGGAGCTCCTAACGGCAAGCTTCGCTTGATGTTTGAGAGTAACCCAATGGCCTTTATTACAGAACAAGCAGGAGGAAAAGCGAGCACAGGTTCTGGAAGAATCATGGAAGTAAACCCAACTGAAATTCATCAGCGAAATCCTGTATTTATGGGAAGTACCAATATGGTGGACAAGGCTTTGTCCTATTTGTAATTGATAAAAGATGGACTTTGAAACTATAGAGACATCGCGGCTTTTTTTACGAAAAACAACACAAGAAGTAATGGACCACGTCTTTACTTCAATGGAACCTAGAGAACAAATGAAATTCTTAGGTCTTACAGATATTCAACAACTACAAGAACAAGAAAGAAGGTACAATGATGGATTATCTACGTTCAATAGAAAATTCTTGTATTTTCATTTAATTGATAAAAACTCCCAAGAAAATATAGGATGGTGCGGTTATCACACATGGTATATAGATCACTATAGGGCAGAAATCGGATATATGATTAACGAATCGCATCAGAGAAAAGGTCTGATGACAGAAGCTTTGAATGCCATAATTCCATATGGTTTCTCAGCAATGTCTCTTAACAGAATAGAAGCTTTTATAGGTTTGGAAAACCCTCCCTCTCTTAAATTGTTGCAAAATTTCAATTTTGTTCAAGAAGGAGTTTTAAGAGAACATTACAAGGCCAAAGTTAAACCAGAGGATTCTCTCCTATTTTCTCTGCTCAAACAGGATTATTATTCCAACAAAAAATAGAACAATGAATATAGAAATTATTCCATTTATCGGCTTTAACCAAACCAAGTTTGGTCAATCTCTTGAACAAGTAAAATTGCTACTAGGCGAACCTACCGATAGCACAAGAGAAAAGCATGAAGATGGCAGTGAAGATGTTTCATTGCTATATAGCGAATTGGGTGTAGAACTTACATTCATGTCAGAAGACGATTTTAGGCTTGGTCTTATCTCATGCTATGCTCCTACCTATGTGTTGAACGGACAATCATACGCTGGAATGAGTGAAGAAGAGTTTTTGAAAACTGCCAAATTCCCTGATCTTAAGCTAGAGGAGAACCTTATAGATCTAAAAGCAAAGGACTATACAATTGATTCAAAAGGTCTTAGCATTTGGATTCAAGATGGTTTTGTAGATTCCATTACCATGTTCCCCAATCACATAGATGAGAATACGGTGGAATGGCCTGAATAGGTTGGAATACCAAGACATTTCATTCTGGGGTTCTTAAATTTATTTCTATACCTCCACCAAGTCCACAAGCCAACATATAGGCCTGATATTTTCCGTTAGGTATATTAGTCAAATAAAACACAGTTGAATGGCTTGAATAGATTTCATGTGTTTATCCCATTTTTCTACTATTCAACAACTATACTTAATCTCCCACTTGATGAGAGAACTACACCGACTATCTTATCACTACAATTCTTTCTGTATATACATTTCCGTCTACAACAAATTTCAGAAAGTATACTCCCGACTGAGCCTTATCAGAAACTGCAAAATAACCCTCATGCTTAATAATTGGTATTTGTTTCCCATTCATTGCGTATAACCGCATTTCAGTAATCAGAGATAGTTCTGCAGAAATAAAGAACACTCCCCGATTTGGGTTGGGATACACTATGGGTTTATTTGAATCTAATAAGTCCTTTACTCCCAATGTATTTACTTCAAAACAATCCGAAGTATCCGTACAAATGGAATTCTTTATCATAAGAGCGTAATTACCATTTTGAGAGGCTTCAAAGATCTTATTTGTTTCATTTTCAATGACCTTGTACCCATCATCACAATCTAGCCAAGTATAGTTCTGTGGATACGAATTCTGAGCATCTAATCGGGCACCATTTTGACTTGCATTTACCCAAACAAAGGGTGTAGTAAGGTCAAAACTATAATAATGTTTGAGGTCATTACTGTTAGGGTCGAGTTCCAAAATAGTTCCACTTACATACCTCTTTCCAGTAATAGGACTAATAAAATAACCGCATATTGTAGTATCTATATAACTGATTTTTTGAATCAATGTATCATCTTTCCAAATCTCAATAGGCTCAAAATTCTTTTCTCGATCTACCAAGGTTACATCTGCGTAGTTCGTTATAATCGGAGGATTAAAATCAAAAAAAATAGCCGCTTTATTTTTCACTACGTTCACATTACTTGTTTCTTTCTTGAGTGCAATTTTAAATGTAATAGAACCTTGACTTGCTACTTCATTAGTTGCACTGTCAACCAAGTTAATATCTTCAAATATGAATGACAACTTAGTTGAGCCATTGTTCTTTTCTATCGTATAATAATAGTCATGAGTTGATGAAATAGGCTCAAACGTCTTCAAATTGAAGTAGTCATTCAACGTATCCTCAACAACAACTCTATATGCTGTATCATTCCCTGTATTTTGGAATCGAATCGTGTAAGTCAACCGTTTTTCAATTGGAAGCTCCGTTTTTATATCAATCGCAATAGGTGAAACTTGTATATCATTTGGATCGTAACTATCAACTACAGTTTGACACCTACGTTGTTCATAAAATGATTCAGAAATCCAATTAAAACCGCTTTTCACCCCCTCAACAAGTTGATTATTATCGTTATAAATAATACTCCTGTATTTAATAAAGTCTTCATTATTCCATGCCAAAATACCATAGAATATTCCTAATTTATGTTTAAAACTAATAGTGACTGAGTCATTCCCCATTGACGACACGTTAGTTCTAAATAATAACGTATTATCCGCATACAGACTTAAGCCTTTCACTAAGGAGCTTGCTCCAACATTTTTAACTTTTATAGAGGTAGTACTATCTGATAATTTTGATGATATGATTTCAATATCACTTGTATTGCACTGACTATCAGTAGTTATCGAGGCCTTAACACACCCCCTTCCATTTCTAGATGCTTCATCACATTTTATACTTCTATTAATCAGAATCACTTCATTCTGAAAACTGGTAAGACTATCAGTTCTAAAAAGATACTTGTTATTCCCCAAATTCTGTGTTGTAAATACTATGTCATCAGGAAGATGAATATCATTTACCGTCATAAACATGGGAAGTCTGACATGTAGACGAATATTATAGGCCGTTTTAAAACTATAATTTATCAAACCAATTTTATCGAAGCCACTCACACAACGTCTAAATCTCCCCGATGAAATATCCAGTTTTACACCTATACAAGAATCACTTACCTGCATCCCAAGGGGCGTACCTTCAACAGTACACGATGCATTTTTATCTAATTTAATCTTCAAGGGACTAGGACAAAAGGCCGAGTAATTTTTATTACTCTCAAAAGGAATCAGGTCGATACTATAATCTACCCCATTCATCACGCTCAAACTGTATTGTCCATTTTTAATATGTCCATAACCATCATTAAACTGTATGTTTCCTAGGATATTCCCTTCCATAAGATATTCATTAGAATCTCTCATACAGTTCTTATTCTCATCTAAATACACATCACCAACTACCTCATGTCGTGTAGCTACGGTAAAAACTGTACTATCTACACATCCCGAGTCTAATTCCACACTAAGAGTGACCAAATTGCTCCCTGTATTGGGATATATTTTCTTAATTAATCCATCTCCATTTACTCCATCCCACCATATAGTATTAGAGTCTTTGCGACCTGTTTCAATTGTACCATCTCCCCAATTCCAAGTAAATTTATTAATTACAGACAACGATATTTGGCTTTTATTTTCTATCACAGCATGTATAGTATCACAGGTGAAGCGAGACAAATCAGCCGCAATTTCAGCATGGACAAGAACTTTAGATATAACTTTAACTACATCAGTGTATTGCTTTTTTGTAACACAACCATTACTATCATATGATTCTACAATTACATCAAAGTACCCACCTGATGGGTCATTAATAGTTATACATATATGAATTGGAAAAACAGGATCGTTATCTATAATTTTTTGACCATTACTAATAAGATAAGTCTGTTTTATAATTTTCCCAAAAGGAGCTTCACTGCTGTCTATAAAACAAAACTTATTCCCCTTAAAACATTGAACCGCTGGAGACAATAATTTGAAATTTATTTGAGGAGAAGGTCTAACTGTAACGCTTAGGGTTTTCGTACAAGTTCCCGAGGGTCCAGTTCCTGTGAAAGTTACAGTATACAAACCGGGATCACTATATGCATAAGTTGGCTTTTGTACGTTCGAGGAAACTGCCGCTACCCCAAAATCCCAATTTATGGTTGTTGTATAGCCAGGAGAACGTGCCTCAAAAAAGACTCTTTGCCCTGCACAAACTGTTGCAGATGAAGAATCATTTACGGAGGGATTACATTGAGAGAAAACACTCTGAGCAGCAAAAATCAAAAAGGATAGGATAGTCAATTTCATGACTTTAAGATGATACATATTCTGAAATAGTTGCCTCTTCAAAATTTGTTCTAGTGAACTACATTTCCCAAAATATGCCAAATCATTCCTCTACATAAGCCTCCCTTAGATACTTCTTTAGATTAAAGAGGTAGAATTTGAACTACCTTTTTATTAATTTACCACTAACCATTGTTCCATTGTTAGCATTAATAATTCTGTAATAGTATAAACCGTTTTCCAAGTTCAACATGCGAATATCTATAGGGGAAGAATAAATTCTTTGTTTCAATATCGTTTGCCCTACTGCATTCAGTAATTCAAACTGATAAGAGTAAAAGCTTTGCTTGGCTGTTATTGTAACATAATCATCAAAAGGGTTTGGGACTATAGAAAATTCAGATTGGTCATTTAGAGATTCAACACCGACCTTAAACCCTTCTGTCACATATATTGGTTTGAATACCGTATCTGCACAATATTGGTTTTTTCCAATTAGTGATACATTATAAGTCCCAGGATTCTTATAGAGATATTTAAACGAAAATGCGTTAGAAAAATCACCATTGTCCATATTCCAAATAAACGTATCTATAGAATTACCACTTACGCTAAACTTAACAGAGTCGGTCAGATAGCCCAAATAAACCGTGTCTTTATTGGCATAAATTCTAAGGTTTGAAATTCCGGTATGTAATGGAACTTCCTTGGTCACAGTGTCTTTACATCCATTGAGATAAACATAGGCTGTATATATTGCCAGGTATCCACTAGAAGGATTAGTATAGTTCACAGGATTAAGCTTACTGGAAAGGTTTGGTAATTTCCATCGAACTGAATCATTCTCCCCTACTAATCTTATTGTTGTATGCTGTCCCTGACAATATTCATCTTGCAACGACTGAATCGATGATGTATCATGGTTTAAGATATTTACATAAAACGATCTGGATATTGTGTCTATACTGAAGTAATTACTAACCACTAATTTCACATTGTACCAGTCACCATTTTGAGGCTTAAGTAACAAACTATCGGAATAAGCCGTGAAGTTTTCAGAACCTGTTACTATCCACTCTGGCTGGTAACTTCCATAGTTAGACAAATTTTCAAGCTTTAAATCCTCATTAAGGCATATTCCAATTGAATCTCCTAGTAGTGAGAATTCTGCTCTTGCTTCGTTTGTATTTAGTTCACCAGTTATTTTTATATTATCTAGGTAAAATGAAGCTTTACCTTCATAAATGAGATAAAACTGAAGATCAGAAAAATTGGAATATGAGGGACTATCAATTTGAATTGAGACTCTTTTCCAGTCTGAATTATCCTCCGTACCAACACCATTCATTGTATTCAAGTCATCATTTACTATAGCAATGAGTTCTGTCTTTATGTCTTCATTACAACTTGGAAATATGTTTAGAGAAAGAAGCCTATTCGTAATTTTTGAATTGGCCTCACCAAACGCATAATCAAAAGAAATCTGTGCCTTTTTATACTTTCTAAGATCAACGTTCGGGACAATAATGGAGACTGTATCTATTCCTTGGGACGTCGATATTGCAAAACAGTTAGAACTATCATATCCAAGACCTTGAGGATATGCTGTACCATAGCCATTCCCCTTAGTCTCTGTGTACATCCCCACCTCTGAGAGCCATAAAGGAGTATCAAAAGTAATGTGAAGAGAATCGTTCACATTGACACTTGCTAATTCTAAAGTATCAACAATTGTAAATGAATAAAGACTATCAAAGAGCAGTTGGAATTTAATAAGGTACCGTCCTGAATGATTTAATGACAGAGTTAACTCATTATCTAGTACATCATTGAACATAAGGCTATCATTTTGCGACTTAAACAATACAGCATCAGCACTATAACTATCAAAGGCATAACTTGTATACTTAGCCTTAAGCAAAGGAGTACCTAAACATTTAGACAAAGTGTGACTAATTTCTGGAACCTTAACTAAAATGCTATCCTCAATATGATATATCAGACTGTCACTTTTATAAATCTTCAGTTCATATAACTGCCACCCAGATTCTAAAAACCTTAACACAGGTTGAACACTACTAGAATGGGAGATTGTTGCATTGGTAAATGACCAACGAATACTATCTTCATATCTAAAGGGAGCTACCCTTGATTTGAACTTTACCTCTTCATAAAGACTAGCATAATCTGAAGATGTTTTTAATATACTAAATTCTATATTCTGTAGTTGCTTTAATGAATCTGTACCTGTATTTACAACATTCGAATCTGTGTGAATGACTGTCCTAGTTAATTCTAGCGTCGATCTCATGCGTTTACCCTGGCCTTTGGTAAACATTTTTACACAAGACGAATAATCCATATAGTTCTGGACATTATCGTAGCTTCCACAGGTTGAATTTAAACTATCACACTCAAACGTTCCATTGCAAGGAGGAGTATCGTCAACTTCATCATCTTGACCACAATTACCTGTGCGAGGGTCTCCCTCACGTCCCCAAATATGATGTAAGTGAAGCCAATGACCAACTTCATGAGTAGGTACTTGAGAAAGCTTATTGTACTTTAACACAACACCATCCAGATTACCAGGACCTCCAGGATAAAAGGCATAGCCAAATGCTCCATCGGGATTCTTGACAATATAAATATTCAAATAATTAGCATGAGGCCAGTGAATGATATCAAAAATACTTGGTTTCCCAACTACAGAAGCGATGTTATACGTACGCGTGATACCTAGTGTACTATCACCGTTGGGATCAATAGTAGCTAGTCTAAATTCAATATGTGCATCAGCAGCTAGATGTTTAAACCGAATAAAAAGAGCATTTGTATCTGAGTTTGCAAAGTCATAATTCAGATTATTTAAGCATTGATAAACAGACGAATCCGATATATTCTCAACTCCCTTATTATGAATAATATGAAAAACTACAGGAACTATATAAGTAGATGTATCGTTATTGCCTGTCTTACTTTTGAGTTGCTGTTTTAACTGCCATTGGCGTTCAAATTCTTGCAACATAGACGTGTCCCAAGGAGCCACTTTATTCAATTCTGTTGTTCTACACTTTTGACCAAGGGAACTTATAGCTATTAAACTAAGTATTAAGGTTAGATAGAATTTCATCTGATACATTTTTTTAATAGTGTTCTTGTTCACTTAGTTCTCAGAAAACTAAGTGCAGTACAATAATAATGAAATTAGAAAGAAATATTTGTAGTGACACTAAAGACAAAGTAACCCAAGAAGAAACAGAGTATACTACCTACAACACTTGTAAATGTATACTGTCAGAGGTAGTGTTTTCCTCTAGAAAATATATCTTAGAGACAAAGCTCCTCCATCTCCCCAAAACCCATTATGCCCTGAAAGATTAAAACTAGGCTTATAATCTATACTCAGATTAAAGGGGACTTCCTTAAAGTTATACTCCAAACCCAAAATAAAGTCCAAACCGATTACGGTATAGTCTTTATCATCATCAGCCCATTTCACTTCTTTACCATTCCAAAAGCCAATATGAGCACCTGGTCCATAATACCAATTCAACCTATCAACACTAAATGCTTGATTATGAATTTCATAGAGCCCTGTTATATTAAAACCTCTCCATCGTGAAGCTAAGAGCCCTTCTATTGCTGCTTTTTCAGAAATAAAATGTTTAATTGTCAAACCATTGGATAAGCCTCCTCGTAAACCAATCCCAGTATTGTAGTCTTGAGCAAAGGATGAAGAGAATGACAAAAGAACAAATGCTATAAGTGTGATTAATTTTTTCATATAGATTCAGTTAATTTACATTTTAGACGTTAAGTGGGACAAATGGTCACAACGAAATTCTTATTCCAAATTATTAAAATAGTCAACCAATCTCCCATAAAAAGCCCAAATGAATTATCTCATTTGGGCTTATAGAATTCAAACTACTACTATTCTAAGTTATCGCAAATAGCTGTACTGACCTCTGAGAAAGTCAATACTTCGACCTGCTAATGGTTTTACAGTTTGAGCAAACATCCATTGAGGATTTGGAGGATTAGGTTCACTTCTTCTAGCAAAGTCAAGTTGCCCCTTACTCAAAGCTCTTTTATCACCTCTATACGTTGCCCATTTTTCAGTCCAGTTATAACTACTAGGAAATACTTGTCTCTGAATCACTGCTGATGTGTGACCATCTATTCGCTGAACCATAATCCGAGCTCGGCTATTAATGGTTTTACAGTATTCTATATAATCCGCCGTAACAGTTCCATATACTTTCACCACCTCTCCACTATCAGTTTCTGCCTCTCCCATGTACACATCATCCTTTTCTACTTCAAATATGTTTCGGCTAAAATCAACTCCTCCTACATGTGCTTCATCCATTTCTATTTGGATAATTTCATCTGCAACAAAATCAATTTCTCCGGGTTCCACAACTCTCATAAATCTGTATCGTGTATTTTTAAAACTACTCATGACGTTGCTAAATACTAGATCCGTATTAAAGCTTCTAAAAAAACGATCACTGTTCGCAAACTCCAATACTACATTCACGGTACCCGCTTCCTGAGCCGCATCCAGTTCTTTAACAACCACTGTACCTGCAGCAAACTTATTGGCTTGAACAAAATGATGATATGCATCTCTGGCTCGCTGTTTATTTCCCAAATCAAGCAGTTTGATTCCTTCTCTCTTATGTGCAAAAGCGGCCTCTCCTCTTGTAAGTACTAGTTCGTCCTTTACATCTACCAGACTTACCAAATCACTGTATAAAGGGTATCTTCTAATTGCACGGTTTAAGTAGGAGATCAACTCATACTCCCGCACCATCTTGTCATACTTAAAAGGATTATCCGTTTTGTCGTGAAACTCAATCACATTCATATGTTCACTCACAGCTAAGGTATATGCTTGTCTTAGCACCTTTTCTGCCTTACTATAATTGGGCTTCTGTTGCAACCTCTTTACCGACTTGTAAACAGCGGTATCGTAATCTCCTTGTTCTAATCGCTTCTTTCCTGAACTACAGGCGGCTAGCATTAGACAACTTAAAATTAGAATAAAGTAATTTCTTTTCATGGCTTATTTCTTTATTGGTTCAGTCTATATAGTTCACATTCTGTGCCTTTTAGAGTTTTCAATCTAAAAGTCCATAAACAGGGACTTGAGACCATATTAACAACCTAAAAGTGTATTCATTAATGGTCGTTTTACAAAACACTTTATCGTAATTAGCCTGTATTCATAGAAAGAATGACCATCGGTATTGTCATTCTGCTACATTTGATTTGAAGTTGAATGAGCCAAACCAAGGTAAATGAGCTTCTAAACCAAACCTAAGATAACTATGTCAGATAACACTGAATGGATTAAGCAAATTGAATCTCGCCTTGAGATTTTGTTTGCACAACAGGCTAATCTATCCGAGGAAGCCAATAGATTAAGGGAATCTCTTCAAAATCTAAAAGAGAAAGAAATTGCAAAACCTGAGATAAGTAAACCTTTGGAAGAGACTACACCTCCAGTCGAGCCAATTCCAATTCAACTTGAATCTGAACCCGACCTAAAGGAAGTCAAACCAGAAAAAATATCTGCTGAATTTGAATCTCCTAAACCCGATACTTTATTGGATGAGCAGACTTCTAATGTTAACGTAAAATCTAATATAGAAAAATTCATTGGTGAGAACCTCATCAACAAAATCGGTATTATCATCACCGTTTTAGGGGTTGCTATTGGAGCAAAATACAGCATTGAAAATGGATTAATTAGCCCTTCTACTCGCATCATACTTGGATACGTGATTGGAATAGGTCTATTGGGCTTTGGCATGAAACTAAAGACAAAATACGAGAGTTATAGCTCTGTATTGGTAAGTGGTGCAATGACGATATTGTACTTCATTACCTTTCTAGGCTATAGTTTATACGATTTATTTCCGCAGCTATTCGCCTTTGGTTTAATGCTAGTATTTACTGGATTTACAGTGTACGCTGCCCTTAATTACAAAAAGCAAATTATTGCCCTTTTGGGATTAGTTGGAGCCTATGCAGTTCCCTTTTTACTGAGTACAGGATCAGGAAGGGTGGACATCCTCTTCTCCTATATGGCAATCATTAATACTGGAATTCTTGTTATATCCTTAAAGCAAAATTGGAAATTGTTGTACAATGCAGCTTTTGGTTTAACCTGGTTAATTTATCTGGCCTGGATGCTCCTCTCATACTCGGAGAATGAACACTTTGTTTTGGCATTCACTTTTGCTCTACTGTTCTTCGTTATTTTCTATATGACATTTATTGGATACAAGCTGAAGTATAAGAAAAAATTCAGGCTTGGTAACATTGTAATCTTACTTCTCAATTCATTTATCTTCTATGGGATAGGTTATTGGTTGCTTTATGAAAATGGGAATACAGACTACGTTGGTATGTTTACTCTGGCTAATGCAGCTATTCATTTCGTAGTAAGTGCTGCCATATACAGACTTAAACTCGCAGAGAGACATTTATTCTTCCTCATCTCTGGTTTGGTATTGGTTTTCATTACTCTGGCGATTCCAGTACAGCTGGATGGTAACTGGGTTACCCTACTATGGATCAGTGAAGCTGCTCTCTTATTCTGGATTGGTAGAACCAAAGACGTTCCTATTTACGAAAGACTTTCTTACCCTCTAATAGGCTTAGCTTTCTTAAGTTTACTGGAAGATTGGGGTCTTTATTATTTAGATAATACAAGTATTTTTGGTTTGGAAGGCAAGGATATTTTTACTCCTATTTTCAATGTCCAATTCTTAAATTCACTTCTCTTTGTAGCAGGCATGGCCTTCATTGTGATTCTTTGGAAGAGAAAAGAATACATGACAGAAAAGATACGGACCACCTACTACTATGACGTTCTGAATAGACTACTTCCTGCTATTCTATTGGGAATAATTTACTTCACTTTTTTCCTTGAAATAAGCACCTTTTGGACTCAAAAGCTTAACCAATCTGAAATAATTAACCTGTTAAATGAAGGTTATGGCAATTATACAAATCAGGATATGCGAGAGTTTAGGAGCATCTGGCTGGTAAATTACACTATGATTTTTGCAGGAATTCTTTCTTTTATCAACATGAAGTGGCTTAAGAATAACCTCCTTGGAAAAGTCAATCTCGTATTCAACTTACTGGCGATTATTAGCTTCTTAATTCTTGGACTTTATGCTATAAGTGAACTTCGTGAGTACTACATAGATAACATATTAGGAGAATACTACTCGCACGGTCCCTTTAATATAGGTATACGTTATCTCTCCTTGACATTTCTAGCTGGATTAGTCTATATTTCATTCAAATACATTAAGGAAGAATTCATGGCGGTAAATCTCAAGAAGATCTTTGATGTGGTGTTACATGTCTCTATTGTTTGGGTACTCAGTAGTGAATTGCTGAGTATTATGAATTTTTCAGGTACTACACACAACTACAAACTAGGACTAAGTATACTTTGGGGTGTCTACTCACTAATGGTGATAGCCTATGGAATCTGGAAGGACAATGCATTCTTGCGAATTGGAGCGATAGCACTTTTTGCTCTTACCTTGCTAAAAGTCTTCTTGTATGACATTTCTCATTTGGATACCATTGCGAAAACAATCGTATTCGTTTCCTTGGGAGTACTTCTTCTTATCATTTCATTCTTGTACAACAAATACAAACACATCATTTCCTATGACCAAGAGAACTAGTTTCGCTGTATTTCTTATCCTCTTTGGATATCTATTTAGTCTAGCTCAAACGGATACATTCTTGTACCAACGACAGATAACAGGTGTAAACCAAGAATGGCACGAAATGGACGTTCCCATGGACGTGCTTAGTCGCGTCAAGAACAACTTGGGTGATATTCGAATTTTCGGGATAAACAACCAAGGTGACACCTTGGGAGTCCCTTATCTTATTGCTATCAATGTACCGGAACAGCACAAAGAAAGTGTCCCCGTAGATGTTCTGAATAGATCATCTAAGACCGGAACCTATTTTTTCACTTTAAAACCGACCAAACTTCAATCTCTGAATAAAATCGACCTCTTTTTTGCAAATTCTAATTTTGATTGGAAGGTAAAACTGGAAGGAAGTCAGGACAATTCCGAATGGTTTTCAATTCTGGATGACTACAGGATTTTATCCATTCAAAATAGTGAAACCAACTACCAATTTACAACCCTATCATTTTCTACTTCTGAGTATACGTACTATCGAATATCCATTCCTTCGGAAGATGTTCCTGTTCTAAAAAAAGCAACTATCAGTTTATACCAAAACCACACGACATCGCTGAACCAATACCCGATTCGGTCCATTGAAAATCAGGAAACCAAACATAAAAAATCCATTCTCGAAATTAGCCTAAAGGAGAAATATCCAGTTTCATCTGTTCAGCTTTTGACAAAGGCTACAATTGACTTTGTTCGCCCTATAACTATTAGTGCATTGGTAGACAGTTTTAAGACAGATAAGGGCTGGAAATACAACTACCGAAATGTCTACAATGGGACTTTCAGTACTTGGGAATCAGGAGAGTTTACTTTTTCTCCCTTTAAGACATCAAAACTGAGGGTGACTATAGAAAACGGTGATAACGCTGCTATTGATATTGATGTGAGCTATGTCCGAGGATATAAGCACACCATCACCGCCAGATTCAATTCACCATCTTACAACTACCAATTTGTGTATGGCAATGCTTACGTAGGCATACCAGATTATGATATCTCACTTTTCAGAGATCGTATTCCGACAAGTTTAAACACAGTAGAGCTTGGACCAATTGAATACAAAAAAATTGCACCACCCACCGAACCAAAAGAAGAAAGTAAACTATGGCTATGGGTGATCATGGGCGTAGTAATACTAGTTCTTGGTGTCTTTACCTTAAAGATGATGAAAAACTCCTAGAGGTAAGTGTACATTTAAAAGCACTTCATTGTTGTCATTTGTACACACCTCCATCCATGACAATGTCGTGATAATCAAGTTTCATCTTTTGGAACGACTTGTGGATACTAGATTGTGCATCCGTATGTATGATTTTCAATAAACACATGACATCCAATCACTTTTTTCAAAATGATGGAAAGATGAAAAAGCAAACCTTCTCATGACTAACTCAAATTAAAACAAGAAGACACAGGCTAATCTTACGCTTTGGATTGGCCTTTTTAAACTTCCAAATATTCATGTACGGTCCTACCATTCCTCCAAAATGGGCAATCAAAGAGACACAAAATGTATATATTTGACTTATGAGAAAAAAACTCTTTCTAGCATTCATTTGCATTTCATTTATAGGTTTAGCACAAGAGATAGAACACTTAACTGACCTATCTGAAGCACGAAAAATATCAAGGACCGTAGCTGGCCTTTTTCAAGATAATAAGGTTGCAGATGCAGTAGATGTTATGAAACCCTACTGGCCATTGCCAGAGAATGAAATCGAAGCATTTGAAGAAAAAACAATGAAATACCTAAATTTCTATGTAGAGAAATTTGGTCTTGCTAAAAGTTTTCTGAAAATCAATAATCAAACTATAAGTGACATTTATGTTCGCGAAACCTATTTGGTAAACTTCAGTATGACATCTATAAGGCTTAAATTCACCTACTATAAAAATGAAGATGGATGGATTATCAATAGTTTCGAATGGGACACAGAGATAGGCGAAGAATTTCAGCCCTGATTAAAGGACCACGTGCCTGATTTCAAATAAACTAAAACTTGAAAATTCCATAAAAGCGAGACCTCAACTAAAGTCAATGTTTAGATCTAATTTAAAACTCATTCTACTATTCACCTCTAGTGTAATGACCCTAGTACTTATTGTTTTTTTTGTCACTATTCTCAGTGATTTAAAACAGTATAATCTATATACTCTTATCTTCATAATCATTGAATTGTTTTTAGTGACCATAAGCATTGGAAACTTAATGTACCACAGGCATACTGTAAAATTATTTGCGAAAATTTATGATGTATATAACAATAAAACATACAATCCACTCAAAAAAAACGAACGCTACTTTAGTACAAAAACACCTCATTTTCATTTTATTTCAGCTATCATGTGGACAGTTGGATTACTAATCACTGCTACATTTCTAAGTTACCAATTATATACCCTTCAACAGAACCTTCAATTTCCTCAAGACCCAACTGAAGAGTACCTTTGGATTAGTCTTTTTATAGGTCTGGCAATATGGAATCTTATAGATCTTAAAAGCACCAAAACCTATCTAGAAAAACACCAATTTTTAGAAATTGATGAAATAAATACTATTGGAAGTGAATATTATTAATCTCTTCCTCCACCACTATGGCCTCCACCGTGATTTCGAGATTTTCGTCTGAAATTTCTATTTCCGCCTCCGCTGTTTCCACCACTATTTCTGTTCCTATTATTACTTCCTCGGTTATCATTTCCACCTCTTCCGCCCATTCTTTTCTTTCCTCCTTCTACAGGACCTTTAGTGGGTTCAAAACCTTCAATTACATCGGTCTCCAATCGCATTCCGAGTAATTTCTCAATTCCTCGCATATATTCCGCCTCATCAACACTTACCAATGAAATAGCTTTACCACTGGCCCCTGCTCTACCTGTTCTCCCGATCCGGTGAACATAGTCTTCTGGTACGTTGGGTAACTCAAAGTTGATTACATACGGTAGCAAAGGAATATCCAATCCTCTAGCCGCAATATCAGTTGCTACTAATACACTGATATCACCTTTTTTGAAGTTGGCCAAGGCTCGTGTACGAGCAGCTTGAGACTTATTACCATGAATAGCTGCTGCTGTAATTTTTGCCTTTTCCAGTTTCTGTGTTAATCTATTCGCTCCATGCTTGGTTCTAGTAAATACCAGTACTTGGTGCCAGTTTCCTTCCCAAATCAACTTGATAATCAACTCCGTCTTTCGTTTTTGATCCACTTTGTAAACCAACTGATTTACAAGCTCCGCTGTACTATTCTCAGGTGTAGCTTCTACCGTAACAGGGTTATCAAGGATGCCATTGGCAAGTCGTCTAATATCTTTAGAGAATGTAGCTGAGAATAACAAGTTTTGACGCTTCAATGGCATCATACTCATAATCCTTTTGATGTCATTCAAAAAGCCCATATCCAACATTCTATCGGCTTCATCCAGCACTAAAAATTCAATTTGGTCTAGAGAAATAAAACCTTGATTCTGTAAATCCATCAATCTACCTGGAGTTGCAACTAAAATGTCGACTCCATTTCTCAATGCTGTTACTTGCTTATGTTGTTTTACCCCACCGAAAATAACCGTACTTCTTATGTCAACATACTTGCTATACGATTCAATATCTTCAAGTACTTGTGCAGCCAGTTCTCTTGTTGGAGTGATGACCAATGCTCGAATTGGTCTTCGTTTACGAGCAGGTTCTTGGGCTAGTAATTGTATCATTGGGATAGAAAATCCCGCTGTTTTACCTGTCCCCGTTTGTGCTGAGGCAAGTAAATCTTTTCCCTGCAAAACTATTGGGATTGCTTTTTCTTGAATAGGACTAGGAGTTTCGTATCCTTTATCTTCTACCGCTTTTAATAAGGCTTCGGTTAGGCCAAGTTCTTTAAATGTCATGTATTTGGGTTGAAATGACAATCGATAAATGACTTCACTTCTCTTTTATTTCATGCAAAGGTAGCTCTGACTTTTGGTTATACTCCACTGATTGACAGAGATACTATTAAAGTGGACGATAAAAAATATTTTCCCTTCTCCGAATCTCTTTTTGTTTACTTTGTATTTCCAAAACTGACAAATTGAAACTCAAAAAAATAGGCAAAATTGCTCTTCTAATTCTGACGTTGCTCACAACTCTTGGCCTTCTACGTACACTCGTGAACCTCATCTTTTCTATTGGCGAGGGATATCCTGACATTAGCACTTCAATATTAATTATCCTTACCAAAAGTATTCTCGGAATTTTAACCTTTGTTTATCACCTATCATCTCTTAAAATCTATACCCAAAAAACCAATACACTTCATGACACGAATTTCATAAGTATACCTAATTATTATTGGGTATCTGCGATTGCTTTTGGCAGTGTATTGATACTATTCATTGGAATAGAGTTCCTTCAATTAATATTATATTTTGGCATTTCCAATAACTGGCATTTTCTGAGATTCATCAATGTATTCCCTCTTATCTTAGGAGTTATAACCATCATTGAAGCTATTAAAACTAGAAGGCGATATAAAAAGCTCCTAAATCACAACAACATAAACCTTGACGAAATAGGCCAATCATAATGGGAATCTGGTCCAAAATATCCAAAATTACACTATTGGTTATATCTGTAGTGATTACTTCTTTTCTCTTTTATAGCATTCTAAAGGACTTCCTTAAAGGCCTTAATGAAATCAAACAGTGGAATAAAACTTCATATCTTATTATGGTAGTTGCATTATCTGGCTTGGCAACAATTCTATATCATATCCAATCCATACTTGTTTTATGGCGTATTAATAAAAGTTTGATTCGAAAAAGAAGAATACATGATATTCTATGGATTTCGGCTTTC
>NVWV01000011.1:0-175000 GCA_002746305.1 Bacteroidota bacterium | reverse complement strand
TAACTTTCTAATGCTTGAAGTGTCTTATCCCAGACATCATCATTACCACTCCTTTCTCATCAGCAACATTGATTGATAAGTTATCCTTAATACTTCCTCCTGGTTGTATTACTGCTGCAATTCCTGCATCCGACGCAATTTCAATACAATCTGGGAAGGGGAAGAATGCATCTGACGCCAATACAGCCCCATCCAGACTAAAATTAAATGTATTTGCTTTCAGTATAGCTTGCTTAAGGGCATCTACACGAGAAGTCTGACCAGTACCACTTGCCAATAACATTCCATCCTTTACAAGTATAATGGCATTTGATTTTGTATTCTTAACTAATCTGTCAGCAAACAAAAGATCTTTAATCTGACTGTTTGAAGGTTTTAAGATAGTAGGACAAGACAAATCAGCTTCCTTTACATTCTGCAAATCACGTTCCTGGATCAAAATCCCATTGAGACATGATCTCACAATATCCTGCTTAAAGTCCTTCATACTCCATTTGAGTAAGACTCTTTTTGCCTTTTTGGTAAGCAAATCCTTCGCTTCCTCAGAAAAAGAAGGAGCTATACAAACCTCATAGAAGATTTTATCAATTTGCTGAGCAGTTTCTAAGTCAATTTCAGTATCAGATATTAAAATACCCCCAAATGCTGAAACTGGGTCAGCAGCTAATGCGTCCCTAAATGCTTCACTTACACTACCCCTTATTGCACAACCACAAGCATTGTTATGCTTCAATACCGCAAAGGTGGAACGACCTTCTTGTGCAACATCTGAGATTAATGATACCGCTGCATCTATATCAAGTAAATTGTTATATGACAGGTCCTTTCCGCTTAACTTTGTAAATAGCTTATCTAGATTACCTATAAAACTGGCTTTCTGATGGGGATTCTCACCGTATCTAAGAGATATTGAAGTCTCATTAGAAAAATACTTTGAGATTGCAGTATCATAGTTCATTGTTACACTAAACGCTTCTAAGGCTAATTGTCTTCTAAATTCATTTGTTGTATCACATGAATTATCTTTATAGTGTTGTGTAAATTTAGCATACTGCCCTTTATTACTTATTATAGAAGTGTACTTATAGTTTTTTGCGGCAGCTCTTATAAGTGATATGCCTCCAATATCTATTTTTTCAATTATATCATCATGACTTGCACTAGAAGCTACTGTATCCTCAAATGGATATAAATCTACAACAACTAAATCCATTGAAGGGATTTGATGTTTAGCTAACTCCTCCAAATCACTTGGATTATCCCTTCTATAAAGTATTCCCCCAAAAATGGCAGGATGCAATGTTTTAACTCTACCTCCAAACACTTCTGGATAATTGGTGTAATCCTCAACTGCTAAAACACTTAAACCTAGGTCTTCCAAATACTTTTTGGTCCCACCTGTAGAATAAATAGAGACTCCATTTTTAGCTAATTCCAAAGCTAGTTCGTCTATACCTTCTTTACTAAATACAGAAATTAATGCTGATTTGATACTCATTGATGTAATATATAAGGCAAATCTAAAAGATGATGCATTGTCAGTCACCTATTGCCCTAATAGATGCTTACAAATTGTAAACATTAAAGTCTGTAACCAAGACCTAAATGCAGCTGCGGTTCTCTCAGCTTTTGATCCTCTAAGCCTATGGCATAATCCAACCTGATACTATAACCATACACTTTGGTTGAAAGTCCTTGACCAAAGGACATAATAAACGGGTTTTTGACCTCATTAATATTTACGACAATAGCTCCTGTTGAGGAAACTACTTGACGCCTATTTAGTGTATTGGCTTCATTATAAATTCCTGAACCATAAAATGCCGTACCCATATCTACAAATGAAATAAATGACATGTTTGAAAAAAACTCTGAAGCAATGGGTCTATTGAAGATATACTCAATAGCGTTTATACTCAATTCTATAGAATTAGTGACCAAAGTGTTTCCATTCCTATAGTTTGCTGCAAATCCCCTAACCCCATAAACATTTCTATAAATTAAGTTACTCTTATAAGAAGAGAACTCACGATTATAAACAGGAGATAATAAATCATTTGAAAGTCCTCCCATCATATAATAAACAGGATTTGGTCCCTGCGAAGTTGCTGCATACAGATTTTGAGTAACATTAATATATCTGTTAATACGATGCTGATAATTGAATTTTACACTAGCACTAATATTCCAATGTTGGTTATCCAAATTCATCATAGGTGATATCTGAATAGAGGCTCTAAACTTATTTTTCTTAAACTTTCTAATAAAACTTGCAGTTGAACCTAGGCTAACTAACCATTTACTTCTTGCTTGCTCTTCTTCAGTTTCGACACTAAGGAGTAAAGGAATCACAGATTCATTCCTACCTTGAACCATATTAACAATCGTTATATACGACGTTAAAGGTGTTTTATGTGTATATGATAAAATAGTCGATCTATACTTATCTCTTTTATCATCAGAAAAAAGCAACCTCTTTCTATGTAAAAAATCAATTTGATTGTCGTTTGCCCTTTCAAACCTATAGAATGCAGCAATATCTCTAGCACCTGGTTGAAGGATACCGGTATATGTCATTCCTATTGACTTGTTTTGATACTGATTCTCAAATGAACCTCCAATTCTAATATTCAGATATGTCGGAAGTAATGATGTATACACTCCATCAAAAGCAGTCACTTCCCCCTTTTCAGCAACATTTGTTAATTCTGCAAGAGCAGTGGATGCAGAAAAATATTCGGGTGCCTCTCCCATAATTCTATACGATGAAGATAACTGATTAGCTTCCCGAAGTGAATCATAATTAGATACTGTAAAATCCATTGCTGGATGAGTTGGAGACTGAAATGTATAATTCTCTAATGAGTCTGTATTAATTTGCAGGTCAACTAAAGCTGATTTCTGTGAAATTGCAGTTACATCATTAAAGTAGGTACCGAGAATAGTATCATATATATAGAAGTCTTTGGCTTGGATGTGGTCTGTTATGAATAAGGACGAAAATTCTCCTCTATCAAGATATTCTACAAATACGTCTTTAGTATACTGATGTGAAACAATATTAGAGCGATAATTTGTCACATTATTATGTGTTTTACTGGAAAGAGAGAGAATCTTTCCATTCCAAATTCCATTTTGAGAAGAATTGTATAATAAAATAGAATCATCGGCAAAAATGAACTGTCTACTTTTGGATGACAATAGAAGATTAAAGGTAACGGTATGATCACTTAGAGCATATAGTTTTATATAATCACCCGAATATCCTTCCTCTATCCAACCTAGATTTCCGCTTCTGATGTCAAAGCTATTAATATATCTTGAGGATGTTACTATTTTGACGGGGCTATCATTTTTTAATTTCCAAAATATGCTTTGATTCAGTTTTGATTGAAGAATGTAATATGATCCTTCATGATATTTCACTTTGCTAACATTGTACAGATTAACAATCTCCTTACTCACACCATCTTCTAAACTAGTATAGATAACTAACCCCTTTTTTGAATTGCATACAACTGAAATATGATTCCCAATTTTAGATATCGCACCACTAAACTGTTGCAGAGGGATATCTCCATGAGAAAAATTAAGTACTTTTTCCCTTGAGGATGGATTTATAGCATTTTTAAAAAGACTAATTCCTATAAATGAATGTTCCAATGTATAGTATTCATTCTCATTGATAACCAGATAATCTACAATAGACTCAATATCCATATCAATCCCGTGAATAGGATTGGGTTTACTTTGATCTAATTGATAGGCCCTATTATAAAAATCTTTCCAATCCAAATATATATCATGAACCGAAGTTTGAAATGAATAATATACAGATGCATTGAATTTACGTGTCAACCGGGCCATGTAAAGAACTGTTGGTATTGCACTCTCTCCATACTTACTCTCCATAAATTTCCAAAATGCGGCTCCTTTTATTGCATCATACCGCTGTGGTATCGCATTAAAATCTTGCAAACCAAATTCATCATGAATCACCCTAAGACTATTATCTAATTCTGGAGACCATCCATATGTAAGGTATAAACTCAATCCTGGCAGTACCCATACAGGGAGATTAATGAGATTTGTACTCTTTATTTTATCTTGCAATGTACCTCCATACATCATCTCATCAACTAGAATTTCAGCAGTCACCATTGAAAAGGCTTCTGCAATTTCTTGTTTACTCTGATTAATGTTTATGATTACTCTATTTCTAGCCAATCTAATTTCTCCTTGCTTCACTCTTTCTTCCGATTTTAGTGATAAAATCCTTGTTACTGGAGGAGAGTCCTCAATAAATACGTCAATGGGCCTACTTGTATGATAGTTCAATCTTTTCTGTAGATACCCCAAACGTTCTGTAATTATTGTATCAATACTCTTAATATAACTTTCAGTACTATTAGTGTAATAGTAATTGAAATCTGAGGTGGTAAGTAACTTTAACTCGGAACCTCCAAAAGCACTAGTACACAAACAACAGAGTACAAGAAGAGATATAAGCTTTGTTGATTTCAATCTATACGCAATATATACATAACGTGAAGTAAATAGAAATAGCGTTTTCCCAAAGAATAAATTGATTTTTTATTAGGTTTGCCCGATGACACAATCACAAGACTATTACATAGGATTAGAAGATAGATATGGTGCACATAACTACCATCCATTACCCGTGGTATTGGAGAAGGGTAAAGGAATACATGTATGGGATACCAATGGCAAAAGGTACTTTGATTTCCTCAGTGCTTATAGTGCTGTGAATCAAGGTCACTGCCATCCTAAAATTATAAAGGCCTTAACGGATCAGGCTCAAACCCTGACATTAACATCACGAGCATTTTACAATAATACACTGGGCGAATATGAAAAATACATGTCAGAATACTTTGGTTTTGACAAAGTCCTCCCCATGAATACGGGAGCAGAAGCTGTAGAAACTGCATTGAAACTTTGCAGAAAATGGGCATATGATAAAAAAGGAACTCCTAAAAACCAAGCTGTAATATTATTCGCAACAGAAAATTTTCATGGCAGAACACTTGGGATAATATCTGCAAGTACAGACCCTGGTAGTAGAGACGGCTTCGGGCCATATCTACCTGGAATTGAAATTATTGAATATAATAATGTGGCTGCACTGGAAAATGCTCTTAAGGCCAATCCAAATATTGCAGGATTTGTAGTTGAACCTATTCAAGGAGAAGCTGGGGTGATGGTTCCAGATGAAGGATACCTAAAGAAAGCAAGTGAATTATGTAAAAAACACAATGCACTATTCATAGCAGATGAAGTGCAAACAGGAATAGCTAGAACTGGTAAATTAATCTGTTGTGATCACGAGGATGTGAAGCCAGATGTCCTTATTCTTGGTAAAGCTGTGAGCGGCGGCGTATTCCCAGTAAGTGCAGTACTCGCAGATGATGACATCATGCTGTGTATAAAACCAGGCGAACACGGAAGTACTTTTGGAGGGAATCCACTGGCATGTAAAGTAGCAATTGCTGCATTAGATGTTGTAAAGGACGAAAATCTCTCTGAAAATGCAGAAGCCTTGGGCAAGGTATTTAGAAATCGAATGAGCAAGATTGATTCTCCAATAATTGAAAGTTATAGAGGTAAGGGTTTACTCAACGCTGTTGTAATTACTCCTTTCAATTATAATGGAGAAAAGAAAACAGCGATGGATGTGTGTTATGCTTTAAAGGACAATGGTCTACTTGCCAAACCTACACATGATCACATCATACGATTTGCTCCTCCTTTGGTAATAACAGAAAATGAATTACACGAAGCGTGTGACATCATAGAGAAGACGATTTTGAGTTTCACTTAAATAGTAATGATATTTGAGATGATGAGTGATGAGACTTGTTTATCTCCTTAAATATTGAAAAATCCTTCGATTGAATCTCGAGGGATTTTTTAGTTAATTTTGACTTAATAATGAATGGTGGAAAAAGCAGGTTAGTAAACCAAAACGCTCTATTGACTCTAGGTTTTTGATTCTGAGTTCGGTATGTGGTTGCTCCTCCAGCAAGCCAAGCCAAGAAGTGTCAACTACGTTAAGTAGGGACACTATCCATTTCAGTAGAGACTGTACAGAGTCAGACGCAGCTTATATTTCTGCACATGCAAACTATAGCACTGGTTTAGTCCATATGAGAATCATTTCATAGAAATAGAGGCCTGAAATCGATTCCAGATTTCTAGAGATTCTTTTTTCCATGCCTTGAATCAATTTGAAGAAACATGTTCCAGCCACAAAAGTTGCGGTGGGTATAGTGGAGGGACTGGTGTTTTTATAGAAAAGCATTTTAATGGTCAATGACTATTGCCAAAAAAGAGCGGGAGAGGGTTGGAATGGTCTAGAATATTTCTTTGGACTGATGGGGAAAAAATTAGTGGATTATCCCTTTAAGTAAGCATGTACACCTCAAAGGTGTGTTTCTATACATAAATCTTACGACACCCCAACCCCAATTAAACTTGTAATCGTACTGCGTTCTACGCGTACATCCACATAATCGCCCATTTTATAATTGGCTTTTGGGAAGATGACTTTAATATTTTGCTCATTACGGCCCATCCATTCATTTTCATTCTTCTTACTTTGCATCTCGATTAAGACTCTATGCACTTTACCTTCTTGAGCTTTGTTTAATCTTTTAGCAACTTCATGTTGCACTTCTATCACCTCAGTTAGTCGTTTCTTTTTAATTTCCTCTGGGATATCATCTTCGTATTTACGAGCGGCAAGTGTACCTGGTCTTTCAGAGTAAAAGTACATATAGCTAAACTCAAATTCACACGTTCTCATTAAATCCAATGTGTCTTGATGATCCTCCTCCGTTTCAGAACAAAAACCTGTAATAATATCACAGCTAATGCTGCAATGTGGTATTAATTCCTTAATGCGATTATATTTCATCTCATACCACTCTCGTGTGTAGGTACGATTCATTTTTTCTAAGATTCTACTATTTCCACTTTGTGCGGGTAAGTGTATATGCTTGGCTATATTATCATACTTCTGCATCACAAAAAGCACTTCATCATGAATATCCTTGGGATGAGAAGTTGAAAAACGCACCCGTAAACTGGGATCTACTTGTGCTACCATTTCAAGCAATTTGGCAAATGAGATACTACTTGATTGCTCTTCTTCCGTTAGCTTATTAAAATCCTTGCGTGCTCCTCCTCCATACCATAGGTATGAATCTACATTTTGCCCTAAGAGGGTTACCTCTTTATATCCCTTAGCTACTAGATCTTTTGCTTCTGCTAATATACTTTCTGGATTACGGCTTCGCTCTCTACCTCTGGTAAATGGAACGACACAGAAACTACACATATTATCACACCCCCGTGTAATGGATATAAATGCTGTTACTCCGTTGCTATTCAGTCTAGTAGGTTGAATATCAGCATAAGTTTCCTCGAGACTGAGGATTACATTGATTGCCTTGTGTCCTTCTTCTACTTCTTGAAGCAAGATTGGCAACTCCTTGTAGGCATCAGGACCTGCTACTATATCCACTAATTTTTCCTCTTCTAAGAGTTGCTTTTTGAGTCGTTCAGCCATACAGCCCAAAACTCCAATAGTCAATTTCTTATTCAGTTTCTTATTATGACGCAGGTGCTTCAATCTGTTTCTAATGCGTTGTTCAGCATTATCTCTTATAGAACAGGTATTAATGAATATAATATCCGCTTCCATTTCCTCGGTAGTTATCTCTACACCTACTTCTGCCATAATCGAAGCTACGACTTCACTATCTGCAAAGTTCATAGCACAACCATAGCTTTCTATAAACAATTTTCTTGTTGTGTTTTTTTGTACTTCTGTTGTCAAAGCGGTGCGAAGGTAGATACTATTATTTACTAAGTCATGATATTAATGTGAAATGGAAAGTCGAATATTGCCTGACAATTAAGTCTAAATAAAAAAAAATGAAAAAAACTTTCAAATTATTCATGGTATTGGCACTAGGTGCTGGTGTATTTACCTTACAATCTTGTTCTGATGATACTACTACAACAGAACCAACTCCTACGTCACCAACTTGTTATATAACACAAGAAAAAATTACAAGTGATGGAGATATTGAAACAATCGACTATACCTATAATAGTGATAACAATATTACAATGGCAATTAGTACTGGTGATGGTTTTTCTGACACAACGATATTTGAATATTCAGGTGGAAGACTTTCTCTAGCAAAAGATGAATCTACTGAAGCTACTTTTATATATGGTGCTGGAAGTAATGTTCCAGAAAGAATAAACGTAAAAACTGACGGTATAGACGCTGGTTATACTATTCTTACTGCTACCGACGGCAGAGTAACTAAAATTGAGAACCACGATACGGAAGATGGTGATGTTATTGACGATGTAATATTTATCACCTACAATGCAAGTGGAAGCGTAACTGATGCTGAAGCTCAAGATTATGATGCTGACACTGATGAATATACAACCACGTTAACGCTTGGTAATGTTATTACTGATGGTAAGAAAAATCCTTATGAAACTAGTTTTGTCTTTTTCTATATGAATGATGACAACCCAATATCTTTAGGAGCTTCAAATGTAGTAAGTGCGACACTTACTGTAAACAGCCTTGAAATACCTTATGCTTCTTCGTTTGACTACAATTCGAATGATTATCCTTCAAGCGGATCCTCAACTCTTTTTGGCTTCAATACGACTACAGATTATACATACAACTGTAAATAAAAAGAAACTAATTTTACCCAAGGCTGCATCCTAATGGATGCAGCCTTTTTTTGTTTCTTTGTAACCATGAATAAATTAGCCAAACTCTTATTGCTTTTTGTATTTGGTGCAAGTATTTTCACTTTACAGTCTTGTAGTGAGGAGACTTCTGATCCTGAACCTACAAAAACCATTTCTTGTCAACTTACAGGAATTGGTGAAACTTCTGATGGCAGTTCTTACAATTCAACCTTCACTTATAATACAGATGGACTTCTTACACAAAGACAAGATCCCGATGGAGCTACGGATTTCATCTATAAGGACGGAAAGTTAACCTCGTTAACATTTGATGAATCTGTAGGTGTTATCACCTATGATGGTAATGATTTACCGTACAAAATCGAATTTGAAGAAGACGGCGAAAAGTTCTATTTTATCTTAAAATCTAAAAATGGCAGATATGTAACTTTGGAGTCTCATGAAGTAAGTAATGGAAATGATGTTATAGTTGATGTCACCAATATCACATACAATTCGGATGGGAATGTAACTAAAGTTATAAATCAAGAATACGATGCCGATAAAGATGTTTTTAATCTTTCTTACTCCATAACTAATATCACAACTGACAACAAGAAAAATCCTTATTTATTAAGTCCTTCCCTGCTAATTTTTGAGCTTTTGGGTGGAGACGAAGCTAACCTAGGAATCAACAATGTAGTTACTGCTACCTATAATTATGGTTCGTTTGTAGATGTCTCAAATAGCTATATTTATAACGACCAAGATTATCCTACAAAAAGAGATGAAATTGGCTTCTCCAGCCCTACCATCTTTAACTTTGCTTACGATTGCAAGTAGGTTGAGATCTAAAAAAAACTTAAAGCCTAAGCTATATGCTTGGGCTTTTTATTTGACTTAAATTCGCAGTGAGTGAAATTCAAAATAGATTTTGACATCCCAAAACAGAACTTAAAGATAGAATGGCCTAGCTTCTTTACACTAGGTTCATGCTTTGCTCAAAATCAAGCTCAGAGAATGGCCCAACTTGGCCTCGAAGTTTACTCGAATCCATTTGGAATACTTTACAATCCAATCAGTATTGGAAAAATTGTATCTAGAATAGTTAACCAGCAGCTTTATACGGCCTCTGACTTTGAGAATAGAAAATCAATATTCTCGTGGGAACATCATGGCAATTTCAAATACAATAACTTTCCTCTTGCCATTGAAGAGAGTAATTCTTTATTAAAAGAAGCTCAGAATGCTCTAAAAACATCTAATTGTATTTTAATAACTTTGGGAACATCGTTGGTATACAAACACAAATCCATAACCGTAGCTAATTGCCATAGAGTCTCGAATAATGAGTTTGTTCAAGAACAACTTTCTTTTGATGAGATAAAGCATGCAATTTCTCAAATTGTAAAAGACATTCATACTTTAAATTCTAAAGCTAAAATCATATTAACTGTGAGTCCTATTCGGCATTTAAGAAGTGGCATAGTTGAAAGTAGTAGAAGCAAGGCAACTTTAATAGCTGCAATACATGAGGTTAACGCCTTGAATAAAGAGACATCATATTTCCCTTCCTATGAAATTTTCATAGATGAATTACGTGATTATCGTTTTGCAAAAGAAGACTTAACACACCCTACTGCTCAGGCAGAAAAATACATTTGGGACAGATTTGCCTCTACTTATTTTAGTAATTCAGCCCTAAAAACGCTAGATGATGTCAAAAAGTATCGCGATTTTGAAGATCATAGACCAGATGATACTGACTTATATCAAAAGCAATTGACGGAGAAAAAAGCTTTACTTCACAAACAGTACCCCTTTTTAAAACTATAGAATCAATGAAAAAACTACTCATAACTGGAAGCAATGGACTACTTGGACAAAAGCTTCTTGACCTATATCTAACCCTAGATAATATTGAACTAATTGTAACATCAAGAGGTAAAAACAGATATCCTCGAAAAGAAGGATATACATACGTATCTTTAGATATTACAAACGAAGAGGAAGTCAATCAAATAGTTTCTAAATATTCACCCGACTGTATAATAAATACGGCTGCTATGACCAATGTTGACAGTTGTGAAAGTGATAAGGAAGGATGTGACCGTCTAAATGTGAATGCAGTAGGCTATTTGGTTCAAGCTTCCAACAGGGTACATGCTCATTTAATTCACTTGAGTACTGATTTTATTTTTGATGGAACTGCAGGACCTTATAAAGAAGAGGACACCCCAAACCCACTAAGCTATTATGGGGAGAGTAAATTAAAAGCCGAGACTATTATCCGTAAAACATGTCATAAATGGAGTATTGCTCGTACGGTTCTTGTATATGGTATTGTACACGACATGAGTAGAAGCAATATAGTCTTATGGGCTAAAGGATCTTTGGAAAAGGGACAACCAATTAAAGTGGTTGATGATCAATTTAGAAGCCCAACACTAGCAGAGGACCTTGCTTTAGGATGTCGGTTAATCGAGCAAAAAGAAGCGGATGGCATTTTCAATATAAGTGGCAAAGACCAAATGAGTATTGTAGAAATAGTCGAACGTGTTGCAGATTATTTTGATTTGGACAAATCCATTATTAATACGATAAGCAGTGCTACACTTAATCAAGCCGCAAAAAGACCACCTATTACAGGTTTTGATTTAACTAAGAGTAATACTATTCTAGGATATGCCCCTCGAAGTTTTGAAGAAGGAATTGCAATACTAATGGATCAAATATGACTCATTAATCAAGCACCAAATCCCTATCTTCGTGACTCTTACCTAAACGTTATGAAGTACTTATTATTTACCTTTCTATTTTGTTTAATCTTTATTGGTTCCTATGGTCAATACAATGACCCATATCGTATGGCTTATGATGGTAGTAATTATTATATCACTAATAAAGGCAATGGAACTATCAGTAAATTAACAAATGCAGGAACTCAATCAACGATTGTAACAGGCCTAGACTCTCCAAACGACATATTCTTCGGGGCTGTAGCCGGAAATAGTGTAATCATTATTTTGGATAGCAACATTATAAAAATATACGATAGTACTACATTCTCGCCTCTGTTATCCGTTCCAATTACGGGTGCACTCGAAGCTCACGATGGAATGTTTAACCCGAACAATACCAATGAATTTTTTATAAGCGATAGAACAGGAAATAAAATTATAAAAGGTACCATCGGTTCCGCTCCATTTTATCCCATTACTTTTAATACACTTACCAGTAATATTACAAAACCTGCAGGTATGATTCTCAATAGTAGTGGAAAATTAATCGTGGTCTCAGACACCATCGACGGAAATATTTATGAGGTAAATATAACAACGGGTTCAAAAACTACTGTTTTAGCATCTGCTCATGATAACATGAATGATGTAGCACAAGATAATGAGGGCAACTATTACATTACTAATTGGGGAGATAGCAAGCTATATAGATATTCCAATACCTGGACAAATCCATTTGTAGTTGCCACATACAATAACCCAAGTGGACTTTATGCTGATTTAAATAATGGCATCCTTGGTTTGTGCTGCACCAATTGTCAAAAGGTAGAGTTTAAACTCTTTCATTTATTCTCACCACTTTCAGATGTTTCTACTTGCATAGCCGACAGTTTTAATGTGAGTTTGACTCCTACTTATCAAGGTATTGGAACTTACAATAGTGGGAATCGGTTCACCATTGAAATGAGTGATAGCAATGGTAATTTCAGTAATTCAACCGAAATAGGAAGTATTCAAACAACTACCCCTCCAAATAATTTTAAAGCTTCTGTGCCTTCAGGAATTTATGCAAGTACAGGTTACAAGTACCGTTTAACATCTACTTCTCCTGTAGTTTTTAGTTACTTTACAAAAGATATAGTTATACAACCCAAGCCTATAGCCTCGTTCTATGGAGGTGATACCCTATACGGATGTAAGGATGCCGAATTAAACCTGGTACATTTTAAAGAACCTAATAAATCATATTCATTTTTCCCTCCAGTTGGAATCTATTATCTGGACTCATCCAAGTTTCTTTTTACTAGTTCAGTAGATTCTACCTACAACTTCCTATTTCAAGTGCAGGATACTATTACTGGATGTACAGAAGTATCGCCATTAGTAATTGTCATAAAAGATGCTTTACAACTTGGACTTCAAGATACACTTAACCTTTGCAAAGGTAATTCCGTTGCAATTGGGGAACCCAATATACCTTATGAGTTTATTTGGAGTGGAAGTACTGACTTATCCAGCTTCACCGATGCAAATCCCATTTTTTCTGGCACTACAAGTACTCAAATAAATGTTACATATAACGACAGTAGCGGAACTTGTTTTGGTAATGACAGCGTATTTTTAAATGTAAACAACCTACCTTTTCAAGCCATTATCTTGGAACAAGACATCTATTGCAAAGGTGATAGTATTGCCTTTTACATACCTGATAGCGATACGCTTGACTTTGTATATTCACTAGAAAATTTACCTAGAGCAAATAACAAATGGATTGCTGATTCTCTTGGAACTTTTGCATACACTCTAGTATTTACTGATAAAAGAACGGGCTGTTTTGATTTAGCACAAAACTCTGTCATAGTGCAACACATTGGAGATTCTATTCGTATAGCCCACAATTCTACTGACACCTCTATAGATGCTATTCAGTACAATACTCTAGGGACAGGTTCTCTCATTTGGATGATAAATGGAAATGCTGTAACAGGAGACAAGGATACTATATCAACCTCTCGACTAAAAAATGGAGATCAAGTTTATACGTGGCTGTACTCTGATGATGAATGCGAGTTGAGATCTAATACTATTACATGGCAATCACTTTCAGTTCCTAGATTAGATATTAGCTTTCAAGTTATTCCAAATCCCTCAAATGGAAAAATACAAATTGTATCCGAACAACATATTCTTGGAGTAAGAATAATTGACTTAAGCGGGAGACTCATGTATGAAGATACCAGTATTCAAAATCAGACAATCAATAAACCTGAACTGAGTGGCATTTACATATTAGAAATTAAAACCGTTGATGGAATTGGTCGTAAAAGAGTCCTTTTCTACTAACTAAAGCCACAGAATACCCAGTGTAAAAAGCAGTATAATCAATTGTAAGATTCTATGAATCGGCTTTTGATTGCTGTCTATCAGTACAATCATTATGGTTTTTAGAATGGCAATGCTTCCTAAAATATAGAAAAACTCAGGTTTGGTATTTGCCCATAAGAATACTCCATCCACTATATAGCTTACTATCAGTATTACCTGAAAGATCCTTTTACTGGTTTCTACCCCGATTTTAGTCGCAATGCTATTGTAGCCTGTTACTACATCCCCTTTCATCCAAATGATGTCTTTGTATATTTCTCTTGCAAAAAGAATAAAGAACAAATTCATCCCATATAAGAAAAATAAAAGGTTCAAATTTCTAAAATAAAACACTAGACTAAATAAGGCTAGTACAGTTAAAAAACTAGCAGATAACTCTCTGATGAGTACTAGTCTACTCAATTTATGTGAGTAAAACCAAAGTGCAAAGGCATAAAAGCAAAAGAATAAAAAGATGTGAAATGATGCATATAAAGCTATTGCAAGTCCAATGAGATTTAGTACTAAATAGAATTTGAGTTTGAATCCTCTACTGACTATATTTTGAAACCGTGTGCGATGAGGTCGGTTTATTAAGTCTTTTTCTACATCATAAAAATTATTAATGATATAACCTCCTGCTAGAATTAATGCTGTAGAGATAATAATCAGGTGTACCTTGACCTCTCCAAGTGAGTGAAAAATATTTTCTTTAGTATTGAATGCAAATAGGAATGCGATGTATTGAACTATTGCTGTGAAGAGTACATTTTTCCAACGTACAGATGAGAGTAAAGCTATAAGTTTGAGATAACCTGAATCGCGTTTTTGTGTAGCATTCGCGTTCATCTCAAAACCAAAATTAGATGCGTTGTACCAATTCCAATTGGTAATCACCCAATTGTTTCTGGGCTTTTTCATAATCTCTGGTAAAACCAAGAATATAACCTCCTCCTCCACTTCCACAAAGCTTGAGGTAGTAGTCTCCCGTATCTATACCTTTTTTCCATACATCTTGAAATGCATCCGGAATCATTGGACTAAAATTTTGAAGCAATAAGGCAGAAAGGCTTTTAAGATTAGTAAATAATGGAGCAAAGTCACCTTTCAAGAAAGTCTTGATGCATTCATCATTGTACTTCTTCAACTCTGTTTTCATCATTTTACGGAAACCTTGTTCTTTCATTTTTTCCATAAAAATCTGAACCATGGGTTGAGTCTCTCCTGGTTCTAAGGTATTTAATAAGAATATAGCTCCTTTGCTTTCTGCAGATTCTTGTGGTAAACCTACGGTATCTAGCTCCTCTTTTGACTTTATAATAACAGGTAGATTAAGATAGCATATCAATGGATCTAAACCTGAACTCTTACCATGGAAATGTGATTCCATTTGTCCAAAAATTTCTTTCAACTTAGACAACTCACCCGTATTAATATTTTCCGGATCAATCTTGTTGGTAGCATACTTGTCATACACTGCTGCAACTAGAGCACCACTGCTTCCTACTCCAAAACCCTGAGGAATGGAAGAATCAAAAGCAATCCCTGCTTGAATATCCTTTTTGAATGCCTCTAAATCAAGATTTGCAACTGCTTCACATGATACGTCTAAATAAGATAAATACGTGAAGAATATTCGCAAGTGCTCGTTAGAATCAGAATACTTATCCTTTGCAAAATGAAATTTACCCTTGTAAGAATTATAAGGAATAGAAAGCCCCATGGCATCTTGTATTATACCATACTCTCCGAAGAGAAGTATCTTACTGTAAAAGAGTGATTCTTTAATCATTGCTTACTTAATAATGTGAAGCTTATCATCCAAAGGATGCTGCACTTCTGCCTATCTACTGCAAATGTAAGTAAAGTTGTTTGATGTGAAGTTAATTGACTTGTTAATTAGTTCAATGAGTGAATAGATTGGAGGAAAGTTATTTGAGTATTGAGTGCAAAAAAAATCACTAATCACTAATTCCAATATTATCTCGTCAATAACGAGAAAATATACTATTGAATCTCCTCGACATTTTCGTCAGATCCTTTCTGCTCCCATTCCAACTTCATCATGGATAAAGGCTCCATTTTCACAATATTGTTTGAGTTCTCTTTCGATGAACTGAATTGCAGCTTCTTTATCTGCTTGAGGATATAAGAAATGCACATTTGCACCTGCATCTAGGGTAAAACACCATTTCACTCCATCTTTTTTTCGCTTTGCCCAAATGGCTTCTATCACCTTGAGTGTCTCTGATTTCATCAAAATGAAATAAGGATTACTACTCATCATAAGACTATGTAGAGTGAGAGCCTCACTTTCCACAAGGGCAATAAAAGCATCTAAGTTTCCTGATTGTAATATCTTTCTTAGCTCAGTCATATTCTCCTTTGCCTGTACAAAACGGGCTTCCGCAAAAGGATGGCCATTTATTAAATCATGACCAACTGTACTGCTTACGGTCTTCTGTCCTTTATGAACCAGTAATATCGTATCACAGTAGTCCGTGAATACCTTATGAATCTCTGAATACTCTACAGCATAGTTATCACTGCTACCTTCAAAATCTGAATGCTCACCCCATACTCCCATCGGCCCATATACAGAACGGCTAGCACTCCCACTCCCTAGTCTTGCTAATTCAGATGCTGTTTGGAGGAAGACTTCTTCAGACAACAAGCCCTTCTCTTTTGCTATATCGCAAATACACAATGCTAATGCACTCATACCACTTGCACTACTAGCGATTCCACTGCTGTGCGGAAAACTATTACTCGTATCTATACTATATCTACCTTTTATAACAAATGGGAATATATGCGACACTCGTTTTAGAAACTGCTCTATTTTAGGAATAAACTCGGGCTCATCCTTACCTTCTAGACTTACTTCTATTTCTAAATTATCTTGTTCTGTAAAAGTAAGCGTGGTATTTGTCGCACAATTGTTCAGTGTAAAACTAATGGAAGCGTTACTCGGAATCTGAATTCCATCGGGCCTCTTACCCCAGTATTTTACAAGTGCTATATTACTTGGGCTTTTCCAAGCGGTAGTATACGTTGTCATTTACTTTTTTACGAAGGACAAAGGTAAACAGTGATTAGATTATACAAAGAATCTAAAATCGATTGATTACTTTATTAGATCAGAGTATGATAACACAGTGTCATAGCCTTTGTTTTTGAAATACTCAGGTGTATTCGTATCTCCACAGGCAAGTACAAAATCTCCTCCCCAAGCTCCCAATGACTTTATGGCAAATGGATAGTCTGCAAAGTACTTCTCTTTTACTGGGGTCATTTTTATAACAGATGAAACAGCTTCTTCATGCCGTGTAATAAGTTCTTGAAATTCAACAAAATCATCACACTTTATCAATTGTTCTGTAATAGCAGATATTGTTTCTACAACTTCTTTATCCAGTTTCTCGCTTCTGTATTTGGCAATTCCTTCTCTACTATTCTGTTTCTGATTGAGATGCACAAAGTAGAGACTCTTCATAAACGCAGGTTTGTAAACATAACCTTCCCACATTTCAGGACTACGATACAATATATCTCCACCAAGCATACCAACAGCTATGTCATATCCACTGCCACCAAAACTGGCTTCTGAAAGCTCAAATGCATCCACTTCTGCCCACTTTGAGATATTGCAAATAAGTGTACTACTGCTTCCTAGCCCCCAATCATTTGGAAAGTCGAGGTATGTTCGAACGGTGTAACTCCCATCTGTAAGAAACCAAGGATTTTGAACCATTGCTTTATTGATAATCTGAATCAGCTTATCACTTACCTCATTTACATTGCAAACCTCCATTGAGTTTGTGCAAATAATGCGTTGTCCATCAGAAGACTTTTTGATTAAAAACTCTTCACGATACCATGTTTCACCATCATGATCAATGCTATACCAAGTAAGTGTATTCTCATCTTCACTTTCTCTAAATTCGACCTCCATTCGTTGACCATACTTAGTAGGTATTGCTAAAGATAAGGCTCCATCTAGGACCACATACTCACCTGTGATGAGCAATTTACCATGAGAGAAATAAGATTCCACGCTGCGAAGTTAGCAAACGAATGGATAGAGACTTTATCCAGATGGATACATTCATAAATACGAAGTCCAATCATTCGACTATCGCTCGAGATAACTTCTACTTCTAGTCACACTGAGCGGCAGTCGAAGTGTGGACGACACTTATTCCGATTTGTTACCGCTAATCATTGATAATTAAGACGAGACTAGTGTAGTTACTCTGTGCTTTTTTAGATTCCAAAGGCTAGCTTTGGAATGACGCTTCCTATCGTTAGTTGATAAAAGACTCCACGCTTCGCTCTGAGTCCTTTAATTAGTCTCAACCAGCTTAGTAATTCATCATTAACAATTATAACATTGATAATTAACCATTCATAAACCCTCACCCTAATAACAAAGTATAGACGATTTTATCTGAAAAATTAAGGAGTTATTACGATTGGATCGGTATCAAGTGTCCATGTACTTCCATCTTGATTTGTGAAAATAAACTTGAGTACTTGCTCTGTCCGAATAGCGGGAACCTCTTTTAACTTAAATTCTAACCTCGAATATGTCGATACAAATTCTTGAGTAAATCGATTCCTAAAAGCTTGGTCATTTGTAATTTCAAATGGATTGTTTTCACCATTCCTAATGTGCACTAAGAACTTATCTGTTAAATCTTCTGTCGCACCGTTTCCTAACCCTATAATCTGAATACTATTCAATCGCCAACAGACCGGATACATAGGAACCATAATAGCATACGCACCAGAGTTAGAACTTTGTTCTATTCCTCCAATAAATTCAATCTTCGGAACTGTGTTTACTACAAAGTGATTATAAGAAACGGAATCCCCAGAAGTTAAATAGTCATATACTGAGTTTTGATAATCATACATATTTAGATTTGATATTCCAACAACGCCATGATGCGTGTTACTGTCGCAACCCACTTGAGTCGACTCGTTATCATTGCAGCCGTATTCTAATGCGACAAGTCCTAAGAGCAAGAAGGTCATAAAAATATTCCGCTTGGTTATCAGCGAGAGACTGGATTGAAGGGCGTTTAAAAATGAACTCATACTATCTAGACAGTAAAACTATTGAAGCCGTTACAACTAGATCAAGGTTTTATTGCAAATTGCTCTGTGCTTGTTTCAAAAACATCTCCATTTGTAGCGTAATATGTAATCAAAAAACGATAGTCCAATATTTCCTGAGGCTGATTTTTTAAATAAAAATTATAACTCAAAGGACGCTGACTGCCTGCCAACTCCGTTTCTCGTGAGAATAATGAATCATTGGTTATTTGTATTTTATACTCAGTAACATAATAATCTGAACCTACACTAACCTCAAAGCTGGATGACATATCCAAAGAATCATCTTTAATAACATTTATAATCTTGATAGAATCCAATGGCAAGGTTATAAGGAGTGCTGGTTGGGGTATTGCATAAGCTGCATAGTTACCACATTCAATAGTCACTACTGATTCAGCAATAAAGGTTGTTTTAATTTTAAACTGTCCAAAAACTGCGATGTTCTTTAGTGTTCCAAGTTCTCTGTTAAATGTATCTATTTCAACCAGATTTGTACTTTCTACCCCCGTGACAACATAACCAGAGGGATTGCCACCACCTCTGTTACCTCTATCACAACCGTATTCAAAGATTACAAGCCCAAGGAGGATAAATATTAGAATTGAATTTCGTTTCATATCCCTACAAATATGTCATTTAAGATATGAATTAGAGTCAGCCTAACTTCATATTGAGGAATGTCTAATTCTTAAAATGTAAGTCTAACTCCTAATCCATTATGGACAAAAGCTAAATTCAAATCAAATTTTCGATTATCTGAGACTATACCCTGGTTAAAATAATTCACAGCTCTCTCCTCTGATTTATTCTTCCGATGGTAAGACATTAAACCTGCGGTAAAACAAGAGGCCGCTATTCCATATCCAATTGCATTTGAAACATTCAATTCATCTCCAAAATGACCACTTGATCCCCAAGTCACTAACACTCCTATATTCAAAAAAAACCATGACATTGTCTTATACGTTTGAGCGTTTAGCACCTCAGTATGAGCTAATTGATTGTCTTCCACTATTTCAGCAAGTTTTCGCAAGTTCTTCACCTTATTTCCTTTGTAAGAATAAAATTCATTGTTTACTGAATGATCCAAAATGATGGTATCTTGAGCTTCAGAAATAGAAAATAAGAGAAGAAGTATTAAAGTTATCGAGATTTTCACCATGCAAATTTGCCCAAAAATTTGAGGAATCAAAATCAACTTAAAATCTCTCCACCCCTAACTTTTTTAAAAGCTTCTACCACTTCTGCATGATGTGGTGTGTTTTTAATAAAGTATTTTACAATGATCTTCTTCTCCTGATCTGTAGCTTCCAGCTGATTAAGGATATTCAACAAGTGCATTTTCATATGACCTTGCTGTATTCCGGTAGTAGTAAGACTTCGAAGAGCTGAAAAGTTTTGTGCCAAACCAACTGCCGCCGTTATCATCATGAGTTCAGATGCACTGGGATTACCCATCAGCTGATGAGCGAATTTCACCATAGGATGAAGCCCTGTAATGCCTCCTACTGTTCCTAAAGCTAAGGGTACTTCTATCCAAAACTTGAACTGACCATCACTCATATCTACGTGGGTAAGACTTGTATATTGCCCATCCTTACTTGCATAGGCATGAGCACTTGCTTCTATTGCTCTAAAGTCATTTCCTGTTGCTAAAATCACGGAATCGATTCCATTCATGATTCCCTTATTATGTGTTACCGCCCTATAAGGCTGCGTTTCTGCTATTCGAACTGCAGTGGTAAATCGTTCAGCAAAGGCTTCTGCTGTCATCTCGGTGCCCTCAACCATTTGTTCTATAGGACAACTCCCTTCTACTCTTACCAAACATTTGGGTGTGAAATTGCTCAAGATACACATGATAACCTCCACCTCATTTGGATTTAAACCCGAGTTGGACATTTCAGTTTTCAAGACATCTGCAAATTTCTCCAAACATGTATTGATGAAGTTAGCCCCCATACTATCACACGTTTCAAACTCTGCTTCTAGCTGATAGTAATTTGGGACGTCTGCGGTTTTATCTATTAAGGTAATTCCCAAGATTCCTCCGCCACGCTTTTGCATATTCTTTGTTATACTCTCCGTTTCCGAGTAAAACTTATCGTTGATACGGGTAATGAAATCTTGCAGCCCCTCTTTATCATCTCCTTTCCAAGTAAAGTGAACGTGGCCAATCTTTGTGGTGCTTTTTACGGTTGCTTTAAAACCTCCTTTATCATACCAGAAACCTGCAGACTTAGCAGCAGCAGCTACCACCGAACTTTCTTCAGTCACCATAGGAACAGCATACTCTTTCCCATTTATTAAAAAATTAGGTGCCACACCAAAAGGTAAATAGAAATTGGATATTGTGTTTTCTATGAACTCATCATGGAGTTTTTGCAACTTGACATCAGAATGCCAGTAGTTTTCTAGAATCTCACGGGCCTTTTCATTTCCTTCAAAATACTCTTGAACTAGCCACTCTATTTTGGCTACTTTAGTTAGTTTACTGAATCCTTTTATCATGCGTACTGAGTATTTAAGTATTGAGTAAGTGAGTGGTTAGTATTGTGTACTTTTTCATTTTATTATTTAGATTTGAGATGATATAACACCATTTCCTTGTCTGCGGAACGTCCACTCCCTTCTGCGATATTATTCGTTATAGATATTGTTGCTCTTCGAATTTGACTCGTAATACCAAAACGTTCATCTTCGAGGAATGACTTACTCAACAAATAGAGCTCCTTTGTAAAAACTCTAGCTTTTTGCCAAGCCTTATTTTTTTTAAAATCGTGCATTAATCTTTGGTCTCAAATCTCAATATCACACATCTATAAATCTCAACACTCAAATCTCCCTCAATCTCAAAAAAGCCTTCGATAACTTAAGTCCTTCTATTTGTAGACTCACATACTCTTCTAATTCTTCGTAACCTCCACGAGCATGTTTTAAGAAAGCTGATGCCTGTCCGTATATAGCGTGTGCATTTATTCTCTCTGTATGATAGAACCCGTCCATAAAATCATGAACTCCTCCGCTTATTATAATGTCTGCATTGTGGTTCTGATCTCCCAATTCTTCTTTTAGGCAATTATAAAAACCTACCATTTGCTCTGCACTATGTCCCCATGTAGCTACTTTATCGTAGGCTTCATGTCGCATTTCATTACTTCTATGCATTTCCAGCTTGCTAAAGTTAGTGCCACCATGTGCTCCAAAATCTATTGCTGCTAAAGGAAGTTTCATTAACTCTTTTAGGCTATTGGGACCAAAACCCTGTCCAACTTCTTTCACAATAATCTTTAAATCTAAATCCAGAGTTCGTTTTATGATTTCCAAAGGTGATTTCTTAAAAATATCTCCTTCTGGCTGTAACCATTCTTGGAGTGGGTTTACATGAACTATTAACCCATCTGTTTCTGTACGTTTTACGAGTTCATTGATTAAGTATTCCTTATGAGAATCAAATAATTCTTCTAACTGAGCTATTCCCAAATTCGCAAATAAAGGATAATCTCCCATTTCTTTACGCAGCTGAAAATCGGGCAGGTGTTCATCGTCATTTAAAATAATGCGACAACTTCCTAGTCCCATACCTAAACCAAACTGTCCGCATGCCTTAGCTAGATTTCGATTAATCGTTCCCGCCTCTTTGGTACCTCCAGTCATGCTACTTACCCAAAGTGGTGCAAGCATTTGCTTATTAGTGAACTTTAGAGGTTGTAAATCTCCCTGTGGATGCCCACTAAAAAGTGGCTCATAGTAAAAGCGATTGTCTTGGTTTTGAACCACAGACTCAAAGGCCAATTCAATGTGGTCTTTTTTACGATCAGATGTTTGTGTATGTCCCAATGGTGCGAAGATAATGGTTAGATAATTAGTTAAGCAGACAGTCATCTCAGTATTTTGTCTCTTTACTTTAGAACTAAAGAAGTCAACTTCCAATTATTTTTAGCCCCATGAAACTTTTTGCTACATAACTATCACTATCTTGTAACAACTAATATGACTACAGCTAAAAATAATGAATTTATGCTGCTATACACTCAGCATCATAGTGACCTATCCAACTTCTGTAGGAGTTTAGAGCACGATGTAGAAGATGCCAAAGAACTCATGAGTGAAACAGTTAGTAGAGCGTTTGTTGGATTTACAAGACTTAAGGATAAGTCGAAATTCAAATCTTATCTTTTTGGTATTGCCAGCAATACCTTAAAAGAGTTCATCCGAAAAAAATCCAGGCCTCTACCTGAAACAAAGGTGATTAGTCTACATCATACAGAAGTTGACCGAATTGAGAACCATTCTGTTAACCAAATCATGTGTCAAATACCTGCTAAACAGGCAGAAGTTTTTGTTCTGTTTGAAATAGTAGATATGTCATTGACAGACATAGCAAACAGTCTAAACACCAACTTATCAACTGTAAAAACTAGATTATCACGAGCCAGAGTATCACTAGCAAACCTCTTGGAAGAAGAATTCAAACAACATATTACAAACTATTAAACGAAGTGAAGATGAAAAATATTGATAAACTTATACAAAACCTAAAAGGCCAAGATGAGCTGATGAGCTTGGATAATGTAACTGAAATGACAGCTACGTCTATTGCATCATCTGGCTTCTCTTGGGTCAAGTATGTTTCTATTTTTGGAACAGTGGCTGCAATAATCACAATTGCATTCATCTTTAGCCGAGACACTAAATCTCATATAAAAGACATTTCACAAACTTCAATAACAGAGACAGTTAAAGATTATCAACCCTCGCGTGAGAATATAGATTCTGACAATGCCAAAGAAATAATAATTGAAGCAAAAGAAGAATCCGATTCAAATCAGTCTGTCAACGAGTCTAAAGACCCAGAACCTGAACAAAACAAAAGTCTGGCAATTAACTCTTCATCTCACTTAGTTGGCAATGTACCAACAACCCCTTTACCGACTTCACCTCTCATTAAAAAACAAACTAGAGCTCACATTACACCTAGTGCAACATTACCTACTCCAAGAAATCAAAGGGAACTAAACCAAGCCATTACCCCATTAAAAAGTAAAAATCATGAAGCATCGACAACACCAATTACTTCTCAAAAAATATTGGATAACGTAATCATCTTAACCACAGAAGAACTAGAAAAATTTCACATTTACCAGCACGACGATGTTCTATTGTATTCTCGATTTGATGAAGCAAGAGATAATTTATTTGAACTATTATTTCAGAAAAAATACGGTAGTAGAAGCACTAGAACAGGCAACTACAAACGACATAGTATGACTGAAGATCATCCTATCTTGATATCAGCTCCAAAAGCTATGTTTTACTTGAAACGGGATAAGGAAGTCAATAATATCCTAACAAAATCTCATATCCCAATTTACGTTCCATTTGATAGAAATGGCAGAGGTTACTGTGTATTTTGGTTTACCAGGACGAATCAAAATATCAATAAACTAGACGACAAGCAGAAGGCAAAACTAGACTTAATCAATCTGGATCATTCAACCATATTTAATGACACAAGCAATATTCAATCTATGGTGAAAGATCCTTTCAAAGCCTTAGTAAAGCAAACGGCAAAAAAGCCTTATTTGACGAATCAATTGTTTCATGCAGATGATGTTTTACTTAAAAATCTCTACGTTAAAATAACAGATGATAAAATCAGATATAGTAAGAAAAGGTTTTGGACACCCCAATTGACCTCATACCATAGAGATAGCCTTGTGATCAATACTACTTTGGGTCCAGGTTTTACACCAAAGAAAATGAGAAATACTCCTCCTTCATTCATTACCTCTCAAAATTCAAAGAGTGAATCTGCATATTTGAGAGTTAGTGAGCTTTCCAGCATAAACAAGCAAAAGACAAATAGTCACCAATATTTCCAATCCCATAAGCACAAGATGCTAGCAGTTAGATTAGGGGAAATTGACGGAGATGAAATCATTTTCTGGTATGAAAACACACATAGATTGCTTGAGCTTCTCCAAGAAAGTGATAAAAAGAGAGCATTGGACCACCTAAAATTTTCCAAAGGATTAGACATCCCTAATACTCCAGGCAAGATTGCAGTAAGAGAATTAATGTTTGACCAAATGGACAAGTTTAAAGCATTAAAAGAGCTAAGTATAAATCCTGTTCGTTTAAGTGAAGACCAACTTGCTAAACTGAATATTAGTAGCAGCCCTGGAAGCGTGAGTTATAGTTTATTTAATGTAAATGATAATTTAACCCTCAATTTCAATTTCACCAAAAGGTTAAGCACTACGTCATTTATACCGCAAACGGGATTTGTTCAATCTAAAAATATTTCGCCCAAATATGTAAGTGATAAATACGGTAAGAGTTATCGACTAAAAATAACTTCGGATACAGGTTCCTCAATGGATCTAGAAGAATTAATTCCAATTTACATTTCTGCAAATGAGGAATACCATCTCTCAGATTATATTAGTGGTTACTCCCACCCAGACTGTATATTTTGGTATGAACCAACAGAAGAGTTTCTCAATCAATTACCAAAAGATATCAAAGAACAATTGGAATTCGAATTGGCTCTAATTCATCCTATATTAAGCCCTCCTACACCTCCGGCTCCTGATTATGAAAACAATAATCAACCAAAAAAAGAATCATGTGTCTATCTAGACCCTTGTTCCGATATTAAGACCAACATTACTGATATGCAACTGTTTCCCAATCCTGCGAGTGGGAGAGTGAATGTAAAAATAACATTGAATACATCTGTTAGTGGCGATTTGACCGTAACAAACTTGGGCGGTCAAGAATTTCTAACATTACACATTGACGATTGTAAGCAAAAAACCACAATTGATATAACCACACTCCCACCAGGTCTTTACTTAGTGACTCTCCTTAGTAATAGTGGAGATAAGTTGACGAGAAGACTAATTCGCGAGTAGTCTAACTTAAATTGACATACCTTATCTTTGAGGGAATGTTAAGTCTAATACTTTGGTACTTTATTAGTAAGGAGTTTATAAGACTTGCAGAAAAATATAGAAGAAAAAAACCATGGAAATCTGCGGTAACGGGTCTTCTATTTTATCTCATTGGAATGGTTATAGGAGTCTTTGTCATTTTCCTTGTAGGAGTGGTTTTCTTTGACCTGAGTTTAGATAATGCTTTGTCTTATTTGTTGGTCCTTTTAGGAATCCCCACGGGTTTACTAAGTAGCTATGGTTACTACAGATATTTAAAAAGAAAATATGCCCGAGAGTTTGTGGATTTGGAAGCTGACTTGAATACCATAGGTCAAGATTCTAAGGACACGGTTGACACCAACTAATTTCAAATCTTTATATTTACCCAATGGACGAATCAAAAAACGACCGAAGTAGCAAGGCCAACTTGGTATTTACAGGATGTTGTATACTTGGCGTTGGGATAGGCTATTTCGTCAAAAACATAGCCGGAGGAGCTGTTGTTGGGGTCGGAATTGGCTTCTTAATGCGAGGGTATTTCGCCAAGAATTAAATCTAATTTACTTCCAAATCAAAAGGAGGAGGTGGCGGTGGCGGAGGCACTCTACCTCCAAGAGTAAAATGTGTTCCAAAGTGTAAACTAAGCCTAAAAGGATACTCCTTAGCCAATCTCTCCTTATTTATTTGTACAGAATCACAAATTGCTGTAGCACTATTGGATATTGAATGGAGACTGCGAATAGATGACGTATATCCTTTCACTAACTTCTTGATGATAGCCTTAACTTCTTGATGAGATGCTTCTATGTCCCATTTCAAAGTAATCACAGATTTTGATGGTTTCATAATGTATTCACTCTTTTGCTCTAAATTCATGTATATCATTTGAAACAATGAATCCAAATCTTCCATTGCAACCACTTCCCCTTCAAAAAGAACAACATTCTCTCTATTAAGCAGAACCTCTATCCTATCTCCTTTTTTTAGCGGACCGCAATACGTTACAGATGAACATTTATTGAGTAAATCTACAGGACTATAGCTCAAATAGAGATTATCAACTTTCAAAAACAGCCCATTAAGTCCCTTTTTACAAATAACTCGTTCCATTGAGTCTGAGTATTCCCAAAGATTCTCAATATCTACAATGTGATTTGAATTTCTTGGCTTTGCAAATAGCATTTCTGACAAATTACACTCCCGCTCTTGCTGACATCCGACTAAGAACAGAATAAGTCCTATTATACTAATTATCTTCATTGTGTAGTCTTAAAACAACTTGAAGGAATATGCAAAGACAATGAATAGACAAATGACTGTTTCTATTTTACCAATGACCATTCCAGTACAATCAAACCTCCAACGTCACCCGATATCCAGCGTGACTTCGAACATTCATGACTCCTTCTTCAAAAATGAGATATTGACCTTTGATGCCTACTAGTTTTTGCTCTATAACGTGTACTTTATCTAGTTTGAGACTTTTTACTTTTTCAGGATGTTGCTCTACAGGATAGTTAATTTCTGTTACTTCTTGATTATTAGTCAAATAACGTTGTAATTCCGGAGGGACTAATGTCGCCATTTCATCACGTACTTCAATGATCGTTTTATCTACTTCCACTACTCCTTTTAGCATTTTCTGCCATGCAGTTTTATCGCTGATGTGCTCCTTCAAACTTACTTCAATCAAACCTGCTAATTGCCTGTATGGCACTTCTGCTAGTACAATGGCTTGTGTTGCTCCTTGATCAATCCATCTGTAGGGCATATTACCATCTCGCGTCACTCCTACCTTGTAGTGACTGGTAAGTGAGATATAGACTATATGAGGTTGTAGATGATGTGTCACCTCCCATTCATAGTCTCTCAAAGCTATCCCTTCATGGATCTGACTTAATTCTGGCCGCATAATACTGGGGCTTGCCTGAGGACTCTCCATAAATTCTTTGTAGGTTAAACCTTCCCCATAGGCTTTCTTCATCTTCTCCCCAGAAATTACTGAGTTAATATACCCTTCATATTCCAAGCGAATGGGTTTTCCTATTAAGGCATTCATATCAATAGATTCCAATGGGTCCAATACATCTCTTAAACCTAGAGTGTATTGAGGGATATTGGATACTAATTTTGTACTCATCTTTCGAAGATTCCCGGTGATTTGCATTAGTACAAATGTCAAGGTCCAGAATGCAAATACCAAATCTCAAATTCATTAGATTTGTCCTATGAAGAAATTTCTCTTTCTACTTCTAGTTATTAGTTTCATCTCTTGTGATCGTTCGAAGTCCAAAAACTTTAAAACCGTTTTTGAAATATCGAATGGAACAAAATCTGCTGCATACGAAGAAGGTATTGAATGGTGGCAAAACTTTGCCGGAGAATTTAGAGAAGTACAAATGCAAGAGTTTGGAATGACCGATGCTGGTTATCCACTTCATATCATAACTCTTTCTTCTGATGGACGGCACTTAGACCAAGTTATAAAAAGTAAAAAATCGATTATTCTGATAAACAATGCAATTCACCCTGGAGAACCTGATGGGGTGGACGCAAGCATGATGCTTCTTAGAGATATCTTGCGTACAGATAAAGAACTTCTTGATAGTTGTATCGTAGTCTGTATACCTTACTACAATATAGGTGGAGCACTAAATCGAAATAGTCATAGCAGAACCAACCAAGACGGTCCTGAAGAATATGGTTTTCGAGGCAATGCTCAAAACCTAGACTTGAACCGTGACTTTGTGAAATGTGATAGTCGCAATGCTGAAAGTTTTGCAAAGCTGCTTCAAATACTAGATCCAGACATGTATGTGGAAACACATGTAAGTAACGGTGCAGATTATCAATACACCATGACTTATCTGAGCACACAACCGGACAAATTGGGTTACGAAATGGGCACGTATCTACGTGAGGGAATAATCCCCAATCTGGAGAAAAAAATGGAGGCTAAGGGTAATGCCATGGTTCCTTATGTTAATCACTGGGGAGGACCACTGGACAAGGGTTATGCTACTTTTTATGATTCTCCTCGGTACAGTAGTGGGCTTACTACATTGCACAGTATTTTTGGTTTTATAACCGAAACACATATGCTTAAACCGTTTGACCAACGTGTGAAGGCAACATACGATTACTTAATGAGTAGCATTGAGTTTTGCAATGAGAACTCGAGTGAGATTAAAAGAGTTCGAGCTTTACAAAAAAAGACCATTTCTCAAGCCCAAAGCTTACCTATAGATTGGAATTTGGACAGCGACAAACAAGATACTCTCCAATTCAAAGGCTACGAATATGGATATAAAAAAAGTGATATTTCTGGTAAGGATCGACTCTATTATGACCGTGCAAAACCAACAACCAAGACTATGTTTTATCAAGGCTACATGAAGGAAAACAAGAGACGATTAAAGCCTTATGCCTATATTTTAAGAAGAGGTTTTACCGGTGTGGAAGATCGACTAAGATGGAACGGCGTGGAACTAACCAAATTGGAAAATGATACCACTATACAAGTAGTTTCGTTTAAAATCCTCGATTTCAAAACCTCTGAAAATCCATATGAAAAACACTATTTACATTACAATACCAGTACTAGTATCGATACTATGGTTTGGCAATTTAGAAAAGGAGACTATCTCATCAAGATGGGTACAGAGAAAGACCGATTTATTTTAGAAATGCTAGAACCGGAAGGACCAGACTCCTATTTCAATTGGAATTTTTTTGATGCCATTTTGCAACAAAAAGAACACTTTAGTACCTATGTTTTTGAAGATAGGGCTGCTGAACTTTTAAGAAAAAACCCAGAGCTTAAAGCTAAATTGGACTTACAAATACTCATAAATACTGACTCTCGGGGTAGCATGACTGCTTCTGAACAACTGGAATGGATTTATCTACATAGTCCTCACTATGAAAAGGAACACAACAGGCTGCCTATTTTCAAACTAATGAGGTAAGTACTACATTAGATTCAACTCTTACAAACGAATCTCTATACCTTTTTTCTGATTAACGTTGCTAATACAAATGATACTTAGAATTTTTATGATTACTTCTTCCTTACCAAATCTTTGGTAAGACCTACTAATAAAAGCATTAACGCCATTGAACTACAACCAACAATAAGTGCTACATCTGAGTAGGGCAATTCCAGCATTTTAAATAGACCTGCAATTGCAAATAACCCCAATGCTCCCATACTAAGTTTGCGAAAGATTAGCATATCATTCTCTCCTAAGAAATCCTTTATGAGCAAATGGAATCCTATGTACCCTAAAAATAAAAGGAAAAAAGATATGGATTGCACTTCACTCGAAACATTAAAACCAAAAAGATTGACCATTACCCCAAGAATTAGAATCCCCATTGGATAGACAATTCTAGAATCTTTATCTTTTATCAGCAATGAATAACCCAAATAACCTCCAATATGCAACCACAAAGCTCCCAAAGCCAAATCCTCTACTCCAGGCCAACGCATCACCTTAAAAAGGTACGCCAACACTAACGTTGCTAAAGAAATATAAATCAGTATTGTTAATGTCTTCTTCATTTTAGTTTAATTTCTTAGTGAGGAAACCCGCCTCTACTCGTGCACTTTTCTTTTCATAAATCACGCTGTATACAAAATCTAAAATCGGCATATTGACATTGTACTGAGCATTCAACTTATGGATACTTTCTGTGGCATAGTAGCCCTCTGCTACCATCTCCATTTCCATTAAGGCTGATTTTACAGAGTATCCTTTACCCAACATAGCACCCAGAGTTCTGTTTCTACTGTATTGCGAATAGGCTGTCACCAATAAATCTCCTAAATAGGCACTATCATCGGCATCCCTGTCTATTGGATGAACAGCAGCTATGAAACGCTTTATTTCTCGAATAGCATTACTTACTAATACTGCCTGAAAATTATCTCCATAGCCTAAACTATGGCATATTCCAGCAGCTATAGCATATACGTTTTTTAGTACTGCAGAAATCTCTGTACCATAAATATCTGCACTTGGAGTCACATTGATATAGTTGCAATCCAAAACTGCACACATTTTTTTACTGAATGTGTCGTTCGTACTTGCAAAGGTTAAATAGCTCAATTTCTCTTGAGCCACTTCCTCTGCATGACAAGGCCCAGTAATTACACCAAAATCCTGCTCACTTACCCCTTTATTTTCAAACAGATACTCTCCTACTATTTTTAGGCTTTTGGGTTCAACTCCTTTAATGGCTGAGATTATTTTCTTACCTGCTAACTGATTATTGTCCAACGTATCCAAGATATCAGATACAAAGGCTGATGGTGTTACCAAAAGTACAGTGTCATTTTGGGCTACTAACTTCTGAGCATCGTTACCTGCGGTAAGTCTATTGGTATCAAATTTTACGGAGCGTAGATATTTGGGATTTCTCCCCTTCGCATTGATATGTTCCGCCATTTCAGCACTTCTTACCCACCAATCTACCTGCACATCGGAATCCTCTAGCAATATTTTCACTAAAGCTGTCCCCCAACTGCCACTTCCCATTACAAGGATTTTTTTCATTGGGGCCAAAGGTATAGGATTTTAAGAAAGTGAGTTCATCGAACTACTTGGCTCCTATTTTATTTAACCAGAATCTTCTCTGAATGAATTTTTTCGTCGGCATCGTTGATGATGTACATCACATAAGCCCCTGAACTTAACCCAGATATATTGAATAGAAACTCAGCATTCCCTGCTGTTACTGCTTCATCTTTAATTTCTTTAACTGTTTTGCCAAGCATATCTACTAATCGAATGGTAACCACATCATCCTGAGGAAAATTAGCTCCTAACGTAATGGAAGTCTCAGCTGGATTTGGATAACTTACAAAACCATCCACTGATAACAATTCATTATCAACTTTAAGCTTTGCAATCCATACATTGTTTCGTCCTGTGGAGTCTCCAAAACTACCGCACGCCCATATTATTCCAGGCTCATTATACTTGCGTTGAATGTCTGTATAGTCTCCCCACCTTTCAGCACTATCAGCCACAAATGTGTTGATGACACTATCTCCATCTCTCACCCGAATAACAGGAGAGTAGAGACTTTCTAGTCCTTCTTTCTTATTGTGAAAAACAGCACTGGTTCCTGCATAGTCTTCCTCTCCTACATGAGAAAAGGTAATGAGCATGGAGTGCTCATCTTTAGCATCTACTCCTGCAAAAGCTATAGACGGATAGGCGTAGTCCAAAGTCTCAGATGAGATAATTTCGGCTGTTACGGTTGGGTTATCTGCTACCGATGAAATGATTCCATGATATATCCCCGATTTTATCTCATCAGATAAAATGGTGCTTTGTACATAATGAATATTTCCATTGTGTTGAGTTGCCGACAAAACACGTGTATCATTGGTTTGCAGTCTAAATCCTTCGATGGGTTGATATGCACTTGGAGGCACACCATAGGTAATATTGGATTGTAAAACTGATAATCTATGTTCTGCACCGGTACCTGTTGACGAACTTGTAATCTCATGCAGGAATATGGTATCATTACTCTCCGCATCTGGTCTCACAGATAGGAAGTACATATTGTCTTGTTCAAAATCTAAAGCGGGCTGTACTGGACAAATACTCCAAACGGGAGCTCCTCCATATGCTATTCCTGAAAATAAGTTTTGAGTAAGGTCGTCTTTACCTTCATAACCGTCTTGTTTATTTACTTGCCATATAAAACTCTCTACAAAACCCTCTTGCCAGCTCTCATTGTCTCTCAGTAGATTTACGGTAATATATAAGTCTGTTCCATTGTGTGCAATAATGGGATAATCACTCCATGTGGCTCCTCCTAATGGTTTACCAGTTAAGGCATAAAAATTCCATTTACCGGTTGGATCATTGGTCTCTGTAAATCCTACAACGATTCTAGTATCATCACTGTTACTTCCTTCTAAAAAAACCAATATAAATCGATCTGCAATTGGATCATACGTTACTTTGGGATCGTAAAACCTATCCAAAAAACCCAGTTGTCCTGCTACGATAGCAGAGAGTGTTCTAAACTTTAAAATCTCTCCTTTGTCACTTAGCATGGTCACTGTTGTATTAATAGCACTAATGATAATACCGTCATTACTGATGGCCATGGTATTATCATTGGGAATCCCTGCTCCTGTACCTACACGAGTCCCCAAGAAATTAGAACCCAATTCTGGTGTAACATCATCTGAATTGGTGATATAAGACGATTTGTTTTTCAGTACCTTTCGTGTACGAAGTTGATCAAGTTTCTGCTTAACAGCTTCACTACGCATGATTGGCTTTGGAGCTGCTTCTCGGTCTTTTATTCTCGACAATTCAAGTAAATTATTGTCTTCCGAAAAATCAAATGTCCAATGCTTGTAGACTTTAAGGTCCTTGGTTATGGTTACCTCTGACTGTGCAAACAGTTGAACAGTAAATAAAGAAATTAATAGAATGAATACTCCCCTCATATTGAGGTCAAATATAGAGAAGTAGTCGCTAAGGTTTCACCTTTGCCATGTTTGCTTTTGTAAAAAAAGCGTTATCAATCGGCGAATTGAATTTTATGGACTTGTAAATCACTGTGGTAGACTGCCCTGCCTTACCTGCAGGAGTCATTACCATTTGTGAAGCCATCTGTTTTCCTCCCAGGTTTTTAACATTGCTACTAACCATGGTATTCACTACTTCCAAGTCTTCATCGTAGAACACTGTTTTCATTTGGATGTACTCCTTTTTATCAATGGAGATAACCAACTTTCCCCATAGGACATCTGCTTCTGGTTTTGGGATTAGAGTAATGACGTGACAATCTCTACTGGAAACTGTTGCGGAACCTGTTAAACTGGCTTTGTAATCCTTGGTTAAATTAGTGAGTTTAATTAAATCATCCGTACTCATATCAGTACCCATCCAGTTTTGTGAAAGCAGTATTGCTGGGAGCTTTACTGTTTTCTTAATTTTGGGAAGATAATTGTATACGTCATTCCCTGTTTTTAGATAAACAATACCCTTGTCCCTTTCAGGTCCTGTAACATATGCCAAAGCATAATCTGTCCCCTTACTCCATGTTTTTAGGCTCATATTTTTAGTCCATCTAGGACGTTTTATAGTTATATCTACTTCCACTATCATGGTAGAAGAACTCAGTTTTGCTTCCGCTTTCTTTAGAATTTGATCTGCTGTTAGTCCAGCATTATTGAACCCAAAACCAATAGTCCCTACAAGAAAGAAAAATGCTGTTTTTACAAATAACCTACCCATCTTCATACAACAATTATGGTTTGTTTTGGTTGTAGATTTCCATTGCCTTTGGCAATAATCGTCTTAAATCTTCCTGTCTTTTTTCTGGATGTGGATGTGTACTCAACATCACAGGAGGCCTTTCTCCACCCAGTTGTCCCATTCTATCCCAAAAAACAGGAGCTTCACTTGGATTATACCCTGCCATAGCCATAAAAGTAAGTCCCATTTCGTCAGACTCTGATTCATGTTTTCTGCTAAATGCCAGCATTCCTAGCTGTCCACCTACGCCATAGGCAATATTCACCATTTGTCGTGCTGCATTGGGCTTATCTTTAATCAGAAGCAATAAATCGGTTCCTGTTGCCAACCCTTGCAATGCAAGACTTTGACTTACCCTTTCATTTCCATGTCGAGCGATTGCATGGGCAATTTCATGTCCCATTACAACTGCCACACCTGTTTCGTCCTTGCATATTGGCATTATGCCTGTATAAAAAGCCACCTTACCTCCACTCATGCACCATGCGTTCACATTGTCATCCTGAATGAGATTAAACTGCCAATCAAATCCATCCAAACGACTTTCAAAACCAGTCTCTTTCAAATACTTCTCTACGGCCACTGAGATTTTATTCCCCACTCTTTTTACCATTTCGGCTTGTTCTCCACTTTTAACAATGTTTGCAGTATCTAGAACTTGCTGATAACTCAATGAACTTGCCTGAATCAACGTACTTTCTGGCAATAATTTAAATTGTCTTCGACCTGTCAAGGGCACCTTAGCACACGCCCATATAATCAGTGATAAAAAAACGACTACGATTAACCCTTTGTTTGATTTAATTACTTTCATTTTTAGAACTATTATTTCTTATGCAAAGAAAAGCAAAAGCTATGCTAAACTCATACAGCTTCATTTTTATTCCTAAATTCGTCCCTCGTATGACAAGAGAAGAATATATAGAAAATAATAAGGATAAATTTTTGGATGAGTTGTTTGATTTACTTCGTATTCCAAGCATTAGTGCAGACTCTGCATATAAAGCAGATGTGATTAAGTGTGCTGAGTATACTGCCAAAAGGTTAAAAGAAGCTGGTGCTGACAATGTCATTTTGGAAGAAACGGCTGGTAACCCAATTGTATATGGCGATAAGATTATTGACCCGAGTAAACCGACTATTTTAGTATACGGACATTACGACGTTCAGCCTTCTGTTCCAGATGACCTTTGGAATACTCCTCCTTTTGAACCTACTGTAATAGATGGTAACATTTATGCTCGTGGAGCATGCGATGACAAAGGTCAATTTTACATGCACCTCAAAGCTTTTGAGACCATGATGGAGACTAACACATTGCATTGCAATGTCAAGTTTATGATCGAAGGAGAAGAGGAAATAGGAAGTACCAACTTGGGTATTTATGTAAAAGCAAATCAAGAAAAATTATCTGCGGATGTAGTGCTTATTTCTGATACAGGAATGATTGCCAATGACATACCAAGTATTGATACGGGACTCCGTGGTTTAAGTTATGTAGAAGTAGAGGTAACTGGTCCTAAAATAGATCTACACTCAGGAACATACGGTGGTGCTGTCGGTAACCCTATCAATGTGTTGTGCGACATGATTAGTAGCCTTCATGATGAGAATAGACATATTACTATCCCAGGTTTTTATGACAAGGTAGATGTGGTAAGTGAAACAGACCGAGCAGAAATGGCAAAGACGCCTTTTAGCTTGGATGAGTACAAAGCAGAATTAGATGTTAACGATGTTTTAGGAGAAAAAGGATATTCTACTATTGAACGTACGGGGATTAGACCAACCTTGGATGTAAATGGAATTTGGGGTGGATATATTGGAGAAGGTGCTAAAACTGTTTTGCCCAGCAAGGCCTATGCAAAAATTAGCATGCGACTAGTTCCAAATCAAACTTCCGAAGAAATCACCCAAATGTTTCAAAAGCATTTTGAAAGTATAGCTCCTGCCTCAGTTAAAGTTAAGGTAACTCCTCATCATGGAGGAGAAGCTGCTGTTACACCTACGGATAGCAAAGCTTTTAGAGCTGCAAGCAAGGCCATGGAAAAGACTTTTGGTAAAAAACCAATCCCTACCCGTGGTGGTGGGAGTATTCCTATTGTTGCGTTATTTGAAGAAGTATTGGGCTTAAAAACTGTTCTTTTTGGTTTTGGTCTTGACAGCGATGCTATACACTCTCCAAATGAGAAGTATGGACTTTTCAATTTCTATAAGGGTATTGAAACGATCCCATATTTTTATGAGTATTTTAGCACCGAAAACTAATTACACACATCTATGTTTCTAGCACCATTTTCCTTCAAAGGCAGAATCAGAAGAACAGAGTACGGCATCTCCTATCTTATTTACATGATAGTCTCTGGTAGTTTAAGATTTTTTTTAGAGTCAGATCCTGACATTGCTATATTCTTCACTATTATTTATATTCCATTGATCTGGTTCATGCTAGCACAAGGTACAAAACGATGCCATGACCGAGGAAATAGTGGATGGTTTCAAATCATTCCTTTCTACCTCTTCTGGATGATTTTTGCCAAAAGTGATTTTGGTAAAAATGAATATGGTAATAATCCAAAAGGCGAAGGCAACGATAGTGAAATCGAAGAAATAGGTTTGGAGTAGGGAATGTTCTTAGTACATTTATTGCTATAATAATTACGTGTGCCATTATAGTTAAAATTGCACAGGTGATTAAAGATTCGAATAAGCAATAGATAGCTTTTATCTGCCCCCATGTTATACAATTAAAGTTGTAGCTTCGATGCTACAAGAACAATGCCTACTGTCTATCTTACCACTGTAATAAAAGCTCCCATTGAACAGGTCTTTGATGCTGCTCGTAGCATTGACATTCATCAACAATCGATGAGTCATACGAATGAACAAGCTATCGCAGGAAGAACAACAGGTAAGATAGAATTGGGAGAGTCTGTAACATGGGAAGCCATACATTTTGGAATTAAACAGAACTTAACTGCTAAAATAACTGAGATGAAATCTCCTCACACCTTTACTGACGAAATGGTACACGGGGCTTTTAAACATTTTAAACATACACATACGTTTACTTTCATAGATAATTTCACCATTATGAAAGACACGTTTACCTATACATCACCTCTTGGACCAATCGGAAAACTTGCCGACATTCTCTTTTTAAAACGCTATATGACAAAGTTGCTTACCAAAAGAAATGATGCGTTAAAACTCCATTTAGAAAAAACTTGAATCATCGCTTTTAGTTTTCAGATGAAATGGTCTTCGAATAGTTAATCGTCTAACCAAAATCTTTTCTGATGATGGTCACTAGAAAATAAATTCACTCTGCCTTGCGTTACTATCTCACCAAAAGCTTCGTTATGAAAATTCTATTTCTTTTCTTTTTACTTTTAGGCTCCATCTTCTCTTTTTCTCAGTCCACAGAAACGGTTACCGTTTACTTTGAGTCTAATTCCTATAAAATCTCAAACGATGAATATTTAAAACTGGCTACATACTTTCTTGATAGTGGTACAGAAAACATCTCTAAAATACACCTTGCTGGACATACGGATAATTCAGCTAATTCTAATTATAACAAGACGCTTTCACAAAACAGGTGCAAAGCAGTACAAGAAATGCTAACCTCAAAACTCAATATCCATCGACCAGTCCTTTTTGCAGCTTATGGAGAAATGCAGCCTTTGAATAGCAACAAGTCTGACCAACAAAAACAACAAAATAGGAGAGTGATTATCTCCATAACCCGAGAATTGAAAACGGAGAAAATGGACGAAGAAAATCCTGCTCCTAGTTCTGAAAGTTTTTACTACGATGGTTGGCAAAAGGAAGCTCAAAAATTCACCATTAATCCTAAAAAATCCAATGTGCTTAAAGGAAACGAAGGCACCATTATTATACTTCCACCTGACGCTATTTGCGATATGTACTCAGGATTCAATGCTGATATTTATTTGAAGGAATATTACACCAGAGAAGACATGATTATGGGTCAATTGACCACGTCAAGTGATGGTAGAATGTTGGAATCCGCGGGTATGATAGAGTTAATTGCGATGAAGGATGGTAAAGAATTAAAGCTGTGTAAAAAGGTTTCTATCTTGTTTCCTTCTGCCAACTATGAAAATCCAGATTTTATTGGATTCAAGGGTACTTGGGACGACCCTCACAATACGATCAATTGGGAAACAATAGAAGGAGGGAATGCCAACTTTAGTGGAAAGACTGCGTTCCCAGAATGCCTCGATAAAAAACACCAAGTCATCAGGGTTGATTGGAACTCTAGAAAAAAAGAACTCAAGTCTCTAGGTAGATCTAGATTGAGACAACGATTAAGAAATGATGAAGTCATTAAAAAATTAAGACATCGTTTTTGGTTTCGAAAAAAGGTCACTACAAAATTATACAATCAAGTATATGAAGGAATGAGGTACCGAATGAAAGATACTATGTCAGCCTCTGCTTATACCAATTGTAGAGAAAAGCAGCGAAAGGCAAAGGAACTCCTTCTATTTTTGAATAACCTGAAAGAAGAAACAGGATTTGACCCTCAAATATTGAATGCGGAAACAGGGTACATTGTAAGTCAAGTGAGTGAGTTTGGAAATATCAATTGCGATAGATTCACGTCCTATCCTAGCAAAAGAGACTTTAACTTCAATGTGGGCAAGACAGAAGGAGTCATTTCATCTCGTTTAATATTCCATTCCATTAAATCCATTATGCCCGGTATTCAAAGAAACAAACACGAAGCCTCATTTGATAATATTCCAGTAGGAGAATTGGCAACTCTATTGGTTATTAAATATGTTAAGGATAAAATACTTGTAGCTCATGATAAAATTGAACTTGGAGAAACTCCAAATCTGCAATTTGAAGAAGTGAAGAAATCTAAACTTCCTGATATGATTAAAAGCATTACCGATAAGATAAAGTAGAATGATGACCCAAACTTCTTTTATATTCTTTGTTTTCGCCTTTCTAACATTAAGTTGTACATCTAAAAGCAGCAAGATCACCAAAGCTGCTAGTATTGCCAATATTGGTTTGACGGAGGAAAAAGAACCTTCATTCCCCAGGTTTGACTCAACGACTAAAACTATTCACATCCTTGTAGCACTATGTGATAATGAGAATCAAGGTATAGTTCCTGTACCAGCTATGATTGGTAATGGTCAAGACCCAAGAAATAATTTGTATTGGGGAGCTGGTTTTGGCATTAAAACATATTTCAAAAGGAGTAAAGAGTGGGAATTTATTGAATCTCGTAAAGTGAGTTCAGTAATCTTGGAACGGATAATTTTCAAGCATAAAATAACAGGACATTTCTTGGTAGCTGATGCCTATGATGGCAGATATATCAAGCAAACAACGTTGGACTTACTTCAAAGTAGTGCAGGTTTAAGCAAGGATACTGTGATGGTAAACAACCAAGCTATCGGCATACATGGTAACGCCAATTTAGTCGCTTATATCGGTCATGATGGATTAATGGATTTTGAACTCAATCAGCAGTTTGTGAATCAAGATAGTCTAAAACGAGATGTGATTATTCTTGCTTGTTTTAGCAAACACTACTTCAACCCACTTCTTTCCAAGGCCAATGTAAATCCGCTCGTGTGGACCACAGGATTAATGGCTCCTGAGGCTTACACCATACATGATGCTTTAAGCGGATATGTTCTGGGTGAAACCAATGAAGAAATAAGACTACGAGCTGCAATGGCTTATGCCAACTATCAAAAATGCAGTTTACGTGCAGCAAAGAACTTACTGGTAACCAAGAATCAGAAATAATATTGAAGAGATTGTTACACAGTCAAATTAACTACCTTAAAAACATGTAGCTTTGACTCCAAATAAAGAATGGACTTGTTATTTCAAATTTTCGGATGGGTTGGAGCCTTCGGCTTACTTACCGCTTTTTACTTAAACTCAACTAAAAAAATTGATGCGAGTAGTAAAGCTTATCAATGGATAAATTTCATCTGTGCCATTCTACTTACAATAAATGCATTTCACATAAATTCATACCCTTTTATTATCATTAATGTTTTTTGGGCAGGAGTCGCTTTACAAAGCATCTTTAGACTGTACAAGAACCCTGAGACCAGTGATTAAGGGCAATTTACCATGCTTTTGTCACGTGAATGCAATAAACAAAAACAACCGCCGTTACTAATACATCTAATCTTCCAATAACCATTGGAAACTTTTATTTGGCCTACCGGATTGCCTAATAAATAACATCTTCTTTATCCAACCTACGTAGATTTAGTATAGTACTAAATAACCTGCCTAAACTCAGATTTTGCCCAAACTAAAACTGAAATATTATGGCAACAGAAAAACTATCACCACGACAACGAATGATTAATATGATGTACATCGTATTAATAGCATTATTAGCTCTCAATGTAGACAAACATGTTTTAAAAGCATTTCACCTAATGGAGAAAAACTTTATAACCTCTGCCGCGAGCTATGATCAAAAAAACGTCCTGCAAATGGCCTCATTTGTCAAACTGCTAAAGGATGAAGAAGTTAAAACTACTCCTTACTACAATGCAGCTGTAGAGGCTCAGAAAATTTCCAGCGATTTTGATGAATACATCGAACAATTGAAAACAGAGATTGTCGCTTTGTATGATGGCAGACTGGAAGAAGAGGAAGGAGAAGACGGACTAACTTCTCTCAAAATGCCTGAAGGAATGGAAAAACATGCCTACCTCTTTATGGTCAAAGAAAAAGGCAAAAAAGCAGCAGAACTTCAAGCTAAAATCAATACGACACGTGATCGCCTTCTCAATTTACTAAAACCTAAAAAAGACTCTTTATTTATTGACAACCAAGCTTTTGACCAAGTATCATCAGCTAACCTACTGTATGCTAATGAACCTGCTACTACCTCCATAGCAGACCGCTCTTGGGCCAGTATTAATCTGGAATATCAACCCGTAGGGGCGTTGGTAGCACTACTAACACAATATCAAAATAATGCAAAGGCTCTGGAAGCTGACGTCATTTCCAATTTGATGTTTGGAGTACACAAAATAGATTACAAAATTGACCAACTGAATGCTGCTATCATCCCACAGTCCAATTATGTCATGGAAGGAGAAAACTACACCGCTGATGTGATGCTCATCGCAACCAGCAGTACTTCCCAACCGGATATTACATTCAATGGGGAGAAACTTACAACCATCGAAAAAGGAGTTGGAAAGGTTAGCTTTAAAGTCTCTGGAGTCGGGGCTAAAAGTATAAGTGGGTTTATAGAAGTAAAAAATCCTAAAACAGGCAAGATTGAAAAGCGTTCTTATGAACACAAATATCAGGTTTTTAAACCTGTTGCTACTGTATCCCCAGACGCTATGAATCTACTTTATAGAAAGCTGGACAATCCTTTGAGTATTTCTGTACCTGGCTTTAGTGCTGCAGACATACAAGTAAGAGCTTCAAACGGAGCAATAATTACAGGGTCCAATGGACATTATAATATAAAAGTAGACGGTAGTAGCAATGAAGTAAATGTGATTGTTATTGCTGGTGGTAAAAATATGGGTATTACCAAGTTTAGAGTTCGGAATGTTCCAGACCCTAACCCTATGTTAGGAGGTATAGAAAACAAGGGAATTGCAAGAACTGCTCCTCAACTCTGTGCTCAAGATAGAATCCTTGCAACACTGGGAAGAGGTTTTGCTTACAACCTGCCTTTTAAGGTAACTAAGTTTAAATTCATCTACCAAAGAAGAAACGGACCACCTGTACTTATTAATGCAACCGGGAATGCTATAACACCTCGTATGAAGAGTTTAATGTGTAACGCACGAGCCGGAGATAGAATTTATATTGAAAACATTAGTGCTCGAAATAACCAATATGGAATAGTAAAAAAAGTAGCTCCAATGGCTATTACGGTAAGATAAAACTGAAATACCTCTAACTAAAAAGCCCGGCTATCAAGATAGTCGGGCTTTGCTTATTTAGGTATTTAGAGCCTGAAGCTAAAAGCCATGTACATGGCTTTAGTTTCATAAACTCCTTGACTATTCTTAACAGAAAACGTTCCAGAAACTTCTATGTCTGATAACAATCCATATTCGAAATTTAAACCATTAAGATTCACTGATAAATTTAAATCCGTAATTTCCTGAACATCTCCCCCAGCATAAAATTTAACTTTATTTTTCGAATTGTCTAGTACGCTGTGAATCCCTTTCGTTGTATGATCAAATGGAATACTTATAGTAAAGTAATCTTCTCCTACACCTCCATTACTTTTCCCTGATTTAAACATAAATACTCCATTCTCCAAATCCTCATATACTGCATAATTCTGAATTGAAATTCTTTGAATCTGTGTAGAGTCAGTAATTTTCGCAAAGGCATAATAGCTTTGATTAACCTCTAAGAACGACTCTATCCACTTGGCTTGAGTACTTTTATCACAAGCTGAAATTTCTCCTAAATCAATATCATCAGTTTGCACCTCTATCGGGGCAAGATACCTTCTATGAGATTTATCATTTGATAAAATTGCTATATTCAAAGATGAGAATAGAGCCGCTTCATACTTTAAAGCACCATTCTTCACATCAATGTAATTTCCGTTCAATTGAATCAATCCATTGAATGGTGTACCATCACAGTTTATTATTTTACCAGTCACGGAAGCAGTACTATTCATATCAACAGTAATATCTCCAATATCGGTACCAGTCAATGGTGGAAGCACATGTTTGTAAATAATCTCATAATTATTATTCATTACCTCAAGTTTTAATTCTATCCCAGACGGCATCAAACCTCCAAAAACACCTTTTGAATCGGAGAAACCCATCCGTATGCCTGCATTCTTTGAAACCATGCGTATTTTTACACCGCAAAGTGCAGTTCCATTTTTGTTTACCAATCTTCCCCATGCAGTCACCGACGGAACTCTGATATCACAATTCCAGAAAGAAAAATGGCTTACCTCTCCGACATACTTTCCATCTATAAGATCAGCAGATCCTTCTTGTGACCAAATTCCTTGTTCTTCATCAAAATGCCACAATGGAATCGTTGCAGGAGCATCTGCACGCATGCCCTCAGGTACCCTGAGGCTTAAAATAGCTGAGCTCCCCTCTGCGAGTTGTAGTTTCTCTCCGTTTTCTGTATTCAATTCTACTCCCACCATACCAAAAGTCTTTAAGTAAGTCTCTCCATTTTCATCAGCAGCTCTGAGACTTCCAGGCATAATATCACCAATATCTTTTGCAAGAGGATTAATGTAATTACCATTCACTATTACTTTCCCAGTATAAACCTGTCCATTCTCCAAAACAAAACCTGATTTAAAGTCAATCTGTACTTGCTCATAACGTACTTCTCCACCTGTAGACGAGTTCACTGTACCAAACTTCTTAGCTGGCAGCATTTTTATGCTAACGTTATTCACTCCGTCAGTTGGGACAATTGATCTACTACCCATTAAATAACCATGACTATGCACTTTCACAAACACATGATTTTGATAAACATCAGTATTGAAAAATTCGAACCTCCCATTATTATCCGTTTTCTTTGTTTCTTTATCAATGGAAACATCTGCACCTACCATAGGCTGGCCATTTTCATCCAATACCTGACCTACAACATCCCGTTTAACAAGCTGACCTAACTCTATATCGTAGGTTTGAGATACTGGAGCTGCTAGTTCTCTGTCGTTACAGAAGGTGAATAATAAAATAATACTAAAAAGTATAATGCTAATTTTCTTCATATTGATTCTCAAGTTATAATATTTAGATGTCTCAATTAAGAAACGTTGCGTCAAAAAAATGTAATATCACAAAGTGATGGGGAATTCTATACGCTAGGATTCTTGTTAGAAACCATTATTAGTGCCAAATACCTCTAACTAAAAAAGCCCGGCTATCAATATAGTCGGGCTTTGCTTATTTAAGTATTTAGAGCCTGAAGCTAAAAACCATTCGTAAGATTCTAGGGTGCCAATTCCCTTCCAAATCCCTCAATTCACAAGTACCGTCTACGCTAACTTCACCACGTTGACCCTTAGACATTATGAATGCATCCAGCTTAACTTTAAAATTTTTATTTCTAATCTCTCTATATTTAGGTCCAAAATCGAAATCAACTTGGTTTTCACTAATATCAGTTACAATGTATGTTCCACTACCACTATGATCTGATGGTATATCAATGGTGAAAAAACCCTCTGGCAAAGATTCCTCTTGTGACCTAAACCTAAACTCTCCAGTAGAAATATCTTCAAAAATGGATATATCAATCATATCGGGGGAGTTTATAATAGCATCAGCTGGGTTTCTAAAAAAATGGATTTGGCTATTATCTACTAGATCAAAGCCATCTATCCATTTACCTTGATTTGGCTTACACAGATTTATCTCTTCAAAATCTAAGTCTTCGTTTTGACATACTACACTTATTTCAGAACTATTTTCAGAACTATTTTTATATATTGGTTTAATTCTCACTAATCGATAAGCGTTACTTGCGAATACAAAATTTCCCTTTGATACACTCACGTATGTATTATCATTGACTAAAACCGGACCATTATACAATGATCCATCGCAGTTTTTCAAAACTCCTGATACTTTTACCATTTGGAATTTTTCAAAAACTAAATCCCCAATTTCTGAACCGGTACCCAAAGGTTCTATGGCTACGTCCATTTCTTTTCCAGTCCCAAGCCTAATTAATTTCAGCTTTAATGGAACCCCAGAAGGCATAATCCCTCCAAATTCTCCATTTGAACTTGTAAAAGAAGCTCGAGTACCAGCCAACTCACTTGATATAATTACTTTAACTCCACTTAATGGGATTCCAGCTGAATTAATTACTCTTCCCCAAGCCGTCACAGATGGAACTCTGATATCACAATTCCAGAAGGAAAAGTGATTAACCTCTCCGACATATTTATCTCCAATTAATGTGGCTTCACCACCTAAGGACCAAAGTCCATTCTCTTCATCAAAATGCCATAGTGGAATTGTGGCTGGAGCAATTGACAACATTTCTTCAGGCACAAGCATACTTAGAGTCGCTGGATTCCCTTCACTTAGCTGTAGCTTTTCACCGTTTTCTGAAGTCAACTCCACCCCTACCATACCAAATGACTTTAGGTATGTTTCACCATCTTCATCTACAGCTCTTAGGCTTCCAGGCATTATGCTACTAAAGTCATCGGCAAGTGGATTTATATAGTTAGCTTTTACAATCACTTTTCCTTTGTAAGTCCTTCCATTTTCTAATATTAAACCGGGTTTAAAGTCAATAGTTACATCCTTAAAAGACACAGTTCCTCCACTGGTAGCACTGAATGTTCCTACTTCAGTCGCACGTAATAATTTTATACTTATCGTATTCACACCAGCCATAGGCACGATAGATCTACTTCCAAGTAAATATCCGTTTTTTCTTGCCTTTATAAAGGCAAGATTCTCATGGACCTCAGCATTGAAAAATTCGAACCTACCTTGAGTATTTGTGGTTTTTATTATACTTCCAAGGGCAACTTCAACCCCAGATATTGGTTGATTATCATCGTTAAATACAGCACCTACAATATGTCGCTTTACCAGTTCTCCCATATTAACATTAGAAATGTAACTGGTTGGTGCTACTAACTCTCTATCATTACAGAAGGTGAACAATAGAATGGTACAAAGAATAATTACGGTTTTGATGTTTTTCATAAATTTTGATTCAATTGGTTATGTGATTTCATCGGTAAATGAAATTCTTTCTAAAGTTTAAAATAAATACCCACATCAAAAAATAACGTTTTAAGAACGGTAAATTTTGACTAACTAACGGAGTGCTATTTTAGCATCGTTACAGTCCTATGACTTCGTCTGTTAATAATTGTAGTTCATCGATGAATAATTACCCCTACATTCGTATTTCGGATGAAGAAAAAATTTACTATCGTTAGTTTCAGTTTACTTTGTTTAACCCTCCTTTTTAGTTTTAGTGCTTTCGCACAGGAAAGTCCATCTTATACAGATATGATGGATGATAACTCTTACAATTTTTACGATGTGGTAACATCGGCAAATGCTCATTTTGACAATGTCGGTCGAGGAAAAGGGAGTGGATGGAAGAAATTTGAGCGTTGGAGAAACGAAAACGAAAGCAAGTTTGGACCATCCGGACGTAGGGATAATGTGGACATGTACATTGCCACTAAAGCGTATAAAGAAATTGCTATACAAAATCTAAAGACCAAGTCTTCGTTTGACAATGGGTGGGAAGAATTAGGCCCATGGGACGCAAATAATGTGACCTCTCATTACTCTCCTGGAATAGGTCGAATCCAGACATTTTGGGTAAATCCAAATAACTCTGACCATATGTTCCTAGGAAATCGAGGAGGAGGTTTTTGGAGAACAACCAATGGTGGTTCTACATGGGAAAATACTACGGATTTTTTACCCGCATCTGGGGTATTTGCTATCGCAGTAAATCCAAATAACTTTAGTGAAGTTCTAATAGCTGTGACCAGTGGAGGATCAAGCTATACACATGGAATCTATAGAAGTACAAACGGCGGAACCACTTGGAGTCCTTCTGAATTCAATCCAACAAACCTGAGTTGGGGAGGATTAGGAGATAATGAAAGAATCTATAAAATTGCGTACCACCCAAATGCAATAAATCAAGTATATGTATGCAGTTCAAGAGGTTTATATGTATCCGACGACAACCTTACTACTTGGAATTCTGCTTTCACAGGTACAACTACAGATGTTGCATTTCACCCTACAGATAGCAACACCATTTACGCATTTAGGAATTCTGGTAATGACAGAAATTTATTAAAAAAATCAACCAATAAAGGTGCTACCTTCTTTAATGCAGGGGCGTTTCCAGATAACAGTAAAGCTCGAATTTACATATCAACTTCTTCTGATGAACCTGACCATGTCTATGCAGGTTCTAAGAATAATGTATATAAGTCTACAGACAAAGGTGACAACTTCACTGCACTAAGCAATCCAGACGAAAACTGCCTTGGTTTTGCAGTATCTGATCTTGATGTAAACAACATGGTATACGGCTATGTCAATCTGCATGCTTCTACTGATAATGGCAACACATTTGTACAACGTACGATTTGGTCAGTTCAAAATGATGCATACATTCATGCAGACTTGCAAATAGCTCAATGTATTAATGGAGTCTTCTACGTTGGAACAGATGGTTATTTTGCCAAAAGTTCAGATAACGGCGTAACATGGACCAGGCTAAATGACGGAACATCAGTACGAGAATTTTACGCAGTTGGAACAAGTCAAGGTAACTTCGGTGTGCATATGGCAGGCTCTCAGGATAACGGAACAAGTATTTTATTGGAAGATGGATGGGTAGAATGGAATGGTGGAGATGGTATGGAAGCTCTTGTACATTCGCTTAATCCAGACTGGTTTATAGGCAGTTGGCAGTATGGAAGCCGAAACTACTCTAGAGATGGAGGACTCTCAAGAAATGGAACAGGAAATCCAAATAGGGGCTCATCTGAAGCCGCTTGGGAAGCTCCTTTCTTACAAAACCCAATGGATCAGATGCAGGTGTATCACTTTAGTGATTCTATTTTTTCTGGAGATCGGTTTGGAAGAGACTGGTCTTTTAAATCAAGTCCAGAAATTGGCGTATTAAACAATGCTGCTATTGCCGAAACAGATTCAAATGTCATAGTAGTTTCTCGAAATAATTTAATTAGACTAACTACTGACGGAGGAGCTAATTGGACGAATATTCATTCTAATTTACCCACTTATAACTTTACGGATTTAGCAATTGATCCTAGAAATAAAAACACTATTCTAGCTACTTACAATCGCTACCAAAAAGATGATAGAAAGGTATTTATATCGTATGACCAAGGAGGGACTTGGGAGAATATCACATATAATCTTGGGGAAATGCCCTTGAGAACGGTGGTTATGGATCATAGTGATTCTTCCTATATTTATGTCGGTGGAGAAATAGGCATATACTACAAAAGTAAGAACGCCACCTCTTGGACTTTGTACAATACAAACTTGCCCAATGTTACCGTTAAAGACCTTGAAATACATTATGGTAGTAACCGATTGAGGGCGGCAACATGGGGACGTGGATTATGGGAAAACACTTTAATAGGACGAAATGATTTTCCTTCTATAACTCATACTTCCATTTCATCCACACCTGATGACAATACTCCTAAAGAGGGAGTAGATCAGTATGTATCTGCAACCATAGTATTTGATGGAACCTTAACTAGTGTTAAGACTATATGGTCGGAAGGGAATAACTCTTTAAACAACGAAATATCCATGTCAAATATGGGTGGCAATATCTGGAAAACAGACTCCTCGATTGGTGCAAGTACATTAGGTGACGTTGCATATTTCAGAGTAATAGCCACAGCCGAAAATGGCGATGAATCTGAAACCTATATGTTTAACTATGATGTACAAGAATTTAAATATTGCGATGCATCAGGTTCATCAGGAACAGGAGCAGACTACATCAACCTGGTTGAATTAAATGGAATGAGTAACTCCTCTAATCAAGATTACTATGGTGATTTCACTGACAGTATCATAGATCTTGAAAGAAATCTTGAATACACGCTAACTGTAGGTATGAATTATCATTGGGATCAAGATTCTGTAACTGCCTGGATAGATTATAATAAGGATGCAAATTTCACGGATGATGAGCAAATTATCATGTCTGAGCTAGATGGTGAGAGAAAGAGTAATGGTACTTTTATTGTACCTGCGGATGCAATTTTGGAGCAGGCTTTGAGAATGAGGGTGCGAAGTCAATATTATAGCTCGGTAATGTATCCATGTGAAGACCGAAGTGGTGAAGTTGAGGATTATACCATCATGCTCACGGATCTTCATGTTGGTGTAGCGAAGGTTAAACCGCTATCATCTAAAGTAAGTCCCAACCCGTCTTCCGGTCAATTTGATATTGAGCTTGGAGGCATTATGGAATCTATTGCCATTGAATTGTTTGACATTACGGGAAAAAGTATTCTACGCTTAAATACAAATAACACGAATAAAGTATCCGTCAATCAAAATCTCGCAAGTGGTCCTTATACCATAAAGATTACTACAGAAAAGGGATCTTCTGTACATAAGATGATTGTTAATTAAGATTGACTTGAAAACCAATCTTTGACGAATTGCTTATCTGTAATCCTATCTTCTAGTCCTTTTTCTATAATCTTCTTCACCAGACTTGTATTTCTAGCTCCTTTCGTTTGAGCATCTTGGTAAGGAATATTACTAAAAGTAACCATTTCGTATTGAGATTGGAATAACTCTGGATGCAGGTCACATAAATCATGCTCTATTTTCTTGTAATGTAGAAAATCCTTGTCTCCTACAAAATCTCGCATTTCAACAAAGTTCTGAACGGCCAAATCAGCAATTGCATCAGCATTGGGTTTACGGCTTTTTTGATATGCTTCCATTGCTTCATCCCAGTCTTCATATTTTTCAAGACATTCGTCCAATACAACACAATCTTCAAAAGCACAGTTCATTCCTTGTCCGTAAAACGGAACTACCGCATGGCAAGCATCTCCTATTAAGGTTGCTTTACCTATATGCCAAGGATAACATTTTACCGTTACTAAACTGCCTACGGGATTCTCTTTAAAGTCCGTCAGTAAATCTGGCATCAAGGCCATAGCATCTGAAAAGTGCTCTTTAAAAAAGGAAAGTATTTTCTCATCTGCATTTAGATTGTCAAATCCATTCTCTCCTTCAAAAGGCATAAACAAGGTACATGTAAATGTCTTATCAGGGTTTGGAAGTGCTATCATCATAAAGTTTCCTCTCGGCCAGATATGTAATGAATTCGGGTCCATTGCAAAATCTCCATCCGGAGTCGAATTGATACATAGTTCTTTGTAACCACTGTTCGTATAGGTTTGAGAATAATCAAATCTATTGGTACGTACCATCTTAGATCGAACCACCGAAAATGCACCATCACCTCCTAATATATAATCAGACTTCACCTCAGTCTTTTCACCTGTCTCTTCATTTATAAACCAGCAAATACCATTATTGATATCTACCTTGGCACATTTCATGTTGAAATGCTGATGTACATGTTCATTCTCATCTGCCAATTTCAGCAATTGAATATTAAGATGAGCTCTGCTGACAGAATTTATCGCTTGCCCCTCTCTACCATACGGCTGATAAGCTAAGTCTCCACTAGCACTGTGCATGGTTCTTCCGGTCATTGGTATGGCATTTTCAAGAACAGCAACATCTAGCCCTACTTTTTGCAATGCGGTAATTCCTCTCGTAGATAACGCCAAGTTAATAGACCTCCCAGCAGGAATTTCAACATTTCTCATGTCTGGTCTACGTTCGTATATATTTACCTCATAGCCCCTTTTAGCTAGATATACTGCTACCAATGACCCTGCAAGTCCCCCTCCTACTAATGTTATGCTTTTCATACGATGTGCCAAAGTTACACAACGTGCTTTTTTATACGATATTTGTTTCAATCTAAATTATCCATTTGGCTGCTAAAAACATTCTTATCATCTACAACCCTGCTGCTCGTGGGGGAAAGTCCCACCTTGTTCAAAAAGCCTTTACTACCTTTTTACAGAAAGAAAATATAAATTTTGACGTTTATGAAACAACTGCAAATGAGGATACTAAACAAATCAAGAAACTAATAAGCAATAACCAGTATGACTTAATCAGTATAGTAGGTGGAGATGGCACTATTAACCTTGCAATAAATGCTTTACCTCACTTTGACTTACCTGTACTTATCATTCCTGCGGGATCAGGAAATGATTTGGTAAAAATGCTTCACTACAATAAGAACATAGAAGAAATATTTTCCTTAGCAGTTGCTCCAAATCCTGAGATTAGAGCAATGGACTTGTGGAGGTGTAACGACCGTCTTTTTGCCAATGGTTTTGGTGCTGGTTTTGATGGTGCTATTGCCAATAAAACAGCCAACAAAAAATCCTTTCTACCCAGTAAACTTAAATATTGGATAGAAATCATACGCCACATTTTCTTTTATTCCTCTCCTAACTTTAAGGTCAATGGGATTTCATATCCTACCTTCATGATTTCCATAGCAAATGGTCGAGTATATGGGGGAGATTTCAAAGTAGCTCCTTTAGCCAATATTTCTGATGGGATATTAGAAGTAATTCGAATAAAAAAAGTTGTCGTGCCTTTGAGATTCTTGTATTTACCACTTGTGCAACTTGGCAAACATTTGAATAAAAAGCCAATAAAGTATACTCAAGAGAGTAGGATTATCATAACCAGTGAAGAAAACCTAGATGCCCATTTAGATGGAGAACCCATTTCTGAATCTTCTTACCATATTACCTTTGAGAGTAAACTTGACGTACTAATTTAACACTTTGTCTTTGCTCCATTTTCTCCAGACCACAAGGCTAATTAGAATTATACAAATGGCGATAAACTGAGAATGAGATACTGCTCCTCCAAATAAAAACCCTCGAGCATCATCTCCTCGATACATTTCGACAATACTTCTTCCTACTCCATACATCATTAAGTAGATGAGGAATAGTTGGCCATCAAATTTTTTCTTATTCTGAAGGAATAAAACTGTAACTAGAATTATGATATTTACAGCTATATCAAATAACTGCGTAGGATATAACGGTTGATTCTTAATGGTTGCTAAACTATTGGGATCACTAAAAGTCACTCCTATCCAACTGTTACATATCTTACCATGGCAGCAACCTGCAAGAAAACACCCTACCCTACCAAATGAATGGACAATTGGTCCAAAAATTGCCACAATATCTAAGAATGGACGTACGGGTATCTTTTGTCTTCGTAACCAAAATACAATAGTGGGTACTGCAAAAATGAGAGAACCATAAAACACAAATCCTCCACCAAGAGCTTTTCGTATAAGACTTGGGTCTTCAAGGTACTTACCAATATCCTCTAAATAAAAAAACAGTTTGCCTCCTACAAAAGAGGCCACGATTACCCAGATAAATAAACTACTCAGCGTATCACTGGTCATTCCATATTGTTTGGTTTTTTTTAGGGCTATATAAAAGGAAATAAGAACACCTAATGCTATCATGAGTCCATAACTATGAAGGCTAATATGAGCCGGCAAAAAACCTTGTAAAAATTCTGGAATTGGTATGGTTACTAGTTTTGGAAACATTGTTCTACTGGTTAGTTAATGGTTAACTTTTTGAATTAGTTTTTGAATCTTGAAGATACTCTTTATTGTACTCTCTACCCTTCCAGACAGATTTGATAGGAAGCCAATAAAAAATTGCTGTTGCAGCTGTATTTAGAAGTACATAAAACTCATAAAAACAGAGATGTAAAAAGCTAAACGGTTTTCGCTCTACTGTAATACAAAGCATATAAATGAATAACGACTGAAGAATGAACTTAATAAACCACATACTCATTGCAAGCTCTGGATTAATCCAAAGAAGTAGAATAAGACAGGGAACAAATAAACCATATAGTATGATCATCGATTTCCAGTTGAATGGAAGTTCCTTTGCTCCGATTAACCACCTCTTTCTCTGATGTAACATTTCAGAAATATCTGGGATGTACCAAGCTAGACCTAGTGAATCTTCACTTATAATCGTTCTCCATTCCCAACCTCTTTGGGTAACCTCCTTGAATAGCTTATAGTCCTCAGTTATAGAGAAATCAATTTTTTCATATCCACCGGTTTCCCAATAGGCTTTGGCACGAACTGCCATATTATTTCCTACACTTGTACAACCTATTCCTGCATTTGCAAAGGCCTTAATATATCCCATAAAGTGCAACCAATCTATCCCTTGCAAGGTCGCAAACAGACCTGCACGTTCGCATTTCGTGGTTCCGGAAACCAATCCAACTCCTTCTGTAAATTCTTGAAGTAAAGCTATAATCCAATTTTCTGGAAGTTTGACATCAACATCGGTTACAAAATAGAACTCTCCGTTAGCATGATGAGCAAGTTGCCCCAGTACATTAGCCTTGCCTCTACCCTTCCCTACAGTTTTATCAATTTGAAAAAGTTTAAAATGAGGCTTGTCAACTATAAAATCTTGAACTAGTTGATATGTGCCATCTGTACTTGCATCATTGCCTATCAAAATCTCCAGTTTATCTTTAGGGTAATTTAAAGCATTTATTGATTCCAGACTTCTTAAGATTAAATCTTCTTCATTTCTTGCTGCTAGTAATAATGAGACCTTTGGAAAAGTATCTCTCTTCTTTATCTTATTAGACTTATGTTTCAAGATAGACCATAATGAGAATATCTGAATTGCAAAAAAAACACCAACGATAACTGCAATTATTACTATCATAGGGCCTTCATTTTATATCCTTCCCGTTTCAAAAACTGCAAATATTCTGGTAGTAGTTCTTTTAAATTTTTCTTTGCTTTTTCGCTATCATGAAACACGATAATACTTCCTGACGATGTATTCCGTTGAATTCTTCTTTGTGCCTTTGAAACATTTAATGTCTTTAAATAATCTTTAGTCAGAACATCCCACATAACTATTTTATAATCTGAGTTCAGTGCTTGTATTGATTTAAGATTTATCTGCCCATAAGGAGGTCTAAACAGTCCAAATTGAGCATCGTAGCTACCCAAGTCCCTAAAGTCTTGAACATCCTTTAAGTATTCTTGAGACGACATCCGCCATCCTTTGACATGGTGCATTGTGTGATTTCCTATGGAATGATTTCTGTCACTTACCTTGTTTACAAGATAAGGATGCTTTCTAATATTATCTCCCACCATAAAGAAAGTTCCCTTGGCACCTACTTTATCCAACTCTTCCATTACCCAAGGAGTAATTTCTGGATGGGGACCATCATCAAAGGTGAGATATACAACCTTTTCATCAGACTGCTGCCTCCAAACAAGACTTGGAAGCAATGTTTTACCTATGAAATACCAAAAATTCAACAACGCAAAGCTACATTTTAGTAGAGGATAAAAAACCCTGTTGTTATTTGATTGACAACAATGGAATGGACACAACTATCTTATTAAAACGAGGAATACCAAACATTAATCGAGAGCAAAAAATGAAACACGATAACCAGACTACATTTGACCAATTCGTAAAATTCACCAGTATGTATAAAGCGATTTTCGCCCTTATCTTATTTACTACACTAAGAGTAAATGCCCAAGAAGTAGAAAAATGGAATCTGCAAAAATGTGTAGATTTCGCCCTCGAACACAACACTTCAATTCAACAAAATCAGCTGCAAGGTGCGATTTTATCCAACAACCTTAGACAGTCCAAATTAAGCAGAATACCAAGCTTGAATGGAAGTGGTAATCACAACTATAACATTGGTCGATTTATTGACCCTTCTACCAATACATTTAACACATCAACAATACAGAGCAACAGCTTTTCACTAAGTAGCGGAGTCTTATTGTATGGAGGTAGTCAGGTAAATAACACTATCAAACAAACCAAAGTAGCATCAGATGCAAATGAAAAAGGTACTGAGGTAATCCGAAATCAAATCGCCATGTCCGTAGCCACAACCTACCTACAGATAATGCAAGCTGAAGAAAATCTAAAAGTAGCTGATCAGCAACTTTTACTTTCAGAAGATCAATTAAAAAGGGCTCAAAAATTAGTTCAAGCAGGTTCAACAAATCAGAGTACAACTTTAAATCTAAAGGCTCAGATTGCCAATGATAAGGTTGCAATAATCAATGCTCAAAACAGTATTCAAATAGCATACAACTCATTGACAAATCTAATGCAGTTACCATTGGACCAAGCATTCAAAATTGAGATAATCGATGTTACAACCCTTCCGGAAGGCCCAACAGAAACTGTATCCCAATTGTATGAAATCGCCCTTGGAAATTTGCCGGAAATTCAGCAAGCTAAAATGCAAATAGTACGAAGTAAGCTAGGCGAAAAAATAGCAAGCAGTGGTCTTCAACCAAGTCTAAGAGCTTATGGCAGTGTTAGTACCGTCTATTCTCAAAGTGGCAAAGAGGCGGTTTTTACTGGAAACTATAGACAGATTCTTATTGGGGCAACGCAAACCACTCTTGAACCCGTAATTTCACTTGAACCAATAGTTGATATTAGCGATAAAGCTTTTAAGAATCAACTAAGTGACAATTTAGGACAACAAGTTGGAGTATCCCTTTCTATCCCAATTTTCAATGGATATCGAACCAAAACATCCTTAGAAAATGCAAAACTAAATACACAAATTTCTGAACTTGGACTCGACAATACAAAGAACCAACTTCGGAACGATATAACTTCTGCCTACACCAATCAAAAAGCTGCAAGGAGTAGATATAATGCTGCTTTGACAAGCCTCGATGCACAAAAATTAAATTATGACTTCAGTCAAAAAAGATTTGATGCAGGAATGTTAAACAGTCTTGATCTTTCAACTGCTAAAAACCAATGGAGTCAGGCTCAAATACAACTTGTAAATTCTAAATACGAATACGTATTTCGTATGCTGATTATCGATTTTTATAAAGGAAACCAACTAAAACTATAATGACCAAAAAGAATATCATAATTACTGTAATCCTTCTTTTAGTAATTTCTGCATTGCTATATGCTGGATCTAAAAGAGACCGAGGCCTATTGGAGGTAAACCTAGGTAAGATTGAAAATCGAACCATCATAAGTACGGTGAGTGCCAATGGCAAAATTCGGCCAGAAGCAGAGGTGAAAATAAGTGCTGATGTATCAGGAGAAATTACGGAACTATATATACAAGAAGGAGACACTGTGAAAGAAGGTCAGCTTCTTCTTAAGATAAACCCTGACTTATACATTACAGCAAGAGATAGAGCCAGAGCTGGTGTTAGCAGTTCTCAAAGCAATTTCAAAACAAGTCAAGCCCAATTGACACAGGCTGAAGCTAGATTTACTGAGCAACAGGCAATTTTCAAACGATCGGAACAATTATACAAGGACAAGGTATTGAGCCAAGCAGAATTTGATGCTTCAAATAGTGCATATCAAATATCACGTAGTGAAGTAAAGGCGTCTCAAGAAAGAGTTTCAGCAGCTCGATATGGCATAGACAATTCCAGAGCCTCACTTAGTGAGGCAAATAAAAATTTAGGTAGAACAAGTATTTACGCTCCTTCAGATGGCGTTGTGAGTGCTCTTAACAATGAAAAGGGTGAACGTGTAGTAGGAACTGCTCAAATGGCGGGTACAGAAATCATGGTAATCTCTAACTTTAACAATATGGAAGTTAAAGTTGATGTAAATGAAAATGATATACTACAGGTAAAAAGAGGTGATACAGCAATCGTAGAAGTGGATGCATACAATGACAGAAAGTTTAAGGCTGTAGTCACTAAAATATCAACATCTGCAAATAATGCAAATGGTGTTCAGGTAAGCAGTGATCAAGTAACCAACTTTGAAGTAAAAATACGGTTACTAAAAAGTAGCTATGCTGATTTACTCGCTATTACTGATGCACCCTTCTTACCAGGAATGAGTGCGAATGTCGAAATCCAAACTCTAGTCAAGAAAGACATTCCGTGTCTTCCTATCGAGGCAGTTGGCACTCGAATCCAAGCGTTTGATAGTTCAGAATCAAATAATGAAGACGAACTAGATGAAGTGGTATTCACTGTACAAGATGGGAAAGCTGTTAAACACATTGTAACTACTGGCATTCAAGACAGTAGATATATTGAAATCAAAACAGGCTTAGAAGATATTACCGAAGTTATAGTTGGCCCGTATGATGCTGTCTCCAAAAAATTAGATACGGATAAAAAGGTAAAAGTCACAAAGAAGAAGACTTTGAACAAGCTTGAAGACGAATAGCCAATATCTCCATCTTAAGCGAACGATGAATTCTTGTGTTGAGTAACATCGATTGTATACTATAATTTAAAAAGTACATTTGAAAGTAGTAGCAAATTTGCTACTACTTAGAAATTCAAGTGATACATAATAGCCTTATATCCAAAGACCAGCATGTTGTTTAATTCCTTGGATTTCGCCTTATTTCTGCCCATTGTATTCTGCTTCTACTGGTTAGCTTCAAGAGGAAGGTTGAAAATACAAAACACCTTCATTGTTGCTGCGAGTTACTTCTTTTATGGATTTTGGGATTGGAAATTTCTTGGGCTACTCATTGCAAGTACCGTGATTGACTTCTGTATTGGAAGAGCTTTAAATCACAATACGAACAAAGGCAGGCGAAAATTACTTCTTGGGCTAAGCGTATTTGTTAATATAGGTCTGCTCGGCTTCTTTAAGTATCACAACTTTTTCATTCAAAGTTTTGTTGATGCATTCTCATTTTTCGGAACGCCAATAGAAGGACCGTTTTTGACAATAATACTTCCCATAGGAATTAGTTTCTACACTTTTCAAACACTCAGTTATACCATAGATATTTATAGAAATAAGCTAAAAGCAACGAATGACTTTATTGCTTTTGCTGCATTTGTAAGTTTCTTCCCTCAACTTGTAGCTGGTCCTATAGAACGTGCAAAGAATTTATTGCCTCAGTTTCTTAGTAGAAGAAAATTTAACCGAAAAGAAGGTATTACCGGTATAAACCAAATCATTTGGGGGCTTTTTAAGAAGCTCGTTATTGCAGACAACTGTGCCCAATATGCAAATGATATTTTTAATAATTATACCCAATATTCTAGTCTTACCTTGATTCTTGGAGGGGTATACTTTGCCTTCCAAATCTATGCGGATTTTTCAGGGTATTCGGACATTGCAATTGGTACCGCTCGACTATTTGGATTCCGATTGCAGGTTAACTTTAAGTATCCCTATTTTTCTAAAAATGTTGCAGAATTCTGGCGGCGATGGCACATCTCTCTATCTACTTGGTTCAGAGATTATGTTTTTATTCCATTGGGAGGTAGTCAAGTAAAAAACGAAAAACTAATCTTCAACATTCTCATTGTATTTGTTGTAAGCGGTTTTTGGCACGGAGCCAATTGGACCTTTCTTGTTTGGGGATTTCTAAACGGGATATTCCTTATTCCAATAGCCCTTAAGCAAAAAAAATCAAGCCCCAAATCTGGTTTAAAAAGTTCGACAGGTTCAAACTTCATTAAAACCTTATTCACCTTTACCTTAATTACATTGGGGTGGATTTTTTTTAGATCAGAAACACTTAAAGATGCTTATCTGTATCTTGGTGGAATTGGTAAGCTTAATTTCCATATAGATAAACTAGGAATAGAGAGATATGCTTTTGAAGCACTTCCAATTATTCTCATTTTCGTAGTTATTGAATGGCTCAGTAGACAAAAAGAATTCCCATTACATAGCGGGAAACACTTACTTGCAAAAACAATCGGAGTACTAGCAATGATTTTACTCTTAGGTAGTTTCTCTGAAATGAAAGAATTTATTTATTTCCAGTTCTAGAATATGAGGGCATTCATAAAACATATCGGACTGTTACTACTTAGTGTTGTATGCTTACTGTATATCCTAGACTGGGTCTATGCCAAGATCTATTACGGTGAAACTCCAAGAGACAAAATAGCATGGGTCAAAAACATGCCGGAGACTTCTTATGACTATGCCATCTTTGGTTCATCAAGGTGCATCCACTTCATTCAACCCAAGGTGATTGAACAGAATACAAGTCTTAAAGGACTCAACCTTGCATGCATCTCAAGTGGACCATTGGAAATCAAGCTTATGGTTAATGAGTTTTTAAAAAAGCATCAAGCCAAACATATTTACATTCAGATTGATTATTCACACAATGATGAAGAACCCAATTATTTGGGAAGAGTTGCCTGGATGCCGTATATCGTAGAGGAAAGTATTTACAATCAATTCAAGCCTTATGGTCGAGAGTATTGGAATTACAATCACATTCCTTTTTATCGATTTCAAAAATTTGGTCCAAAAATAGGTGTACGTAATACAGCATTATCGATAGTTGGAAAGGAAGGTCATTTTATCAAAAGTTATGGGTTCACGCCACAATATGGAATCATGGACCCAAGTAATGAAGCAATTATCTGGCAAATTGAGAATAAGAAGAATAAACACTTGCAAGAAGTCCTAAGTCTATGTAAGAAGAAGAATATTGCTGTTAGTTTTTTTACGTCTCCAGTTTATAATAACAAAACGGATTTAAGCATATTAAACACGCTTCTCCCTAACTATTCTGACTTATCCAACTCTGTTTCAGATATCCAATTTTTTAAAGATAATACACATCTTAATTCCGAAGGGTCCCTTGAATTTACCAACGTTTTTATAGATACCTATTTGAAACAATGAAACTAAAATCAGGAATATTCATCTTATTAGTCTTATTTGGTCACCAATGCTTGTCTCAAACCAGAGATACTTCTACGGTAAACCTTAAGGCTGTTATTGTTCCAACATCATTAATTATTTATGGTACGTGGGGCACTTATTCTAACTGGGGACTCAATACAAACCTAAATGTAAAGTCTAAAATAGGATCAAATGGAAATACCAAGGTGGAGGATTATTTTGTCTTATCTCCAGCGGTTGCAGTATATGGCCTAAACCTTTTAGGAGTAAAAGGAAAGCACAATTTCAAAGATCGAACTATACTACTTGGCTCATCGTATGCAATGCTTACACCCGTAGTATTGGGAGTCAAAGAATGGTCTGGAGTTCTACGTCCAGACGCCTCCGAATACACTTCATTCCCTTCTGGTCATTCAGCCTTTGCATTTGCAAGTGCCGAATTTTTGAGGTTGGAGTATAGGGACAGAAGTCCGTGGTATGGTATTATCGGATATGCTGTAGCTTCTACAACAGGAGTACTCCGAATACATAACAATAAGCACTGGTTTACAGATGTGACAGCAGGTGCAGGTTTAGGAATCCTTGCTACAAATACTGCATACTGGATACATCCTTGGCTAAAGAAAAAAGTCTTTAAAAATTCATCTGAGAGAAAAGTGATACTTATACCTACTGTTTCACAACAACATACAGGAATAGTATTTGAAATGCAGTTCTAAACTAACTCCTAACCCCACTCAGCAGGATTTTCCCTCCACTCTGCTAATTTGATCAGGTCTGATTCTTCTACATACCCTCTAGTCACGGCCTCTTTTATCATACTACTATAGTTGCCTAAAGTTAAATATTCACATTTTGCGTTTTTAAAGTTGTCATCTGCAATTTGAAAACCGTATGTAAATATGGCTGCCATTCCCAACACATTATAGCCTTCAGCTCTTAAATATTCCACTACTTTAAGACTACTTCCTCCAGTACTAATAAGATCTTCTAAAACTACAATTTTAGCATTCTTATCTACCTTACCTTCAAGTTGTCTTTTCAAACCATGAGCCTTTGGTTCAGGACGACAATAAGCGTAGCTTAACTCCATTTCATCTGCAACAAGAGCACCCATCGCAATACCTGCTGTTGCTACACCAATTATAGTATCTACACCTTTAAATTGTTCTGCTATTTGCGTTGATAACATTCTTTTAATGTCTGCTCTATGGCTTGCATATGAAAGCACCGTACGGTTATCACAATAGATTGGACTGTTCCATCCACTACTCCATTTGAAAGGATTATCAGGGGATAATTTTATTGCATTTGTTTCTAAAAGTATTTTAGCGATTTTTGCTTCTGAATTGACCATATAACACCGGCAAATGTATCGAATTTTTCACGGGAAGCACCGTATTTATCTGTCTAATGACGAAGCAGATATTGCCAAGTATAATCCTGACTTTATTTTTAAAAAACCAAAAGAGGAACAAATAAAAGAGGCTTTAAAGGTGAGTAAAAAAGCCACAAAGCCTTTAAAAATACTCTTGCTGGGAAATCCCGACAAAATCCTTAAAAAAGTAGTTTCTGAGTTCAACTACCAAATAGCAGCTGGAGGAATTGTAGAAAATAAACAAGGAAAAATCCTGTTAATGAAACGTTTGGGTAAATGGGATTTACCTAAAGGAAAATTAGATAAAGGTGAGACGATTGAAGAATGTGCTCTTCGAGAGATTGAAGAAGAAACGGGTGCATCGGAGTTATCAGTAGAATCTTCTTTTGCTGAAACATACCACACCTATTACCGTAACGAAAAATGGATTATTAAGCATACCCATTGGTACATTGTCGCATGTGCAGACTCAAGTAAATTAAGTCCTCAATTTGAAGAAGATATAGAACAAGTTGCATGGGTTGATTTTGACACCATCGATGTATTAAAGATAGACACGTATCCTGCAATTCAAAAACTGCTTAAATTATATAAGAAACGTTTACTTAAAAAAAGCAAGAAGGTCTAGGCTTCCTGAATTGCCGTGTATATTGTAGAAGGTATATATTTCTGATAAGCTCCCTTATAGCGAATCAAATCTCTGACAATGGTCGAACTCACAGAAGCATTCTTTTGATCGCTCATTACAAAAATGCTTTGTACGGCAGATGTCAAGTCTTCATTTACATAAGCAATCTGTTGCTCATATGAAAAGTCCTGAGTTGTACGTAAACCTCTTAAAATGAACTGAGCATCTATAGACTCCGCAAAAGTCGCTGTAAGGCCTTCATAATGCACGACACTTACCCTTGACTCATTTGCAAAGAGTTGCTCAAGCCAATGTGTACGTTGTTCCAATGAGAATAGATGTGTTTTACCACTGTTTATTCCAATAGCCACTATTATCTCATCAAATATTTTCAGACCTCGATTAACTATATCCAAATGCCCATTTGTAAATGGATCAAACGTTCCCGGAAAGATTGCTTTTTTACTCATTTCGATTCCTCAAATTTAAAGAAACTAAATGTACTCTGCCCATAGTTGCGTGTTTCGTAGATATTGGGACTAGAAATGGGTGTCATACTCTGGTGTTCGATTATAAAAACTCCTCCCTCATTTAGAAAGTCCCCTTCAGTCATTGTCTCTACCAGTTCAGCGATTTCTGCCGCCTCTTTGTATGGTGGATCCGCAAAAATTATATCATATTTATTCGTTTGATTTTTCAAGAATTTCAAGACTTTGGAACTCTTAATTTCAATTTTAATATTGAGCTTAGCTGCAACTTCAGAAATATAATGGATTGATTTCCGATTAACCTCTACAGCTGTTAGTTCTGTAGTTCCGCGTGAAGCAAACTCCAGAGCAATACTACCAAGACCTGAATATAGATCCAATACACTAATATCTTCGAAATAGTAAAACTGGTCTAATATATTAAACAAAGCTTCTTTTGCTCTGTCTGTAGTAGGACGTGCATGGGGCATATTCTTTTCGGGAAATCTAAACCCCTTATGAATGCCACTTATAATACGCATTGAGCAAAAAACTGTGAGAGAATCAATGTCTGTCTTTGGTCGTCATTTACATCTTGATTGGCTGCTATGTCTACCTTACTAAGATGCAATGGAGCCAGATAATTTTTAAAAAGGACGTGATAACTCTCATGGACTCCTTTTGAACTTATGCATTCAAAATATAATTTTTCAGCATTTAATTCCAACTGTTCTACTACTAGCATAACGTAATAAAAAAGTTCATCCAAATTATCTGAGGGGTAACGATTGGCTAATTGAAATTGATTGTCTTTCCAAGCCACTATAGTTACAGAATTTTGATAGGGGTAGAAAAATAATGCGTCACCATTTGCTTTATCTGCACTATATTTATACAATAATCCTATATCTACATATTCTTCTGAATTGACCAAAGAACTTACAACTGATTTGTAATTACCTTTAGTTTCCTCCACTACTTTTAGTTTATCTAAAACTGTGGTTTTCAGATCTCCTATTTTTCCAAAATTCAGTTCCATGAACTCTTTGTCTAAATCTACATTTAAAGGTACGAGGGTAAACTTGCTACCCATACTTATTATAGACGTACTACTAAAAATGGACTCTTTCAACTCTGAAGGAAGTAATACACCCTCCTTTTCCAGTGACGACCATCTTACCTGATTGTCTTTGCTGTAGACTTTAAAAAAGCTAATCGATGGGAATAAACTAACAACGAGTTTATCACTTACTGCATTGTGATAACTAGACATATCACTCTTAACTTAAAATTACTTCCAGTTTCCGTTATAGTTTACTGCGAAAATAGACCCCACCTTGAGTGGATTATTTTTGTATTGACGGTCAACACTAAAAGGTTCTGGATCCTTTATCTCAAATACGGGAACCGTTACATTATTCTTTTTAAGCGTACCTGCAGCAATCTTGAATTCTAATGTACCCATATCTGGCACATATTTCAGATTCATAACATCAACATTTCTAAACAACGAATCTTTCACACTATAGGCTACTTCTCGTGAGGTAAATACTGTTGTAGAGTCATCCACATTACCATCTTGGATAAGCGTAGTCATTTCACCATTCTCCATAAAATTAAGAAGACTATCAAAATTATCAGCAAACCTACTATGGACATCTTTATAAGCAAGTTCACCGTCTCTGAGTATTTTCAGCCTATCAATTATTTTAGCTTCTATTTTTTCGACCTCCGCTTTGTAACGTACTGGGGCAGCAATTGACTCATAAGTAAAGTATGCTAGAACTGCTATTAGCAGTAATAATCCGATTCTGACTACGTATTTCATTGATGTTTTATTTGTGTAACTTGGTAGGCAATATTACGCAAAATCATCAATAAATATTTTGACCCTTTCATATTTATTGAGGAAATCACGGATTGAACTAACCAGTGAGCTTAATTAACAAAAAGCCCCATAGACAAAATCTACAGGGCTTTCACATAAGTTATTGTAAACCTTTAGCCTTCTAACGCCGCTGCACCACCTACGATTTCTAAAATCTCGGTTGTAATAGCAGCTTGTCTAGCTTGATTATATTGTAATTTCAAATTGTATATTATTTCACCAGCATTCTCTGTCGCTTTATCCATAGCAACCATTCGGCTACCATGTTCAGAAGCTTGAGAGTCCAGCATTGTTCTATACAATTGTGTTTTTACAGCTCTTGGAATTATTGAAGAAAGTAAATCTTTCTTCGATGGTTCAAATGAAAAATCAGCCAAATACTTATTTTCCTTTTCTTCGGTTGCTTTATCAAACGATTCCAATTCTACAGGAAGTATTTTCTCTGCAGTAACTATTTGAGTAGCGGCATTTTTAAACTTATTGTAAACTACCCTTACCTCGTCGTACTTACCAGCCAAGAAATCTTCAATAATAGCATCACCTATACTAAATACGTTATCCGCATTTAGATCTAAGAATGCTTCCATGTCAGAAGTGTTCATGTTTAGTTTAGAACGCTTAAAAGCTTCATAAGCTTTCTTACCCAAAAACTTAACCTCAACATTCGCCTCGGAATACTTGTTACCTAATAAGCTTTTAACCTCCTTTATTATATTGGAGTTAAAGCCACCGCATAGACCTCTATCACTAGAATTAACTACAATCAGTACATTCTTTAACTCTCTATGCTCAAAGTATCCCTGTAAGGCTTGTTCATCTTTAGCAGAATCAGCCAAATTCATCAATATACCGTTTAGTTTATCGGCATAGGGTCTCATTTGGGTAATAGCTTGCTGAGCTTTACGCAACTTTGTAGCAGAAACCATTTTCATGGCTTTTGTAATCTGCTGCGTAGACTGTGTGCTTGCTATTCGGGTTCTTACTTCTTTAAGATTTGCCATTGTTTCTTAGGCTTTGTAGTTTTTAGCAACCTCAGCACCTACTTTTTCAATAGTCGCTGTGATATCACTGTCTAATTTACCTGCAGATAATGCACTTAAAACATCTCCGTGATCAGCATCCATTTTCATCAAGAAATCTTCTTCAAATTTCCTAACTTGCTTAACAGGAATGCTTTTCAATAAACCTTTGGTACCCAAATATAGAATAGCTACTTGCTTACCTACAGATAATGGAGAGAATTGTCCTTGTTTAAGTATCTCTACGTTACGAATACCTTTATCCAAAATACCTTTAGTTGCAGCATCCAAATCAGAACCAAATTTAGCAAAAGCTTCAAGTTCTCTATACTCTGCTTGGTCAAGCTTGAGTGTACCAGACGTCTTTCTCATAGACTTAATCTGTGCACTACCTCCTACACGTGATACCGAAATACCTACGTTAATCGCTGGACGAACACCAGAGTTAAATAAATCTGACTCTAAGAAAATCTGACCATCTGTAATCGAAATTACGTTGGTAGGAATATATGCAGAAACGTCACCTGCTTGAGTTTCAATAATTGGTAGAGCAGTTAATGAGCCTCCACCTTTTACCAAATGCTTGATAGACTCTGGAAGGTCATTCATTTCTTTAGCAATAGCATCGTTTCGATTCACTTTTGCAGCTCTTTCTAACAAACGAGAGTGAAGGTAGAATACATCACCTGGGTAAGCTTCACGTCCTGGAGGTCTTTTCAAAAGAAGAGAAACTTCACGGTAAGCTACAGCTTGTTTAGATAAATCATCAAACACGATAAGTGCTGGACGACCTGTGTCTCTAAAAAACTCCCCTATAGCAGCACCTGCCATTGGAGCATAAAACTGCATTGGAGCAGGATCTGCTGCTGATGCAGAAACTACAACGGTATAAGCCATTGCACCCTTTGCTTCTAGTGAGTTAACTACTTGCTTCACCGTACTTGCTTTTTGACCACAAGCCACGTATATACAAAATACAGGTTCCCCTGCATCATAAAATTCTTTTTGATTGATGATAGTATCAAGACAAACTGCAGTCTTACCTGTTTGTCTGTCACCGATAACCAATTCTCTCTGTCCACGTCCAATAGGAATCATAGCATCAATTGCCTTGAGACCTGTTTGAAGAGGCTCAGATACAGGCTCTCTGTAGATTACACCTGGTGCTTTACGCTCCAAAGGCATCTCATACGTTTCCCCTTGTATTGGTCCTTTACCATCAATAGGCTCACCAAGAGTATTTACAACTCTACCTAACATTCCTTCTCCTACTTTAAGAGAAGCAATTCTATTGGTTCTTTTAACAGTATCACCTTCACTGATATCAGTAGAACTACCCAAAAGTACAGCTCCAACATTATCTTCTTCAAGGTTTAGTACAATACCTTGTACACCGTTATCAAATTCGATTAACTCTCCAGACTTAACTTGTGTAAGTCCATAAATACGGGCAATACCGTCACCCACTTGGAGTACAGTACCTACTTCTTCTAACTGAGCTTCGGTTTTTACACCTGCTAATTGCTCCTTTATTATACTAGAAACTTCGTCTGGTCTTATTGCAGCCATTTTCTTGTTTAATTATAAATTAATTGTTTTCTGATTTCTCTAAGTTCTTTTGACACACTTTTATCTAAAAGTTTGTCTTCATGCTTTACAATGATACCACCTATAATGGCGGGATCAACCTCATTTGTAAGCTCAATATCTTCTTTGCCTAAAATACCTTCCACATAACTTTTCATTTGTGTAAGGGTCTCATCAGACAAGGAAACTGCAGATATTACTGTAGCCCTTGCTATTCCCTTCATATCGTTGTATGATGAAATAAAATAGCTTGCTACCATGGGTAATTCTTCTTCTCTTTTTTTATCTATCAAGAATGAAATAAAGTTTTTAGTAGTATCAGTAGTGTTTTTAAACACTTTCGATAATACCGCTTTTTTATCTTCAGCCTTTACAATTGGACTTTTCAGAAGGTTAGATAAATCTTTAGAATCAGCACATATCGCTAAAACCACGTCCATATCATTTTTCACTTCTTCAATTTGTCCACCTTCTTTCGCTAGATCCAAAAGGGATTTAGAATATCTTATTGCTATTCTGCTTGATGCCATTTAAATTTAATTAGCTTGTGCTTGACTTAAGTGAATATCCACTAATGCTTGTTGGGCATCTTTGTCACTCAATTCTTTTCTAACCACTTTTTCAGCGATTTCCAAAGATAATTCTCCTACTTGCTTTTTGATATCAGATAGAGCTTTAAGTTTCTCCTTATCTATCTCAGCTCTCGCTGCAGAGATAAGTCTGTTACCCTCTTCTGTGGCAGATAATTTAGCATCAGACATAATTTTTTCTTTCATGTCTTTAGCTTCTTTTAAAATCTGCTCACGCTCTAGTCTAGTTTCAGCAAGAAGTTTCTCATTGTCTGCTTTCAAATCGCTCATTTGAGCTTTTGCATCTTCAGCTGACTTAAGCGAACGCTCGATGAACTCTTCTCGGTCTTTTAGTGCCTTAAGAATACCACTCCATGCAAACTTCTTTAGAAGAACAAGCACAATAATGAATGCCAAAGACATCCAAAACAGTAAACCAAGACTTGGTGTAAGTAAATCCATAATTTTAAAATATTAAGTGGGTAAGACTAGCTTACCCACATATTTATTTTTTAATTATTCAGCTACTTTTAGTGCAATCAAAAGACAAACAATGATACCAAAGAATGCAGCACCTTCAACAAGTGCAGCAGCAACGATCATGTTTGTTCTAATGTCTCCAGTAGACTCTGGCTGACGAGCCATAGATTCTAATGCAGAACCACCGATTCTACCAATACCAATACCTGCACCGATTGCTGCGATTCCTGCTCCGATACCTGCTCCTGCGTATGCAGTAGATAAGTCTAATAAAATTGTTAAAAGTTCCATTTTTCTAAATTGTTACTTGTTTTTATGTATGTAAATTTAATTATAAACGTGTTAATGTGCGTGGTCATGCTCTTCAACTGCCGACCCAAAGTATAAGGCAGAAAGAAGGGTGAACACATAAGCTTGCAATACAGCAACCAATAATTCTATTGCAAACATAAATATAGAAAATGCGATAGAAAGTATTGATACTCCTATTCCTGCACCTGCTCCATATAAGTTATTGAATATAAATATCAAACTAACAAATGAAAGTATGATAATATGTCCTGCTGTAATATTGGCAAATAAACGTAGTGTCAGTACTACTGGTTTTGAAATAAAACCAATGAGTTCAATAAAAAACATCAAAGGAATTGGAAATTTCAACCACCAAGGTACTCCAGGTGTATTATAAATATGCTTCCAATAATCTTTATTCCCATTTTTAATAGTTATGATAAAAGTAAGCAGTGCCAAAACCAATGCTACACTAATATTCCCTGTTACGTTGAATCCCCCAATAAAAGGAATAAGTCCTAACATATTTCCTATCCATATAAAAAAGAATATCGTCAACAAGTAGGGTAGGAATTTTTCATAGTTCTTACCAATAGAGGGCTTTGCTATATCATCTCTAACAAAAATAATCAAAGGTTCAAATACGGCCTGAATCCCTTTAGGTGCTTTTCCTACTCTATTCTTGTATCCATTTGCTGTTTTTATGAAGAAAAACAACATTAAGCCTATTGTTAAAAACAAGCCTACTACCGTTTTGGTTATTGAAAAATCGAATGGTTTACTTGCTGTAATGTGTCCATGCTCATCTCTTGCCACTTCTCCATTATCTCCAACAAAGTAAATTTTCTCATGCTCCATAATATAGCCATTGTATACATCGCCATGAGACAAGCGAGAAGAACTAAATAAGTCCAATCCTCTCTCACTAGAATATAAAATAATAGGTAATGGAATACTAAGTGTACCAATGTGAATTTCGTGGTTATCCATCACGTGATGTAGAATAACTTCACCAGCATTAAAAGTCTCTTTTTTCCCTTCATTTTCAGGATTATGACCTGCAAATGCAGAAAAAGACGTCACAAAAAGTGCTATAGCAACAAAAAAACGATACATTTTATCTCTTCTAAGTGTCTGAATATTAAGGTGTTGTGTTGTCAACTTTGGTCTGTTTTTCGGCTCGCAATTTATGCACTAATTGATATATTTCAAATATTGTATAGAATAAATATAAAATTAAATAAAATGCTATAAACTCAACCGACTTTATCTCACTAATTACCAAGTAAATAGCCAAGAATAAAATAGATAATAACATTCTAATACCCATCCCTCCCATTACCCCAGCATAAAAAGTAGAATTAGATTTACTAGTAACCACTTTTTGAGTCTTAAGACCAATTACTATTCCTGCTAAAAAGAAAAAAGCCAATGCTCCCCAAAACCATAAATCTTCTCCCGGTTTTAGAAAGTATAAGTAACCCGCAGTTACAACAATTAGTAACACGGTCATTTGAATAAGTTTACTCGTGAATTTCAACGTGGTTTTATTTTAATTTAACTATCAGTATATATATCACCGCAAATACCGCTATAAAAATACCAATGAGCAAAAAAACTGAGGTAAAGTTAAAATAGGAATCGAGCCACTTACCCGCAAAGACTAGTCCTAGGGTAATAAAGACAAGTTGAAAACCAAGACCTGCGTACTTTACAGGTTCATTACGCTGTTGCTGTTTTGGCATCCAATTGTTCTGAACTTTTGTTCATAGATACCGCATTGCCCATCGTACAAGAGCCGTTGAATTCGCCACCATTTTCTACAACAATTTTTGCAGTATTAATATCTCCATTTATCTTTCCGCTACTCTTTAGAAGTAACAAATCACTTACTTTCACATTGCCATCCACTTTCCCACTAATATCGCATGACTTTGCGTGGATGTTCCCTACTATTCTACCTGATAACCCTAGCACACATTTACTTTTTGTTTCTACGTCACCATTTACAACACCATCTATTCTAAGATCACCGCTAGAAGTTAAGTTACCATCAATAGTGGTTCCTTCTCCTAAAACATTAAGTGCTCCTATAACTTGTGCTGACTTATCTTTCTTACCAATCATGTTATTTTATGTCTAATTCTTCTTTTAAAAATTAATATACCTCACCGGGTTAACGGCTATACCATTCTTCCACAACTCAAAATGAAGATGTGGTCCTGATGTAAGCTCTCCAGTATTACCCACAAGGGCAATTGCATCACCTGCTTTCACAAAAGTACCTTCTTTTTTTAAGAGTACTGCATTGTGCTTATATACGGATATAAATTGATTTGGATGTTGAACTATCAACGTATGACCTCCGCCTGGTGTCCAAGCACTAAAAATTACTGTCCCCTTTTGAATTGATTTAATCACTTCTTTGCTCTTAGCGGCTATATCCACAGCACGGTGCTTTTTGTCTACATTAAAGGTATCACTGATGACTCCTAACAGCGGAACAAAAAAATTATAATCGTTTGGAGATGTTTCAGCGGACCTCAGACTCACCTCATGTTTTGTTGTTTTTTTGGAAATTACTTCCTCTGTTATAGTCCCAGTATTTTCATTATTTGACAACTCTTCGGGTAAACTAATCGAAACATCTTCCCCTGCCAAAATTTTGCCTAGTATATCTGATTGCAGCCTTAGCTGCGTAAGACTGAGTTCTAACGAATCAATCTTTTGCATCATTTTATATTGTTCCATGTTGCTGTATTTCGAGCTTTTCGTTGGAAAAATATAATTGAGAGGCGTATAGGCAAGCAACAAATAAATGATGATTCCATACAGAAATAAACCCGCACATAATCCTATTAGTAAATTCCACGGAGTCAGGATGATAGACACCTTTTCTTCCAGATTTTCATCTTGTCTAAAGATCAATCTGTATCGATTTTTAAACTTGGTTGATATTTTTTTTCGGAAAGAAGCCAACTTTTAACAATGATTGCGGTGTAATTGAAATATTTTTGCTCCCTTTGGAGTTACAAGAATGCAAAGTTAATAGGAATATCAGTTTGAAGACAACTAAATACATAGCTTTTGTTTTGTTAATCTGCTGCACGGGTGAAGTGTTAGCTCAAGGTCAACAAGACCCGTGGTTAAAGCGAAATTGGAACAATATGATTGCTCGCTTTAATATATACTTTAACGCTCAGCAGAAATTTGAAAGTTCCGTAGAAAATTTGACTAAAAAGCAGGTTGATGATTTCAATGAAATAATTGACATATATCCATATGGGACCGAAGCAGATGCTAAATCCATGAAAGCTCCCATGGAAGAAACCATGAAAAAGGCCTCCAAGGTCATTCAAAATAAGCCAAAGAGTAAATGGGCTGATAATGCTTATTTTTTAATTGGTCAAACTCACTTTTTTAGTGGTGATTACTTCTCTGCCATTGAAACATTTCAATTTGTAAACGCAAGCTACACTGATCCTAACATTAAGGCTATGAGTCAATTGTGGCTCATGAAGGCTTATATTCAACAGGAGAAGTATGATGACGCTGAAGCCATTTTTGGCTTATTAAAAAAGAACACGTCTACCCACAGAGAATTCTTAACCAATCTAAATCTCTCTGCAGGAGACCTTATGGTTAAGCAAAACAAGAAAGGTGAGGCCATAAAGCTGCTAACTAAAGGGCTACATAAGCTGAAAGATAAGACACTAAAATATCGGACTCACTTTGTACTTGGTCAATTGTATCTAGATCAAAAAAAGTATTCAAAGGCAAATGCCAATTTCATAAAGGTATTGCGTCTTAATGCCCCATATATTTATGTGTTCCAGGCAAATCTTGGTATGGCTAAATCCACGTCTGAAGCAGGAGGACAAGGAGCCCAGAAAACAAAGAAATATCTCAAGCGTATGCTTGATGATGACAAGAACATAGATTATTACGATCAGATTTACTATGAGCTAGCTAAACTCGAATTTAACGATGGCAATGAATCTGCGGGCTTGAACTACATGAAAAAATCTGCCGAAAACTCTGGGAGTAATAGCGTTCAGCAAACCAAAACATACCTCTATTTAGCTGACTATTACTTTGAATTAAGAGATTACACAAAAGCCCAATTTTACTACGACAGTACTATTTCTGTGATTCCAGATGATTATGAAAATGTAGATAAAATAAAAGCGAAACACAGTATACTCTCCAAACTTATTGAAAACATAGAAACCATAAAAACTCAAGATAGCTTGCTGGCTTTAAGCAATTTAGATAGGGACGTTTTAGATGACAGAATAAACTCAGCAATAGAAGAGGAAGAGGAACGCAAAAGACTAGCCAAAGAAGAGGAAGAGATTCGCAGAGAACAAGAAAGGCTCAATAATAGAACAGGCAGAAGTAGAAATACTATAACAAACAATTCTGGGAGTACATGGTATTTCTACAATACGACTACTGTGTCGAGAGGTACGAATGACTTTAATAGGTTATGGGGAAAACGGAAGTATGCCGATTTCTGGCGATTTGTCAATAAAAATGTGATGGACGACGCGTTGAGTGATGAAGATAAGCCTGAAGAAGAAGAAGAAAATTCTGATCCAGACACTTACATAAGCTCTCAAGACAAGGAACAGAATAAAATATTGGAGGATATTGACGCTACGAAAAGAAAATTCTATAAAGACATTCCTTTCAGTGCCACCGCAAAACTGGTAGCCAATCGGAAAATTCAGATAGCATACTTAGGAATCGGCAAAATCTACTTCGATGACCTCAAGGAATACATTAAATCTAGAATCAACTTTAATATACTTTTGGAGAGGTATCCCGAGACTAAGTACAAGCCCGAAGTTCTATTTTACTTGTCAAAAGGAGCCTTGGAGACTGGCGATACTAATAGCTCAAACAAGTATGCAAGACAAATAGCAGATGAATACCCTGAATCTGTTTATAACAGTGTCTTGAACTCAAAAGAAATACAGGAAGATGATGCTGACAAAGAAGTTATTGCTTTATATAGCACTATGTATTCAGCTTTCCATAGGGATGATTTTGATCAAGTAGATTCTATTAAACAAAAAATAGATCAAGAATTTGCTGGCAACTCTATTCAGGGCAAAATAGACTATTTATATGCCTTAGCAATTGGCAAGTCAAAGGGAAGAGAAGCTTACTTGAAAGAACTAGAAATAGTAAAAGAGGCCTATCGAGGCACTGAAATTGGGGAGATCGCTGCATACACATTACGCTTGTTAAGCGAAGTAAATAAGCCTAGTTTAGAATCTGTATATGGCCCAAATAATAATGGGACATTTTATTATGTCATCACTGGAAAGACAGATAAAGAAAGTGAAGTACAGATACAGTTGGACAATTATAATCAGCAATTCTTTGCTAGCTCCAACCTCGTTGTCAGTAATTTGGTTCTCGGTGATAGACAAATGTTTTACATCAAGCAGTTCAAGAACAAGACTCAAGCCATGGAGTATCATACGGATATGATTTCGAGTAATGATTTTCTTAAAAATGCAGGTATGACCAGGATTGAATCTTATGCCATTTCCAATGCTAACTTCACTAAACTGGTAAAAAGCAAAAGCGAAAAAGAATACCTCGTCTTTTTCAAAAGTAAGGTCAACTAACATGTCAAAAAAATCAAAAAAGGGTCCTTCATTCTCTACCAGAATGGTAAGAAGAATTTGGAAATTATTTGCCTATGGACTTCTGTTTGTAGTATTATTTTTAGCATCTATTAAAATCGGACTTTGGGGTAAACTTCCTGATACCTTAGAACTTGAAAATCCCAAGACCAAACTTGCCTCAGAAATATTTTCTGGAGACGGCAAAGTTCTTGGAAAGATGTTCTATCAAGAAGATAGAACCAATAGTAGTTTTTCTGACTTACCTCAACACCTTAAAGATGCACTTATTGCAACTGAGGATGCTCGCTTTTATAACCATAGCGGTATTGACGGCCGAGCTCTCTTGAGAGCAGTAATCAAACTTGGAAAAGATGGTGGAGGAAGCACTATAACACAGCAATTGGCCAAAAATCTATTTCCGAGAGGAGATCATAATTTTTCAATGACTGTCATTCAAAAAATGAAAGAATGGTTTGTCGCAATAGAAATAGAAAAAAGGTATACCAAAGAAGAGATCATTTTAATGTACTTCAATACGGTACCATACGGAAACAGTTTTGGCATAAAGTCAGCTTCCAAAAAATACTTCAATAAACAAACCAAGGATTTAAAAATAGAAGAGGCAGCTGTATTGGTAGGAATGCTGAGAGCCAATACAAGGTATAATCCTGTTAGAAACCCCAACAACGCTAAATGGGTGAGAAATATAGTATTCGGCCAATTGGCTAAATACCAATATATAACAGACGAACAATCAGACAGTCTAAAGTTATTGCCACTTGTAACTGACTACATTTATGTGGACCACAATTCGGGATTAGCAACCTACTTCAGGTCATACCTGAACAAATATATGAAGGCATGGACCAAAAAATACGCCGCTGAAACTGGAACAAAAAAATACAACATATACGATGACGGTCTTAGAATCTATACAACGATAGATTCTAAACTACAGGGCTATGCAGAGAAGGCTGTAAGTGAACATATGGCAAGTCTTCAAAATCAATTCTGGAACGAGACAAAAAGAAGAAAAAAGGACCCATGGTATGGAGAGGACAATGCTGGAAATGTAATTGCTGATCCTGATTATCCAGCCAGAATGATTAAACGAACGGCACGATATAGGTCATTAAAAAAAGCTTATAATGGCAATACAGACAGTATAGAATTTTATCTCAATAAACCGAGAAAGATGACTTTGTTTTCATGGAAAGGAGATATTGATACAGTCCTAAGCCCAATGGACTCTTTAAAATACAATAAACAAATACTGCATACTGGATTTATGAGTTTTGAGCCTCAAACTGGCCATATAAAGGCTTGGGTTGGAGGAATTAATCATAGGCACTTTCAGTACGACCACGTTAATAAGAAAGCCACTAGACAAGTTGGGTCTACATTCAAGCCTTTTGTATATGCCCGTGGTCTTGACGATGATAAAATAGAACCTTGTGAAGTAGAAAGCACGGGTCCTGTAATTGTAGAATATGGCAACGGAAAACAATGGATACCTCGTAACTCTGGAACGGCACCTGAACAAGTTACTTTTTATGAAGGACTGCAGAAATCTATAAACACGACTACAGCACGTGTAATGAAAAGACTTGGCCCCAACAGTGCAGAGGTAGTAAAGCAAACTGCAAGTAAAATGGGAATCGACGACAGTAAGTTTGAGCCATACCCATCCATTTGTTTGGGAACCATGGATATATCTGTGTTTGAAATGGTAGGTGCTTATGGAACATTTGTAAATGAAGGAACCTTTATTGAGCCAATTTTCATTACTCGAATTGAGGATAAAAATGGAAATATTCTTGAAGAATTTACACCTAAAACGGAAGAAGCAATCAGAACACAAACGGCATTTATAATCTGTAAAATGCTCGAGAGAGTTACGCGATACGGAGGGACAGCTGCTCGATTAAGAGGCAGTAGATTCAATATTCCTAGCACTGCAACTATTGGAGGTAAAACAGGGACTACTCAGGGAAACTCAGATGGTTGGTTTATGGGTATCACTCCCAATTTGGTAAGTGGTTGTTGGGTAGGTGCTGAAGAAAGGAATGTACACTTCAGGAGTACTCGATATGGACAAGGTGCAAATATGGCACTACCCATATTTGGGAAATACATGGAACAAATTTATGCCGATACTGAGAGCAACTATGGTCGTGGGTATTTCAAAAAACCTGATATTGAAATGACTATTGATATTGATTGTGACAACTACACGGGAGGCACACATAATAACAATGGTAGTGCATCAAATGATGACGATACTCCTGATGATGATGATCTATTTGAATGATTTTGTTGAACTTCCTAAATAGGGACAATTCAATAACTCATTCATCGAATTAAAAGATACTTTATCCTTGGTATACCCATAAATATCTGCCAATGTACTGATTTGATTTCGATCATCTGTTGTAGTTTCTACATCTGACATTTCATATTGACATGGGTGCTCATAACCACTCGCATGGGTTAGTTCTACCAATTCCTTTCTAAAATACTTGACATAGTTATAAAAACGCTCAGATTTCAATGTAGGATCTATTCCCGCCTGAAGCCACTTGTTCTGGGTAGCCACGCCACTGGGACAATTGTTTGTATGGCATAATTGAGCCTGGATACAACCGATACTCATCATTGCCTCTCTTGCCACGTTTATAACATCTGCTCCCATTGCAAATGCCCGAGCGGCATTTGCAGGCAAGCCTAGTTTTCCTGAAGCTACAAACACAATTCCATCTGTCAATTTCTGCTTTTGAAAAATCTTATAAATAACAGAGAATGCATTAAAGAAGGGTAATGCCACGTGATCTGCAAAACTCGGAGGAGCAGCACCTGTGCCACCTTCTCCTCCATCAATGGTTATAAAATCTGGTCCTGAACCATTTGCCACTATCTTACTCGCAAGTTCCTCCCACATATGTGTCTTACCTATTGCTGATTTTATGCCTACAGGAAGTCCTGTTCTCTTGGCTATTTCTTCAATGAGAGACAAGAGTTCATCAAGGGTCTCGAAACACTTATGACTAGCTGGAGAGAGTACGTCTTTACCCAATTCAACCCCTCTAATTGCCGCTATTTCAGCAGTAATTTTCTTTCCGGGCAGAACACCACCTTTTCCAGGTTTGGCACCCTGAGATAGCTTTATTTCTATAGCTCTTACAAACTGATTGTTCTCCACTAACTTTTCTAGTTTATCTAAATCTAGATTCCCGTCATTGCTTCGTACTCCAAAGTAACCCGTTCCAAAGTGAAAGACTACATCCGATCCTGTACTATGATATGGTGATAAACCTCCCTCTCCTGTGTTGTGATATGCTCCCGCTTTATGGGCTCCTTTGTTTAAACTCTCAACAGCATTAGCACTTAACGAACCAAAACTCATAGCTGAAACATTAATAACACTGCGTGGTCTAAAAGGACGTTTTCTACCATTGGCCTTACCCATAATTTTAGCACAAGGCAGAAAATCAGGTTGTTCCAAATTAATGTGTCCTTCCTGCATTTTATATGGAAACATATCTGGTTTTAGAAAATGATAATTCGTTGCGTAGAAATCTTGATCTGAACCAAAACCTTGATAGTTATTTTCTGCTTTTGCTGAAGCATAAATCCAAGATCGTTCCCTTCTATTGAAAGGAAGTTCTTCACGATTATTTGCAATGAAGTATTGCCTTATCTCTGGGCCAATAGTTTCTAGCATGTACCTAAAATGGCCTACCACTGGGAAGTTATGACTAATGGTATGTCTTCGTTGGAGCACATCTCTTAAAGCAACTAAACCTACTACGATAAGCACCCAAACCCACCACGCTATCCCACCTAAAAAAGAAACTACTTCTTGCATAAGGCGAATTTAGTTTTTTTAAAAGAGGAATTAAATCTATCAATAGATTTTTTGGGCTCTATCATTTTAGAAATCTAACTTTGACCCATTCACATTAGAACTTCGATAGGTGAAATATTTAAAAATGACAATTGTTACCATCATTATTTTCACTGCACTATTTGGCTACTTCGTCCTGCCTCGACTGGTCATAAACACAAGAATTAATGCTGGGACTCCGGAAATAAAAGCAAAAACTTATCCCAACAGTCTAAATGTATCTATTACAACAAAAGATAGCATTCATATACAAGGGGTTTTCATGCAAACGGAAAAGCAACCAAAAGCTACCATTATTTTACTCCATGGCATTAAAGGCTACAAAGAACATTTCGATGATCTCAGCCAAGTACTTTCGGACTCGGGTTATAACACTCTGGCCATTGACCTAAGGGGACATAGGAATAGTGGCGGCCAATACTGCACGTTTGGGTATTCCGAAAAGTATGATGTACAGTCGGTTATTGACTTTTTATTAAATGAACAGAAAGTGGATTCCAATATTGGAATATGGGGACAGTCTCTAGGTGGAGCAATTGCTCTTCAAACTTTAGCTATAGAACCTCGATTAAAATTTGGCATCATAGAAAGCACTTTCGGAGATTTGGATACAATCATCCAAGATTATGCCACAAGAACCATTGGATTTAACTTCCCCCTATTGGGCAAATATTTAGTATATAGAGCTGGTCAAATTGCAGAATTTGAACCTCAACAGGTTTCTCCCCGAATAGCTTCTAAAAGCATCACTCAACCTATGTTTTTAGCACATGGCAATAAGGACGTAAGAATTAAATTGGAATACAATAAGCAAAACTTCAACAATCTTAAATCTGAGAATAAAACATTTTTAGAAATAGATGGAGCTAATCATTTGAACCTATGGGAAATGGGAGCTGATGATTACTTTGGTTCAGTATTTAAATTCCTAAATTCATTGGATAAATAAATAATGCGGTACACTCTTATATGTTTACTAATCCTCAGTGCCTGTCACATGAAAAAGGATACTGCTAAATCATCCAATATGGATATTACTCATCTTCAAAATATATGGGCATTGGTCCTTATAAATGGTAAAGCATACGACGAGCATACGAGTAACCGAACTCCCTTACTTGAAATTCATATCGAAGATTTAAAAATTCTTGGCAACGACGGATGTAATAGTGTATTTGGCGACATTGAAGTACTGACACAGAAGGACCTGAAGTTTGGGCCTATGGCTGGCACAAAAATGATATGTCCCAATATGGATATTTCCCAAGCTTTTGCCAATGGTTTAGAAAAAACTAGAGGTTATGCCCTTCACGAATCTGCTCTTATATTACTGGATGACAAGGATAAAGAGTTACTACAGTTCAAAAAACTAGATTAATCAATAGCTTTGCCCGCATGTCCAGAGGTTTTAAAAGTCAGGAAGAAATTTTAACGAAGCTCAACATTAAAGAGCTGAATCCTATGCAGAAGGAAGCTCTTGCAACCATTTCTGATAACGAAGGGACTGTGCTACTTTCACCTACGGGAACTGGAAAGACTTTGGCTTTTCTAATGCCAATTATAGCACGTCTAGAACCATTGGAAGAAGTACAAGCACTGATCATAGCTCCTACCCGAGAACTTGCCATACAGATAGAACAAGTTATTCGAGAGATGGGAACTGGCTATAAGACCAATGTCGTTTATGGAGGTAGAAGTGGTTCTCAGGATAGGAGAGATATTGAAACCCGACCAGCTATCTTAGTGGGTACACCAGGGCGTGTTGCTGACCACTTAAGACGTAAGGCTTTTGATACCTCTTTCATAAAGACACTTGTATTGGATGAATTTGACAAATCTTTGGAGATAGGTTTTGAGCATGAAATGATTGAAATCCTTGATTCTCTGCCTGCCCTTGATAAAAAAATTCTAACCTCTGCTACACAAGAATTTGAGGTTCCTGCATTTGTAGGGCTTACAAAGCCTGCTACCATAAATTATCTCCATGAGGCTATTTCTCAGTTGTCTCTGAAACTGGTTGAATCTTCTTCTGATAGGTTTAACAATCTTCTGGACATTCTTCAACACATTGGCAACAAACCTGGAATCATCTTTTGTAATTTTAAAGATACCATTAAAGAAGTCAGTGAGTTTTTATCGTCTAAGGGTGTAAGCTACGGTCTATTTTATGGTGGTTTGGAACAACGAGATAGAGAACGTGCTTTAATTAAATTCAGAAACGGAACACATCAACTTCTTATTGCTACAGATTTGGCTGCTCGAGGGATTGACATTCCTGAGATTAAGTTCATTATTCATTTTGAACTTCCTCCAAGAATTCAAGAGTTTACGCATCGAAACGGGAGAACTGCTCGAATGAAAAGTGATGGAACTGCGTATATACTAAAAAGTGAGGGCACTTACCTTCCTGATTATATGCCAAGATTGGAACGTGAGGTTCTAACTAATACTAAAAAACTAGAATCTTCAGAATGGTCTACCTTATTCATATCCGGAGGTAAAAAGGACAAAATTTCCAAAGGAGATATAGCTGGCCTTTTCATGAAACAAGCAGGATTAAAACCTTTTGAAGTTGGAACTATTGAAGTAAAGTTGGATTGTGCTTTTGTGAGTATTCATAAAACAAAGATTAAACCAGCTATTGCTAAAACCAATAACACACGGCTTAAAAAGAAAAAGATTCGAGTTAGTCAGGTAGAGTAAAATATTTAATTTCACCTTTTGTCCCTAAATCAAAGCCTCATTCGTAGAAACCATATAACATTAAAGAAAAGTCAATGAAACAATTTATGTACTTATTTAGAGGAGGACCTACTGAGCCTAGTTCTCCTGAGCAAATGGAAGCTGTAATGGACAAATGGAAAACATGGATGGGTGGCCTTGCAGCCAAAGGTCTTTTAAATGGAGGGGAGCCTCTTCAAAATGAAGGAGTTCAAGTTACTAATGGAGGAAATACCATTACGGATGGTCCATTTACTGAAGGGAAAGAAATAGTAGGCGGCTATCTAAGTATAAACGCCAAGGATATGGATGAAGCTGTAGAGCTCTCTAAGGAATGTCCCCAACTGGATTTTCCAGATGGGCAGATAGAAGTAAGAGAAATCATGAAAATGTAAATCAAATGAAACAGTTTATTTATCTTTTCAGAGGAGGACATTTGACATATACTCCAGAAGAACTCGTTGAATTTCGTCAGCAATGGGAAGACTATAAAAATATGCTTGGGACTAATAGCCAATATAACGGATCAGATCCATTGGTAGAATTCACGGGTAAACAAGTAAAAGCTGGTGGTATTATAACGGATGGTCCTTTTACTGAGGGAAAAGAAATAGTAGGTGGATACCTTAGCATGAATGCTCACAGCATGGAAGAGGCTGTAGAACTGGCAAAGACGTGTCCTATACTGTTGAACCCTAATGGTAGCATCGAAGTACGAGAAGTTATAAAAATGTAATTCCTATTTAAAAAAACTAATTTTGGCTCAGCTTAATAACTGAGCCTTTTTTATGTCAACACACATTAATGAATCTATAGACCATTTGTTCCGAAGGGAATACAGTAGAATAGTGTCTCTACTTACCTCCAAGTTTGGTCCTGTACACATAGATTCTATTGAAGACTCAGTTCAAGACGCTTTGTATAAGGCCATGACTCAATGGAGCATTAAAGGCAGGCCTGAAGAACCTAACAAATGGTTGTACAGAGTAGCTCACAATTCAATCATCGACAAACTTAGAAGGGATAGTAAGTCAGAAGAGTACTTGCCAGAGAAAGAAAAGAAGACGTCTAGTACACTAGAGGTTGACTTATCAGATGGGTTAGAAGATGAACAGTTGCAAATGATTTTTGCTTGCTGCCACCCCAGTATGAAGGAGACCGAGCAACTGATGCTAAGTCTTAAATTACTGTGTGGTTTTAACAATAAGGAAATATCTCGTGCCCTACTCAAAGAACAGGAAGCGGTTAAGAAGGCTTTAACACGGGCAAAGTCCAAATTTAAAACGGAGATTGGCTCTTTGAGAATCCCACATTCCAACCAATTAGCATCAAGACTGGATGGTGTGTTAAAAGTAATTTACTTGATTTTCAATAATGGTTATACGGCCTTAGAAGGGGATAATCTATTGAAAAAGGATGTGTGTGAGGATGCCATACGATTAGCGGGCATGCTCTATCAACATGAGAAATGCAATACCAATCAAACACGTTCATTGCTTGCTTTAATGTGTTTTAACTTTTCTCGTTTCAACGCCCGTATAAACGAAGTGGGTGATATGCTCACCTTACAGCAACAAGACCACAACAAATGGGATACAGATCTCATAGAATTGGGACTACGGTTTTTAAGTGAAACAGGAAATTCTTCAACATTTACACAATTGCAACTTGAAGCGGCAATTGCTCGAGAATACGCAGTTGCTCCTAACTTTGAGACAACTAATTGGCGAGTTATTTTAGCTCTATTTGACCTAATCTTAACCAATAACACAAGTGTTGTTATTGCTTTGAACAGACTGGTTATCGTAGATCAGGTATACGGAACTCAAACAGCCTATGAACGACTCTTAAAACTTCAGGACAAATCCTTGGAGAAAAATTACTTGTATTTCTCGATTAAGGGTGACTTTGAAAAGAAGCTAAAACTGGAAGAATACAAGACCAGTCTTAATTGTGCAGTGGACCTTACAGACAACCTAAAGGAAAAGGAGTTTCTCAAGGCTAAACTGTCAAATTGAGGTGCAGTCTTCACCAAAGAAATAAAAAAATGTCCCCCTTCATAATGTTCAATCGTATTGATAGTAGAAACATTAAAAAAACAGAATAACATGAAAAAATTTATCTTAACGTATCACGCACCACAAGAGGTTATGGCTAGAATGGCTAATGCAACTCCAGAGCAAAAAGCTGCTGGCATGAAGCCTTGGATGGACTGGAAAGATTTTATGGGTGACAAAATTGTGGATTTCGGATCCCCTGTGATGGGCGGAACCATTGTAAACTCTGATGGACAAACAGAAGTTTGTACTAAAGAAATTTCAGGATACTCTATCATCGCTGCGGACGACTTAAACCACGTGCAATCTCTACTGGCCAATCACCCATATCTTACCAAGAATGATGGCTCTACTATTGGTGTGCATGAGTACGCTCCAATGTAAAAGAAAGAAACTCTTTTAATAAAGCCATCATGCGATTTGTTTGATGGCTTTTCAACTTTTTGTAATCTTAAAAGCTCTTGTTTTTAATTCTTGTTCCACTCGTGATATTCCATATTTTGTTGCAGTCTCCCTCCAATTACGGGTAGCATTCAATACTTCTTCTATTATTTCAATAGCTCTTTTTTCCGTTAATCGAAAAAACTTAGATACTTCCATTGCAAGATCTAAATCCAAGGAATTGTCTTCCTCAGAAATATTCAATTTTAGTCCAGATCCAGTTTCAACAGGGTTAATGTCATAGGCGGGTGACAATACCCACCCAGCATCTGTTAATAAGAACCCATGATTTCTTAGATGGTCATCTGTATTCCTAACACAAATACTAAATACAATTCTTCTCCAAAGCTGCTCTAGATCTGTCTCTACATTCGCTCCATTATTTTGTATAAATTCAACAAGCTCCAGATAACTGGCCCCATCTTCATGGTCTTGACCATCCATGTATCCAAGCATTGTCATAGCAGAAGCAAAATGTATTCGTTGTCCATTGTTATCACGGTCAAATCGCTTGGTAAGAAAAGTATAATAATTCGAAGAGAATTTTTGTGCTTTGGATTCTGCCATATTAATTCCAGCCATAAGGGCTAATTCATGCGTTACCATTTCCCAGCCCCCTATATCACCTTGATCATTTCGGCTTGGAAATTTTGCTATCCATAAACCACCATCTTTATCAATAACACTAGCTTTAGGTCTCGCTCCGCCCAAAGAAGCTCCTGGGGAAATTAACATCGTTAACCATTTTAAATATTCTGGATTGTCCATAACATCATCATCCTCTAGCCGCAGACTAATTTCTTCCAGCTCTCTAAGAGATGTCCACGGAGGACTAGCTGTATTCTTATTATCATTTAAAAACGGACCATCTTCATCCAGTTTAAACCTCAATGCCCCCATTCTATGACCATCATAAACTCCAAGTAAATAATCAGTCTCAGATAGGGTCTGTTCATCTCTACCATCAGCTCTAGCAAGTGCAGCTTCTCTCCGACGCATTAAAATTCGTCCCCAACGGTCTGGAGATGAATCTAAAAATATCCCGAAATTATCTTGCCCCTCATTTAGATAATGTAACCCAGAATACAACTGCAATCTAGGGTCTAATAATTGAGCTGGACCATTTTGCAACCAATCTTCGGTATACTGAAAAGAGAATATCTCCTTCCCTCTTAGTCGTTCAGCATGTAACGTTCCCATAAGCAATGGAACTTCCATGCCTAACCAATCTGCGTATATACGTATAGCTCTTTTATTATTTTGTTTAGCCATTCTTATCTACTCGTTTGGGTGCTCTCTCATTTGTTCTAATACTAGCATCTTGTAATTTTCTTCCCAATTCATCGTCCTTAGCAAGAAGGAGAAAATCCTTCTCCAATCCCAACACCTGTAATACCAGTAAATACGAGCCAATACTTACTGTAGGTTTACCTTTTTCAATTGCAGACAAAGTTGGTCTACTCATATTTGCACGCTCGGCTACTTGTTGAGAACTGAATTTCCTTCTCAAGCGAGCGAGCTTAATATTTTCTCCCATTTCATCTAGAATTCTTCTCGTTTTCGGCAATAATAGTATTCTCTTTTTCGTCATAACACAAAATATAGTTTACAAATATAGCTGTTTTTGTAAACTATATTTATCATTACGATAACAATTCAAATAATCTAACACAATTGTCTGTCGGCAACACCGCAGTTCAATCCACCGAACAGACAGAGGCTTGTACCCTGGAGATTACAGGTTTCTTTATCCTTTCTGCAGACGATCTGAATCATGCAAAATCATGGCTGCACTATCGGTATTCACGAATACGCTCCATTGTAAAAGAAACAAACTCTTTTAATCAGGCTAATCCTTACTTAACCTTGTGTGTTCGATGGTTTAAGAATGAATAAATTCGCACTATTTCTATAGGCATAAGAAATAGTGTTTGGCTCCATGCTAAACTAAAAAAATGGCGTATTTTTATACGCTAAGTACTCCATAATACTGTTAGAAAATGGATCCCATAATAAATATCAAAAATCTGAAAGCAACAGAACAAGAAACCATTAGCACAATTGCTAACTGGTACTTTGACGAATGGGAAACTCCTGCTGTAGAGACTTTTAACAGGCTAGAAAATTTACCAAATCAAAAAGCTTTGCTTCAAGTTGTGGCTAGCATTGATGACAAGTTAATTGGCACCGCAGGCCTAGCCAATGATGTTAACCTAACCCAAGTATACAAAAAATTCAACCATTTAAAACCTTGGGTTGCGTTGATATATACCGTACCTAATTATAGAAAACACGGTATTGGAAGATTATTACTAGAGGCAATAGAGCAGCAAGCAATAGAAATGGGATTAAAAGACATCTATTTATGCACGTTTACTGCCGAATCTCTTTATACTAAATGTGGCTGGGAAAAACTTGAAAGGGTCAACTACAAAGGGTATGACTCTGTTATCATGAAGAAAAGAATATAGTTAAGAAGAGTCTTAAACTGTATCCGAGTGCAATTCCGGTTATAATCTAGATTAACTTACTTTAATCCATTTAACCTCATTTGTCCCCAAACTAAAAAACCATTCGTGTTACATCAAACAACTTAAAAGATATGACACCAAATTTTACAATTTTAGCTCTTTGCTCATTTATTCCTTTCCTTGTCGCTACCATCTGGTATCACTCTAGCCTTTTCGGTGGAGATACATGGAACAAACTTGTTGGATTAACAGACCAGCAGAGTAAGACCAAAATAAAACCAGTCAAGCTTATAATCAGTATTTTACTGAATTTCATTATCGCATTGGGACTTGCTCAAATCACACTTCACCAAATGGGTGTCTTTAGTCTGGTAGGAGGAAATGCCGAAGCCTTAAAAATAGGTACAGGAGCTGCTTTCCTTGCAGAATACGGCAAAAACCACCTTGACTTCGGTCATGGCTTCTTTCATGGAATTTTAGCAGCTATTCTATTTGTACTTCCTGTGCTTGGTTATGCTACCATATTTGAGCGTAAGAGTGCCAAATACCTGCTTGTAAACTTTGGATTTTGGACCATTTCATTGGCATTAATGGGTGGAGTTATTGCCGCTTGGGGAGGAGTACCTATCGTTTAAATTTATACTTTTACAACATGAAATATTTTTCTGAAGACTACGTTCAATTTTTCAAGGATTTGGCTGCCAATAACCACAAGGAATGGTTTCATTCACAAAGGAAACGCTATGAGGAATCAGTAAAAAATCCATTTGCAAAATTCACTATAGACTTAATAGCTGAAGTAGGGAAGCATGAAAAACTATCAATATTACCAAAGGAGTCCATTTCTCGAATCAACAGGGATATTCGATTTTCCAAAGACAAAACACCTTACAATTTGCAGCTTAATTGCTTTATCTCTACAGCAGGCAAAAAAGACAAAAGTGTTCCCGGATTATTCGTTCGACTGGGGCCTGGACACTGCGGTGTAATGGGGGGAAGCTATTCTCCAGACAAGGACCAACTGGTAGGTATTCGAGAAAGTTTGATGAAGGACGGAAAATCATTTCATAAATTGATTGATACTGGAGATTTCAATACCCACTTTGAGACTATTTTAGGAGAGACCATGAAGCGAATTCCTAAGGAGTATCAAGATGCAGCAGAAAAAGAGCCTCTCATCTTAAATAAGCAATTCTATTACGTGTCCGACCTTAATCCTAAACTTATAGCCTCAGACAAGCTGATATCCACCATTATGGAAAGATACCACGCCATGAAACCAGTCAATGATTACCTGAGAAAGGCTATCGGGAAGTAGGCACTTTTAGTTCTTTGGCGAATTGAGATTTAAAAAACTCAACCCCAGAGATAGAGAGGTTCCGACATCTTCATGTTGAGTCTTTCATTCATTTACCCTATCTTCGGGAAGTGAATCCTGTAAATCAGCCTCTCAAAATTAACAGTCCATGCCCCATGTCTTTGAGTAAAGTCACTCAAGGAGACGGAACATTTTATTGCGGTTCTTGCAGCAACTCCATCATAGATTTTAGAGATAAATCCATAGACGAAATCAAGGAAATAATCGCAAACAAACAAGTATGCGGTATTTTTGACAATACTCAGCTATCTCAACCCAGATTCAGTTTCCGGTATAAGATTCATTATGCTATTCTAACTCTAATTGCAGTATTTGGGTTTAACGTAAAACCCATTCACGCTCAAACAACAGCTACTAAGAATGAGCCAACAAATGAGAGGACTAGCCCTAAAGTTTTAACTAAATCCGAAAAGAAAAGTGAGAGACAGAAAAAGAAACAAACAAGGATTTTTAAAAGAAAAAGGATGTTACATCCAAGAAGATATCAATTTGGTTGTCCAGATTTCTAAGACTCCATTCTTCTATTTCCTACCCACACAAAACGCCTATTGAGAAAGGTTGCATCGGCAAACGTTGCATTACCCGCAGGATTCCCACCAGTAACATGAAAATCGGAAAACGCTGCATGTTGGTTCACGAAACCTGCACCCGATAGATTAAAACTTACAGGAGTAAAAACAGCATTCATACTTTCTTCTATTGTGATTTGAGTTTCAGTATTGGTACTGAAAGCCAAACATGATATTGCTCCTTTAGTTTCTGCCAACTCCGCTGCAAGTAAAATGGACTCATGAGTATCCAAAGTTTTAATTAAAAACAATACTGGACCAAAGTACTCTTGTTTGTAAACTGAGTTTTGTGAATTTACAGCTATAACTGATGGACTTTGTATTCGGGAATTAGGAGCTTCAGGATTTATTATTTCTTGTGGTCCCAACAACAAGTCACCTTCTTGAATTTTGGCTTCTTTAATATGCTTCAAAGTCTTATCACTTTGTATGTTACCCAATGTTCCTACTCCCATTTTAGGGTGAAAAATTACACCTTTTACAGCTTCGGCAATTTGACTTGCAACCTCTTCAAAGGTTAAAGTCCCATTCTCAGTCCTCACTACTTCAGGTATAAAAACGTTCTGAGGTGCAGTACACATCTGGCCGCTGTATAAACAAGCCGAAAAAGCAATATTCTGAGCAACGGATTTGATGTCTTCCACAGAATCTAAAATCACTGAATTTATCCCTGACTTCTCTGTAAATACCGTTTTGTTTAGAGATTCAATATATGAGCCAAATGAACTTCCTCCAGTATAGTCAATCAGTTTAATATCACTATGTTCTGCAAGCTTTTTGGTGATGGGCTCACCGAGAGTATCGACTGCCAATTGAACAGTGTTGGGATCTAAACCAAATTCAGATATCACCTTGCGGAGTTCTGCAGTAAAAATGGCGATGGCTAATATAGATTTAGGATGTGGTTTGATAATAACTGTATTTCCTGCAATTAAATTGGCATATACACCTGGAACGGTATTCCATGTTGGAAAAGTTGAGCAACCGATAACCAAACCTATCCCCTTAGGTATTGGTTTCCACGATTTTTCGATGGTTAGCTTGTATTTACCCAAAGGTTTCACAAACGTGATTTCTTCTGGATAGCGTGTAAGCTCCTGAACTCCCATTGCAACGGCCTCTAAAGCCCTATCTGCTGCATGTGGACCACTTGCCTGAAAAGCCATCATATGACTTTGACCAGTGGTATGTATTGTAGCATAAGCCAACTCAAAGAAACGTGACCTTATACGTTCTAAACTTTCAATCAGAATTCCAGCACGGTCTTGTATAGAAATCGCTTTCCAACTCTTCGCTGCATGAGCACTGTTTGAAACATAGGTATCAATACTTGTACTTGGATACTTGACCCCGATTCCATATTGCCAAACGGGAGAGACCTCCTCTCCTATCCAACTGTCAGCCGTTTGATTAAGTTCTGTAAAATTCTCATTTAACAATCTACCGAAAGCATCTTTTCCTTGTGCATCTAAATCTTCGGCATAGGCCTTTGGATGTTCTGGGTAAGGCGAGAAAAATTGTCGAGTAGAAAGAGCAGTTATCGCATCTTCAAGCAGGACTTTATGCTTCTGATAAAGGTCAATCCCTTCCGTCATGATTTCTATTTATCAAATTTAAGTAGCTTTTTAGAAACTACTTCATCTCCAATGGAAACTCTAATTATGTATAAGTCTTCTTGCAGTCCTGTAATATCCAAAACTTCCCAATACTCTTTATCACTTGATGTATTCTCTCTTTCCAAATGTACTCTTCCAAGTCTATCTACCACTTCTATTTTGACCACCCCTTGATCAAAAGCTGGTACAAGGATGCTTATTTTCCCATTGGAAGGATTTGGAAATACATCTAGCGATGTGGCAGGCACAAGAGGAGCTTCTTGAACATCCATTTGACCTACAATAAAGTTGGCTCTAAACTCCTTACCAAAATCAACTGCTGTGGCATACAATCCGCCACTTTGCTTAAATATTCTCATAGAACCACCGGTTCTACTTGTTTGACCAGATTGACTATAAACCCACCAATCTAAACCATCTTCATTTTCATCTGTCAACAAAAATTCATAGCAACCCACAGGTAAGCTTATATCTTCATCATAAATGGTATTTGCTGTGAAATCACCCAATTCCCAAACAACCTCACCTTTTTCATTGGTAATGGTTATTCTATTCTCTTGTGGTTGTCCATTACTCCTAAATAATACTCGAATAGGTTCCCATCTGGGTACCAGTTCAACATTACTAACAAACATATCGTTTGCTATATTATCATCATTGTAAGCATGATTTGGAGTACCTAATTTTGCTACAAACTGAGTATGACCAAGATCTATACCAGTCCAATAGGGAGGAGGTAGGAAAACAGTATCCATCTCTTCAAAACCAAGATTCCCTTTCCATTCACCGGTTCTCATTACACCACCCTGAGGTCCATATTCGATTCTAGTATATGTTAGCGGAGTTCTACTGTTATTTTTTATAACGACAATTACTTCGCCACAACTGGGATTGTAGTTTATAAACTCACTTTCGGTGCTAGGTGCCATAATGGTATTTAGCTCAGCATCGAATGTATAATTATCTTTTCCATAAAAGAAAACGGTACTTGAGATACTGTGACTACTTCCTCCTCCTCCATCTGTATTACTATAGGCTTCAATATCCATATCCAAGGTTATAGAATCTCCTCCGAGAAATGGAGTCAGCTCCCATCTTTGCTCTGCAACCTTATCACCTGGACACCAGTTTGCTCTTGGATACAGGTATGTTCCTCCTTGCGGTCTAATAGGTACCGCTCCACAATCTTCTCGCCACATTCTATACGAAAATTTCTTTTCACCGTTCACTGAGAAATAATAATCTTTATCGCAAAACTCTCCGCAATTACTCCCTGAATTATTCCCATGACCCGTTACAATCACTTTAGCTTGTGCAGATTTTGTCCCAACGGGTACTGCAAATGTCTTAGCAGGGATTACATCTCTTTCGAATTGCTCAGAATTTGAATATCCACCACCTTTGATGTACATATTTTGAATACTGATGACTTTGCGTTGTGGAGTTCCTTCTATAAACTCAAATTTGATATCCGCACTAAATCCTGCACTCCATCCATTGTATTTTGCTCTAATAATAACACTGTCTTTAAGCAGCGATATGTAATCCGTTACATCGTACTTAAAGGTATGTGTCCAATTATTATTAAAGCCATTGGAATTATCTCGCATATAGGTACCATAAGGGGTAATTAATCTACCTAATTCGTATGGTTCTAACACATCAAATACCCTCCAAGTGGTATCCACTACTAAAGGGGTTTCTGAAATTGTATCTAATTTTTGTACAGAGCTATCTATGGCTCCCGTATTGTGCATGATTTGAGTTAACACATCATAGTCCCATCCACTGCATCCACCATCTGCACAACCCAAAGTGAAGTACATGTAAATCTTACGATACTGCTTTCCTTCGGTGGGGAAATAAGCCTTCTTATCATAGTTGACATGCCACACCATCTGTGTACTTACATGAGCATCAACCACAAGTGTGTCTTGAGCAAATAATGAAGTGGTCAAAATAAGAAAAATGGAACAAAGTAAGTGTTTATTCATATGCTTTAAATTGGTTGCTAAGATAGGAATAGAAATTACAACAAATTGTCAAAAAAAATGTTCTACTCTTCTACAACCTCTTTTTGCGGTCTTGTTTTGTGAAAATAAAATATTCCCACTAAACCAGCAAACATCATGGCAAGAGATATAAGTTCTGCTTGTGTAAAGCCAATATTATTGAACTGATCTGGATTCACTCTTATTTTTTCAATTAAAAAACGCTCAAAACCAGCAAAAATCAAATAGATACTAAAGAGAATTCCGGGGACAAATCTCTTTCTAATAGACCACAAAATACCAAATATAATTAGAGCCATGACCACTTCGTATATAGGCGTTGGCCAAACCGGATTTTCCAAAACTATGTTGTGTACGTTCCCTGGATACTTATATGCCCAAGCCCAATCAGGTAGCCAATTAAGCCACCCCGGTTTAGGAGAAAGATTTTCAATTCCCCAATCTCCATCTCCACTCATATGGCAACCCATTCTGCCTACACCATAGGCCAACATCATAGCTGGACCTCCTATGTCCAACATGTGCTTCCATTTCACCCCATGCTTATTTGCATACCAAATCACTCCAATCGCACCTCCTAGTAGACCTCCAAAATAGGTAAGCCCACTAAATGGATCTCTAAACAGAACCATAGGGTCTTTGACCAACTCTGAAAAATACTCAAGATGATGGAAAAGCTTTGCTCCAGCGAAACCGGTTATTGCAGCGATCAACGTCAAATTTCCCATCATCTCGTACGGATGAAATGTTCTGGTTTGCCCTTCTACAAATGCTGGTTCATTGCGTAATTGATAGTATTTAAACCCTGCAAAACCTACCGCTAAGAGGATTCCCCACAACCAAGACCCCTCACTAGACAGTATAAATGACTGAGGGTTCCCAGAATGCTCGCCAAAATTGAGCATGAGATAAACCATCTTATATCCAAAAACAAAACCTATAAGTACACTGGTAAAATATTCCCAAATTACATTAGGCTTCTCTATAGCTTTTTGAAATGCCTTAATTTTTCCTTCAGCTTCATATCGCTTTAGTTCAAGAGTCATTACCCAGTTTGCTGCTAAAAAGCCTAAAGCAACAAAGAAACCGAACATCATGACAATCTTAAAAAAGCCAATCTCTATTCCAAAAATATCGAGTACTGCGTGGTATAAAGTAGGATACATATTGTGTTGTAACTGCGAATAAAGGGATGAAAGTTGACATCTCAGAGTTTATCGCTAAGATTAGTTAAAAGATGTAAAAGTATCGTTGTGTTGCTTTATTGCAAATGTTCCTTCAAGCTTGCTTTGGCAAGACCACTCTCATTTATCTCATCAAAAGTCAGACGCTCTATAGTATTCACTCGCGTCGCATCATATACAGCTTCAAAACGCACATAGTTTTGAGAAAAGCCTTGCATATTATCTCCCTGTCGCTCCTCCTCCCAGAGTACATCCATACTTCTTCCCAGTTGAGCCTCATAGAAGTAACGCTTCTTCTTAGCACTTAAGATTCTGAGGCGTTGAGCACGATTTGTTTTTTCTGCTTTTGTCACCTTATTAGCCATTTTTTTTGCTGTCGTATTGTTTCTTTCCGAATATGGAAACACGTGCAAATAACTAATATCCAATTCATTCAAGAATTTATAGGTATTCAAAAAATGTTCTTCCGTCTCACCCGGAAAACCAACTATTACATCTACACCAATACAGCAGTTTGGCATCTGCTTTTTAATCCGAGTTATGCGTTCTACATATAAATCGCTTAAGTACTTTCTACGCATCTTGGCAAGAACCTCATCATCTCCACTTTGCAATGGGATATGAAAATGGGGAACAAATTTGTCACTTGAAGCTACAAAATCTATGATTTCATTACTTAACAAGTTAGGCTCTATGCTACTAATTCTAAAACGATCAATTCCTTCTATCTTATCCAGCTCGACAATTAGATCATAAAACGTCTCCATATAATCTTCATCCGCACCAAAGTCGCCAATATTAACACCCGTAATAACAACCTCTCTAATATCAGTGGCTGCTACCTCTTTTGCCTTTGCAACTGTTTCAGCGACAGATGCATTTCTACTCTTTCCTCGAGCCAAAGGAATGGTACAAAACGAACAAAAATAGTCACACCCATCTTGAACTTTTAAGAAACTCCGCGTTCTATCACCGTAACTAAATGCCGGCTCAAAATCTTGTGTTTCCTTTATATTCTTGTTGAATACAATGGCCTTTTCTTCCTTCCGTAGACTGTGCAAATGTTCAATCATATTGAACTTCTCCGCTGCACCTAATACCATATCTACACCTGGTATTTCAGATATTTCTTTGGGTTTAAGTTGAGCATAACAACCAATCACAACAACGTAGGCTTCAGGATTCTGTTTGAGAACTCCCTTCACAGTAGTACGACATTTTTTATCAGCATTATCCGTAACAGAACAGGTATTGATAATGTAGATATCAGCCTCATCTGTAAACTCTACTTTTGAAAAGCCATTGTTTTCTAATTGACGGACAATAGTACTGCTCTCCGAATAATTAAGCTTGCATCCTAAGGTATGTATGGCTACGCGAGACATGGGGTGCAAAGGTATGCTCTACATCCTCAAACTCAAATAACAAATTCGTGTAACACAAAACATTCTTAGCGTGTCTTATCGCATATGAGAAAGAACATTTATACTGCACTAATCATTCCTATCATTTTCACAGCCTGTTCCGTAGATGATACTCCAATAGCCCCTCCTATTGCCAGTTCATATAAGTTAGTTGAAATTCTTGCAGACCCTGGGGACGGAAGCGGCACCTTTGAGACTGTTACTAGTAACAAGCAATTAACCTTTTATGCAAATGGCACCATAACTTCAAATGGGAACTTATGCCAAATTAGTATTGATTCTGATTATCCTTCAACAGGGACATACAACTCCGATTCCTTATTCATTCAATCAGACTCCTGTTCCAATAGAAGAATATCTTACGCCATTAACGGAAAGACCCTCACCCTTTCGAGACTATGCAGAGAGCCCTGTCGAGAAAAATACCAAAAAATAGAACCACTTTAGACGACTAAAGAGGGGTATTCTCTTAATAAAAATGAATAACTTTGAGAAAATAACATTTATTCATATGAAATTAGGAGCTTTCTCAATCAGTCTTAGTGTTAAAGATCTTCAAATCTCTAAAGTATTTTATGAGAAATTGGGGTTTTCAAAATTTGCCGGTAGTGAAGAGCATAACTACTTAATCATGAAAAACGAAAACACCGTAATTGGATTGTTTCAAGGGATGTTTGAAAACAACATTCTGACATTCAATCCAGGATGGGACCCTAGTGCTAAAGAATTAGACTCATATCAAGACATCAGAGAAATCCAGCAGAAACTCAAGAACAATGGAATCAAATTAGAATCAGAAGTGGATCAATCAACTACAGGGCCTGCCAACTTTGTGGTTTTAGATCCCGATGGGAACACCATACTGATTGATCAACATGTTTAAATTGGTTCGTTCACAACCACTTAGACATGGGCCTTAACCCTTATTTTACTTATATTTGACTTCCTAAATCTACATTGCAGATGAAGAAATACGTCATAATTCTTATAACATTCCTATTTACACTTACAGTCTATGCTCAAAACAATGAGCCTGTACTTAAGAAGCTAAGACTAATCGGTTCCTCTGGCAGTCTAGGTATTAGTTATGACCGATACCAAACCATGTCGTTGAATCAATTGAGTCAATTGGCTAAAGATCCCGAAATGATGAAACATAATTTAGATGGCTTAACGGAAGAGGCCAATGCTTCAACTGCAGGAGTATCTTTATTCATTAACCTCCGGTTTAATCCTTTACAAAAAAGAACAGGATCTTACAACCGAAACCAAGAATTACGACTCGGCTTAGGTCTTAATTCTTCAAAAGAGGCTATGGTTAGTTATAAGAATAAAGATTTAGATACTTCTCTCGTATTTTGTAATATCCATTCTGAGATCACCACTGAAGTTGCATACGTTTTCAAACGCTTCATTGGTAAAAGGATTTTTGTGTACGGAGGAATTGGAGCGAATAGTTCTATCTCTATAAACAATGAAATGATGATTATTACTGGAAAGTACTTTGCTCCTGGAGAACACCCATCTACTCAGATTAGCTCAAACACCATAAGCTTTGAGGCAAAACCAATACTACATTCTAGACTATTTATTCCCTGGGGAGTTCACATACAGGCAACGGACAATTTTTCAATCGGACTTGATTTTCGAAAAGGAAAAGGACTGCAATACACCTTAGGAGAAAAAGCAAATGTTATGGCAAATACGGGAGCCATACTAATCGGCACTTCATTCACTTTAAAATAATAACTATTGACAACAAACGATATCCTTCGTCGTACTCGGTACGCCTTTGATTACAAAGACCCAGACATGATTAAATTGTTCGCCTCAGGCGGCATGGAGGTTACACGAGAACAAGTAAAAGCTTGGTTACTCCGAGATGAATACCAAGGATTTAAAGAGGCTACACATGAAGAACTGGCAACCTTTTTAAACGGGTTAATCATAGAAAAAAGAGGTAAAAGAGAAGGCCCTCAGCCAATTGCCGAAAAAATATTAACCAACAATGTGGTACTGAGAAAATTCAAAATCGCTATGAATTGGCGAGATGAGGACATTCTTGAAACACTAATGCTCGGAGATATGCGTTTTGGAAAACATGAATTAAGTGCCTTATTTAGAAAGCCCACTCATTCCCATTATCGACTGTGTAAAGACCAATTAATCAGAAAGCTACTCATAGGATTGCATATCCGTTACCGACCAAAGGAGCAAAAAATCGATGAATAAATAAACCTTTGGGGCATATATTTGTATATACATATATATGTCTTATAGAACCTTAAAACATGTCATCCCTTCTCAAAAAGTTAATATGGGAGGACACTTGTTGGATCAACCGTTACCAACTGAACAAATTGAGTCACTAGACCCATTTTTACTAATTCATCACTGGCATCAAGTATTACCTGGAGGTCAGGACCAAAGAGACTTGGGAGTAGGACCACATCCACATAGAGGGTTTTCTCCTGTTACTTTTGTTTTCAAAGGAGCTGTAAGTCATCAAGATTCTCTAGGTGAAAAAGCTACAGTGCTGGCAGGCGGCACACAGTGGATGTTCGCAGGTAGAGGTATTACACATAGCGAACGATTTACAAAACAGATGGCAGAAGAAGGTGGAGAATTAGAGTTTATCCAATTTTGGGTAAATGCTCCCGCAGCCTACAAAATGGAAGCTCCATACTATCAACCCATTTCTTTGGAAGACACACCATTGGTTGAAGAAGACAAGAGTAAGGTCTGGATAGTTAGTGGCATATTTAAAGGTGTAAAAGGTGCCGCTCCCACTTATAGTCCTCAATTATTGCTTAGAGGTGAGTTACAAAAGAATGGTGAAGTTGAGATTCCGATAACTTCTAGTTTCAACACTTTGGTTTATGTTTTGGAAGGTTCCCTAAAAACTGGGGACGGACAGCTACTAACAAAAGATATGGGTGTTTACAATAACAATGGGGATAGCATTTCTCTAAAAGCTACTGCGGATACACGTTACATTGTATTGAGTGGGGAACCTATCAACGAGCCTGTGAAACAATATGGCCCTTTTGTCATGAACAATGAAACCCAGATTATGGAAGCATTACGCGATTCTCAAATGGGTAAAATGGGAATTCTAATTGAAGAATTCGACTAGTACTTGCACAATATATGTAGCTACCTGATGAGCATCATATAGAATTACAATACCTACTGCTAATATTGCAGGAAGAATGAGCACTTACACTTACTGGAAGAAACTATCGCATCACGAAATACAACAACGTGTGTTTACGGCTTTAGATCAAAATGTAAATTACAAGCAGCAAAACATACTTGGAATACCTGCCTCATATTTGGATGATAAGGTTTTTTCTCAAGACGAGAGCTTCTTGAAAAACGCACCATTTATTAGCACAATGGTGCAAAATCCCAATCATATTGGGTGTCACACTTTGGGTAGTTCCGAACCGTTCTTTAGCGGCACACAGCACATTGAAGAAGAAGTTATCGAACTCTGTGCAGTAGATATTCTCAAAGCTAAACCAAAAAGCTGCGATGGCTATATTGCTTCTGGAGGTACGGAAGCTAACATTCAAGCAATTTGGATTTATCGCAACTATTTTGAAACAGAGAGCAATGCAAAAAGTACAGAAATTTGCATTATCTGTAGTGAAGATAGCCACTACTCTATGGATAAAGCTGCTAACCTACTGGGTATAGATGTACAAAAAGTAGCCGTTACTTCTAACACCCGAGAAATAACCAAAGTTACTGTTAAAGAAGCTATCTCTAGTGCTAAAGAAAAAGGAAAGAAGTACTTTATTGTAATCGCTAATATGATGACCACCATGTATGGATCAGTGGATGATGTCTCTTGTTACACGGATGTACTACTAGCAGAACAGCTACCCTTTAAACTCCATGTAGACGGAGCCTATGGTGGATTCTACTATCCTTTTAGTATGGAAGATAACGCATTGGATTTCAGCAATGAACATGTAAGCTCTGTCACCTTAGATGCTCATAAAATGGCCCAAGCTCCTTATGGTACAGGTATTTTTTTGGCAAGAAAAGGACTTATTGAATATGCCAATACTCAAGCTAGCTATGTGGAAGGTGATGATTTTACTTTAATTGGGAGTCGGTCAGGAGCAAATGCCGTTGCAGTTTGGATGATCTTAATGACGAGTGGTCCTTTTGGTTGGTTTGAAAAAATCTATATTCTTCAAAAACGCACGACATGGATGTGCGAAAAACTAACAGAACGAGGAATTGAGTTTTATCGAAATGACGGTGCTAATATTATAACTATAAAGGCATCTAGTATAAGCGATAAAATCGCACATCAATTTGGGCTTGTTCCTGACAGCCACTCCAATCCTAAATGGTTCAAAATTGTAATAATGGAACACGTCACCTTGGAAAAACTCATCCTTCTATTGGATGAATTAAACGATAATTAATTTCGATTCGAACAGGTACACAATAAACTTTTCAGGGACTATTCTAAGCTTCTTCATTTCTTTTTTTTTGATACTCACGGATGATATTTTAGTTTAAAACTAAGAAACTGTCCGCTTCTTAGTTTTAAATAACCGCTCCTCAATTGAGACACTAAAATGACCACTCACTTTTGCCGGACAGTAAATCTTTGAGGCTACTTTGTGAGGACCAATTAAGAATTATGAAACAATTTCTACTCCTCGCATTATTTATTCTTATTAGTTACTTTTCATTTGCTCAGTGTTCTATTACCGTAGATAAAATAAACATCTGCAAAGGAGATGCTCTTGCTTTTGCCCTTAGTACGTCTAAAACTATTACTTCAACATCTTGGGATTTTGACAATGGACAAACTTCAACTTCTGTAAGTCCTTTAGGCTCTTTTCAAACCTCTGGCATTTTTGATGTTTCATGCACAGTTAGTTTCTCAGATGGATCCACTTGTCAAGCTTCCAAGAGTATCAATGTTCATGATTTTCCTGACGCATTAATTGAAATAGGCCCTGAAACAAACTATTGCAGAGATGTTAATAGTATTTGCCTGAATGACATAAGTACAACGGGAGCAGGAAACAACATCACTAAAAGACATTTCTTCTGGGGAGACGGCACTTCAGATTTGAACCAGACTTCAGCTTCTTTATGCCATCATTATACAATTACCAATAAATCTATGGAATTAGGAATCGAAACTTTTGACAGTTACGGATGCTCTGACACCGCTTTCTTAACTATTGATTTTGACCCAATTGTGAGCACAAATTTATCTCTCAAAACAATCAGTGAGACCTGTACAAATGGAAGTTACTGTGTTGAACTACAAAATTCACCAACTACAATAGTCAAAACCGTACAATGGAAACTAAATGGGGCTTCAGTCAACCTTTTAAATAAAGATTGCTTTTCAAAAGACAAAAATTTCAATCATTTATATGAGGTAACTGTAACCAATGACTTTGGCTGTATATCTTACGACTCTCTTTCATTAGGACGAGCTTTTGAAGACCCTTCAGGTCCTGCTTCATTTATAGAAGACACCATATGCTATGGTTATCAACTGGATTATGTTTTAAAACATCCATTGGTTACCAATGACTCTTTTAATCTCCGTGTCACTGCCCCCAACAACTTTGATATTTTGATAGACAGTGTAATCTATCCATTACCCAACTCTATCTATACTCCATTCACATACGTCCCTAAAACCGTTGGTAAGTTCACTTACCATATACAATCACTTAATCCTATTCGAGAGGATTGTAGATTGGACCAAAAGGTCTACGCTTGGGTGAGAGGTCCCCTTGCTATACCATCTATACAAAACGGATCACAATGCGTTCCTCGAGATACCGTTTTTTTCTCGGATGCCTCTAAATACTTTTTAAATAGTTCAGCCATCGGATACCATTGGAATTTGGGAGACCCATATGCTGCTAACCTTGACTACAACCCAATTAGTCCTTATAAATTCTATGGGTATTCCACGTCAAAAGACACAAAACACTTTTACCAAAAAATAGGATGTTTCCCAACAAGCTTAACCGTTGTAGACTCCATAACAGGCTGTGTAAGTTCCTTTCATGCAACCGTTACTACAAGCTCAATAGGTAAGTTTAACCTAAGAGTTATTGATCAAAAACCATTATACTGTGAGAAAGACACTATTCAATTCATAATTAATCTAGTAGGACACAATTACCAAGAAATCAACCCGCAACATATGGCTACCACTATCTGTCCTAAAGGTCCATTTATTAACTCTGAAAAAACCTGGTTTGGTCCAATTGGAAGGTCCAATAGCGGAATTCCTGAATATGGTATTAGGACCAATAGATATTGTGAACAGGAAAGTCTGGCCCTTAACTCAGACGATTCAAGAAATTATTATTACGCAAATGGATCAAATATCCCAACCTATATCTCTGATACCGTTTGTCATACTGAAACAAAGTATGAAGACCTAATCACCGTTGACAACAATCCGCAAGTTCGTGTGAAATTAGTAAAATCATCTCCTATTGGATGTGAAAAAATTGATGTAGAATTAAAAATTCAGACTTTAGACTCCGTACGTGCTATAAAGCTAAAATGGACTAAAACAGATAGTATTGTTTATGACTTTTCTGAATTGACAGTATGGGACTCTGTTTTAAGAATGGAACTTGACACTGGTTCATATAAGATGAAAGTAACCTTTTACTCCAAGTGCATGTGTGAAACCGAAGCATCTGTTCTAATAACAGGTGGATTAAGGGTAAAACCTATAATCAATGCAATATGCGGAGGAAGTCACTTTGATTTGGATTACAGTGCAGATTACATAGGTGAAGGATGGGACTTTAGAGGAGATACAATGGCTGAATCCTACAGTTGGCAATTTGACACAATGGGCTGGACTAGAAATATGGACACTCTAGTCCCCTATGACACTACCGGCCCTTATGGGCTGTACCTCGCCTATTCAGATTCTTCTGGATTATGTGTAGACACCATTTATCAATTAGTTCCAGTCAAAAAAGTAAAAGCAGATTTTTCATCATCTCACGATAAAAATTACTGTAAAAAACTAATAGAATTCTACGATGAGTCCATCGTTCTAGATAGTGGCACTATTACGCAGTACGATTGGGATTTATTCGATGGAACCAAATCCGATTTTAAGAATCCATCTAAACTATTTAAACTTAAAGGAGAATATTCAATCCGTCTTATTGCCACATCTCTCGAGGGTTGTAAGGACACCTTTAGCAGAGTAATCGAATTGGATGGACCTGACCCCAATTTTGCTTTTATCACTGATACCATTGGTTGTCATCCTTTGAATATTGGAGTTGTTAATCGATCAACCAAAGCAAAATCATTCATTTGGGAATGGAATGACCACAAAGGTTCTATTAGTGATTCTAAAATTGGTGGAGATTCAATTCTCTATTTTGACTACACCAAACCTGGAACGTACAAACCTATTCTCAGAGCTTTTGACACCGTTTATACTCGAGACAACTACTATGTATGTAGTGAATTTTATCCTGATCCAGATTACGGCCATTCCGAACTAATTGTTGAAGTATTGGATTCAATTAATCTCAATTTCAAAATTGAAGATGTAGCATGCACAGGTCAATATCTAGATTTATCAAACACAACGACGTATGACCATTTGGACTATTTTTACTATTTATCAGACACGAACTCTACTTTCTCTTGGGCCAACAACAGACAATACTTAGTTAACGAAAAAGGAGGTAGTATTCACCTTACATTTTTTGCTCGAAGCAAACCAGATAGTGATTTACCTAACTGTAGTGATACTTTCAGATATCAAATCCCTATTCAAAACCCAATTGTAGATTTCGACTATTGCATCAGTGCTACGGATCAAAGCTGGAGAACTGTCAAAATTCTAAATGAATCCAACGATATTAGGAGATATCTATGGACTTCTATCGGTGATATCCAAAATGACAACGCTAGAGAAACAAAAATTAAATTTCCAGAGTCCTTTTCTAGCTCAGAAGTCTGTTTAACAGGATGGAGTAAAGCAGGATGTGAAGTGGACACATGTGTCGACATTCTCCTTCCACGACTTGAGCTCTTTAATGTGTTTACTCCAAATATGGACTCAGACAACGCAAGTTTCGACCTGATAACCGAACATTTAGAATATTATAATCTAAAAATATATAACAGGTATGGAGAACTCGTTTTCAAGTCTCTCACAGATGGTATAGGAAATTCTTCATATAACTGGAACGGAAGGTATATGGGCTTAGGAAACCCACTTCCTGAAGGCACTTATTTTTACGTCTTTAAATATAAAATCAACAACTGCAAAGAACAGATGTTAATAGAAGAAGGCATTGTCGATTTAATTCGATAAGAACTCTTTGTATTTTAAAGGGACTCTATCTCTTGGTCCCAGATATTAGATTATTGTTTATGTAGCAACCTAGAAAAAGTCTTATCCCCTTCTAGCCGGATGATATAGACTCCCTTCGCAAGTTCACCAATGTCAATTCCATCACCAGAATTAAATTTTTCGGTGAATACAAGATTTCCTAAAATATCGTAAATTTTAGCCACTTCGTTTCCTCCATTTATCAAATTGACAGTAACAATATCCTTTACAGGATTAGGGTAAATCTTAAAGGATTCTTGAATAACTGAAGAAGTAGAAGCTAAATTCCTTGCATAAATATTATGAGTCAAGGTATCCTTTATTTCAGAATTCATTTGAGAAAATGCTATAATAGATGCTATACCAGCACCTGTAGTTTCTTCAAGAGTAAATCCAAGTTTGAATGCTATAGTCTTTCCTATTCCTAGATAAAAAATATAAGTTCCTTGTGGATCAGGAATACATGCCTCTGTGCCATAACAAACCGTTAATACCCACTCAGATGGAATATCTTGATCTAGCACAGTCCATAAAAATACAGTATCGGCAGGATTGGTGTTGTTATTTTTAAAATAACTTGTTTCAGAATAATCAAACTCTGTATGATCTACATTTGGATTATTCATGGTGTCTTTATCAAATACAGATTGAGCTTGAGAAAGAGTTGCCATGGCCATTACAACCAAAGATAAAATGATTTTTTTGTGCATACCTATTGCAATATACAGAATTTTGCTAGTGCAAAACTAGCACAGGAGTAAAAGACCTTCTTGAGAGTATAAGTTGGAACGATAGTTAGAAGTATAACTTCCATCCGTGATTATCCGAAATTTTTTATATCAAACTAATAAAGGCAAGTCGCTTATTTAAATTATGGACTTGCCTTAAATTAGAGTTTCTGTTTTTTTTTACAAATCTGATTGTCAAGATTCTGCTCTTTCAGGATTTTCGGTTTCCTCCTTTAATTACTTTAGAATAGTGTTAAGAGCATCAGAAAAAAGGACATTATTTATAAAGTATTTTTAGCTCAAACAAAAATTCGAAGTTGTTAACCGATACTAATAACCTCTTGAAAAAATAAAAACACCTATTCAAAAGGTGATAAATCATCGCATATAAAAGGGACACTCCATTCCCAAACCTTGCGGTAGTTTATAACTTGGTGTTGAAAAAATGGGTGCTTCCCTAACTGAAATCTCATTTTATGGGATTACCCCGAAACCGTATTATTAAACTAGCATTCAACAGAGTCAAACTCTTGGAGTAAGCTATTGTCATTCTATTCAAACTTTTCAATGACATCTCAAAATAGCATGCATGGCATACTGACAAAGGAATAAAACTCTAATATTAGTTGTCTAATAGTAAAATTAGAAAAATTATGACCTTTAAAAATGTGTTACCCAATTATGTTTTGTTGAGTATTATTGTTTTTACAACAATGAGTATCAAGGCACAACCCTCTTTAAATCCTAAAATTGGTCCGAACACTTTACCAGCCGATAATGATGAAATCTGCAGCTACGAAATCCCTTCCAATCCAGACATGACTTTTGATTCATACTCGTACTTTGTTGGAGATACAATTCCAGAGTTTACTTTATACGACATTGAAGGAGATTCTCTAAATATTGCCACACTTTTGAGTAAAGGTAAGCCCGTCTTAATGGTGGCTCTAAATTATACTTGTCCTTATGTAAGAAATAAAGTTTCTACATTTAATGATATAATCGATAATTATAGTGATGATGTAACAATTATTGGGGTGTACCAATTGGAAGCTCATCCTGCTGATGATTACAGTCCAAACTCCGGTAGGTATGGTAACGTATCCATGAATGAAAATAGCGGAATTATTGTCAATCAACACAAGACTTATTTGGATAGAAAAAAGGCTGCTCAAGATTTTATAAATGCAACTGGGATTAAAATCCCAGTCTATTTAGATGGCCCATGTAATGAGTGGTGGTCTAATTTTGGACCTGGACCATCCACGGGTTATATAATTAAACCGAATGGATCTGTTTTTGCGAAACATGGGTGGTTCGATAAATATGCTAATGGTCATGAAATTTATTGCGATATCGAAAGCCTCTATGGAAGAGACTGTGACGGAACTAATCCTACAGGACAATTTGCAATGAAACTCACCACAAATGATACTATGTACGGTCCTTTAGGTAGTACAATAGATGTTGAGGCCGACTTAATAAACAACTCCGGTGAGGATGTGTTAATTGAAATAGAAAGAAATCAAAACGACATTAGTATTGGTTGGGAGTCTGCAATGTGTATGGACGTTTGTCTTACTCCTACTATTGATGAATATTCATTTTTACTAAAAGATGGTGAGACTCAACATTTTTGGATGCATTTTTACTCTAGTCTTGAATCAGAAAGTACTGGACACACTAAAGTTATATTTCGAAATGCCAATGATTTTTCCAATCAGTATGTACAAAATTTTTATGCGACCTCTTCCGAGAAGTTAAGTTCAATAGATAATTTAGATATACACTCATTTAGTATAAAACCCAATCCAATGACTAAATATGCAACTCTAACTGTCCCGTCAAATCAAAAAATATCACAGGTTAGAGTATATAGTTATTCAGGGGAATTAGTACTGCACGAATTTGTTGACGTACCTAAACAAGATTTTCATTTAGATTGTACCAATATCAAATCAGGAATGTACATTATAGAAATATCTGCTAAAAATGGCCCATTGATGAGACAAAGAATATTAAAACAGTAAACACTAGGAGTAACACGCTGCCTAAAAGGAGGCAAACAAATCACATCTTTTGACAATTCAATCGTCTAACAAAATGAAAAATAAAATACAAAATTTACTAGTGCTAATTCTAACAATCTGCCCTACGGTTGCTAACTCGCAAAACATTTTACCGATACCAGATCTTGATACAGGAACCTGGATAGGAGGTGGAAGAACATATAATTTACTAATGGCAAATGATAGCACAGAGTTTTTTCAGAGTATAAAGACACCCACATCAGGATACAATGGCAGTTACCTTGGACCTACTTTAAGAATGCACCAAGGAGATAGTGTCGTTTTAAATGTAACAAATCAATTAGGGGAGAATAGCACAACTCATTGGCACGGTTTCCATGTTCCCGCAAACATGGATGGAGGACCACATCAAATGATTCCTGATAACTCAAGTTGGACAGCTACTTTTAAGATGTTAAATCTAGCTTCTACTTTCTGGTACCATCCACACCATAAACCAACATTTTGGTCTGACCCAAATGGAACTGGAGGACAAGTTCACAGAGGACTTGCTGGAATGATTATAGTCGAAGATAGCGTTACTGACAACCTTAATCTCCCAAAAACCTATGGTACGGATGATATCCCTTTGATTATTCAGGATAGAGCTTTTAATTCAGATGGTACTTTTAAAGAGTTTTTAAATTTGCCAACACTTGTTGTCCGAACCGGAGATACAATGCTTGTAAATGGTGCCATAACTCCAACGCTTAGCACCCATTCTCAAATGATTCGATTTAGGATCCTAAATGCTTCGAATGGAAGAAGTTATTATTTAGGATTTAATGACAACAGAAATTTTTATCAGATAGGTTCTGATGGAGGTTTACTAGAATCACCTATTACGTTAAATAGACTTAGAATTTCTCCTGCAGAAAGGGCTGAAATAGTTGTTGATTTTTCTAATGATTTAAATAGCACCATTCATTTATTGAGCTATGCATCTGAATTGATTGATGTGTTCCCTACATACCCACCTCTTTTATTGGATGAGATGGACACAACGAATTATCGGATAATGAGCTTTGATATTGGTTCTGCAAGTTCTAACCCTATTTTTAGTATCCCTTCGGTTTTAACAACAGTTCCATTATATGTAGAAACAGACGCTGTAAACTATATGAGTCCTCGAATTTTTGCGATTGCAAATGGATCACCTTTAGCCACAATTAATGGAGTATCTATGGATTTAAACGTCATTAATGAAACCATACAATTAGGAGATTTGGAAGTATGGGAAATCTCCAATACTTCAGGTGTAGCCCATCCTTTTCATATTCACGGTGCTCCATTTCAAATTCTATCTAGATCCAATGGGCCAGTTCCACCAAACGAACAAGGATGGAAAGATGTGGTTCTAATACCTGCTGCTCGAAACCAAGCCAACCCTGGACGAGTTAAAATAATAAAACCATTTTTGGATTTCGCTGATAGTACAAATCCCTACATGTACCATTGCCATATTCTTGAACATGAGGATAGAGGCATGATGGGCCAATATGTTGTGGTAGATACCAATGAAGTAGCAGGAATAAATGAACTAATTGCCCCAATTAAAAACACAAAGTTATTTCCCAATCCTGTATTTAATACAGACCAAATAGTTAAAATAGAATTTTCAACTACAATTTCTGACAAATACACTTTGGTTCTACTTGATCAAAGTGGACAAATTATTCGAAGCTATTTTGAGAACAAATCAATCAAATTCGGAATACAACAATTTGAATTAAATACTAAAAATATACCCGCAGGGACTTATTACTTATCAATCTCATCAAGTCAAGCTAAATCTGTTCAAAAACTAATAAAACTTAAATAATTATGTCATTTCAATTAAAAGTACATTCTCTTATTCTCTTAACTGTTTTGACATTCTTTGATGCCAATGCACAACAAGTAAAAATAATGAGCTACAATATTGGTTCAACTAATTGGTCCATTACCCAAGACTCTGTAATAGCAAGAATTACAGTTAATAATCCAGATGTATTTTGTGCTGTTGAAGCAGGTCAAAATAAGAGACCTTTTCTTGAATCATCTTTGCCTACTTATAGATTATTACAAACATTTGGGGCAACACCTAATATTTGCGAATCACATATATTTTTAAAAAAGGATATGTTTTCAGTGTTGGATAGTGGGTATATCCAAATGCCAACTTATGTTGGCTATACGAAGATTGGACGTTATTTAAATTGGGCGAGACTAAAGCATAATATTTCTCAAGAACAATTTATTATTTACGGAAGTCATTTTCTTGCTCCAGTTGGAGCAAATGTGGATTCAGCTAGGGTAGGTCAATATCGTCATGCGAATGCTATGATGCAGCAAATGTCTTTAGACACCAACTTGAATATTCCCCAAATTACAGTAGGCGATTTTAATGCTGGAGTAAGCAGTGATTTAATGAAGTATTTAATTAATCAAATACCAATTACGTTTAATGGAGCCACAATTACCAATCCAATTGATTTAGAAGATTCTTGGGTTATTGCTAACTCAACGGCTACAAAACCTGCAACAACATTTACAGGTTCTTCTGCCATTGATTGGATTCTCACTACTCCAAATACACATGTTCTAAATGCCACTATAGATGACAAAGGAATAGATGGAGGAGTACCTCCATCTGATCATAAACCTCTGCAAATTACTATTGACATTGGGTCTACAGTTTCTATCAATGAAACAAGTAAAATGCAATCAATAAATGTGTATCCAAATCCATTTCAGAATAGATTATATTTTGAAATGGATGAAGTTTTTATTGAAAATATTAGCCTTGAGCTATTTGATATTAACGGTCGACTTGTTTATTCTTTATTAGGTGCTAGTCACATAAATGGAAGTGTTCTAGAAATCGATTGCAGTAGTTTGAATAACGGTATTTACTTCTATTTTTTGACAAATTCAAACAAAAGCATTTCAGGAAAAATAATCTTGAGAAAAGGCATACGTTAAAATCTACGCTAAAAAAAAGACACCGCAACTAACGACACTTACTTTGTCCAGCAAACAAGATGAGACTATTTGGGATTTACAAGTGAATAAACTTCAATAAGGCATTTAGAAAAGACAGTTATTGCAAACATCCAATATTATAGTTTCAATTTATCTTTTCATTGTGTGCTTCACAAAGCAGAACCTAGATTGAACAATTTAAAATAATGTCACATCACTAATAATCTCAACAAGAGCTGGACCATTATGGTTTAACGCTTGTTGGAATACTTGATCTAAGTTTTCGTTCTTTTCTACTTTTAAACCTAGTGCACCACAATTATTGGCGTAGTCAGCAAAACTTGGATTGGTCAGTTTTGTTTGCCATACTTCAAAGTGTCCAGCCCTTTGTTCTTTGGCTATTTTACCTATTTCAAAATTATTTATGATAAATGTCTTAATCGGCATGTTATACTTTACCGCAGTATTTAACTCTGCAAGATACTGTCCAAACCCTCCATCACCAGCAACCGCAATTATCTGTTGTTTTCCTTTTACCGCTGCCCAAGCCCCCATGGCTGCAGGAAATGCAAATCCTATTGACCCAAGATATCCAGACATTAAAAAGCGATTATTTCGACATTCAAAATATCTGCCAAATGAATACGCATTGTTTCCTACATCAGCACACATAATTGCATCTTCATCTACCAATCTGCTTAGGCTATCAAATATAGCTGCTGCATTCACCCCTTGTCCCCGATCATCAAGTCTTCGCTTTGCTTTTTCTTCCTTCCATATATTCCATCGATTAGTAATTTGCTCCGTTCTATCTGATTTATTATTTAGTTGTTTAATATGTTTTAAGAACAACTCTGCTGTTATTCCGATTTCACCGTAAACAGCACACTCTATTTCGTGATGCTTGCTCAATGCCATTGGATCAAAATCTACTTGAATGGTTGGAATTTTTGGAGATATACCAGTATGTTTAGAAAATGAAGCCCCGAATACAATAAGTAAGTCAGCTTCATTCATAAAATAAGATGCAATAGGCGTTCCACTTCTACCGAGAACGCCACATCCCAATGGATGATGGTCTGATATTTGACCTTTTGCTTTAAAGGTGGTTACGACTGGACATTTAAGTTTTTCTGCAAATTTAATGATGGCTTCCATATTAAACTTTGCACCATGTCCAACTACGATTACAGGGCTCACAGCACTGTCAATCATGGATACAGCTTTTTCTAGGCTTGCAATAGGCGGAGAAATATCTTGTGACGTTATTCTACCTTCTGGTGTATGAGGTTTTTCCCAATCCTGAGCTTTTCGAGTTTGTATATCGTCGGGGAAAGTAAGATGAGAGACATCTCTTCTAAGTATTGCATTTTTTATAGCTAAACTCATTAGATATGCATGCTTACTATCCTCTAGAACACGATGGTTAAAACCCGCCACAGTTTGAAATGCTCCTATCAAATCTAGTTCTTGAAAATTTTTTGTACCTACTACTTGAGTATCTACTTGACCACTTAGGACTAGCAATGGAGATCTGTCTACCTTGGCATCCCACATGCCTGTATACATATTGGTAGCTCCAGGCCCAGCAATAGCAAAGCAAGCTGCAGGTCTACCTGTTAATTTCCCATATGCAGATGCCGCAAACGAAGCAGCACCTTCATGTCGTACACCATAGAAAGCTAATCTCCCCTTTTCTTCTTGTCTTCTCAGGGCATCTGCAACCCCCAAGTTTGAATGCCCAACCATTCCAAAAACAGAGTCTATTCCCCAGTTAGTCATAGTCTCTACCATAATATCAGAGATCGTTGTTTGGTGCTCTTTCTCTGGTTGCAGACCTACATAGACACTATCTCCTTCCATTTTTATCTCGTACGTCTCAACACCATCGTCAAAGCCTGGGGCTTTCCCATGACATGGGTGATAATCCCAGCCATGCCAGGGACATCTGAGTAATCCGTTTTCTATACTGCCTTCACCTAAAGGGCCTCCTTGATGAGGGCATGCATTGTTCAATGCAGAATACCTACCTTCAAAATGTGTAAGACAGATTCCTTGGTGACCTGCCCAAACAGTCATGACTCTACCTTCTTTTAACTCTTCCTTATTATCCAGTACTTTGTGCCATGTAAGTTGACTCATTGTTTTATTTTCTTATCTACCCAAAATTTCACAGATCTAACCTATGCAACAAATGACGTCATTTTCTATTGACTTTCATTGTGACTTGATTTTGCTGTTTTGTACAAAGATACTAAACCGAAATCCAGCTCCTTGGCTCAGCAGTTATTCATCCTCTATATTCCCATTTGGGACGCCACCATTTATCTATTCCATTCAAAAATTTTTCTATCTGCACCAGTTAATGACATATTCCAATTATTAAATTCTTCGGCCATTAACAACACATATTTATATTCAATAGATTTTTCAACAATTCGTTTATTTTTAATGGTATAAAAATTAATCTTGAATACTTCGTCTTGTATGGAACAAAAAATGGAATAATGCATTAATGACTTTCCAAATTTTAACGCATGTTTATGCCTTCTTTTAGCTTCAAAGTATATTTCATCTGCACCCTTTGCTGTCATACCTGCACCACATAACCAATTAAAAAAATCTACTGATGACATTAAGTCTACTACGGGATCTATGAAATCCAAATAATTATTTGCAAGTCTTTTCATGGTAAGATCCGCCTCATAAAGATCACCGAAAACCTCAGGGTTTCCAAAACTAGTGTCACCAATAATCAAACTTATTGAATAGCTATTTTTATCATTTCTAGCAATTTCAAAAGCAATTTCAGTTCTATCTCCAAATGTCATAACTCAAATATACTCTTTAACCACCTTTAGCAGGACTTACTCCCACATTCTCTGGTTAACGCGATGGAAGCTATTTTTTTATATTAAGTGCCTTTACTCTGTCCTCGGACCAGCATTTAATAGCAAATGAAAATCATCAAAGAGGTCTTCTAGATTACTCCTTAATAAACCTTTTGCTTACCAATACGTTATCGATTTGTATTTGCAAAAAATAAACACCCTTTGTTAAATCTGATACATCAATTGCACCGATTGGCTTATCTATAAATTCTAATACCCGACCTGTTACATCAGTAATAAAAATCACCTCTATTCTTTCTTCAGAATCTATAATAAGTTGAGATTTTACTGGGTTAGGATAGATTGACAAATTATTAGTACTGTACTTATTGATGCTTGCAATTTGGTTAGAAAGAGTAATAATAGCCGACCCGGTGATACCTGAAGCATCATTTGCAGAAGCTGTAACCGTAACATCTCCATCTGTCATTGCAGTTAATAGACCATTTGCATCTATAGTAGCCGACCCAGTTCCATTAGTAACACTCCAAGTATAAGTGGCATCATCGGCATTAGCTGGCAAAATCACTGCTTCCATTTGCAAAGTTCCTCCAGAGGCAGCTATAGTAGAAGCTCCTGCTTCTCCTTGAACTGTGATTGAAGTAACAAGTTCGATTATTATTGGATGTTCATAGATTTTAACACTACCAACATTTACGCCTGTCGTCATAGCAGCAACTGCTACCTTTAATCCGTCATTACTTATACCTACGGACCATCCTGCTGCATCACCAGAATATTCTCCATCAAAATCTCCTCCGAGTTGTACCCAAGTGCCTGAAACATTTCTATATACCCTAGCATGACCAGCGGGTGATGCACCCGTTGCACCGCCAACATTGCCAACAGCCCCGATAACCACTGTTATACCATCGTCACTTAGACTTACAGAATGACCTGATCGATCACTGGCTGCTTCACCGTCAATATCTCCTCCTTGCTGCACCCACGTTCCCGCAACATTTTTATAAACTCGAACATGTCCTGCGTTTGCTCCATTCCCCTCATTCTTCATAGCTCCAATAGCTACTGTCAAGCCATCATTCGTTAGGCTAATGGAACTTCCTGACTCATCACCAGCAGCTTCACCGTCAATATCTCCTCCTTGTTGCACCCACGTTCCTGCAACATTTTTAAAAATCCTTACGTGGCCAGCATCTGCTCCATTTCCGTCGTTATTAGGAGCTCCAATGGCTACCGTTAACCCATCTCCACTTATACTTACAGAATGTCCCGATTTATCGCCTGAAACTTCACCGTCAATATCTGCACCCTGTTGCAACCATGTTCCTGAAATATATTTATATATCTTAGTAGGGGCACTGCTTCCTCTAGATCCTATTACTACTGTTAACCCATCACTGCTTAAACTTACAGAGCTTCCGAAGAGACTCACACCATCAATATCTGCACCCTGTTGCACCCATGTTCCTGCAACATTTTTAAAAATCCTAGTATGACCCTTAAATACACTATTTCCGATCGCACCAATAGCTACAATTAAGCCATCATTACTTAAACTTACCGAGCCTCCGGAGTAATCAGAAGCAGCTTCACCATCAATATCCCCTCCTTGTTGCTCCCAAGTACCGGCAATATTTTTAAACACTCTTACATGTCCGGCGTCTGCTCCATTCCCATCATTTGCATGGCCCCCTATTGCTATTGTTAATCCATCACCACTTACGCTAAGGGAACGACCGAATTGATCTCCAGTAGCTTCTCCATTAATTTTGCTTCCTAATTGAGCCCATTGTGCCAATGCAGTTTGATATGAAACTGTAGTGAGTAAAATTAGTATTAGTTGTAGTATTCTTTTCATTTTTATTATCGTCTATATTTCTCAAAGGTGAAATAAAGAAAACTTCAAAAAAACAGTGAATCTACTTTTGCATTTGGTCAAACCATATCCGTAAAAGTTGGATGCATATTCGTCTTAGACCCTATTTTTTTTTGATTTCTACTTAGAAGTCTGGAGAGAAAGGAATCTTTTTTTCGGGAAGAAACAGGAATTTTTGCCCCATTTTTTAAATGGATAGTGCCTGATTTATCGTACTTGTCTATATACTTCAAATTTACAATGAAGGATTGATGTGGTCTGGTGAAGCTTTCATTTGATAGCTTTTCTTCAAAACCTTTGAGCGATTTTGACGCCAAGTACCTCTTGCCATTGTTTAGGTAAAATGTCGTATAACCTTTATCTGATTCACAGTACATTAGTTCCTTTAAATCTATAACCTGAAAAGATTCTTGGAGTGAGAGTACTAATGTATCGTCATCATCATTTAACACCTTTCTTGCTGTAGATATTTGTTGTTTTTGTGTTTCTAAAGTGAGTGCACTCACTTTATGTATTGCAGCCTTAAGTTCTTCAATATCTACCGGTTTTAAAAGGTAGTCCACAGCTCCTATTTTTAGGGCTTGCAATGCGTATTCCTCGTAAGCTGTTATGAAAATAATTTTAAATTGAAGGTGCTTGGTTTGGTCTAAAAAATCAAATCCGGTACCGTCTGTAAGGTTAATGTCTAGGAAAATCAAATCCGGTTTACAAGCATTTGTTACTACGACTGCCTCCTTTACAGATTCACATTCTCCTATTACTATAATCTTATCATCTAAAGAAGCCAATAAAAGCTGGAGACCTTTTCTAATATGCTCTTTGTCTTCTACAATTAATGCTTTCATTGTACCAGATTAATTTTATATGGGATAACTAAGGTAACTAATGTCCCCTGTTCACCGAATGATTCTCTATTCTGAATACTTAAAGATCCTTTCATTTTAAAGTCCTTAGATATCATTTCTAATCGTTCTGAAGTAATAGCCGTTGCCAATGATTTTTTAGTGTTGCTTGACTTTTGTAAGTCTGTGTTGATTCCTATTCCATTATCGGCTATGGTAACAACTAGTTTTTCTTGCTCAAAAGTTATTTGCACACTAATCTCTTTGTTCTCTTTCTTATCTACGAAAGCATGCTCCGTAGCATTTTCTATAAAAGGCTGAATTAACATTGGAGGTATCTTAAGGGTGTCACTATTAATTGTTGAATCTAATGACAGATGATAGTTATATGGAGTGGATACGTCTAGATTTTGAAGTGCCATATAGCTATCTATAGCAGATAGCTCTTTGGAAAGTGTTACGGTTTTATACCGAGAGTTTTCTAGTGTGGCCCTGAGTAGTTTAGAAAATTTAGAAAGGTATGTGATGGATCGTTCTTCTTTATTCAAAATCATCCCTTGCAAAACAGACAGTGAATTAAAAATAAAATGTGGTGTCATTTGAGACCGTAATAACTTCTGCTCTATGACTATTTTTTGATTTTTTGATTTTTGATTTCGCAATTTTAAAAAGAAAATAATACCTCCTAAAAGCATTGTGATCAATAGAAAAACAATAATAGCAATGAATGAATTTCGTTGAGACTGTTCCAAATTTTGAGAAGTTGACTTCACGGTATTGATTAGCATCAATTCTCGCATTTTAGCAGAATCACGTTCTTGTTGATATTTATATTCGAACTCTAACTGAGTAATGGTTTCAATACTTTCTCTGTTTAATAAGCTATCACTTTGTGATTTATGCAGCTTGTACTTTTCTAGAGCCTTTATATAATTACCTTGCTTCTCATATATTTTAGACAACACTAAGTTTGCCTTTTTTTGAGAGTTTACAAGAGATAATTCTTCTGCTATTTTTATTCCTTTGCTAACATTATCAAAAGCCTTATTGTAGTTTTCTAATTCATAATAAGTAGCTCCTAATGCAATGTGAGAATTACCAATTAAGCGTTTGGAACCTGATGAAGTACTTACTTCCACACTCTTTTTAAAGTTCTGTAAAGCAAGATTAAGCTCCGCTCTTTCTAAATGAAGATTTCCTATATTGGTATAGCTGTTGTATCTACCCTCTTTACTGCCAAGTCTATCACTTATTTCCAAACTTTTATTGAAATAACTAAGTGCTGTATCATATTCATTTTTAGAAAAAAAAGCACTTCCAATAGAGGTGAAACATTTTGCAACTTCTAATTCGTTTCCTAGTTCTTTGCTAATTTCCAAAGCCTCTTTGATATGAAGTAATGCTTTGTCGTATTCGTTAATGTTAGAATAAACCAGCCCAATATTTAAGAGAATACTAGCACCAAAAATTTTGTTTCCGTTTTCTCTATAACCAGACAAACATTTTTGAAAATAAGCTAAGGCCTCTGTGTTTCTGCCTTGTCTTGCGTAAGTAAGTGCAATATTATTAAGTGGGTTTAAAGATTTTTTTTTAGCTTTTAAACTATCAAAGATTACAATAGCTTCCATGTAGGAGGTCACTGCTTTATCATACTCTCCCATGGTAGAATACACGGCACCTATATTGCCAATAAAACCAGCGGCTTTCATGTGATCCCCTTTGTCTTTCACTATTTTCAATGCCTTATTGTAATAGGATACAGATTTTTCAAAATCTTCTTGAAACCTACTTATGGTCCCAATAAGATCATAACAGGATGAGACTCCAATTAAGTTATCAATTTTAGTGTACAGGTTCAATGATTTATTAATTGTTGTCATTGCACTATCCAAACCTCCTTTAGATAAATGAAAAATACTCAATAAGTACCAACTTCTTGCCTCCCCTTTAGGATAGTCAATTTCTTGTGCTAAAGTCACTGCTTCCTCAGCATATTTCCTCAGCTTAGCTTGATCAAGACCGTAATTCTTAAAGGCAACTGTATTTAGCAATTTAACTCTGCCTGTATCTTTTTGCTGATGAATGGACAATTCATTTGTCAAACTGTCAATTACCGAATTTTGCGAGAATCCAATGACCCAAACAAATAACGTAATGCATAAAAAAAGAATGTATTTATAAATTGAATTCATTGATAAATATGTATGTGCTTCAATTATTTAGATTCAAAATTACTATAATAAGTGAATGTCATTTAAATTATTTCAAGCGTCCTGATTTAAAGTAAACACTACTTTACAGCTAAGCTTATTTATACCTTTTAAATACAGTTTGTCACTAGTATATCGTTCAAGTATACAGATTTGTACTAGAAGAAAAATAGCAAACCCATTTCTTAGCTATACAAACCCATAAGTGAAATACTTAAGGATATAAACGTGAAATTAAAGAGTTCGTAGATGACCCGTTTGACTTGCGAGACTCATGACGGTTCTGTCGCATTAATCCTCCCCTTATTCAAAGGCTAAGCAGCAAGAGACTTAAATGTAGCAGACCAACTTTTCTTGAATTTGTAAGTTAGTCTTTTCTGATAGTATTTATGATTTCTATTCCTGCAAGTGTTCTCTGAACGGATTCAAATTCTTTGAATCCTGTAGTTATTGATATCCGTCGTTTGAGGGTCCGATAATCCTGTTCTACAAACTATTGAGATATTTAACTCGTCTGGCCTTGATTCTTTAAGCCCACTTGACATTCTTAAGTTTAAGGTTAAATTTGGGAGACAGAAAATTATTGTGGCAAGCCTCACAGTCAGGAACTACTTAATAATCAAAAAATCTAGTCTTAGTAGCAATTAACTCACATATGAAAAAAAGTATTTATTATTTATCAATATTAGTGCTCATTTCAAGTTGTCAGATATATGGCATCACAAATGACTATGAAAAGTTAAGTGAAGATGAAAGAAGCCGTGTTAAAGAATTAGATAGTTTTAGTAATACTGAAAGTAGAAATATTTACGAAATAAACGGTCAGCAATTAAAAAAAGAGTTAAAAAATAACGAAAAATCTATTGTCTATATTTTCGCTAACGGGTGTAGTTCTGAATACTGCGTGCCTTTACCCTACCTTGAAAACTATGCAGAGGAAAATGATTATAAACTTTATATGATAATGAGTGGATATGCTTTTTTATATACAACTTTAGATCAAAGTTTTACTTCACCACTTTACTCAATAGATCAAGAATATTACGGCACTAAATATAGCTCTAAATGCTATAGAATGTTTGTAAATGACATTACAGGGAAACCCTTAGGGGATAAAATCAAAGCTAAAGATTACGCATCATTTTTTTTTTTTAAAAATGGCATTTTAGACCGAGCTACATTAAAAGTTACTGACTAAGAAAACTATTAACAGAACCTATAGGTTCTGTTGCATTAACCTGCATTGATTTGTTTTACATTGCCTCTGGCATAGGTAAGTTCTACAGCTTTTTGCTTAAACTCTTGTGTGTAATGTCGTCCTTGTTTTCTTTTCATTGTTTTAATTATTGAAAGCTACAATAATCTCTAACCTTTTGTCTAGTCAAAAGTAGATATCTCATACTACTAGCTACAAACCAGAAATCTCACTTCGTATTGCTTTATAGAACCAGCTACAAGCTGGTTCCAGCAGAGGAGAATTAATCTTTACTTCTGAAAACAATACAACTAAATGGAGTGGTAACTATAAATCTTCACAACCACCGCAAAGCACATACTTCTGGATTCTAAGCTATGATGACATTTGGGGACAGGGTCATATGACATCTGGAACAGTTGCAGTAATTTACTAAAAACTTTCTCCCAACCATTAAACTAGGCTCAGTAGTTATTTATCTTCGATATCCTCCTTTGGTACACCACCCTTTTTAAATTGCAAGTAAATCTCTTTTATCATTAACCCAATAGTGCCCAAACCTAAATTTCCGTTTCACACGATAGCTTCGTTGAATTACAAGAAAGTTGCCCCATACACCGTATGGGACTATGCTGTAATGTTTTTTTAACTTCATGCCAAGGAAAGACTTAACCCGCAAAATTTGAACATTGTCAAAAGTAAGATGATTCATTAACATAAAAGACACGGAGTCCAAAAGTGTGATTCTATCGATTAAAATCTCTCTCCACTGACCTTGAACACCTATGTACATTTTTTCGTTACTTTTAACAAGTCCGTAGTATATAATGTCCAACTTTGTACTATCCATCTGAGAATTTGCAATATTTAAACTACTCTTACTAGTCAATGCTAGAAAGGCTAAGACATATACTAAAATTACCCTTTTACTCATTTTATTCTTCTTTAATATTTTATAATTCCAAATCTATTTGATGTTTCAACCCCATTCCTGAACTTGGTCCTGAACTCCCAATTGAAGCATCTCTTTTTTCAGTACTTTTTGTCGTCTTATGTTTTTCTGGATAACCTGGCTGACCTCTTAAAAGATTCATTAAGCCCCCGCCAGTCCCCATATTCTTGTAGGGACCTCTATATAGTCGCAGCATGTTTAGCTTGTTGGCAGCATGTTCCTTCATAACTCCTGCAAGAATATGAAACATTCCTCCAGAGTGCCTAAATTCGTGAGAACTACCATTTTACTGGATTATCCCAATGTTGGAACACTTTTGTTATACTTTCACGTGGCGTGTTATCTTGATACACTGCCCACTACCTAATATACCAGATTTAATTACTTGAAAATTTCTGGTTCTATCTTAGTCCCTTCAAAGCATCCATTTGGAGAACATAATAGGTGCAATGGATTTTTAAAATTAATCTCTTTGGTCTTGCCATCTTCAACATAATATAATTTATCCAACTTTGCTTCATGTGGCAATAATTCATACGAATCATATCGATAAAAAAAACTATCCTTTGTTCCGCATAAAATTACGTAAGATATACCTCTAATGGTTTCACTCATTTGTAGTTCACGATAATCAATTATTACTTTATATGTTAGATTATTTTCATCAATCAAATGTCCAATTGTTTTGCTTTCTATGTTTAACACATCTCTTAAAATCGTATCAGATAATTCTTTGTGCTTATATTTATAGTTAGAACTCTTATGTTTTTCCCTTACATTATTAGGATTCTCTTCATTCTTAGGTGTTCCTAATGGGAATAAGTTGCACCCTATCAGCATGGAACTAATGAAGAGAGCTAAGTATATTTTTATTTTCATAACTGAATTTCTGATTTTGGCGGCCCTTCCAAAGATGAGTCAAAGGAACTACTATTGTACTGTATTGGTGCTTCAGTATTAGTGCTTTCTTTCTTCAGAGTCTGAGAATTCTTCAAATCCTTTGATAATTTGATTAAACCCTTTTGTGAATACCCAGCCTCTTTATCAGCTTTAGCAAGATAGCATGTCACTCCGTAGACACTTCATTTACATGCTCATCTTGTTGGGACACCCAAACCCGTTTATACATCTATACGTTGCACTCATAAAATAGAGGATAAAATCAAATAAATATTTACGTATCTTAGATTGGTTAGTTTCGTCAAATCGCCATTGAATGTAGAATTACGGTCAGATTAAGATAAATAATTGCACTAAGCTAGAAACCAAACTATCTTTATCAGGTGACCATAAGATTAGATAAACCATTTTCATGTTTAACACTATCCGTTCTAAGGTGTTTCTCTGTATTATTCATGGTGTTTGTTTTCAGCATGAGTATGGCTCAAAAAGAGGCTAACATTTGGTATTTCGGTAACAAAGCTGGAATTGATTTTAACACTTCACCACCAACCGCACTTAGTGATGGTCAAATGAATACCTTAGAAGGATGTGCATCTATCGCTGACAAGAATGGAGAACTTCTTTTTTACACTGATGGTAGTTATATTTGGAACAGAGACCATAAAATAATGCCCAATGGCACTGGACTATATGGTAACAATTCTTCAGCACAGAGTAGTATGATAGTTGCCTTGCCAGGGAGTAACCAAATATATTATGTGTTTACTGCTGATGGGGGTTCTGGACGAAGTTTGGGGTATTACTATTCTATAGTAGATATGTCATTGAATAGCGGAAAAGGTGATGTAACCACGAAAAATATTAAGCTGGTGGATCGCTCTAGGCATGAAGGTGTAAATGCAGTGTTACATTCTAATAATCGCGATATTTGGGTGGTGTTTAGACATCCAAATAAAGGTGTGTTTTCTTACCTTTTGACACCCTCTGGGTTAGAAAAACCAATATTGACTCAGATCGGCCCTGATCTTTCCATAGGACTAAATAAAATACGATTCATCATCAAGTCATCTCCGGATGGAAAATACATTGTGATGGGGAGCTATAACCATTGGACGCTTTACAGGTTTGATAATACTAAAGGAGTATTGAAAGATGCAATAACGTTTAGCAATGACAACAACTATGGCTTTGAATTTTCGCCAAATTCTCAAATACTATATCAGTCTGGTCAATTCCACAGGATTAATCAATATTCGCTAGCTCACTTTGATAAGGATAGTATTTTAAATTCAAAGATATCAATGTATTTAAATAGAGGTTGGAACCATGGTAGTTTGCAACTTGGTCCAGATTTAAAAATTTATGTGTCTCGGGATCGTAGCAGTTTTTTAGATGTGATTCATAAACCAAATCAGTTAGGTATTGGATGTGAATTTATGTTTGAAGATTTTGATCTTCAAAGCGGTACAGCAAGGTTTGGGCTTCCAAACTTTATACAATCAAATTTTTCTAGAGGAGTTTATTTTTCAAACAATTGTTTTGGTGACAGTACTGAGTTTAGTCCTGCTATCCCAACGCACTTAGCCTATGATTCCTTACAATGGTTTTTTAATGATAATTCTAGTCTGGATAACATCTCATATTCAGAAAATCCCAAGCATAAATTCTCTTCAATTGGAATATACAGAATCAGACTTATTCTATATAAGGATTCAGAAAGTGATACTATTTATCATGATGTCAATGTTGTTGAATTACCTAAATTTAAACTAATAGAAGATACTCTAATGTGTTCAGGTAGTAAAATAAATCTTCATCCCCTCGATGGACAATATTTAGATCATTCCTGGTGGTCTTCTGGTGATGTTAATGACATAACAATAATTGAGGAAACAGGCAGTTATACATTCACAGCTACAAATGATTGTGGAACATATTCCGACTCCGTTTTTGTCGAGTTTTTAAACCTTCCAAGATTGAGTCTTCGCGCTGATACGTCGGTTTGTTATTTAAATAATACTGGTAGTGTAGAATTATTTGCCTTAAAACATGATGACTACATAAATCCTATTTGGTCGACTGGAGAGATAACAGATACCATAACAGTATCCCAATCAGGCACTTACACTCTGACAGATAATAATATGTGTGGCAGCAATACAGATTGGGTTGAAATAACATTCAATGACTGTGAGTCGTATATAGACATGCCAAATGTTTTTACTCCAAATGGAGATGGATTCAACGATGTATTTATGCCCATTGAAATGAATGAAATTAAAGATGCCAATATCCATATTTTCAATCGATGGGGTGAAAGAGTGTATAAATCTTCAAATCTGAATAGTGGCTGGAACGGCAAGCTAAATGGAAAATTACTCCCTGAATCAACCTATTTTTGGATAGTCCATTTTGAAACTTTTAAAGGCAAAGAACAACAGTTAAATGGTATTGTTGATTTAATCCATTAGAAGTTAGACCTTTTAATTCTCTTTGCCTTTAAACGGGGCTCAGCAGTTATTTATCTCTGCCTGCTATCACGACACTCCAAAGGAGTTAAATCCTAAATCACTAATAAAAACTTAGCACCAATTCAATGGTTTGAAGTCTCATGGCAGGTGCTGTTTCGTATTGCTTTATTGAATTAAAACTTGATGAATACCTGATTTCAGGAGCCATAGTAAAGAATTTAAATTTTCGAGCGTATCCTATTCCTACGTTTCCGCCAAAATTTGGAGACGTTGCGAGTTTCGTTGCGGGACTCTCTTCTGTATCAAAAATGAATCTGACTTGAGGCCCAAGCGATGTATAGAAATTCGTGTTTTTTATACTGTATTGGAGGTTGGTTCGAAAATCGACAGATACATCTGCGAATGGATAGTCTTTATTTGAATTGAGCTCCATTCTCTCTAACCCCGCACCATTAAATGACAGTTGTAATTCTGGTACTATACTAATAGATGAGAACATATCGATCTTGGCGATGGCACCTAAACTATAGCCTAAACCTTCATATTTAGAAGTATTGGAGGGTAGGTCTCCATTAGAACTCAGAAATGAATAGGTTAACCCTTGGTTGAATCCAAACCTAATTTTTGAAGATTTGGATTCCTCAATTTCTTGTGCGTAAGAATTTGAGAAAACGGTGGTTAATGCAAATGTTACAATGATGAATTTCATGTGATATATAAAAATTTGTTACGTAGTTTCTATCCATTTACACTTTATATACCACCAGAACGGAGGTTTTATCTCAAAAGTATACTTACGATGGATTTCTTAAGGAACGGTCAATTACAATCAAAAAGAAGTTCAATGGTAAACCCATTTCTTTGAACTAGGCTCCCAAGACAAACTCCTTTATCCCTTCTTCAAGGTAAACCCAAATGTACTTCCCACTCCCACGGTACTCCGAACATTGATGGTTTGTTTGTGAGCCTCTATAATGTGCTTCACTATGGCAAGTCCAAGGCCACTTCCTCCTTCATTTCGGCTCCTACCTCGGTCCGTACGATAAAAACGTTCGAATAATCGAGACAAATGCTCTTCAGCTATTCCTTCTCCGTTATCCGTAATTTCAGTTAAGATATTCTGGTCCAAGTCATAAAACCCAACAGTGACCTTACCTCCCTTTTTACCGTACTTGATGGCATTTACCATTAGATTCACCATAACTTGACGGATTCTTGCTCTATCTGCTTGCACTGTGACGATACGTGCATTCTGCTTCTTGAATTTTATCTTTATTTCCTTTTCTTGAGCTTGTTGCTCTACCATTTCCAGTACTTCATGGGCTAGTTTCACCAAATCTATTTTCTCTATCGTTAGACTACTTTCTCCCTCCAAGTGTCCAATACGAGTGAGGTCATTTACTAGCTCTACTAACCTATCAGAGCTCTTAGCTGCTTTAGAAAGAAATAATTGATTAACACTCTCATCATTGAGAGCACCATCAAGCAGAGTGTGGATATAACCCTGAATATTGTGGATGGGTGTTTTTAGCTCATGTGAGACATTTCCCAAAAAATCTCTTCGGTAGTTTTCCTGCTCTTTTAGCTCGGCAACTTCTTTCCTATTTTCTACCATCCAGGACAAGACTTCCTTGCTTACTGCTTCTATGGGGTCATTCAGCTTCTTATCCAAAGCCTTCAGTTCCTTTGGGTCATGCGTTTTAAAACGGTAGATACTTCTATAAATAAGTTTGATCTTGTCGTAGATAAACTCACGTACCAGATAATTGAATATGAAGAAACAAAGAGTGAGTACTACAATGAAATTTAGAATCGCGGGAATAAATTCTTGGGTAAATACACCGATACTAATCGAAGATATAAGTGCTGCTACTAAGGAGGCTATTAAGGCGATATATTTAGGACTGGAGACCTTTCTCACAGTACAAATTTATACCCAACTCCTTTAACAGTCCTTATTCTATGGTCACCAATCTTTTCTCGAATCTTCCGAATATGTACATCAATGGTTCTATCGACTACACTTACATCCAGTCCCCATACCTTATCCAAGATGGTTTCCCGTGTAAAAACCTTATCTGGTTTGGAACCCAAAAGATAGAGTAATTCAAACTCTTTTTTGGGTAGAACTAGCTTGTGAGTTCCAATACTGACATCAAACGTATTTCTATTGACTATTAAATCTCCAAGTTCCAGTTTATCTTCTTTTTTATCTTCTTTACTTCGTCCTAGAATCGCTTTAACTCTACTGGTCAAAACTCTTGGCTTAATGGGTTTGGTAATGTAGTCATCTGCACCAGCATCAAATCCTGCGATTTCTGAATACTCCTCACCTCGTGCAGTAAGAAATACAATAAAGGTATTGGATAAGTTTTCTATGCTTCTGATTTGTCTGCATGCCTCAATGCCGTCCATTACGGGCATCATAATATCCATTAGTACTAAATCTGGATTTTCCTTCTTCGCTTTTGAAACAGCTTCTTCTCCATTAAATGCCGTAAAGCATTTATAACCCTCTTTTTCGAGGTTGTACTTTAGCAAGGCTACAATGTCTTGCTCGTCGTCTACTATTAATATTCTTTGTGACATAAACTACTGCAAAGTATCATAGTGTACAAGACCTTTTCTTTACCTCAAAGTTAACCTAATGTTATGAATCCCATTACCGAAAGCTGGAAATAGCCTATTGATTTAGTGCCTAAACACAGTTGTATAGATGGTGTCAGAAGACAGATTTGAAGTCGCCATTTCTACATAAGAGACTGCCTTTACCTTAGTAATAACACAGTTTTTAATGAGTGTCTCTGCTCCATCTGCTAATGATTTATCTAAAGGATTTTCTGCTATTTTCACAAAAGTGAGTGAGTACATACTATCATTCTTCCAGTTGATATCAAACTCAACAATCATCCCCGTGTTTTTTATAAACTCCTCCTGAATACTATCCGTTCTATTGATTAGAAACGTGCCAATCTTTGGCTCTTGATAATAAAACTTACCTGAATGCCAAGCCTGATAGTTCACTTCCTTTACAGAGAAATCTGGTTGTTTAGCTTCTTTTTCTGATTCCCCACCACAGGAGCCAAGCACAAGTACGACCACGGCTGACAAGAACAGTGTTCTTAGCATTCTATTGAAGCAATGACTCTAATAATGGCTCCAACTCGTTGCTTCTAAAGCCCGTAGACACAATACGTCCATCTTTGTCCAAAAGGAACGTTTGTGGTATAGAGTGTACATTGTACACCTTAGCGGCAGAGGACTTCCATCCTACTAAATCGCTTACATGCTTCCATGGTAATCCGTCTTTTGCAATAGCACCTTGCCAATGTGACTTGTTGTTGTCCAATGAAACTGCATAAATCTCAAAGCCTTTGTCTTTGTACTTTTCATACACCTTCTTTACATGAGGATTCTCTTTTCTACATGGTCCACACCAGCTTGCCCAAAAATCTAGAAGCACAACCTGACCCCTTAAAGATGAGAGTGCCAAGGCTTCCCCTTCTGGAGTTTTCAAATTGATTTCTGGAGCCACCGCTCCAACAACTGTAGGGCCCAACTCTTTTGCTAACTTATCTAGATTAGCAGCATACGAAGACTCTGGGAGATCTGCATTTAACTTTTCACTTCCAAGAAGGATCAATTTAGGCTCCATTTTCTGAAACAAATACTTCACAGCAAAGTACGTTACTGGAGAACCCTCTTCCGTTTTTATAAAGTTCTCGATGCCTTCACTTCGAGCTTTTATCATACTGGTGTATCTTTTGGTGGTATTGCTTCTTAACTCTTCGTTTACTGTAGTAGGGTCTATTAATGCAACCTCTGCATTAAAAGCATTCATATCCTTCTCAAATCCGGTATAGATGTTATATAATTTGAGCATTGAGTGATTATACTTTCCACCACTCATTACAATGTCATAACCATTTGAACTTGTCAATTCAATCTTCACCTTAGCTCCGTTCTCCAATATCACAGGAATCCCTGGAGGAGTTGTCCCATTTAATGTTAGGTAGTAAATCGTACTTTCCTCACTGCCCTCTCCCTTAAAACTAAAACTACCGTCTTTAGAAACATACGCACTGTCTAGTGTTTCTAATTTTACATCCGTAATCTTACTCAAAACAACTAATGTTTTTTCAGCTAAATCAGATTGCACTGAAATGCTATATCCTTTAGCATCCATCTCACTATCACTTGCATCCACACAAGCTATAGAGAAGAGACTAAGTACTCCAACCAATAGTATATTTTTAATTTTCATTTTCTTCATTGTATAATTCCTTTTTGTATAATGCAATTGCTATACCAACATTAACTTAACGCTTTAGTTAGCAACTGGTTTGTCTTCTTAGGGTCTGCTTTTCCACCAGACTTTTTCTTTATCTGCCCTATGAACATACCGATTAAGTTTCTCTTTCCTGACTTATAAGCCGCAACTTTATCTGGAAATTCTGCTAAAACTTCATCAACTAGTTTCTGTAAAGCGTCATCATCATCCATCAATGCCAAATTCTGCTCAGCTATAATTTCGCTTACTTTCTTAACTGGACTATCCAATAATGCCGGGAAAACTTTTTGCTCCGCAACACTAAAGTTGATAGTTCCACTATCAATAGACGCTATGATCTCCGCAATAGTTGCAGGAGAAAGCGGAAAATTTTCAATATGTGTTGCATTACTGTTAACCCAGCTCTTTACAGCACCCATAGTCCAGTTGGCCGCAGCTTTATAATTCTTTGTATTCTCACATATTTCTAAGAAATATTCTGCGACTTCTCGACTCTCAGTAAGAATACTTGCATCGTAATCTCCAAGTTCCATTTCCTTGGTAAACTTATTATACAACTCTTTAGGTAATGCAGGCATTTTAGCTTTCACCTCCGCAATCCATTCTTGGCTCACCACTAATGGTGGCAAATCTGGCTCAGGAAAGAAACGGTAATCATTAGCCACCTCCTTACTTCTCATACTAAAAGTAGTGCCTTTCATGGCATCAAAACTTCTCGTTTCTGAAAAGATCTCCTCTCCTTTATCTGCCATCTCACATTGGCGTTCAAACTCATGTTCTATAGCTTTCTTAACGTTAGTCATGGAGTTCATATTCTTCACTTCTACTTTGGTTCCAAATTCTTTTGCCCCCAAAGGTCGAATGGAAACATTTGCATCGCAACGCAAACTTCCTTCTTCCATATTACCATCACAAACACCGAGATAACGAACTAGTTTTCGCACTTCAGAAAGGAAAGCATATGCTTCATCTCCACTTCTAAAATCTGGTTCGGTTACTATTTCTACCAATGCTGTACCAGCACGATTGTAGTCCATCAAGGTATTCTCTATATCCAAATCATGAAGTCCTTTTCCGGTATCTTCTTCCATATGGATTCTAGTTAAGTTAATCTCCTTCTTACTACCATCTGCTAATACAATCTCAACACTACCATTGTTACAAATGGGAGTATCCATCTGTGTAATTTGATAACCTTTGGGTAAATCTGGATAGAAGTAATTTTTACGATCATAGGTATTGTATTCTCTGATATCACATCCACAAGCTAAACCGAGCATAATTGCCATGTTAACGGCCTCTTTATTATGAACTGGCAAGGTACCAGGATGACCCAAACTAATTGGACTGACCAAAGTATTTGGGGCCTCTCCAAAGGCTACTTTGTCCGAGCAAAATGCCTTGGACTGAGTAAGCAACTGAGAATGAATCTCTAGCCCTATTACTACTTCGTATTTATCGTTTTTTAACATTTTACTTCGTTTCAATCGTTTGAAATTTCACTGAGTTGCACAGAGTACTACTCTAAAACTTCAAGTTACTTACTATTTACAAATTGCTCAGCCAACTCCTTCACTTTGGGCAATCCGCTTACGTCTGCTCCTCCTGCTTGAGCAAAGAATGGCTGACCACCGCCGCCACCTTTTACCTCTTTGGCCCACTCTCTAATGAGTTGACCTGCATTAAAACCTTTCGCCTTCACCAAACTGTCACTTACCATGATACTAATGCTTGGTTTCCCTCCTATATCTGAAAGCAGTACGCAAAATAGATTTTCGATTTCTTCTTTCAATTGAAAGCACAAATCTTTGGCCTGACCAGTATTGCTCACTTTTACTATTTCAATGATGCTATTCACACCATTTTCAGATTTCATGCCTTTTAGTAAATCGCCTTTCAAATCACCCAATTGACTGTTTTCGAAAGCCTCTACTTTAGACTTGAGTTCTGAGTTTTCTTTTTGCAATGCTTGGATAGCCTTTAGAATATCTTGTTGGTTTCCCAACTCTGCTCCTATTCGCTCTACAAGCATCATCTTATCTTTTACATAAGCATCTGCCTTTGTTCCAGTGATTGCTTCTATTCTTCTTACTCCTGCCGCTACGGCTCCTTCATGTACTATTTTCAGACTTCCTATTTGTGCAGTATTACTCACATGGCAACCTCCACATAATTCTACAGAATAGTCCTTACCAAAAGTAATAACACGAACGGTATCTCCATATTTCTCACCAAAAAGAGCCATCGCACCGCTTTTAGTTGCTTCTTCAAACGGAACATTTCTAGCCTCTTCCAAAGCTATAGCTTCACGAATCTTGCCATTGACAATTTGCTCTATTTGCTCTATTTCTTCCTTCTCTACTTTTTGAAAATGAGAGAAATCAAAACGCAGGTGTTTTTCGTTTACCAACGAACCTTTTTGTGCAACATGATCTCCAAGCACTTGTCTCAATGCAGATTGCAATAAGTGGGTAGCACTATGATTCAACGTTGTATCACTACGCTTTTCGGCATTGACCTTTGCTCTAAAATATTGATTCAGGTTCTCAGGTAGTTTTTCTGAAATCTGAATGCTCAATTGGTTTTCTTTTTGGGTATCAATAATGCCAATCTTGACATCATCGTCTTTTCCAATAAGAACTCCTTTATCTCCAACCTGCCCTCCACTTTCTGCATAAAACGGAGTAAGGTTCAGTATTAGATGGTATTGTTTTTTCCCTTTAACAGTTACTTCTCGATAACGCGTAATTTTCACATCGGTTTCCAAATAATCATAACCAACAAACTCTTCACGCTCATCTTCCATGACAACTATCCAGTCACCAGATTCTTTTTTGGCATCGGCTCTGCTTCTATCTTTCTGTTTCTGAAGGGCTTTTTTAAAACCGTCAATATCTACTTCTATTCCCTTTTCTTTTGCTATCAATTGTGTTAAATCAATTGGAAAACCGAATGTATCGTATAGTTCGAAGGCTTGTTCTCCACTTACATTTTCTGTTCCTTTTTTTGAATATTCATCAAAAAGTTTCAAGCCTTTGTTTAATGTATTCAAAAATGATTTCTCCTCCTGCTCTACGACCTTCATCAAGAAGTCTTTTTGTTCTTCTAGACCATTGAACACTTCCTTGAATTTTATCACAAATGCAGGAATTAAATCCTTTAAGAATGGCTTTTCCAAGTCCAAGAAACTATAACCATAACGTACTGCTCTTCTTAGGATTCTACGAATGACATATCCAGCTCCGTTATTATCGGGTAATTGTCCATCTGCAATGGCAAAACACACCGCTCTAAGATGGTCGGCAATTACTCTAAAGGCTATATCGGTAGGTTCATCCGTACCGTATTTCTTTCCGCTTATTTTCTCCAATTCATGGATGCTATCCATAAATAAATCGGAATAATAGTTAGACTGCTGAGCATTCACGGCTCTTACCAATCGCTCCAATCCCATTCCAGTATCTACGTGTTGAGCAGGTAAAGGAAGTAAACTTCCATCCTTTTTTCGATTGTATTGCATGAAAACCAAATTCCAAATCTCTATGACTTGCTCATGGTCTGCATTGACCAAACTAGCTCCATCTACCTTTGCTCGTTCGGCATCACTTCTTAAGTCTACGTGTATCTCCGAACACGGACCACAAGGCCCGGTCTCTCCCATTTCCCAGAAGTTGTCTTTTTTATTTCCAAGTATTATTCGATCCTCTGCAACGTGCTTGCTCCAAAGGTCTTTGGCCTCTGTATCCAAACCTAAGCCATCTGTTTTATCTCCTTCAAAAACGGAGACATACAGTCTACTCTTATCCAACTTAAAAACTTCAGTTAATAGTTCCCATGCCCAGTTGATCGCATCTTTTTTGAAGTAATCTCCAAAGGACCAGTTACCTAACATCTCGAACATGGTGTGATGATAAGTATCTACACCTACTTCTTCTAGGTCATTGTGCTTGCCACTTACCCTAAGGCACTTTTGGGTATCTACCACACGGGTATCCTTGGCTTTCTTATTTCCTAGGAATATGTCCTTAAATTGGTTCATACCTGCATTGGTAAACATCAAAGTGGGGTCATCCTTTATGACAATTGGGGCCGAGTCCACTATTTTATGGCCTTTTTGTCTAAAAAATTCTAGATATTGTCGTCTAACCTCCGCTGCAGTCATTTTTCTGTATAAGTGTCTTTTATTCTATAAGCAAAAGAATTATCTTTGCCCGATTTTAAGCGGCAAAGATACGATGAGTAAAGCAAAATTTAGGTTTAATAAGGAAACTCTTGAATACGAAAGAGTCTCTACTAACTATTGGACAATTGCAGCAAGAGTTTTAGGAGTTATTTCTCTTATAGGTGTGGTAAGTGCTATTAGTATTTCTATTGCTATGAAGGACAACAATTCCGAAGATTTGCAAAGAGATATTGCAGATTACGAGATTCAACTGAAGTTACTGGAAAACAAGTCTGAGACTATGCAGTCTCAACTAAAGGACTTGGCAAACATGGATGACGATGTATATCGTGAAATCTTTGGTGCTGACCCAATAGATGACGACATTCGGAAAGCAGGTACTGGAGGTGTTGACAAATACACTTCTCTCGACAACATGAGAAACGGTACAGGTTTCAAAAAGCTTCATCAACGCCTCGATAATATGAGTGCACAATTCAAAGTGCAAGAAGACTCTTACAATAAGCTAATAAAAATGGCACAGAATAAAAGCAAAATGCTTGCTTCAATTCCTGCCATACAACCTATTCCAAATAAAAATCTTAGAAGAATTGCTTCTGGATTTGGATACAGAGTTGACCCAATCTACAAGACCCGTAAAATGCATAAGGGCATGGATTTTTCAGCTCCAAGGGGCACGAAAATATATGCTACGGGAGATGCAGTCGTACAAAAAGTAGTGAATAAAAGATGGGGATACGGTAAACACATCATACTTAGTCATGGATATGGCTATACTACATTATACGGTCACATGAGCCGAACAAATGTGAGAGTTGGTCAAAAAGTAAAAAGAGGTCAGCTAATCGGATTAGTAGGAAGTACAGGTAAATCAACAGGTCCTCACCTTCATTATGAGGTGCGAAGAAATGGTACTGCAGTAAACCCAGTAGGTTATTTCTACAACGATCTTACCAGTGAACAATACGAGGAGATTTTAAGACTGTCTTCTAATCCAAATCAGTCATTTGACTAATGGCCTTAAAGGAAGGCAAATTATACTACAGTATTTCTGAGGTTTCTAAACACTTTAACGTAGCAGCCTCATTGCTTCGCTATTGGGAGAGTGAATTTTCTACTATAAATCCGAAAAGAAACGCAAAAGGAACTCGCTTCTATACTAAAGGAGATGTAGAAGAAATATCTCGCATTTATCTTCTTGTAAAAGAGAAAGGATATACTCTACAAGGGGCCAAAGACAAAATAAAGGCGGATCAGAAGTCTATAAACACTAATATCGAGGTAATCAGCAAGCTTGAAGGTATCAAGAAATTCTTAACTCAGTTAAAACAAGAACTCTAAACCGCATTTCTTATTTTCGTGGAGTGATGAAACTCTACTACTTACTTTTTCTTGTGTGCCTGCACGTTCGATTATTTGCAATTCCTCCTCCCAACAATGCAATAGCTCTATCACTCGGTGGAGCATCAGCTACCTATCTCAATGCTTTTGGTATTGAAAATAACGTTGGAGGGCTTGCATTTTCTCCGCAACAAATTTCACTTAATGCATCCAACAGATTTGGGCTTTCCGAATACTCTAATATTATGTTGGCTGGCAACTTTAAATCCAAGTTTGCTAGTATGGGTTTTTCTTACCAAATATCTCCCATTGCGGGTCTTACTACCCAAAAAGCACAACTTGGGATTTCGAAAAAAATGGGAAATAACGTTGCCGTTGGTGTAGCACTGAATTACCATAGATTCTCTTCTACTAATGCTTACTATCACACAAGTAAATTTCTAACTTTCAATGCCGGTTTATACTATAAAATCAATAAAAAACTGAATGTCGGATTCCAGATTTTTAATCCCAATAGAAGCACGGTAACCTCTTTTCCTTTTGAAAAAACGTCTTCTCTTTTTCGAGTGGGAATAGACTATCAATTTGCCGAGAACATCACCTGTTATAGTGACGTCTTACAAGCAACTCACGAAAAACTGGACCTTAATGTCGGGCTAGAATTACAAAAGGATCAGTATACTTTGAGAGGAGGCTTTGGACTTAAGCAACTTATTGCCATTGGGTTTGGGTGGCAAACCAAAATGCTAAATATAGATGTGACCGCTGCTTATCACAATCAATTGGGTTTTTCACCATCACTTAACCTAGTATATGCGTTTTAAAATTGGATTATTCTGCATTCTATGGCACACAGCCGCTGAGGCTCAAACAGACAATGAAGTTGTAAATCAATATATAGAACAATACTTAGAAAACACAATAGATGAAATCGATATACAACAATTTGCTAGCGATTTACTAGAATACTATGAGAACCCTTTAGACATCAACAAAGCTGACGCCTCTGAGCTTTTTGCAGCAACATTTTTGGATGGCTTTCAAGCTTTAGAAATCATTAAGCATCGCAAGAGGTTCGGCAACTTTATTAGTATCTATGAACTTCAAATTTTACCTAGTTTTAGCACCCAAGATATTCACTCTTTCCTTCCATTTATTACCATAAAATCCAGCTTCACTTCTTCACATAAGATTTCAACTATTTGGAAAGAAGGTAAACATCAATTTTTAGCTTTAACAGAAACCAGCACTCCTAGAAACAAGGGTTCTTTAATTGCAGACACTCTTTCCGACCTAAGCAAAAGCCACTATACTGGATCTTCCCTCTACCATAACCTACGTTATCGATTTGACTATAAACGACTCATCTCTTTTGGAATAAATATGGAAAAAGATGCCAATGAGCCTTTCTTCAAAGGTGAGAATACAAATGGGTTTGATTATTACTCCTTCTATTTTGCTGCTCGGGATATTGATAGAGTAAAGATGTTGAATCTTGGAGATTTTCAAGCCAACTTTGGTCAAGGGCTAACGCTGAGTACGGGATTGGCTTTTGGCAAATCCAGTATTATCACCAATTCTAAAAGAAACTTTGACGGTTTTGGTGCTTATCGATCTCTTCGGGAAAATGCCTATTTAAGAGGAGGAGCAATAGCCTTTCAGCTTGACAAACTAACATTTGGGACTTTTGTATCGTATAAAAAGGTAGATGGAAATATTATCACTCCAGATGACCCAATTGACAATGAACATATAACGATTACGACCAACATTCAAGAAGATGGCGGACTCCATAGAACCCCATCAGAACTTCAAGATAAAGATGCAATATCCGACTTTCAAACGGGTTTCTATTTGGATTATAAACTTCCTTGTGGTCGTGTAGGAACAGTTAATTATTACAGAAAATTAGGAGCATCTCTCGAACCAAACATCAAACCTTACAATCAATTCTCATTCCGAGGCAATCGCTATTATAAGAATGGGATTTACTATGACTTGGTATATCGTAATGCAAATATTTATGGTGAAGTAAGTCACAGTAGTTTCGAACATGCCGTAGCTCAAGTACATGGTGCTTTAGTAAGTTTAAATCGTGTAGTTGACTTGAGTTTTGTATACAGAAATTACGATAAAAGCTACATCACTTTGCAAAGTAGCGGCTTTGGAGAAGGCAGCAATGCTGGCAATGAGAGGGGATTCTATTCGGGTTTTCAAACCAGGTTAAATAGCCGTTTTACATTGTTGGGTTACTACGACTTGTTTACGAGTCCTTGGCTTCGGTTTGCTGCAAATGCTCCTACAAGCGGCAACGATTTTTGGGCAGAATTACACTTCAAGCCAAGCAAAAAATTTAGGACTTACTACAGGTACAGAACAGAAACCAAACAACGCAATTTTGGAGATCAGAATCTAAAGCAACTTACGCTTGTTACAACTCAACGCCATCGCCTGCATTTAAACTTCGTTGTGAATAAGGGTATCGAACTGAGAAATAGGTTGGAATGGAGCATATTTGAAGAAAACGGGATTAAATCTTTCGGAAGTCTGATGTATCAAGATGTTATTTACAAACCATTGGGAAGTAAACTTCATCTCAGCGGTCGAGTAGCTTACAGTGTAATGGATAGATTTGAAAACCGAATCTACTCCTTTGAACAAGTACCTCTTTATGATTACCCGTTGTTTACACATGGCTTCTCTGGGTTTAGGTTTTATGTTTTAACACGGTATAAATTCAGAAAAGGATTAGACTTGTGGCTTAGATACGGATATACACAACATGATGCACCATTGAACGGTTTTGAAAGCGACTATACAATAGGCTCTGGGCTTCAAGAAATTGCAGGAAATAAAAAACAAACATTCACTTTACAAGTTAGATACTTAATACAATGACAAAACTTAGTGTCAACATAAACAAAATAGCAACCATACGAAATGCTCGTGGAGGCAACACTCCCAATGTTTTACAAGCTGCAAAAGACATAGAAAACTTTGGGGCTGAAGGCATTACTGTACACCCTAGACCAGATGAAAGGCACATAACTAGAAAGGATGCTTTCGGTCTAAAGGATATTGTACAGACTGAATACAATATTGAAGGATATCCCAGTGAGGATTTCATCCAAATGGTATTGGACATTCATCCAACTCAGGTGACTTTGGTTCCTGATGGTCCAGATGTAATAACTAGTAACGCTGGATGGGATTGTATCACCAAGAAAGAACACCTCTCCCCTATTATACAACAATTCAAAAATGCAGGCATTCGTGTATCTGTTTTTTTAGACCCGGTAGTGGAGCAAGTAGATGCTGCTCTAGCCTGTGGAACGGACAGAATAGAATTGTATACCGAAGCTTATGCTTCTGGATATACGGACAATAGAGAAGCTGCCATTGCTCCTTATATAGCAACTGCGAAACGAGCGACTGAACTTGGGCTTGGCATCAATGCGGGACATGATTTGAGTCTTGATAATCTCTCCTATTTTGTAGAACAAATTCCTGAGACTTTGGAAGTATCTATTGGTCATGCCTTAATTTCTGATGCTTTATACTACGGACTCAATAATGCGGTTCAGATGTATAAGAGTAAATTGGCGAGATAGATTTATTTCAAACCAATAATCCTATTGTTTAGTCCAATGACTAACTTTAGGAGAAAATTGGGTTTGGTCTTATATGGAAATACTTTGGTATCCATTGGTGGCAAAAACAATAGACCTCGGCCGCTTATAAATTTATAAACTGGATAAGATAGCAAGTTTAAAAAGGACCAAAAGAAATTTCGTGTTGGGCCTCTCCACTCCTTGATAGAATCATTTGTTCCTATCACTTCTATAGCCATATCTGTCCCCCCAAACCAATATTCAATGGTTCCCAATAGGGAGTCGTCTGACATTTTTTTTAATCCCAAATGAGACATAATTGTTTTGTCGAGAGACAATGCATCTCGTGAGGCATAAAAACGGTGTGGATTCACAGGATGTTTACTTCCCATTACCCCTACCAAGCTATCTGGGATATTTTGATACGCATCTACCACTGCAAATTCTGGCGGATACTCATCTAAAAGCACCATGGTGGTCGCGGCTCTATCCACTATTTTATCTACGAATACAAAATCTTCTAAATGACCTACCAGCCACTCTAAGTTGGCTATCGAGACCATAGCAAGCTCTGTAGGATGACTCCTTAGCTTTCCAAGACTAATTCTAAAATCAGCATTTTTCCAAGTTTTGCTTATTTCATAAATTCCAATTCCTCTGCTATACTCATAGCTTACTAAATCAAGGCTTCCATCTATAATTTCTACATCTACTGGATATCCAAAATATTGAGCTATTTCTTCCACTGACCTATTTTCAAAGAACTTGGAATAAATGGACTGTACATCCAACAATTTAATCTTGGTTACTCCTACCTCCTTTAAAAAATGAACAAAGACACGGATTACTTCTTCCTCTACTATTGGGCTTTGATCCTTTTGATCGTAACCCATAGTGATCGGAATTTTAATTACAACCTCCAGTTCTTCTATTTTTTTATGAAGGGTTGATGCTTTTTCATGTAAACTTTTATCCAGCTCTGAAGTCGTCAAGACTTTCGTTAAACTCGCTTCTCTTCCTGCCCCTGTATCGTCCTTATGGCAATACACTACACGTTCCTTACCCAATGGGTTATCTTCTAAATTTCTTCTATACTCTCTCGGTAAGAAATAGTCACTTACTTCTCCTACTTCTTGAACCAATCGATTGAGAGACATTTCACTTTTTATGGTACTGTCATCATTTAAGGCATCATAAAAAATAGAGAATATCTTACCATGGTTATGTTCATCAGCAATAATTTTGACAAAATCCTTAATCTGTTTCTCGTCGAATCGATCATCATCTATTGCCAATTCTACTATACGTTTCCAGCATGCCCATGCAGTTTTTTCCGCATCTACATTAAAAGCACAAAAGTCTTTTAAAGTACCAGCATTCAATTTCGCTCTAATCTCCTTTGGCACCTTACCTCCTAATGCTCCCATCCATTTGAAAAAATGGGCAAATACAAAAGCTATTGGTGCATTTCTAAATGTTGACAGTTGCAACACGGAACCAGACCAACCTCCAATAAATCCTTGAATTTGAGACATGAATATCTGAAGACTGGAAAATGTGTTTTTTGTTTTTAACAGCCCACTTCTGACAAAATCAGTGTGCATCTCTTCATCTTTCCAAATCCATATAAAACCATGTCTAAAGATACGTTTGTACTCATCTGATACTTGAAGTTTGGATATACTCTTATTTAAAACCGAATCTTGATAGGATGTGGCAACTAGTTCTTCTCGCTCTAAAGCCAAGATAAGAAGCTGATTTAATTCTTCTTTGGGATTGTTTCGATGCTTTTCTTGCAGCAACTGAAGCTCGACCAAAAATTGATTGTATATTTCACCCACAACGGAGATATTTTAAGGTCGAAAGATACAAAATGAAACGAATTATAATAGTAGGAGCTGGAATAGGAGGACTAACTGCGGCTATCAATCTAAAACAACAGAACTTCGATGTCACTCTCATTGAAGCTAGCCCTTTTATGGGCGGACTGGCTAGATCAGAGAATTTAGGTAGCATGTCATTTGATGCTGGCCCTTATATTCTATTGGACAAACCAGGTTTAGAATGGGCTTTTGATAAACTAGGTTATGACCTTGACTCTGAAGTTCCTTTGACTAGATTGAAAGAGGTTTATCAAGTTGATAAGCAAATTCGTTTTTCCTCTGACAGAGATAAAACAGCCAAGTCTTTTGAAAGCACTTGGACGGGAGAAGGGAAAAAGTATTTAGCATTTGTAAGAAAAACTGGAAACATACATTCTAAACTAAGTCCACATACTTATGTATCAAAACCAAGCCCATGGGATATCATAAAGAGTGGAAACTGGAAGCTTATCCTATTTCTCACCAGTAGTCTTCAGTCTGTTTTAGATAAATATAATCTCCAACATGAACTGCAAAAGGCTATTGGGATATGGACACAAGTTGCTGCTCAAACTATGGAAAAAGCTCCTGCTCCAATGTCTTTGGTTCCTTCACTTATTCATAACCAAGGTGCTTATTATCCTGAAAAAGGGATGGGTAGCATTGCTTTATTTCTAATTGAGAAGGTTAAATCTTTGGGAATTGATATACTTCTAAATACAAAAGTCACCTCTATTAACAGAGACGGAAAGAATATCAAATCTGTCACAACTGAAAACAATGAGACCTTACAATGCGATGTACTTCTAAGTAACATGAGTGCCATTGGAGCGTACAAACTCATGCCCGACTTACTTCCCAAATCGTACAGAAATTATATAAATAACCTACCGCTACAATCTCCGGGAATCTGTGTTTATCTAAAAGTAAAAACAAAACCCAATACTAATTCCAGCTACTTAAAGTTTAATACAACCCATGATAACCTTAAATCTATCGCGTTTGTAAATCCGGGCACACTTTCTAACAGTGAAGAGTACCGCCAAGCTAGATTAGTCGCTCCCTTGGACTATGATCTTGCAGATAAACTCAGTGATGATCAACAACTAGAACTACTGGATAGCATTATTAATGAAGAATGGTGGAGAGACGACATTCTTGATTTTGAGGTCGTTCACAAACGAACCTCTCGAGACTGGGGTAAAACATTTCATTTGTACAAGAACAGTATGAACCCAGTTATGACGGCTTCGTTCATGAGAAAAGGACGGATTCCACACAAAAGTAAACACGCTAACAATCTATTTTTCTGTGGCAGTTCCACCCATCCGGGACAATGGGTCAGTTTCGCAGCTATTTCAGGTATTCTATCCTCCAACCTCATTGTTAGAGAACATGGATGAACCACAAATCGCCACTTTGGAAAATGGGCATCAACTTCGATATCGAAGATTTGGTATAGGTAAATCTATAATCTTCCTTCATGGTTACCCCGAAACACATTCCATTTGGCTTACACTTATGAAAGAGCTATCTGCAAAATATGATGTTTTAGCCTTTGACTGGCCTGGTATGGGAGGTAGTGACGTATGGAAAGGAGGTAGCACTCCTAAAAGCATGGGAGCAAGAATCATTCAAATCATGAATTATTTTAAAATTGACAATGCTCATCTTGTGGGACACGATATGGGTGGGCAACCTGCTTTGGTCTGTGCTAGTGACCATCCCAATAGGATTAAAAGTGTAACTGTGATTAACTCTCTGTTGATTCACAATGCACAAACTTCGTGGGAAATAAGATATTTACGAAACCTTACACTAAACAAGCTTATTTTAACCTTCTTACCCAGAGTTGTTTTCAATCGTGCCATTCAGACATTTGGCAAGAATGAGATTGAGATTAGCTCGGAATTGAAAGACGAATTCTGGCATTATTTCAGTAAAGAAACTGTGCGTAGGTACATAATAAGAATGTGTTATGGATATCAAGCCCAACTTCCTAAATTGGCAAAGTTCTATAGTAAAGTTACTTGCCCTGTTCTGGCACTATGGTCCAAAGACAATAAGCACTTTAGTGTAGATCATGGAGTGAAATTAAAGGAAATTCTCCCGAAAACTAAGATAGTTACACTAGACGGGTCTAGCCATTGGATTGGATACTACAGAACAAAGGAAACTAAGAATGCACTGATAGAATTCCTTGACAACCTCTAAGTATTTGGTGTAAACCTACCTGCTCCTTAACTGCTCATAGACCTTTTCCAAGGTGTCGGTCAACTTGAAATATAAGTCCGGGATTTGCTCTAGATTTGACTCGGTTTTTGCATTCCCTTCTATTCCTCTTACAACATCATGCAAACTTTTAATTCCCATCATATCTACAGAAGGTTTCATTTTATGTGCCGCAGATCGTACTTCGGCCCAGTCTTGTGTCTGTAAACCCGCTTCTATCCTATCCACCAAAGCTGGTGTCATTTCTAGAAACATATTTACCATTTTGGTTACAAAGTCATCATTGCCTGCAGCTATGGCATTCAACTGTTCTAAATCGTATAATTTTTCTTCTGACATGGTATTCGCTCCTCTTTACACTGCTCTTTCTTGCAACATTCTATAAATAGTGGATTTACCAATGTCTAATCTTTTGGCGACATTCACTACATCATTATTGTATTTATCTAGGTAGTGCTTTACTATACGATTCTTATATTCCTCCAGACTCATTTCATTCTGAAGTAAGGTATCAATGGACCCTGTTGAATTAAACGTTATATGATCTTCTTCTATCAAGTCACTGTCAGTCATTACACAACACAATTCAACTACAGCCTTAAGTTCACGAATATTACCTGGCCAAGGATACTTAAACAATTTATTTTGAGCCTTACTTGTGAGCTTCAACTTGCCTAAATCATTTTCGTCTGCATACTCATCAATAAAGTGTTTTGCCAATACTAAAGTATCATTTGCACGCTCTCTTAATGGAGGCAATGTAACTGGCAAACCTAAAAGTCTATAGTATAAATCCTCTCTAAAATTTCCTTTACGCACTTCTTCCGCAAGATCTTTATGCGTAGCACTTATAATCCTACATTTAACTTTTACAAGACCAGAGCCACCCACTCTAGTGAGTTCTCTTTCTTGTAGCACACGCAATAATTTAGATTGCATATTAATATCCATTTCACCTATTTCATCTAAGAAAATAGTTCCTTCTCCTGCTTCCTCAAATTTTCCTATTCTACGAGCATTGGCACCTGTAAAGGATCCTTTCTCATGTCCAAATAGTTCTGACTCAATAAGCTCTGAAGGTATTGCCGTAATGTTTACCGCTAAAAATGGTTTTTTACCCCTTGGAGAATTATAGTGAATAGACTTAGCTACCACCTCTTTACCTGTACCTGTTTCTCCAGTAATAGAAACGGTAATATTTGACTTTACCGCCTTTTCGATCATAGCAAATACCTTCTTCATTGAAGGACTATTGCCTATAATACTAGTTGTAAAGTCATACTTCTTCTTAACCTGCTGCTTAAGTTCAGAAATCTCTTTCTTTAAGCCTTGATTCTCTCTAATATTCTTAATCGCATTCCAAATACGATCCTTGGTATCTTCATCTTTTACGATGTAGTCATAAGCACCATCTTTTAGCAATGTAATTGCCGTTTTGATGTCTTCTTGACCAGAAATCATTACTACAGGAATATCAGAGTTGTATTCCTTAATCTTTCGAAGAACCTCCTCACCCGCCATATCAGGCAATGAATAATCCAAAGTAATAGCCCCAGGATTCTTATCTAAATTCTTTAGAAAGTCCTTCGCATTGTTAAATTTCGTAACTGTTACATCAGGATTCATAGAAAGATGATACTCCAGCACTTCGCTGTAAAATTCATCATCTTCAACTACAAATACGCTAAAATTATCTGCCATAGTATATAGTATTAGACCACAAATGTAATCTATTTTTTAGATTAGTCCAATTTTTGGAAATCAAACCATGTCATCCTGAAATTGGAATTTTATTATTTAGAACGCCTCCACATAATTGTAAATATTACTTTTGCACTAGAAAAAATAACAGCCTATAACAATAACATGGCAAACACAGGAAAAATATCACAAATCATTGGGCCAGTGGTGGACGTAGCGTTCGACCAAGAAGGTTCTTCACTACCAAAAATCTACAACTCACTTATCGTGTATAAGGACGATGGCTCTAAAGTCGTTCTTGAAGTACAATCTCACCTAGGACAAAGTACAATAAGAGCTATATCAATGGACTCTACCGAAGGACTGGTAAGAGGTGCAGAGGTAACAGATACAGGAGATTCTATTTTAGTACCTACAGGTGAAGCTCTTAAAGGAAGACTTCTTAACGTGGTAGGAGATGCTATTGATGGTATCGGTGAACTGGACAGGACCAACGGTCGATCCATTCATCAGGAAGCTCCTAAATATGAAGATCTTTCTACATCTGCGGAACCACTATTTACTGGTATCAAGGTAATTGACCTTATCGAACCTTATGCAAAAGGTGGTAAGATTGGATTATTTGGAGGTGCAGGTGTTGGTAAAACAGTACTTATCCAAGAACTAATTAACAATATTGCGAAAGCATATTCTGGTCTTTCTGTATTTGCAGGAGTAGGTGAAAGAACTCGTGAGGGTAATGACCTTCTTAGAGAGATGATTGAATCTGGTGTAATCAAATACGGTAAGGAATTTGAGGAATCTATGGCAGAAGGCGGATGGGACCTTACTAAAGTGGACAAAAAAGAACTTGTAAAGTCTCAGGCTACGCTTGTTTTCGGTCAGATGAATGAACCTCCAGGAGCAAGAGCTCGTGTAGCACTTACGGGTCTTTCTATTGCAGAGTATTTCCGTGACGGAGATGAGAAATCTGGTGGTAGAGACATCCTTTTCTTTATTGATAATATATTTAGATTTACTCAAGCTGGTTCTGAAGTTTCTGCACTACTTGGTCGTATGCCATCTGCAGTAGGTTACCAACCAACATTGGCATCTGAAATGGGTGTAATGCAAGAACGTATTACTTCTACAAACAGAGGATCTATTACTTCGGTACAAGCGGTTTATGTACCTGCGGATGATTTAACTGACCCTGCTCCAGCAACCACTTTTGCTCACTTGGATGCAACTACAGTACTTTCTCGTCAGATTGCTTCTTTGGGTATTTATCCTGCAGTAGATCCATTGGATTCTACTTCTCGTATTCTTACTCCAGATATAGTTGGTGCTGAGCACTACAATACTGCTCAAAGGGTTAAAGAACTTTTGCAGAGATATAAGGAACTTCAAGATATTATTGCAATTCTTGGTATGGATGAATTGAGTGAAGAGGATAAACTAGTTGTTTCTAGAGCTAGACGTGTTCAACGTTTCCTTTCTCAACCTTTCCACGTTGCGGTGCAGTTTACTGGTCTTAAAGGCTGCCTAGTAGACATCCAAGATACTATTAAGGGTTTTAATATGATTATGGATGGTGAAGTTGACCAATATCCAGAATCTGCATTTAACCTAGTAGGTGGCATAGAGGAAGCTATCGAAAAAGGAAAGAAACTTCTAAAAGAAGCTGAATAATGATCGTAGAAGTAATAACACCAGATAAGGTGCTATTCTCTGGCGAAGCGGTTTCTGTGAAATTGCCCGGCAGTGGCGGCTCCTTCGAAGCATTGGCTAATCACGCCCCGCTCATATCCAGTCTGGATAAGGGTACGGTTGTGGTTCGTACCGATTCCGGTGAAGAGACATTTGATGTTTCTGGCGGAATAGTGGAAGTTTTAAATAACAAGGTTGTAGTGCTAGCTTAGGCTTGACTACCCTTTCACATATACAGAGCCTTCGGTACTTTACCGGAGGCTTTTTTGTTGGTCTAATCTTACTCATCGTTTCTTGCACAAAGCAAGAAAACCCCAACCTTCCACTGACAATAGCTCTAGGTAAAAAGGTGTTTAATGACACGCAAATATCCCACAACAACACCAAAAGTTGTGCAAGCTGCCATAATCAAAATTTGGCCTTTACGGATGGGTATAGAACTAGCATTACTGCGAATGGAGAACATTTACTCAAAAACTCTCCCACCTTACTCTACTTAAAAAACAACAAATTTTTTGACTATTCTAACCCAAATATCACCAGCCTTGAACAACAACATCTCAGACCCTTGTTTGGAAGAAATCCCATAGAGTTAGGAACTGATAGCATAGCTTTCCTAAACCATGTAAACAATGACACAAGCTATACTAACCTCTTTAGAAACTATGGAGTAGATTCTATTTCTTCTATGCAAAATATTATAGTCTCCATTGCTGACTACATCAAATTGCTATCTCCTTATAACAGTCCCTATGACCACTATATGAACGGAGATTCCCTCGCTTTGACACATAACCAAATTGCTGGAATGAAATTGTTTAAATCTGACAGAATCAACTGTGTTAGTTGTCATGGAGGACCAAATTTCACGCTAACAAATATCACATCTATACCTAATTTGGTATACCCAAGAGATCACTGGAATTCTAGTATATCTGACCATCCAATAAAGATTCCAACTCTTCGAAATATTGCAGTTACTGACCCTTATATGCATGATGGAAGTATCAACACTATAAAAGAAATCATAGACAAGTACAACGAACATCTAAAACCATTAAACGGTTTTAGGGTAACATCAATGAATGAAGAGGAAAAACTTCAACTTATTGATTTCATGTATGCTCTTACTGATGAAGAGTATAATGACAATTAATATATTTGAACTTAAAATGAAGTGGTCATATTTCACACTCTTTTTATTCGTAATGATTAGTTGTACTAACAACAAGACCGAGCGAATGGAGTCTCACAACATGGCCAAAGATGCTTGGATAAATCAAGACGAATCCTCTTCACTCTCCAAACTTTCGATAAAAAGAAAGACTCAAATCATCAATTCTCTAAACACTAAAGAACCATTTCTTAAACTACCTACTGACAACACAATTAAGAACAAGGTTCAGAACATCATAGCTTTAGACCCTAAACTCAAGTCCTTCACTTCAGATCCAGAAACTGGGAAACCTTATTTGGTAGAAATGTTTGAAATTGAAAAAGCAAGTGCAGGCGATATCTCTAACAAAGTCAAGTACAATGAGAACTTGTATCATGGACTACTATATAATTTTGCTAGAAATAGCACTTTGAAAGTTACTGTTAACGTTAAAACAGCCCAGATTGCTGACATTAACTTCTATGAAAACTTTCAACCCAATTTAAATGCCCAACACAGCAAATTAGCGATTGACATAGCCATGCATAGTGATGAAGTCATAAAAGCTTTGGGCTTTAAACCTGAAGAGAAGGATGCACTAATGGCTGCTACAAAAACAGCATTGAATAAAACCAAGTGCGAACGGAGTATGCACCTTTGCTGTGCACCAACATTCATTAAAGGAAATAAAGCCTTATGGGCTATTGTGGACTTAACAGACCTCCGACTTTTAGGTATACGATGGACCAACCTGGGACAGACAAGACCACTGGAACGAATCTCTGAAAGAAACTTGCTTATAGATAAAGTTGAAGAATGCAACTGCAAGGAAATTACAACAATAGAAAAAGGCCACTGGAAACTTGACTACATACTTACTAAAAGTGATGGACTACGAGTATCCGACGCTTTTTATAAAGGCAAGAGAGTACTGGATAATGCAAAACTGGTTGACTGGCATGTGAGCTATAGCAATAGTGATGGATTTGGCTATAGTGATGCTATTGGATGCCCTGAATATAGCCAAGCAGCAGTAAGTGCCGTTGACGAGGCAAAAGTTGCAGATCTATTTGATGATGAACAAAAAATAGGCTTCGTATTGGAACAAACCTTTAAAAGTAAGCTATGGCCACAGCCTTGCAACTATAACTACTTGCAACGTTTTGAGTTCTACGATGATGGGAGATTTAGAATGGCTGTAGGAAGTTTAGGAAGGGGTTGCGGAACAGATGCTACTTATAGGCCCGTAAGTAGAATTGTTTTAGCAGGTGAGAAGCAACATTTCGCTCAATGGGACGCTGGAAACTGGAGAACTTGGAGATTAGAGGGCTGGAACTTAGAAAAAGAAACTTCAGGTAAGAAAGAAAGCAAATACCTATATAAGCTTGGATCTAACACAAATTCCTTTTACATAGAACCTAGTCACGGTCAGTTTAATGACGGCGGAAGAGGAGACTTTGCCTATACCTACATCACTCAACTAAATAGTAAAGACGAAGGTCAAAGTGACTTAATGACCATTGGACCTTGCTGTAACACCAACCATACACAAGGTCCCGAAAAATTCATCAACAGTGAATCTATTAGAAATAAAAAACTTGTACTCTGGTACGTACCTCGACTAAAAAATGACGGTGTAAAAGGGCGAGAGTATTGCTGGGCTGAAAGCTATTTGGAAAATGGAACTTATAAAACTAGAACTTTCCCTTGTATGAGTGGAGCTATGTTCGTACCTGTAAAATGAAGTTCTGGAAACTCTATATCATCTTGTGTTTACTTGCTGGCTGTAGCACCAAATTGGATAAGTCAGAGATCCTGAAAGTGGGAACTATTGACTGTAAAAGTGTACCTGCCTTTGTTAAAAAAACTCCTATTAACCCGAAAAAAGTTGCTTTTTCTACTTCACAAAACAGACAGAAGGGAGTGACACTTTTGGAATATGGCAGTTCCAAGTCTTGGAAACATCCTAGCTACAATCAGTTTGGGTATTTTGGGCAAATTGAAACTGCTAATGACGGCAGGATCTTTCTCGCCCCTACTCCTATTATTAATGCAACGTCAGAACCTGAAAGTGGATACAACAGCATTTATAGTATTGACCCAAATAGTGGTGAGCTTTCTCTATTCATAAGGCTTTCTGAGAAAAAGGCCTATGATCCTAACAATCCATATGGCATACTAGGGATATCCTTTGACTGCTCAAGCAACATACTCTATGCTACCAGTGTTTATTATTCCAACAAGGAAAATGAAGCTGGCATTCTATATGCTATTGACGTACAAACTAGAGAGGTGTTAGACACATACAAGGGCATTGATGCATTTGGGTGCTACGCACTTGGCTACACTGGAGAAAAACGATTGTACTTTGGGTCTACCAGAACAAGTAATGTGAGAAGCATAGAACTATCCCGTAAAGGCAAGTTCATCGGTAAACCCAGGAATGAATTTTCGTTAGACCTTCTTGGACCTCGAGGAGATGATAAGGCAAAGAAGATTGTATTTAAAAATAACAAACTAATTGTGACCGGTTACGAGTTTATGAATACACTCATTGCCCCAACAGACGTTCAGGAAACTCGGTACTCTTTCCAATACCAAGCATCAAATAAAACTTGGGATTACATACAATCTCAGCCATAAAAAAAGGCCACCTGCAAGCAGGCGACCTTCTTTCTTAACGTTTTATTTGTTCTTAGTTTTTAAAGACTTGGATACGAGACGTCTTTGTTCCATTTCCACCATTTATCCGAACGATATATGTTCCAGAAGCGAAATCATGAAGCGAAATATCAACTAATCCGCTTACACCTTGCACCTCACTTAACACAACTCCTTTGAAATCAACAATTTGAATTGAATAGATAGCATCTATTGGGAGTTTTACATGAACAACTTGAGATACTGGATTTGGGAATATTACTATTTCATCAAATCTAGTAAACTCTACTTTTCTAATTTCCGTATAATTAAATTCTCCATTGTAGTCTACTTGACCAATTCTATATGAAGCAAACAAAGCAGGTACATCCTTATCAAGGAAACTATATTCAGAAAGACTATTTACTGTTCCCTGTCCTTTCACTTCTCCAATCTTAACAAAAGAACCGTCAATACTACGCTCTATTACAAAGTAGTCATTGTTTATCTCAGTTGCTGTACTCCATGTTAAAAATGCATCTCTTATGTTTATTGGCTTTGCTTTAAAGCTGACGAACTCAACAGGAACAGGTCCTCCAGCCGTTCCGAAAAATCCGAAATCGAACGTAAAATTAGCATCATCGTCATCATACAAACTAGATGACCCATCATTCGCATCACTTAAATTTTGAGTATTGGGTGATAAGCCAAATATACTTGAACTCACTCCCTCACTATTGTTGTCTGTCAAGGTATCCTGAGAATTCCCATTGGAGGTTGCATTACCTGTAAAAAGAGGCCCCCCTACTGCAAAATTACTCCCTGCTACAACGATTTGAAAGGTCCCTGCTCCAAGACTATCAAAACTATAATGTCCATTGGAATTGGTAAGTACTGAATCAATAATTGTCTCCGGAGTCCCATCTCCGTTTATATCTTGGTACAAATACATTTTAATATTGGCTAAAGTATCGTCAGCTCCAGCATCAAAGTCACCGTCATTATTCTTATCCCAGAATACAAAATTGCCTACAGCAGTAGTAGGAGGATGGAACCCAAAATCTATACTCAAATTGCTTTGATTGTCAGGATAATTTGTATTGGCATCTTCATCACTTTCTGTTGTAGGTTCTGCCTGATTCCCAATTGTTACTGATGATGATATACTTGTAAATGATATTCCAGTAACTCCTACAGGATCAATTGCAGCTCCATCATTGTTATCATCTACATCTGCAGTAGTAGTCGTTACACTTGAAATATCAGCATCATCCAAAATTCCACTTGTTAATGAAGATACAACAGCTACTTGATAGTCACCTGGCAATAAGCCATAAAACATATAGTTCCCAACTGCATCCGTATTCGCACTATCAATTAGTGCACCTGTATTATTCAATAAATATAGTTTTACTCCTTCAATGCCAATTTCATCCGAATCAAAATTCCCATTATCATCGTTGTCCCACCAGACAACATTTCCTAAACTGTATCCAATAAAACCAAAATCAAAGCTTGTATCTTGCTCAAGTAACGTAGTAGGCGATGTTATTACTCCAGTAGTAATATAAGTCCCACTTCCACCAACAGTTCCATTGTTGTCATTTTCACCTGTCCCTCCACCTGTAACCGTAGCTACTAAATTTACAATTGTATCTTGATTTGTAGGAATTCTAATTTCGTACTGTGTAGACGCTTGTAAATTATGACTTTCAGTATTGAAAGTATACAATCCATTAGCGTCAGTAGTATCTTTAACATCAACGGAAGTTGAAGCTTCACAAAACTTAATATTCAAATTTGATACATATGCATATTCATCAAATGCATAGTTCAATCTTCTAAATTCTATGTTTTCAATATTTAACAACCCTGGAATAGTCGTTGATGAATAACAAAAGCTTTGTGCAGTACCAGTCAGATCAGATTCGTCTAATGTAGCCAAGACAATCCAGCTGGTCCCATTGTAGTAGGACACCTGAAGTTGATCAGTTGACGAAGCATCAAAGTCAGTCTGCCTAGCATCAAAACATACTTCGACGCTACTAACCGTATAACCCGTTGGCTGGCTAAAAGGTCGAGTTCCAAATATTATCCTAGTACCTGAACCTGTTCCTCTAACCATAAACTCATTGCTAAGAAAATCTAAATAAGTATTAGTCTCAGAAAGCGACCATCCAGAAGTAAAAGAAACAGAGCCATCATTGTCCGTGGAAGAAGTAAAATCCGTTACTAATGAATCACATTGACCCGTCAAGGCAATAGTCATGGGATTTCCTCCATTGTCATAAAGACATACTACCACACCTTCCAATGGAACTTCTGAAGCATCTTGGACTCCATCACCGTCTGTATCTAGCCAGACATAATCTCCAATGGAAACAGAATACTCCTTGAACCCAAAGTCTAATTCATGATTATTCCCTCCTATATCACTTATACTAAAATTGATTATAGCCTCATTTATTGAACTTAAAATCGCGTCATTATCACTTAGTCCACCTTTACCATTTCCAATCTGCCCTTGAGAAGTTAAACTTTTCCCTGAAAGCAATCCAGTTCCTTGGATCAAATTACTATTCCAATCTGAGGAACCAATTTTAAGTACATAATTTGAATCGTAATCAATCGATGTATTATATGTAATCCCAGTAACGCTAGTACCTGTAGCAGTTGTAAAGTAGTAATTACCATTTGAGTTTGTCACAACAGAAGCCACAAGAACATCATCAGAAGTTCCAGACAATCCATCTGGACCTTGTGTACATAATTCAACTGTCACTCCAGCAATCCCTGTTTCTCCGGCATCTTGAATCCCATCTTTATCAATATCATTCCATACTCTATTTCCAACTTCTACCGGCGACTCTTCACTGAGTATCTCAAGCTCCCCTAATCCATTGGCTTTACCAAAAGTTGCTTTTGAACCACTTGCGGTCTCATATAAAGTATAACCTGTCGAAGTCACTTCAGCTCCATTATTTGTAGACAGTTTCTTTGTACCTCCTGACCAAATTGCGTTAGGATCCATGACACTAGTTGCCACTTCGTCCTGGCCTTTCAACACCGCTACTCCTCCTAAAGCTGTCTCTTCGTGAGACGTAGTATAAAACTCTCCTTTAAAGAATTCACTTGTCCCCAAACCTTGACTATTTGTACTTCCACTCGTTTTAGCTTGACCATTTACAGATACAAATGATCCATTACTCTCTAAAACATAAGAGCCTGTTGAAGTATTTTTACCCGCTATAACTAAATCTCCTCCAACGGCATATGATATATTAGTAGTACCTGCAACATAGCGTCTATTTTGCCATCCCCATTGATGACCAGACCTATCCATGAAGTCCATTATTAAATCCCCTCTATCTGAAAAATCTATATCTGATAATATAGGAGTTGGATACGTTCCTTCAGCACCAGAAACAATAAATATAGCACCACTATTATTGGTCCATGCCTCCCACTCATTTCCGAGTGTAGATCCACTTGCCCAACTCATTGGTCTACCCTTTCTATAGTTTAAACCAAAGGACAAAGTTGTCGTCGCATTAAATGCAGGACTTCCTTTTGCATCCTCAAGTTCAAAAACATAAGCATACATATCCGTACTCCCACCCACAGTATTTGAGCCTCCATTTTCTCCTGATGCCACAGCACCTACAAAAAGACTCCCTCTATAATACTTTATGCCAAAAGGTCTTAGTACACCATTTACGACTGAGGTAGTGGGTAAATTATAACTTGTTACGGCTGTTACCGATGTTGGATTGTATGCATTGTTCAAGGTCAAACGATATATTTTTCGATTGTATAAATTCACTACAAATAAGTACTTCCCATCATCACTAATTTCAAGTGCTCCAAGACTGACCTTACCTACCTGATCAAATGCTGCAGGATCATTTGTGTATGACGTCAAATCAGTCGCCAACCCTCTATCCGAATTTGCTCCAATAACTCCTAAACCTACTGGACTACCAGACTCTGAGTCTGTAGACCCCAAGTAGGTAACCGTGTTCCCCGAAATTGAATAGCTCGTTCCATTTCCATATGCAGGGGCACTAGAACTTGCTCTTGTTCTATGTCCATTTGCATCTAAGTCGTAAAAGCTATTTACCGTAAAACTACTAGAAGTTGGAGTCAATTTATAAATTCCACCTGAGCCAAGTGTCCCTAAACCCGAATGTCTCTTTAGAAATGCTGAAGTAAAAACAACATCTGCTTGAGCACTGTATGCTACGCCAAAAGTTGTACCAATTGTAGAACCTGTGACCGATTTATTTGGGGTCGTAGTCCCAGAGTTATTGTATTGAAATCCAAAAAATGCAGTTTGAGCACCTGGGCTTGAACCCCCTCCTCCTCCAGTTGGATCATTAACATTCATCTTTGGAATAAACAACTGAGAATTAGCTGCACCTGTATTATAGTCTCCACCATAGTGCAAAGCATAATTCTGATTTGAACTAGTACCCGTAACAAAACGAACGGCAGACCCATATATATTGCCACTCAAGGCTGAATAATCAATTCCACTATCGGCGTCAAAACCATTGGTAGGAATAATAAACTCTAGTCTAACATTGCTTGAACCGCAACCTGTTAATGAGTAATTAGGCGAGCTATTTCCAGAAGTAGTTGCAGTTCCACAAAGGGCATCTGTCGAGTTATAGGCATTTACCACGACATTAGAAACCAGCGGTTCATTTGTCTGTTTTGTTCCGTCCCCATTAAAATCCCTGAAAACGGCCCCCGTTACTTGAGTAAATCCTTTAAGACTAATGGCAATTAGTAGTGTAATAATAAAAATCTTGTTGATCATGTTGTATAATTAATAGTTGTAGTGTGTAGTTTTTATCCTAGGTCTACAACATATTAAAAACACAAATTCAGAATTCGCATTAACGCACTTTCAGAATACATGCCAATGGGCCGTAGTGTTCAACTTACATTGAGACCATAAGAAATTTTGCATAAAGAATAACAGCAACGTTTATCGTTTCTGACTAACCTTTACACTGCATAACTAATAACTGATTCAAATAGCATCTCAGACTCAATTGAGACTAAAATACTAGTTCATACCTTTTGCTTCAAAGTATGTGAACGAAATTGAGTATTAATTTAAGAACTATTCGGACAAACATCAGATATTAGCATTTAAATGCCTAATATACAGTGCATTACAAAATAACCGTGACGTTTATAAAACGCTAAGAATCGAGGCGTATAAAACGGACAAAAGACACTACAAAAGGGCTAGCACGCCCTAGCTAAGCAATTTATTTGGCAATTGACCATAGTGTTTCTGAAACTCTTTTGCAAAAAAATCTGCTCTTGAAAACCCACAAGCATAAGCCACTTCTTTAACACTTCCATATGCATTGTTCAGCAAAAGATTTCTTGCATAACTTAAACGCATCTCTTTAATAAATGAGTTTGGAGAGACTCCTGTAAGTGCATTCAATTTTCTTCTTAAAGTACGCTCTGTCATTCCCATATGCTCTGCAACTTCGGGTATTCTTAAATTATGATCTGAAATTTTACTTTCTATAAATGCTTTTACATCTTTTAACCAGATCTCATCGGAATCCTTAAAATTGCTCTTTTCAAGACCTGATTGATCTTTTTCATTACTTCTAACAACTATATTTAGTAATCGTGCCTTTAATTCAGCCGCATTAAACGGCTTTGTAATGTAATCAGCAATACCCAAATTGAAAAGCTCAAGCTTCTCTTCTAAGCTATTTTTAGCTGAAACTATCACGACAGGAACTTTCCTCCATTTCTCTCCTTTCTTTAACGACTGGACCAGTTCTTCATCATTTGCCCCTACCAACATTAAGTCTGTTATTATAATATCTATCGTATTGCTTTCTAAAACGTCAAGAGCTTCATCATAGGTAAAGGCCTTATGAACTTTAAATTCTTTAATAAGAACTGACTCTAAGTACTTCACCATTTCTGGATGATTATCTACAATCAATAAATTAAATCGAGACCCAAAGTTAGTATCCGATATTCTTTCGCCAAATTTCGAAACAGAAATGGTTTCATTAACAAGGTCATCTGCAAGATTTAGAGGAGGAAGCTCAAGGTCAAAGGTGGTGTGCTTACCGGGCACAGAATGAAAATATAATTCCCCATCCATTAAGATGGCCAATTGTTTTGACAACGAAAGACCTATTCCAAAACCTCCAGCCTTTTCACCTAACTCTGTTTGATAGTGAGGGCTAAAAATTTTATTTATCTCATTACTATTTATCCCAGGGCCATGATCAACTACCTGAATCAACAGATTTGACCCTCTCATTTTACTTGACAGTAACACCGTCCCTCCACTTGGACTATGCTTTATAGCATTGGACAATAGGTTATCCAAAATCGTTTGAAAATGCTCTCTGTCAAGACAATGACTGTGTTCTTCACTTAAGGTCGTTTTTATCTCTAATTGGACATCCTTGAACGAGGCTTGTATGATAAATGGTGACGTAATCTCTGTTAATAACGCATTCACTTGGAAACGTTCTGGATTTATATCTATCCTATTATTTTCGGTACTACTAAGCTTTAAGAACTCCTCTACCTTATCATTCAGTCTCACCGCAACATCGTTTGCTAACTCGATGTGCTTTTTCACCTCATTTGAATAGCTTTGGTTCTCTAAAGAAAGGACTTCTTGTAAAGGACTAGATATCAATGTCAATGGCGTTCTCAATTCCCTCGAGATATTGTTAAAAAAAGTATTTTTAACCTCATTGAGTTTTTCTAACTTCACATTTGATTTCCGAACCAGCTCTTGTTGCTTTTTTTCCAGCAAATACTTAAAATACAGAAAGCCCAAAAGCAATACTAGCGTACTTAGAATGGCGAAGAGCACCGATTTTTGATTCCTAGACTTATTACTTAATTTTTCGAGCTCAATTTCACTCTTTTTTAAATCTAACTCAGCCGTCAACTGAGAAATAGAAGTAATAAGTTCCTCTGTATAAACTTCTTTACTAACTTGTCTCAGTTCTCTTTCATATTTCAAAGCATTCTTGTAATCCTTCACCTCACTCAATTGCACTCCAATTTCCATAAGTAGGTTTCGCTGAGAAATCAAATCAAGTTGTGACTTCCCTAAACTCCAAATGGCATCACAAAACGATTCTATATTATCAACTCCAAATTTCTTAAATATTTGTAACCTTTCACTTGAGCTAGGTCTTGTTAGGCCCAAGCTTTGAGTATATAATATATAAGTTTCTTTTCTTGATACTTTTTTTGTATACAATTCTTCTAACAACCGCTCAACTCGACCTGGTTCTGTCTTACTGTAGATGTAAGCGTTTATTAGGTTTGTTTTTATGGATACCCCGTAATCTGAATCTTGTATCAGCTGAGAATTCAGTCTGTAACATTCCTCAGAAAGAGAAATATACCCTTGCAGATCTCCTTTTACTTGAAGAAAGTCACACCTATAATAAAGGCTAGAGATAATCAATGCCGTATCATTTATCTCGCGTGCCACGGTCTCCATGTCAATACAAATCTTCTCTCCCTTTTCAAACTCACCAGCAATTAATGCGATTACTGCCTCGTGAGTGGCAAGGTGCAATTTCGCTTGTTTCCTTTGTTTTTTAGATTGACTTGCTCTGGACCTTTCTAGATAAATGGTAAGCTCATCATATATCTTATTTGCAACATCCAAACCTCCTTCGTTTCTGGCATACAGCATGAGCCACCAGTAGGTTTTAAAGAAATGAAAATTGTAACCATCCTCCACTAAAGGTGAATTCAAACTCCTTTTTACAAATGGCAAAACCTGTTCACTTGTATGGTCACTTAACACATTAGTGACAAACCGATATTGCTCCTTATAATTTTTGGACTGAGGGTCGGATGCAAGAGAAGCTAACACCTCTCCATAGCCCATATTAATGCTACTTGATTTCAGGTGATTAAGGGCAATTAATGCTGAATCTCCTTTCCCTTGTAAAATATAATCTTCTACTTCGGTTAAAGAATTTTTCGCCCAAATTGAATTGGCAAAAAAGATAAGCAAGGTTAAGACTAAGTGTTTTGATTTAATATAATACATGACAAAGTACTGCTGACTTCATATGGCAAATAAACCCTATAAGTAACACAAGGCATACTACAAAACGGATTAACCCTACCAATATTCGGACATTCATAAACAAAAATTTAGGTACACGTATAAGATAATTTTAGACACAGTACAACTTGAATTTCTCTCAGTTATTTAGACACAAAATGCCCTCTTTACTTTTTTGATATTATTATTATCAAACAGACCGACATTACCTATGAGATACTAATAATTTATGCATCACTCGTTGGATTTCTGTATTAATTTGCACATAGTAGGCACCATTTCTCAATCCTTGTACATCCAAAATATAAACTCCATTCCTGTTTTCCATAGGAACTGATCCTGTAATATTCTTTCCAAATATATCTAGCACCTGTAAACTTAGAATTTCTTCATCACCAAGAATAGTTAACCTAGTTTCTTCATGTGCGGGATTTGGATAAACCATCAACTCCAACTCAGATTGTTTAGTTACAGGTACTACATAGCTTGCATCCGAATTACCATCGAAGTCTACTTGAACTATTCGATAGTACACAACAGGACTTAACCATTGATTCTTTAAATCTATAAACTTGTATTCCGTATATGCATTAGAATTTCCTTGACCATCAACCTTGCCAAGAACAGTAAAATCTGATTCATACTCATATCTACGTTGCACTTCAAAATACTCATTATTCATCTCTGAAGCCGTTGCCCAAGTTATAATTGCATCTTTCGTTCCGTGCACCTGAGCTTCAACACTAACGAACTCAACAGGAACAGGTGAAGACCACCCAACTGAATATGATGCTGGCGTTAAGTCCATACGTCTTGCAGAATCAATACTGCAATACTTAAAGCTAAAGCTTACTGATCCCAAACCGTTAAATTTAATTTTCAGTAAACTTGGATTGTAATTTTTGATACTATCTCCCGACACCAGTCTCTCACTAGTATCAAATTGATTATCTACATTTATGTCATAAAATAAGACATTCCCGTTCAGACCATTTGTATCCGTAATCTGGTAAGTATTCCCTGATCCAAAAGAACCTTCTTCAGGATCTTCTCCAGACAACGGCCCCAACCCACTTGTTGTTTTTAAAACTCTTATCTCTGTGTGATACGGAGCAGGACTTAATGTAAAACTTTTATTATCCGAATCAGGTCGTTGCTCAATGGAAAAATTGATATTATTAATATTAACTGTCTCTACTTGAACTAGTAATTTTTGATCAATTGTTCCATCACTTCCAGCACCAACTCCTAATTTTTCTCCAACCGCCACCCAATTTGTTGGAAGTATACTTGTTGGTGCCAATTCACCAACTACACCCATTGCGGTAGTTACTTGAACATAGTAGGCTAATTCGCCAGACACTTCAGTAAAAGAATAAACCCCTGTTGCACCTATCGTGTTCACCTTAGCTACTCTATTGCTCGCCGAATCTATCAAATTAGCATATAATTGAGTCCCAGAAGGCAGACCTATTCCTAAACCATTCACACTTCCATCTTCAAGACCATTGTAATCGTTAAAAACTCTTCCACTTAAATCAAGGAGCACTGGGCACCCTACAGTAAAACTGCCTATTCGAATAGCCTGTTGAGCAGGATAAAGTTCATCCGCTCCTGCAGTATATCGTATAATTAATTTAGTGATTGGTACATTGACACTCGCTTCAATCATTGATCTTAACGAATCCGGATCTAAATCGTTATTTACTCCAGCATCCCATTTACCCGTTGCAGTATTCCCTGAGATATCAATTCTCCCTGCCTTGAGAGCTCTTACACTAACGGGGACTGAATCTCCTGCTACTCCAATGGCAAAAAACGAGACTTCATCTTGCCATGCATTTGAACCTGATGGTGCAATTGCAGCATTACCTGCATCAATATCGTCAACTCTAAAATCTACCAGTTTAATTGGATGTTCAAAACTAAACTCTATATCCACTGAATTACCTGGAGAATAAGGAGTGTTTGGGCTCGCCCAATTATCATAATTATCCATCCAGATAGTTAAGTAAGGCTGACCATAACTCCCATTTGTACCGCTTCTAATTCCATCATAGATATTCCCATTTGACTCTGTAATACTTAAGCTCATATCAAATGTGTCTGAACTCCCTGCTGTTGGGCACCCAACCAACTGATCTGTCACGGTTGCTGGTGGACCAGAAGCTGTCGTAGAATGCGAAACTATTGTTTGCGAACCGAATGAAGAGTTTTCCCAAGTTAATATTTTAGTACCCTTCTTAGATTGGGATACATTCGAATAGGCAATTTCAAATCCAGCATCCGTTCCAGAACCATTAGACTTAAATCTAATTGTGATACTTCCTGATGTTGAAAGTATGGATACGGGACTATAACTTCCCGTGAATGGGCTACCAGGCACCTGATTAGAAGAAGTACTTGAACCATCATAGACATAAACAGAATCGTTCGATTCAAGATTAAATGCCCCAAAGGTTACTCGTATCTCATCTGTACCATTAGCCAAAATTGTGACTGCGATATCTTGATTTGAACTATAATATCCTGAAACACCGCCATCATCATAGATGTAACCAGTATCTGTAGGAAGAGTCGAATTGTTTGTTGCTGAACCAGAACCAAGGTTATAGACTTGAGCACTAACTTGAAAAGTTAAAACTAGTAGTGTAGAAATAAATAAATTTTTCATTAAGATAATTAAGGTACCAACTCTATTTCAAATGATATACCACAATATTAAAAATATTAAAAATCTAATAATCAACAGAATACAGAATAGAGAAATTACACTATCGTCTCAAAACAAGAATCGCTCTCCAAATAAGAAAGGTTGTCCTTCTATTCAAATCCTTAAATTTTATCATAAAAAAGGGCCTACATAATCATATGCAAGCCCTTAATTAATAGTTAGCAGATGCTAGCTTATTTTGCCAACACAAGTCTCTTAACCACTTTTTGATTATTCACAAGTACTTCAATAAAGTACGTACCACTTCTTAACGATTCGGTATTCAAATTAAATGCTTCACCAAGACTAGTTATATTCACAGATGCTGAAACATCTACACCGAATATATCAAATATCTTAACTGATTTCTGAGCATTCCTAATATCTGTAAGCACTGTCACAGTGGCTCCTCCCTTAGTTGGGTTTGGATATACTACTGCGTCAAGTACACCTTTCTTAGCTACTGCTACTATATTAGAATAACCATAATTACCATCAAAATCAACTTGCTTCAACCTGTAATATGCAACAGAAGAACTCCAGTAATTGTTATAGTCGACTAAGGAGTAATTTATTTTAGACATTGAAGTTCCAAATCCATCCACAAAATCAATAGTTCTGAATTTATTTTCGTTGTCCATTCTACGTTGTACTTCAAAACCTCTGTTGTTAAGTTCGGTAGCAGTAGTCCAATTCAGAAGAACATCCTTCTCTCCTTTCAATTCACCAGTGAACATAATCAATTCAACAGGTATTGCCTGAACCCCTCCATAATCTTCAACTTCACCGTCAGGAGCTACTCCTGTAGATCCAATTGTCGAATCTGATGTAAGTCTTACCCTAGCTGTAACTTGAGCAATAGCAGCATCCATAGGAACAACAAACTGTAAAGTAATTAATTGAGCGGTATCTGCTCTGGATATAGTTGCCTTTATAGTTTCAGCACTATCAAAGGTATCGTTATCATTTACGTCAATATACACGCTTAAGTAGACATCAGTATCTGATGTATTTGTCACTTTAAATTCAAGTGTCTTGGTTGCTCCTCTGTCCAAAGAATCCAGAACCCAATCAAAGTCTTCCGCATTTAACCAACCGTCTTCGTCATCTGACCCAATATTATCATCTCCATCTGCAAAAGTAGTTGGAGTACCATTGGCCTCATAGTCTATAGTATTTCCTAAGAAAATAAGATGAGTAGTATCTACTTTAGGCTCTCTGTGAGCAGCACCAATCAATGACCCTACTGTATCCAATGTCCCAAACACTTGTGGGGCATCACCGAAATCATACCTACATCTGTCTAATCGTAGATCGTCTGTAAACACATTAGAATAATACGTAGTAAGTGAATCAAAAGTTCCAGACCCAACAGACCTTTCCTCATAAATTACTACATCAAAGCTGTCCGAACCTACGAACAAGAATGTATCAAAGTTAAATCCAGCTGGAACAACCCAATCAAATGTAAATTTCCAATCTGGGAATTGACCATTTATATCTAAATCCGAACCTGGAGCACGAGCTCTTTCTGTGTTAATTGGTTCACATTCATCCAAGATTAAATCGTTACGTCTACCTGAATCCACATTATTCTGATCGGAGAACGCCACTAAAGTTAAACCTGTAGGAGGGTTGAATGGATCAAACCAATTATTACTGTTTATTGAATTTATTTTAAGAAGTAAATTCTCTCCATCGTATTGAAACTTTTTTATTGGATTGCCTGAAACATCCGTAGGATTTTTCTCGAAATCCTCATCAATGAGCAAACGAGTAATCAAATTTAACTCCACTGTATCTCCTTCTTCAAAACAACCTTGCTCAATTTGCAACTCTGCATTGGTACCAAATGTACGAATCCTAACAGAAGCTGTATCTCTAAATGGACGGCACCCTGCACTCTCAATAACAAGGAAATAGGTTATTACATCACCACGCTCGTAGTTAAAAGTTTGCCCTATATCTCCAAACACCCAAGTTTCTGAAATTTCTAAAGTATCATTTCCATTTACGTCTCCGCTTAGCAGAGTTGGAGTAACCGCAGTTGTTGGTCCTGATTTACTTCCATTTACTTCATAATAAGACAATAATGTAAAGTCAGCTGCTCCAACAAGATCATTGGTTGTTACTGAAATAGTTAAATCAACTTGATCAAACTCCGAACTAATTATCATAACACTTGCTGTTACATCAGCAAATACTTCTGTTCCACAATAGAATCCAAAATCAACAGTCATGTTACCGTTGGCATCAAGACCTCCGCTCGCTACATCTTGATTTCCACCTTGACCACTCTCACTAGTTGGCTCAAGATCTTCTTGCAAGTCTATTGTTATAGAAATTGTTTGTGTTCCTGATCCTGCTGACTGTATACCATTATCATCACCGTCCTGAGAATCATCTCCTCCATTTCCTTCAGATGAAGTTTGGTAACCTAATAGTACACCTTCAAATTGATTTGCTGGAATTACTACAACATATTTACCTGGTACAAGGTTCGTAATAAAATAATCACCATTTGCATCAGTTGTATCAACTGAAACAGGAGATCCACTATCTGGGACTCCGTCTCCATTCGCATCTGTATACACTTCAACTATTACACCTGAGATGCCACTATCTGTCCCATTAAAACTCCCGTCTCCATTTTCATCAAGGAAAACAGTAGACCCAATACTCATAATTGGAACAAAACCAAAGTCATTTTCATCATCCAAATTTCCTCCGCTTGAGAATGAAGCTGTTTGTATATTATTGTTTGCTTCTGTATATCTAACTCCTGCCGGAAAATCATTCCTATCTGTTGACACGACATAACTCTCAGTTCCTCCATTATAAGGTACGGTAAAGATGTAGAATCCATTTGTATCAGTTTGCAAGGAATCAATAGGAGACCCTTCTGCTCCATCTACAACTCCATTGTGATTTGCATCACTATAAAGATAAACCGTAACATTGGCTCTTATGGGTTCTGAAGTATCCATATCAGAATTAGCATTTAAATCTTTATAAACCGTTCCTGAAATTTCATTGGCAGAGTATTGACAATCTTCCCAAGCCAATGCATCAATCCTAAATGCACAACCGCCCATATCTTTAATTTTAAGGTATCTTGAATCTCTATCAAGAGTAACCGTGTATGTCTGATATGACGTATTATTAAATGAATAGCTCCCTGACCCTTGAGTCATATAATTTCCTGTAGAAGTGTCTTTGGCATAAAACTTCAATACTGAACTAGATGTGCCTGAAGAAGCATTGTAACAATGTGCAAGTTTAAGTGTCACTTTGATTTCTGTTCCTGAAGGAATAATCTCTCCCATATCCCAAGTCATTTGCGTATTTGAAGAACCAGAATTCCCTCTGTCAAACTTCACTCCTGAACCATCTGGAGCTCCTGTAGTTGTATTACTAGTATGATGCAATGACCCTGATTGAGAAGACACTTGAACAGCATATTTATCAGTACATACATCCTCACACCCTCCAAGCATAAGATTAATATCTCCACTAGCAATAACACCAGTACCTCCAGAGATGCTTAACCATCCTGAACCACCAAAACCAGATTGCGTGATATTTGCATTACTACCTACTTGAAAAGCAGGACCAGCTCTTCCAATTTGCATTGTGCCGTAAGTAGAAGATGATGCTGTTATAGTTCCAGAAGTATTAACGTAGTACTCCCAACCTGCAGAAGAACCTGTTGTAAAGCAACTTGAATTCTTTGGACTATTAGTAGGTGCAGATGTGGTCTTACCACTAAATACTAAGTCTACATCAAAACTACCAGCAAGACCTGAAACAGTAAGGTTATCTGCTATAAATCTCGCAGTACCATTGGAATACTCTTTGAAAGAATACTGAGTACTATCTCCGCTTAAATGATAGCTATTGTTATTGCTGTCTTTTAAGTAAATCACGTACGGAGTGCCAGAACAACCTCTAGTATTCATAACCTGTCTTATACAAGTGGCACATTTCTCCCACTCCAAATTATCCAATCTAAATGCACATCCACCCAAATCTTCAACCATTATATAACGTGTTGCTCTATCCAGAGTAATTGTATATGTATGATAAGACGAATTGCTAAAATAGTATGGGCCCGAACCCTGGGCTACAAAGTTTCCACTTGACTGATCCTTGGCACAAACTCTTAAAACTGAGTTTGTTGTACCAGAAGCAGCATTGGAACAATGCTCTAGCTTCACTCGTATTGTGACATCTGTACCTGACGGAATAACCTCTCCCATATCCCAAGTCATTTGAGTATTGGACGATCCGGAATTGCCGCGATTAAATTTCACTCCCGATCCATCAGCTGCACCAGTAGTGGTATTTGACAAATAGAGTAAAGATCCACTATAGCTATTTACACTGACAGCATATTGCGTGGTGCAATTTGATTGTGCTTGTACAGTTGTTAAACTAAATAAGATTGAAAAAAAGAAAAAAGCAGGAATAGCTTTCCTATGTAAAAGTTGTATCATCTCTTGGTTTAATAAAGTTAATTACGTCTGGATGAACAAATAATATGCCATTCCATAAAACTGAACCGTAACACGCTGCATATGAACATATTACACAGAACGATAATTACAAACATCTCCACCGAGGAAATGCTAAAATTCCCATTTTGAGTCATATAGAATACCGATATTGGAACTAATTAAAAATGACGTCTCACTTATATGAAACATCATTCATATGAGCATTAAAAAAGGTAGATTCCCAGATGCAAAATGCTTAAATCACTCTAATATAGATTAAATACTTAGTCAAAAAGTATGCAACTAAATATTTCCTAAGCTGATAATTACGATTACAAGACAGTCCAAAATACATTTTAGACCATGTAAAAAAAAGACTTAAACTCTTGGCTTAATGTTTTTAAATCGGAGGCTAATAACTCCTAAAAGAGCCTCTCTAAATATCCCCCCAGACATTTTAGATTCACCAGCTGTCCTATCTGTAAATATTATCGGAATTTCGGTAATTTTATACCCCAGCTTATATGTAGTATATTTCATTTCAATTTGAAATGCATACCCCCTAAACTTAATCTTATCCAAATCAATTAGTTTTAATAAGTCAGCAGTATACCCAATAAAACCTGCCGTTGCATCTGCCACTTTCATTCGTGTAAAGAAACGTACATAAGCAGAAGCGAAATAACTCATTAGAACTCGACTCATAGGCCAATTCACAACATTCACAACATTCCCCACATACCTTGACCCTATTACCATATCTGTCTTACCTGAAACCAGTTGATTATTCATCCTAATGAGATCATCTGGATTATGCGAAAAATCACAATCCATTTCAAAGATAAAGTCGTAATCACGTTCCAAGCACCATTTAAATCCAGCTATATACGCAGTTCCTAAACCATTCTTTTCTCCATTCTCAAGTAAATGTATATGGTCGTATTCTTTTTGTTTTGTCTTTACAAGTTCTGCAGTACCATCTGGCGAATCATCATCAACTACCAATACATCAAAAGGGTAGTCCAAGGACATCACCTTATCTAACATTCTTAGAATGTTTTCCTTTTCATTATACGTTGGAATTATGACTACGGACTTTCGCATTAGAATAATAGACTATAAATTTACCTTAATAGTTGCTTGATTCTTTAAAAAAAAATGGATTGGACATGAACATCAATTGCATTAGCCATTCGCTTTTTTATGATCTGCTAAGAACTTGGCTAATCCGATATCTGTCAACGGATGTTTTGCCAGTCCTAAAATGGAACTTAGTGGACAAGTACATACATCTGCACCAGCTTCTGCTGCCCTAACTATATGCAAGGGATTCCGAATAGAAGCAGCTAAAATTTGAGTGGAGAATCCTTGAATAGTATAGATATCAGCAATTTGTGCAATTAACTCAATACCATCCCAATTCATATCATCAACTCGACCAATAAATGGAGACAGATATGTAGCTCCCGCTTTTGCCGCTAAGATTGCCTGTCCTGCAGAAAAAACTAATGTGCAATTCGTTTTAATCCCATTATCCGTAAACCATCGAATAGCTTTAATCCCATCTATTGTCATTGGAACTTTCACAACAATATTCTCATGCAAATCGGCCAATTCTTGGCCCTCTTCAATCATGGACTCGTAATCAGTAGCTATAACTTCGGCACTTATATCACCATCCACTAACTCGCAAATTGCTTTGTAATGTTCTTTAATATTTGCCTCTCCTATAATTCCTTCCATAGCCATTAAAGATGGATTGGTTGTGACTCCATCTAAAATACCAAGGGCTTGAGCCTCTTTTATCTGATCTAAGTTTGCTGTATCTACAAAGAATTTCATTTGTTTTTCAGTTAAGCTACGAATGTAGGAAAATTGCACATTAAAGATGGGTCGATCCTAAGAAGAAACATAAAAACGAGGAAACATTGGGGCATAAAAAAAGGCTGACATCAAACCGCTACAACCTCTTACCCTTGCTGCATTCCTGCCCTGGGGGAGTTCGGAGGGAGCTGGCTATGTCAGCCGCGGCAAATGTAGCAACAGAAATGTGATGTACAATCTATTTCTAATAAAAAATATTCAATTTTAAATTAGACATTCAAACCATTTCAGATTCACAATTCAGTCTGTCCTGTTTAATTCAATCTTACAAAAAAAAATCATTACGTTTGAGCCTATATATGAATCCTGACGATTTAGCATTTAATAAAAACGAAGATTACAATAAATTACTTCTAAGTAACTACCGAAAATTAGCTCAAGAAATACATATGGGTGGTGGGAAAAAGTCCGCTGCTAAGCAAAAGGCAAAGGGTAAGTTATTGGCACGTGAACGCATTAATTACTTAAAAGACAAAGATGCTGATTTCTTAGAAATTGGCACATTTGTTGGACACGAAATGTATCCTGAGTATGGTGGGTGCCCTTCAGGTGGTGTTGTTGGAGGAATCACCAAAGTGTCAGGTCGACAGTGTATTGTAGTGGCTAATGATGCTACAGTAAAAGCAGGTGCTTGGTTTCCAATCACATGTAAGAAAAATTTAAGATTCCAAGAAATAGCTTTAGAGAATAATCTTCCAATAATATACTTGGTGGATAGTGCGGGTGTATTCCTTCCCTTACAGGATGAAATTTTCCCCGATAAGGAGCATTTTGGAAGAATATTTAGGAACAATGCTATTCTAAGTAGTAGAGGAATCCCACAAATAGCGGCAGTTATGGGAAGTTGTGTAGCGGGGGGTGCTTATTTACCAATAATGAGTGACGAAGCACTTATTGTAGACAAAACAGGAAGTATATTTTTAGCAGGAAGCTATTTAGTTAAAGCGGCTATTGGCGAAGATATTGACAATGAATCTCTTGGAGGTTCTAAGGCTCAAACAGACTTATCAGGAGTCATAGATGATCGCTTTCCAGACGATAAATCATGTCTTGACCGAATCCGATTCCTTATGGATAAAGTCGGTACTTTTGAACAAGCAGGATTTAGTAGAAAGGAATCTAAAAAGCCAAGGCTAGATGAAAAGGGAATATATGGACACCTACCGTCAGAAAGATCCAAACCTTATAATTCACTTGAATTGATTCAAAGACTTGTAGATAATTCCGAATTTGAGCAATACAAGGAAAACTATGGTAAAACAATCATCTGTGGATATGCCCGAATTGACGGATGGGCGGTTGGTATAGTAGCAAATAATCGTGAGTTGGTAAAAAGTGAAAAAGGTGAAATGCAATTTGGTGGTGTAATTTATTCCGACAGTGCTGAAAAGGCTGCTCGATTTATCATGAATTGTAACCAGAAAAAAATACCATTAGTATTTCTTCAAGATGTAACTGGTTTCATGGTTGGAAGTCGTAGTGAACACGGAGGCATTATAAAGGATGGAGCCAAGCTAGTGAGTGCTATGAGTAACAGTACAGTTCCTAAATTCACAGTAATTATGGGCAATAGCTACGGAGCAGGAAACTATGCCATGTGTGGCAAAGCATTTGACCCTAGACTTATTGTGGCTTGGCCTAGTGCCAAAATTGCGGTAATGGGTGGTGAGCAAGCAGCAAAGGTTTTACTTCAAATAGAAAAGGCTTCCCTTGCTAAAAAAGGGAAAGAAATAACTCCTGAGAAGGAACAAGAACTTCTTAACCGTATTATCGATAGATATAATAAACAAACAACTCCAGAGTATGCTGCATCACGCCTTTGGGTAGACGAAATAATTGACCCTTTGGACACTCGTAAGTGGATAAGCACAGGAATAGAAATGGCCAACAACGCCCCTCTTGCAAAATTCAACGTTGGTATAATTCAAACATAATTAAATGAAACAGCTTGTATTATTATTTGGTTTCCTCACACTATCAGTCAGCATTTATGCTCAAAACCCAATTGATACATTCTGGCATCTGAAACCTTTTAGCAATAAAGGAAATTCCGGAATTGGCTTTGCAGAAGCCGAAAATATGATGAAGGGAAAAGTCCCTCAAAAAGTAATTGTAGCCATAGCTGATGCGGGAGTTGATATAAACCATCCCGACTTAAAAGACATGCTTTGGACTAACATCAATGAAAAAGCAGGAAACAATATTGATGATGACGGCAATGGATATATTGACGACATTTATGGTTGGAATTTTATAGGTGAGACTATTTATGATAATCTAGAAATCACCCGACAATATGTAATTCTTAATAAAAAATATGAACTCAAACCAGAAACTACTATTGCAGATAAGGATGAGTTTGCTAGGTATCTAAAAATTAAAGAAATCTACCTTGCTAAAAACCTTGAATCTAAATTATTCTTTGATTTTTTCTTAGAGGCAAAAACAGGTTTAGAGTCCTTAGAAAACTCATACGGCACAGATATTACTAAAGAGGAAATACTGAATCATAAGAGCCAAAATAGATCGGAAGAAATTGCTAGAGACATACTTGCAGGAGTTACTAAAACAGGTAAAGCATTCAATTACCTACCTTTCAGGAAAGAACTCATAGCAGCCTACGAACAATACGACAGAGCCTATAATTACAATTACAATGCAGACTTTGATCCAAGAGCTAAAATGGTAGGAGATAATTATGAAGACACAAACGAACGCTATTATGGTAATAACTCCGTTTTTTATGGAGAGCATTCCTCACACGGAACACATGTTGCGGGAATTGTTGCAGCTAATAGTACCAACAATATTGGGGCAAAAGGAATTTGTCAAAGCTGTAGAATAATGAGCATCCGAAATGTTCCTGAAGGTGACGAAAGAGATAAGGATGTTGCGAACTCCATACGATACGCTGTAGACAATGGTGCAAAAATAGTAAACATGAGTTTTGGCAAAAGCTATGCTCACAATGCCACTGTAGTATATGAAGCGATTAAATATGCCGAATCCAAGAATGTTCTTTTAGTACATGCTGCAGGAAATGATGGAAAAGACAATGACTTATCTGACAACTTCCCCAACGACAACCATGACGCATTTAATAATTGGCTTGAAGTAGGTGCAAGTAGTTGGAAAAAAGGAACTCATAAACTAGCAGACTTCTCCAACTATGGAGCTTCTCAGGTAGATGTTTTTGCACCTGGAGTAGCCATTTATTCAACCACTCCAGACGGAGGATATGAAGCCTTTGATGGTACAAGTATGGCAAGTCCTGTGGCAGCAGGCGTTGCCGCCTATGTTTGGAGCTATTATCCTTCTCTATCAGCAGCTCAACTTAAACAAGTACTCATGAAAAGTGCTTTACCAATAAAAGGTAGGGTGAAAAAACCAGGTTCTAAACGAAAAACAAGAGCCTGTAAACTTTCCAAAACTGGAGGTGAAATAAATTTACCCGCAGCTTTAAAAATGGCAGAATCAATAACAAAATAACCCTATGAAATTGTATTTAACAGCACTGTGTTTCTTGCTTGTATTCGCAAGATGTTCTACTCCAAAGTCCCCAGTTGACCAAATAGTGGTAGCCTCTAAAATATTCATTTGTAATGACGAATATGAAACGGCTGAAGCCATGGCTATAGATGATGGAAAGGTCGTAGCCTATGGCACTAAAGACGAAATAACCTCTAGATACTCTAGTGAGGATATGGTAAAAACAGAAGGTTTTGTTTATCCTGGATTTATTGATGCACACTCACATTTTTATGGTTACGGGCTAACCCTTAACAAAGTGGACCTTCAAAACACTTTTAGTCTTAAAGAAGTAATTCTTAAGACAGTCGAATTTGCGAAAATAAGTCCCGATGAATGGGTTACCGGACGAGGTTGGGATCAAACAGACTGGGTTGAGAAAGGAAACATTAGCAATAACTTACTTAACGCTTATTTCCCAGACAGACCAGTATTCATAAAAAGAATTGATGGTCACGCAGGTATTGCAAATCAAAAGGCACTTGACCTTGCAGGTATTACTACTGAGACAAAAATAAGCGGAGGAGAAATTGAGATAATGGGCAACTACCTTACAGGACTTCTAACCGATAATGCAATGACTTTAATTGACAATATAATCCCAAGTCCAAGTAGGGAGAATGAAATAAAAGCTCTTCTAAAAGCTCAAAATAGATGTTATGCCGTTGGACTAACCACAGTTACGGATGCAGGATTGGATCTCAACACCATTCTACTCATAGACAGTCTTCAAAAGACTGGAGATTTAACCATTAGGATATATGCCATGTGTAACCCTACACAAGAAAACTTCGAATACTTTGAAAAAAATGGTCCTATCCTAACTAAAAAACTCAGTGTTAACTCCTTCAAGCTTTATGCAGATGGTGCTCTTGGTTCTAGAGGAGCTAAATTAAAGAAGGCCTACTGTGACCATCCAAATTACACAGGAGTGTGGGTCACAGAACCAACAGACTTGGATTCATTCTATAAACGTGTTTACAATCTGAATTTTCAAGCCAATACACACTGTATAGGTGACAGTGCAAATAAAAAGGTACTTGAATTATATGGCGAATTGCTCAAAGGAAAGAATGATAAACGATGGAGAATCGAACATGCACAAATAGTCACACCGGCGGATAGAAAATTATTTGCACGATATTCGGTAATTCCATCAGTTCAACCAACACATGCAACTAGTGATATGAAATGGGTAGATGATAGACTTTGCACCGAGAGATTAGAAGGGGCCTACTCCTATAAAAGCTTACTAGCTCTCAATGGCTATCTCCCTTTGGGTACAGATTTTCCAGTGGAAAACATATCCCCTTTAAAGACATTCTTTGCTGCCGTTTACCGACAAGATTCTAAAAAACGTCCTTTAGGGGGCTTTATTCCAGAGGAATCGTTATCTCCAAAAGAAGCACTTTTAGGCATCACCAATTGGGCAGCTAAAGGAAATTTTATGGAATCTAAAATCGGCAGCTTGACAAAAGGAAAGCTTGCAGATTATGTAATCTTAGATAAGAATATTACGATAGACAAGTATATGCTTACAGCCGCAATACTTGGAACTTATCAAGAAGGTAAGAAAGTAAACTAATTACCTGTCTTCTCTAGAAACAAAAGATCTAGTAACTGGACCTGTATAGATTTGACGAGGTCGTCCTATAGGATGTTTGTCTTCCATCATTTCTTTCCATTGTGCTATCCATCCGGGAAGTCTACCCAAAGCAAATAGTACAGTAAACATCTCAACAGGGAATCCCATTGCTTTATAGATAATTCCAGAATAAAAATCAACGTTAGGGAATAACTTTCGTTCTATGAAGTATGGATCAGACAATGCAGCTGTTTCTAATTTCTTTGCGATTTCTAAAGTTGGATCATTGACACCTAATTTTGCCAATACTTCATCCGCAGATTTCTTTATAATCTTAGCACGTGGATCAAAGTTTTTATATACTCTATGACCAAAGCCCATCAAGCGGAAAGGGTCATTCTTATCCTTTGCCTTGTCTATATATTTTTGAGCATTTCCACCATCTGCTTGAATTGCTTCTAGCATTTCTATTACCTTTTGGTTTGCACCACCATGAAGAGGGCCCCATAACGCCGCTATACCTGCAGAAATAGAAGCATATAAATTAGCGTGAGAAGATCCCACCAACCTTACTGTGGACGCAGAACAATTTTGCTCGTGATCTGCATGTAAAATCATCAACTTGTTCATCGCTCTTACTAGGACAGGATCAAGCTCGTAGTCTTCTGTAACATGCTTAAAAGTCATGTTCAAGTAGTTTTCTACGTAGTTTAGATTATTCTGAGGGTAAATCAATGGATGACCAATTCTATTCTTGGAAATCATAGCACAAAGCGTTGGCATTTTAGCCAGCAATCGTGTAATGGTTCTCATGCGAGCATCCTCTCCTGCATTTGGATTCAAGCTTTCTGGATAGAAAGAGGAAAGAGAAGATATCATAGCAATTAATTGCCCCATTGGGTGTGAACCTGTGGGCCAAGCATTAAATATATTCTGTATATCTCCGTTTACTAAGGTATGCCTTCTTATTTCGTTATCCCAAGTCTTGTATTCTTCTGTAGTAGGTAATTCCCCGTTAATGAGCAAGTATGCTACTTCAAGAAAATCAGCCTTATCTGCTAACTCTTCAATAGAATAACCTCTGTGTCTTAAGATTCCTTTTTCACCATCTAAATAAGTAATATTACTAGTTGTGGAACCTGTATTTTTATACCCAAAGTCTAAAGTAACAGCACCAGTAGCACCTCTAAGTTTACTAATATCTACCCCAACCTCATTTTCTGTACCTACTATAATTGGAAGCTCCGTTTCGGTTCCTTGGATGTTTATTTTTGCTGTTTCTGACATAGATTTATACTTTTTGGGTGGTGCAAAAATACCATTTTTACACCTTATTTAAAAGACTAACAGACAAATAATTACAATGTTTTTTGAATGCATTAGATTTGCTTAAACTTTACAAAAAATGTCGGAGGATATTATACAAATAATTGGGGGATTAAATAACAAGGCTGGGCTTAAACAGCACATCTACAGGAATACCAAAACGGTATTTGACGAACTAAAAAGGTATGCCAAAGAAATTGCGGAACGACTGACTCCTGAAGTTATTAAAAAGGATAAAAGTTTAGAGGTTCAATTCTCAGAAATAAGTGAGTTTGAGTTTCATCTAAAATTTAGTGGTGACACCATCGCTTTCATTATGCATACCAACGTTTTTGCATTTCCACCCGAACACGAAGTAAGCAAAATGGAATATGTGGAAGAAGCACCCGAAAGAGGATACTGTGGTATGATTCAGGCTTATAATTTTTTATCGGATTCTATCAAGTATCAAAGACTTTCTGATGTGGGTTACTTATTAGCTAGAATCTTCATTAATTCAGAAGCACATTTTTATGTGGATGGACAACGACAACTGGACTTCTTATTCAAAGACTTCCACCAAAATGAAATAAATGAAGATACCATTGTTAAGATAATTGAGCAAACCATGCTTTACGCACTAGATTTTGACTTGTATGTACCTCCTATGGAAGTGATGAGCGAAATAACCTTGCAACAAAAGAACTATGAAAATAATCCCAATGGACTTGCTACGGGTAAAAGACTTGGATTTAAGAAGGAATAAGAAAACTTTACTGAGCCTCCATCCACTCTACGCCACGTGCGGTAGCCTTAAAAGAGCTGTCTTTCATTTTATCACTGTCATACACCCATGACAGATGCAGATCTTCGTTTGCAGCTACAAGTAGTTTATAATGAATTAAGTTTTTAATAGCATCTGCCACTATACTTTGCTTTTTTTCTGAGATGCATTCATCCACAATGGATTCAAAACTCTCTGGGAATATGCATAATTGGAGCACTTCTTTTTCCAACTCTGGCAGTTCTACTACCTTACTTTTCTTTCTTTCCATTTATATTTAAGTAGTTGTGATATTGGTGGCAATATCACCATATATAGTATATGAAACGGCTGACCGAATAATAGGTTTTTAAACCAGAGATTTATTCCGAAAAACTCACTAAATGTTCCATAAAATTTATCTTCTGCAAGTATCTTAAATAATATCAGGAATGCCGCTACTAGAAAACCTGTAGGATGAAGAGACATCAAGGAAACTACAATGATTACATTGTACAACCATATCATTATGAGAACCCATATATTGGTTTTATCCTCATAGTCCCCATTCTTACTGGACCATCTCAGTCGTTGATTCCAAAACTCAGTAAATGTTTTTGGGCCATCCGTATACACCAACGCCCTTTTTGACTTCAAAAAGCAAATTGAGTCTTGGTGATTTTTCGCTATGTATTGGAGTAGGAATACATCATCTCCACTTGCTTTTTCAGTATTAAATGCCATATCCTCAACTTCACGTTTTCGATATGCCATGTTTGCTCCATTACACATTAGTGGTTTCCCCCATTCTATATGGGCTGCTCCTATCGCTATTAAAGCAGCAAAATCCAAGTTAACCAACTTACCCCAGAAATTCTTTGCATCCGTAAACCTAACAGGACCGCTAACCAACTTGATGGCTGAGTCTTCAAAAGGTCGTACCATTTCATTAATCCAATCCGATGGAAGAATACAGTCTGCATCTGTCTGAAGTATAATATCTCCAGTTGCATACCTTATCCCCTCACTGACACCTGCCTTCTTACCTGTTTCCTTTTCAAGATTAAGTACTCTGGCTCCCGGTATAAGTGCTTCAAGAATCTTAACACTACTGTCAGTAGAATGATCATTTATAAAAATAAATTCTATTTCGTGCATCGATTCAGCAAGCTCTTGAATAGACTTTATCAGGACGGGTAAGTTGCTCTCCTCATTTCTAAACGGAACAAGAACCGACACTTTTTCTGATCTTGATTTATCCTCTTCTAAATAAATGGATAAACTCTCCCAAAGTGTTGCATACTTAGATAAGAGAAGGAAGTATCCTAGCCCCAAACACAAAGCTCCTATGAGATATATTGCCATCATCTATTTTTAATGCTTGACCCCAACAGGTATATAGCTCCTATAAAACCTGGCAATATCAAGTTAATAAACCATAAACTAGTTACGGCATGCAAGATGGCACTATCAATCAGAAATGTACCAAACAACAGTTGAGATACGTATACACGAACACCAACATCAGAGATTGCTGGTACAGGTGCCACACTTTGCATAAGATATGCTACAGGTATTAAGACCAATGCAAATACTGGAAGTGAAAAATCTGAAAACAACTGGAGTAACAGATAAAATTGTAGTCCAAAAGCCAAATACCGTACAAAAGCAATTCCCGCTACTCTCCCAAAAATTTGACCATTGTATTTCTTAACCATGTTGAGTGTCTTAGCCAATTTACTGGGCAACCTCGGTTTCATCCATCGTATTAACCTTTTTGCATACACCAGAATCAGAAACATGACTACAATCAAGGCTGTTACACTCCACAATTTGGGTAACTCGGTCAATTTTTCTGCATAGTCGGTAAAAAATACCAGCCATAAAACACAAATTAGGCCAAGACCATAGGTCATTAGTACCTGTGCGATATTGCCCGTTACCGTAGCTATTACAACTTTCACAGGGTGTAGCTTTTTGAGGAGCAGACCTCGACCAATATACTCTCCTGTGCGGGCTGGTGTAAAGTTGCTAATGGCCATGCCTCCCAGTACAATTAAAAATGCCTTGAAATTACTTAGTTTTATTTCTGAGCGTATCAGTAATTTAAACTTCTGAGCTTCCGCATTCCAATTCACCAATGCCAATAGCAGAATTACAAAAAATAACAACGGTCTTTTGCTTACACCGTCGAAAATATCTTGGACTAAACTTCCTTCTATTTCAAGAACCTTACTTACAAAAACAAAAATGGATACTCCACTAAAAATCCATTTTAGCCAAGGATAAAATCGTTTATAGCCTTTTGCTTTTTGCATGTGGTTCACGTGTGTATTATCTATCTTTGGTATGGAGTACCTTTGCTTTTAGCGTGGCGAAAGATAACAATTACAAGAAGATAATATTGGGCATTGACCCTGGTACAAACATTGCTGGCTACGGTATTATTGGAATTGGCAAAAACAATATGGAACTGATTAGTATGGGAATTTTCGATTTGCGTAAAGAAGCTAATCATGCCATGAAACTACAAGCCATATTTGAAAAATGCACCCAACTAATTGACACATATCTACCTGATGAAGTAGCACTAGAAGCTCCATTTATGGGTAAAAACCCTCAAAGTATGCTAAAATTGGGAAGAGCTCAAGGAGTAAGCATGGCTGCGGCTTTAAACCGTAACCTCCCTGTTTTCGAATACGCCCCTAAACGAGTTAAACAGAGCGTGACAGGAAATGGGAATGCAAGTAAAGAACAAGTGGCGGGCATGGTTCAAGCTTTACTTAAACTTGAAAAGAACCATTCAAAGTTAGATGCCACCGATGCCGTTGCTGTAGCTATATGCCATCACTTTATGTACAAGCCTGGAGCATCAACATCCTCAGAAAGTTACGGTAGCTGGAAGAGCTTTGTTTCCAAAAATCCTGATAAGATAAAATAAACCCTACAAAGAAGTATAAGCTTCTGATATTTGAACTCTAAGCTCTTCCATTCTCTCTGGAGCTACACTAATTTTGGAACTTGAAAAATTAATATCTCCAACATTATTTATGGGTACCAAATGGATATGTGTATGCGGAACTTCTAGACCAATAACTGCTATACCTATTCGGTTACAAGGCACAACTTTTTGTACGGCTTTTGCAACTTTTCTAGAAAACAAATGAAGACCTACAAAAAGATCATCATCCATATCAAAAATATAATCTACAGCCAACTTTGGAACTACTAAGGTATGTCCTTCTTTTAACGGAAAGACATCTAAAAATGCGATGTACTTATCATCTTCCGCAATTTTATACGACGGTATTTCTCCGTTTATAATCTTCTCAAAAATGGTCATTAAATACTTATTTCAAGTATTTCAAATTCGATTACACCTGCTGGCACTGAAATAGCCGCTACCTCACCGATCTTCTTCCCCATTAGTCCTTCACCAATGGGTGACTTTACAGATATTTTACCTGCTTTGAGATCAGCTTCAGTCTCAGCAACAATAGTATATGTAACCTCTTTATTAAATTTCTTATTAAGTAAACGAACAGTACTAAGTATATTCACTTTGCTTAGGTCAATATCCTTTGGATCTATTACTCTACAATCTGCCATTGTATTCTTAAGCTTTGAGATTTTCATCTCCATCAAGCCTTGAGCCTCCTTAGCTGCGTCATATTCCGCATTTTCAGAAAGGTCTCCCTTGTCTCTAGCTTCTGCTATTTGTGCAGTTATTTTTTTTCGCTCTACTTTTTCTAAGCGAGCAATCTCTGCATTTAATGCATCATATCCTTCTTGTGAAATATAGTTAATCCCCATTGATTTGTTTTTTTTATAAAAGCACAATGTTGCATCTTAAAAAAGATGCAACATTGCAAAATTAGTTATCTTATTTGAGATACGAATTATTCTCCGATATTCAATCGAACTCCAAAGGAATGTGACCCTCCAAATGGATTAGAATGTCTGTAGGAATAATCCAAGCCAAAAGTAGTCTCAGAATCCTTCTTTACAGGCACTTCAAATGTAAAACCTCCCATAACACCGGTAAAAGCATTTGTTCTTGTTTCATACGTAGTGATACCATCTTCATAGGCATATCCTGCTCTAAGTTGGAACATACTCTTGTAGCCATATTCCACCCCTACTGTAAATTGATTACTAGAAAATGCATTATTTGTAAATGTAAAGGCTGGTGTCAATCTGTGAAAGTATATCTCGTCTGTTTTATCCAACCTCATATCATACGAAGCACTTATATTCATAAGAGTCGGTAAATTAAATTTTGCCGATCTTTGATTAACAGTAGATTCTACTTCAGTAATAGGATTCTGAAGTTTAACAGATAGACCATCTCCTGAGTATCTAGCATCAGGGCCAATATTCTTAAGAGAAACACCAAACTTAATGTCATTTTTCTTAATTTTATCTTTCTTCTTAAATGTTGTAATGTACTGGATACCTGCATCCAATGCAAGGCCTTGGGCCTTAACATTAGTGATAGATTCCGAGAATATCTTAAACCCTATACCTCCGGATATTTCTCTTGTAAACTGCTTCGAAAAGGCCGCTGCAATATTGGTGAAACGTGGTTTATATGTTCCTATTCCTCCATCTGGCTGCTCATTGGTTGTGATCGGGATATCTCCTATATCATAACTCATAATACTTACACCCAAAACGCCATTTCCTCCTAGATTCTGTGCAAACCCAAAAGTATTGATATTAATATCACTTCCAGTAAGCCATGCTGTTCGTGAGAATATAATTTCTGTGTTCGATGTATAAGCCAGTCCTCCGATATTGTTGTACATCGCTTCAAGCCCTTTTACACTACTTACAGATGCCCATCCCCATCCAGAACTTCTTCCCCAACCATTGATATTTAATTGCGTAGCTCCAGCTTGCCCTATTCTTTCGGGATTGCCTGCGAACATTGCAGTAGATGCCGATAGTATAATTGATAAGATTATTATTTTTTTCATTCTTTAGTTTCTTTATAATGTCCCCTATAAATTAAAATGAGTCCAGGTCTAATTCTCTCATAACACCCATCCATTTCAAAATCTTCTCTCCAAGTTCTCCTGCATCTATATGAATGATGTATAAACCACTTGCTATGGGTACTCCTGCACTATTCTTTAGGTTCCAATCAGCCTCTGTAGTCTCGTCATCTTTCTTA
>NVWV01000010.1 GCA_002746305.1 Bacteroidota bacterium | reverse complement strand
AGGTTTTAGTTTTTTCGGGGAGATTCAAGATGCCTCACTTAATTGCCCTTAACAACATGTAGTTAGTTTTACGCTATAATAAGCGCTCTTCTATATTCCAACATCTCGAGTCACTATGTCATTTTCAAAACTAGGGTTAAGTGCCCCTATCGTAAAAGCTATTCAAGAACTGGGTTATACCAACCCTACCCCAGTGCAGAAACGATCGATTCCGATCATTCTTGCAGGTAGAGATATTGTTGCCACTGCTCAAACGGGCACAGGTAAAACTGCCGCATTTGTTCTGCCACTATTGGAACAGCTAAACAATAAAGAGCGGGTGCGCGCTAAAAGTATACGTGCACTTATTTTAGCTCCTACCCGTGAATTATCGATTCAGGTCGCTGAGAATGTGGCTGAGTATAGTAAACACCTGAATTTAAGCTTTCAAGTACAGACTTAATGGTTTCAGGCAATGGAACAGACATTGTTGGCAATTCTGCTTTAACAAAAAGAGCTAAAAGAAAGGTTATCTCACAAAGTATGAATCTGGCACTTATTGACATAGCAAAATCTAAAGGTAAAGATGAACGACTAAAAGGTTATTGGAACACATACTTATTGTTAAAAGACTATAGTCACATCAAATGGTAAGATGTATTCTTCGTATTGTAAGAACAGATTTTGTTCAGTTTATTATGGAATTAGGAAGACTAAAATTATAAATAAATACTTTTCAAATCTAAGGGCTTGGAATAAAGCTTATTTCGTTACACTCGTTGTTATACAATCCTATAGAACGGTTGTTGTACTCGATAATTGTGACAACTAAAACGACAACCAGTAAATAAAAAAAGCCTTAACAAACTAGTAGTCAAGGCTTAATTGTACTCGGGACGGGACTTGAACCCGTACGTCCTTGCGGACATTGGATTTTAAGTCCAACGTGTCTACCAATTCCACCACCCAAGCATATAAAATCTCCAAATCTGTGATTTGGTAAGATTTTAATGTGCAGAATAAAGTTCCTTCAACATTAGAAGTACCTTACTCAAACAAAAAAAGGGATTGCTCCCTTTTTTAAATAGTGAGCGAAAGACGAGATTCGAACTCGCGACCCCCACCTTGGCAAGGTGATGCTCTACCAGCTGAGCTACTTTCGCTTGATTTGCTTACTTCACAGAACGTTTCCCTTCGTAAGCGGGTGCAAAAATAATCCCGATTTCAAACCTTGCAATAAGGAATGTGATTATTTTTTAAGAAATTCTACGATTAGCTCATTACCCATCCGTTTAGGAATAGATTTTTGGGATTTTTCCATCGTTAAAATCGCAAAATAATTTGAAAATAAAGTCTTGTATTCTACTGGATTACCTCCGTAAGGAGGCCCATCAGGCTTATCCATGTCGAACATAACTCCGTATATCTTACCATCTACATTCAAGATATCATGCATGTGAGAAACATACGACTTCCTGAGGTTTGGATTAATTGCACAAAAGAAGGTTTGCTCTAGAACAAGGTCGAATCTATCGGTTATCTCAAAGAAATCTCCAGTTATGAATTGATTATCAGGAAAGTCAGATACTCGCTTTAAAAACCGTTCTTTAGCTTCAGGTGCAAAATCGCATGGGTGAACATTGGTATAGCCTCGCTTCCAAAGATATTCCGCTTCGTAAGCACTCCCCGCTCCAGGAATAAGGATACGTGCGTCCTTACCATAATTCGCTTCTACGTAGTCCGTATGTATTTTATTAGCATAGCCAATATCCCACCCCGTTTTACTCTCTTGGTATCTATTCTCCCAATAATCTGAAGTTAGGTGATTAGTTTCTATCATCCTTCTTAACAGGTCCGTTTGGTTTTATTTTGATCGGAGTCTTTTTAGTTGGAGTGGTTGGAGTAGTTGGTATCGTAGGAGTACTAGGTCTATCCTTTATTACGGGATCTGTAGTTTTTGTAGGTGTTGTAGTATTCTTAGTGTCCTTGTATCTCGTATTAGTAGGAGTATTTGGTACAGTAGGAGCAGTAGAAGTATTGTATGTTTTCTTTCTGTACTTTTTAAATAAATGGAATCTAATTCCAGCATTGATAAGGAGTAAATCAGTTTTTACGTTTTTATAATCATTGTAATCGATCTCATTGGTACCGGAAGCTCTAGTTATATTCTTAAGTGGCAATGCTACACCAGTCTCACCAAAGGTATAGGTGACACTTGCTTCAAAAGAGATGCTTTCACTCATTCTGTAGTTTACACCCACACTGCCTCCATAATGAAAACGATTGGTATGAATTATTCTCTTGGTGAAAGTATCGCTTTGATATTCAGGATTTTGAGCAGCTTGATCCAAGGAGATAAGTTGAGAAGTAGTATAGTTTCGATGTCCAATCAATAAGTCTACATAGGGTACAACTTTATCATTATCATTTCCGAAATTTATTCTGCCAAAAGCAAATGTTCCATACATTTTGTTGGAAGCCTTGGCAGTGGCTTTTCCAATAATTGCAGGATCAGCTAGTTCAATATCTTTAAAAGTTTTGGACTTCATATTGGCGAAATCCATCCGGACCCCAAATTGGAAGTTTGTTTTAGACTTATACGGATATTTTCTGGTAAGGTAGGAGAGGTGAAGTCCAAAACCCTCATCGTATTCTATATCTTGGAGTTCACTCTGAGGGCAAGCTAAATGGAGCCCAATACCAATGGAACCTTTACTAACTTTAGCCTCTTGTTGAGCAAATGAAAAAGTAGATGCTGCCATCAAAACAAGGAGTATAATTTTCTTCATATTACTAATATTTTCAAATATAGTGCCATTACTTGAGTTTGTCGTTTTCCTGGTGTCTAGTGGCATCTCGTTTGGTCTTCTTGTCCAAGTTTTTAATCAGAGCTTGCTCTAAATCGATGTCACATTGATTAGCCAAACACATTAGGACAAACATTACGTCAGCCATCTCATCACCTAAGTCTACGGTACGGTCAGAATCTTTATAGCTCTGTTCGCCATATTTACGGCTCATGATTCGGGCAACTTCACCTACTTCTTCCATTAGGATTGCGGTATTGGTCAACTCATCAAAGTATCGAACTCCAATTGTTTTTATCCAAGAATCTATTGTTTTTTGAGCACCTTTTATAGTTAATTGTTCCGTTGGCATATAAGGCAAATGTACAACGGACTAGGAGACAGAGAGACTAAAAACTCCAACTACTGTTGTCCGCATCATACGGTTCAAAAGAGAATTTGAAACCTGATGTAAATCCCTGTGTATTGGATTGAGCGACCACGTAGTATACACCCAATCTCAGCCTCTCTCTGCCAATTTTGAAGATTCGATTTACACCTGCAAATAGCTCAGAATATTGATAGTTTCTTTCAGGAACAAAAAGTACACCTCCACCTCCGGTAGTTTTTATACCCAATTGCTTAATACCCGGAATCTTACTTGTTAAAAATCCGTTGAATTGGTGAACATAGTGAGTTTCCAAGAAACCGCCGAACGTTGGGAATGTGCTATCGATTAACTGATAACCGTACATTGGAGGAAGCATGAAAAATGGATCACCACCACGTTGGTATTTGTAATCCATTATTCTAAGTTTTGTGGTGTCTAAGAAAGTTCCAAATTGTGCGGAGTATTCAGATACACCAAAAATTCCTACGTTAAATTTTTGTCGAATACCAAGCTCTAGTCGTTTATAGTCGGTGGTAGAACCAAAGAACTTTGGAATTGCTTGTCTGTATGCCAAAGAAAAGGTAGGGTACTTTGACCCTAGGATAATTTTTTCTTTTGGTTCTTGAATATAGAGTTGTTTTGGAGTGTAATCTATGCCTATAACTACTTCAAACGCCGAATGAGTGTCAAACCTGCTTGGGATATTATTTTCAAAGGCCTCGTCAAAATCAGGATTGAAACTGAAGTTTCCCAAGTCCCTTCGAAGGATGTTTTGAATTCCGTTGGTTAGATAAAGTCCATTGAGGAGTTCAGTTCGGTGGTATACATAAATGTGATTTTGTTCAAAGAAGTTTTCCCTCTTAAAAATATCATTAAACGTGGCAAACTGATTGACAAAACCAAAGTACTTTCCGGCATTTACGGATATAGTAGAAAGGTTTTTGGGGTCATACTTATAGGTGATATTTAGGTTTCCCTTCACATCTTGGTTTCGAAACCCATAGTTTATAAAAGGAGAAATGTATATCGTTTTTCGATCCTCAAATTTACGATAGTAGCTTACTGAATATCGAAGTCTAAAACCTCCAATTGCTACAGGGTCAATTAACCCTATTGCAGGGTCAAAACTCCAATCAACCTTTTTCTCTCTATTGATATGTCCCATTCCGGACCAAAGAGCTTTCAGGAATGTGATTTTGTTGTAAGCAGAGTCAATTGAGTCTAAGTATACTTTACTATTTCTTATCCTGAAAACACTGTCTTGATAATTAATAAAATCACGTTCTTCTTCAGTTAAAGGGACAGGTCTTATTTCTGCCCAAAAACTGGTGTCTTTATCATAAGCATCTTCAGCTGTAGTTCCCACTTCAGCGTTGAAATAGCGTTTAGTGTACGTGGTGTCAAAAACATACGCTGTATAAGTCACATCACAATGCCCATTAGACTCCTCCGAGTTTGTCTTTATTCGCCAGGTGAGTTCTTCACTTTCAAGAACCCTTTTATTTTTAATAAATATGTAGGACTGTTTAATGTTGAATTTGTCATACAGAATAAGGGAATTCTTGTTTACATTTAAGTCTACTGTTTTAATGGTGAAGAGGCTATCCCAGACTTCAATAGTTCCTTTAAAAAGAGCGTTCCCAAGTTTTCGGGGAGTTACTTTTATCTTATAAATCTTTTGTTTTCCGATGAAGTAAGAGCCAAGTAGCTTGTACTTGTATGCAAGAAGTGCGGTTGCACTAATTGGCGAGATGTAAGAGTTGTCTCCCAGTTTGTTCGATCTGATGAGATTTTGATTGAAATCGAAGTCAGCATTGGTTGTGGAAGTATAAAAAAGGGATCTTTGAGAACCCAGTTTTTTTGCAGCGAGTTTCTCTTCTTTAAAACCCCCAGAGTTATTTTTATGTTGAATAAACTCACCTTCGAACAGGTTTAAGTCTGGAATACTATCATTTTTAAAAGGGTCCGTTTTTTCATCCTTCTCTTTATCCTCCTTTGGTGCTTTTCTGATGTTCTTTTCGACACTCTTAATGTAGATGTGCCTTTTTTGTGTGGTATACTGGCTTGTATAGTTATCTCTATTCTCAATTACCTGTTTGATAATTCCATAGGATAAATCCTTTCTTTTGTTTGATATTTTTACTGTTTTGAGTTGGTTGTCGGAAAATTTTAACCGAATGTTCTGACTTAGATTCTTTTGTATGACTAAGTCCAATGTTTGAGGTTTGTAACCGATAAAGGTGTATGAAAGGCGGTTCATCCCCTCGGGTAGACGTAACTCATACTGGCCTTTTGCGTTGGTAACAGTTCCTGTACCAAGATTTTGTACGCGAACGTATACCCCAACCAAAGGTTCGTTGTCATCATTTGTCACATATCCTCTAAGTGAATAGTATTCTTGTGCTTGAGTCACAAAAAATAAAAGAAGGGTAGATATAGTAATCAGTTTCCTCAACTTAATAATGGTCTAACGGTTTTTTATACGTTTTGTTACAAAGATTATCACGCAGCTATATCATTGATAGTCAAATCGACTAATGCGATGCAATTGTAGTTTTAATTTTAGATACTATTAACAAGTATTGCATTCCTAATCTCATTTTAATGATGAGATTAACTTTGTAGTACTGAAATGAAAAAAGTTGTTTTACTAATACTAGATGGATGGGGCATTGGAAATAAAGATAAGTCAGATGCTATTTTTAATGCACAAACGCCATTTATAGATAGTCTACAAGATAAGCCGAATAGCACTCTTAAGACGTTTGGTGAGAACGTTGGCCTCCCAAAAGGACAAATGGGGAATTCCGAAGTAGGGCATATGAATATAGGTGCAGGTAGAGTGGTTTGGCAGATGCTGGTTCGAATTAATAAGGCGTTCCAAAATAACGAAGTGGGTGAGATGGAGCAGTTTATAAAACTGCTGAGTTTAGCAAAGCAGAATCCAAATAGGAAAATTCATTTAATGGGACTTGTAAGTGATGGAGGAGTACATAGCAATATGGAACATCTATTAATGCTTACCGAGTTGTTTAAGGAAGTAGGAATGGATGACAGGGTATTTGTGCACGCATTTACAGATGGTCGAGATACGGCTCCTAATGGGGGTAAAGAATACTTAACGACCGTATGTGAATCTTCTAAATTTGGTAATGCAAGACTGGCGAGTATCTGTGGTAGATATTATGCCATGGATAGAGATAAACGCTGGGCAAGAACTCGGTTAGCATATGATTTATTGGTGCATGGAAAAGGTGATAGATATGACGACTATCAAACGGCTATGCAATCCAACTATGATACCGGTACAACAGATGAATTTATTAAACCTATTTCTCTGGATGCATCTGGTGTAATACAAGATGATGATATTGTATTGTGTTTCAACTATAGAACAGATAGAGGGAGACAAATTAGCACAGTGCTGACCCAGAAGTCTATGCCAGAAGAAGGTATGTCTAAATTAAATATTCATTATTTCACCATGACGGAGTACGACAAGACTTATCAGGGAGTGAATGTATTGTTTGATTCACAAGATTTAAAAAATACACTAGGAGAAGTGTTGGCCAAAAATGATAAAAAGCAACTAAGAGCGTCAGAAACAGAGAAGTACCCTCATGTTACCTTCTTTTTTAATGGAGGGAGAGAAGAGCCTTTTGAAGGAGAAGATCGAGCCATGGCAAACTCACCAAAGGTGGCAACCTATGATTTACAACCTGAAATGAGTGCACAGGAACTCACTGACAAAGTCATTGCTGGTATAGAGCGTATTCCTTATGATTTTGTATGTATCAATTATGCAAATCCAGATATGGTAGGGCACACCGGTGTATTTGATGCTATAGTAAAAGCATGCGAAACTGTTGATGCTTGTGCAGAAAGACTAGTGAAAGTAGGAGAGGAGCATGGGTATAGCTTTATTATAATTGCAGATCACGGGAATGCTGATAAAGCCATCAATGAAGATGGAACTCCTCATACGGCTCATACAACTAATCTAGTTCCCTGTTTTATACTTGATGATAAGGTTAAGAATGTAAGAGATGGAAAACTAGCAGATATTGCCCCAACTGTTCTTGATTTACTTGGATTGGCCGCTCCAGATGAATTTGATGGAGAGTCATTAATTGAGTTCACCTCTTAGGACCAACGTAACATAGAATCCTGTCATATTTTTATCGAATTTAATGTTCTCTGTAGATGAAAAATTTTCGTTACTTTTTTTGTACTTAACATCGTAGTTAAGCCGTGCAATGCTATGAGAAATGCCTAGTTCTAATTGAATTATAGGATATTTGGGTATAGATATAGAGACGGAAGGTTCAAGTACTAAACTAGGTTTAAAATGACTTGATATTTCATACGTTGTAAAAATATTCGAACTTGGTTTTCTAAGTACATATTGGTAATTTTTATGTTTCCATTTTTCTATGCCAATACCTAGACTTGGGAATACAGAGTACTTTGTCTTCTTGATCGTATGTTGGACCTTTAGCATTAGGTTTTTTGCTTCAAAGTCTTTTTCAGTAAAGTCGGTAGTGGGCTCATATATGCCATAGTGTTCGTTGTTATAGAAATAGAATTCACTATATTCTTTTTGCATTTTTTTGTCATATGTTTCTTGATCAAAACGAAATTTCTTACTAGAGTAGTTGAGTCTAATCTGGGTGTTTTTTTTAAGAATTATACCAAATTCTAACTCAGATGATATGTAGAAAATTCTTTGGTCGGGATAAATGTGTAGTCCAAAAGGTTGAGATGAAGGTTTTTGAGTAAATGACATTCCGTAAGTGATGCCCAACCCCAAAACACAATTTTGGCACTTTTCTTTTTTAGGTTCATTTTGTCCAAAGCTGATGTATGTCAGAAAACAATAACAAATTGAAAGGATATATTTCATGTCAAAAGAGAGCTATTGAGGTGGTAGAGTCTGTGAATGCGGTACCGTCATCCAAAACCATTCTAACATAGAACCTAAACGAGTCCTTAAGAGAAGGCTTTTGTTGTAACATAAGGTCGATGTGAGTGACATTGGGGTCATCGTAAAAACGAGGTGATTGATGGTTATTAATCCAATACCCTTCACTGCCGTCTGCGGGTAAAGTAGAATAGTAAGTATCATTTAATATGACAAATAAATCGGTCAAATTGCTATTCGCAGGATGTTCTGAATCAAAGTCTTTGGAACTATATATAAACAAAGAATCTAGTCCATTAACATTAGAGGGAGGTGATTCTTGGTCCAAATATCTACCTTCCCTTTTTAGTTCATTGGTTTCCATTTGAAGTATAAGTACATAATGATCGGCAGATATCGAATCATCTGAACTTGGTTCAGGCCACTTGTTGCTGTTGTTGCCATGTATTGCATCCATGCTTACCCACTCGTAGTCGATATAATAGTCCCCTTCACAGGACAATAGTAGACCGGAGAGAAAAGTGCAGAAAAATAATTTTGAGAATCTAGACATTTGCAAAATGTCAAAGGTATAAAAACTTTAGGATGGAGTAAATCAGCGATTTTATCCTAAAGTTTTGACAAAAAAAAGCCGAGTTTACTACACTCGGCTTTCGCTAACTATTAAATAAATTCTAAACTTACTTAATTAACTTGACAACTGTTTCTTCTCCATTGCAAGTTACTCGTACGAGGTATAACCCCTTACGTAATTGGTTTAGTTCTCCTATTTTTATGGGCGAGAACGAATTGTAATTAGTCCCAGTTTTTTCAACAATCAAATGACCTGTTACATCGGTTATTATTATGTTGTATTTACCTTTTTGGTTGATTTCTACATTGACAAAATTGGTGATAGGGTTAGGGTACGCAGTAACTGTAAGTCCCCCTGGCTTTCTGGTTAGTATAACACTGTTTGAGTATTCAAACGCATTGTCAAAATCAACTTGTTTAACTCTATAAATTATATTTTTCGAATTTTGAATATTAGCTTCAAAGTCCACTAAACTGTATTTTGAGATACTGTTGGTATTTCCGAAAGCGTCAACTAGTCCAATGGACGTGAATTCACTGTCATCTGTTTTTCGTTCCACTTCGTAGTGTGAGGTGTTCGTTTCAGAGGCCGTTGACCAAGTGATTGCAGCATCCTTATCTTTGGTCCATACAGCAGCTATTTTTAGCCATTCTACAGGAAGGTATGGAATCCCAGCAGTTATATGAAAACCAAAGTCGTTTCTTCCATCAAAATCACCGTGCATTATAAAGGTAGCAGTTTCAGTGATACTATCGCTAGTAGTTGTATTCATAACTGCAAGTTGAGTAAACTCAATGTACGGTGTAGTTAAAAAATCACCAAGACTATCTGTTATAAATACATAGAATCCTGTATTTAAATCTGTAAGAGTGCTATCAATTATATAATCTCCAGCATCGATGACGCCATTGTTGTTTGCATCTCTATATAAGTAAACCTTTATACTTCCATAAAGTGTGTCAGAGTTATCAAAAACACCAGATGAATCTTCATCGTAAAATACAACGCCTGAGATAAGGTTTTCCAGTGGTCCAGTTAAACAATCACAAGCTTCCACATCAATGGCACCTGAATACAGAGAATCAAGTTTAGTTCCGATTCCTGTAGTTCTGGCAATTTGATAAAATGTATTAGCAGAGTAACCGCCTGCATCTTCTACCCCAGTAGTTCCGTATAGTTCACCTGTATTATAATAACCCAAACTTTCAAAGTCACCTACACCTACAATAGATATAACGGTTCCTGTTCCGGTTGTTGGGTCAATGGATATGTATCTAGTACTATCTCCACTATTTTCATTGTTTACAGCTAATAATTGTCCTGTGTTAGGATTAAATGCGATATCATCCACATCTTCCTTAATTCCAGTTCCGGCAATTTCAACGAAGTCTAAACCTGAACCAAAGAAGTTGTCAATAAAATTTCCGGTAGATCTATTAACCGCAATAAGTAAATCGCTATTTCCTGATCGACGTTCTACGCCATATAGGATGTCATTTGTAGCGTCGTATGCCAAGCCATCAACATCTGTAAAAGAATGACTGGTACTTGATCCTCCTAAGATTCCAGTTCCAGAGCCGATCCCAGGGCCGACACTTGTAAATAGTCCAGTAGCAATGTCGACAGTGCCAAACTGGCCATCGTCAAATGCCCACATAGAATCCATTCCGATTCGAATTGCCAAAGCTTCAATTAGTGTAGTTGATAATGTAGATATATATTGGTTTTTACCGCTAATACGGTTAGCCATATAGTATTTATCAGCATTACTTTGATCATCAGCAATCATTAGACAAAGGCTTCTTGGCCCTAGAGTGCCAAAATCTGCGAAAATGGTGTCTGTAACACCGGATACAAGTGTATAGGTAAGAACAGTATCTGTTGTATACCCTACCTGATCATCCATGTCTTCTGTCATCAGTTTTATGGCCAAGTGTCGAACACCTTGCATTACAAACCCAGCATAATCGCCAAATGGATTAGTAAGTACCGATTTTATGATTTCTGTATCAATATAAACTCCATTTGAATCTGCGTCGTTATACATTCTAATTTCTACAGCACCTGAGCCAAATACATCCAAAGGGGTCTCTGTTCCTGTTCCATCCATATCCAGAAATATCTTACCCGAAACAACTCTTCCACTTAAACCGTTTACTTCTAGATCAAATCCAAGGTCTGAGCTTGTTGCATTGGTTTGATGAACTTCAACAGCAAAAACATTTAGTCCGTTTACCAGAAAGGTGTCTGGAACTGTAAAGTAGTCGTAATCTCCTTCATCGTCGTTACCAATGGTGCTAGAAGCATAACTGCTATAGTCCCACGTGCTCGGCATATCTACTGCAAAAGCAAGCTTTCCATTGATATATACCGCAGCTCCATCATCTGCTAGTAAGCCTATACTTAATTGAGAATAATTTGGATTCGATAGTGTTACTTCTTTGTGAAAGTATGTTGTAGCATATTTGTCGGAACTGTTGCTTCCGTAACTAAGAGTAGTAGCCACGGTTGCACCATCAAGTGTTCCATAACCCAAAACAGCACTTCCTTCGCTCCAGCTAGAGGCATCGTAAGATGTACTATACCAAGATGTTCCTAAGTCAGAACCTTGGTCGTGGTAGCTCCAAGAATCCAATCGTTGAACCAAGGGGTCTCCAAGGTCAATAGCTGATAACTCTAGGTCAAATGCCAGATCAGAACTTCCTGCACTTGAATTGTGCAATTCCACTGCAATGGTATTCACTCCATTACTAAGTAATGTGCTAGGAATAGTGTACATGTCATAATCTCCCTCATCACTTGAACTAATAGCAGTAATTGCAGTGGATGAAGAAGTGATAGTACCTGAACCCATGTTGTCTCGTAAAGCTTCAACCTCATTAATATAGAGTACAAAACCATCATCACACATCATATTGACGTACAATGTTGTGTAAGTTGGGTCGGATAGAGTAAAAGTTTTAATGTAGTAGGTTGTAAGTCTTTTGGTAATCGTGGTATTTAGTATAGCACCCGTAACACCTCCCATCCCAAGAGGACCTTGCCCCGTTTTAAAGCTGCCAGCAGCAAAACCAGAATCTCTCCAGTATGTGTTTAAGTTGGCACCGTTGTCTTGGTAGAGCCAGGTAGATTCCTTGTTAATTAAGAAATCTTGTGATTGTGCAGTATAGGATAGTAGCCCAAAAACACAAATAAGAATTAATCGAACGTTAGTGATAGTTCTGTTCATTGTAGTATAGTAGTTTATGATCTTCAGGACTTGTGGTCCATCCGACAGTTAGCACAAAATTAAATACAATTTATGTGCCAAACCAAATATATTGGCAATTATTTTCCGTTTAATAGAAATATTTTCCCAATATAGGAAAAATTGCAAATTGAATTTCTGGTCACAATTGCTCGTAATCTACTATGTATGAGATAATTAAAGTTATAATGAGCTATTGAGTAGATTGTCGAGGTGGTGTATTTTTTTTTTTTNGCTATCCTGATGGAATCACTCGAAGCAACTGAATTGATCACCAGTAATTGTCTTGTTTTGAGAATAACTTCCTATTATTGGACTATTCCCTGAGTGAATCAGAGAGATTATGCACAAGTCTTGATAAATAAGCTTTTTAGGCATTGATGCTTAAGGCACATCAAGAAACTCCAATTAGATTTGCATCGATGGACCAGTATATAATAATAGTAGCCTTGGCTGCCTGTATTGTGATTTCGTACTTCTTTAGTGAGATTTCAAAACGAACTAATGTTCCTTCAGTACTAATGCTAATTGTGGCAGGAGTGCTTCTGGGAAAATTGTTGGAACATTTCCCAACGTATAAAATGGACTTTATGCCCTACTTAGGAGTATTGGGTACAGTTGGGCTGATTATGATTGTTCTGGAAGGTGCTTTAGACCTGGAGTTATCCAAGGAAAAAAGAGGACTAATTCTTAGAGCTACAATTATTGCTTTACTAGGTATTTTAGGCAGTATGGCTCTAATAGCTCCTATATTCCATTTTTTATTGGGTATGGAATGGTCACTTTCCCTTCTTTACTCTACTCCCTTAGCAGTAATATCGAGTGCTATAGTTATTCCAAGTGTTAATAAGCTTCTGGACTATGATAAAGAGCTTCTAATTTATGAAAGCTGCTTGTCAGACATTTTTGGAATCATGATTTTTAATTTAATGGTTAGCATTTTAACTACCCATGAAGTTAAGCAGTCTTTGGGTGAGTTTAGCTTAGAAGTTTTAGCAACTGTTATTATTTCGTTACTTATAGGTGTTGGATTGGTGTTGCTTTTTAAGTTCTTAAATGCAAAGGTGAAATTATTCTTCTTTATCTCAATCCTAATTCTGATTTATGCCTTAGGTAAAATGATTCATCTTAGTCCACTTGTTTTAATATTGGTTTTTGGACTTGTATTAAAGAACAACCATTTATTCTTTCGAGGTCCATTGAAAAACTTAATGACCAGAATGGAGTTTAAGAAGATGGAGAAGGACTTCCATATTATTTCCAGAGAAACGGCTTTTGTCTTACGTACGTTCTTTTTTATTGTTTTTGGATTGACTATTGATCTTAGTTCCTTAGTAGATTTAGAAGTATTAATTATCAGTCTCATGGTTTTTGTAGGTATATTATTAGTTAGATTAGTATTGCTAAAAGGTTTTGCAAAGAAAGCATCAGCTGTAGCCGAATATGTTGCTCCAAGAGGTTTGATTACAATTTTGCTGTTCTACGGGATTCCTACAGAATCCTTTGATAAGAATGGAGACCTAATTCCAAATTCTGGTTTAACCAGTTCGTTGTTTGAGCCTGGTATTATTCTTTGGGTGGTTATTATAACAGGTATTTATATGACCTATGGATTAATAAAGTCTGGGTTCAAAAGCTCTGAGGATGTCCTAGATGAAGAAGCTGATGTAGGCTAACTGTAAATATTGTAACACGCTTATATCTATTCCTTTGCAAATGACGTTACTTTGCTAAATCTATTTTACCAATTTGCGGAGGTGCCTTTACATACTATTTGTTTTATTCTCACTACCTGCATTTAGTCAACTTAGCACTTTAAAGTACAGACAAATCTTACCTCATCAAGGTGATACAATTCAATTCGATTCTGGTTTTGTTGTCTCTGGAAGTTTAAATATACGTGGTTATACATCTGACCAAGATTTTGTTCAGTTGGCTAATTATTTAGTTTGGAAAGCAGTGGACCCTCTTGATACAATTACAATTCAGTATAAGCGATTATTCTTCCCAATATCTTATAAGAAAAAAGACATAAAAATTATTCAACACACTTTTGAACAGAATCCATTTAAATACGTACCTACCAGAAGTAAACAACTTGTGGATTATGGTAGTTTGAAAACTGCGGGTAATGTTTCCAGAGGTATAGGCTTTGGTAATGCTCAAGATGTAGTTGTTAATTCAAATTTAAATTTACGCCTGAGTGGTAAATTGGCAAATGATGTCGAATTACTTGCTGTTATTAGTGATGAAAACAATCCTATACAACCAGAAGGGAATACACAGCAAATACAAGATTTCGATCAAGTATATATAATCCTTAAGAAGGATAGTAGTAAGCTAACTTTAGGTGATTTTTTGATGAAAAGACCATCAGACTCTTACTTCATCAATTATTATAAAAAGTCAAGGGGGATTCAGTATGAGAATGTAAAGAGAAAGAAGGGATGGAGAATTGAAACTCAGGCAGAGGCAGCTTTATCTAGAGGGCGATTTAGTAGAAATAGAATAGAAGGAATAGAAGGCAATAGTGGCCCCTATCGATTAAAAGGAGAAAATGGAGAATTATTTATTGTCGTAATAGCAGGAACTGAGAATGTATTCTTAGACGGAAAGAAGTTGACTAGGGGAGAAGATAATGATTACGTTATAAATTACAATACAGGAGAAATTACATTTACTCCTAGAATCTTGATTACTCGATACAGTAGGATTGTAGTAGAATTTCAATATTCAGACCGAAATTATGGAAGGTCTGTAACACATGCTGGAGCTTCATTAAGCAAAGGTAAATTCACGGTATATGTCAATGGGTTTAATGAGATGGATTTGAAGTCTCAGCCTTTTCAGCAAAGTTTGGATGGTTTTGATTCTTTAGAGAATAAGAGTGCTCTTCAGATTCTTAGTGAGGCTGGTGACAGTTTAGCCTTTTTTTCCAATGTTAGGCCTCAAGTAGGTTACAATAGTTCGAGGATAATGTATACCAAACAAATAGTGCTAGGAGAGGAGGTCTTTGTTTATGCTTCTGACCCTTTAGAGAACACTACCTTTTACGAGGTCATTTTTTCGAACTTGGGTTTTGGCAATGGAAGTTATCAGCAAGCTCAAAGTGCAGCAAACGGTAAAGTATTCGAGTACGTTGGTCAAGGGTCAGGAGATTATGCACCTATCGAGATTCTCATAGCTCCTAAGAAATTGAATGCGTTGAATTTTGGTATTAAACTGGAACAGCAAGGAAGAAAAACAGGTATAGAATATGCAATCAGCTCTTTAGATGAGAATTCGTTGTCCTCTGTAGATGATGGTGATAATAGAGGGTTTGGCCTTCGGATATATCGAACAACCCACAAGAAAATTAGAGATTCGTCACAATGGGAGTTTATATCAGATGTCAATTATGAGATTGTAAGTGGTAACTACAATTATGTTGAACGGTACAGAACGGTAGAGTTTGATAGAAAATGGAATAAGGTGTTGAACAATCCAACTTCGTTATCACAGTTTATACCTGCCTATGAACACATAGCAAATGTCTCATTTGGGTTAAACAAGAACGCTTCCACTTACCTAAATAATAACAGCTCCTATTTCCTAAGACCAGGTAATTTCTCAGGGTTTAGTAACAATACCAAAGGAGGGTTTAGTTGGAGAAAAATTAGTTTTAACTCAACATTGGAATTGATGCAGTCTTCAACGGTACAGGGGGATAGTTCTAATTTAAGGAATGATTTTTACAATATAACCGCAGAGATTAGACGACCTATTTGGAAACTAGTAACTGGTTTGGGGTATCAAAGTGAGTTTAGCTCATTTAAAAATGATACACTCAAGCCTCAGAGTTATGGGTTTAAAACTTATCATGCCTTTTTACAAAGTAATGATAGCTCAAGGTTAAAATATAATCTTACGGCAAGGCAACGACATGATGAACGTCCTAAAAATGAAGGATTTGCCGTATCTACCATTGGTAGTGATGTAACCCTACAAAGTGAATTTACTTTTAAAAAGTCTCAAAGAATAGAGTTGAATACGATTTATAGACAACTTTCTATCAAGGATACTTTATTGAGTTCAAAGGAACTGGAGCAGACACTTCAGAGTAGGATTGAGTTAGATCTTCACTTCTTCAAGAAGTTCATTCGATCAAGGACATTTTATCAAATAGGTACTGGACAGGAGCAACGTAGGGAGTTTCAGTATCTAGAAGTACAAGCAGGAAACGGGGTCTATATCTGGAATGACTACGATAGTAATAGTTTAAAAACCTTAAATGAATTTGAAGTAGCATCTGAATTAGATCGGCAACGAGCAGATTATATTAAAATATATACACCCGTAGCAGGCTTTATTACTACCAACAGCAACAAGATTAGTCAGACAATAGAACTAAATCCAGCAGTTTTTTATAAGCAAAAACAAAAGAAAAAGGCATTCATTGCTCGATTCAATAGTCTTTCGACACTAATCCTTGACAAAAAGATTTTACCAACAACAGTTATTAGCTTCTTAAACCCTTTAGAAAGAGGTTTGACAGATACAACCCTTATTAATAGTTCACAAAATTTTAGAACCACCTTATTCTATAACAGAGGTAATTCTAAGTATAGCATGGATTACACCTTTATAAATGGAAGTAGTAAAGTATTATTGACCAATGGGTTTGATAGTAGGTCAACCTTAGATAATATCTTGAATACACGAATTAATTTAGGGAGAAAGTTTACACTCAATACTCGGATTGTGTTCGGAGAGAGGTTATATCTAAGTGAGTTTTTCAATGATAGAAGTTATAACTATTCCTATTACGAAGTGGAGCCTAAACTTCAAATGTTGCTAAAGAACACATATCGATTTGAGCTGAAAACTAAATATTTTAATGCTGAAAATCTAGCGGAGTATGGTGGTGAAACTTCAAGAAACATAGAAGTTGGAGGAGAGTTTAAATACACCAAGGCAACCAAAGGAACTATGAATATTGGTTTGAGTTATATAAGGGTAAACTACGAAGGGAGTACAAGTTCAACCTTGGGATATGAGTTATTGAGAGGTTTGCAAAACGGTGACAATACCACATGGAAATTAGGCTATCAAAGAACGTTATCCAATAATATTCAGGTAGTTATAAGTTACGATGGACGACAGAGCGAAAATGCATCAGTCATTCACTTAGGCAGATTAGTGGCTAGGTATCTATTTTAATAGAGTGTATAAATGTTTTTTTTAAGAGGTGAATAGTATTGATTTTTAGTATTAATTCGCGGCCTTTAATTTTTTAAAAATCACTCATAATTCATCACTACATGAAATCAAAATTTTTACGTGCTATTTGTTTACTATTTATTGTCGGAATCTTTAGTTCTGCTAATGCACAAATATCCTTCAATGGATGCAGTTCTATTTTAGGACCAATTTTTCCTGTTTCTCTCTCCAGTTCTGGTACAGTAGTAAGTGGAGGTATTACGCGAAATATCTACGCTAGTGCTCTTCCAGGACCAGCTTGTGCAGCGGGTAATTGTGCTTTCAGAGCAATCTGGAGTACAACCAATACGAGATGGGAACTGCAACTGTCTAGTTTAGGTTCGTTTTCAAGTCCAAATCTTCTTTATTATAATGATTCAGCCTCTTACCCCAATCCTCCAAGTCTAACTCTCGGAACTTGGACAGATGCTGTTGGGTGCGGTAGTATATCTACTCTTTCTGGAAGTGTACAATCTGCATTACCTGTAGAGTTGGTTTCATTTGAAGCAAAAAGATTGGACCTCAATGAAGTTGAATTGCAATGGACAACAGCTTCAGAACTGAACAATGATTTTTTTTATGTTGAGAGAAAAACTCTAGCTGATAGCGAGTTTCAAATAATAGGTACTATAAACGGAGTTGGAACTTCCAATTCGCAAATAGATTATCATTTTACAGATTTTAATGCTTCATCTAAATCAGCTTCCTATCGATTGGTACAGGTAGATTATGATCAAACAATTAGCTATTCTGAGATAGTAAAAGTGAATAGAACGGAGTCCGCAGTAGTATTGGATGTCTTTGTATCTCCTAATCCTGTAGAGAACATAGTTAATGTAACTTTAGATCTAATTGCAGAAGGTGTCTCAAATGTTAGTTTAGAAATCCGCAGTATAGATGGTACATTGGTTCAAACACAGGATGTCTCAGTTGAGAGTTTAGGAACTGTACGTTTAGATTTAGGCGGCTTGAAATCTGGAATTTACTTCTTGAATTGTAAAGTTGACAATCAAATAAAGGTAGTTAAGAGACTGGTCAAAATTTAAGACTAGTCTAGTTTTTTTAGTAGCTTAGTTCCATCCTTTTCAAGCAATACTATTTTTTGCTTGTATAGACTTCCAAGAGCTTTTTTAAAGGCTTTCTTGCTCATTTTAAATACTCTTCTGATTTCGTCTGGATCACTTTTGTCTGTGTACTTAAAGTGGCCGTCATTCTTTTGCAAAACATCCAGTACGCTTTGAGACGCATTATCTATGACATTTCGATATCCCATAGGTTCAAGAAGCAAGTCAATTTTACCATCTGCCCGTATGTTTTTAACATAGGCCTTTAGTTTAATGCCAATTGGAAACGGTCTGTGGATGTCAGACTTGAAAACGAGTCCTTGATAGAGCCCATTTACGATGACATTCATGCCTAAGTCACTTCGTTTATAAGGAAGCACTTCTACTTCAGCACCCTCTTCTACATCAAGATCTTCAGTAAATATAAAGTCCTCTAGTTTAGCTGAGCCAATGAGTCGGTCGGTTTCTTCATCTAGCATAAAGAACACAACATACTTTTCCCCAATTTCCATTTTAACAGGCTGTTCGCTGTATGGTACAAGGAGTTGTTTAACTACTCCCATATCCATGAAAGCTCCAGCATTGTTCACATCCATTACTTCCAAATAGGCAAACTGTTCTAGTTCTACTTTGGGTTTTAAGGTAGTAGCTGTAAGGCGTTGTTCATTGTCCTTGTAAACAAAGACAGAGATTTCATCTCCAAGATTTAGCTCTGGAGTTACATATGTATTGGGTAATAATACTTCATTACCTACTTCATCCATTAAGTAGCAACCATTGTCTGTGGTCCTTGCAGCTTTGAGCATTTGGGTTTTTCCTATCTCCATCTTGTGTGCAAAGGTAATTCAATAGTTACGTTGTTTTGAATTGGTGTGTGTCTTTATTACAAAGCCATAAATCAAATATCTAACCTATGGAAGATACAAGAACTTAGATCTCTAGTAGCCCAATACATTCGAATCGATCAAAAACGCCAATTCCATGTGGAGCGTCTTTGAGTTCTTGGGTTAAGTCTTGACCAGCCCAGTGTTCATAGTGTTTGCCGTTTCTCCAAAGTTTGCTTTTTGTAACGTCATAAACCCTTCCTTGATAGGCAATCCAAATTGTTTCATTGTCTTGACCATTGTTCAAGCTCAACTTCCGTTTCGAAATTTCAGGTAAGTTGCTATCTTTCATATTCACGGATGTACTTTAGCCCTCAATTTTATAACCAATGCGTGTAAAAGTACTCATAGTATTAGTAATTGTTTACATCTTAGCAGCATTTGCTTGGCTGACTTTCTCTTTGTTAAACTACTCCAATACGGACTACAAATTAAAGAATGATGTGCTAATGGCAGGTTTAAATGCATGCACGTTGCAGGTTATGCAGAACGCCAAAAATGGAAATTTGGGCACAGATGAGGAAAATGAATATTTCCTGAAACAACTAAAAATTGATCTGGAGCCATTGGAACTTCAGCGTTTTGTAAGCGAGCGGTTCAATGATAATTATTTGGCTACCATTGAAAATGTAGCAAAAGGAAGCAGAGTAATTCAATTGAGTATCAATCCAGAGAAGTTAGCGGCTCTTGAGACCGAGCGTTCGCAGCAAAGAAATATTTGGTTGTATCAAAGTATCCTCTTGCTTGTCCTTGTAGCATTTGGAATATATGGTGTCTATTATAGTATTGACAGTATATATCAGCTCAATAAAAGACAAAACAATTTTTTATTATCTGTAACTCATGAGTTTAAAACACCAATTGCAGCTATTCGTTTAATGCTACAAACAAGTAAACATCCAAAAGTAAAAGATGAAAAACGTGCTGAACTCATTGATAACAGTATTGAAAATACCTTTCGCTTGGAAGAACTTGCTGAGAATATGCTCATTTCTATGCAAATTGAAAACGATAAATACCAATACGCTCTTTCTGATGTAAACTTAAGCGAAATGGTGGAACAGGTGGTAAATAATCAAAGCATAAAAGGTGAGATTATATCTCATATCACACCCGACTTAATATTAAATGGGGATGGGTTTATACTCCGTATGGTTATAAATAATCTTATTGAAAATGCGTTCAAGTATTCATACAATATGCCCATAGAAGTGAACCTAACGCAAGAAAACGGCAAAAAAATATTGGTTGTTAAAGATCAAGGAGTAGGAATATCAAAAGGAGATTATAAAAATATTTTTAAGAAATTCTATAGAGTTCAAGATGAAGAAATACGTACCACTAAAGGTACGGGACTAGGCCTTTTTATTGTAAAACAAGCTACAGAGAGACATAATGGGAAAGTGTCTGTAACTGCCAATAAACCAAAGGGTTCCGTATTTACAATAGAGCTTTTGTAATTTTTTGTGATACTGTGCTGACTTTAAAATGAGGAATTATTGACTTATTTGTAAACATAGAACGTAGGTAATAAAAATGAAGAAAAGAATCCTTTTAGTAGAAGACGAAAAACATTTGGCAGAAACTATTAAGCTTAATTTAGAGTTAGAAGATTATCACCCCATTGTAGTATATGATGGAGCCGCGGCGATAACTACTTTTAAGGAGCAACGCTTTGACTTAGTAATTTTAGATATTATGATTCCAAATATAGATGGAATTGTAGTATGTGAAAATATAAGACTGCATGATTCTGATGTTCCAATTATGTTTTTGAGTGCCAAAAGTAGCTCAGAAGATAGAATTTTGGGACTTAAAAAAGGAGGGGATGATTATCTAACAAAGCCATTTAATTTGGAAGAATTAATGCTCCGAATCGATAAATTGATTACACGTAATGAAGATACGGGTAAAGGTATTGGTGTTAGCCAATACGCCTTTGGTTCTAATTCTGCCAATTTTGATAGCTATGAGGCTATTGGGCGAGACGGTAAGTTTTCATTAACTAAAAAGGAAGCTCTTTTACTTAAACTTTTGATTGAAAACAAGGATGAGGTTGTAAGTCGTGAAAAGATTCTTCAGACCGTCTGGGGTTACTCAGTATATCCTAGTACAAGGACTATAGACAATTTCATTCTTGCATTTAGAAAATACTTTGAAGTTGACCCTAAAAATCCCAGATTCTTTTTATCCTTAAGAGGAGTTGGATATAAGTTTACAAATCCGTCATAATCTTCTTATTCACGGTTCGGTTACTTGTTTATAACTTGGTTTAGTAAGCTACTAGACCAAGTAGGTGTATTTAATATCTTTGCACGTTCATATTTATGCACGAGCAAATACTTATTGTCGATTTTGGTTCTCAATTTACTCAGCTTATTGCACGAAGAATTCGTGAGCTGAATATTTATTGTGAAATTCACCCTTTTAATAATCTTCCTGAGCTGAATGATAATATTAAAGGTATAATAATGTCTGGAAGTCCAGCTTCTTGCACACAACCGGATGCACCCGTAGCTAACCTTGACTTTATGAATATGGATGTTCCAGTACTTGGTTTGTGCTATGGAGCACAGTATCTAGCTGCGAGTAATGGAGGTGTAGTTGAGAAATCAAACCATAGAGAATATGGTAGAGCAAACCTTACTCTTGTACAAGAGAGTAAGCTTCTAGAAGGTATATCCGACGGAAGTCAAGTATGGATGAGTCATGGTGATACTATCCAAACAATGCCAAATGGAACAGAAGTTTTGGCAAAAACAGATAGTATTCCCGTTGCTGCATACCGCTTTACTCACAAAGAAGTTTATGCTGTTCAGTTTCACCCAGAAGTAAGCCATAGCTTGGACGGTTTACAATTGCTTGGAAACTTCACAAAAAAAATATGTGGTTGTACTGGTGATTGGACTCCAGCACACTTTGTTACCGAGAGTGTGGACTTTTACAAAGAGACGATAGGAAAAGATAAGGTGATTATGGGCCTTTCGGGAGGTGTTGATAGCTCAGTAGCTGCTTTTATATTAGACAAGGCAATAGGAGGTAACTTAATCGGCATATTCGTAAATAACGGCCTTCTTAGAAAGAACGAGTACGAAGAGGTATTGGAAGCCTACAAAGGTTTAGGTCTCAATGTAATAGGAGTAGATGCTTCAGAGCTGTTTTTAGGTCGATTAAAAGGCGTAGTTGACCCAGAGACAAAACGAAAGATAATTGGGAATACGTTTATAGAAGTATTCGATGTTGAAGCTTCTAAGATAAAAGATGCAAAGTGGTTAGGGCAAGGAACAATATATCCGGATGTTATAGAGTCGGTTTCTGTAAACGGACCATCAGCAACTATAAAGTCGCATCACAATGTAGGTGGTTTGCCAGACGATATGGAGTTGCAGCTTGCAGAGCCATTGAGGCTATTGTTTAAGGATGAAGTTAGAAGGATAGGAGCAGAGTTGGGCGTGCCTAAAATTATACTTGATCGTCATCCTTTTCCAGGTCCTGGATTAGCCATTCGAATCATCGGAGATATCCACGAAAAAAATGTGGCTATACTTCAAGATGCAGATGCTATTTTCATAAATGAAATGAAAGAGCAGGGGTTGTACAATAAAATTTGGCAAGCAGGAGCTATATTTCTGCCAATTCAATCTGTCGGTGTAATGGGGGATGAGCGTACATATGAAAATGTTATTGCTCTCAGAGCGGTGACATCCGTTGACGGAATGACGGCAGACTGGGCAGATTTGCCACATTCATTTTTGGCGACAGTTTCAAATAAAATAATTAACCAAGTAAAAGGTATTAACAGAGTAGTATATGATATCAGTTCAAAACCACCTGCGACTATTGAATGGGAATAGACTGATAGGTCTACTTGCTATTCCTTTTTTGCTCATCTCTTGTGGTGCGTTTAAAAAGACACAACCTGTTGTTTGGCCACAGGACGACGACATTGTAGTCATTAATCCGGATAAGGATGATCCTCCAGTTAATGAGGATAAGCCACAAGAAGATAAGAAGGATGAGGAAACAACAGTTTACTCTATGGTTTTATTTAAAGGAGAACGGTATAAGGTGCCTGTTCATAAACAATCCTTTGATATAGCGGTATTACTGCCTTTTCATTCAGATGCGGTTAACTCGTCAACAGATAAACGGAGAGCTGATTTAATGCTTGAATATTACCAAGGTATGCGGTTGGCTATTTCTGAAATTGAAAAACTTGGATCTAAGTTTAGCCTTCATTTTTATGATACAGATAACGACACTGTTAAATTAAAACAAATACTCAATAGGCCTGAGCTGGAAAAAATGGATCTCATAATAGGTCCCACCAGTGATAAACAAGTTAAAATAGCTTCATTCTTTGCTAGGAAACGCAAAATACCGTTGTTTTCACCTGTTACTACAATGAATAGATTATGGAGCAACAATCCTTATGTATATAATCTAAACCCTTCCAACCAAATGCAGGCAATGGCCTTTTTAGACTATTTTAAACAGCACCACAAAGACGAGAAATTACTAATCGTAAGAGACGGTAAACGCTTTGATCGATCATTCGGCAAAGCACTAGTCGATGAATGCATTGCTCAAAATATTAAGTTTTCTAAAATAGCATATAGTCAATACCTGAATTGGGGAGAGTATTTAGACCCCAATAAGACTGTCATTATGCATATGGCAGAAGATAAAACTGCTATGAACTATGCCGTTACAGGGTTGCTAAATAAGGCAGATAATGTTACCTTAATTGGTTCCGACGAATGGATGGATTTTTCAAGTGTAGATTACAATCAGTTGGAACGGCTCAAAGTTACCTTTGTTTCGACCTATAAGGCCCAGGTGCCAAATGAGATGTCAATCAAGGTACAAAAGAATTATAGATTGGAATATAAGGATGATCCGAGCTGGTATACATATATGGGGCATGATCAATTGCTTTTTACGTGTGAAATTTTGGATGCCTTTGGTGGCTATTTTCCTCTTTTTTTAGAAGGAAAGAAACTTTCTTATGCCAATACTGATATTGCCCTTACAAAAACAGCAACATGCTTCCAGAACAAGTACTTACAATTTTTTCAGCTACAAGACATGGCTATCATACCAATAGAGTATTAATTTGAGATATTATAGATCTAGATTCCACAGTGCTTTGCAATTATTGCAAGGTTATAAATATCCTGAGCCGTTTCATATAGCGGCTAAAAATTTCTTTAAAAAGAATAAGAAATTTGGATCAAAGGATAGAAAAGCAATTTCCGAAATATGTTATACCTATTTAAGGTGTGGTCTTACTTTTAGCCAAATAGAACTGAAAGAAGGCTTACTTCTTAGTGGATTATTGTTGGATTTTGAGCCAGCTTCAGATTGGAATAATGTTAGTAAAGAGCTTGGGTATTCACATGAGGTTAGTGATGATTTTTTCATTCAAGAAGGTGCCTTTGATTTTATTTCAAAAGCTGTGGAAGAAACTATCCGTTTTTATCCCTCAGAACACGTTTTGCCAGAGCTTGAGCATTACAATAAACCGGGGAATCTAAAATTCAGACCTAAAAATTGGGCCAAAGATCATACGGATGATGAAGCCACAAAACTGGGTGTCATTGGATGTCGAGAACTAGCTGTCAATCAAACTTTAGATGCAACTACCCAAGTTCAGGATTTATCATCTCAGTTTATTTGTCACCAGATAAAGGCTGAAGACCATGAAAAGATTTGGGATATATGTTGTGGGGCAGGGGGGAAGACATTGAATCTAAGTTCCCAGTCTAGATCAGAGTTTTATTTAAGCGATATCCGTCCTCAGATTATCGAGAATGCAAAGTCAAGATTTAGGTCAATGCACTATGATGCAAACTATGCGGTAGTTGATTTATCAAAGTCTCAAAAGGAATTGAGATTTGGGGCTAAAAATATAGCATCTGACTATTTTGACATTATTATAGCTGACGTACCATGCAGTGGAAGTGGCACTTGGTTTAGAACGCCTGAACACTTTACACGATTTGATTATGCCAGTTTATCTAAAGTAGCAGATAAGCAAAAGACAATAGTAAAGAATGCAGCCTCTTTCTTGAAGAAGGGAGGGAGATTCTATTACATTACATGTTCAATTTTTAATGAGGAAAACACCGAAGTGAAAGATTGGATTATAGAAAATACAGATCTTATCTTAGTGAATGAAATTGCTTTTGATGGAATAAAGCACAAAGCCGATGGTATGTACATGGCTGAGTTCGTTCGACAATAGAATACCAATTAAGTTACATTTGGAATGCCCAAAGTATGAAATTCATATTTGTAAAATACCTAGTTCCCGTGGTATTACTGATTTCTACAGTATTTATTATGTTAGGTCATTACATGCATTATGAGATTGGAGGAGATGAGCCATTTTCAATATATATTGCTCAATATTCTATTTGCGAAATCTTCCAAGAGCTAATAAAAGGGAATAATCCTCCTCTATTTGAGATTCTCCTACATTATTGGGAAAAACTGTTTGGAATAGGTGAAAATGCAGTGAGGTCAGTGACTATTGTGATTAATGTAGTTGCTTTATCACTAATTTATACTTTACTCAATAAACGATTTTCTATTTTTATAGCTGCGGTTGCTGTACTTTCAATTTGTCTTTCTAGTTTTTTTCTGAGCTACATGTTTGAGGTTCGGGCATATGGTTTATTAATGCTATTTGGAATACTCTCCACTACGGCACTATTGGGGTATTGCAAAAACAGCAAATCAGTAAATATTTTGTTGCTGACAATATCCAATATTCTAATGGTCTATACACATTACTTTGGATGGTTTTATATAGGTGCTCAAGTGCTTTGGATATTTCTTAGATTGGTTAAATCAAAGGAATATAAGGATATAAAGCATCTACTTTTTAGCTATGTTGGTGTATTTATTAGCTTCCTACCAATTGTACTTGCCTTTATTACTTCAATGTCCACGTCAGTTTCAAATGGAAACTGGATGTTACCACTCAGAGATTTGGGAAATTTTTATGGAGCAATTTTATTGTTGTCCAATCATAGTCTAGTTCTGTATGCAAGCATACTTTTTGTGGTTCATTTATTGGTGTTTAGAATGCTCTATACCAAAAGGTTAAACAAGGTTTATACCATCGGAATGATGATTGGTACAATATTCTTCTTTATTGTTGGGATATCTGTATTCTTCCCTCTTCCTGTTATCTGGAGGTTTACACAAAGTTACCTGTCACTCATTGTTTTCTGCTTCTACATCGTAGGTCTGGGAGTCTATTATTTTAGGGTAACAACGAGATTTAGTGCTAAGGACTTGTTTCTGCTCAACTTTTTAATCTTTATACTGGGGATGTTTATTATTTCCATTTGGATTCCTCTGTACGCTGAGAAGTATCTTTCGAACTGCATTCCTTGGTTCTATATAATTCTAGTTCTTTCAATTAGTTCAGCATTAAAGCCTCGTAACAGCAAGATTTTTATTGTTCTGCTAGTCGTATCACTTGGAGTAACATCATCCTATAAGGTTGACAAAAAAATGGACTTCGGTTCTATAGCGGAGGTTTTAACATCTAAGCATGCATCAGCTAGCGAAACTGCAATAGTATTGTCCCCTTACTACCATGATAAGGCGTTCTTATATCATTATGATCGTTCTTTGTTTAGTCTAACAGATGTTGAGTTTTACGACACAAGAAGGAAGAATAAGGTCTTCTATGATACGGAGTTGGAGTCCATTCAGTCTTTTAAGAGTGTGTATTGGGTGACCTCAAAGGATGAACAGGTTTTCTTGTTAGGTGCTTCCAGTGAGTTACTTTATGACAAAGGTGGAGTTAAGCTTTATTTGCTAAACTAGATTGCTATTATTCCTTCGCTACTGACTAAATAAACGTCAGACTTACTCACTAGTTTCTTATAGGTTTTTCCTCCGTTTACAGATCCAAAAGCGGGAAGTACCAAGTGCTTTTTCCCGTGGTAGAAACATGGAAATTTCAGGTGTTGTCTTCCTTTACCTGTTAGCGAGAAAGTAGGGTGAAGGTGACCATAAATGTTGAAATATTTAGATTCCTGAGGTTCGTGACTCAACAGAATATTATCGAGTACATACGGCATTCTATGGGCTAATTTAGACGTGTGAATAGAGTGAATATCGTGATTGCCAATGATGAGTTCTACATCAATAGTGAGCTCTCCTAACCAACTGTCAATTAACTCATTTTCAATGTTGGAGGTGGTATGATATAGGTCACCTAAAAAAATTAATTTTGAAGCACTTAAGCGTTTAATTGCACTTAAAATCGCATTGAAATCTTTTAGAAGATGGTCGCTACTTAAAGGGATTCCGTTATTCCTAAAATGAGTAGCCTTACCAGCATGTAAGTCAGCAATGAGCAATGTGTTTTGCTCTTGCCAGTAAACTGCACGTTCCTGAAGTAAGATTAGATTTTGACCTTCAACTTGAATATGAATCTCTTTTTTTAACACTAAAATTCTATCGTGGCTTGCAATTTTTTAGGAAGTGTTTTAACAACCAGCATATAACTGTCATCTAACATTTCTAGCACAAAAGAATCCAAAACATCTTGGTCAAACTTTACTGTATTCCAGTGCTTTTTATTCATATGAAATCCAGGCTCTATGGCCATATAATTTGCCCTAAGTTCAGGGGCTTTTTCGGGGTCACATTTAAGATTAATAGACACGAAATTTGAAATACTAAAAATACAGAATAGTTTACCATGTACTTTCATGACCAAAGTATCCGGTCCAAAGGGAGTCTCTTCTGTAGCAAAGGCCTTCTTAAGGCAATATTCTCTTAAAAGTTCAATATCCATTTGTTTGATAAAGTAAAAATTGACTATCCTGATAAATTACAGTTGAATTGGCAATAAAATCGGGCTGATCTCGCTCAAAAGAATTAACAAACCTACTGTTGCAAATTACATATTTTGTCTTGTGGTACTTCATGAGCCAGCCAAAAGGATCACCCTTACGTCCCATTTCTTCAGTATTTAGGGTAATTCCTTTTCTGTTGAGGTAAACCAACGGCAAATTAGGTTCTGGAGAGTATACTGAAAATACGAGATCGTCTTTTGCTATTAGCTTGTCTATTTTATTTTCTGCTCCTATTAGCCAGTTTCTATAGTAGACCTCTCTATACCCATTGATCCAAACATGTTCACTCATTCTATTGAAGTACTTTTGGTTTGCAATGGAGAAGGAAGTTATGGCAAATACTCCTGCCAATAATAAGCTAGTCCTAGGGTGGATGTATTCACTAATATATGCTACTCCTTTTATAATGAAATAAAGAGTAATCGGCATAAAGGTTCCTATGACATAATAGTCATGGTTCATGTATTGAACTCCGAAAAGTAGAAGTATTGAAAGTAAGCCGAGAAATATAAGGATGAAAATTTGTGTGTTTTTGTTCTTAAAGCTTATTGTTTTTATACGCGTAATCCCAACCAGGACAAGTAGAGCAATTAAAATACGTTGGGCCCCATTGAAGTAATCGCCAGTAAATCGACTAGCGGTATCGAAAATCTGAATGAACTCCGACCATGATTTGGTTGGCATGGTGTTACTTAGGAACACATATGAATTATATATTGTATTTCGCCCATTGACAATAAAAATGTCATAGTAGGCGACAGCACCACCAATAGAAGCAAAGATGATTCCTCCAAAAATCAACTTTTTGTTCCATTTATTCCAATATCTGAGAAAGTAGACTGCCATAAAACTGATGAAGTATATTCCCGAAGATGTTTTAATAAGTAGGGAAAGTCCACTTATAAGTAAAATAAGATAGAAATACTTTTCGAAATCTTTATTGAATAGATAGAAACACCATAGAATAAGTGAAAGTCCTAGCATGTCAGGTAAGAAGTTATATCCATAATACAGAAGAAGTGGAGAACTTATTAAGCCTAAGAAAAACAGACCTTTGTAGAGCCATTTTTCTTTGTCCAAAATGGAGTATAATAGAAAAAATAATGCGGTGTAAAATATGCTGAAAGTCAGAAATCGATAGACAAAAGGTAGGTATTTCTGATTGACTCCAGATTGAATTAATTTAGCTATAATATACTGATAACCAGAAAACTCAACGCCAGTATTGCCTTGTTCCGTTCGCCAAGATAAGGTCGCAGGCTCGTTTAAAGGTTTTCCTTCGATATACCTCATGCAAATGGCCAATCTGTCGGATTGTGCCCATTGGTGAATTCCTCTTGGTCCATCATTCGCATAGGGGAAATAAGTAAGGAAATAGATGAAGCCAAAAATTATGACGAAGCTCCCAAGCAACCATTTGAGTATACTATTGGACATATTTATACGTTTGTATATATTTGTAATGTTTTGAAAGCAGTAAAAATCTTCATATTATCGATTGGCTTACTGGTGTTTTTAAGTTCTGGGGCCAAAAATAAGGAGGTAAACGACTTATTATCTAAAAAAAGTTCAATAGCTGATAAAATTGGGTCTCAATTTCGAGGGGAAAGTGCCTTGTTTGAGTATAACGCTGGACAATACGAAGGCAGCTTTACGTATCGATTTACTAGCCCTACAGCCTGTGTAGACTTTCATTCGGATAAAGTCATTTTTCGTTTAAGAAAGGTTAAAAGAGAGTTGAATCCTAAAAAAATGGATGAACCAATGCTCTTTGATTATATCTCTTGGCAAATAGATTTGAATGGCAAGTCTGAGATAGAAGCACTAGGAGATTTACAAAGTACAAATGTTAACTATTTCTTGGGGTCTGATAAAAGGATTTCTAAACAATTGGCTGAATCTATTCTATATAGAAATATATATCCCAATATTGATTTAGTCTTTTATAAGAGTGAGGAAGGAGAGTTGAAGTATGATTTTGTTTTGCATCCAACGGCCAAATTGTCGGATATTAAACTGAATTATAGTGGTATTGAGAATTTGTCGATTGACGAAGCAGGCAACCTTGTTTATGATACAAAGTGGGGGTCTATTAAAGAAGAGGCTCCATTTTCATTTAAAAAAGACAATAAAGAGGAAGTAGAGATTAATTATTCACTTCAAGACAATGAGCTAAGCTTTACAGCGGATTTTGACGAGGTGTATGAAGAAATTATACTTGATCCTATTTATGTGGATTGGAGTAGTTATTTTTATGGAACTGGAAGTACTTCAGCGACATTTTCGTTTACTTGGGTTTTTGATTTGGATATTGATGATGAAGACAATGTCTATGTAGCAGGAATTACTACGGATAGATTTCCCGGAATGGACAGTGCGTATGATAGCACATTTAATGGAGGTTATGATGCCTATGTGTGTAAGATGTCTGCGGCAGGGGATAGTATTTTATGGTTTACATATATTGGTGGTGATAGTTGGGAGTACTACTGCAAAATCGCTGTAAATGATGATCATGAACCAGTAATTACAGGATTCACAAATAGTTCAAACTTTCCTACCACAGCAGGGGTGTTTGATAACTCATATAATGGTGGAGGATCATGGGGTAATTTTACTGGATTCGTTAGTAAATTCTCAGCCAAAGGAGATTCGTTGATATTTTCGGGCTTTTTAGGAGGATCTAATGGTCAAGATCTTACTCAGTCTATAGTTATAGATGAGTCGGGTTATATATACCTAGCAGGACAAACAAGTTCTAGTGATTTTCCGGTGACTTCTGGTTGTTACCAGTCCACGTATGGTGGAGGAACGGCTTTAGGTGGATATTGGAATAAGGGAGATGCTTTCTTGACTAAAATGGAGCCCGATGGAAGCGATTTAGTTTTCTCAACCTTCTTTGGAGGAATCAATGATGATGTTGCTTATCAAGTAGCTATTAGTCCAAACAAAGATATTTATATTGTAGGAAAAACAAATTCTACTAATTTTCCTACGACACCTGGCTCTACAATTTTCAATTATAATGTATCAGGAGTCTCAGACGGATTTATCGCTAAGTTCGATCCTAGTGGAAATAATTTGGAATATGGTAAGATGATGGGTGGTTCAGGAGCAGATTGGTTTGAAGGTATTTATGTAAATGAAAGAGACGAAGCATATGTAGCTGGGGTGACCAATTCAAACAACTTTTACACTACCAAAAACGCTTATCAAAAGAATCTTAAAGGCGGTTATGATGCTGTTGTGATTAAGTTTAATCCAGGAGGTCAGAATGTTTATTATTCTACCTATTTAGGAGGTAGTGGAGACGAATACTTTCCCTATTGGTTCAATAGTTCAAATGTTCGTATTGCGGCAAATGTGAGAGAAGAACCTATTATTTGTGGTCTTACTAGATCGAATGATTACCCGGTAACAGCGGATGCATTGATGGGGTCTAATCCTAGTGCAGGTTCTGCTACCACTTGGTGGAATAGTGCAGCTACAATTACAAAGCTTGATTTTTTAGGAAGGAAGCTACTTTATGGAACCTATTATGGAGGTTCTAATTATGAATTACCTGGGGTTACTAAGCTAAAAAGAATTAGTTGTTATACCAATATTTTATATGGAGGATTTACAACCTCAACTGACTATCCAACAACTACGGGTGCATATAAAGAAACAAGAAACTCAACGGGGTCATCATACTACTGGACTGGTTTTATTTCTAAATTTAGAGATACGCTCTATACAGATGAGATTAAATTAAATATAGCCGACACAATAATAGAGTGTGATAATGTCTACGAAATTTTAGATGCAAAGAATATCGGTGCAGATATTTTATGGTCCACCGGTGCTACTCGACAGTATCAGATAGTGCAGGACACAGGACTGTATTGGGTGCAAGCATCTTATGGCTGTGATACAGCAAGAGATTCATTGTATATCATAAGGGAATATTCCCCTATTATGCCTGCACTGCCAGATGATAGCACTTTCTGTGACAATTTTCCTTCCATTACATTGGATGCTAAAAACGATACTATTTTAAGGAGCTATAAGTGGAATAATTCTGATATTGTCCAAACCATGGATGTAGACTCTGCAGGTATTTATTGGGTGGATGTAATTACTCCGAATTGTGGGACAAAAAGAGATTCTATAACTTATAAGTTAAGGTATACTCCAGTTGCTTATTTGCCTGAGGACAGTGTTTTTTGTGATAACATAAATGTATTCTTACAAGTTGGAGATAGTGCTGCAAATGAAGAAACATTCATTTGGAGTACAGGAGATACCGCCAGTTACTTGATGGTGGATAGTACTCGATTTATTACAATTAAAATTACAAATTATTGTGGTGTGGACTCTGCAGATATGGATATCTCTAAGATTATATCACCTCAGTTAATACTACCTGTTGATACAGAGTTTTGTAATAATGTAAACCTTTGGGTTTATTATGGTGAGCCAGATAATGATGAGAACTATTTATTTAGGGATATTGATGCAAATGCTTCGGTATTTACATCGAAAGACTCATTCTTGTTTTCTTCAATTGGAAATTTCGAAGTATCTGTTATCAACAAGTGCTTTACGGCTAAAGATACATTAAGTATTACTCAAATAAATACTCCAACAATTAATCTTGGCAATGATTCCATATTTTGTGATAATATGAATTATCCAATTGCAATTGGTTTAGCCAATAATGGGGAGCAGTATGTTTGGGAAAATGCAAGTGTTAGTACTACAAGGATACTGATTGCAGAAGGTGAAGTTTGGGCTGAGGTATCCAATAAATGCGGTACTGTACGAGATACATTAAATTTACAGATAGTAGAATCTCCGTCAGTTGATTTGCCAAAAGATAGCATTTTTTGTAATGTAATTAATATTGATTTGGACGCGGATATAACAGAACCATCAACCTATTTATGGAGTGGAGGTCAAAGTGATTCATTAATAAATGTAACTAGTCCAGGCTTATACAAGGTAACAGTTAGTAATTACTGCGGTATTGTTTCTGATAGTATGCTGATTTCTTTGCTGACGAGTCCATCAGTTGAACTTGGAGATGATGAAATCTTCTGTGGTGGCTTAGAGCCAAGAGATTATACTGTGGGTAAGGATTTAAATTCTGAGACCTATTTATGGTCAAATGGTAATGTCAGTAACAAGACTACATTAGTGGCTATTGGAAAACATTGGGTTAGAATAACGAATAAGTGTGGTATGGTAAGTGATAGCGTAGAGTTTAGTGTAAGTCCAAATCCAATTGTGGATCTAGGCTTAGATACAACATTATGTGGTAATTTCTCTCTAACACTCGATGCTGGGAATTCCGGTATGGACTATTTATGGGAGCCTTACGGGCAAACTAGCCAAACCATACAAGCAAGTGAACAGTTGACATATAAAGTGACTGTATACAATGAGAATGGATGTGAAGGAAGCGATGAGTTTGTAGTAAGACCTGATTGTGTCAGTAAATCCTTTATAACGAGTGCATTTTCACCCAACGGAGATGGTTTGAACGATGTATTTAGGCCTACATTAATCAACTTTGAAGATTATTCAGTTGAAATATACACCCGCTGGGGAGAGCTTCTTTTTAAATCAAATGATGTAAATATGGGTTGGGATGGGACCTATAAAGGTGAATATGTACAAAACGGAGTGTACATTGTTGTTATGAGATTTAAAACAACGGAAGACCTTCAATGGAAAAATTACAACGGAACGGTTAACTTAATACGATAATATGAAACGATACTTATTAGTATTGGGTGTTCTTTTATGCTATTCGTCTGTTTTTTCTCAAATCTCTATAGTTAATTTTCATTACAAAGTATCCAATTGTTCTTATTTGGATTCCTCAGCGTTTTATAAAATTAATTCAGTGGAGTATCCTAAGTATACGTCTGGAGATTTTGTGTTTGTTGAAGATTTGCGAACCCTGATGACTTCTAAAAAGTTTAAAAAGAAAGATGAGGGGACGTACACTGCCGTTATTAATAAAGATTGGGACAACATCATAGTATCAAGTACAAGTGAAAAGGTTAGTGATAAAAAACTCTTTCTGATAGCCAAAATGATGAGAGAATCCAAACCAAATTGGCGACCATTAATCGCCAATAAAAAAATCATTACAGATTTTACCTTTACTATTTCGTTTGAAGTTTGGGTAGAAGATTAGCTGGTCTTATCGAACCTAGTTATTTCTTAAATATTCTAAAAGTTTGACCGTCTACTTGAACTAAGTATAAACCTGTTTTTAGGTTTGATATGTCAATTACATTTGAGTGATCCATACGGTTGGTTCTATTTGTGAGATCTTCACCAAGTACAGTCATTATTTTAATTGGCCCTGTCTCCATGTCATTGCTTTCTACAGTAATCTGATTGTTTGCAGGATTAGGATAGATAATCACATTCATTTTGCCAGATGTACATCCCTCAACTCTTTGAATGGACGAGAAATCAGATTGGCCATCGTAATCAATTTGTTTCAAGCGATAGAAAGAACTGCACGCAGAAAGATTGTAATCCATATAAGTATAGTCTAAAAGTGTAGAAGAATTTCCTGCACCCTCAACACTAGCAATTGTATTCCAATGAATACCATCTTTAGATCGTTGCACTAAAAATAGTTCATTATTAAGTTCAGAAGCCGTTGTCCATGTGAGTTTGACCTGACCTTCTTGTATCTGTTTAGCTTCAAATTTTACTAATTCTACAGGAAGAGCAGATGCTGAGCAGAATGTAACAGTGGAATCTGTTTGCGAATTGGTTGCATCAGAATTTGAAGTAAATTCAGTCTCAGTGGTTGCTCCAGAGAATGTAGGTGTTCCGCTAGATGTACTGCAAAAGTTTTGACAAGACGTAACTCCAGCAGAGTTTCCAAGAAAATTAACCCCATTATTTGCTTCGATTTTTATAACATCTGTAATTACCGTTCCGCAACCTGTGATAACTCCACCATGTAGATGAAATTGTTCGCCGGCTTCAAGGATTATGGTATCACTATTATTAATGTAGCCATCATTATGTAGTTTTTTAACATTGGCTTTTGAGTTGTTGTAAAAATATCCATCAACGTGTAACTCGTCAGTAATGTTTAAAATTCCATTATTGGTAAACTCACCATCTGAGTTGAGGGTGATTTTTACACTTCCTGTTAAGTAAGTTCCTGCATCTATTTGTACTAAACCGCTAATTGAAATATTAGTAGTTGTATTATAAACACTGTCACCATTAGAAATATATATAGTATCTGTAGTTGAAACAGTATTGGGAAAACCAGCAGCGGACCAAGATTCACTTCCTGAGGAGGTGTAAATAGTAGCCAATGCAGTAAATACTGTAAGGTTTAATAAAAGTAGTGTAAATAATTTCTTCATAAGAATAAGTAGATAAGGTCTGTAATAGAATATACAATTATCGTGCGGAGCGACCATGTCTGATGTATTCGTCTGATTATAAAATAGTTAAGGATATAATCTTGAGTGTTTTCAAAATGGGCTTTACTCTCAATTTGGGAATTAAGTCTCAAATGCGGTACTTTTAGTGTAATTTATCAATTGTGATTAAGCTTTCGTTTTATGACAATTTTCCTAATTTATGACACCATGTCATTTATTTTCATTTGGTCTACCTTTTGAAAGAACATGGGCAAATAGAAAAGATTAAAAAATGCAAAAAGGAAAAGTTTCAGTAAATACGGAGAATATCTTCCCGATTATTAAGAAATTTCTTTATACCGATAACGAAATTTTTTTACGTGAGTTGATTTCAAATGCCACAGATGCAAGTAACAAGCTTAAGATGCTAAGCGTACGAGGTGAAGTGAAAGGAGATTTGGATGAATTGAAGATTTCTGTTAATATCGATGAGGAAAAGAACATACTGACTATTAGTGATAATGGTATAGGGATGACAGCTGAGGAGATTGATAAGTATATTAATCAGATTGCTTTTTCAGGTGCGGAGGATTTTGTAGAAAAATTCAAAGATACCAAGGAAGATGCAAACATCATTGGTCACTTCGGACTAGGGTTCTACTCTAGTTTCATGGTGGCTGATAAGGTTGAAATAGATTCATTAAGTTATGTCGAGGGGGCAGAACCTGCCAAATGGACGTGTGAAGGCTCTACAGATTTTAAAATAACCAAAGGAAAGCGTAAAACTCACGGTACGGACATTATTCTTCATATCAACGACGATACCAAAGAGTATGCTCAGAAATGGAAAATTCAGGAGTTACTTAACAAATACTGCAAGTTTTTGCCTATTCCAATTGAGTTTGATGAGAAAATAGTTAATGAGGTTGCTCCTATTTGGAAGAAGAACCCAAGTGAGTTAAAGGACGAAGACTATATAGACTTCTACAGTAAGTTATATCCTATGAGTGAACCTCCATTATTTTGGATTCACCTTAATGTAGATTATCCGTTCAATCTTACTGGTGTACTTTACTTTCCAAAGATAAAGAAGGAAATAGATCCAAATAGAAATAAGATTCAGTTATACAGTAATCAAGTTTATGTTACGGATAATGTAGAAGACATTGTACCGGAATATTTAATGCTATTACACGGAGTGATAGATAGTCCTGATATTCCTCTTAACGTAAGTAGAAGTAGCTTGCAAGCGGATGGAGCGGTAAAGAAGATAACAGGTCATATCAGTAAAAAAGTAGCAGATAAATTGGCAGAACTTCATAAGGCTGACTTTGAAGACTATAAGGCAAAATGGCATAACATCAGCATTTTTGTGAAGTATGGAATGTTGTCAGATGATAAGTTCTACGATAGAGCAAAAGGTATTTGCTTGCTTCAAAATACAGAAAAGGAGTATTCTAGCATAGAAGAATATATCGCTAAAATAGAAACCAATCAAACGGATAAAGAGGGAAATAAGATCGGGTTGTATACCAACGATGTAGACAAGCAGCATTCTTTTGTTGAAGCTGCAAAAGCTAAGGGCTACGATGTGTTATTGCTGGATGAGGTAATTGACAATCACTTTATTTCTAATTTGGAACAGAAGAACGATAAATTTCAACTGAAGAGAGTGGATGCAGATACAGCCGGTAAACTAATCGATAAAGACGAGAAAGCTGAGAGTGTATTGAGTGAAGATGATGTTACTAAGCTAAAAGAAGCCTTTGAAGGTGCTGTAGATAAAGAAAAATACACCGTAGTATCAGAAGTAATGAGCCCAGACGAATCGTTTATCACTATCACACGCAGTGAGTGGGAGAGACGTATGAGTGAAATGGGAGGTATGGGTGGCATGCAGATGTTTGGCCAAATGCCAGAGAAATATTCTGTATCGGTAAACACCAATCATCCATTAGCAGCTAAGGTTATTAAGGCAAAGGGAGATAAGCAATCAAATCTTCTTAGTCATGCAATTGACTTAGCTAAACTGTCTCAAAACCTATTGACGGGTAAAGAATTAAGTGAATTTGTTAAGAAGCAAATGGCTTCTTTATAACTAGTCACTCTGAGCGTTAGTCGAAGTGTGAACGAATAGAAACTTATAATATTGATTAAAACCCTGCCTTTGGCGGGGTTTTTAGTTTTTAAAGGTGTAGTGATATCTTTCTATATTATTTCCTTCATTTTCAATTTGTTCTATGGTTTCCAACACCAATCCTCGGAAATCTATTCTGTAATATTTTTTATTGTACTCGTGAAGATTCTTTTTAGATGTAAAGATTTGTTCTTTAGATATATAACTTGGATACATGTCAATTTTCAACACCATATTTTGTGTTTCCTTCACAGTTGTTATTTTGTCTAGAAATGTAGGAGATAAGGTTGATGTGATAACCTTACTTCCTTCGTAGACAATATTTACTTGACTGTAGTCTCGATAGGTATGGATACGCTTTGCCATTCCTGAACAGGAAGTCATATGAAGAGAATTGGTGCAGGTGAAATATTTTAGGACTTCTATTTTCTGTGTTAATCGTTCCAAAGAGTCATAGTTTCTAGATTCTATAAATAAGGTATCACTGTCAGTGTCTAAGACATATATGCGTGAGGGTTTTCCAAAGTTGGTGTAAGTGTGGGTTAAGTTCGGAAAATGATGACTATCCACAGAGCATTTTTCAATTTTTATCTTATTAGAGTTGTCTCTGATAAAAGAGTGGTTGTGATTAGTGGTAAACGTTATGCTGTCGATAGAAGGAGTTCTAAACCTCCGTTTTTTGGTTGGGTGATAATAGTATATAAGACTATCTACTCCTACTAGTGAATCTAAATAATTTCGGGAATTGTAATAAAATCTTTTTTTGGAAAAGGACTTGTCATAATTTAAAATGCCATTTTGCGATGAATAATTGTGGGTCAATACAAAACCAGATTCATTATAGGTTTTGTTGGATAGGATAAAAGTGTCAAATAAGACTTGTTTTTTATTGAAAAATTTAGCCTTTAAAGTGGGTTTGAATATTTGTATTGTCGAACTTCTTAGGACGCCTGAATTGCTGTAGTCGTATGTAGTCTCTGACCTGTGAAGATTTTTGGCTGAGTTGGTGTCAATGAGCTTCTTGCTTTCCATTTCTACATAGACGAGCCTCGATATCATACCGAACTTATTAATTGTATATTCTTTGTAAATTTGTTCATCAGAGCTGATGAAATCATTAATTATTATTTTATTGTTGATTGTATCTTCTAGATAACTAAAAATCAGAAAGCTATCTCTTTTTGGTTTTTCGAAGAATCTGTAAAATTCGGAACTATTTGAACCGCTATTGTATATGTAGTTTTTTACAGAAATAACACCCCTATTTTTATATTGGTCATAAGGATGTTTTACTTTACTATATGCCGATAGGCCATATACTCCAGCTAGTTGGGCCTGAGAAATTAAGCTGCCAAGGATAGAAAAGAGTAGGAATAATGTCTTCATTCCTTAACCTTAAAACTCGTGAAGAAACGATGTAAATCATTAGATTTTAGAATTTCTGGATCTCCTTTGATAACCAGTTTGTAGGTTTGATTTCCAATGATAATTTCAGACGACAGCGTATTACCAGCTAACATTCCAGAGGAGTAGTATAAGTCCTGCTTATTTTCATGAATGGTCGCGATAAGTGTGTCCGTTTTTACGTTGTACATAGCCATCATGTCTCCAGAAATATCCATCATTTTACTACTGAAATATTTGGTTACGGAGTCGCCTAGTTCTTTGAAGTACGCTTGTTGTTTTACACTAAATTTAGCACGTATCCTTTCTTTATTAAATGGGGACCTATACTTAGGAGTTTCCTCGTAATCTTCCACTGTGTCATAGACTTCCAAGTCTCCTTCGGTGGGCTGTTCGGGATATTCTTCTATCAAGATTTTGTCCATAAGGTCACTTGCTTCTAGATTTTCTTTTTCTATTGCATTCACAGCGTCTTCAACAGCTTGTTCTGCTGCAGTTACGGCCTCATCGAAAAATTCTTCTTGACTCAATTCCTCAATGGGTGCTTGCATATCCATTTCATAACTATCACTTTCAATAATTAAATCTTCTTGGATATATTCATATTCGGGTTCTTCCATATCTTCTATAAAGTCTTCATTCATACTAATTTCCTCCATATAGTCTGTAATGGCAGTAATTGTAAAAGTTGCGGACCCTTTTGGAGTAAATAATGTGTTTTTAAAGCTAGAGTCGATACCTAGGTAAGTATTGAAAATGGAAGGAGTACTGGCGGACAGACTTACATTGAGAGGAAGGTCGACTGTATAACCATCCATTTCCACAGTTTCCCATGAAATATTTGTGGTATGGGGAGTTTTTATGTCCATTGGACGAATAGTATAACCTTCATTTTTATACTGTTGAATGAGTCCGTTTTTACCGCATAAATGTCCTGCACCGACAGCAATAAATATTTTTCCTTGCATCACATCTTGTTTAGTTCTTTGAAACATTATTTCATTGCGGTCAATAAGAAGTCGATCATAAATCTTAGTGGTTATGGGATTGCTCTCGGTCGGGTCCGTAAGAAATGTACACAAGCCAGTCAGGTCAGCATCACTGTAGAATTCAATCATGTCATTTGTGCCATTCAAGACTTGAGTTAAATTGATTTTAAGTTCATTGTCAAGAAGGTAATTGACCATTTTAGAACTTAGTCTTTTATCATCGAATTGATATTCATTGAGATCGCCTAGGATTGTGCTAATCTGCTCAGAATAGGTTTCTATTCCAATGATTTTTTTACCTTTTTGACGTGAGTAGTTTTGAAGATATTGGTCTACGAATGTTGTTCGGTTATTGCCATTTAAATAATTTTGTAGAAAATCGAAATACCCAGGCAGTAACTCATTGGTTATTTTATATGCTAGCTTTTCTGCTGGGACTTTCTTCATTAGTTTTGGGATAAAGTCGTCAGCCAGAAATGTGGTCAATCGATCTACAAATGCGGTGTCAATCAGTTGTGTTATTGATTCCTTTGAAAGAGCTGCAGACATCACCTTAGGATCTAAATTAAGTTCAAAGGCGGTTTTATCGCATTGATTAATGGCCCAGTATACACTATCATTGAATGCAAAAGCACGTTCATCTCGTACGTGCATGGTTCCAAACAAATAGCTTGAGTTTCCCGTCTCAGGGTGAGTTAGTTCATATAGGAGGGTATTTTGAGCGTTGGTAAATAATGGGAGAAGGATTAGAAGTGTCACTAGTTTGTGCATGGTGTAAAAATAAAGCGATAAATTAAAAATCCACAGCCCATTGATATGAACTGTGGATTTCTAAGCTAAAGACTAACCTTTAGTGTTTGGTGAATCGGATGGACTTATTTAAAGTTCCATCTTGATTGGTCAACATAATAACATAAGTTGACTTAGTCAATGATGACACGTCAATTGTGCTAAAAAGTGGGTTAAGCTCTCCTTGAACTATTTGTCTTCCCAGTTGGTCAATGATCTTGTAGTTGGTCCTTGATGTAAAAGCGTTGGCCGTTTTTACAAGTAAGACTTCAGATGCAGGATTTGGATAAATTATAATTTCTAAATCTGACAATTGAGTTTTAGAAATAGAAGCACCGCCATTCGCAACTATGGGTTGATTAAAACCTTGTGTAATATTCTCAGTTGAAGTATTGGTAGATGTAAACGTAACGACATCTCCTATAGTAATATCCAATTGAGCGTTTGACTTGCTAATAGATTCTCCAGAAGTTGCTAAAACTGACCGCTCAATGCTTTGAGCAGCTACCGTAAATATCCCGCCAAGTAGGAGGGAGTATAATAGGATAACTCTCATATTATTCTGCTTGAGTTGTAATAAGAGCTTTTAAAGCAGCCAATTGCTTTTGCATTTCAAGGATAACAGCTTCCTGACTATCCAACTGCGTTTGTTGAGCCTGTATAAGCTCTTGCTGCTCTTGCATTCCTTTTACTAAAGGAACAACAAATTCTGCATATCTTAAACCGTAATGGTCTTTATCATTCTTTGGAGCGTCTATACCACTAAAATCAAAGTGTAGTTTTTTAGCCGCTTCTTCAACTTCTTGAGCAATAAAACCAGTCTGAACTTTCTTTGAGTTTTCAGTCCTTTGCTTTTTCATATACTCAGCCTCCTCAGAGAGTTTTTTATCTTCACCAGTAAATGCTGCAATCTTGTTATGATCTAAGTTGTAGGTAACGGGTCTAAGGGTAAGAATGAAGTCCAATCCTACTACGTTTTCTTTTACATTATTTTTGAAACGAGCGTCAGATGTATTGGTCCAGTTTTGGTTTCCTCCAATGCTTGTAGTACTAGCATTGCCAAATCGAACCTGATTAGATGCTGTAGGTGTAGCTCCAGATCCTAAAGCAACTACGTTGTCATAGGAAGTTGTAGGACCAACCTGAGCTCCGATGTAAGTGTTACTTGAACCAGAAACAGTCCATCCACCTTGGTATCCATTTATTACATTGTAATTACCAGTAGTGTAAGCAAAACCTGCTTGCATACCATAGAAAGTATTGTTTATTCCAGAAGTATTGGCAGAAGCAGCGAGTACACCAACACCAGTATTACCAGACCCTGTAGTATTTAGCAATGATTGATACCCTACAGCTGTATTACCAATGCTCGTGATATTGGAGAACAATGCTTGGCGTCCTATAGCCACATTGCCCACAGCGGTTGTATTACTTCGTAAAGCAGAATCGCCAATGGCAACACTCAAATTTCCTGAGGTATTTGATCGTCCCGCATCTTGTCCAATAAAGATAGAACCTCTTTCGGAGGCAGTATGTGAAATACCAGCGTTTTCGCCAATTAATATGTTGTCGTTTGTATTAACTACACTCATTCTGCCATCTTCCATCTGTAGGTATTCTGTACCCCCTTGGTAGAATCGAATAATGTCATCATCGGAAGTCAATTCTGTAGTTATTCTAGTGTCACGATCAGTGTCGTAGATAAAAGCGGTTGTATCAGAACTAAGTGTGATACTGCCTCCACTCTTTGAAAGGCTTATCGTATTACCTGTTTTAGATATCGTCTGGATTTCATTTGTTGTGTCGGCATCTTGGTCATTTACCTCATCAGTAAAAGTACCTCCACTATTACTCAATGTCACTGTACTACCTGATTTAGAAATTGTTTGGATCTCATTGGTAGCATCCGCATCAGCATCATCTACTGCATCCGTGAAACTTCCTCCGCCACTGCTTAAAGAAACCAAAGTGCCAGATTTAGACATGATTTGAATTTCATTCGTAGCGTTAGCATCTGCATCATCAACTGTAAATGTGCCACCACTGTTACTTAAAGTAACGATATTACCTGTTTTAGATATGGTCTGAATTTCGTTGGTAGGATCTGCGTCTGCGTCTGCACTACCACTAGGAAGAGTAACAGAACCACCACCATCACTAAGCGTTAATGAGGTGCCTGATAAGCTCAAGGTTTGAATTTCGTTGGTAGGGTCTGCATCTGCATCAGCACCACCACTAGGAAGAGTAACAGAACCACCACCATCACTAAGCGTTAATGAGGTGCCTGACAAGCTCAAAGTTTGAAGTTCATTGGTAGCATCTGCATCCGCATCATCCACTTGGTCATTGGTCACGTTTTCTGCCGTTTTAGCACTCAATGCGTAAGGTACACTCATCAGTTGTTGTGTACTCATTTCTATATATGATGTTCCTCCAGAAGCATCCATTTCAGTTTTTAAGAAATAAGCTTTGGAACCCCAGCTGATAGCGTTAAAGGAACCTGAGACAATCGCACCGTTGCCAATAGCAAGGTTGATGAGGCCGTATTCATTTGTAGTGGCTGAATGTGTTTCAGTATAAACGGATGTACCATTTATAGAAGATTCTCGAATGGAAATTCGGAATCTTACATTTTGGTTAGCTAGAACGTCACCTGAAGCATCTCGTACTGCCGCTTGGTAGTTAAAAGCGTTAGGAGCTTGCCCCAGTGTAAATAGTGCAATAAATAGTAGTGTAAGAGAAAGAATAATTTTTTTCATATTTATTAATTTAGGATTATCCTTCAAAGTAATGGAATAAGAAGGGCTGTAACAAATAGTTTATGAACATATAAATAAAATGACACTACTCCCTGAGTATGTGGGTTTGAAGTTATAATTTACCTTTGTACCACATGAAAGTTTCACTTGTTCAGTTTAATATTATTTGGAAAGATAAGCAGGCTAATTTTAATAGAATAGAAGATCTAATTCAGAACAATTCCTGTGATTTATTAGTTCTTCCAGAGATGTTTCAAACAGGATTTTGTACCGATGATAAGTCCCTTGCTGAGACTATGGATGGTGAAACCGTCTCTTGGATGAAGACTGTTTCTATGGATTATGACAGTGCAATTTGTGGTAGTTTTATTTGTAAGGAAGGGGAGCCAATCTTCAATCGTTTTGTATTGGTCAGTGAAGGAGAAGTAGTAGGGCATTATGATAAAACTCATCTCTTTGGTTTGGGAGGTGAAGGTGACTTCATAGAAGCTGGCAGTACTAAGGTTGATATGGTCGTAAAAGGTTTTAAAATTCGTCCTATTATTTGCTATGATTTGCGTTTCCCGTATACTGCTTTTAATGATTCAGATTATGACGTATTGTTGAATGTTGCCAATTGGCCAAGTCAACGAATAGTTCACTGGGATGCTTTATTAAGGGCCCGAGCCATAGAGAATCAAGCCTATGTAATTGGCAGTAATAGGGTAGGAGAACAGGATGGGCACTTCTATCCTGGCCATAGTTCAGTATATTCTCCAAGTGGTGAGCAACTAGTTCACAGTGTCAAAGAGGAAGTCCTTAGCATTGAAATTCAGAAAAATAAAATAGATGAGACCCGTGAAAAACTTCCTTTTTTAAAGGACAGAAGAATGTAATTGTTACTGTTTACTCTTTGGGTTTCTTTGCCTTCTTTTTGCTGGCCTTTGCCAATGGATTGAAGCCAATAGCTAATTCAACATAGAAATCCAATTCATCATCACCATCCAAAGCTTCCGAGTTTACGTAGACATACCCTGTCATGGCTCTTCCAGTGAAGTTCATTTCACTGCATCCTTCCCGAGCAAGGCATTGTTCATAGTTATCCGGACCTACCCTAGCCATAAGTTGGTCTTTAACAATTCCAACACACATTTTTTCATCGAGCATGTAACACAACCCTCCCATCATATTCATTTCTCTAGTTTCCAGTCTTTTATCTTTAAATAGACGTGTTATTCGCTCTGCAAGGTGTAAATCGTATGCCATGTTTTAATGGTTAATTATTAATTGTCAATGGTTAATTGTTGAAATTATTTAATTGTAAGTTGTCATTTCAACCTCCGATTGTTTTAGAGTCGTTGCGTTGCAATTGGTCAATAAAATCAGTAACGAAATAATGTATATGTCTTTCACTACTCAAATTTAAGGATTTGTCTTGGAGTTGAATCGAATTAATCTGTTATTCAATAATTACGTTATTGATGAATTGAATTTTACCTTTGCACCTTTACTAAGATGGCAATCAAAATAAAAACCAAAGAGCAGATAGACGGAATTCGTAAGAGTTCGATACTAGCTGCTAATGTGCTTAAGTATCTGGAACAGTTTGTTGTTTCAGGAAATACAACAAAGTTCATTAATGATAAGGCATTGGAGTATATCACAGATCATGGTGCTAAATCTGCCACCTTGGGATATAAATCACATGGTTCACCAGCATTTAGTGGAGCCGTATGTACGAGTGCCAATGAGGTGATTTGCCATGGTGTTCCAAATGACTATGAGCTGAAAGATGGTGACATTTTAAATATAGATGTTACAACAATACTGAATGGCTACTATGGAGATACGTGTCGCATGTACACGGTAGGTACTATCACAGAAGCTGCTCAAAACTTAATTGATGTTACCCGTGAGTGTCTTGCTCTAGGAGTAAAGGAGTGTAAACCGGGAAATCGATTTGGTAACATAGGGTATGAAATTCAACGGTTTGCCGAAAAGAAAGGTTATGGAGTGGTTTGGCAGTTTTGTGGTCACGGAGTAGGTCTCAAGTTTCATGAGGAGCCAGAAGTAAGCCATGTTGGACAGAAAAATACGGGAAAGCGAATGAAACCAGGAATGGTATTCACAATTGAGCCTATGATTAATGAAGGAGTACCTGAATGCATTATTGACAAACAAGATGGTTGGACAGCCCGTACTAGGGATTATAAACTATCAGCCCAATTTGAACACACTATTGTAATCACAGAAGATGGTTGCGAGTGCTTGACCGATGTTTTTGGTGAATATTAAACTATAAATCTATGAATGCCTTCCAAATAGAGCGATTAGCCAATGAAATAGGAGAGGAAGGAGAATACAATAGAATTTTGGCAAAGCATCTTTTTCAAGCTTTCACGACTGATCAGAATACCATTGTTCTAAGCTTTGAGCCTATAACGTTTAAAATAACATTTTTTGGAGGTCTTGCTTTTTTTCAAACACCAGAAGAGGACAAGCTTCAGAAAAAAAATAGACTTTCCATTTTTAAGTCGTTGGTAGGTTTGTATGTTACTGATGTTAAGACGTATCCATACGATAGGCGGTTTGATATTGTCTTTAGCAACGGTGATGTTTTGGCTTTTTATTTGTATGGAAAATTTAGCCAAATAACGCATTATTCAGATGGTGAATGGCAAGAGACTTTTCCAGCAAAAAGTACTAAAATACAAGACTACGATACTACACAACGAGATATTGGAGATCAATCCTTGGTAGACTTGAAATTTTTGAATAGAGAACAAATTGCATTTCTAGAAGGCAAAAACTTCGATCAACAGAGTTCTGAATCCAAGGAAATTCTTTTGCAAGAACTAAAATTGGATGTTTTAAGCAAGGAGCTTTTCATTAACAAGGGTGAAAAGAAGTATACACTGGATTATCAAGCAGGAGAACAGTGTGTTTCATCCTTTAACAATGCTATTGATGCATTGAATGGTTTTTCGCGACTTTATATATCACATCAGGTATTCACTCAAACCAAGAACAGTCATTTAGGTAAACTTAAAAAGGAGCTAAGTAGTTTAAAAAAGAAAGAAAAAGCAGGTAAGAGAAATCTTCAGGAACTGAATAGAGCAGGAACTTATAAAGAAAAAGCAGACTTGCTTATGGCCAACCTTTGGCAACTGAATAAGGGAGCAAAGAAAGCAGAATTGACCTCATTTGATGGAGAACGTACCGTCGAGATCAGACTTCAAGAAACATTGACTCCGCAAGCCAATGCTGAACGCTATTATAAGAAGGGAAAGAACGAAAGTAAGCAGCGAGAATATGCAGAAAAACAGTTGCAAGTAGTGCAACAGAATATAGCGTTAAAAGAGGAGGAGATAGAAGAATTTGGTCAGATTGAAAGTCTGAAACAGATTCGAAAAACAGCGGAACAGAAATCATCTAGTCAACAAAAGAGATTACCTTATAAGAAACAGGTGGTAGATGGTTATGAGATACGAATAGGGAAGGGGGCTAAGGACAATGATGAGCTTCTACGAAACTTCTCCAATAAAAATGATTTATGGCTCCATGCGAAGAGCGTGAGCGGAAGTCATGTGATCATATGTAATCCTAGTAAGAAGAACATTCTCGAAACGACTATTGAAAAGGTAGCTCAAATAGCTGCGTTCTATTCAAAAGCCAAAAGTGAGGGCCTTGCAGCTGTAATCTATACTGAAAGAAAATTTGTTCGAAAACCAAAAGGGGCGACACCGGGGTTGGTAAAGGTGGATAAAGAAGATGTAATCCTTGTGGAGCCACGGTCAAGCTTTAATTTATAATTGACAATTAATCACAAATACTTATTTGCCCGCATACCTTTGCCGCCGTTGAAGAATCAGTACCTAATCACGCAATGAAAAAATACTTAAATCTATTCGATTTTAAACAGAAGGTAAACTACATGACCGAGGTATTATCGGGATTAACGGTGGCGTTAGCTTTGGTTCCTGAGGCAGTAGCCTTTGCTTTTTTGGCAGGATTGAATCCTTTAACCGGGCTATATGCAGCATTTTCTATTGGTTTGATTACCAGTATATTTGGAGGTAGGCCGGGTATGATTTCTGGAGCTACTGGAGCGATTGCCATTGTCATCATAGCACTTGCAAAAACACATGGTGTTGAGTACATTTTTGCTACTGTAGTTTTAGCGGGAGTTATACAAATGGCTGCAGGATTCCTTAAGCTGGGTAAATTCATTCGATTAGTTCCACAACCTGTGATGTATGGTTTCGTCAATGGTCTAGCCATTGTTATTTTTATGTCTCAATTGGATTATTTCAAAGAGAAGGGAGTAGGAGATGCCATGGTATGGATGACAGGTACACCACAGCTGCTTATGGTTGGATTAGTACTGCTTACAATGCTCATTATTTGGGGATTACCTAAATTAACCAAGGCTGTTCCTTCTTCACTAGCTGCTATTTTAGCTGTATTTGGGCTGGTCTATTTTTTGAAAATTGATACACCCAATGTAAAAGATATATTGATTCAAATGGACAATGGTGTGACTTCCATTAAGGGTGGTTTCCCTCCTTTTCATATTCCAAGAGTAGATATTACGTGGGCTAATTTCATGTTGATTTTGCCGTATGCAGTGATTGTAGCGGCTGTTGGTCTTGTCGAGAGTTTATTGACACTTAATCTGGTAGATGAAATTACGGAGACCAGAGGATCTGGCAATAGAGAGGCTGTTGCTCAAGGTTTTGCCAATTTTGTAACAGGATTTTTTAGTGGGATGGGAGGCTGTGCTATGATAGGGCAGAGTTTGATCAATATTAGTAATGGGGCTAGAGCCCGTCTTTCTGGAATTGTAGCTTCTATTATGCTTTTGGTATTTGTTATGTTTGGGAGTGGTCTTATTGAACAGGTCCCTATTGCTGCTTTGACTGGCCTTATGATTATGGTGGCTATTGGTACTTTTGAGTGGGTCAGTGTAAGAGCTCTAAACAAAATGCCCAAACACGATATTCTAGTGATGATTATTGTGGTCCTCGTAACTGTATTCCTTCACAACCTTGCTCTTGCCGTTTTAATTGGAGTGATTATCTCTGCTTTGGTCTTTGCTTGGGAAAGTGCTAAACGTATCCGAGCTCGTAAGTATATTGATGATGATGGTGTTAAGCACTATGAAATCTATGGTCCATTGTTCTTTGGTTCTACTACCATATTTACTCAAAAGTTTGATATTGCCAATGATCCTAAAGAGGTTATTATCGATTTTAAAGAGAGTAAGATTGCGGATATGAGTGCAATTGAAGCGGTTAACAAACTAACGGAGCGGTATGCAAAGCAAAATAAGGTAGTACACCTGAGACATTTGAGTGCAGACTGTAGAACGTTGTTGGCCAATGCGGATAAACTGATAGATGTTAACATCATGGAAGACCCTACTTACAAGGTTGCGGTAAACCGATAAATTACTTGCCAAATTTTTAAAATTTGGTTGAGACTATACTAAATAAAAATTTACTTTTGCAGCCGTTTAAGGCGGGATAGCTCAGATGGTTAGAGCGTTGGATTCATAACCCAGAGGTCGGCAGTTCGATTCTGCTTCCCGCTACTTTAAAAAGAGGATTTGGCTTTTGCCAGGTCCTCTTTTTTATTTAGAGCGGTACATAATCGAAGTCTATCCCCCGAAGAGAAGCGTAGGAGGGATTCTACTTGTCTGCCGAAAGGCACTGTAGGCGAGGCTTCCCACTACAAAGCTGTCCATCCGTGGACAGCTTTTTTATTCCTTAATTTTAGGGTGCTCTTAGCTCAAAGTAAATCTCGATTTAAAATGTACCACTTGAAGAATTATGGCTCTTGGATATCTGTGGTGCTTATACATAATCACAAGCAAATCTATCACGTTACTATTTTTATCAAATTAATGCGACAGAACCGAATAGGTTTTTAAGATTCAGATTTTTCGAAGTGGAATTATGATTTATTGACCTATTTAATTTCTGTTAGATTAGTGATCTTGAATCATTAAACATCTGATAGTATGGTAGTTATATGCGATAAAATTTGGCTTAAGGCCCCTATGGGTTACTCATCAAGAAAAATGAGGAGTTTACCGTTAAGATTGCTCTTGTTCTTATAGAAGATCTACTTTTGGTATCATAATATACGTACCTGTGAAAGATGAAATTTACATTGAAGGTGCCAATCAACCAGCTCCAGCAAGATGACTCAAAGGAATTAACGTATAATAAAAAGAACTTACTTAATCAAAATTTTATATGTTATTAAAAAAGGGAATAGTACTTATAGCACTGATATTAAGCACGTATTGTGGTTTTGCTCATGATGATGACACTACTAAAAATATGGAATCTATTGGGCAACGTGAACAAGTGTCCAAAGCTGACTCATTTGCCAAAGTTCTGAAGCATAAGCGAGTATCACTGGATAAAATTTATCGTAGCAATGTACAGAGTGCAGAGGTTTATCAAGGAAGTTCTACTGGAAAGATTCCTAGGAACTATGTACTAGACGCTGGAGATGAAATTGCTGTTAATATTGTTGGGATATCTCAAGCTTATTTGGTATACCAGATTGACAAGGATGGTTTTATCCGCCCTAGTAGTATACCTAAGATTTATTTGAAAGGTGTAACCCTAGAACAAGCTAAGGAAATTATCATTAAACGGTTTAAAACGGCTTACCGATACTCGGACGATCAGGTAACAATAGATCTAAAAACTGCTAGAACCCATTAGTGTTAGCAGTTTCGGGCAGACAGCATTGATAACAAGTATTTTAGTAAATAAAAAAGTTAGACATAAGGATACTAGGGGCTACTTTAAAAAGAGGATTTGGCTTTTGCCAGGTCCTCTTTTTAATTTACTTAATTTTTAAAACGCTATCTCTTAAATTAATGTAACATGTATATGACAAGGAGCTCGGCCAGTGCTTTGGTTTTAAGCGGATCTTTGATATATATATATATATATAGTTGTTGGGACCTTTTTTTTTATTTTTTAAAAGTTCCAACCTTCAATTCCATAATAGTTGTTTTCCAATTTCTTTAAACTACTCAGCCCATAAAAGCTGTCTGGTTGAGTAGTGTATAAATATCCAAAGTACCCGTCCCCATGTCCAAAACAGTGTAAAAAGTCATTGTTGTAATAAGAAACTGTTTTATAATTCAGTCCAAAGTGATTTTTGCTGTTTGTGAAACCATCACAGTTTAGTTCTTGTACTTGCTCAACAAGGCTCTCAAAGTCATGTCGAGTCCAACCATAATAGCTTAGAAGTTGGTCAATTCTTTTGTCTTTGTAATGTCCGTAAAATTGAACTCGCCAATTGTTGTTGCAAACTTTCACTGTGTCTGAGTCGACAACTCCTAAGCATCCATCTTCATCAATTAGGAATTCCAATTTTGTCTCTGGTCTGATTGAGTATATGCTATCAATAAAAAAGTCTACGTAATAGATTGATGAGTCTTGAAATGTCATATAAATTGTGTCGCCTGAATGGAAGTCAAATTGAAGAGGGGAAGTGTTTTTGGTAAACTTGGCGAGTTCAAAAAAATCAAACTTCTTTTCTTCAAAGTTCTTTTGCAACTCTGTCTCAGCTGATATACACTCAATTGAAAAAGTAATCCTACGTCCTTCAAAGAACAATAGTCCGCCAAGAACCAAAATCAATATTCCAATGATGATCTTTTTCTTTTTCTTCATTTTTTAATAGGCCACAACATTAGTATATACGCAACTCCAATACATCATGTCGTATATTTTTACTATGTACGACAGTCTCATCATCTACTTTATATGATCTGAACGAGGATTGGGAATCGTGCATTTTTATATTATTACTCAAAAATAGGATTTTTGTAACAAGTCTCAAGGACTCTTTAGAGTCTTGTTATTTTTAGTTAAAACTCGTGTATCTCTCTCTCAGTAGTTTTACTGCTGTTATGATTAGGGCATTCTGACGGTCTTTACTGGATTCGATTATACAACGAATCGAAAACGGCAGAAATAAAGTTCCTAAAAAAATAGAACCTCAAAACAGTAATGTTAAAGGAAGAGTTGGATAAAAACTAGATTTTAAAATATTGATAATCAATATAAAGGATGACTTTTTAGAAATTTTTCGGGTGATGGTTACCATCACCTACAACACTGATGGCACCTGAATCGAGAGATTGAAATCTAAAACTTCAACAATATTTTGGAGACCTCAGTAATCAAGGGTTTTGAAGATCGCAAGTAATGATAATATAGGTTGTTTGGTGACAACACTAATGACCCTACTATTTCGAGTATAGGATCTAAACTCCTTCGAATATTCCTTGTGCCTCACATCCCTATAGCACCATCTAGATACTAGAATCTAAACGTGAGTCCCCAGTTAGAGTACGCAGTAGGAGTGCCTCCCCACTCAGCAAAAATGGCAATGTTGTCTTTGATGAAATACCTAGCTCCTATTTGTGCCCCGGCCCTTAGTCTATTGTTCCAACCTAGATCTTTATTATTTATAACAGTTCCCCCATTATCTTTCCATTTAGCACTTCGGATATTATATCCACCCCAAAAAGTAGCATACAGATCAGTTTTGTCTGGGATAATGTCCAATTCCATATCTTCGGACAGGAACTTTCCCCAGTGAAATGTGCCTCTTACTCCTATGTGGGTAGACGTAAATTTATATTGACCTGAGAATGAGTAATCCCACGTCTTTTTCCAGTATGCAGCATACCCACCTACACTTACATAGTCGGAAACACCTACATCTACATTTACGTGAAGGGGAACCGTAAATCCTATGCCATAACCTACACCATAAAGCCCAAGTCCCAATCCAGGGCTAACCATAATATCCTTTTGACTAAACTCTTGTGCTATACTTAGCGTAGCTACAAGTAAAAATACTGTACAAAGTCCTATTTTTTTCATGCTTTTTAGTCTTTTATTACTAGTTGAGTTATTGTTTGATGAATATTTTGGTAGCCATCCCCTTTTGAGTAAATATTTGAAAAAAGTAAAGGCCTGAGGGTAAATGTGTCACATTAAGTTGAAGAGTGGGTTTAGCTATATGAATCATTTCTCGGCCTGTAGCATCCAATATATGTATACTGCTTATTTTTTCTGAGGATTCTATCTCCAGTAGTCCGTTGGTAGGATTTGGGTAAATACTAAAATCAATAGATGGTAATCCATTAACAGATAACGATTTGGTGGTTAATTTCCATAGCTCATTTCCATTGGAGTTGTAATTGGCAGCAAAGTAAAGAGACCCATCGTATTTTATTAATTTATAACAACCTGATAATGGAGAAGAATTAGGAGCAATATCGGGCTGTACTTTTTGTGTGCCCGCTGTAGTACCATCGGTCTTCCATAATTCATTATTGGCCTTAAAATAGAGCTTGTCATGGTATTCGGTAAGGTACAAAGGGTTTGAGCTTCCACTAGGGTCTATGTCCTTTACCAAGGAAGTACCAGCAGTAGTGCCATCTGTCACCCAGAGTTCAGTTCCATTTATTCCGTCAGTAGCCTGAAAATAGAGCTTGCCATTGTATTCGGTAAAAAATTCAGGGGATGAGCTTCCTGTGGTATTTATATCCTTTAGTAAGGAAGTGCCAGACAAAGTACCGTCAGTCACCCAGAGTTCAGTTCCATTTACTCCGTCGGTAGCCCGAAAATAGAGCTTATCATTGTATTCGGTAAATAATTCAGGGGATGAGCTTCCCGTAGGGTTTATGTCCTTTACTATGGAGGTGCCTGAAGCAGTTCCATCAGTCACCATAAGTTCTTTGCCATTTACTCCGTCATTTCCTTGGAAATATAAATTGCCATTAAATTCGATAGGGTTTGAAGGCGATGAATATCCCGTGGGATTAATGTAGTTTAGTAAAGAAGTGCCTGCAGTAGTGCCATCAGTCACCCAGAGTTCAGGCTTGTTGGTTCTATCAGATGCTCTAAAATATAGCCTACCATTATATTCAGTATAGTCATAAGGGAATGAGCTTCCCATAGGGTTTATGTCCTTTAGCAAGGAGGTGCCCGATGAAGTGCCATCAGTTACCCAGAGTTCTCTACCATTTATTCCGTCAGATGCACTAAAATAGAGTTTACCATTGTATTCGGTAAAGGATTCAACTAATGAGCTACCCTTGTCGTATATGTCCTTTACCAAGGAAGTGCCAGAAGCAGTACCATCAGTCACCCAGAGTTCAGTACCATTTACTCCGTCAGATGCCCTAAAATAGAGTTTATCATTATATTCGGTAAAGTTTGTAGGGAAGGATCCTGACATAGGATATATGTCCTTTACCAAGGAAGTGCCAGAAGCAGTGCCATCAGTCACCCAAAGTTCCTGGCCATTCGCTCCGTCAGTTGCCCTGAAATAGAGCTTACCATTATAGTTGACAATATCATTTTCATTTTGAAAATTAAGAGTGAATGAGTTTCCCGATGGGTTTATGTCCTTTACCATTTCAAATGTCTGTGCTCCAAGGTTTAAGTAAAAGAAGGTTAAAAATCCTATTATTATTATTATTATTTTCATGTGAGTATGTTCTTTTGTTTGAGAAAGTATTGTTATAGTTTTCTTACCTTGAATTCACCTTCTGTAAAGACTTTTGTGGTGCTATCTATCGCATTCATAGCTGTAAATGAAAAACTTCCTTCCATGTAGGTTTCGGTGTTTTTAGATACAATAATTGTCCCCTTACCATTATCATCTCTGGTGCTCCAGTTTTCTACGGGTGACTGTGTAGCATAATGAGCTGCTATAGTCTGTGTTGGCGTGCCAGGGTCACCTGTCTCAAAAGTGCCAATTTGGGTAGGGCTTTGTAAGGTAAGCGAAAGCTTATTTCCCATAACATCGATACCTTGTATGTTAAAATATTCTGAAAAGTCAGCTGCATACGAGACCACTGATGATTCTGAAGATGAAACAAATTCCTCTCCATCTATTTTGCAGGTGAAGTAATAACTGGTATTACTAGAGGTCTTAGGACTGCTCTCATCTCCTTTACAAGATGTAAGGCCTATAGCTGCAAGAAAGACAAGAAATGATAGTATAAGAGATTGTTTCATTTTTTTTTCGTGTAAACTAAGTTATGGTTAAAAAGCTCGTACCGGTCTCACATAATTAAGTGCATCTTTTCTATCTGTCCCTACATCGTCTACATGAAACAAATACACATAAGCATACATAGAAGGGTCTGCACCAGTAGAACTCCAGTAGCCGCCATTCTCAAAGGCTTTGCCATTATTTGCAATTGCTGTGGCATTTATTAAAACTCTATTGTTGTACATTTGGGTAAGTTCCTGTTTTGAGGGTAAAAACCAATCCCCGTAGCCATTGTAATCTAGGTTATAACTGATTTCTGCTGCAGTACCTACGTTATCTAAGCAAAACCGTAAAATATCTTCTGTATTTTGTAGTCCTAATCCTATGGGCTCTGCTGGTGCACCATCCGGTGCACTTAGAACAGTACCGTAGCATCCCCATGGTACTTTAGCCGTGAGGTCTTGTACAGACGCTATGAGTCCATGTATACCTGTGCTGTCTATATAAAAAACGGTACCACCTTGGTAGTAATCACCTATATCTCCTGTAAAGGGAAGCATAGTGATAGGTTCTATAGTTTCTTCTTTATCATTACATGATATTTGTGAGATGCAAGAAATAAGTAGTAGTACTTGTAAAGTGTAAATTGATTTTTTCATAATTTTAATTTCCTGTAGAGTTCCTAGAAAAATGTCTCTTTGCTCGAAGGCTTACTTTGCAAAAGTTAAAGATTACTCTTCATACTCGTATTTGTATAAAAAGTAATCTACTATTAATTTTGACAAATTGTTGTACTACCAACATTCTCAAAACTTAAATTGCTAGTCGTAAGGTTACTTGAGTCTCCTGCACTAGATACATATTGGTGTATTGCACATTCTTTAATATCTTTAAATAGAACATCGTGAACATTTAAAATTGTACCATACCACATGTAAATGGCTCCAGATTGATCAGAATTACTTGCATATTCTATGGTTACAAATCCTATCTCGTTTAAAGCCGATGGCGTGTCAAACCAAATACCTTTCCAGGCACCTTCTACCTTGTCTATACCTGTAAACAAAATTGGGTTTTGTGCGGTACCAACGGCAATTAAACTAGGTTTTGATCCTGATGCTCCTTCAGCAACTTCCAAACTTCCGTTCAATCCAAATTCCATTACAACTCCCGGATTAATTGTTAATTTACCTCCTCCTGCAGAGACAACAAGGCGTGCAAGAATATGATATGGTACACCAAGATTTCTCCATGTTGCATCTATAGTAGTAAACCCATTGGCTACATAAATTGCATCCGTCTTGTTACCAGTATAAGTTCCCCCATCCATGCCATCTACATAATTAGGTAATACAAGCATCGGGACATTACAATTTGTAATCGTGTTATCTTTTAAAACTAATTCATCTCCGCCATAACTAGCATTAAACCCATAAGCTTTACTATGTGAAATTGTTGTGTTGTTCATATTTAATAGTGTATTGCTATACACTATTACACCTCCTAGATCTCCGTTACTGTTAAAATATCCGCCACCTGCATATTCTACAGTTGCATATTCTATCTTGTTTTTAACATCCTTACTATCAATAAAAATGCCTTTCCATGAGCCCGGTATAAGGTCTTCACCAGTAAAAACAACCGGGTCTTGTGCCGTTCCTAATACTTGTATGGAACCAGTTTCACTTACTTTTATACCAGCATCAGTGCCAAATTGTACTGTAACTCCAGGTTCTATTATCAAATCACCTCTTACTTTGCCTATACAGTTTAAGACATAATCCACCTCTAGTCCTAAGTCGACTAAGGTTAAAGTGGAATCTTCTGGTACTGTTTCACAGTTGAGTTCTAACGCCTGAATAATTTGAGGCTTTGGTTCAACTTCATCATCCTTACATGAGGAGAGGTTTGTTAAAAGTGTTATAGAGAATAAGAATACAAAAAGTTTATTGATTACGTTCATAGGAACAAACGTATCATGGAGTCCTTTTTAAGAGTTTACAATTTATAACAAAAGGTATGCAAATTGTAACATCCGTTGTTATTGGTTGATTGTCAGTAGATTAATGGCGTTTTAGTTCTTTAGGTTTTCTCTAAATAGGGTAGGGCTCATACCGTATTCTTTTTTGAATGTACGAGAAAAAGAAGAGTTATCCTTGAATCCTACTGCATAGCAAATTTCAGAAATCCTATTTTTGGGATCTTCTAGTAGGTTTGTTGCGAGTATCATGCGTTGGTTTTTTATTATGGTACTTATAGTTTGCCCAGTAAGTGCTGTTAGTTTTCTATGGAGTTGCATTCTACTCATGTCCATGGCATCTGCGACAGACTGTGCTGATAGGTCTGAATCGGCCAAATTATGTTTAATATGACTTTTAAAAGATTCCCAAAACTTAATGTCATGAGCATTAGAAGATATATTGGTAGGCATCCCGCTATCACTATATTTCTGATATAGCATTCTACGTTGATCTATTAAATTTTTGATTTGAGCTTGTAGCTCTTCAAAATTGAATGGTTTAGAAAAATAAGAATCAGCACCAGTTTCATACCCTTCTACCTTGTTTTTTACATCGGATTTAGCTGTTAATAGTAGGAATGGAATGTGACTAGTCACCGTATTTGTTTTTACCATCTTGCATAGCTCTATTCCACTCATCTTGGGCATCATCCAGTCAGATATTATGAAATCAGGCACTATCTTTTGTGCTTTGTCCCAACCGTCTTGGCCATCTATTGATGTATGTATCTCGTAGTCTTCTTCAAAGAATTCCTTGATAAATTGTAGTAGTTCTTTGTTGTCTTCAACTAAGAGTAACTGAGGTTTGTTGGACAATTTAACAGCATCAAGAATGTTTTCTTGTATCGGTAATTCTGAAGTTGACAATGTATTGTCATATGCCATTTCTGTACTGCTGTTCTTTATGTTTTCTAATGGTAGACTAGCTATAAATATACTCCCTTGATCCATCTTACTCTCCAAAGAAATACTTCCACCATTCAACTCCAATAGTTTTTTAACCAATGCTAACCCTATACCCGATCCTTGATTGCCCTCATCTTTTTCGTCTACTTGATAAAAGCGATCAAATACTTTATCTTGGTTTTCAGGAGCTATCCCATTTCCATTATCAGCTACTTTCATTACCAGATTAAAGTTATCTAAATTAGCCTCTACCTTTACTTTAGATCCGGGATTACTATATTTTATTGCGTTAGATATTAGATTATTAAGTACTTTTTCTACAACCTTCTTATCATATAATGCAAGGGTGTTCTTATTCTCAATAGCATATTCATACGTTATACCCTTACTTTCTGCATAGGAATCAAACTGAGAAGCTATGATTATCGTTTGTTGAAAGGGATTTTGCTCTGTTTGATTTACAATCATTTGTTCTGCTTCCAGTTCAGAAAGTGTAAGCAGATCTTCTATCAGGTTTTGTAAACGGCTAGCATTATTGTGTACCGTATTCAACTGTTTATTTGTGAGTGGTTCATTGGACTTCAATGCCATGCTTATAGGTAATTTAATAAGCGTAAGTGGAGTCCTAAACTCATGTGAGATGTTTTCAAAAAAGCGAGATTTTGTCGCATCTAGTTCTTGCAATTTCAGATTGGTTTTTTGTCTATTTCGATAGAGCATAAAGAAGAAAATGCCTGCAAGTGTCGTAAATATTATGCCTCCTATGAGCATATTCCTCTGACTTCTTTGATGCTGGTTATCCAGTTCGTTTTGAGTTTTCAGAAGTTGAATTTGATGTTCCTTTTTTTCGGTAGCAAATTTCTTTTCTAAGCCAAGAACTACCTTCTGTCTCTCCTCTAATCGAGAGCTATCCTGAAGTACAAAGTATTTCTCTAAATAGACATTTGCATTTTGGTAGTCTTTCTTCTTTCTGTAAACATTTGAAATACTCCTAAGAGCATTGGAATATGTTTTCGATTTTTTTGGAGCTAATTGTATAGTTTCTAATGAATATTTTATTGATTTATCATATTGGTTAAGAGTCTCATACAAGAGTCCTAATCCAGAGGCCGCCTGAGTTATGTTTGCTATATGGTTGATGTCGTGACTCTCTGCGTATACACTTAAGTACAGGGATTCAGCCTCCTTAAAACTCCTTTTTTTTGAAAGAGCATTGGCCAAAACAAACTTCCCATGCAGAACATAGGGAGGGTGACCTATGGTGTTAAAATAATTGATTGCGTCTCTTAAATCTGAAACTGCTTGCTTGGATGAACTATCGCCTAATGTTTGTACTATGGATATACTACAAAAGTGTTTGAGAAATTCCTCTGAAGTAAGGTCTCGTGCCTTCTTGTAGTAGTCCGCAGCCATTTTACCTTCTAATAATTGACCGATTTTTAAATACAATCCACTCATTTGATTATTCTTAGAATCTGAATCTTCACTATTTTTGAGTTGCTCTATCGCAAGAAGAAAATTCTCTATGGCCTTATCCTTTTCATGGGTATAGTTGTAATAGCCCCCCAATGACTCATAGTATAAGCATAAGACCTTGTGATGACTGTTGCTATCTATTTGATCCTCCAGATCATGTATCTCAAGTAGTGCCTTATCCAATTGTCCTGAATTGCAATAAAGAGAACTTTGTTCTGCTTTACATATCGCATATAAATACAAATCCTCATGTGCCTCAAAGGTTTCTAAGCTTTTTTTATTAAATAATTCATTACTGTCTACATTTCCAATATTCCCATGGTACAATCCTATAAATCTGTATTTCCAAGCGAGTACTACATTATCTTCCTTATACTCAGGCATTGCTTTATTTATAAAATTTATCACAGATTCTGGCGAAGTTTGAACCAAACTATCATAAACTTCCCTCATTTCTTCGAGAGACAAAAATCGTTGTTTTTTATACTCATCAGATTGAGCCGAAGCTGCAATCGTGAGAAATAGAAGGAAGGAAAATACAAGTGATTTCATATTTAATCAGATAATAGTTCGGACAAAGGTAATAGCATTAGTAAAGACATTGCGGTGTTATTAAACTTAACCGAAAGCCCTATGAGACATATTAAGGGTTTAACAGAACCAATGTTTGCAACCTTTTTGTTAATTGGTATCTAATTAGTTAACTTTATAGCTGTATTCTATGACAACAAATTTGGGACTCTTAAATTTTTACCGTGCTTTAATTATAGTAACCCTATTTATGTCTGTCAATTCTAATGGGCAGAATATTCAAAGTTCCGGTACTGACTTTTGGTTTGGTTACATGGAAAGTCTAACTCCTAGTTTTAATGGTCCTCCGAAATTTTCACTACAGTTGAGCTCAACTGCCTCTACTGATGTCACAATTGAAGTGCCGGGTAGGGGATACGAGCACACCATGACATTAAGTTCCAATGAGGTGGTAAATTTTGATTTTCCGGGATTTGATCTCGAGCCTCGAGGTTCAGGGGTAATTACAAATTTGGCCGTTTTTATTTCTTCTGTTGAATCCATTGAGGTAGTTGCAATCCATCACAGGCAGTATTTTTCGTCATCTACCAGATTATTTCCAGTACATAGTCTTGGTAAAGAATATATGGTTTTAGGAGCTCGAGATGATGCTCAACGATCCCCTTCATCCTTGGTTATAGTTGCGGGTTTGGACAGTACATTTGTCAATATTTGCCTCACTCCATGTGGCAGTAAGGGGAGTATTAATGTTACTTTGAATAAAGGACAGACCTATCAGCTACAGTCTTTGGATGATGTCAGCGGAACCAAAATTACAACTAACAAACCTGTTTCAGTCTTTTCAGGGGCAAGACAGGCTGTACTGAACAAAGCGGATGATAGCCATATCTATTTTGCGATGCCCACTTTGGACCTAGCAGACACCTTTTATGCTGCTGTACCTAATTTAGAGCTAAATGACTTTAGTTACATTGTTATTCTTGGAACAAAAAATAATACTTCTGTCACAGTCAATGATGATGAATATTTGCTTCAAGATGGAGAATCAAAGCATATTAAAATAGATGGACCACGAATTATTGAAAGTTCCAAACCCATTTTTGTAGGACAGTATAATAGTGGCAGTGATAATTGGCTTATTAGGGCTGGTCCTTCAATGACGGTGTTAAACCCAGTTTGTTCAGGACTTAAATCTGTTAAGTTTATAACAAAAGAAGATTTTAGTGGTAGTATGCTTGAACATGCTTATACTATAATAACAAGGGATACATTAGATGTTTATTTTGATAGCATAAAGGTGGTAGGGTTTAGTAAATTTCCTGCAATCCAATTGTTTTACAAAGTCGCAGGTATTGAAAATGGACCGCATGAGATAAGTTCTTCTACAGGCTTTAGCGGTCATGTTTATGGTCGTTCAGAGGCTGAGTACTACACCTTTTCTTTTGGCTTTAGTGCTGATTGTCTCAGTACCGATTATCGTGTTCATGATACCGCTCAGAAGGATAAAGATTGGGATATATTCCCAAATCTTACTAAGCCAGAAAAAGTAGTGTATGATACTGTTCAAAAAGGAAAGGTACAAAGTATTAAGAAAGACACGAAGTCGTTTTACTCTATAAATCAGGAAGAATGTGATAAATGGCAGATATCACCCAATCCCAATAACGGTATTTTTGGTATTAAGATTAACGGTTCTAATGTTAAGTTGGATAATATAGAAATATACGATGCTAGGTCCCGTCTCGTGTATGCCTCAGAATGGAATGATAATCAGTTCGAATATTTAAATACAGACTTAGCCGCAGGCATGTATTACTTAAGAATTAGTCCGTGTGATGTTGCCAAGAAGTTTGTAGTTATAAAGGAGTAAATGTTCTTCTGATGTGTTAATTTCTTTTGAGTCCCCAATACTCTGACAACTAAAGACATAAATGCCTGAAATCAACTTTTCTTTGAATTCTTAAGTTGATTATTTCTCTTGATATTTCTTACTTCAAGTTGTATCGAAGTTCTTTGGACTGACTCAAACTCTTTACAAAAAGACTTTGTTGTTTTATATGAATTGACTTAAGGATACGGAGAGTTACTTAATTAGACCCGGCTCAGTAACCACTGGTTATCAACTTCCTTTCTTGGAGAAGTGGATGGAGATGAATACTAAATTACCCTCCTAATTTTCTTTTAAAACATTGTCCGTAAAATATCGATAAACCAGATAGGTCAAGAGACCCTGTATTGTAATAAAAATTAATATTAAAGATTTTTGGAAAGAAACAACCAGTATAGATCGATTTATCACTGAATAAATAAGACTCCAGAGGTGAAAATCATTCTGAAATATCCCCCAACTAAAATCAGCTCCATAAATCGATCTATAGTAAAGAGAAATTAGGATTATAGCCCACAAACAGTGGGCTATAATAATACTGTATTTGCTTTGCTTTAAGGGTTTAAAAATCACTTCAATAAGTAACGTCAAAAAGGAGATTCCTAATAAACTAAACAATGGAACAAAAACAGTAATTTCATTAGGCATATCCCAAAATATCCAATTCAATACAAACCCAATAGCATTAAATATAATTAGGGTTACAACAAATATCAAAAAAGTTGTTAGGTATGTGTTTTTAACTCTCATTCCTGATATTCTTTAACATCCTTAGCGTTATCCAAGCCTAAGTTACATTCTCCACTAATTACACATGGTAGAGCCTCTCCAACATAGTGATCAAACCATCCTTCTTTAATAATTCCAATGTGAGGACCAAAGTCATCTTCCAAATCCGCTGCTCCGTCATAATAATCTACCAAGGAATTGGAATTTTTGAACTCCTTTCCGTTAAAAGCGTTTACACTTTTATGTGCCTCGGAGGGGTCTCTTTTAACCCAATCAGCAGTGTACTTCTTGGCAGTTTCTTCGTCTTTAAATCCTGCAAATTTACCCTTCAAGTTCGTATTGTCTGTTTCTAGAACAACAATATCTGCTTGAATTTGTTTCATTAATTCAGCCTTCTGTTCGTCAGTTGCATTTTCCGGTAATTTGGCTTTTTGCTCTTCATAGATCATATCCTCGACCATCTGTTCTATAAGCCTTGAGTTTAAACGTTCTTGAAACATCTTCATAGCATCAGTTTCACTTGAACTAACCCATCGTGTTCCATCCATTTTGGACTCAAAAGCGTTGACAGAGTTCCCTTCTTCTGGCTCCCATTTTTCAGTATAAGACCCATCTAGATTCTTTGTAACCGAATACGTCCCTTTTCCAAGTACTCCGGGCTCTCCTACTATCCATTTTACCAGTCTACCAAGTAACATTACATACTGTTCAGTATAATAGTTTGTAGTTGAAACTAACTTGACTGTGCCATCAGCCTGAATCTCATTTATCACAATTTTACTTTCTAGCCCGTCCAAGTCTATTGCTGCAATTGGTAGATTACTCGCAAACTGATAAGGTGTTAACCATGGATAAGATTGAAATAATGGATCGACACTCAAAAACTTACCCAGTCTAGGGTTATAGATTCTAAATCCGTAATCATAACTGTTACCACTACCGCTAACTTCATCGTCCTTTTCTTTTGAATTAAATCCAAATCGATAACTAAAGGAACTATTCTTCCATTGGCGTTCTTTGATTTGCATCCCAAATGGATAGTAGTCTGACACGCTAACAACTTGAGCACTATAATAGATTATATCTCCTGCTAAACATGTTTGTATTCTTCTATCTGTAATCACAGCCAATACGTTGCCGAGATGGTTAGAGAGTTCATACCGTTTTTCTCCTCTATAAAAGGTTTTATAATCACTTTGATAAGTATATAACACACTGGAATCTCCTGCAGAAGATATATAATTTACCTCGGATACATTAAGGGGTTGTCTTGCTAGAAGTAAATTACGTTCAACAATTCCTAGTCTTGAGGTACCGTAGATATGCTGTTCATTCAATCGGTAAGACCATATTCTCTGATTGGAATTACTTGAAAAGTGCTGGATAACCTCTTGGTAGAAAGTCTCCCCAAAATGATTTCGAACTGCATTTAACCAATCATCCATACTCGGATTTAAAATAGTACTTACTCCATCCCGCATTAATGAACTTGAGTTGAGTACTATAGAGGCATAGTGTAAAAATCCGGTTTTATCATTCGTTAAAATAGAGCTTACATAGGTAGATTCTGTATTTGGATTTACCAGAAAAATCATATCCCAGGTGGCCTGTGGAGTATGGAAGTTTGTGATTATAGAAGCTAAATCCATATCGGACACCAAATTTCGAAGACACATTTGGATGCCTGGAGTGCCCAATAAGATTGAAGACATGGGTGAATTCGGCGGTACCATCGATTGAAGTATTTGTTTATAAACAAAGCAATCATGTCCAAAATTGGAAAGTAGAAATATGGTGTTAGGAGGTGGGCTCAGTGCCATAATATTTGGAATATTTATGAATTTTGGATCTCCAGGATTCAACCCCAAATTGACTACCAAATCATTGTACATGGCAACATGAAATACTTCCAAATAATCCAGAAACTGATAATAATCATAATTCATCATCGCCAACAGAAATTCATCCATGCAAAGGATACATAAATGATCTGCTATTTGATCATCGATCAGACCACTCAGTCGATACATTTCAATCACATCAACGGGGTTGATCAGGTTATAGACGCCATCCAATAATGGCCCGTTTAAATAAGGTGTCGGATCGAAGTAATCTAAAAATTCGTCCTCCTTGCTCTGTACAGCCAATTCAGATTTCAACGAATTAAGATACGTTGTACTCACTAAATTGGACCAGTTTAACTCATCTTCTAAAAAGCCCAGCGTAAGATTAAATCCTTGTACACTGTCGATATAATCGTAGAGATCCATCACTGAAGAAGATAAATTAGCATAATTTTGAGCAGATTCATAAGAACGGGTATAGGTAGACATTATATTTCCACTAACATCACGCACGTACCATGTACTGGTAGTTTTTCCGCTGGTATCAATGACGTGTTTGGCTACCCGATGACCATCAGGACTGTATTCGAAATTCAGGTTAGGTTTCCCGCTTCCTCCCATTCTGATAATACTCTTTATTTTACCATAAACGGTCCATTTTATTTCCTCAATTTCTTCGCTTACATCTCCGATTAAATTCCCAATATTATCATACCGGTAATTATTGGGTTGTTGATTATCTATATCGTTGCTAAATAACGCATATCCAATATTGTCATTTACAAACTCTAACTGATTGGTATTTTGAATGTAGTTATAAGTTAGTTCATCCATTGATGTTCCAGCACCTGCATTTCTATTTAAGGTAAGAATATTGCCGTTTGCGTCATAGGTGTAAGAACTTTGATAATCACTGGAAGCTGGTCCTGTCAACCATTTATTCCCACTTAAACTGTAATTGGAATACGTAAATGCTTCACTAATTCTGTTTAACTGGTCGTATTTATAGGCTCTTCCCACAACGGTATTAGACACCTTTGTAAGTGCTGTTACCATACGACTAATGTTTCCGTTATATAAATCACCTACTTGTTGGGCAAAACCATTGGAAGTGGTTTCCTCCATTAGAAAATAGTTGCTTTTATTGGTTGTATTCCAACTATTTATAGGGGTATAATCACCTTCAAAGTAGTGTAGACTAAATCCAAAGACATCTCTTGCTACCAGTGCATTAGCTCCAAGGCTATAACCATCCTGGCCCAAATCACGCTCTTCGTCCAGGCTATTGCTGTTCACCCCTTTTAACCAGCCATGTAAGGTATAAGCATAGTCTAAACCCTGAACATTCAATTCTCCTAAAGTTACCCTGCTCAGTGGTCCGTGTAAATAATATTCATATTTAGCGTCTCTGTCCCAATAAATATTGTCCTGACTCGTGTATGCTTCAATCAAACGGTTATCTGCGTCATAAATATACTTATGACTAAATTGATCATCATTCCCTTTTTGATAGTATACATAATTTACATTACCACTTACCAAATCATAGTCGTATTCAATTATTTTGTGCTCTTCATTTATATTAAATAAAGCTGTAATTTCTCTATCAACCCGTTTTACATTCCCATGGATGTCATAGTCATAATGAACTGCATGATTATAGGTACTACCGTCATTCTCGTAGTAGGCCATACTCACTACCCTACCTCTTAAATTGTTCTGTTCAAAATCGTTTAATGGAAAAGGTGACAAATCATACCATGTTTTGGTTATTTGCTCTTTGGTATTATTTCTAATCCATGGATACAATTGACTGGTGTCTGAAGATATGGTCGTAGTCATAGAAGCTGCGGATTGAATTTGCCCTACTTCATTGGTTCGCCCTAAAGAATCATACATGATGTAACTATATTCTTCAAGTGCCTGCACTTTTTGTTCAGAATTTTGACTAACTGCCATTCTACCCAATCGGTCATACCAAAATTCTGATTCTCCACCGTCCGGGGTACTCTGCCACCTAACCTCATTTAAACTGTTGTAGTTATATCTTGTGGTAAGGGTATGATTGGGATACAAAGGAGTAGCATTCCCACTTCTTGCTGCGGCTATTTGTGCCAAATCTGTTTGGCTGCTAATAACATCTACACCTGCTGGTGGTACCGTTTGAATAAGATTACCTGCTTGGTCATAATAATAAAGCGTATAATGATATTCTTTCAACTCATAGTTCACATCAAACTTATCTTGAGCCAGCATGCATACTTCATAGTATTCATCTTTGAAAGCTGTGCTTAGCGAATCAATATAATCGTCATAAACGATTTTAGCCTTAGTCTGTGCCCACATTTTCTTCCATGTTATACATGGGTCGGGTACACTGTAGGTTATAGTGCCGTATTTACGATTGCATAAGGTAGATTCATTGTAAGATGCACACATTACAGAATCTGCACATTCTCCTGAGACCCATTCTATTTTTAAATCAATAGTATCAATCTGATTATTAAATAAAAGGACCTGTGCACTTATGGTAAACTTGGTTGTACTTAGCTGAGTATAGCTCAGTTTCTGTAAAATATCTTTGATGTATACTCCACTATCAAAACTGACAATATATTGTTTACATTGGTTAAGGACGATATTGTAATCGGTATCATGGTTAACTACATCCATCCTATTTCCTCCAAATCGATACCGAGAATAATTCCCTAAATGTTGATCGTGTACATACATTTGACCTCCACTATGAACAAGACCAAGACTAATCAGCAGTTGCTCGTCTGCAATTGGCTTATAACTTGACGATAGCGAATCATAAATATAAAGTGTATCTCCTGCAAATAGTTCTGCCTCATGATACTCTTCACGATCAGAATAAGGAATAAAAGTATACACTCCATTTTTTTTGCGATAGAACCCTTGCGTATAATTGCTTTTACAATGACTGTTTGCTGTTGTAAATACATTGTTGCAATACCAATAAGTGGTATCATAGTAATTCTGAGAGAAAGAATCTACATACGTAGTGATATCAAAGCTAAAAAAGGTATTTCTAGCATAATAATTGGGTTGGCATTGTGAAGAATCAACAGGCATGTCTAAGCCGTAAACACTAGTGTCACGTGACCATTCCAAGCTTAAGGTGTTAGATGGCGTAATGCCTGCCAAAACTACGTCAGCAGTTGGACCGACTATCCAACTATTGTAGTCATTTTCAGCGGTTATACTATCTGCATCATTGTCGTAATAGGTGACGATATCATAATTACACCAATCATATTCTGAATACAGGTATCTTCTTTTGAATATTGACATGTCTGCGAATTCATCAAAGTGATCAATAATATAGATTGCAATAGCAGCACTATCGTCTACCGTTGAATCACAGTCGTTGCACGCATTATAGAAATCTGCATATTCCCAATAGGTAAGATTAAATCCAAAGTAACTGTTCATGTAATTGGTTACAATTTCTTGATTGTCAACTAAATTATTAGGAAATGTTCCGTCATAAACGGAGGACAATGCATTGTAAGCCTTTTCAAAATCCTGACACGAAATACATTCGGTACAATTCTCATCCAAAGACATGGCTTTGGCCTTGGAATATTCTTTAAACGCTTCTGAGGCATTGGCATAGCAAGTATCGGAAGCCATATTGACTTCAAAACACGAATCGTTCATGGCACTGGCACCATATATGCCACGGTTATAGCTCATAGGTGCTGATATAGCCCAAACATTGCATGTATTAAGTGCCCTGTTAGGTAACGGAACCATGTCATTAAACGCTTCTTCGAAAGAATAATAATCTGTACCAAATCTTTTTGCTTTTGTTTGAGGATAATCAAAAGCTCCCCATGGATGCTCATTATCACAACCGTTTTTACAAATTACTTTAAAGGTGTCAATTAATTGATCTCTTAATAGGGTATCTAAATTACATCCACCTAATTTTTCTAGCCAATAAATGGCCTGACCCTCGCAAACATCATCACAGCTGCTTAAAACCCCGTTATTACCATAGGCTCTTTGTGCATCAATATCATCTTCTGTATCATCAATACCCGTATCATCATCAATATCCGCAATGTCAGTATACCGTTTGGTAAATGGAGCGGGAACAGTTGGTGTACAAAACACTCCATTATCTTCAAAATACTTTTGCTTTTGAGAATAATACAATGACTTATACATAGCCCATACTGCATCTGCTCTATCATCACACAAATTGGCAGTATCTGTGATATCAAACGCTGCTAACCATGCATTCATATCTGCACAATCAGTAAAATCCCAATCAGAGTAATACGTTAATAATGCATAATCTAATATGGAAACGTTGGAACAGCTAGTTGTGAATCCATCGAATTTAACCGCAGAATAGGAGTTGATGTATCCACTAATAAAGCTTGTCTTGGCTGCTGGAAGTGAATCGAAATATGGATCTACTAGGGTAGGGATACTTCCATTTTGTCCCAAAGGATCTAGATATCCTTGGGCATATGCATCCACCAGACTGGTGATCTTTTGCATCTCTTCATTATACGATATACTTGTAGCAACCGAGATACAACTGGTGAATTTACAATACTCCAAATGATAGGCTATGAAGTTTGCTGCCCATGATGTCTCAAAATATCTGATGAATTCGTCTGGAGTTAATTGATTTGGTGTTTTTGATACTCCATCTATTTCTACATATATTGGATTCCCCTCTTCATCTAAATAGGTAATATTAATCCATGTACCAGAACTATCATATTCCTTATAATTGAAAGTAAGACCATTATCTCTATCGGTATCCAAATACCCTTCATAAGCTGTTATTATTCCTTGCTCATCTCTAATCACAGGAGCATATTGTCCTTCTGGAATCAGATCGAATAGAAAAGTATAATAATAGGTTGAGCAGGTTGAAATGGTATCCTCACATTTCAATATGCAATCTGATTTTAACGCTTCGAACTCGTCATTCGCCATGGTGATTATGGTAGTAGAATCAAAACCCAAAGAAAGTAAATCACTAAATCTGCTACTTTCATAACTGCTATATGCCCCTAAGGCCGTTAAGCATGCATCACAATCTATATTACAAGACAGCGTATCTGCTTCGATCAATAGTTCCTGTGTAAAGTCATCCAATGATTTGACATTGGATGAAGTTATAAAGCGATCGTAATAAAATTCATAAGCACTCTTACTGATTACCAATCTTTTACTTAAGGTATATTTTCCTACGTTTAGATAGACGGATAAAAAGGTATCGTTAAGCAAGGTGCTATCCAGATAAAAACTGTACTTAAGCGTATCTACTTCACAAATAGTGTCAAAATCGACTCCTAGCTTCCCTACGGTCCTTATTATTCCTTGATTGCCAGCTAAAATAGTGTCACCATCCAATAGCTCATTCCCACAATTGTCTTTTAAATTGATGACTAAGTCATAGACACAGTCAAAACACATATCTGGAAAAGAATCAAAACTCACTCTTGGAATCTCGATCTCGTAAGCTATATCATATTTTGAGCTATCTCCAGAAACAACAATCTCTTTTGATGACCATATTTCATTTTGTTCTACGGAGTAATTGGAAGGAAATGATGCATACATTATAGTCTCAGCATTTACGGATGAGGTTAAACTGGCTAATGAGTCAGGACTATTTCCACCCAGTGCCGTGGCAATTACACTGCCTGACAAATTCTTATACGATACACTTGCCTGACCATTGGGGTCTACTGCCATTACTTTCTGGTAATGAACACTGTCACCTACGGCATTTCCAAATAAGCGATATAATTCTTGTGCACTTGGTGTTGCATAAAAATATTTGGTTTCTCTCCCGGTTTCCAATTGATGAGTTGGTCCAACTCCCCCTTGTCTTTTTATTCGTCCAGTACCGTCAGGCATATATTCTGTCATGGTCATAGGATATCCATCTGCATCAGGGATATGCCCTTCCAAACGGACTAAGGCTTTTGGATTCTGGTCTGAGTAATAATTGGATGCTCCTATATTGTTTTTCAAAGCTGTAACATAGGATTGACACACATTAGCTCCTTCATTGTCAAAATCAGATTTGTTATATGTTTTAGCTGTTACATCACTTCGGTTAAACGCAGGATGGAAACTCAATTGATTATCATAGGCCGGAACGGGTAGTATATTAACAGCAGGACGACCTTCGTAATCGTATACTGTTTCGCCTACAATAGCGTGCATTCCGGAACTAATTCGGGTTACTGACTGGCGATTTCTCAGACTTCCATCATAATAAGAAACCACTTCTTTTCTCTTTCCTTCTTCTGCGTAAGTGGCAACGTATTGCCAGTTCATACTGTCATTTAGTGCCACAAACTCAACGGCAGAGTTTCCCGTTTCCTTTGCAGGTGCATAATCTTTGTTTAATACATAATCAACCAAATTTTCAGAATAAGCATCGTTTGACCAAACACCGTTTATAACTTGTTCGGGTTTGTATTTAACATTTCCAATGGCTCTTACACGAGCAACTAAATATCCTCTTTCATATCCTGAAGATATGGAATAAGTAACATCACTAATGGTAACACTTGAATTATTATGCCTAAAACTAATATCATTTACATTACCTGCAGCTTTTAGATTTCCGTTGTAATCTATAGCGTCTACCCAGGTCCACTCAAATTCATATTTCTCTGCTCCTTCAATCGTATTCCATGTAAATTTTGCTTCAGAAGTACTGTCTATAAATTGGATAGTATTAAAAACAATGTTTGTTGAGGCCAAATCACGATATCGCTCAATTAACAGCGTTTGACCAACCTTTAAATAATTTCGGTATTGTGAATTGGAAACACTTAAAATCCTAAGCTTGCTCCAAAGTCCACCACTAAATAGATAACTGGCAATCTCTTTATTCTTATTTAATAAGGATGTATCATAATTAACCTCTAGCTCTATGGTGTCCATGTACTGAGTTCCATTTACATCCTTGTATGTTAACTCCAATGTTACCCGTGCTGTAAACGTGTCTATAAAACAAGAGTCTAAATATTCATTTAGCTCCAGATAGACTCTATTTTGAACCTTATATTCGACGTACCCTATGCTGTTGTACGAACCACTTAAAACTCCAAGTGAGTCAAAGCTTTGATTATCAAAAATTACCAGAGATGAATCTTGACTTATCTGATCTTTTTCTAAGTACCCCTTGATTTCGGGTTCCTCTCCAGCATATAAAATTTGGGACCCAAATAACGTGATTACTAATACGATACATTGGTAGAGTTTGTTGTTACTGTTCACTTTTTTCATAGATTTAGTTTTTGAGGTAGTTAACTAGTTCATAGTTCCTCCATTTGGAGGATAGATGGTGAGAATCAATATTGTAATAGCTGGTTATAGTAGGAATATCCCCAGTTAAAATGGGGGCATAGCTATATTGGTTGCTTATCGTGAAATATCCCTTATTATTTTGATCATAAGATTTTACAATCACTTTTTGAAATAACATGGAGTTCCTGTTAAAGTATATTTCTATATACTCTGAGCTTCCTATCTTAGGTATTAAATGATATTTTTCCAGTCCATTGGAAAGTTTGGTATGTTCAATAGTGCTATAAAATTTAACCAATGAATCATAGAATAGCATAGGTAAGTCACTCTTTTTATCTGTGTAATTGGAGTCTATTATAATAACTTTTTGAACATGACTAACTGCAATTTTTATCCCCTCCTGTATCAAAATTTCGCTTTGATCATTCTCCATATAATAGTCATCAATGTTTTTCATTACAACCTTCGTTTTAGCCATTCTTTTTTCTCCTGTCTCTGCTGTAATTGTGCTAGAGATAGTAATCGATTTGTTTAAATCGTAATAGGCATGATTTAGTGCGGCAATGTCTTTTGAGAAATTCTGTGCATATACAGAACTTATACCAAATAGAACCAGCAGGCTGACCATATAGAATTTGTATCTCATATTATCTATTTGATGTTTGATGTTGTCTGCTTTCCTGAAGCGTTTTTATTCCTCTTTCTGTTTCTTTCTTTATTCTGACCAGATTGCCTTCCAGATCATACTCGTAGAAGGTAGCATAGTTATTTTCGTCCATTTCAGCCATCAATCTCAAGGTTCTGGAATCGTATGCATAACTCTTCATGCTTCCGTTGTATGGAAAAATTCTCATATCGTCAAACCAGCTATCTTCTCCCATGGAGACATATTTTATGGCCATCTTGACTGCAGTTGGAGGCACGGTAAACTCGGCATATATTCTTTGCCATCCAGATATTATTAATCCACTGGGATAAAAATCAGTTGAAGAAAGCAGAGATGTTCCATCTTCAAATTCAAGCCTCATTAAAGATTGATCAAATAAGGTGTCATTTAAACTCGGGGCTTCATGAACCCATAGGCTAATTACGTATTGACCTTCAGTTGGTCTGAATGGAATGATTTGATCGTCTGCATCTGTAATATATTGACCGGCTAGGAAAGGGTCTGGATAAGCGTTAAAAGGCACAGTCAAAGGTACTTCCTGCACCAACGAGTCCCCTGCCTTAATGGATAAACTCACATTTCCTGAATGGCTGATATCTTTATCCAAAAGCTTCCCGTCATTGTAGAAATAGTTACCCAAACTATCAACTGAAACCGAGTAAAACCTTTCTGTTTGAGGACAGATATATTCATCCCAAATGGTTCCCATATAGGCATATTCTTCAAACCCTTCATAAAACAATTGGCGATGCATTGTATTGGAAGCTACTGCTGTTGGCAGTGTTTGTGAATAACCATACAACGCTGAGGAATATCGACCCAATGGGTCTTTATTTTCGAGTTCCATCCCAAAGGGAGAAAATTCTGTAATTTCGTTGGTCCATACCCACTTATTTAAGGAATAATTGGGGACATAGTCAGTGCCACTTTTTGTCCAAAAATCACCATACGAAGCAAAGGCTCCATCTTCTTGTGGATTAGCCTTTATTGCATCATAACTTCTGTCTTCTACATAGTTCCAGCTTTTGAACGGTCTCCAATTTCCTCTCATTCCATTTAAGAAGGGATTTACTGTTCTTGCATATTCTTCTAATTCACAAATGGTCTGACATGTAAACAAGGTATCACAAGGAGTGTATAAGGAAATATTAATGGTATCTATATCGTCAAACTCATTCTTAACTTGTACATTTAAATTAGCCGTGTTGTCATCTATAGAAGAATAACTTAAAACATCTAAAATGTCTTTTGTAGGATACCCGTTGGTATTTAAAATTATCGGACACTCACAAAAACCAACGTACTCTCGTTGAATTTTTGAGCACATAATACTATCTGAACAGAGGTTCAAAGAATAACCAGCAGGGCATTGATATCCATAATTACTATTTGAACTGGTGTGAAAGTAAGTCCCGTCTAAGTACTTGGTTGAGAATATTAATGCATCCTCTAATTCTGATTGGGTTGTGAAACTTTGTACTTGAGCTTTGGTTGCATCGTATACTTCAGCACCAAAAGAGGCAATACCTCCTACGTTCAATCCTTCCATTTCAATAATATTAAATCCTTGTTCTAATTCCACAGGAAAAACATTCCAATACTTAAAATTTTGATCGGCGAAAATATTTGCATCCATATTTACAAATTCTTCCCCATTTATTCTAACTCTTGTTTTGTTGTCTGCACCTATTCCTATATAATAGTTTTTCTTCTCATCCACTTCAAAACATTCTGAAAACCCAATCCAGGTATTTACAGGATCACCACTCCAACTTGTAGTTGGCCATATACCATTTAGGTTTAGTCTGCCTTCTTTATAATCTGAAGGGTCCCAAGCCTCATTATTTGTAATTCTAAATTCCTGACTCACCGTATTACTACTTGCATCTAGATAGGTGCCTGCTGTAGATTGATTAAGCGGATACTGATCATTAGGGGTCGTATTATAAAAGCGAGATCCATAGGATCCATACACATTAATAACTACAGCTTTATTTGCTTGATAACTTTGACCTGAATACGTTGCGGACGCTGTATCAAATTTTTCACAATAACCTGTGTTGGGGTTATATGTAAATCCACTGGCACAGGCCAAATTGCATGTATCCAGATTGTAAATTGTGTTTAGGGTTGTATCTAAGAAATATCCCTGATTAATTAGCGTATCTATTTTAGCTAAATGTGTTATTAGTTTTGAAGTAGCAATTGTATCACAATTGTATACTGGGAATAAAGACAAATCTGTTTTCCATTCATCTTTATACTCTACCGCGGAGGTAGCCAATACCTCTGTGAAATCTAAGGTATATGTACCTCCAGTATTAATTAATGGATTTTCCATGGATGTGACGGACCCGATGGAAACGCCGGCCATGTTTTTTCTCCCGCTTCTTAATACTCTTAAAGTAGTAAAATCGTTTCTAAACAGGTTCTTTGAATCATGCATCACGTAACCTCTTTTGTCTATTAATACAATCTTATTTGTGGTGGTATAATTGACCCATACTTTTTTGTTTTCAAATTTGCCGGGTCTGTTTAATAAGCATACGTCCCCTGGGAATAACACCTTAGTTAAATCTAAGGAATTGGTACTTACCAGTTCTCCGCCGCTCATTTTTAAACCCTTGATCTCTAGTCCCCAATTCTGAAATGCTTGTCCCATTCCTTGCTCATAGACCCAATGAGCCGGATAATTGAAGCTGTAAATGTTATCTCCAAATTCATTCTGTATAGAAGTGAGTAATACTGATCCGGTTTTTCCGTCAAACAACATGTTCTGTGTCAAAATTTTAGACCCCTCTTTGTGTGCAGTCGTTTTCATTAACAATCCGGTTTTTCTAACCACCTTAAGAACGGACATTGTTTTAACTTCGGTTATGCCAGTTGATATGTCAGGCCAAAGCGTTGGAACAAATATGGGAATTACTCCTGCTGCAAAAACATCTAGGTTTATATCCCCATTTGCACTGAAAAATTCATCTTTCATAAACCTGCTATCCATGGAAAAATCTACATTGACACCAAAATTCATAGCACTGATAACACCGTCTTTCATGCCTAGTACTTCGCTATTCAGCGTACCATCATCATTTATTTGATACTCATACTCTATTCCTGAAAGTAATACATCATTTTCATCATAAGACCAATTTGATTTGGGCTTACCGTGCATATCATTAAGTACTATTAAATATCCTTGGGCTGCTGATGCCTTTTTTACATCTGGGCCTAAAGACAGTAATTTAGCTCCCCAATTGTCATTCGTGAATTTCCGGTCAATATCGGATGCTTGGACTATGGTCGGATGATCTTTGTAAGTATAGAACTCAGTTACCTGATATCCAGTTCTATGTTGTTTAGCTTGACCGATATGTTCTAAACTTTTAACGGTTACTTTACTATAACCTATAGACGCTCCAGGAAAGAAACTTTCCCCAATCGGATATTCGAAAGTAAATCGATCGTCTGGAACTCCCGGCCGTTTTTGATCAAAAAACAGTGGTGTAACAAATGGATTTTCATCTCTTCCGATAAACGGTTCATAAGTAGCTACTCCACTGCTTATGATGTCGTATAATCCTGTTTCACTTTGCTCTGCTATGGTATAGTCATATACTTGGCCATATTCAGAGTTAATGGCATCAATATCCTGAGAATTAATAGCATCCCAATTGTCAGATAATCGAATACTTTTTACTCTATGCCCGCCGCCAACTTTAACTTTGTTCGGATCATTTAATCTAATCCAGGACTTGTTAATATTCATATCCTGACAAAATTTTCGAGTAAGCAACATTCTATTTGGCCCCACAGCCATAGTTGCCAGATCGTTAAAAAATCCAAGGAAAGATCCTAACATCTGTAGGTTTACACCTTCTTCATTTCGGTTTCGATCACTGTTTGGATAAATTAAATAATTCAAGTTCAATCTGGTATAATCAAATCCAGCCTTAACAATTGGGTTTATCATACCCGTTTTTTTACCCTGTTTTTTTGAATCACCTATATGAACTTTTCTCACTCTTACCCAACCCGTAGCACCACCATCTGCAACGCCACATTCCATGACTAGGCGACCATTGTCATTGACATATTCTGGAGTGACATAGGTTTTTACATATTCGTAATTGCCACTGTTTATTTCAAGGTTTGCCGTAACCTGAATCTCCTTCATTCCCTTTAGATATTCATTTCTGATAATATCAACTCCAGTTTGATTATCCGGAACATCCTCTTCTAAATTGAAAAAGATAATGTCATTATGTATTTTGCCTATACCGTCTATTAAAACATCTTCCAACCCATCTTTATACAATTGAGAGCTTCTGATAAAGTAGTCATGGTCTTTACTCCACCGGCCAAAGTCTTTTAGCATAAACATCCGCATTGCACGTCTATCCTGCACATATCCATAATCATCAGCTTCATAATCTACATTAATTACTCCACCTGAAGGAAGTTCAATTTTATTTAAGTTCCATATTGCAGCATACTGATCTGCAGTTGCTTGATCTTGTTTTGTATAAGGAAATTCTGCGTTTGTTGGTAATGCCGAATTCGTTTGAGGGTTGGAGTACGTACCCCAACGATCATAGGCTAGTATATGATAGTTTGCTCCTAATGTATTGTCATAATGAAACTTATAAGAGTTTAATTTTCCCTTAAATGAATTGCCATAGGTGAAATAAATTTCTTTTAACGTTAACTTCCCTAAAGTAGTATTTACCTGGTTTTCAACTCCCTCACACAGCTCATAATCATACTCAAAGTGAACTTTTTTTATGGCTACGGCATCATCTCCGTACTCTTTTAATTCTCTTTTTGAATACAATTCGATTCTGTCCAGCTTGTATAATTTACTGCTATAATCCTTTAATCCATTTTCATTTTTAACTCCTAATCCGTCTTTTCTTTTGGAAATTATAAAAAAGGCAACATGCGTTTTACCTTCTATACTGTGCATGTGCCATAATTCCTTTTTACCATAAACATAACTTCCAATGGCATCGTAAATATCAGTCTCTAAGCCTTTTGCATATTTTGCTTTGTTCTCTTGATATGGTGTTCTCCATCCGTAATTAGTATGAGTTCTGGTGTAGTTTATTTTAACTGCTGAACCCAAATCATCATCCGAAATTCCATTTCCTGATAAATCCACATAATCTGGTGACAATACTCCCGTTAACAAATAGGAGTGTGCATAACCTGGGGTGGTTACTGAAGAATAAAAGCGATCAATATCATTTTTATTTTTATCGGATTGATCCTTGTTTAACTGGTTATCAATACCTGGAGTATATCCGACTAGTCCGGAAGTACTTCCTTTAGATTCATTGACTCTAAAAGATTTTTCTACTTGACTGTTGTTATAAGCAGGGATACCAAACACATGTCTTGAACCGTCACCTGCTACCACTTCGACTTCTGAAATATGAGATTCCTTTCGTTCCCCATCCAATCTTGAAATGGTCGTATGTTTTAATTGTCCATTGGTAAATACCTTACTATTCTTAGAATAAATCTTAATTTTTTTATCCAAGCAGAAATCAGATTCTGCAGCGGTATGATAGCTGAATAAATTATTTCTTACCGTTCTTTCTCCAGACGCATTGTTCTTTTTAGTATTACTTAGATGTCGGTATTGATTTGGGTTGTTTCCATCTTTTAAAGCACCTGCAATTTCATAGCCAGCTAAAACAGGTGTTATTAAATTCTCCCCACCTACTAAATTCATATAGTTTATGTTTTGAGGAACTAGCTCGTTCACTTCTCTAAAATACGTTGGTTCATAATTTGGGTTTGTAACCGATGCATTTTTATCTGCTTTACTTATAAAACCCGTTTTTTTACTTAAGCTATTGGACCAATATCCTGATTCTGATCTACTAAAATTAAATCCAAGATTCAATCCAGCTTTCACTGCATTTGAACCAGATAAATCCAATCCCAGTCTGCCGCCAATTGTTTTACTATCCCGATAATCATCATGCAATACAGGCAAATCATTTCTGTGTAGTCTATAGGTTCCTCCGACCCCTTGTGCTGATACACTATACATATCAAAGGAGTGGTTAGCCCATGGCAGATAAGGTGTAGTCTTCATCAGAGGCATAGTGTTTTCTCTGTTAAAATCCAGAAGAACATCTCTGTTCTTTAGATTTTCACTGCTACTTATTTCTTGCTCATACAAATAACCATAACCCTTTTTTGTTTGCACCATCTTATCTTTTGGGATGTACTGGCTGTTAAAGCTTCCACGTAATGTTCCCGCACCTTCCATTCCAAATAATTCCATTCCTGTTCTAAAACTGAAATCAACAGAAACATTTGCGAATGGAGTACTGATTCCTGGGGTATACGATGGCATAGCCTTTGAGTACGTTATACTTGAATTTGGCATACCAAATCCCGTTACTTTTCGTGCTTTCTTATCACTTTTTTTCGTTTTCTTCGTCTCCTTGGTATAATTAACATCACCAGAATGGCTCAAAGTCAGTCCTTTTAAACCTGATCGAGAATTAAAACCACTACCAATGCTAAACTTGTTAGATAATGAAGTTCGTCTTTTAGGATCTTCATCATCTGTTTTATGAGAAATAGAAATATTTGGGCTGATATCCAGTCCTCCATCATCTGAATAATCCATAGACAGACCTGTGTTAAGTCCCATTTTATCCGATAGCTCCTTACTGAAATTTACTCCAGAGCCAAAGCTATATCCCATTCCTTTATAACTATTGTATTTCATCCCTAAATTGAAGCTTAAATCCAATCCGAAATTTTCTTTTTTTCTTTTTTTCTTTTTCACGTTCTTGCCAAAGAGTTCTCCATTGAAAGCAGCATTTAAACCCAACGTCCAATTGGTTTTCATATACGTTTCTTTAGTAACTCCTTCTCCGTTCATGTCATCGGGCAATCCACGCATTCCTCTGTTGATTGTTCCTGGATTAATATTCCATCCTAGACCTACCCAACTTGATTCCTGATCCATACTTACTCCAGCGTGATAAGCAATATTTACGGGATATCCATTTACATCCAATAACGGTATATTATAGTTGAAATCGCCACTGAATACATCCACCATTTCGCTAGTTCCAACAGGCTCAAAAGATTGAACCTCTGGCTGAGATGGCCCTCCTGTTAAAGCATAACTCACCACGGGATAAATCATTTCTGAAATAAACACAACCAATAGGGTTAGTGCTTTGATTTTCGTGCTTCTATTTATTACAATTTTCATATATTCAATTTTGGTAGGTTGGAATAATATTCTTTAAAGTTTTTAAACTCAATTTTTTTTCCCTCATTAAAGATGTCATCATAAAAAACAACATTTTCTGGGAGGTTTTCTTTATTACTTTTGATATTGAACAGTACTTGAACAAAGGGTTGAACTTTGTAGGTTCTTTCGTAATGATGGATTTGACATCTCATCGTATCTTTTTTAGATATTCCTGCAATTAATCTGGGAAAATCAACATTCAACATGGCTATTCGGCCATAATATTCTCCTTTATCTTTAGTATTTAAATCCAGAATATCTTCATTTTTCACAGAAGATATGCGAAGACAAAAATTAAGACCTTGCTCATAGTCAGATATTGTTTTGCTGATTTTATCTGCATTTATCTCCGAATCTGACTTGATATGATTTAAGGCTAGAAACTCAGCTGGTCGGAATTGCAAACTGTAGGTAATATCTCCATCAACAAAGACCATACTTGATCCTTCATCAAATTGATTGAAGAAATTAAAGTATTCCTTATAGCCGATTCCTGAAGAGCAGGAGGCCAAAAGACTAATACATAAGAGGTGAAATATAGCTTTCAAAATGTGGGAGTTATTTTTTTTTATTTTCTAAAAAAGTATTTAAACTTTAAGCGATACACTTCCCTTTTGTCAGTGGTAACTTTAAGAATATAGTACTGTTTATGTTCTAAGTTCAGGTCTTTTAGGTTAACAACAAAAGCATTCTCTCCAAACTTTAAGCTTAAGTCATTTAAGTTTAATTGCAAGTCTGTTCCATCCAATAAGGTGATGGTATATTTTAAGTCTTTTGAAATACCCTCCTGCTTATAGATAAACTTCAGTTCATTAACTGCATTGTAAATTTGATTGTCTGTTTTTTTGAGTAAAACTGACGGCATCGGTAGCACTTCATCCTCATCTTCGGGTATACTAAATGTCCATACATCGGATGTTTGAATAACCGTTTTGCCTAAAAAAGCCTGAACCTGCCATGCATATTCTGTTTCAATCTTCAGGTCTTCCAATTCTGGAGGGAAAATTAAATTGATTTGTCTTAAGCCATTAGACCGATACATGGGTCTATTTCTTCTAATCGCACTTTCTCCTGATTGCCTCTCTCTTAATTCAACCAACGTAAATTGATAGGTAAGATTTGGATCATTCCCTATTGGCATTGGAGGAATCCAATTAAAATTGGGTCTTTTAGTATCTATTGAAGCTTCATCAAACGGACTTGACAGAAATAATGGTGTTGGATTAATAATATTAATATCAATACAGCCTGTTACCTTCTCAATAGGCCATTCGGTTGGAATATTAAAACAATTTTCATCTGCACATCTCAAGGACAAGCAATAACTATAGGAGGCTGCGGGTAAGTATCCATTGGATTGCTCGTATAAACCAAAATCACGATTCAAATATTTCTTTTGATCAATTTGTAAATTTTGTTTAGAATACAGATTTACCCCTCTGTTTAATTTAAATGGGCGTGTTTTAAGCATTGCAATTACCGCCCCTTTTTCTGAGGCAATTTGAACCTCTAAAAAAACAGAAATGGATTCTTCCAGATTTGAAGTAATAATGCAATTTACCGCATCGGATGAGCTAAAATTAATTCCATTAAACTCTTGAAGTTGAATGGACACCTGAGCATTTGAGACAGATGAAATACAGATGAAAAATAAGCTTATAATAAATATTCGCATGATAATATAAAATTGAAAGTCTAGAATTATTTCCAGACTAAATGAAAGGGATATTAGGGATTAATAAGGAGTCAATTAAAAAAAATATTTAGGGGTTAATAGTCCAAATCTAAATTTTATCTATCATAATTCCAAAAAATATTTTTTTTACCTCCTTTTTCGGTACTTAAACGGGGTTAATTTGTTATTTTCTTTTTTTTTCGAAATATTTGTTCCTTGTGAACTTTAGAATTTTACTATTCATTGTTATATTATTAGTTGAACTAAACACGGTATTTGGTCAAGTAACTATAGCTATGGACAAATTTTCTTCCCCATTTATTGATCAATTTTATAGCGAAGAATTTTCTTCTCAAAAGGTTGTAAAATGGAGTGCTCAGGACTCAATCAAACAGAAGATCTTAAGTGAACTGTCGCTCGATCCAACCTTAAATTTTCTGGACCCTAAAGAATTATTAAAAGAAAAGATATCCGCCTTACAAAAACTTGCGTTTCAAAAAGATAAGTTTCAAAAACCAAACTCTGCTTCTATTAAAAAATACTTTTCAAATGGTTTTAATAAAGATGGAACCATTGAAATAGAGTCTTTCACTTCAAACAAAACGCTTCCTTATGGCTTAAGTGAACAACATTATACCAGAATCTATGCAAACCCAAGAGTATCGATGTTTGGCCTGCCATTTCAATCTGATCTGTACTATACAACTGAGGATAATTCCTACTTTAATACCAACTCTATTTCATTTAGCTTTGATGTTGACGCATTTAAGGACCAGATTAAAAATAAAAGCTCTGATATTATTAGTCAAAAGAAAAAAGAGCTGATTCAGCTTTCAGATTTTAACATTGATCTGGATATTTATAAAAATGATATTAATCGCCAAAAATCAGCTTTAAATCAATCCTATAAATCTAAATTGAGTCATATGGAAGAACAATTCAGTTCTTTTGAAATTGATACAGCTAAGTTACTTGAGCAGCTTACTAAAGACTCTGACTCGGTAGGTAGTAACACCGCAGCGTATAATAAAATACAAAGGACCGTGGACTCTTCAAATCAGTTGAAACAACAATTTTTGGATTCTATTAATTATTTAGAAATGAAATACCAAGAATCTAAGAATCGACTTAATCAATACCTGGTTATTGCTGATTCGTTAAAACGCGTTACCAATTCGGTAGAGCAAGCAGCTACTAAGATTATTACTCATCACAAAATATTAATCACTGAATCAGCAAACAAAACTAAAAAATCCAAACTAGGACGACTCAAAGATTCAATTAATAATCATTCAGTTATACGAAAGTTCATATCTACAATAGATGAATTTGAAGTGGGACTTTACAATCCATTTTATTCGAAAAATACTATAAATGGTATCCCTATTAAAGGATTAAACGTTAAAAGAGCCTCCGCAAATGACAATTTATATACTCGAATTTCTGTTGGAAATTCTGTGGTCTCACTCAACAGATTTAATTTTGAATCCGCTAAACAAAATCTCTTTTCAAGACATATAATTGCCAGTAAGATTGGCTATGGCGAGGAGTATTTCAATGATTTCTATCTGATTTCTGCCTATATTTGGGATCCTGTGAAGGATCAAGATGAAAATTCCAAAATCAATATAATAAATGGGGTAGGGTACTCATTTATTGTAAGTACTATTAAAACAGATCTTGAATTAACTCATACTTTTCTTAGATCAAATAATGACGTTTCAATATATACAGAAGCCCCTGATGAATCTTCATTCAGTAACTTCAAAAATAGGTTGTCATTTTATGGAAAATCAAAAATAAAATTTTTAAAATCCTCTAATCTGAAGCTTGAATTTGATCAAAAAAACTATGGATTTAGTTCGTTAGCATCTCCTTTTCTTAGGAATGATTATCGAAGTTATAGTTTTGATTATAACCAAAAAATACTGAAAGAAAAGATCTCTTATTCAGGGTTTTACAAATATTTCAGAGACAATATTTCAAACTTAAATTCTTCTAAAAACGAGATGAAAGGATTTGGGATTACCGCACAATCCCACTTTAAGAAGAAACCAAATTTTATGGTTTCATACACTCCTTTTGAACAGGGAAATAATCATCAGGATTCTCTGTTAAAAACAAATAATAAATTTAGATCGCTAAACGCACAAATATCATATCAAAAGTCAATCGATAAACATTTTTTCTACTCTATCATATTATATAATCTAGCAACAGTAGAATACCAAGAGAATAATCTCCTACAATCCAACACCAGGACTATTTCTTTCAACCAGCTTTATCAAAACAACAAAATTAGATGCAATATTGGTTATTTAAATAGCATCACTAATCCATCCATAGATACTTTAAGTTTTAATTCAATAAATGCTTCGGTTGATTGGAAAGTAAAGAAATTTATTGTTGGTGCAAATCTTCAACATAAATACACTTTAAGTGACGGCAAAATGTTATCTCAGGCGATATTTATTGAAAGAAATATTCTTAAATCAATGAGTATTAAGTTCACCTCTGGATATAGATATATAGATCAAATTTGGGGAATGAATAATGAAAATATTATTTATGGAATGTTGAACTTGAGATATCAATTGTAGTCTATGTCTTGATATGTTAAGAAAACTTGACGAGGATATCTACAGATAATAAATTTTTGTTCTTATGGTAAAATGGTATTTGGGTTGTAACCTTAAAATTTCCAATGAGGCCCAAATGTTTGAAATAGTCAGAATACAGTCATATACTCTAAACGGGCTGCAATACATTCCAATTGGCTGCATCAAATGAATTTAAGAGTCTTAAATTTACATACCTACTCTTGATATTTTATTTTGATACAATTGTACAGAACCACTCTTGGACTTTTTAAACGAAAAGTGCAAACTTCACGGAAGACCTGCATCAAGTAGCAGAAAACCTTTTGGAGATATGGTACATCTGTATATACATAAGTACTATGAGAAAGACGATTTGTTTATTTATTTTAGTGTGTGCTTCATTGTCCTCCAAAGGTCAATGCTCTATATCTACAGCACGCATTCGTATATGTAAAGGAGATATCATTTCTTTTAGTTTTCAGGGTGCTAAGACAGTAACAAGTTACCAATGGTTTTTTGGGACGGGACAAAGTTCTGTTCAGGCTTCCCCGAGTGCTTCATATCAAAACACAGGTGATTTCATGGTAAAGTGCGAAGTTACGTATGTGGATGGTACGACGTGTTCTGATAGTACTAAGATTAGTGTATTTGATTTACCGGTTGCAAATCTGGCTGTTGATACGATTTCTGTTTTTTGTGAAAGCGAGAATATTATTTGTGTAAATGATTTAAGCAATACGCCCAGTGGAAATTCGATAGCTACGAGGCAATTTATTTGGGGAGATGGAGCTGCGAATTTAAATGTTGTTACTGCTCAAAAATGTCATCACTTTACTGATTTTTCTCCAAAAATAATTAGACTAGAGGTAACTGATAGTATTGGTTGTAGCAGCACTGCTACAACCACCGTTTCTTTTCGGTCTGAGCCAGAGATTTTGTTATCCGTTGTTGTTATTAATGAAGACTGTTATGGTGGTGATTATTGTGCTATACTCGATGTTCCCAATTATGGTATAGCTTCTGTAAAATGGCAACAGAATGGTCAATCAGTTAATCCAACTTCAAATCGTTTGTGTTTTTCGAGAAATCAGGCATTTAGTGAATCTTTTAAGATAGATGTTGAGGATGATTATGGATGTAGGGCATCCGTTACATCTTCAATATCCAGAACATTTAAGGGGCAAAATGGTCCCGCCAAAATACCAATTGACACTATATGCTTTGGAGATGAATTGGTATACAACTTAAAACATCTCAGTTCTACAGCAGATTCTTTAGAACTCATTATTTTGAGTGCGGACTATACTGAAAAATTTAAGGATGTATTACATCCTAAACCGGGAGAGAATAGTCTTTCTATTCATTTTATACCGGATACCATTGGTGTTCATTATTTTAAGATTCAGTCCCTAAATTCCCCTGAGGGATGCGGGTACTTTAGTACCAAGAAAGCTTGGGTACGTGGACCATTTATTAGAGCTAGGATAAAAAATGCTCAACAATGTGTTCCAAGAGATACGGTTGGTTTTTTTGATGCATCAGGATATTATTTAAACAGTACTAAAATAGGTTACAATTGGGATTTTGGAGATGATGAAGCGGATAATACACAGGATTTAAATCCAATTATACCCTATTATAATTATGGATTCTCAACAGCAAGAAACAGTATCCATTTTTATCCAAAGTTGGGATGTTATCAGGTTTCTTTTAACATAATTGATTCAGTATATGGGTGTACAGCAAATGCTAACTATTCTGTTACTACAGGTTATCCTGCATTAACTGGGTTATCCATACTGAACAAAAAGAAGGTGTATTGTGAAGGAGATTCGGTCTTTTTCGATATAAATGTTATACGATTTAAAGACCAATCAATAGATCCAGCACATAAGAGGTTATCTAGGAGTTGTGCACCACCATCAACTTTAAGGTTTGAGTCAATTGAGCTTAAAAAGCTTGGTGTTAAAGACGGTCAAGTATTCTTTACTTTTGAGACAGACAAACAATGCGAGCCAGAAGATATAACCTTAATATCTGGTGATGGAAAAAATTATTACTATCCAAATGGGAGTAAGACCCCTGTTTACATAAATGATACAGTCTGTTATGCGGAGACAAAATACCCAGATAATATAAAGGTTGACAATATTCCTAATGTGGAGTTTGATGTGCTTACCACTACTCCAGTAGGCTGTAATCAAATTAGAGTGGCCGCTAGAATAAAGTCAAACGAAGTCATACAGCAATTCAAAATAAAATGGAGTGAAAAGGATAGTTTGGTGAACGATTATGGAACATTGGTAATGGTCGATACCATTGTTTATTTGTTAGTGGATACCGGTACTTATTCTTTGTCAATACATGCATTTTCTTCTTGTGGTTGCGAGACAACTAAGTCTTTTGAATTTACTGAAGGGTTGAGGTCTTCAATAAATGTAGCCGCTGCATGTGGAGGACAGTTTTTTAATATCAATGGAATATTTAACTACAGTGATGAGTCAAGAAGATTTACTGGATCTACTGATAAAGAGAGTATACGTTGGAAATTTGATACTCTTGATTGGGTAAATAATATAAACAATATTGTCCCATACGATACATTTGGTCGATTCCCGCTATATATGTCATATTCTGATTATAGTGGAAATTGCCGAGACACTTTGGTGAAAATCATATCGTTAAAACAAGTTGATGCAAGATTTAATTCAACAAACGAGACAAATATTTGTGAGAAACTTATTCAGTTTACGGATAGGTCAATAGTAAAAGAGAAGGGGGGCATTGTGCGTTGGCGTTGGGATTTAGACAACAACTTTAGATCAACAAAAAAGAACCCTTACCAGTACTATAAGGACAAAGGATTTTATAAAATATCTCTTAGAGTATTTTCAGAAGAGGGATGTCAAGATACAGCGAGTAAGACAATTAACCTTCAAGGCCCGATTCCGCTTTTTGATTTTATTACAGATACAATAGGGTGTTATCCGTTAAAAGTTGGTTTTGTAAATAAGTCTAAAAATGCTAAAACATTTCTTTGGGAATGGAATGATCACAATGGAACAATCGAAGGAGCATCTCTTGAGCAAGATACAATATACTATTCTTACACAAAAGCGGGTTTATACTATCCCGTTTTAAGAGCTTTTGACACCATCTACAATGGTTCAAATTATTACTTATGTGACGATATATATCCCAATGAGGAGATTGAAGATCCGATTAGAACGGTAGAAGTTGTTGATTCGGTCTTTCTAAATTTTCAATTACCTAATATGCTCTGTAAAGGGGAGCCTATACCCATATTAAATGTCACAGGTCAGACCCATTTGGATTATTTTGGAATCGGGCCTTTAAGAGATACTTTTCAGATAAACCAAGGGACCCAGTATATTACAGACGAGGATACAGGTTTTATTACGTTTAACTTTTTTGCAATGCCAAAGCCATGGAGCACTTACCCAGGGTGTAGTGACACTTTTAGCAAATCGATATATATTGATTATGTAGAAGCTGAGTTTGACCATTGTGTCAGATTCACCCCTAAAAACTGGACGGCAATATCTACAGATAATAAGTCGAACTATAGGGCGACAAAGTTCTTATGGAAAGACACTAAAGATAGACTGATATATGTTGAAGAAGATCCTAAAATAAGGTTCTATGGTGATTGGGGTTCAGGCCAACGAGAACTTTGTTTAGAGGTTGAATCCGATTTTGGATGTAAGGATGAAATCTGTAAGATTATAGAAATTCCTAGGATAAAGCTTTACAATGTATTTACTCCAGGTAATGACGGTTTTAATAATGTATTTGATATAGACATCGAATTTGAAAAATCGTATCATCTTAAGATATACAATAGGTATGGGGAGCGGGTATTTGAATCAAAGGAAGATGCCGAAGGAAACTCGCCATTAAATTGGAATGGTAGACACATGAATACGGGTGCGAAACTTCCTGAAGGAACGTACTTTTATATCCTAAAGTACTCTTTTGATACATGTAGGGAGAAAATCTACGTGAATGAAGGTATAGTTGACATTATTCGATAAAAGTGATTTGTAAAAGACGATAGGAGATAGGGCGAGTCAACACATCTTCAAACTCCGGATATAGATAGACCACGAGCAACAAACTCGCACCAGTGTACAGAAAATCTAAATAATTAGTATATTATTTTTGATAATGCGACCAAACCTGAAGTTTTTCCTTTTAAGCTATTTGGGTGGTATCCTGTATGATTTCTTGTACTTTATTCAGTGAATATTTTGATCGAAAAGGAACAAATTGTGATGGTATTAATTACAGAGATGCTCATGAAGAACTTGGAAGACTGGCTCCATCATTAAATTCTGACTCAACTTTTGCATATTGGCTAATAGGGTTAAAAGTATGTAGAATCATGATACATTAAAAATGACAGTTTAATTGTAAAGACATCTGATGACCTTGAAAATAATATGTTTTTATTATGCCCAAAGAGATCACTTGTAAATAGAATTGCAATTAATTATATACATTTGTAAAGTGAGTCCAAATTCATTTCATATTAAAACAATGGCATTTTTATTATGTTCTGTTGTTCTTTTTAGTTCTTTTGGATTAACAGTTAATATTCATCTTTGTCAAGATAAGATGAAGACATTCAGTCTGTTAGGAGAGGCTCAGAAATGTTTGGAAATGACGGATAACAGTATATGTAAGACTCCAAATCTTACTGAATCTATTACCACTAAGAAATGTTGTTCTGAAACTTCTGTACAAGTAAAAGCATTGACTGAAACAGACATTGTCATTTCTTTTCAAACTGAAAATCTAGTTTTAGGGTTAAATCCATATCCAAGGATAGTGGGAGATATGCCTACTGGAATAGAGGAGTCTACTTGTTTCTATCGTCCCCCTCCTGATAATAAAAACGGACGCATACTTCTGGTTTTACATCAGACCTTTCTAATATAATCCACTTACTTTTTTCGTTTTGCCGTCAGGCACAATTTAATTTTAACAAACTGCTATGCGGTTGTGTTTTGTCAATAAATAAAATTCAAAAAAGTAATGAAATCAATACTATTAAAGGCATCCATGATGCTACTCATAATTGGCTCAATAGCAGCCTGTTCTTCTAGCAATAATAAAGAGTCTGAAAAAACGGGCAAAGAGTACACTTCAGCTTATATATGTCCTATGCACTGTAAAGGGAGTGGAAGCGATTCCACGGGGACTTGCCCAACATGTGGAATGGATTATATAAAAAATGATCAAGACAATAAATAATCAAGATAATAAAATGAAAAAAATAATAATTGCTTCAATGGCTATTGCCATATTTACAACGTTTCAGGCTTGTAAAAAAGATGAACCTGCAGAAAAAAATGCTGTTGTCAAAAATGACATTCCTGAATTTTTTAAAGAATCAGAAGAAGGATCTTGGGGGGTAAATCAACCGACAATTTCTAGGATTTTAACTTCAACAGCGAGAATTTCAAAGCCCACTGATCTTGATTTTAACCCGACCCGGGATGGGGAGTTATGGATAGTAAATGAAGGTACAGAAAATACTGGAGGATCTACTGTCATGGTGACGGGATTAGATTCAGAAATGCCAACTACAGATTACCGTAAAGATCAAAATTCATGGCATTTTATGGCACTTCCTACGGCTATTGCGTTTAGTGAGAATGGTGATTGGGCAAATTCTACGGGTATTCTAGATGCAAATAGGAATGGAGGTTCATTTACAGGACCCGCATTATGGTCAGGAGATTTAGACATCTATGCGAAACCTTCTGGTGGCAACGGAAGTCATCTAGATATGCTTCACGGTAGTCCATATTCAATGGGAATAGCGAGTGAGAAAGACAATGCTTATTGGATATTTGATGGTTTCAATGAACATATTGTGAGGTATGATTTTGGAGGGGATCATGGTGCAGGGAATGCAGACCATGATGATGGTGTAGTTCAGCGATTTACGAATATTACTGTTAAAAAGAATGGGTCTATACCAAGTCATATGGTAATGAATAAGGATAGAACCTACTTATATGCTATTGACGGTGGGAACAATAGAGTCCTAAGAATATATATTGGCAGTGCTGAGAAAGTTAAAAATCTACCATTGACAAATGAAGTATTATCTGACCACTCAGAATGGAATGCTGATTTTAAGGTAATTTCAGAAGATGAGTTTTTTAATTATTGTGGAATGGCAATTAATGGAAATCGTTTGTTCGTAGGTGATTTTGATAATGGTAACATAAGATGTATCGATCTAATTACAAATCAGGAACTTGGTAGAATAGAAACTGGAATAGAGGGAATGACTGGTTTGACGGTATATAATGATCAACTTTATTTTGTTTCATATACGACCAATTCACTCTATAAAATAGAGGCAAGGTAAATATAGAATTGAAAAGAATCATATCCATAGCCTTAGTTTCAATGCTTCTCCTTTCAGAGACAAGTGTTGCGTTATCCTTTCATTTTTGCGCGGATAAGCTGGTATCTACCCAATTTTATTTTGGGCAGGAGAATAATGGATGTAATATGAATAGTACTGATTATGATTCTTCTTGTAGCAGAATTGATAAACTAAATTGCTGTTCAAATAGTAATCTGAGCATTGCACATACAGCCAGTTATGAAGTTATTACGTTTAATTGGTTAGAAATAGAAATACCTGTTTTACATTCTTTTTGTAAGCAGGTATTTTCTTATTCTCATTCTCAAAATATTCAACATGTTTTTATAGAAGATCCTCCACCCTTAGTACTTATAGATAGGTCTCATCTGCAAGTATACCTTATATAGAAAGCATATTTTTCATCCAAAATACTGTATGTTTTGGAACATTCTTTTTTAGTGTTCACTTGAATAAACTTATATGCTTAACAGAATAATAAAATATTTTTTATACAATAAACTAGTGACGGCAATCGTCATTCTATTCTTTATTACATGGGGAGTAATCACTTCTCCATTTGGTTGGCAAGTTGGTGCTTTGCCATCTGACCCTGTTCCTGTTGATGCAATTCCAGATATTGGCGAAAATCAACAAATTGTCTTCACAAAATGGCAAGGAAGATCACCTCAAGATATTGATGATCAGATTACATATCCCCTTACAACTTCATTACTTGGAATACCAGGGGTGAAGTCAATTCGTAGTTCATCCATATTTGGTGTATCAAGTATCTATGTAATATTTAATGATGACATAGACTTTTATTGGTCTCGATCTAGGATTTTGGAGAAGCTAAATTCCCTTCCAAGTGACCTTCTTCCAACTGACGTGAGTCCAGCTATAGGTCCAGACGCTACCGCTCTTGGTCAGGTGTATTGGTATACCCTAGAAGGAAGAGACAAAGACAATAACCCGACTGGAGGATGGGATCTCCATGAAATACGGTCTATTCAAGACTTTTTCGTGAAATATGGATTAAACTCGGTGAATGGAGTAAGCGAGGTAGCATCAATTGGCGGGTTTGTGAAAGAGTATCAAATTGATGTAGATCCCAATGCCTTGAGGAATTATAATATCCCATTACATAAGGTGATGCTTGCCGTCAAAAAATCAAATAAAGATGTTGGGGCAAAGACAATAGAAATTAATCAAACGGAATATTTAGTTCGCGGACTTGGGTATATAAAATCTGTTGAGGATATTGAGTTAGCTGTGGTGGCAGTATATGATAACGTTCCAATACGAATTAAGGATATTGGAGTCGTTTCTATTGGCCCAGCAACGAGACGAGGGCTTCTTGATAAAGATGGTGCCGAAGTAGTAGGTGGGGTTGTTGTAGCTCGTTATGGAGCTAATCCGCTCCAAGTAATTAACGGTGTTAAAGAAAAGATAAATGAGATATCAGCTGGTTTACCTTCTAAAACATTGGCGAATGGAACGGTTAGTCAATTAACAATAATACCTTTTTATGATCGTACAACGGTAATTAAAGAGACCCTAGGAACACTGGAAGAAGCTCTTTCCCTTGAAATTCTTATCACTTTTTTGGTTGTAATCATTATGATGTTCAACATACGGGCATCGCTACTTATTTCTAGTTTGTTACCAATTGCAGTACTTATGGTGTTCATTGCCATGCGATACTTTCATGTAGATGCCAATATTGTAGCACTATCAGGTATTGCTATCGCCATTGGTACAATGGTAGATCTTGGAATAGTTCTCTCCGAGAATATAGATAAACACATAACTTCTGCACCAAAAGGCCAGAAATTAATTGAGACCATATACAATGGAGCGTCCGAAGTAAGCTCGGCAATAGTTACAGCCGTTTCTACTACTATTGTTAGTTTTATTCCTGTGTTTGCAATGCAAGCCGCTGAAGGAAAGCTATTCAGACCTCTGGCATTTACAAAAACATTTGCACTTCTAGCTGCATTAGTTGTAGCATTATTTATTCTACCCACCTTAGCTCACTGGGTGTTTGGGTTCAAAATATCTAAGAACAAGAAAGGTGTATTTTTTAATGCCATACTTATTGTATTTGGACTCATTTCCATAATCTGGTTCAGCACATGGGCAGGGATTACACTAGTGGCTATAAGTCTAGCTTGGTTTGTGCAAGAGTACAGTGCTATACAGAATTGGTTTGTGAAAAACCTAATAGTAATAGTATCTGTACTATCTATTACTTGGCTATTGGCAGACTACTGGATGCCACTTGGTGCTGGTAAGTCTGGATTGCTCAACTTTATATTTGTTGCCCTTATCATAGCAACTATTCTAGGGCTATTCGCTCTTTTAGAACGTTACTACTCAAAGGTTTTAGCTTGGTGTCTTACCTATAAAAAAACATTTCTCTCAATACCAATGTTTGTCATTTTCTTAGCTTCAATAATATGGTTAGGATTTAATTCTGTCTTTGGTTTTGTATCATCAGGTTTTCAAAAAGTTGACATCTCCATTGAAAAGACCAGAATTTGGTCTTCCCTTTCAGAAAGCTTTCCGGGGATAGGTAAAGAGTTCATGCCTTCCTTGGATGAAGGTAGTTTTCTTCTTATGCCTACATCTATGCCTCATGCGGGGATAGAGCAGAATAAAAGGGTAGTTCAGCAACTGGATATGATTTTGGCCAACATTCCAGAAGTAGAATTAGCCGTTGGTAAAATGGGAAGGGCAGAATCTGCTTTAGATCCAGCACCTATCTCAATGTATGAAAACATTATTAATTATAAATCAGAATATGCTCTGGATGAAGAAGGGCATAGGCAACGATTTAAAACGAGTAAGGACGACCTTTTTATCTTATTAAATGGTGATACTATCTCCAACACAGATGCTGTTAATCAAGGGATTACAAGGAAAGATTTGATTTATGATGAATCTGGACAATATTTTAGAAACTGGAGAGACCACATTCATTCGTCAGACGATATCTGGAATGAAATCATAAGTAAAATAAATCTGCCAGGGGTTACATCGGCTCCAAAACTGCAGCCTATAGAGACACGTCTTATTATGCTTCAAACAGGAATGAGAGCTCCAATGGGAATAAAAGTATATGGACCAGACCTCGCAACTATCGAAAAGTTTGGAATGGAATTAGAGCAAGTTTTAAAGGATGTCCCTTCAGTAAAAACAGAAGCAGTTTTTGCAGATAGAATAGTAGGGAAACCTTATATTCATCTGAATATAAATCGGGAAGCAATATCAAGGCATGGACTTAGTATTGATGATGTGCAACAGACCATAGAAACTGCTATTGGTGGGATGCAGGTTACTACAACCGTGGAAGGAAGAGAACGATTTCCAGTAAGAGTGCGATACCCTAGAGAGCTTAGAGATGATCCCTCTAGCCTAACTAAAATAATTGTATCTACGGCAAACGGAGCACATATACCGCTTGGGGATTTGGTAGATGTAGAGTATGTACGAGGTCCTCAAATGATAAAAAGTGAGAATACCTTTTTGGTAGGATATGTCCTTTTTGATAAAAAGGATGGTTACGCTGAGGTAGAAGTAGTAGAAGCAGCTCAAGCCCTCATAAATGAAAGAATTGATGAAGGTTTGATTGTAGTTCCTAAGGGGGTGAGTTTTAAGTTTTCTGGGAGTTACGAGAATCAGATTAGAGCAGAAAAAAGGTTAGCTATTGTAGTGCCTCTTGTTCTTATTATCATATTTCTAATACTTTATTTTCAGTTCAAGTCTATATCTACCTCATTGATGATATTTGTAGGAATAGCGATGGCGTTTAGTGGAGCATTCCTAATGCTCTGGTTTTACAGCAAAGGGTGGTTTCTCAACTTCTCAGTCTTTGACACCAACTTAAGAAACCTATTTCAAGTCAAAACTATTAACCTTAGTGTAGCAGTATGGGTAGGGTTTATTGCATTATTTGGAATAGCTACGGACGATGGAGTACTTATTGGCACATATTTAGATCAAAGTTTTAAAAAGAATAAACCCACAACCATAGATGAGATTCGAGCCGCAGTTTCAGAAGCAGGATTGAAAAGGATAAAACCTGCGATAATGACCTCAGCAACTACCATAATTGCACTTTTACCTGTTCTAACATCTACAGGCAGAGGTGCAGATATTATGATACCAATGGCAATACCTGCCTTTGGTGGGATGATAGTTGCCTCCGTTACTTACTTCATTACTCCTGTACTTTATAGTATGAGAGAAGAGTATCACTTAAAGAAAAATACAAATGAAAAATAGAATTATACTCCTTTTCATTCTTGCGATAGTCCTTAAACCATTGGCCATCCAAGCACAGTACTTGGAGGATTATCTAAAGTATGCAGCTGAAAACAATGTAGGACTAAAAGCAACATACGCTGAGTTTGAAGCGTCAATGCAAAGAATTGAACAGGTAAACACGTTAAGTAATCCAACCTTTTCGTTTGGGTACTTTATCAGTCCAGTAGAAACCAGGGTCGGGCCACAACGAATGAAGTTTTCTTTAAGTCAGATGTTTCCTTGGTTTGGAACTTTGGATGCTAAAGAGGATATAGCTTCAAAACTTGCTGAGAGTAGATATCAAGAGTTTATTGCATATAAACTGGGCCTTTATTTAGACGTGAAAAAGGCATACTTCACTCTCATAGAATTGAACGATCATATAAGGTTGCAGCAAGAGAATTTAACTCTTCTTACAACCTATAAAGAACTTGCAAATATCCAGTTTGCGAATGGTAAAGGGCCAATGGTGGATGTTTTAAGAGCAGACGTTCGCATAGAAAATATACAAATTGAGATAAGTCTTTTAAGAGAAAAGGTGAGTCCACTAAGTACTCATTTTAATTTATTGTTAAACAGGTCATCCGATACAAAAATTGAAATGGAGATGCTTGATTCAATTGTCAATCACGAGGTTTTTTATACGGATAGTATTTTTAAAAAAAATCCAACGATCGCATCTTTTAATTTGAAAATAAATGCAGTGTCCAGACAGGCAGATTTAGCCAAACTTTCAGGATTGCCTAGTGTTGGACTAGGATTGGATTATGTAGTGGTCAGTAAAAGAAACATAGGTATGGTTGCTGATGACGGTAAAGATATTTTAATGCCGATGGCTACGATATCTCTCCCTATCTTTAGGTCACGATACAAAGCAGCTATTAGTGAAGCTAGCCATCAAAAAAAGGCCTTACAGCTTCACAAAGAACAATTTAAGAATAATCTGAATACAGAATTTGCAGAAGCTCAGTACAAATTATCTTCTTCAATGAAGCTAATCCGACTTTACAAAAGTGAGATAAATGCCCAGTCTAGGATTTTGGATTTGTTATTTACTTCCTACAGTACTTCAGGCAGAGACTTTGTCGAGGTAATTAGAAATCAACAACAACTTATTACATATAAAATGAAACTATCAAGTGAAATGATGAATTGCAAAATTGCTATTTCACAATTAGAATATTTAACAAATAAACAATGAAACATACATATCACATACATGGAATGACTTGTAACGGTTGTAGCAGTCATGTGGAAGAGACACTGTCAAAAGTGGAAGGTGTCTCAAAAGTTTCTGTCAACTTAGAAAATGCAGAAGCTATACTTGAAATGGAATCACATATATCATTAGAAGCTCTTCAAGAAGCATTGAAAAAGGAGAGTGAAAGATATAGCATATATAAATTAGGAGAAGGTTATGAGCCTAAAGAAACACCAATAAAGGAAGGGACAGAAACATATTACTGTCCAATGCATTGTGAGGGTGATAAGACATACAATTCAAATGTGGGATGCCCGGTTTGTGGAATGGATCTTGTTGAAGAACAAAATCTATCTGCTATTGCATCTGAACAATGGACTTGTCCGATGCACCCAGAAGTAGTAAATGAGGAATCGGGTGCTTGCCCTAAATGTGGAATGGATCTAGTGCGAATGCTACCAAACCTTTCCTCTGAAGAGACAACGTATAAAAAGCTAGTCAAGAAATTCTGGATAGCAAGTGCATTTACATTACCCATATTCCTGATCGCAATGAGTGAGATGGTTCCAAACAACCCGTTATACAATGTAATGGAACAAAAATGGTGGAACTGGATTCAATTTGGGCTATCTATTCCCGTTGTATTTTATGCTACTTGGATGTTTTTTGAACGTGCCTATAGGAGCATTAAAACGTGGAATTTGAACATGTTTACACTTATTGGAATAGGGGCTAGTGTTGCATGGTTATTTAGTATCTTCGGAATGCTTTTCCCAGATGTGTTTCCCGAGCAGTTCAAAACGGAGTCAGGAGCTGTGCATGTCTATTTTGAAGCAGCGACCGTTATCCTTACGCTTGTGCTAATGGGGCAATTACTTGAAGCTAGAGCCCATAGCAAAACTAGCTCAGCTGTAAAGGAACTTCTGAAATTGGCTCCCAGCAAAGCAATTAAAGTCGTGGGTGAACAGGATGTGGAAGTCAGTATAGATAAAATTGAATTAGGAGATATACTCAAAGTTAAACCAGGGGATAAAATTCCCGTTGATGGGAAGATTACCAAAGGAGATACTACAATAGATGAATCTATGATTACCGGAGAGCCTATTCCTGTGAATAAAACCATAAGAGATAAGGTAAGTAGTGGTACAATTAATGGGAATCAAACCTTTTTGATGGAGGCAGAAAAGGTAGGCAGCGATACTTTACTTTCTCAAATAATTCATATGGTAAATAATGCAAGTAGAAGTCGAGCACCTATTCAAAATTTAGCGGATAAGGTCTCTGGTTATTTTGTACCTGTAGTCGTTTTAATTTCATTGATTACTTTTGCTATTTGGGCTATTTGGGGCCCAGAACCAGCATATGTTTATGCTTTGGTCAATGCTATAGCAGTATTAATTATAGCTTGTCCGTGTGCTTTAGGATTAGCTACACCTATGTCTGTAATGGTAGGCGTGGGCAAAGGAGCTCAAAACGGCGTTCTAATTAAAAATGCGGAGGCACTAGAAAAATTGAATAAGGTGGACATCTTGATAGTAGATAAAACAGGAACGATTACTGAAGGAAAGCCAACTGTAGAGAAAATTGGTTCTTTTAGTGAAAATTATAGTGAAATGGAAGTTCTTCAATATATCGTTTCATTAAACAATGATAGTGAACACCCATTAGCTGAAGCTACAGTTAAATATGGTAAAGAGCATAATGCTAAAATCGTAGAATCAGATGGATTTAGTGCTGTTACAGGTAAAGGTGTAGAAGCTACTGTTAATAGTAAAAAAGTAGCTTTAGGAAATTCGAAAATGATGGAATATGCAAATGCGGAAGTTACCTTACAAATAAAGAAAGAAGCTAAAACCTATCAAAAACAGGGTAAAACTGTGTCATACCTATCTGTAGATAAAACAATAGTTGGTTATGTTGTGATAGGTGATAGAATTAAAGATACAAGTGCAAAAGCGATTAAAGCACTTCAAGAAAAAGGCATCGATGTAATAATGCTCACTGGTGATAATCATGAAACAGCACAAACAGTGGCATCGGAACTTAACCTTACAGATTTTAAGTCAAGTATGTTACCAGAAGATAAGCTTAATGAAGTATTAGCATTACAAGGAACGGGTAGGGTAGTAGCGATGGCCGGTGATGGTATTAACGATGCACCTGCATTAGCTCAAAGTGATGTTGGTATAGCAATGGGTACAGGGACAGACGTAGCTATAGAAAGTGCAATGATAACATTAGTAAAAGGCGACTTAAACGGTATTGTAAAAGCGAGAAACTTAAGTGAAGGTGTAATGCAAAATATTAAGCAAAATTTGTTTTTTGCTCTCATTTATAACACACTTGGTGTACCGATAGCTGCAGGTATTTTATTCCCGTTTTTCGGGATATTACTTTCTCCTATGATCGCAGCTCTGGCTATGAGTTTTAGCTCAGTTTCCGTGATAGTGAATGCTCTTAGACTAAGAACAATAAAAATTTAAAAACAGAAAATAATGAAAAAAATAATTTTAATAATTTGTATAACCCTTTCTACTGTTGCAACTATTGAAGCACAGTCTACACCTACACATGATTCAAGTATATCTAACCCAATAGACTTTAGTGGTAATTGCGGTATGTGCAAAAGAACTATTGAAAAAGCTGCGATGATTTCCGGTGTGTCTAGTGTCGAATGGGATATGGAGTCGCATGAGATAGTCGTACTATACGATAGTACAGAGATTAGTATTTTTGAAATACATCAAGCAATTGCCGCATCAGGATATGATACAGATAAGATGAAGGCTGAGAATTCTACGTATGATGAATTGCCTGGCTGTTGTCAATATGAAAGAACCATTAAAGAATAGGAACACATTTATGAAAGAAAGAAGTAGCTTACTAATTCTCTTAATCTTGTTTGTAAACTTAGTTTATGGGCAAGAAGCGATTGACTTTACCATTACAGATACTAAAGGGGAAACTTGGAATTTGTACGATGAATTAGCAAAAGGTAAAACAGTAGTATTGGATTTTTTCTTTGCAGACTGTACACCCTGTCAAAAATTTACTCCTGCTTTGGCTACATTGCTTACCGAGTATGATCAAGACTCATTGATAATTTTAGGAATAAGCGATAGAGATAACAATGCTAAAGTCAAAGAATTTGAAACTTTATTTGGTGTTAACTATCCTTCCGCTGGTTCAGAAGGAGGTGGAGATACTACTACAAATTTGTACAAAAGTTGGTTTTCATTTGTAGCTTGGCCTACCTACGCCGTGGTTTGCCCAAATAGACAAATTCACTGGGATTTAAAACGAGATACAAACTTCGTGGAATTGAGAGAAAAAATTCAAGAATGCAAAGGGACTGTTTCAACTCAAAATATTTACAAAAATAAAGTGCGTACCTATCCCAACCCATCATCTTCAAATAGTACTATTACATTGGCTCTCTCCAACGCTGGTCCTTATGTCGTTAAACTGACGTCTTCAACCGGCCAGACTATTCTTAAGCAACTATCCAATGAGAGTAATATGCTAGAAATACCTCCGTGTGACAACGGAATATACTACTTGGAAATACTTCAAGAAAAGTCGATTTATCAATCTAAATTAATAATCCAAAATAATTAATACCATGAAAAAAATATTTGCAATACTTTTCCTTTTACCTCTCATTAGTTCAGCACAAGTAGAGCTAAATTGGTTTAAGCAGTACACTGTTAATGAGAATACGGAACTAGGATTTACACGACCTAAAGTCGTTTTTACGGCCAACAATGTTCCTGTAGTGATGTGGAGTAAAAAAACAAATCACGAGGTCTATGTATCTAGATGGAATGGAAACGACTTTGGTATACCACTAAAGGTGACTCCAGATGGAATGAAGGTATTTGCCCAAGATTGGGCAGCCCCTGATATGGCTGCTTATGGCAACAAAGTAGTGGTCACATTTGCCGCTGTTCCTGAAGAAACAGGATTGATTTATACAGTAACTTCCACAGATGGTGGGGCTACTTTTTCAGATACCGTTCGAGTATCTGATAATCCAATTACGCGATTTCCTGCAGTTACAGTAGCTCCGGATTGGAGTGTTTCTGTAGCATTTATGGAGTTTGAACCTGGGTACTTAGAACCTCATTATGCTGTTGCTCAGTCTGTTGATGGTTTGCAATCGTATGCCACAGCGGTTAAAGCTACAGGGCCTGCTCCTGGAGAAGCTTGTGATTGTTGTCCGGCAAACATTATTACAAATGGGAATAAACAAGTGCTTTTGTTTAGGAATAACGACAATGATTTGAGAGACGTTTGGGCATCGATTTCAAATGACAATGGACTATCGTATGGAACAGTAAAGGAAATTGATACAACGAACTGGATAATTGGAGCTTGTCCTTCTTCTGGACCATCTGGGATGTTAACGGACGATAGTCTCTTCTATACTTGGATGAGTGGGTCTTCCGGCAGATCTAGGGTGATGATTGGTTCAACAAGTTCTGATGATTTAGTGATTGGTCAACATAAAATGCTGACACCTGAAATAGCTCAAAATGCCTCACAAAACTTTCCGATAATTGCAGGAAAACGGAAAACTTTGGGCATCGTTTGGGAAGAAAATCAAGCAGGAGTGTCATCTATAATGCTTGCTGCAAGCAATTCTGGGATGGCTTCATTGCTTTCGGATTCTATTTATAGAGTTAACAGTGAGTCCAATAGTTTTGCTAAGAACCCGCACATTGCATTCTCTGATGGGGTATTTCATATCACTTGGCAAGATGTTAGGTCCAAAAGCATTTTTTACAGAAGTGCAACTATTAAAGACTTTGTTGGAATAAATGAGGCAAACCAATTAGAAAAATCTATGTTACTCTACCCCAATCCAGCTAATGGTCTTTTTATAATAGAGAACTTAAATAATGTTACACAGATTAAGGTTTTGAATCAAGAAGGTCAAATTATTTATCATATGGGAGTAGATAGAAAAAGTTCATTTGAACTTGATTTATCCAATTATCCATCGGGAAATTATATAGTCGAATTAATAGGTTCTGATTTTAGTACGGTGAAAAGAATAATTAAATATTAATTGAATGAAAAAGTATGTTATTTATACAGCAATATTATTTGGAGGTTTTTTTCTAGGCTGGTTAATATTTGGTAAAAATATTCCCAGAGATACTGATCATAATCATGATGCAGTTTCTGAGAAGGGGCAAATTTGGACGTGTTCTATGCACCCACAAATTAGAATGAAGGAGTCAGGAGATTGCCCAATTTGTGGTATGGACTTAATACCGTTGAAGAATTCTCAATCTGACAACCCTATGAGTATAAAAATGTCTCCTACTGCGATGCAATTAGCCAACGTGCAAACTGCCATTATATCAAAAGGAAATGCAGTAAAAGAGTTACAAGTAAATGGGAAAATTCAACCAGATGAACGATATGAATCCACACAAACCAGTCACATAAGTGGGAGAATAGAACAGTTGAAAATTAACTATACAGGAGAACAAGTTTATAAGGGGCAGGTCTTAGCATATATTTACTCCCCAGAGCTCATTACGGCTCAAAAAGAGGTGTTTGAAGCACAAAAGATAATGAGGTTGCAGCCTAAATTATTCATTGCTGCAAAAGAGAAACTTAAAAATTGGAAACTATCGGATAATACTATAAATGGAATAATTGAAACAGGGAAAATCATTGAAAACTTTCCTGTTCGGGCAGATATTTCGGGAATAGTTACAGATAAATTAGTGAATCAAGGTGATTATATAAATCGAGGTGAACCTCTATATAAAATATCAAATTTGAATAAATTATGGATTCTATTTGACCTTTACGAGTCTGATCTCAGTTGGGTAAAAAAAGGAGATAGAGTAACATATTCGCTAAATGCTGTATCTGGGAAAACGTTTGAAGGAAATATAGCCTTTATAGACCCCGTAGTCAACCCCAAAACGCGGACTTCTAAAGCCAGAATAGAGGTTAATAATACCAATGAAAAGTTAAAACCAGAAATGTTAGTGAACGGCACTATTAAGTCTAGTATTTCAGCAAATGGAAATACTATAGTAGTCCCAAAAACGGCAGTAATGTGGACAGGAAAAAAGTCTATAGTTTATAAGAAACTTGAATCTTCAGATGGGGTTAGTTTTATGCTTACTAAAGTTACTTTGGGTCCATCACTAGGAGATTCATACATCATACAAAGTGGGATAACAGAAGGAGATGAAATTGCCATAAATGGAACATTCAGTATAGATGCAGCTGCACAGCTTGCGGGTAAACCAAGTATGATGAATCCTGAAGGAGGTAAATCATCTGTAGGACATAATCATGGGGGAGCTTCAATGCAAATGGACAATCAAAAGAGCAGCGTTGTCTCAATAAGTTCAGAAGCTAATAATAGCCTAAAGAATTTATTTGACTCATACATGAAAATTAAAAATAATTTAGTTCAAGATGATTTTGAAAGTAGTCAAGAATCTTTGTTAGAATTTGAAATTCAACTTAAGCAGATCAGTATGAGCCTATTCAAAGGAGAAAATCACAATATATGGATGAAACATTCTGTGACCCTTAAGAAGTTAATTATTCAATACAAAACATCGATAGATGTTAAGGAGGCACGAGACAACTTTATTCATATTTCTGAGCAAATGATAATGATTGGCAAAAGTCTTAAACCTAAGTTAGATAAAATATATGTTCAGTATTGTCCAATGGCAGATAGAAATAATGGTGCAAGGTGGTTGAGTAAGAGCAAGAATATTATGAATCCATATTTTGGAGAAGCCATGCTGAAGTGTGGAGAGGTTAAGGAAGAATTTTAATATTTACAATAATCTGCTTTCTATTAGTTTGAAAAAGACGGAGCTTTTGCCTGGTCCTTTTTTGTTGTATCTAGGAGTTCCCCGATTCTATTGAGTAATATCAAATTTTATAGGAAAGGAGTAATCCTATAATATACTGTCTTTTAGGTTTTTTTACATTGATTTCTTGATCTAATCTTAAATAAGAATTCAATTCCATTCGTTTATCTATCGAGTAGTTAAAGCCTAAAGTATAGCGAGTTACATTGAAATTATTTACATCATTAAATTGATAGAAGCTTTCAAAGGCGGCCAAAACGTTGGAGTGTTTTGATATTTTTCTGTGAAGCTGTATTTTGTTTCTCAAAATAGTAAATGGTTGTCCCGTATATGTCACCATAGACTCTTGCATTCTCAGTCGGTAATCTATATGAACTTTGGTCTGTTTTATTTTCCACTCTCCAGTACCATCTAGGATGTATCTATTGCGATTTCTCTGTTCATTCAGAATAGTATGTCTGAAATGGACTTTCGTTGAAATATGCTTGCTCAACTTATGTTTAAAACCGATCTCAAAAAAATTACTCCTTACCTCATTTAAATTATCAGTTGTCCTAAACTGTTGTTTTAGACTAATAGTATTTTTTTTATTGACCTCGTATTTTAGGGTTATGCCGGTCCATAGTTCATTGGTGCTAAGATTTTTATTAGGTATTTGACCTAGACTTGTTTGAGAAATACCAAAACTAAGAATAGCGAAAAAAATGATTTTTGAAGGCATGTGATTTCTAGTTAAGGTCGTATTTGTTTCTGTTGTAGTGATCGTTTCTATCAAAGTCACGCTTCATTTTATCTACATTCATTTTCCATTGTAATGTGCTATGAGGAGCTCCATATTTTTTTATCAAATATTTGATTTCACCGTCAATATTATGAGCTAATTGGTCAACTATTTCATTAAATCTAGTGGGTGAAAACAGAGTGTATAGCTCTTTCTGCCTTTTCTCTAATGTAGGAATAAAATTTTCGTCATTTGCTCTTAATATTTGATACATTTTTGAAATGTCATCATCTAAGTATTCCATGAGTGGAAGTCGGTTCATTTTGGGTCTAATGAAAGCACGGTCTAGATCAAATAATAAAAAACGGAATTTACTTCCGTTTACACTATACATCCTGGCATTGTTATGTGGCCAATCTGTGTTTTGCAAATAGTCTTCAAATAGAATGTAGTCTATAAAATTTGTAATATCTATTAGCCTTTTTAATTCGAATACATCCTCATCATCTATTGCTTGGTTTAGTCTCTGAGCTAATTGAAAGTTTCCTTCTTTATACTCCATATTGCCATTTTTAAAATCAGATTTCAACATAGTGATGCTACTAGAATCTACTTGGAGTAAATCTGAGAGTGCAATGCGGTCGTTCTCTGTCCTTATATTCAACAATCCATAATATTTACCATTGATAAATACTTGTGTGGCGGTACCATATTTCAATTCCAAATCGATAGAGTTAGCTATAGCAAATTCTGTAAGTGCTAAATCTTTTATATGTGTAACACCATCGTCGTTTCCAGAGTTTCTAAGACGAATAGATTGTAAAGTGCATAAATCATCTCCCGGCAATACTTGCTCAGTATTGATGATTTGTAAAGCTAAATTATCAATTTTTTTTGTAAAAATAATACCAATGGATTTCATGTCGTTTAAGGCGGAACCTGATCCACGAATCCTAATTTTAGCACTTTCATCCAAGAGGAGAATCCCTTTCTCATCAAAGTATTCAATCTGAGCAGATATTTCTATATTCTGAGCAAAATTCAGGTACATATTTTCAAATAAATCAGCATCTGCAACGATATTAATTCTAGTTAAATCGGATGAGATAGAACTTGGAGTAATACCCTCAATGTCTGGTAGAGGCTCACTTACTGTTAGCTTTGAACAGCTAAATAATAGAGAGCATAATAGAATTAATGTAAGTAATCTCATCACAGTAGTTTGAATGTTAGGCCTAATCGTATTTGATTTTGAGGATTGAAGATAGTATAGGGTTCACTAATAGGGTAGAAGGCTCTATTCACGAGCATGGTGGTAGTCAATTTGTCGAGTATTTTATATCCTACCTCTAGACTTATGGAGTATCTATATAAGTCTCCACGACCAGCGTAGGTTTCATCTAAATCCATATTGTTCTCAATTTCAAACAACCCGCCAATATACAGTTCTTTGTTGATTAAATAGTTGCACCCTAAAGTCCCTGTAACCTTTATTAGATTTCCACTATATACTAGGTCATCTGACTTGCCAGAAAAGTAAATCTGTCGATAACCTAGCTCTAGTACGGTCTGTATATCTGTATTCTTCACATCGTGCAAATAGTTTAAAGTAATTTCATAACCACTAGTTGTATTCAAATGGTAGGTAGTACCTTGAATTTCTGACGTGCCTTTTCCAAAAGAGTGTATGTAGTTTGTACTTAGCCCTAAACTGTTTTGAGCATACATCCTATGAGAGATGCAGTGAAGAAGTGCCATGAAACCAAGTACTATATAGGTTCTCATATCTCTGATTTGCGGTTACTTTTTGCAATAAAATGTTTGTGTACTTCAGGGTTGTCTGAGCACGGTGATTTCCAATTTCTTATTTGGTTAGGAATCATTTTACTGTCTTTTTGGATAATCTTAATATTCAGGTGCAAAAATAGGCCCTAATATGACTTAATAATTTGCAAAAAATAATGCAAGAATTATACCATCAATTAGGTGCTAAAAAGGATGAATAGGGCTAACCTGAAAAGCTGAGTAATGGTGGTTAATAGCATTTGTAGATGTTCTTAAAAAAAAATGTTTAGTGCTGATTTAGCTAAGTTTATGACATAGAATCTAAAAAAGGTGCTATTTTTCGAGCAAGACAATAAGTTCAGACATCTTCGTTCGTATATCCTTACTGGAATAGGTTTGATGATTTTTTGAAAGTGTATTGCAAATGACGGATTGGAACAATTTTGTCATAAGACTAACCAAAAACATGAAATATTTTGATCGAGATTTGAGTTGGCTTTCTTTTAATGAGAGAGTACTGATAGAAGCCAGTGATGCTTCAGTACCCTTGTATGAACGAATAAAATTCATTGCAATCTACTCTTCCAATTTAGATGAGTTTTTTAGGGTTAGGGTGGCACTTCTAGAAAACTTAATATTACTAGATAAACAGAAGCTGAATGACAAGATAAAAGTGTCGTCTCCGGTCCAGCTCTTGAAGGAAGTCCTTCAAAAAGTAGATAATCAACAGCAGTTATTGGGTGAGACCATTCGAAATCAGATACTTCCAGAACTCTTAGAAAATAAAGTTAATCTTTATTTTAACTCTTCTTATTCGAAAGAACATATTCCAGCCATCACTGAGTTATTTTACAATCAAATTCTTACTTTTCTCAGACCAGTGATAATTGAGAAAGATGACCCGCAGGAGTTCTTTTTAAAGAATAGGAAATTATACATTTTAGCAGAGCTTGTAAAAGACGGTCGTGAGTATGTTGGTATTGTTAATGTGCCATCGGATAAGATGAATCGATTTCAAAGCCTGCCTTCCTTAAATAGTATATTTCACTATACTTTTATAGAAGATATTATTAAGTGCTTTTCAAGCATTGTTTTTCAGAGCTATACTGTAACTGGACAATCCAGTATAAAGGTAAATAGAGATGCTGAATTGTTTTTAGACGATGTATATTCTGATGATGTAATGGCAAAGATTACAGAGAGTTTAGGGAACAGAGAAATTGGGAATGCAAGTAGGTTTATTTATGAATCTAATCTTAGACCTGATACCTTGGAATTTCTGAAAAAACAACTTAAGCTGTCTGAAAATGACTGTATGGTTGGAGGGAGTTATCATAATCTTTTTGATTTTTTTTCTCTTCCAAATCCAATTGGGAAAACACTAGAAAATGTGAGCCTCCCACCTTTATCTCACAAAGCATTCGAAGACGTTGGTGCCATTTTTGATTCCATTTCCAGAGAGGATATTTTAATCGCTTTCCCTTATCAGAAATATGAATATGTCTTAAGGTTATTTAATCAGGCTGCAATTGACAGTGCGGTAACAGAAATCAAACTTACCATCTATCGAGTGGCGGAGGACTCTCGTGTTGCTGAAGCTCTCATAAGTGCAGCTAGGAACGGGAAGAAAGTAACTGTGCTCATAGAAGCGAAAGCTCGATTCGATGAAAGAAACAACCTTAAATGGGCCAAAAAAATGCAAAAGGCTGGTATTGACGTGATATTCAGCCAGCAAAATATTAAAGTGCATTCTAAAATAGCTCTCATCAAAAGAAAGTCTTCCAATGGGGATATGGTGAAATACGCATTTTTGGGTACCGGTAATTTTAATGAGAAAACAGCTAGTATTTATACCGACTATGCATTGCTTACAAGCGATAAAAGGCTGACGGATGAATTGGATCAAACATTGGATCTTATTTTTGGAAAAGAGAAGACGATCATCCTCAAACATTTGCTTGTTGCTAGAGTTAATATGTTGGAGAAATTTACGAAGCTAATTGAACATGAAACCAATTGTGCTAAAGAGGGTAAAGAGGCATCCATAATGCTTAAATTAAATAATATTGAAGATAGAAAAATCATTGATAAACTGTACGAAGCTGCGGATGCGGGAGTTGAAATTAGATTATTAATTCGAGGAATTTGTACACTCATTCCTCGTAAGAATATAACTCTTAAGCGGTTGGTCGACAGGTACCTTGAACACAATAGAGTGTACTTGTTTCACAATAGTGGTAACCCTAAACTATTTGTAGGTTCTGCTGACTGGATGGGACGCAATCTCCGAAGAAGAATAGAGGTGGTCTTTCCTATTTATTCAGAGAGCATAAAAGTAAATATTCTAACCAATATTCAATTGCAATGGAGTGATAACATAAAAGCTGTAAGAATTGATGAACAATTGAACAATATCAGGGTTACAATAGGTAGTCCTAAGAAAATAAGAGCTCAATCAGATTATTATAACTATTTAAACACTTTAAATAATTGAAAACAAGATTTTGTCCAAGTGGAGTCCGACTGTTCATTGTATTGATACCCATTTTTGGTCATTTTATGTCCTTAGGTCAATCGGTTTTGGATAGCTTAAGGTCAGAAGGCATTTGCGATAGCACAGGGTATTGTATTCCTAGTATTGATGGATTGCCTAAACCTAAGGGTTTTGAATTGAAATATCGAAGAATAAGAGACTACGAGATAAAAACTAAAATTGGAGAAAATCGGTATACAGGTAGGGTAGATAGGAATCGAGAAACAACCATAAAATTGATATTACCCGTTGTTAGAAAAGACCACTTTATGATGGCCTTGGGAGCCAAATATGAAGTGGAAGAGTTTAGGTTTGATAACCATACTAAAAATAATAATTCTTTTTACAAATATTTGGAAGATAAACCCTTACGAAGTGTAGGATTAACAGCCTACATGGGGAAGTCTCTTATAGGGGATAAGTTTATTATGGGGAGGGTAAATACTCGTCTTAGTGGCGACATTGATAAAAGCAAACTCATCAACTATTTCAGATCCACAGTTTCCATTATCTATGGTCAAAAACGATCTTCAACTATTTCATGGGGAGTTGGACTCACATATAACAATACTTTTGGAAGACAACTTGTTTTGCCAGTCCTATCCTATAATCGGAGATTCACGGATAAGCTCAGCACAAGAATATTACTCCCAGTTGACATCCAATTTAATTATCTAATTAATGAGAAGAATGTTCTGAGATGGAGCAATAAACTGTCGGGAGATAATTATTATATCAATTCAGAACCCATAGCAACGCAGAACTTTTACCTTTCGAAATCAGATTTTTTTAGCACCTTGGCGTACGAAAGAGAACTATATGATTTTATTTGGGTTTCTACCAATGTAGGTTACCATATAAACTACAAATTTGATTTGTCTACCACCAACAAACTACTATCAACTGATGCTTCTGCAATATCAAATTCCGTTCAAAATGCGTTCAGTTTTCAGATTAGCTTATTCTTTGTGCCACCAAAAAAATGGAAATAAATATGACTAAATTTCTCAATTTCGTTGCAATGGTCTGTGGTAAATCTGTTCTTTTTCAACTCATCCTGATTTTATTTGCTACCAATGCCTTTGGACAGAAACCATTTATTAGTAAGGCTAATACAGAGTGGTTTCAACATTCTATTAATGGAGAAGTTAGCCATACTGTATACTTGGTAGGTGATGCAGGAGAACCTATTGTCAACGAAGGGACTTCTTGCATGGCTCTGCTTAAACAGCATCTTAGTGATGCAGAACAAAATAGTTCTGTGATTTTTTTAGGCGACAATATTTATCCAGATGGAATGGTTGAAGAATCATCTTCTTTCAGAAAAAATGCAGAAAAGTCTATTGGTAATCAGTTGAAAACGCTTGCTGATTTCAAAGGCAATGTTTTTTTTATACCGGGAAATCATGACTGGTCAAAATGGTCATCTGATGGCTGGGATGGAGTGAAGAGGGAGGAAGAATATATAGAGAAAAAATTAAACAAAGGCAATGTTTTTAATCCGGATAATGGATGTCCAGGTCCTGTAGAGATTCATCTAAATGACAGTGTAGTATTAGTTATTATAGATAGTCAATGGTGGTTGCATGCTTATGATAAGCCTTATGGTGAAAAAGATAGTTGTTCTATTAATAATGAATTAGATTTCATTAACGAACTCACAGCAGTTATTAAAAATAATCATGACAAAAATATCATTGTAACAGGGCATCATCCTATTTTTAGTAATGGTAATCATGGAGGGTATTTTAGACCTAAGGATCACCTCTTTCCATTAACTTCATTTTTCCCAAAGCTGTATGTTCCTTTGCCTGTTATTGGTTCCATTTATCCCTATTACAGAAAGCGAATTGGACATATACAGGATCTCAATAACCCAAGATATCAATTGCTCAGAGAAAAGTTATTAGGAGCCTTTGAATCGCATAATAATCTAATATATGCAGCTGGACATGAACATAATTTACAGTATTTTGAGCACAACAAACAGCATTATATTGTAAGTGGATCAGGAAGTAAAACCAAGTACGTAGCTAAAAAAAATGGAGCATCTTTTACGTATGCAAAGCAAGGTTTTTCAAAGGTGCTTTACCTAACGACAGGTGAAGTATGGGTTGAGTTTTGGACGGTAGACGAGACAAACCTGAAAGGAGAATTATCATTCAGGAAGAAGATTCAAGAAGCAGATACTCAGGAAGTCCTACCTGAACTGTCTACAGTTGATTTCTCAGACAGTGTTATTGTATATCGAGCTGCAGAACAGTTTGAAGCGAGTAAACTCAAAGCATTTTTCTTTGGTAAAGAATACAGATCATCTTGGACGGCTCCTGTATCCGTCAATGTATTTGACATTAGTTCTGAAAAAGGCGGCTTAACGCCAATACGTCTTGGTGGTGGGATGCAAACAAAGTCTCTTAGGCTAGAAGATGCCAATGGGAAAGAATACTTGCTTAGGTCCATTCAGAAAGATCCAGCCAGAAAATTTTTACCCGCCGACATGCAAAATACTGTTGTTGGAGACATCATGAGAGATCAAATTGCGATGTCGCATCCTTATGGTGCATTTACCATTGCTCCATTGGCAGAAGGTGCAGGAGTCAATCATAAGCACGCAAAATTGGTGTTTGTACCAGACGATCCAAGATTAGGGAAATTTCGTTCTGCATATGGTAATACTCTAGCCTTATTCGAGGAAAGAGCTGGCAGCAAACTTGCAGAAGGTGAAAGTTTTGGGAATGTGAAGAAGGCAATAAGTACACCCAAAATGGTGCTCGATTTGCATAAAAGTAATCACAATATGGTGGATGAACACGAGATGTTGAGAGCACGACTCTTCGATATGCTCATAGGAGATTTTGATCGACACGATGACCAATGGAGATGGGCTTTACACGAATGCAAAAAAGGGTCACATGACCAATGCTACCATACAAAGGATTCTTTGACAGAAAAGGGGAATGTTTATGTACCTATTCCAAGGGATAGAGATCAAGTATTTGCCAAGGTTGATGGATTAATTCCAAGTTTAGCTGCAATGCCATTTTCTCCTGGTCAATTATTATCCAATTTTGATTATGAAATGACTGACTTTGTTGGACTTAACCTAAATGGAAGGCAATTGGATGTTAGTTTCCTTACAAGACTTACGGAACAAGATTGGATTCAAGTAGCTAAGGAAATTCAAGTGGGTGTGACAGATGAAGTCATTCAAAATGCTATAGGACAGTTACCCGATACTATATTCAACCTTAACGGTCAAGAACTTATAGATAAGTTGAAAAGGCGAAGAGATGATTTACACCTGTATGCTCTTGAATATTATAAGATTATAGCACAACAGGTAGAAGTAGTAGGAAGTAATGAATCTGAAACCTTTGAAGTTCTTAGAAAACCAAATGGTAACGTTGATGTAAAAGTCTATCGTAAAACAAAAAAACATAAGAAACGGAGTCTCTTTTATCATCGAGAATTCAAGTATAATGAAACGAAGGAAATTAATCTTTATGGCCTAGGGCATAAAGATCGGTTTGAAATATCTGGCAATACTAAAAAGAGTATTCTAATCAGAATTATTGGAGGCAAAGGTCACGACGAAATTATTGATCAGTCTATTGTGCGAGGTGTTAAGAGGTTGACCCGAGTGTATGACAAAGTAGATGGGATACAAATAATAGGGTCAACGGAAACCAAAGATCTAACCTCGAATGACAAGTATTTAAATACCTATAATAGAGATAGATTTAAGCCCAACAAGACTATCCCCTTGGTCAAAATTGGATATAATATAGATGATGGCATATACTTAGGTACTGGAGTAGCTCTAAAAAAGCATGGATGGAGAAAGACCCCATTGGCAGATGCTCATAAACTCTATGGCATAATTGCTGTTAGAACAGGGTCATTCTATTTGAGTCATAACTCTACTTTTTACCAAGCTATTGGGAAATGGAATATTAATATAGAAACACAGCTTTTTGCCCCAAATGCCATAACTAACTTCTATGGACTAGGAAATGATACCAAAGACAGGGTTGGCGGTCTTAAGTTTTATCGGGTGAGATATAACCAAGGTCTTGCACATTTTAGCTTAGAGAACAGAATAAACAAGAACACTATTTTTTCTGTTGGACCTAAATATGAATTTGTTCAAACAAAACAGTCCATGAATCGGTTTATATCGTCAGATCTTTCTGGACTTGTCGATGATGATTTTGATGAAAATCATCTTTTTGGAATAGAGTCCAATTTTTCAATAAATACAACTAATAATAAAGTGCAACCTTCTAATGGATTGAAATGGAATGTGGATGGAAATGCTATGTATAATCACTCAGATGCAACATATATAAGTACAATCAAATCAGATATTTCCTTTTATGTGCCAATCAAAACAATCTTTCATCCTGTATTGGCATTGCGGTTTGGAGGATCATCTATTCTAGGAGACTTTTTATTCAATCAAGCCAATACACTTGGAGCACAATCAAAACAAATTGGAAGAGGTAATTTAAGAGGATATAGAAGAGATCGGTTTGCTGGTCGAAGTTCCGCATACCAAAATACGGACTTACGACTTAAACTTACTAGTTTTAAATCTTATTTGTTTCCTGGAGACATTGGGATTCATGGTTTTATTGATAATGGGAGAGTGTGGATGGACGGTGAGAATTCAGACACATGGCACACTTCTTATGGCGGAGGAATTTGGATTAGTCCGTTTCACTCAATACTATTTACGACTACATTTGAAAAGTCGGATGAAAATAAGATTGTCAGTTTTCATATGAACTTTTTATTCTAATGCTGAAAGTATTCACTAAAATAACCAATCACTTATGAGAGAATATATACGACACTTTAAGACATACTTTATTTGCTCTTCAGTTGTTCTTGCCCTATATACCATTATACGAGCTGTACTCCTTAGTAACTACAACATAGAGCCTAACGAAGTAAAGTTTTTAGATAGTTCGTTCATTCCCTATTTTTACGTAGGTGTCATATTGTTTACGTCAGTTCTTCTTGCTGCATTACTTGGTGCAGTAGACGTCTTTTTGCTTAAGAGAATACTTTATAGGAAACCGCTCATAATGGTTTTTGCTATTGGTTTTCTTATTCATTTAGTCGTAATGGGACTTACTGCTTTTGGCATAGATCAGGCTATCCATTTTTGGTTGGAACGTGTATTTAAAATAGGTGTTATACAGCCTAATATCCAAGAATTTGCGGTTTGGATTATGCTCATGGTTGTTACCATTTTTGTCTCTAGATTTATAATAGAAATAGAGAAGAAATTGGGCTATGGAAATTTAAGCAAGCTTATCGCAGGAAGGTTTTATAAACCCCGTGAGGAAGAGAAAATTTTTATGTTTGTAGACCTTAAGGATTCCACAGCAATAGCTGAAAAATTGGGAATGTATCGGTATAGCTATCTATTGAAAGACTGCTTTAGTGACTTTTCTGTAGTGGACAAATTCAATGCCCAAATTTACCAATATGTAGGGGATGAAGTAGTGATAACATGGCCGATAAGTGAAGCCAAAAATTATAGACGATTTCTACAGGCTTTTTTCGCATTCAAGGAAGTCCTACATAAAAAACGTGCCATTTATGAAGAGAAATATGGAATTTTCCCAGTTTTCAAAGCAGGTGCACATGCAGGACCTATTATTGTGACGGAAGTAGGTGATATCAAAAGAGAATTTACCTATCATGGAGATACTATTAATACCACCTCTAGGATTCAAGATATGTGCAATGATTTCAATTCAGATATGCTTATTTCAGAGTCACTCTACAGTATCATCAAACCATACTCAGAATACCATTTTGAGGATGTAGGGGGTATTTTACTTAAAGGGAAGGCTCAAGGAGTTCGATTATTTAAGGTGTCAGAATGAGGAATAGAAGAGTATATCTAGTCACGTTTGTATTTGTCGTGATTCTTTATGGATGCTCCGGAAGGAAGACTATACCCTATAATTTTGACCGACCATCATCAACAATAAAATTAAAGAAGGAACTCAATGAGATCTCTGGCTTACACTGTACTTCAGACACAACAGTAAGCTGTATCCAAGATGAAAAGGCCAATATCTATGAAATAGATAGTAGAACAGGTACCATTATTTCAAAATTTGATTTTGGACATAATGGTGATTTTGAAGGAATAGCCATCCGTAAAGACACCGCATATGTTTTAAGAAGTGATGGAAGTATTCTAGTATCCGTTCACTCTAAGAAAGCGATTAAATACTCTTTTAAACATGGCAAAGGTTTTGAGTTTGAAGGTTTGTGTTTGGATCCTAAGAACAACAGGCTGCTAGTAGCTTGTAAAGTACACGGTAAGAAGAAAAAGGATGACCATATATTTATTTACAAATTCTCGACTCTCACAAATGAATATGCCGAAGAACCTCTGTTTAAATTGAATAAGAAAGAAATTCATCCCAATTTTAAGGCGTCTGCCATTGGTATTCATCCCAAAGGGAATATTTACATTCTTAGCTCATTTTCCAAAACACTATTGGTCTTGAATAAAAAAGGTAAAGTGAAGAATAAAATACAATTGAGTCCGTATATTTACCATCAGCCAGAAGGTATTTGTTTTGATTCTGAGAGTACCTTGATTATAGCCAATGAAAAACATAAGACCTATCCAACACTGATTAAACTGAAGATAATTACAAAGCAGAAATGAAGTCCAATAAGGTAATACTGGAAAATAGTTTAGCTCATGTGAAATCGCTTTTTGAGAGTAACAAGACTGATAAATTGAGCTATCATAACTATGAGCACACACACACGGTTTATGAGCAAGCGAGTAACATAGTAGATTCAGAAGAAAGTTTGTCTGAAAATGAAAAACTATGCATACAACTGGCAGCAGTTTTTCATGATGCAGCCTACCACATGGGTAACGAAAACCACGAAGAGAATGGTGCGTCCATAGCCAAAGAATTCTTGTCTCAAGAAGGTTTTGATTCTAACCAACTGGCACTGATTGACCGACTAATAATGTCTACTAAAATGGGGCATGACCCAATAGATTTGTTGGAACGGATTATGAAAGACGCAGATTTGTCTCATTTGGGTAGTCCTGCGTATTTAGAGACTACATATGTCGATTTATTGACAGAGATAAATGAGTATCATAAGCCTCCTTGTTCTGGAGAACATTGGTTGCAAATGTGCATAGCTTTTTTTAAGAAGCAGAAGTACCATACCACATATGCCAAAGAACAGTACGGATACCAAAAAAATGTTAATTTAGAAAAGTTAAAAAACATGAGAAAGTCAGCTGAAAATTCAGATTCCCAAGAAAAGCAGTCACATTCCAAAAAGAATAAAAAAAAAGCTAAAGAGACGAAGTCCAAATTGCCAGAAAAGGGAGTAGAGACCATGTTTAGAGTGTCGCTGAGAAATCATCTAAGCTTGAGTCAGATAGCAGATAACAAAGCGAATACACTTATAAGCGTAAATGCTATAATTATATCAATAGTCCTTTCGGCAATGTTTCCTAAAATGGATACCAATCCTTATCTAATTTATCCCGGTCTTGCCTTACTAATATTTAGTATTATTACCATTATTATTTCCATTTTATCTACTATTCCTAAGACCACTCATGGCAGTCTATCAAGAAAAGAAGTAGAGGAAAAAAAAGGGAATCTTATTTTCTTTGGAAACTTTCATAATATGTCTTTGGAGGACTATGAATGGGGGATTTCTGAACTCATGAAAGACAGTGACTATTTGTACAAAACACTTTCCAGAGATCTGTACTTTTTAGGTAAAGTGCTCAATAGAAAATATGTACTGTTAAGATATAGTTACTATATCTTCGTTATCGGTCTGTGCATATCCATCTTCCTTTTCTTATTAAGTGTTAGGAATCTTATGGTTTAGATAGGAGTGTATATAGAGTAAGCATACTTATTACTTTGTTTTGCTGCCAATGATTTAAATGGTTAAAGCCAACTTTTCCTTGAATCTGTAAGTTGATTCTTTCTCTTGTATATGCTAACTTCTATCAAGTTTAATACAACACATTTTAGAGGTTATTAAACGTTTATGTTGCCGGTCAAGGTGAATCTTAATTCGTATAGGTTAACACAACAGAATCTTCTACCCTTATGTGATTATCGGAAACTGCAAGCAAATAAGCGTTCCTCCTCCATCATTTGTTCCAAGCTCAGTGGCATTGAATTTACATTCTCTACCTGTTCTAAGGCTGAGTAAATCAAAACGTTCTTTTGTTATTTCCAAGCTCATAGATGAATGATGTTTACTCTCCTCATTTTTTGCAGCACTAAGTCCCACACCATTATCCTTAATTCGTACTTCCACCATGTCATTTTCTAATAGCTTTATGTTAATCAGAATAAAGCCCTCCTTCCCGGAGGGTAAAATACCATGCCAAATGGCGTTTTCTACAAATGGTTGAATTATCATAGCAGGGATTTCTACAAACATTAAGTCTTGATTCTCCTCAAAATGTACTTCATAATTTAATTTATCTTCTAGTCTTAATTTTTCGATTTCAAGATAAATTTTCAAACGTTGAATTTCGTCTTCTAACATTACAACACCTTCTCTTATTGATGTTAAATTCATTCGAATCAGTTTTGAAAATTGACTTAGATATCTACTGGATTTTGCTATGTTGCCTTTGTTAATTAGCGATTGTAGAGCAGATAATGAATTGTAAATGAAATGAGGATTCATTAAAGCTGCTAAGGCATGTTCTCTTAACTCAGCATATTCTAAATCATTCAGAATAGTTTGCCGTCGTCTATTTTCAATATACATCAGTAACGCTCCACCAAAAAGCACGACTAGTAGGAGTACTCCCAGCTTAAAACTAAATTTCTCATTTAGTTTTTCGGGTATCACAAAGGAGGCAATGGAAGGCCTGCCGCTCCATATTCCATTTTCATTTCTTGCCCATACATGGAATGTATATGTATTAGGTCCAAGGTTTGTATACTTTACCTCTTCAGATTTGGTATATAGTGTGTCTGTATCAAATCCCTCAAGAAAATACTTGTACTCTAGCCGTGACTTTGCTCTAAATCCAATGCCGTGGTACCCAAATAAGATTGATCGTTCGTTAGAATTGAGTTCTATGCGATTTTGAAAATTGAATTCGTGTAATTCAGTTGTTTTTAACTTGTCGATGTATATAGGAGGTGCATAGGTATTGGTAATTGCCTCTTTTATATTAAATGAAACAAGACCTGTATTGGTGCCAAGCCAAATTCTATTATTAAAAGAACCAATAGCGTTTATTTCGTTGGATGGCAATGAATTGTTAATATCATAATTACTCAATATCTTTAAGGTATTATTAATATCAAATTGTAAAATGCTAAGTCCTTTATTGGTTCCAATAATTAATTGGTTTTCATAAATTAATATGGACTTAATAAGGTTGCTTGGAAGTCCATTTAACAGGGAAATTTGGACAATACTTTTAGTAGTAAGGTCATATATTAGAACACCTGCTCCCTTTGTACCTATTACCAATTTATTTTTATAGGAAGTGAGACACAAAATTCTATTCGACAATAATTTATTATCGAGACTTAACCTATGTATGGTGTCTTGTTTATAGCAGTACAAGCCATCCAGTGTACCAATCCATAAACTACTGTCAGTTAAATATGTAGCGTTGGATCTTAAGTTAAATTTGGTGTCAATTTTCCTAAAGTTTCCTCCATTCAAGTCCGAAACTGCAACACCCTCAGTCATTCCTATCCATAATTGATTGTTAAATATATCAATGGATTTATATGCAGTATATCCATTTAGTATATTTTTTTCACTGGAGAATACGCTATTAGAGGATACAATTCTGCCGCCAGGTAAAAAGAGACGGTTATTTTTTAATATGGCGAATGGATAATAATCATAGCTTGTTCGAGATTCCTTATAGTACTTCTTGAAGTTGGTAGTACTTTTCTTTTTCCAAATATTTCCTTTAATAGAACTTACGTAGAGTGCATCTTCACTATCCTTAATTGTGGCAATTTTATCTTCTGCTCCATTTTTTTTAAGATTGTGTTTTCTGAAATTAATGGAATGTACAAGGTGTAAACCACGATCCTGATCTGAAAACCAATAATTACCCTCATTGTCATGGAGCATATCTGTAATAGAATGGTTTTTAAAAAATACTTCGCTATGAATAAAGTTGTCGTCCTTATAAAGAGCCACTCCTTCAGTACTTAATATCCAGATATTTTTCATCTTATCGATGTAAAGTTTATTTATATTTTTGACATCAAGTTGTCCCTCTAATACAACGGAACCGTTGCTATATTTAATAAATTTTCCAGACTTATTTAGACCTATCAAGGTAGTTTTATCTAACCAATGGAATGTATAATAATCTAGTATCACATTTTGTACTTGTAATATTCTATTAGAGATTTCTACCTTCCTTGGCTGACCAATAGAACTCGTAGAGGGCAGTTTTGTGATATTAGATGTTCTAATTGTAGCAATGGCATTACGGCCTATTCTTTGAGTATAATAAGTGACATTAAAAGAACTTAATCCTACATCATTCATCATTTTAAAAAGATGGTTTTCTGTTTCCTTAAACAAAACTCCTGCATTTTCGTCATACAACCATTTCGTCATATTTTCATCAACTGAAATAGTTAGAATCCCAGTCAAATATTGAGGATTTGGCACTTCTAATTCATATGGATACTCATATACACTATCATTTTTAATGTATGCTAAACTATTTGAAATGGTAAGGACCCATAAATTTCCTTTACGATCTTCAGTAATATTCATAATAGAATTATGAGGCAACCCTTCATCAGTGGTATAGACTTTGTAATTTTTTCCGTCAAATTTTGCTAAACCATTGTCTGTTCCAATCCATAAATAACCTTTGGTATCTTGAAAAACACAATAGACCTCAGAAGAAGGTAAACCGTCATTTGGTGTCAGTGTTTTGACTATTAAATCTTGACTTAGAACTCTGACATTATAAAGCAATAATATGACAAGAGTACAAAATTTCATAGCTATGAAATTGTCTTTAATTTCTGAATTACCTCATTTGTTTTACGTCGAGAAACATCAATTTGGGTCCCATTTTTCAGTAATATTTTAGAATTAATATGGCTATACTCTGAAATATACTTCAGGTTTACTAAGAATGATCGGTGAACTCGAATAAAACAAGCTCCTAATAGTTCTTCGTAGTGTTTCAATGTTTTAGACATCACTATTTTTTCTTTTTTCAATAGATAAAAAGTGGAGTAATAACTATCTGCTGACAAATAAATTATATCTGAGATGTCAACTACTTTTAATTTGGATGTTTGAGAAAGACATATTTTAGTTGGTTGTTGTTTAGATTCAAAGGAGCTTATAACTTCTAACAGTCCTTTATGGTAGTTGTTCTCATGCATTGTTTTAGATGCAAGCATGAACATTGCCTTTTCAACTACGTCTTTCAAATCTTCCAGATCAATGGGTTTTAATAAGTAACCAGTTGGGCCAAATTTTATAGATTGGATTGCATATTCATCGTGTGCTGTAATAAAAATAAGTGCGAGTTTTGTCGTATCAATATTTTTAACAAACTCAAAGCCACTTTTCTCTGGCATTTGAATATCTAAAAAAACAATGTTTGGATTAAATGATTCTACTATTTCAAGGCCTTCATCTACAGATGACGCTGTTTTTATTTGTGTGAACTTCGTGAAATGTTGATTTAGTAAATAGACTATATTTTCTCTACAATGTTTTTCATCATCAATAATCAATACTTTCATATTTAATATAAATTGGGGTTAAGTAATGTTAATAAACGGTGTTCGATTTACACGCATTAAGGGGTCTGATAATCAGCTTTTTGTATAAAGTGCACCTTCGTATTCTATGGCAAAATAGTTGAATTTTTTATAGAAACAGATGATTTACGATAATTATTTTAATTGGAGTTTGTAAAGGAGTTCTTTCTGTCAAAACGTGCCAATCTAGATGAGAAAACCAAAGATAGATAATTTGGATAAACTTAAAATTAAATCTAAAAGAGATAAGCAAGTAATTGTAATCATATATTTTTTGACTATTCGTATTTTCAAATTTTGAGCATTAAAAATTGAGTTTAGCTATAATACCAGTCAATGGTTTGTCTCAACAAGTAAATGGTATAAATAAACAAGTAAGCGGTTTTTGATTATGGTTAGCCAGCTAATAGTAAGAGGTTAAAATGTGTCTTAATTTGTAAGCTAGTGGCTTGAAGAGTTGTTGGTTTGAACGCCTCTATTGAGTATATATATGTGCTATAAATAACTTTTACCTCAGATTAATGTGACAAAACCTCCCAGTAGGATTACATTATTTTCGTGTAAGAATAATTTATTTCTGTATAAATCAAAAAGAAACTAAGTCTTAGTTTCTTTTAATATTTCTTCTAATCTCTAAACTGCACTAGGTATGGACTTATTATCTATGTCTCTAAGTGGACGACAATTTTATCCGTTAGTACTAGAATAAAATTCGGAATGTAGATCTACAGATAATAATTTGACTTTTACCACTACTTGATGATAATTCGGTAAACGAAATTAGAATTAAGGAACTTGAAATTTTTAAACCTATGACTCAAAGTAAGTTTCAAAGTGAAATAAGCTGCCGAGATAAGTTGTTGTTACTTAACGTGGCATAGAACGAGAACTAAGTTCCTTGACTTACTTAATCAACTTGACAACTTTATCTTCTCCATTGCAAGTTACTTGCATGAGGTAGATACCCCTACGCAATTGGTTTAGCTCTCCTATTGTAATAGGTGAGAACGTATCGTAATTACTCCCAGTTTTTTCTATAATTAAGTTCCCAGCTATATCTGTAATGGTAATGTTGTATTCTCCATGGTTATCTATAGTTACATTTACAAAGTCATCTATAGGATTTGGGTAAACAGAAACAATCATTGTTATCTCCTTGGTAAGGACTACTGCTTTTGAGTAGTCAAATGCATTGTCAAAATCTATTTGTTTAACTCTGTATATTATGTGTTTGCGGTATTGCTTATTTGCATCAAAGTCTATAAAGCTATAGTCTGTAGTACTGTTTGTATTACTCGTAGCTTCTATACGACCTAGGTATTCAAAATCACCATTTTTTATTTTTCTTTCAACTTCATAATGTGAAGAGTTGGTCTCAGACGCAGTAGACCATGTAACAGCACCATTCTTATTTTTGGTCCATTTCACCGATACGTTTAACCATTCTACCGGAAGGTAAGGTATTCCCCCAGTAAGGTGGAATCCAAAATCGTTTTGGCCGTCAAAGTCTCCATGTAATACAAATTCAGCAAATTCAGTAAGACTATCATTTGTAGTGGTATTCATGGTTAATAGTTGAGTAAATCGAACCAGTGGAGTTGTGATAAACTTACCTAAACTATCTGTTATGAATACATAAAAACCTGTATTGAGGTCGGTAGTAGTACTATCCAATTTGTAATCGTCAGAATCAATGATACCATTTTCGTTTACATCTTTGAAGAGGTATACCCAGATGCCTCCATAAGTAGAATCATTATTGTCGTATACCCCCGATGAATCTTCATCAAAGAATACCACACCAGAAATCAGATTTTCTGTAGGTCCTGTAAGGCAGTCACATGCTTCCACATCAATAGCTCCAGAATACAGAGTGTCAAGCTTTGTTCCAATTCCTGTACTTCTATCTATTTTATAAAATGTATTTGCCGGGTATCCTGACTTGTTTTCAACTCCAGTTGTACCATATAATTCCCCAGTGTTATAGTAGCCTAAACTTTCAAAATCTCCAACGCCTGTAATGGAAATAACAGTTGCAGCACCGTTTGATGGGTCTATAGATATATATCTGGTACTATCTCCAGATCCTTGCATGTTAACCGCAAGGAGTTGGTTGGTGTTTGGGTTGAAGGCAATATCATCTATATCTGATTTGACATTAGTTCCAGAAATCTTAACAAAATCAATACCCGTACCAAAAAAATCAGGGATGAAAGATCCTGAAGACCTGTTTATAGCAAATAAAACATCATTATTTCCCCAACCCGAAGTTTTATGAGTACCATATAATATGTGGTTCACGCCATCATAAGCCATGCCATCCACATCGTCAAGAGCTAAGGAGCCAAGTGCCCCACCTATTAACCCGGTACCAGTACCTATTCCAGAACCTATTGGTGTAAATTGTCCTGTTGAAATATCAATTGTTCCAAACTGTCCTGCGTCACAAGCCCAAGCTGAGTCCATTCCTATTCGGATAGCAAGAGCTTCTATTTCGTTAACATCTAAGGTAGAGATGTATTTATTTTTGCCGCTTATTCTATTGGCGATATAATACCTGTCATTCGCAGATTGGTCATCCGCTATCATTAAACACATGCTTCTAGGACCTAGTTGTCCGAAATTTGCTGTGATAACTGTAGTAGTATCGCTTATAGAGAAGCTTAAACTTGTGTCTGATGTTAATTCACACCTTACATCCATATCTTCGGTCTGTAAAGCTACACCCAAGTGATTAATCTTATCTTCAATTAAAACAGAATATGATCCATCTGGGTCTGTTAAGACTGAGTCTAATATCTCACTTTGAGTGAATATGGAATTGGAGTCTGCATCGTCATAAAATTTAATCTCAACAGCACCAGAACCGAAAATATCATATGCTGACAATTGTCCGTTTCCATCCATATCCATATAAATCTGACCTTCCACCAAGAATCCCTGTATTCCAAGTATCTCCATATCGAACCCTAAATCTGAACTTGTAGCATTAACTTGATGCATTTCAACAGCAAATGTGTTTACACCATCAATAAGAAAAGTGTCAGGTATGGTATAAGAATCATAATCTCCCTCATCGGTTCCTGATGCTGTAAAGGTTGCATATGTCAAATAGTCCCAAGTAGCTGGCATTCCATCGGCTATTGCAAGTTTGCCATTTATATATACAGCTGCGGCATCATCTGCTAAGAGATTTATTGTCAATTTTTTGTAATCAAGACCTGATAAGGTAACTTGTTTTCTAAAGTATGTAGTTGGGTATTTGTCGGATGAGTTTGATCCGAAACTTAAGGTAGTGGTTACGGTAGAACCGTCTAGGGTACCGTATCCAAATATGGCATCTCCGGAACTCCATCCAGCGTCGTTGTAGTTTGAATCTATCCAAGAAGTTCCAAGGTTTGAACCATCGTCAGTGTATTTCCATTCAGACTCTTTAAAAAATAAATATTTACTTGAATCTATTCCTTCGGTAGCAATTACTTCAAGGTCGAATCCTATATCTGAACTACTTGCTTTTTCATTGTGTAATTCAACTGCAAATACATTTATACCATCGATTAAAAATGTATCTAAAGCATTGTAATTATCATAATCTCCTTCATTCGAACCATTAATGGCGGATGACGCTGTGGAGGTGTGCGATATAGTGCCAGTTCCCATGTTATCTCTCATTGCTTCTTTACCGTTGATGTAAAGAACAAACCCGTCATCGCATAATATGTTAAAGTCTAATGTTCCATTTAAATGATCTGAAACAGAAACCTGATAAATATAGTAAGTAGTAAGTCGATTAATAATAGTGGTGTTCATTGTAGCACCAGTAATCCCACCTACTCCAAATGGGCCTTGACCTGTTTTGAAACTAGCACCAACAAACCCAGAATCTCGCCAGGCAGTGCCAAGATTTGCGTTATTGTCTTGGTACTTCCAAGTAGATTCTTTGTCAATTAAAGTGTCTTGAGATTGTGCACTGAAGGCTATTAAACTCAAGAAGCAGATTAATATTAGGTGAACATTGGTATTCGTTCTCTCATGTAGTGTAACGACCATATGATGGTTAAAATAAAGGTTAAGTTAAAAAAAGCTCGAGTATGGATGATGAGTCCATTCCGTCTGCTGGGTGCAACAAAGGTAGTCATTCTAAATCGGGTGTGGACAAGTTTGATTTGGAATTTTAAAGAATATAAATTTAGTTGCAGCAACTATTGTTGTGCTATGAGTTGGTATGTTGACTCTAACTTTTGGATTATCAGCACATTGCACTGTTTTCTAGGCAATAGTCAAGCTTTTATTCTTGAAATATAATTGGATGAATTGTCATATTTCATCTTAATCGTAGAATATATTTTCCGAATATGGGAGGATAAACTAGTGTTTGCAAGGTCAAAAGTATCTATAGAGCCCCAAAAAGTACTACTTAATGATTCTAGGAGTTATCTATGACATATAAATAAGATACTTCAATGTGAATTTGACACATCTCAATTTATCTCGATAGGGGGTAATCTTGATTAAGTCAATTTCGCGTTATCTTTGCCTAGCTATGAAAATGGGCTTCTATATTTTTCTTATACTTACTTGTGTAAGTCAATTCGCTAAATCTCAGGTAAATAATTCTCTTGTTTTAGATGGTAGAGACAATTTTTTGAAAATGTAGATATTAATTACTATAGATTTCTGATATTTTCTCAATGGGGAGAAAAACTAGTTGATACTAATGATCCCGAATTCTGTTGGAATGGCCAATATCGGGGTAAAGAAGCCTCACAGGGTGTTTATATTTGGATGATAGAAGGTGAAATATCATCCTGTCAGAAGAAAGTAGTTTTAAACGGTACAGTAACGCTTCTAAGGTAGAGAGGAGGTAGGTTTCATTTGCTACCTTAAAAGTAAATAACAGTCATTTTATATTCGAAAACTCTTCAATGGACAGGGATTTGACGTTATAAAGTGTTTTATTTCAAACTGGAGTCTATATTATTTCAGTCAAAGGACGAACACTCTATGAAACTCAGAGAGTGTTTCTACTAAAGTAATTATCTGGACTGTTTGAATTAAGTGTAAAAAGGGAAGCCATGTCATCTAAAAGTGGAATGAGAGCGTACTCCTTGTCACTAAACTAAACCACTTTGCTTTTTCTTAATAGTAAAATATGCTAGTCCTATTATTACTGAAATTAGAGCTAGTATAGTAAAATATAATCCACCTCTATCTTTTCTCTCTTCAGTTGTACAACTAGATCCAAAATGCTTAAAGCCAGCCCAGTAATACGGATGAGAAAGGTGGTTGTCAACTTCATCACTCTTTAAGTAATCGGTCATGGCTCGGTTTAATGAGCTAGAGCTATTTTTATGATTGTTTAAATGAACATAAAATTGATTGAAAATTTGGCTTGTTGTCTGGACATTTACCTTCCATGATGCCTCAATTATACTTCCGGCACCACTATGGCTAAAAGCCCTTGTGAAGTTGAGAATACCTTCACCTGTCACAATTTTACCTTTGCCCGTTTCGCACGAGTTTAAGACTATTAACGGATGATTTTCTAGATGAGTAGCATAGATTTCTTCCAAACTTAACTCTTTCTTATTGGGAAGTTTTATGTATCGAAAAGTGTCATTTTTAGTCTCATAAACACTGTGACTTGAAAAATGTATTATGCCATATGTAGTTGATATGTCCGCAATGCTAATAGGGTCGTTTTGGAAAAAAAATCCGCCATTTGCCGAAATATGATCACTTAAAAAATGAGTATGGTGTTGCAAGTCTCCTTCTTCGTCATTCCTTAATACAATTGCAGCGATTTTTCCTAAGATTTTACATGGTTTAATGGACTGAATATATTGTGTACATGAGAGAGCATATCGGACATCATAATCCTTAACCAGATAGTTTAGTTGTTTATAGTTTCTTGCTTCCGTCTTTTTAACGACTAGTGAAGAGAAAGGAACTTGATGAAGAGACTGAGAAGTAACCAAAGTAATTGTAGACGCCTCAATTGAAATGGGTAGTAACATTTGATATAACTCAGAACTTAGATTGAGAAAATCCTTTACGGGCGTATTAGGATTCTGTACCATGAGAGAGTATCTATGAGCTAAACTGCGAATAGAATCTTTAGATTGAGTAAGTGTCCTAAAGGTCTTCTTACCCTTGGATATAGTTAAGGAGTAAAGTGCAGTTTGACCTTCTCCGAATTCCACTAATACTTCATCTTGATTCAGTTTATTTTGTGCGTCAGCAATGGTGATGTTTTCTTTGTTCTTTTGGACCATCTCCATTAATGTGCTTTTCAAACTGTCACCTACCGCCAAAATTTTTGTTTGAAGATTAATTTTTGTTACGTTGTCCTTAGCCTCGATGAGCAACATTTTATGGTCTCTCAGACGATTAAGTTGTTTCTTATTAAAAGAGCTAGCCAGGGATTGTTCTCTAATTTCAGCATTGAGGACCTGATTTTTACTTGCTTCCATAAACTGAAAGATTTGATTAAGATTGGAATCAGTAGAATTGCTATACCAAAGTTTAACAGCTAAGTCTAGGCCTAGCTGACTGCTACTAGATAAGTACTCTGCCAGGAAAAACTGAGACTGCTGAAACGAAAGTTGACTCTTCATATCTTCTGCAATTTTTCCTACCTGATGAACATAGACAAGAGCAGAATCAATAAACTGATTATCTGATTCTGCCATCTGATAGTAGACATCAGCACAGAGCTTAGTTACCACCATTTGGTATGGGTCAGTTGAACTACCTTTATCCGTTTTGAGGTCGTTCTTAGTTAATTTTGCTAGATTAAGAGCTTCCTTTAACTTTCCAGAAGCCAATAAAATTTTTGCTTTGTCTGTATTTAACTTAAAGATTTTTCGTGAATCATATGTTGGCACTAAGTCTAAGGCTTTTTGAATCGCCGAAAGAGCAATTTTGAAATCACCTTTTAGATAGAATAAACCACTCTTTGTTTTATAAAAGTCAGAAGCCAAAGACTTGTTAATTAAGTGGTTATCAGATAAGACGTCAGCAATCGGCTTATATTCCAATTCTGCCTGAGTCAAATCCATCTGCTCTAAATGTATGCCAACTATATTCCCTCTGACTATGAGAAGAGTTTCTGGGGGAATAGAATCTAAACTGGAAGAGGTGATAGTTTTTTGATATAAGTGCAAGGCTTTTTCGGGGTATCCCATGTTATTAAATAAAGTAGCCAATTCTATTTGCAGATCATAATATGGTAAATTGAATGTAGAGGAAATTTGGATAGCCTCGTTGAATGAATGCTCAGCTCTATAAAAGGCTCCAGTACTTTGATACACAAGCCCTTTTATTCTATGACAATATACCATGTTAGCCGCAGTCTTTTTAGAAACTGACATATAGCCAAGGGCTGTATTACAAAAGTTGAGAGCAGATTTTGGGAAGTTGATAGCCCTTGCTATGTAGGCACAAAAGATAGTGTAAGAAGTTACCCGACTTATACTTAAGCCAGACTTTGCAACGGTAAGTGCTCGTCTGGCATAAGCAAATGAAGAATCTGTTTCTCCAGCATATAAGTAAGCAAAAGACTGTTGTTTAAAAGCTTCGGCCTTACTTTCAAGGGACTCGAGTTCTATAGAACTTTCATCTCCAAAAGTTCCTTGATATACTATTAACTGAAGACAAATGATAAGTATTACTCGAATATTGGGCCCCATTTTTATGGGCCAATATTACAACTTTACAAATGGAATAGCCCCACTAATTCCCACTGGAGTATATAGGATCAAAGAATACACCCCCGATGGAAGAGTACTGATATTTATATTTGTGGAATAGGTCCCAGGGGAACCCATTATGGTATTAGAGAGAATAGTATGTATACCATTGTTTAAATTAATTGCGTAAAAATATGAATTCTGTGCAGTGATACTTTCAGATAGGGTATAGCTAATAGATGTAGATGAGTTTACTGGGTTCGGACTAATGGAATTAATGAGAACTATTGGAACGACAGGATTAATGACTGAAGTAGTTGCTACGTTTGTAATTATAGGAATATGAGAATCAAAAATAATGCTTGCGTCAGTTCCAAAATTAAATGCCTCTGTTCCAGGGTAAGAGTATGGAAGACTTCCAACGTAATTATTCCATGCATCATAATCTACTGTTATATCATATTCAATCCAATACTTTGAATCATCCATGTTTCCAATATTAGGGTCGTTGGCTCCTGCTAAAGGAAAATTAGAGATCCCAAATACAATTTTACGATCTGGTATTATTTCTATATCAACGGCTCTTATGCCGGTGTCATTTTTATAATTAATATTGTTAATGGTAGTCATATCAAGTAAAGGGTGAATATAGTCTGTTATTTCTACTGTATTTGTCGATGCTGTTCCTTCATTTTCAAAATGAATTCTGTAACGGAGTGTGGGAGCACTGGATACGCTTATTGAATTATTTAGTAAAAATGGATGAGAAACCAATTTCATATTTGGGTCCCAAGAACCTACTGCTTGAGTCTGCAGTTCATCCTCATCTAGAGTTGCTAGAACTTGACCTGCATCTGTCAGTGCCTTAAAAAAAAGTGACGGTGAAGGAGTTATTTCATTGGGATTGGTCGTTAGAATTGCTTCACCAAGCACTTCCGGCTTTGTTCTTACCTGAAATAGTATTTTGCGTTCTTCTTGTGGAAACAATGGATTTCCACTCTTAAAGGATAGTATTCTGTTGTAATTAGGTGATGAACAATTGCTCGTACCAAAATCTTCTTGTATAAAGTCATCTCCCTCAAAAGTAAATACATTAATGAGGTCAAAATAGGTCGTATTTAACTCAAAGTTAATATGGACAAAAGCAGGAATTACTGATCCATTTTTATACGTCACTTCTACAGTAGACTCTTCATCTACCATTGGTTCTCGATTTATGGCTACTTTGATATTTACATCTCCCATAAGTGTAGGCGGATATGTTTGAAAAGTTAAAGGTCCCTTTACTAAATCTATGGTCCCAGCTGGTGGAGGTGGAAGTGGTATGTAAATAGGAGTACCAATAAACATTACCTTATAAGTGCCTGGAGCCGCATCTCCTTCGTATGCATGAGTAGGATTCATTAAAGTACTTGTATGACCATCACCAAAAGACCAATAATATTTGAAATTGTTTATGTTATAGAGGCTTGATGTTGAAGTCTGAACAAGATAATTCTGGATATAAGTAGCGGCATTAAACTGGTATGTATTATTGCCCTGTGGAGTCATAGTAATTCCGACACCAGGTACAGTATTGGTACTTGGTGTGCTTAATATTTGAGCGTGTGAGGTTAGACCAATGGTAAAGAATACCAATAATAAAATGGTATTTGTTAAGATTGTTTTTTTTCTGACGTTTTTTTTTTTTTNCATATGCTAAGGAAGGTGTTTTTTTTCTGAAAAGGATGATTAAATTAGTTTAAGGTATGCTTCATTTAGTCTGTGGTCATGTTGAGGTAGTCTTGGAAGAATCTTCTAATTAAAAATGTTTAATCGGTTAGATTTGACTTTTTATTGCAACTATTATACAATGACCACCCATAAATCTAACTGGAATACGGATAGTAAGTTAATATATCAGATAAAAACTGGAGGCTTATCTGAATCTCACGCTATTAGTGAATTATTAAAAAATAATAAAAACAAAATAATGGGAATGATAAAAAACTATAATGGGAGTGAGGAGGAAGCTGAAGATGTCTTAATTGAAGGTGTGACGGAAGTAGTATTCCATATTAAAAGCGGAAGATTTAAGGAAAACTCATCTCTTGCAACCTACCTCTTTAGAATCAGTAGACTCATCTGGTTCCAAAAATTCAGAAGTGGTAAAGTGGAATATTTTAATGAAGAACTACCCTCAGATATTACCTTAAGTGTACAAGCTAAAATGGAGTATTCAGCAGACAAAAAATTCTTTAGCCTCCTTTTAGAAGTCCTGGGAGAAAAGTGCAAGCAAGTTCTTTCCATGTGGTCAGAAGGCTTTAATATGACTGAAATACAGAAAAAAATTGGTTATGCTAATAGTCAGATTGCAATGAATAAAAAGAGTAAATGTTTGGTGAAATTAAAGAAGCTAGTTAAAAATAATCATGAACTATCACAAACACTTGCAGATTTAAGATGAATAAGGACAACGACATACTATTTGAGCAATATTTTAAGAATCAACTCAATACAAAGGATAAAGCCGATATAGAAGCACGATTAAATTCGGACGAGGATTTTAACATAGAATTTGAGGATTTTAAGAAAGTCAAGGAGGTGGCGGATTTATTTCAAAGGAGAGAAATACGTGCTAAAGTAGAAGGAATATATAAGGCCAGTTACGACAAAAAACCTAAAATAAATCGTAGAGTTGTATTGTTTGCGGGGATAGCAGCGAGCATCGTAATTCTTGCTATCTTTTGGTTGAGACCACTTAATATGGTTGAAGAATCTAAAGGCTACTTTACTCCCTATCCAGATAGAATAACGGTAATGGGGGACAACACAGGCGATATCTCAATAGCAATTGGGCATTACAATGCCCAAAGATATCACAATGCCATAGCAGAGTTTAATAAAATAAGTACTTCTGAAGCTCACTTTTATTCAGCAATCTCATCTCTAGCTATTGGCAATCCTCAGCAGGCCTCAGATGGATTACAGCAGTTTGTGAGTGCTCCAGAAAGTCACTTTTATGAAGCTTCGTTGTGGTATATGTCATTGGCACTACTCCAAGAGGACAATGCAAAATTGGCTCAGGTATATTTAATGAAAATCACCAATGATTCAAATATTCTGTACCATCAAAAAGATGCTCTGGAATTACTCGAAAAATTAAAATGAACTTTTCAGGTTAGGTTTTAATTTATTCTGCAACTATACCTACACAGTATAGTATGCATAGCGGAATAGTCATTAGTAAGCCCACAAGTCCATTGTCTCATTTGCAAGATTTACTTCGCGTAAATGACAAGATTGAGGTATCATCTTCCAACTGGAAAACGTTTGCCCAACACCTTGAATTCAAACAACCGGATATCGTGTTTTTAGATGTAGATGACTTAGACCAATCCGAAAAGGTAAGATGTTTGGAGCTGCTAAAGTCTCACAAAATTAATTGTGTAGTAGTTGCCAGTGACCACGAGTCTGCATATACTGCTATAAAGCATGGAGTTTTGGATTACATGGTTAAGCCAATAAAACCTGATGAGCTAGATGAATGTATCATAAACGTTTGTTCTCGATTTACAAAAGATAATGAAACTTCAAATACTGGGTCTAAAAAACGATTTATGATCAATTGTCTTGAAGGGTCATATTTCTTTGATTATGAAGAAATAATACGATGTGAAGCAGAAAGTAATTATACTAAAATATTCTGTTTGAATAATACCATCATAATTTCAAAGACCTTGAAATCAGTATGTGAGAAATTACCTAAAAACATTTTTCTACGAACTCATAAATCACATCTAGTGAATTCGAATCACATCAAGAGAATAAAAAATGGGACAAGTAGTTTCATCGTTACTTCGGATGGGTGTGAAATTCCGATATCCAGAAAAAATAGGAGTTATATAAGACAGGTACTTCATGCTTCTTAAGATCAGAAAATAGGATTCTAAATTTAGTCAGACAGGCGGCCTAAACAGCTGCCTGTTTTTTTTGGTTAGGTTTATTCATAGGCTGCAACTATACAAGTGGAGGCATATTTTAGTGCTTCTCACGAAAGCTGAAAAGTGTATAGAGTAGGCAAAAAGACAACATAAATTAAAATATAATGATTAGAAAAATTAAACAAATCGTATTGTTCTCAGCCACCTTATTTATGGCTCAAACCTCTTTTGCTCAATGGACAGGAACTAATCCAGTAAATCAGAATGGTTCTGCAAATATTACAGATGATTTAACAGTTGGGGATAGAATTGGAGTAGGTACTACAACACCTCAGGCTGCCTTAGATTTAAGGATGCCGCATGAAGAAGAGATAATTCTTCAATCCGTGCAAGCCAATACCTATACAGGTTTTAACTTTAAGCACAGTGATGGTACGGAAAATTTCCGAATTAGAGCATACAGTAATTACCCTGGAGGCTACGGCAATATGCTGGGTATAATTGCTCCGAATGGTGGAAACTTATGGATGGCTGTAGACAAAGCTTATATTGGTAACATCGATTTTGCCAATTGTACGGATTGCAATGATTACAAGCTATTTGTAAGAAAGGGAATCAGAACTGAAAAAATTAAAGTAGATGTGTCTTCAGGAGTTTGGTCAGATTATGTTTTTGATGAAGATTATAAACTACGTTCATTAATAGAAGTAGACGAATTTATCCAGAATAACCATCATTTACCAGATGTGCCAAGTTCAGAGTGTGTAGAGGAAGAAGGTATCGATTTGGCGAAGACAGATGCTCTATTGCTTTCGAAAATTGAAGAACTAACCTTGTATTTGATCGAACAACAAAAACAGAATACAATCTTAGTTGAAGAGATTAAACAGCTTAAGAATGATGTTAATGGCTTAATGAATAACGCAAATAATAAATAAGTTATGAGCAGGATAAAACACATAGGATTGCTGTTTTGCTGCATGGTTTGGGTCGCTGTTCAAACTTTTGGACAAACAGGTAACGATCCATTAGAAGCATTTACATACAGCATAGAGACAGAAAATTTTCTGGATATAAAAACCAATGGTACTCAGTTTTATGATAATCTCATCACAAGACATGGGATTGAAGAGGTGAATACTGAAGGAAGCCCATACGGTAAGTTCAATAAGTTTATCGATAAATGGGATGAAATACTATCACCTTATGACTATGATTATTACGCTTATTCTCAAGGTGTAGGTCCCGGGTCAGGATCTGGTGGAGAAGAGGGAGCAGAAGGTGGAGAAGGAGAGTTTCCTAATCTGACTACTTGTCCATGGGACGAACTAGGACCCGTGGTTATTACCAATGATGGCCCAGCCGTTTTTCAGGATGGGTACTATGATGGAATTGGGCATACGGAGTTTGTTAGGATTGCTGAATTTGATCCGTCAAAAATGTTAGCGGGTTCCATTCACGGTGGACTTTTTTATAGTTCAAACTCAGGTCAAAACTGGACTTGTGTAAGTGACGAATGGGGATTAGGGGGTTGTTCTTGGGCAGATTTTTCTGAACAAAATCCAGGGCGAATTTTAGCTACGGTTTCTAACGGACAGGCAAATGTTACCGGTAAAGCATCGGGAATGAGCCAGTATGGAGGGGTGATGATCTCGTATGACTACGGTCAAAGCTGGGATATGCTTCTTTCAAAAAACACAATAAGTCCATATACGCGTTTGAATAAAGTAATTTTTGATCCTAGTGGGTCAGGAAACAATGCATATATTGCTATGTCGGGTGGCCTCTTTCATTATTCCAATATTAATAATTTTGATAATAGTAGTTCATTGGTCCAGCTATCTAGTTTTGAAATTCCGGGAGTCTTTGAAAATACACAGTGTCTTGACATAGAAGTTATTAGTGATCCTTCTTGGTTTGTTAGCGGTAATTTTATTGCGGTAACTGTTGGTGGATTTAAACCAAATGTACCGAATTCTTATTCTACGAAAGCATTTATTTCGTTTAATGGAGGAGGCAGTTTTACTGAAGTTTTTAGCAATATACCAAACAAGTCAGCTTGTTCATTTGAAATTTCTCAAAGTTCTATTCAAAACCCCTTTACTGCAGTAATTCACTTTTACGCACAGGGAGCAAGCTCAAAGTTTATAAAAACTTTACACCTAGGGACTTTAGCGGAAACAACGTTGGGTGTAATTTCTGGATTGCAAAATTTTGGAAATTGTTTTGCTTTTGCAGTTAATGACTTCAATTCAGGTAGAATAGTATTGGAAAAGGGTGTAGGACTTTATGGAACCCATGATAATTTTGTCACTAATAGTACAGCTATGTTTTCAAATGAATTGCATGGCGATTGCGAACATTTTATCTGGCATCCGGTCAATCATAATGAGTTATGGGTAGCCACTCACGGAGGAGTATCAAAATCTATAGATGGAGGAGTTACTTGGGAGCATAGGAGTACAGGCTTAGGAGTTGCGAATGTGAATTCATTTGACGACGTATCTTCCAACAAAAATAAAATACTTCTTGCAATGGAACACAACGGTTCAGTTAGACTAGAAAATGCATATAATCAGTCTAATTTGAATCACTACTGGACATTTTTTGGCGGAGGTGATGCTCTTGGAGCCTTGATTATAGAAAATGATGATCTCAACTTCTATTTTACTTCAAGTCAGAGTGCCTATGGAACTAAATATTCAACATCATATAATACGACAGCGTCGTCTCTTGGTTTTACATCTGGTTATAGTTTTAATGCTTGGTTTGAGCCTAGTACAGATCGTAGATCAATTTATACACCTGGAGGAAATACATCAGTAAATAATGTCTATAAATCAGATCTTGTTTCAGGGCAACAGCCAACTCGATATGTAATATCTGATTTTGCGAATACACCCGGATGTACTTCACCATTCAGAACAAGACGAATTAATGCTTCCACAACAGACAAGAATGTACTTTTTGCAGGTGGTTACCAAGACCATCCTGATGGAACAGATTATTTCTTAATGATGAATAGAGATGCCAATAATGCTAATATAAATGATGTGATTGGTAGTTGGGAAGAGATTATCATGCCTTATGATGATCCAACAAATGTGGTTCGTAATAAAATCGCATTTCGAGATGTAGTGAGCAGTCATTATGTAGAAGGGAGATACTATATAGCAACTGTAGGTACAGGGGCAGTTAACTCAGTGGTCCGTAGCAATTCGATTTTTATACTCCAACTGAATAGTGGCGGAACATACAGCATTACCAATATCACAGGTAATTTTAAGAATTGTATTATCGGGGGTAAGAAAGACGAGACCATTATGGTTGAAAAAGGAACCAATGAAGGTGTTTATGTATCTACAAGATGTGGTGTATTTTACCTTCATGGAGACGATATCAATGCTCAGAATTATGTTTGGCAAAAAATTGGTACAGGATTACCCAATGTGAGTAAAAATGGGATTAAGGCCAATTACGACCTTAACAAAATAAGAGTAGGAACAAATGGTAGAGGCTTATGGGAAGGATGCTTTGTGTGCCCAACCGATGTGTCAAGTACTCAATCTGGAGTTTCCACGAGTAAGTTTATTGAGGTGACAAGTTACATTCAATCTACTGCCATTGTACCGGATAACAGAGATGTAAAATATAGAGGTGGCACCACGGTTAACTTGAATCCAGGATTTGAAGCGGAACGTGGGTGTGAATTCTCTGCATTTATTCACTCATGTTTACCCAACGGTAAGAATAGTTTTAAGAGCAAACAATCAGGTATTTACAATCCCTGGGAAGAAAACGGAAATAGCACCTTATCCAATAAAGAAATAGTCTTGGATAAAAGTGAAAATGGTTTGGGAATTGATGTATATCCAAATCCTACCAGTGATCAGTTGACTTTTGCGATAGCTGATTTAGAAAACAATTCTGCTACCATTCAAATTTTTGATATGAAAGGTCAAATGGTTAAAGAATGGGTAACCAATTTTAAAGATGAGAAATTTGTAGTCTCAGATTTGAAATCTGGTGCGTATAATGTTGTTGTTGTCATAGGAGAAAAACGTTTGACGACTAAAATTATAAAAAAATAACATTCATAAAATGCGATAATACAACTCGCAAAAATACAGTTTGATTTGAGCAAACTAAAAGGGTGCAGGGAATATTCTCTGTACCTTTTTTGCATTTAATGCAAAAAAAACGGGACCATGAAGGGTCCCGTTCTCAAATATATTAGAGTTTGTGTTGGTTATAGAATGAATGAGGTTTTCGAAGCTATTTTAGGATCAGTTTCAGGCTTTGAAATTGGCCTTCTAGTTCTACATTTATAACGTAGACTCCTTTTTTAAACTCGGATAGGTCATATTCTTTAAAAGATTCAACTTCTTTAAAAGTCCTAATCAGCTTACCTGATACATCCATAATATTAACCTTATCATATATGGTTAAACTTCTATCCCTCATTTGGATTTTGAAAATAGCAGAGGTAGGGTTGGGGACTAGAGTTAAATTTAAATCTCCCTTAAAAACATCATAAGCATCTTTTGATGAATTTGAATTTTCTTTCTCTTCATGAATTATAAAAAATGGTGGTGTACTGTATACGGTTATGGGTATACATCTTGTTTTAGTACACTGTGTGTTGCAAACACATACAGAAACACTAATGCAAATCTCATAATCCCCGGCAAGTGGGAAAGTATAATTTACATTATTACCGGTTAGTGTGGCAATAACATTACCCAAATTATCTTTAACTTCATAGGTAGAAGGTCCACATAAATTTGTCAATGGCTGAAGCAAACTAAAATCGTAGTTAAAAAGATTACTACTGTTGTATGTGATTTGAAATTGAGGCGTGAAATTGCATACTGAATCTATTAAAAGATAGGTGAAGATACATATTTTACAATTTACTGAATCGGTAAAAGTCTTTCGATAGGAATTATCACCTAAAGTGTCAATTGGAGCAAATAGGTTCTCAGGTAATTGTGCCATCATAGCACAACTTGGACACTCAGTAGGATCTGGTAAAATGGAGTATGGGTCAATAATATTAAGACATACTACTAAAGTATCAAAACAAGAGTCTATTTGTCTTTCAATTTTGTTGACGTTAATATAATTAATTTGTTTCAAACAGCCATTTTGGTCATAGCACTCAAGTACATATTGTCCCTCAATTAAACGATGAGTTTTTGGGCCATAAATTCTAGAATCGTAGGGTAAATTTGCGATAGGCCCAGACAAAATATAGTCAGCACATAGCCCATATAACAGTGGGTTGAAATCAACACCATCAAACATGTCACAGTAGGAAAGTTCAATATAAAGAGGAGGTAACAGTTCAGGGACTGATACAGTAACACATGGACTCAGACAACATGGTTCAAGACTTCCATTACTTATACTGTAAGCAAGCATGTGGTTACAGATGATATGCTCTCCCGGGGGTAGTTGAACAAAACCTCCTGTGTAGTTCCATTTGTTTCCATCTAGTGTCCAGTAACTACATTCTTTGTTTGTTCCAGAACCAATGACTTCCTCAAACTTAAAACTATCACACCCACTTATGGTAACTTCAATATCAAGTTTACAACATTCTTGAACAAAAATGCTTACGTCATCTGAGCAAGTTTGCCCATTGTCATCAGTGACTTGAACGGTATAGGTATGCAATCCTGGTGTTAAAGCTGATACATCAAGTACTGGATTCGAAGATGTTGTACTACTTAAGCCCAAAGATGGTGTCCATAGAAAACTATAATTGTTACAAGTTGCACCATATTTTGCAGTTGGAGTTCCTCCTAAAACTTGGACATCTTCGTCGCATAGTGTATCATCCATACCGGCATCTACCTCTATTAACCCAGTAAATGAAATGTTATCTATGGCAAAATCATTTCCATCTATTATTGCGTCTTTAACCCAGATTTCAGCTGATATTGAAGTGTTTTGACCAGAATTCCAAATTCGAGTTACGGTAGTCCAATTGGGATTATATATTCCTCCTCCCGGACAGGCTACAGTTCCCAAATTTGCTGTATTACCCAGTGCCTGACCATTGATCGCTAGGTATATGACAGGCTGTGGGCTTCCTGTTTTCGTGGTGGTAGCAAACATAGCCGTGAAATTGTAATTTGTATTAGGCTTTACCACTATGGTTTGACTTACTTGTACGCTATCACCATTAGGAATGGTACCAGGTCCACGAGGATCGCAGTAAACATAGTTCCCTGCGGGATTAGCATCAGCATCACTGTCGATTTCTACTAAATTTCCTGTGGGACAATTCTGAAATTTGGTGGTTACGTTATTTCTGAAACTCCAATTGTGATGAAAGGTGTAACAACTAATATTTGTACTTTCTAAGTCGCCATTTACCCATTGATTAATTCCTGTACAAGTTGTTCCGTTTTGCCCGTAGGATAATGGGGTACAGGCGAAAAGGATTAAAATTAATAGTATTTTTTTCATGTTATATATTTTATTTACTGCCTACTCTTTATAGGGGATTTTCGGCGACCTCCTGAAGAACAAAAATTAGAAGAACTTTAAACAAAAAATACCCATACTTGATAGTATGGGTATTTCACTTTTTAACCGTTGAGATTTTGGGGATAGGTGTTTTACGCCTTCAAACTTTCCAAACGGCTTAAGAAATATTCCCGTTTGCGTGTGCTTACTTCTACAGAAGATTGGTCAGACATTTTAATATAGGCAGCTTTTCCTTTGAAATACTCGGTCACATGATTTAAATTAATGAGGTGAGAATGATGTACACGGATAAAGTTACTTCTGGACAAGAGTCCTTCGTATTCTTTGAGTCCTTTAGACACCAATACCGGCTTTCTATTGGTGATATGAAACTGTGTATAGCTTCCCTCTGCTTTACACCGTACGACATCAGCCACTGGAATGAAGATGTAGCCTGTAAGCGTTGGTAAGGCGATTTTGTTCAAGTTTTCTTTTTGGTTGAGATTATGAAAAAATACTTCAAGGTGGTTTGTACTTTCCTTCTTTTCAATTCTTTTACAAGCTTTTTGCACGGCATTGACAAGATGCTCAATATTAATAGGTTTAAGCAAGTAATCTACAGCAGAAAGTTTGATAGCTTTGATGGCGTGGTTATCATAGGCTGTAATAAAAATGATTTCAAAGTCTATAGTCTCAAATTTATTTAGTAAGTCAAATGCAGTTTCCTCATGGAGGGCTATATCCAGAAATACAAGTTGAGGCTTATGATTTACTATCTTGCGATAAGCATCGTCAACGTCCTTTGCATTATCAACTAAGTCAATTTCATCACAGTAGTCATTGATGTATTTTTGAAGTAATTTTCTGCTATGTTTTTCGTCGTCTATTAGTAGGGATTTTATTTTATTCATATTTAGTATGTATGTTTAGAGAAAGGGTAACTCTCGTGCCGGGGGTATTGAATCCTAATTCTTGAAAGTCTTTAATGACTAACTGTACTTCCAATCCATATATTTTGTTGATAGACTTTATTCGCTGATAGGTAATGTCTAGAGCCGCGGATTTATTTGTTTTAACACTACTTTGCACACCAGGACCATTGTCTTCTATTATATATTCAATACGGTTTTTAAATTGATTGGCTTTGAGACTTAAAACTCCTGATTTGTGTTTTGAATATTTAAGGCCATGAAGGATCGCATTTTCAACAATAGGCTGAAGCATCATGGATGGCACTAGAACAGAGTCTTGGTCTATCTGTGGATCAATATCTATGGACAAATTTACGGGTTTGTCTATTCTCAGAAGCTCTAAACTGATATACTTCTCTAACATATCAAACTCGTCATTCACGGTATTAAAATTCTCCCGACTTGAGTTTAATGTTTGTCTCACCAAATCAGCAAAGTTGGTCATGTACTTATTGGCTGTCAACTCATCATGTTTTGTAAAGAAGTATTGAATAGATGTCAGAGCATTAAAAATGAAATGAGGATTCATTTGTGCTCGTAGGGCCTGTAATTTAAGTTCTGAAATCTCAGCTGCTGTACGCTCTTTTTCTTGTGCTAATCTAAACCTTCTTTTAAAGAATAAATAAAGAACTAAGCCTAGGATTCCAAAAATCAGAAATTTAAATTTGATAGATTGTAAAAAGGTAGGTTTTACTTCAAATTTAAATTTTTGAACCTCACTCCATGTTCCGTTTTTGTCTTGTGCTTTAATTAGTAAGTGATAGGAGTTGGGTAATAGACCGTAGAGTTGTACAGATCTATTGTTGGTACTATTCCAAGTCTTAGTTTGATTATCTTCATTAAGTTGATATTTATAGAAGGCAGCGGTCTGAGGTCTTCTAAAACTTACGGCATTGTACTTTATTTCTACAATCCCATCAATGCTGGTATAAGAACCCCCATTTGTGACTTTAATTCCATTGTCTAGAGTCATTGATAAATTGCTAAATATTGGAGCCGTTGTTTGCAGTTTTAGATCAGACTGATTAATGCTGTTTAGCCCTTCATTGGTTGCAATTAAATAATTACGATTCCATAATACGATGTCATTTACATAGTTTGAAAGTAGTCCGTCTGCCCTTGTAAATGTGTATTGCTCACTTCTTTTCAGATCATTGTAGTTCAATTTGACCTTTGAGAGCCCTTTATTGGTACATAACCATAAAATTGAGTTGCTTTCAAAATACAATCTGTTGATGAGGTAGTTTGAGTTTTTAGCTTCGAGGTGGAAAAACTCACCCTTATAAATCAATGAAAGTCCATGGTTTTGAGAACCAATAGCTACTATCTTTCCATTGGGTGTTTTTTTTATATCTGTAATCCGTCCTGTGACTTTTGGATTTGATTTATATATGGGTTGAGCATTTTCAACGTCAGAGTTTTGTATGAGAAACAGCCCCTTTTCTGTTCCCAACCAAAACGAGTCTTTATTAGCAGATAGGGCTGCATATACGCGGCCATAATCAGTTGAAATTTCTTGACCTTCTATGGTCACAAAGGAGCAGGCCGGACTTCTAGCAGCTATGAGTCTTGTACCATTTGATAACTCCGAATAAAACACAACTCCATCCTTCTGTGAGCTAGTTTTAATCATATTTTGATTAGCAATAAAGTCATGCCCATCTGTTGCATAAAATCCTGTTGGAGTTTCTTGAATATGTGAAATGTCTTGACTTTTCTTATCTGGAGCATCGTTACTTAGTAGGACTTTAATTCGTCCGTTTGTATCAATTACTCCAAGTCCATTATTTGAAGTGCCTAAAACTAACCGATGGTTGATCTGTCTCAATGCCATTACCCGAACGTTGCTAAGAGTAGGAGGGAGTGTAATACTTTTCATATTAAAAGATGGGATAAGGAGAACGCCCTTGTCCCATACTGTAAGCCAATAGTTTCCCTCTCTATCTCGAATCATATTGGTACAATTTACAGATTCGAAAAAGTGTTCAGGTGTTTGCGAAAGGTCTAAGTTAGGGTATCGATAAACTCCGTTTCTGGTGATCACCCAAAAGTCATCATATACTCTGTCATAATATAGATTTATAATTGTTTTATTTTTGAAGAAATGTGTGCTAGATACCTTATTAGCATTGAAATTCCAGTAAAATACTTCATTGTCAATATGGAAAAAAATACCGTTGTTTTCTTGGTTACAAGCCCCCGGTATTACTCCCTTTCCTTTTATATTAAGCACAACATCTCGTTGATTGGACTCGAGCAGTTGTAAAACATTTTTTCGGTAATTAATCTCATTGATAACTTGCTTTTTATGGTCAATCTTATCTTTAGAATTTAGATCAAATGAGTTAAACTCAGCTTCAATAAACTCTTTACTGCTTGTTCTGTTCTTTAGAGTGTAAAGAGGCGAGAGATAGGACTTCAGTGAAATAAAGGACATCCTGTTATCAACGAAAAACAATCTTTCAATACCCCATACGGTATTCTTTTCTTTGGCTACTGTACTAGCAGGGTGAAGGTGGAAAGAATCATTTTCAAAGTAGTTGATTTCAGTATTTACATTGGTACAATAAATGATGCCGTTTTTATCTTCATAAATCTTGAAATTGGTATTGGAGGTAAGCCCATCCTTATTCGTATATGTTTTAAACTCATAGCCATCATACACAGAAATTCCTCTATCCGTAGCTAACCAAATTAGTCCTTTGCTATCTTGAAAGACATCGTATACCTCAGAACTTGGCAATCCATCTTTGATATTATAGGAAATGTTAAAAGGATCCTGTGCTGTGCTAAGGAACCATGACCAAGTTAGAAGTATGATACAAAGTTTTCTCATTACAATAAGGTTTAGGAGTAGTTTTTGATTTCAAAGTGAAGACTTTATTCTGTCATCAATTCTAATGTAGGAGGGGCTTCACAACTTTTCTATTGAAAAGATATTTTCTGAGTGAAAAATTGATCAGCGATTCTGTATTTAAGAATATAGATGCCTGGGGCCAGATGCACAGGTCTTCTAATAGTTCTAGTTAGAGGTGAATGGACGAAAATAGTATTTCCCAAAAGGGTACTAATTTGTACATTGTTCACCGTTTTTGAAAAGTGAAGTACATTCTCAACGGGGTTAGGAAAGACATTTACTTTCGGAATCTCACATGTTGATTTAAAAACTTTAGAGTATTTAAATTTGCCATCAAAATCAATTTGCTTTATTCGAAATATACCCTCGGTTATCGCCAATGAGTAGCTGTATTTTATGATGGAGTTTGAATTAACCGCTCCACTTTCCCAACCTAGGCTGTCCCAACTTCCAGATGAATTTTGTCTTTGAATTTCAAATCCCCTATTTACAAACTCTTGGGCCGTAGACCATGAGATTATGGTTTGATCTCCTGAACATTTAGCTTTGGTTGTAAGCCACATTACTGGCACAGATCCTGGAGATCCTGCGGAGCCTGAAAAACAGACGGTTCCACCACAAGCATTATTTGTTCTTCCTGCATAATCAAGTGACAATGTTGAGCCACAGGTTGTAGTCGTAAAAGAATAGGAGTAGGAATTGGGACTTCCAGTTGCAGGTGCAGTTACAAAGCAAGTAGAATTTGTATTCACTGCAGAAGCACCACAAGAGATAATAATATCATGTACACCTTTGTCTCCACCTGATGTACTAATAGCATCCAAGTTAATAGTGTATTGTGTGTTTCCTCCACCAGCACTGGAAGAGGTATATGACCAAGAACTTATTGAACCACAGTTTTGTGAAAGCAGGCTAAGATGGAAAAGTGTAAAGGCTAAAAGATAAAAATAACGATTCATGTAGTGTATATGATGAGGATATATGAAACAAACTAAAAACCAAAGATAGGAAAGCTTAGATAGTACTTATGAACATTTGTTTTTACTTGTTGATTATGCAAGATTTTAGAGCAATTGTAAATGGCTGCGTTAAAACTTTACGTGATCGAGTTAAGGAGCATTTACTGATGAAGAGTTCTTTTAATGTAGAATGTGAAAATAGATGGACAAGTTTGGCGTGTAAAGAATTGTCAAATTTTGTTTGCCAAACAACGTATCTAAATTACTTCTCGTCTTTAAATTAATACCTAACATTTAAATAATTAAAAATGAAAAAAACAACTACAATTCTTACATTAATGGTACTAAGCGTTTCTTCGGCCTTTGCACAGTATCAAACTATTTCAACAGACCCTTCTGGAGATTCCAATGGTTTTAATGATGTTACGAAACTAGAGTACAAGTACGACAATACTACGGATTCGCTATGGTTTAGATTTACCCTTGCTACCATTCCTTCTGGCACAGATTTAGGAGTCAATGTTATGGTTAACATACCAGGTGCAAGCGATTCTTTTAACTTTTGGGGAGATGACAATACAAATGCTTATCACAGATTTGTAACAGCTTGGGTTACTGGAACTCCTCCATCCAATTACTCAGGAGTTATTGGCATTGCCGATGGGTCAGGTGTGCAATCAAGCAACTACGTGAATTTACAAAACAATAATTTAAATATTGTGGTTTCAACAGCGGGAAATACAATTGAACTTGGCATGAAAGGGTTAAATCTTATTCCAAGTTCCGCAAGAAATCAAAGCATATCTACGGCAGGTGCAGTAGGGCATAGTGCAGGATATGAAGATGATATATATACATCAACAGGTTCTATAGAACTTACCACTACAACCGCTGGAATAAAAAGTGAGAATGCGACTTCTACAGCCATTCAAATATTTCCGAACCCGGCAAATGATAAAATTAACATTGCGACTCAAAACCTAAATGAAGGTGATGTGATGTATTTTATCTATGATATTACTGGGAAGGAAGTTTATAGGTCTTCGCTAGTTGTAGATAAATCAATAGACATTTCATCGTTTAATAGCGGAGTGTATTACGTGAAAATGAAAACATCAAATGGTGGTTTTATAGGTTCTAAGAAGTTCGTTAAGTTTTGAATACGTTCAATGTATTAAAGACCAAAGGAGTATAACCTCTGATATCAAAGGCCCAATAAACTTGGGTCTTTTTTACTATGTTTCGGTTTGTCAGAATAGTGGATAAGGAAGAATTATAGGCTCAAGCAGAGTCTTAAATATGGAAAAATATTCCTAAAATTAGAAATATTGCAATAAAATTTGGATAATTCACAATTCCATCCTTTATTTGCAGCATAATTTAGATACGGAGTTCTTTTTGACGCTGGTTCTAAATTTAAATTTTACTACTACTAACTACTACTAACTACTACACTACTATGTCTATTAGACACCTACGTGACGCTTTTTGCGTTTTTTGTATTCTTTTAACCTCTTCTTTTGTATTTGCTCAGCAGAACTGTTACAACAGTTCAGATTTGACAAATGAAATTTTCATCTTTGATCTTGCCACCGGTTCTATTTCTGAAACCATAACCATACCCTCAAATGTTGAGGCGACAGGCTATAATTTGGGTGGAGATACCATTTGGCTGCTCGATGAAGATGAACTTTACTTTATAGATTTGAACGCAACAAGCCCAAGTGCTCAGGCGGTATTAACCAGTACAGGAGTTGATGATGATGGACTTGATGGTCCTTATGGTGATGGAATTCAATTTAATGATTTTGATGGGATAGCAGTTGATACCAATGGTATTATTTATGCTGGCAATGTAAGTAAGTCTAGTCACGCAATTATTGCTATTAGCCCAATCACAGGGAAGGTTATACCTGGATTCTTTGATGGGGACGATTATTTACCTGTTTTTAATAACGATGATGTCAGAATAGACGGATTAGGTTTTGATCCGATTACAAATGAGCTTTACGCAATCTTAAATACTGGAGATGGTGACGTAGGTTCAGATACCTTATACAAAGTAAATCTAACCGATGGTAGCACAACCTTTGTATCAGATTTTGATGTCGCAGATGTAGAAGGAATGACCTTTGACGATTTGGGGCAGATGTACATTGTAACTGGTAATACAAGTTTACCTACCACGGATCAAGACAAAATATGGAGGGTAGATATAAACTCTGGAGAGTTGACCGAATTGTATTCACTTTCAGGTGAAGACAATGAATCCTGCAGTTGTCTTAAAAATGCTGCTAGTTCTCGGATTGAAATATCAGGTTACGTGTTTTGGGATCAGGATAATTCAACTACAAGAAATTATGCGGATACGGGACATAATGATTATACGGTGTACTTGTACCATGACTTGAATAGCAATGGAACTTTTCAGATAGGAGTCGATACCTTGATTGATTCTGTTCTTACCAATATAAATGGGTTTTATTATTTCAGAATTCGACACGATGCGGCTCAACCCAACTATTTAACTATATCTTCTACAGATGACCTTCCAGTAGGTTCGGTATTTACCACCGACAATATTGAATCGGCAAGTTTTACTAGTCATAGACAAGTAATTACGAACTTAAATTTTGGATATAATAGCGATGTGAATGTAATTACAGGATATGTATTTGAAGACAAGAATGTAGACACCATCTTTAATGCTGCTGTAGAGATAGGAACAGCTCCTGTTAAGGTTTACCTGTTTAACGACATAAATAGTAATGGCATTCTGAATATTGGTACTGATGTTCTGTTAGATTCTGTTGTAACCAATAATGATGGTTCGTATGCAATAACTCGAAGTTATGTAGGAGGAACAGATCGTTATCTAATTACTACCAACTCTGTGGATATTCCGTCAGGAGATACCTTAACTACAGATAATCTTGAATCGGCAATATTTTTATCTAGCGGAAATTTAGATGCGGCTAATAACTTTGGTCACAATAGCAGTACAGGACCTATTCCCAATACCATTACAGGTATCGCTTATGGTGATATAGATGAAGATGCTATTTTAGATCCTGAAGAAGCTAGGCTTCTCGGAGTACTAGTTAATCTATATAAAGACGTAAATAATAATGGTGTTATTGAGGCCAATGAACCACTAATTGATAGTGAAAATACAAATGGTTCTGGATTTTATGAGTTCAAGGTGGACTACACAAGCTATACAGATAGTTTGACCAAAAAAATCACTAACAGTCACAATGACGGTGAACAAAATGGTTCAACGATGTCAAGAAGTAGTTCAGATCTTGATTTTGGTTCTGAAAAAGTTGGACTTAGATTCATAAATTTAGATATTCCAGTGGGTGCTATAATTCTAGAAGCATATGTTACTGTAACTGCTAGAGACAACGGGTCTGGTGGTACCCATACTTCTACTATACAAGGAGAGGTTAGCTCATATCCATATCCTTTTGCAAGCTTTGATAATAATATTTCCAATCGAAAATTAACGGATTCTTCCACGGTATGGAATATCCCAAATTTTGTTGCCGGAGTATCGGTTACAACACCTGATATATCGACAGTAATTCAAAACATAATAGATAGTTCAGATTGGATATCCGGTAATAACTTGGTCCTAACTTTTAACGATGATGCAGGAGGTAGGTCAGCCAAGTCGTTTGATCACACTGATGGAGCCACTGAAGGTCCTTCGTTATTCATTAGATATCAAAATGTGTCCAATACTTTTTCGTATATAGCTAAGGTGGACAGCACAACAGGGCCATCTGGTTCGCATTTAACAACAACAGAAACAGAAACAGCTGCTTTTACATCTGGAGGGAATATCGATTCAAATAATAATTTTGGCTTTTGGGGAGGATCAACACCTGTTCCTGTAACGTTTTTAAATATAAACGGGCATCATGTAGCACCTAATAATTTAATAACTTGGTCTACTGCAACTGAAATTTCAAACAGTCATTTTGAGATTGAACGATTAAGTTCTGTGGGGATTTTCGAAAAAATTGGACGTGTAGAAGGAAATGGAACAAGTAATCATATAATTGAGTATTCATTTTTAGATACGGACAAGGCTTCATCTTTATCCTATTATAGAATTAAGCAGGTAGATTACAGTGGTAGATTTGAATATTCTGACATCGTGACCATTAAGTTGTCTGAGTTAAGCGAAACGGTTAGTCTATATCCTAATCCAGCTCGTAATATTGTGCATATCTCAACAGGTGAGAATGAGTCAATTCTCCTTCTTGATGGCAATGGGAAGTTGTTAAACGAGTATTCTACGGATCAGTCAGGTACTCTGAACATCAATACAAGTGAGTTGCCAAATGGGGTTTACCTTGTTCAATTAAGGAATGCACATTCTCTTATTACCAAGAGGTTAATTATTACACATTAAGAATTTTATGCAATAAGACCAAGGCTCGTTTATTAGAGGAGATTCTTTCTGTTTTTATGTTCTCATGGTAATAGTAAATACATTAAGTAGGGATAGAGGACTCCTAAAATGAAACTTCGTCTTAAAAAAAGCCACATAAACTGTGGCTTTTTGCATGATTATCTGTTTTATCAGCATTCTTTAAGAATGGGAATTAATCCTAGTCCTTAAGTATTTTTCTAGTTACGTTTATGTTCCCAATTTCCAGATGGACGAAATAAATATCACAAGGTTTATCTTCTAAGCTAAATTCTATAAAACCGTCTGTTATAATTCCTTCTTTTTTCATCACAGTTTGTCCCATAGAGCTCCGTATTGCAATTTTATATGAACCGTTTTGGTCGTTGGTGGCAATACGATAAATGCCTTTAGACGGATTAGGGTAAATATGAATAAAGTCAGAGTTTAGTCCAATATAGTTCCTTGTACTTAATGGATATCCACCACCATTAAGCGTACCTAAGAGTGTCTTACTACCTACGATATAACCAATGTTGGAATCAACTAGATGGATTGCATATAGCGTTTCGGTAGTATTACTAGACTGAGTGGACCAAGTTGTTCCACCATTTTTTGTTTTTAAAATAATCCCACTTTTACCAACAGTAATTCCAATATCTTGATTTGTAAAGAAAATCCCTTGAAGGTCTTCAGTGGTCCCTGAGACCTGCTGATTCCAGCTAGTCCCGCCATCGATAGTTGATAATATGGTGCCGCTATCTCCAACAGCCCAACCTTTTATTGTATCTATGAAGTGGGCTGCTCTCAAAGTGTGGGTGGTAGGATGTGTTTGTGTTACCCAAGAGGTTCCTGAATTACTTGTTTTTTGTATCCCTCCATATATATCATTACCAAATGCAAAACCAGTTTGTGCATCCACAAAAACCAAAGAATTAGTAGAGTTTAAGCCCCAACTTGATCCAGCCACTCCTGCCCAAGTACTTCCTCCATCTTTTGTACCGTAAATAGTGCCATGAACATCACTTACAAATCCTATTAACGAATCAGTAAAATGGATATTGTAAAAAGCAAAAGAAGTACTAGGCACAGGGAGTGGTGTCCATAGTTTTCCTGTGTCCGTTGTTTTAAGAACAATGCCATTGTTGTTATCATCTATTCCTGAGACATAGCCTGTGGAAAGGCTAGTGAAATATACCTTACTGAATGACCCGTAGGTAGTTGTAGGGTAGGACGTCCATGTTGTGCCACTGTCAGCAGTTTTTAGAATTAGTCCTTGATTGTCTTGTGAACCTACTGCAAATCCGGTAGATGGAGTAGTAAAAAAAACGGATTGTAAAATGGCATTTGAAGTAGTTCCAGGGGTCACTGTTTGCCACTGAGCATTTGCTGAAAAATACAAGAAGCCCAGAGTTAGTATTAGAAAAATTCGTGTCATTATCTTATTAAGACATTTTGAGAACTTGTTTTGTTACAACAAGCCTGAATTGATTGTTTGACCTGCTAATTGACTCTTACATGATAACTATACTGCGGCTTTGCGTCGCTTGGAACCAGTAGGTGAATAGTAAATATTAATAGGCTACTGAACCATTTTAAGTCTAATTATGTACTTCAGGTTCTCCAAAATGCAGCTTGTCAGAAATTCATTCTCAAGAGAGTTTGGAAGGTCTACCCTTGAAGTATGAATTACAAACAAACAAATAAATCAAACGCAAACACATTTAAAAATATTAGCCTAAAACTTGTAGCTGTTTTTGTTTTTCTTGTAACTAGTGGTTTGAGAGCAAATGCACAGATACCATCTGCCCTCCAAACTAAACTACAACAATCTTTAGAGGAACTTGCCACTAATTATAATGTGAAAGGACTAAGTGTGGCTGTTTCTTATCCAAAGCAAGGAATTTGGAAATCGGCCGTGGGAGTATCGTCTGCAAATACTGCACTGGAAGAAGATATGCTTATTGGAATAGGAAGTAATACGAAAACCTTTGTAAGTACATTGATTTTACTTCTAAAAGAGGATGGTCTAGTTTCTTTAGATGATACAATAGGGACATGGATACAAGGGTACAGTAATATAGATGGTGGTATTACCATAAAGCAACTGTTGAATCATACAAGCGGCCTGTTTTCGTATACGGGTCACAATGATTTTTATATTGAAATGAATAAGGATTTGTCAAAGATGTGGACGTTTGATGAGTTACTAAATACTTTTGTAAATCAGCCCGAGTTTTCACCAGGAGAAAAGTGGTCCTATTGCAATACCAACTATGCGGTTGCTGGATTGATAATTGAAAAAGTTACAGGTAAGCCTTGGTATACTGTTCTTCGTAACAGGATTCTAGATCCACATAACCTTGACCACACGTTTATTGCTCCATTTGAAGATGTGACAGATACATACGCACATTTTTGGACATATATCTACAGTGGCGAGTACATCTCAGATATGGGAAACTATGGAGATAATGACTTAGTTCCTTCACAAGTAAATAGTATGGCTACATCAGCAGGTTGTATCGTATCTACAGCAGAGGATAATGCTAAGTTTTGGAAATTGCTGTTGGCAGGTAACATCATTAAGAAATCAACTTTAACGAATGACATGTTCGGTTTTGTAAGTGCAGGTTCTGGTAAATCATATGGGCTTGGTCTTTTCAAAAGCAGATTCATGGGAAATGATATATTTTCTCACGGCGGTACATGGTTGGGTCAGATCTGTTCTAATTTTTCAGATACGACCAATGGCATTAGTATTTCGGTATTGTCCAATCAGGATAGTTTAGGAAATGATTTTACTGACCTAGTAGCAAGAACGTTATATATGCATACTCTAAATCATTATCGTGAGTTTGCGGGAGTTAAAACAAGTAAGAATAGAATAACAACTACTCGCATTTATCCCAACCCAATTCAACATAAAATGATAATTGATGTTTCTAGTTCTACAATGCAACTAGCCGAAATTGACATTGTAAATGCATACGGTCAAACCATTTATTCTCTAAGCATATCAGATTTAATCGGCGGTAGTGTTTCAATCAATACGCGAGATTGGAAGCCCGGTAGTTATACCGCTCTGCTGACGGATATTGATGGCAAGCGTTCTTATGCCAAGATAGTAAAGGCTAGCAACTAGCTCAGCATTTTACATCTATCCTTCACTATTAATTTATTGAAATTATGATCAAGAAATATTTTATACTCATTATGCTTGTGTTGCTCTCTGGTGTGGCATTGGCTCAACAAGTATCTGGTAAAGTTGTAAATACGGATAATCAACCGATCCCATATGCCACGATATATCTAAAGAACACTTCATATGGTACGGTAGCCACGTTGAATGGAGAGTTTAGTATTTCTTCACCTATTGGTAGTCAAGTGCTTGTGATTAGTTCGGTAGGATACTCAGACTTGGAAAAAAAGGTAGAGGTGCAACTTACAAATGAATATCTAACCGTAAAACTCAACATTAATGCCGCGAGTTTGGGAGAGGTTGTAGTTTCTTCCGATAAACGAGACCTTGCTAAGCAAATAATAACCAAGGTAAGAAATAACAGAAAAGAATTTCTAAATAATGTGGCTAGATATAAATGCAATGTATATAGCAAAACTTCAATAGAGTATGGAGATCCGGAAAAAAATGATCAAACACAATCCGATCTACTGAATAAAGAAAAAGTGAATTTTATTGAGTCCTATTCAGACCTTTTTTATACCAAACCCAATAAATATAAGGAAGTAAAACTAGGGTATAAGGATTTAGGTAAGCGAGATCAGAGCCAACTCGTATTGGAATTTTCCTTTCAAAAAACAGATGCATATGAAAGACAAGTTACGGTGAATAATCCGCTGCTTTTCGAACCGGATAAAAATGAAGTAGATTTTAATTTCTACAAAGGAGCAATTGATCTTCCATCTTTTAATGAAAATCCCTACCCATCTCCAATTGGCCCTACAGCATTTGTTATGTACAATTTTGATTTGGAAGAATCATTCTTTGAAGGAGGCAAGAAGGTCTACAAGATCAAAGTAACTCCTAAACTTAAGAACGCTAATGTATTTCAAGGTTTCTTGTTTATTGAAGACGAGACTTTTGCACTTATAGGAACAGAATTGGAGATACCTCCTCATTCCATGAAGTTTTTCAAGTACTTTAAGCTGATACAGCGGTACAAGGAAGTTTCTAGTAAACAGTATGTCCTATTGGATGAAGAATTTTCATATCACACCAACTTAAAAGGGAATAAATCGGCGTATGGAAACACCTTACTACGGTATAGTAATTATGATGTAAGTACTGAAATATCTTCCTCTTTTTTAAATCATGGGTCAATCATATTTGAAGATAATGCATATGAAAAGTCTGATACCTTTTGGAATTCAGTAAGGCCCAATACTCTAAAACCAAGAGAATTATCCTTTATCCATATACAGGATAGTTTAAGCACTTACAAGAAGAGTGCTGCCTACTTTAAATATTTAGATTCCTTACCCCGTAAAATTAATATATGGGACGTGACTTTAAACGGTGTTTGGTTGTATAGCAGAGAGAAAAAAAGAACATGGTTCTTTAGTTCACTGCTAAATACTGTACATCCCTTTGCTGTAGGAGGTTATAGGCAGGCTGTGTCTGGGTATTGGAATAAGGAATGGGTTAAAGCTAACGCTTTAAAGATTGGATATGATGTGAACTATGGATTTCAGAATAAAAACTTGAAGGGAGCATTAAGTGCTAGTTACACCTATCTGCCTAAGAAGTTTGCGAGTTTTAGAGTGTCAGGAAGCAATAGTTACGAAATGATAAACGATTACGAATCTCTAACCGCAACATTTAGTAGAAGCAACTATATAGACAAAGTAGAATTTGGTGCAGGGAGTGTTTATGAGTTGCTAAATGGAGTGTTATTGGATGTGCATGCAGAATATGGACAATATACATCAATTGATAACTTGGAACTATCCAATTGGTCAGATGATGTCTTTGGCTCTGTGAATATTCCGAAAGAATTTCAATCCTACAAGGAAGTTTTACTAGATGTGAATCTAACCTTAGTTCCTTTTCAGAAGTACGTCATGACACCACATAAAAAACTAATAAAAGGGAGTGGTTATCCTACTTTTAAGGTGAATTATAAGAAAGGACTAAATTCAGTGTTAGGAAGTGATGTAAACTATGATTTTTTACAAATAAGTGCTTTTCAAGAGATTCAACTTAAGTCATTTGGAGCATTTAACTACAAGGTATTTGCAGGGCGATTCTTAAATAATCAACAAATTAGAATTGCAGATAGAAAGTACTTTAGAGGTTCAGACGAGTTGTTGTTTTCAGACCCATTGAGATCGTTTCAATTACTTGGCCCTAGTGTTTCTACGACCAATAATTATTTGCAAAGTCAATTCATTCATCATTTTAATGGGGCTATACTAAATAAGGTGCCACTTGTTAATAGGTTAAGAATACACACTTTTGCTGGTGGAGGAGCACTATTAGTAAAAGAAAATGACTTTAAACACGCAGAATTTTATGCTGGTTTAGAACGAATAGTTAGAATTAGAAAACAACTCTTTAAATTCAGTGGTGCTTATGTAGTCTCCAATAGTACCCAGACAGAAGTATCCGCAGGCTTTAAGTTTGGGGTAGATTTTTATAACAGTTTTACAAATAAGTGGTCTTATTAAAGAAATAAATTACCATTGTTAAGCCAATTTAATTTCAGTTCAAAAGAGTCAAACAAATAAAAGCTAAGAACAGGTATATATGCAAACGATAAAGGAGAAGTACAAAAAAAGGTATAGAAACTATATTATCGGTATATCTATATATACTGGAGTATTTGTGGTAATAATATTGCTAGGAGGGGAGGGTTCTTTATTTACTAAAATTGGCCTTCTATTTCTATTGGAAGATATATTTTTACCAGGATCGGTAGTTCTTGCCAATTATCTATTTGATATTAAAGTGGGGGAGCATATGCCAAAGAATGGTATTGGTAAGAAGGTGTTAATTAAGGTAGCAATTTCGCTGGTTGTTATATGCTTGGCTACTATATTCATGAATGAACTAGGAGAGTTCATTGGTTTTTATGATGATGATACCTTAGCCTTTGGCACAATGGGTGAAGTAGGCCCCTATTGGACTAACGTGATAACCAATATTGTGATTACACTAATATTTACCATTCCTGCTTTTTACAGAGAAGGATATATCGATGCGGGAAAGGATAAGTTAAAAGAAGAACGAGAAAAAGTTCAAAACCTATCCGAAGAGCTAAACGTACTGCAGCTTCAGTTGTACACTGCCAATGTAAAACCACATTTCATTTTCAATACTTTGAACAGTGTACTTACATTGATTTATGATTCTCCAGAGAAGGCAGAAGACTTGGTGATTCATCTCTCTGATTTTTTAAGGAGATCTCTTTATTCATCAACGGAGAATGACCATTCGATGGCAGAAGAATTGGATGCCGTTATCAATTATTTACAAATCGAAAAAATACGTTTTGGAGACGCGGTAGATTACGATGTAGTGTTATCTGATGAGGCAGCTTTTATAAAAACACCTAAGTTTTTCTTGCTTCCAATCGTAGAGAATGCGTTAAAGCATAATCGGGAGAATCCAGACCTTTCTATAACAGTGAAAGCCTATGTGAAGGATGAAATGCTAGTAGCGGAGGTAATGGATACAGGTAAACCTTTCCCAGAGGAAATGAATTGGAATTCAGGATTAAAGGGCACGGATTCTATGTTGCAGTCTTATTATAAAGGAGGTTATGCTATGCATTTTAGCCAAACTCCAAATAAAATGGTTCGGATAACTATAAATTTGAAAGAGGATAGCAATGTATAAATGTATATTAGTAGATGATGAGGAGTTAGCCAGAAAAAGGCTTAGAAGGTTGCTCGATAAGCATAGTCGATTGATTACTATAGTGGCGGAGTTTGAAGAGCCTAAATCTCTGATAGCATTTTTAAAAACCAATCAAATAGACTTTATACTTTTGGACATTGAAATGCCCGGGATGACAGGTATGGAGGCATTAAAAAGTATTCCAAGTTCTACGCATGTTATATTTACCACAGCTTATAAAGAATTTGCAATAGATGCCTTTGAACATGACGCTTTCGACTATTTGTTAAAACCAGTGTCTCAAGAAAGATTCGATAAGGCAATGCTAAAAATAGCTACTAAGGGAACAGGAGAACGAGAAGTCATTCCGTCAGAATATGGAGCTCTTAAGATCAAGGAACAATTTCCTGTCAATACCAAAGAAGGTGTTCGATTTATAGAGCTGGATGATATTTCTCATTTTTCTGCTGATTCTAAATATGTTTCCCTGTACACAGTAGGGGGGGAGTCTTATTTGTTGTCTTATTCATTAAATGAGTTACAGGAAAAATTAAGTTCATTTTGTAGAATTCAAAAAGGGATCCTGGTAAATACTCAAAATATAGTTGAGATTAAGAGTTACTTCAATTCAAGATTTAAAATTGTGATGGACGATACCACATCTACAGAGTTGATTTCGGGGAGGGCTTATTTGTCAAATGTGCAAGGTTTAATGAAGATATAATTTAGGTTAACATACATTGATTAATAATCTAGCTGTAAAAGAGTCTAGAATCCGGTGTTAAAGTAGGTCATAAAAAAGTTAAATGAGAGCGTAATATCTTATGTACCTGTTTATTAATTTTTGTAAATGTGAAAATATTGTTCCCATTTTCGGAAAACATTGTCTAAAAAATGGATTGTAAAATCAAATTAGGACGACTAGTTTCGGGATTTAGGGAACCAATATGAGCGTATTTTTTTCAATTTTAATGCTTGATAATCAGTCATTTATGCTATTGTAGTTGTGTATCTACGCTAACATGACAATCGGGAGAGGTTTGTGAAGTACTTAGGGGTGAGCTAACACCTTATCAACATATGACAAAATATTAGACTACTTTTGTATACGAAAAGAGGGTGTGAATTATGTTCTTACACTTTATACTACAGCACAACTCTTAAATAATTTAAATAACTTTAATTTTAACTCATCATCATCTCATCAATGAAAAAACTATCAACCTTGGCACTTATATTAGTGCTTTTCGGCTTCATAACTACAGAAGCGGCAAACAAATGTACCATCACTGGTGCGGTATCAATTTCTTCAGCAAGTTTTTGCAGTACATTATCCGACGGAGATACTCTCTGGATTGGAAGTTCTAGTGATACTCTCTATATCGACAATCATAATACAACGTATGCAAGTACTGATTTGATTATCTATATTGTAGATAGCGGTGTAGTAAGTTGGAATGCTAATTATACATGGAGCCTTGGTGCAAATACAGTACTTGTAATGGGTAATGGAGGCGACCTTCATGCACCATCTCCTTGCAATGCAAATCAAAAATTCAGATTAGGAAGTTCCAATATTGCTTCATGTTCAGGAGGGAATGCGACTTTTTCATTCAATGATATTATTAATTTAGGTGGATACGACCCTGCTAATCCGCCAGTACCTGTTGAGTTAATGAACTTTGATTATAAGGTTCTTGATTCTAAACTTACTGGATCCGTTGTTGAGTTAAACTGGAAGACGGCGAGTGAGTTAAACAACGATAGATTTGAAATCTACAAGAGTAACAATGGTCAAGAGTTTGAATTGGTTCAAACCGTTTCTGGTTCTGGAACATCTGCAAGTATCAGTAGTTATTCAGTAGTTGATCAAGTGGGTTCTAAGGATGATAACTTATTCTATAAATTAGTTCAAATTGATTTTGATGGACAAACTGAAACTTTTGCTATTCTGAAAGTTGACTTAGCTATTAAGAAGGATGTTGTAATATTTCCAAATCCTACAAATGGTACTTTGAACGTGAGTCACGTTGGAGGTGAATATGTTTCTAATGTGATCACATTGACCAACTTGAGTGGACAAACGGTTTTAACTGAGAGTTTGAATTCTGCTACGAGTGTAGATGTTAGTTCAATTAAGCCTGGGGTTTATTTTGTTAGAATTACTTCTGAGAATAAAGAAGTAATCAATCAAAGACTTATAATAAAGTAAGATAATTTCAACTAAATAAAAAAGCCTTGTTAAGTTTCAACTTAACAAGGCTTTTTGTTGTTTTAAGCTTTTATAGAATTATGAACTTAACAAATTCATTCTTGAATTCTAAATAGTAAACCCCTGTACCGTGTTGGATTTCTACATGTTCATTGTTTGGTCCAGATAGTATGAACGGAACTTCCATTCCTCTACTGTCAATAATTCTGACTTTGTCCGTTGATATTTTACTTGATAGGCCAACTAAACTTAGTTTGTTGGAAATAGAAGGGTTGGGGTAGACCACCAATCTGTTTTTTATCTTGTCAATAACACGAATTCCAGAATAGTCGTAATTTCCATCAAAATCTAAAAGCCTGAGTCTGTAATATGTTTTTACATTTCCTAGCTTGTAGTCTATGCTTTGATATTCAATAATTGAATTGCTGTTTCCTGCTCCTTGCACGTGATCAAACTTAATCCAATCTCTAGCATTGATACTTTTTTCAAGTTCAAAATGACTTGAGTTTATTTCTGCTGCAGTAGACCAGTTTAAAATACCGTTTCCATTATTTTCTTTAACATCAAAAGAGAATAACTCAACAGGAACTGTTGATGCTCCGGAGGCAACACCTGTTGTGTCAAGACTTACAAAGCTTCCTAAGGAGCTATTGTAATAACTCCCACTTAGAGTAGAATCTAAAGTGACGTAAGAGATATAGTAGTAGTTACCAGAACCGTAAATTGTAGTATCTGTAAATGTTGAATCTGTTCCTGACAATACCGCAAACAGCGTGTAATTGCTTAGAGAGTCTTGTGACTTGTATATTTGGTATTCTTCAATGCTGCCATTACTAGGAGCATCCCAAGATAGATTTATGTTGCTTGAGCTAGAGTTGTAAGTAGCTTCAAACGTTCCTAGAGTCGGGCTGTAGTTCTGACGTAGTGATAAATCTCCCAACAACTGCATATGGACTCCGTTCGAATAATTACCATAAATATCATAGGAAGTTGTACTGAGATAACTGCTATTCGAGCTGTTCTCTACTGACATTTTAGCCGAGGTTGCTATAGGATTGTTGAGTCCCATGTGGTGAAAGAACCAATTTGGTCTACCTGCCCAGCAAGTAGTCAGCATTTTGCCATCTGCTAATAGTGATCTCATGAAATTATCTTCAGTATTCCAGTCGCCAAAATAGCTTCCGAAAACCATTGAAAATATACCTTGATAATCAGTATTCTTAAGAGTTGTAGCTGTTCCTATGCCTGAAAGGCTGGAATCAGAACCGTATCCGCAGGCATAGCCCCATTTGTAGGTTTCTGTGGTTAATGCTGAAAGAAATGATGATTGATCCACACTATCTCCAAATAAACTTCCAAAATTCATGTGGCCGTTAAAGGAGAAGCCTTCTGAAAAGGCAGCAAGATTATCATCGATTAAGCCTTTATTATTAGTTTCTATTTCTCCGTGTTTGTAACTTGAAGCTTTGGTTAGGTAGTTTTTAAGAGTAGTTAATTCACTATTCTCTGCCTTGGGTAGGTTGTAGAAATCAATTCTAGAGATAGCACAAAATGTTTCTCCAACAATCTCTGTATTGTCAAACTTCCCATCGTTAATTAAATTGGAATTTACGGGGCGAGTTGAGTTTGTGTAGTTGTATAAGTTGTCTGTCCAGTCGTTGGCATCTGATGCGTAGTACAGGTCAGTGGGCCAAGCTCCTTTGTGATCTGGATGTCCGTCAGGGTAATATAAGCCAGAATAAGGTACTGGAATATGACCGATTAGATAAATTCCGTCTAATGAGTTAGCGGAATTAATGCTGTCAATAACTGCCTTTACATAAGGTACAGTGGTGTCTTTGCTGACAAATGTCACTAAAGTGTTCCATCCGTCACTTAGGAGGTCCTCTTTAAGGACATCAATTTCGGTGGCTATGGACGACTCAAATCGTGAGTCCACCACGAGGAGCATGTTGCCTCGGCTAGTTTTTTGAGGCACTTTTACACCGAAAGAAATATAGCCGTAAGCTAAACTCGGTGTTGTTCCTGTGTTAACCTCAAATTTGTATTCATATTCAGTGCCAGTAGTAATGGAATTGTCAGAATAGCTTTGAGAGGTGTGGTTGCGTTTTAACCGACTCCAGTTGGAGCTAGTAATTGTTTTGCGATAAATTGAAGTTGAAACAATGGCATCACTAGTCCATGTAAAAGACACAGAACTGTTTGTGAAACTCGAAATTTTAATTGAGACTGCATACTTTTCTCCGTACGTTGCAGATTGAGCAAAAAGACCAATAGGCAACAAAAAAAGTATGATCAAAATCAAGTAATTAGATTTTTGTATCATAAGTAGTTAGTAAGTAATAGTTCAGCAAATATACCGTATTACCACGACTAACCTAATATGCGGTTCATTAAGAGACGGTTTTTCTCTTTGTTCTAAAAATGGGAATTTGTCTAATTAATTGTTATTAAGCTGGTTGAGTACTGTTTTTGACACCATATTTTCTTCAAAAAAAAATATAAAGTTTAGTGCCAAAATCACTTTTTTATGGCATTAATTAATGAATTTGACAAAGAACTCTTTTTAGTAACTACTAAAAATCGCCAAATTTCCATTCATTCCTTTGGGGTTATAAGTACATCCATTTGTGTATGTTGTATAGACACAAAAAAGCCACGAAAACCGTGGCTTTTTTATAGAGTTAGAATGTGTTTAAGGCCTGATTTTTATATTCCATGTAGCCCTTATACCAAGTATAATTACTTTTTTAACGTTTAATATGGATTGTTTTGATTCCCGATTGCGTATGAAAATTCATATTGAAATCACTATACTTACGTGTTAATGGAGTTAAGTCAAAACAAATTTCCCTTGTGAAGTAGGCCTGACATAGTTGTATTCTATTGGTTTTAACCTCACAATTATACCATGGGGTAGGAGACATTACTTTTAAGTCTTGTGCAACAAAAAGACTTGGGTCAATTTTATCGTCACATCCACTAAATGCAATTTTAATAGTTAAACTATTTCCATTTTGTTTTATATCAATTACGTTCATAAGATTATCACGTAGGGAGTCTTTTTGCAATTGTCTGACCTCAGTTACACCTTTGCAATCGTTATTTGTGCAGCCACAATCGTTGATGCAGGTTAAGTCAATCGGAAGAGCAGGAGTGTTTATGATGTTTTGTGTGTTGAAAGTTCGTATGCAGTCATCACAATCTACATAACTAAAGCAAATGCTATCTCCCTCTTTATACTTTGAAAAATCACCTGTTCGATCTGTCTCGATGAAGTAAAAATGGCCTTTACTGTCCATAATGCCGAGAGATTGACCTACACAGTCAAGTCCTACAATTGTTCCTCGGAGGTCACATTCTGTAGTCTTATCATCTTGTTCAGGGATGTCGTCGCTATTTGAACAGCCTACAAATGATCCAATAGAGAAAAGTAGAATGAAGGCTAATATTATGTTTTTTGTTTGTTTCATATATCCAAGACAGTGCAAAAAGGATATTCGTTACAGTTTTTTGAAATAAGAAAAACCGATGTATCACATCGGTTTTCTTGTTTTATTTGTCTGGCAATCTCGTTATTTAATAACTAATTTTTTGACAATTTCTTTTTCGTTATCTGTTTTCATTCTGACAGCATAATGTCCAGGCTGAAGGTTGGAAATATCTATACTTGCAGTAAGAGTGCCGTTAAATACAATTTGACCTAGATTATTTACAATAGTCACATCCTTAATATTCAAGTCCGACTCGATGTGCAATATGTCAGATGAAGATGGGTTTGGATATACTTTAACCAGATTTTGTAAGTAATCTCCATTGTCTATTCCTAAAGTCTTATTCATAGTTACATATAGGTTATCAAAAGATATGGATGACCAGCCGTCAATTGCAACAAAATTGAATGCAATGTAGCAATCTCCAGAAGTAGTAGGGATGGTGATATTACTTGTATCCTGCCAAAGAGAGATGTCACCAGAGTACTTTGAGGTTAGATCTGCTAAGAGAACTTTGGAAGAAGCAAGTGCAGGATCTTTTGAGCCTGTTAATAGATATACTCCTACAAACTGCTCCTCAAAAAAAGTTCCTAAATAAGCAAAGTAGTTATACTTAAGAGAGTCAATAGCTCCGCCTTCACTGAAGTCAAATTTAGGAGAAACGTACCAATTATCCAGTGAATCTTTGTCCGCATCTCCAGTGGGTGCATAGTGAATTATACGACCTGGATCAGAAACTCCTCCAGTGCCAATTTCCCAATGAGCTGTTCCTGTTTTTCCTTTTAGGTATTCATCCCAATTTTCTTTTTCAGCGTCGGAGTCGAAGCCAGTGTAATATTTTGTTTGACCTGAAACAGAGAGTGAGCAAATAAGTACAACAACAACAAGAGTTGATTTAATTGTTTTTTTCATGAAATTTTATGTTTTATAACTTTAGTAGTAATAGGACACGTTCAAGATTTAAAATGTTACAAAGAATATTGGAGGAGGGTGATATATATCATACCAACATGTAAAATCCATCATTCTTTGGCAGTGATTGTCCAAATAGATTTGTGCCATCTGTATTAAGCAGTTTCAAATTATGTCAAAATTTCATTCATTTCATATTCCAGTACTTGGAATTGGTTTTTCGGTAGACACTCCTATTAAAGTTGCTCATCTTGGGGTAGATTCTGTGGTTTCTTTAAGCGATGACATTCTCCTTGAAAAACTAAGAAGAATGTATTGTACAAAATTTAAGTTCGACTATACAGAAATCACCAACAAAATGAGTGACTATAGAGCGAAGAGAATTACTTCCTACTTGAACTTAATGAATTCCATAATTGATCAAAAAATTCAGGAACTTCGAAAAAATGCCTTCAATAGTTATGAAGAAATAACGGATTATCTCGCTGCTCTGCCAAGTTCATCTAGCATAAAGCAAAAATTTCAAGAGATACTTAAAGCAAAAATTAATCTGAGTGATGCTAAGCTTTGGATACAAGATAATCTACTGAAAGGAAATATTGACGTCAATATAATGACCAAAGTAGATCGAGAAAATTTTGATGGAGATACACCATTACCGATAGAGTTTAATGATGCACACGCTGCTCTTAGAGGCTTTGCCCAGAGTAAGCTAAAGTCTTCTGTAGTTTTTTCTGCTGGAATGAATCCCCGACTGTATAGTTATATTACTCAGTTCGAAGATTTCTATCCAGATATTAATGGGAGCATAAATAAAAAAATAATTTTAAAAGTAAGCGACTATAAGTCTGCATTAATCCAGGGGATGTTTTTGGCTAAAAAAGGCATTTGGGTGTCTGAATATAGAATCGAATCTGGTTTAAATTGTGGAGGACATGCATTTGCTACCAAAGGCTACCTAATAGGACCTATCCTCGAAGAATTCAAAACAAAAAGAAACGATCTAGTTCAAACGGTATTTAGCCTTTTAACCAACGCTCTAAAGCAGGTAAATCGCATAGTTCCATCTTCCGTATTGTCTGTTAAAATATCTGCACAAGGTGGTGTAGGTACAAGCAAAGAACATGAACTGTTGCTCAATTATTATAACGTGGATTCAGTGGGTTGGGGAACTCCTTTTCTTCTGGTCCCAGAAGCTACAAACGTAGACTCGGCTACTCTCAATAAACTAATAGAATCAACAGAAAAGGATTTATATCTAAGTAACATTTCTCCATTGGGAGTACCCTTCAATAACTTAAGAGGAAATACAAAAGATATCGAAAAGGAACGGTTTATAGACAAAGGACGACCTGGTAGTGCCTGCCCCAAAAAGTTTTTAGCTCTGAACAAAGAGTACGGAGATAAGGGACTATGCACAGCTTCTAGGCAATACCAAAACCTGAAAATAAAAGAGTTGGAGTTGGATAATCTATCACCTGAAGAACACAAAATAAAACTCAATACAATTGTTGAAAAAACATGTCTTTGTGTTGGGCTTGGAACCTCAGCATTACTTGAAAATAAACTAGATACTAGAACAGAAGGTAAAGCGGTAAGTATCTGCCCTGGACCTAATTTGGCCTACTTCTCAAAGGAAATGACGTTAAGTGAAATTACCAATCATATCTACGGTAAAATCAACGTTATTACTAGAACTGATCGGCCAAATATGTTTATGAAGGAACTCTCCCTATACTATCAACACTTGAAAAAATCCATTGAGAATATTGAGGTCTCTGGACAAAAGAAGCAATTGAAGCTGTTTTCGAAGAATTTAAATGACGGTATAATCTATTACTACGATATGTTTAAACAAAATAAAAGAGTGTTTGAACATGAGTTGTCTAAGATTCTAGATGAATTGACATCGTATAAAAATGAGGTTGAAATACTTACAACTAAAATAGAAGAGTCCAAGGTTTAAGTGCGATTTATAAATTCTAGAGGCATTTGATATTAGGAATCATTTGTTACGCCTTTCTATAAAGTTCTTCAATCCATATTCACTGGACAACTCTTCCATTTTTTTTGCAAAAGCCTCTTTGTAGTAATGGGGCATTTGAGAACTATTTTGGAAGTATTTGGAGTACTTAGATTCGAGTTCAGGGTAGTATTTTCTGATGGCATTCATAACCAATACTTTGCTGTCAGCCTTTGTGCTTCCAAAGAGGGTTAAGGTTGCCGGTAAAACATAATCCATTTTACTCTTTTTAAAAGTAGAAAAGAAGAAGTCCAAATGCTCAGTTGTATCAGAGATAAATGGTAGGAGTGGCATCAAGCTTACACCTGTTAAAAAACCTTCGGTTCTGACGCTGTTAATTGCTATTAAACGTTTAGAAGGCGGAGTGGCTCCTTTTTCGAAGATGCTGCCAACAGTGTCATTAAGCGTCGAAAATGAGAATGAAATAATTACTCCTTTGTCCAATCTGTCTCTTAAATCATTTGGAAGAATAGCAGTCTTATTGATATGATGAAGCACATCGAAATCACGCTCAATCAAATTCGATTTGGTAATGATATGTACAGGGAATTTGTGCTTTGCTATTACCTCTAACGCTTGTCTGGTCAGTTGGTATTTCTCGTCAATTTGGAGATATGGATCGGTTGCTGAAGACAAGACGATAATACCGTATTGATTCTTCTTTGCTCGGTTGAATAATTGTCGATCTAGAATCTCAATGGCATTGGTTTTAACCGAAAGACTATCTTCTAGATTGCTACCGTACTTACTTCCTCTGATATAACAATACAAACAGTTGAAAGAGCAACTGCTATACATATTAAGGGTGTAGTCGTCAAGAAACCAAGTGTCTCGTTTCTTAGTTTTGTTCAATACTGACTTTACCTCAATTTCTCTTGGCATAGTTGTTTCTATTTAAGCCAATATTAATTTTAGTTCGGAACCAATTTGCCACGTTCACAGTATCGTCAATCTCTGTACTAAAATACGCTATGATGTCAGGATGAAACTTGGCCGTGGTTTTAGCAGCCCAGCCTACACCTTGTCTGATCTCTTTATCCTTTGTGTTGGCCATGGAGAGCAGAATTTGAAACATAGTTTGCACATGTTCTTTATCTAATCCTTTTTTGATGGCATAATGGGTTCCGGCACCCAAAGAACGAATAACCCAATTGGCTTCATGGTGTGATAGTTTTTTTATCTCAGGAATAGTCTTTTTAGGTTGATGGAGCAGGGAGTAGCCGAATACCCGTTCACCAATGATATCGCATACGTACCAAATGTCTGCATCAGCTATATATTCTGTAGCTTTAGAAAGAGACTCTTCGAAGTTATCTTCCAATCGGCATTGTAATATGATTCCTAAAACCACATTACCCCCTTCGGTTTTAAGTGACTGTATTTTGTCGCAAAAAGGTATGTGTTCAGTTTCATTTAATTCAGAGTAAAGTGTTTTACCACAAAATTCAAGCAGTGGAAACTTAACTTTTCGCAAAAGAATGAGATTGTAGAATTTAGTTAGACAGGCATCAAGACCATTCGTATGGTAGGAATTGAGGCATTGGGCCAACAGTTCTTGGATCTCGGATTTTCGGGTAATAATATGCACAATGTTCAGTTTACCGAAGATACACAAGAGTTTTGAAAATATTAAAATATTATTTTAGTTAGAAATGCATTAAGGAAACAGCTTTATCTTCGTTTTATTAAAAATATGAGAAATGCTTTGATTGCACTAATGGTGATAGTAGGATTTGGTTCCTGTAAAAAAGAGTTGGTTGATGCTTCGACCAATGATATTGCTGATATATCTTCGTTAGAGGGGTTTAAAGCCGACATAAAAGAAGGAACTACAGTGGTTTTCTTCTTTGCAGTTTGGTGTGAAGTATGCGAGGAGTTTAGGCCTACAGTAGAGTCTGTATCCACGCACTCAGATGTAAGCGAAGCAAACTTTTTAGAGGTAGAGTACGAAGACAATAGAGATATTTTTAAAGAATTTGGAGTGTCGAGCTTTCCGCAATTAATTGTCTATAAGAACGGAACAGAACAAGAAAAACTAATTGGCAAAAATCATACACAAGAAGAGGTGATTAACACAATTAAAAAGTACCTATAGTCCAAATATCTGGAACTCTGGACTCCCTCTGTGAGTGTGGGTATTTTCTACTCAATTTCTATGTTAATTTTGTGCCAATGATTATTCGTAGTAAAGCACCCCTTCGATTGGGTCTAGCTGGTGGAGGCACAGATGTAAGCCCATATGCAGATTTGCATGGAGGTTCAATTTTGAATGCCACAATCAATATGTATGCCCATACTACTATAATTCCAACCACGGATGGTAAAATAAGGTTAGAGGCCCAAGATATGGAGGTTGTAGAAACATTGGATTCTGCACTTTTTTTAGAGCCAACAGGCAAACTAGCATTACTCAAAGGCGTTTACAATAGAATAATAAAGGACTATGTAAAAGAGCCATTATCATTTCAAATATATACCCGTGTAGACGCTCCTCCAGGTTCTGGTCTAGGTAGCAGTAGCACGTTGGTAGTGAGTATACTAGGAGCATTTGCAGAATGGTGCAATATTCCCTTAGGAGAATATGATCTCGCACATTTAGCGTATGAAATTGAACGCATAGATTTAGGTCTAGCAGGAGGTCGCCAAGATCAATATGCTGCTACTTTTGGTGGGTTTAATTTTATGGAATTTTATAAGGATGACAAGGTTATTGTAAATCCACTGAGAATCAAACAACGCTATGCCGCAGAACTAGAGCATAATTTAGTTTTGTTTTACATGGGAACAAGTAGAGAGTCTGCTAAGATAATTGAAAAGCAAACTCAGAATATAAGTAATAGCAATGAGGCTGCTATTGAGGCTACACACCGACTGAAGGTTCAGAGTGTGCGTATGAAGGAGTCCATTTTGATGGGTAAAATAGATGAAATAGGAGAAGTAATGCACATCGGGTGGGAATCCAAGAAGCAAATGGCCACTGGGATTAGCAATCCTGAAATAGATAAGATTTATGACACTGCGTTACAAAATGGAGCGACAGGTGGTAAGATAAGTGGAGCAGGAGGAGGCGGTTACTTTTTCTTCTATTGTCCAAGGGTTTCTCGCACAAAGTTGATTAAGAGCTTGGAACCATTTGGTGTAGAAGCTCAGCAATATCATTTCACCAGAGAAGGGTTATACACCTATACCATAAACGAATGAAATTTGATGTAATCATACTGGCAGGAGGATTGGGTACACGACTCGCTTCCGTCGTGAGTGATGTCCCAAAACCAATGGCACCCGTAGCGGGAGTTCCATTTTTAGATCATATTTTAAAAAAACTACCACATCATAATATCGGTCAACTCATATTAGCCGTAGGCCATAAGTATGAAAAAATAGAGGAGTATTATGGTAATTTGTATCAGTCAATTCCTATTGTTTACTCCATAGAAAAAGAACCTTTGGGTACTGGAGGAGGGATTGGTAAAGCATTTACTTTGGTAAAAGAAAAAACTGCACTCATTCTTAATGGAGATACATACTTTGATGTTGATTATGAACAAATGTGGCAAACACACAGCGGTAATGGTGGTTTGATGACTTTAGCATTGAAACAAATGCCTACACCGGATAGATATGGTACTGTGCTGTTAGATAATAAGTCCATTGTTCGATTTCAAGAGAAACAAACAGGGTTAAATTCAGGATTGATAAACGGAGGAGTCTACTGGGCAGATGCCAGTTTGAAAGACGAATTGCCAAAAATGGAGAAATATTCATTTGAATCAGAGGTGCTGGAGAAAAAAGTAAAAGAAGGAAAGCTTACTGGACATATCTCAGATGGGCTATTTATAGATATTGGAATTCCTACAGATTATGAGCGAGCCCAAGAGATCTTTGCCCACTAAATTAGAATGTAGCGAATTTACGCTATTCATAGACCGGGATGGGGTTATCAATGAACCCATTGTAGATGATTATGCTAAGACTCCAGAAGATTTTGTTTTTTGCGAAGGAGCTATTAAGGCTTTAGGAGAGCTGAAGCAGTTATTTGCAAGGGTTATTTTAGTGACCAATCAACAGGGAGTTCACCGACAAGTAATGTCGGAAAAGGATCTTGAGAATGTACATTTAAAAATGTATAATGGATTGAAGGATAGCGGAATAGAGTACTTTGATGCTGCGTTTTTTGCTCCTTATCTTAAAACGGTCAATCACGGCTGGAGAAAGCCATCAATTGGAATGTTGGAAAAGGCTAAAAGCTATTTCCCTAGCATAGATTCTTCCAAGTGTATTATGGTTGGGGACAGTCCGGGGGATATGGCTTTAGCAGATTCGTTTGGAGCTATAAAAGCGAAGATTTCCAATCCTCAGTTTTCATTTGATAATCAAGACTACGAATTCAAAAATCTATCGGAATTTGTATCCTTTCTGTCAAAATAATAGACACTGGTAAACTAAACGCGGTTTTTAAACGTATTTAGGTAGAAAGTCTTTTATCTTTGTAAAGAGACCTCGGCATTTGAAACTGTTCAGAAAAATATCGATATTACTACTGTTCGCATTTTGTTTTACAAGTGCTAAAGCCACGCATCTTATTGGTGGGTATATGAACTATGAGTTTTTAAAAGTCGATCAGTCAACCGGAAAATTTAAATACAAGATCACACTAAACGTTTACAGAGATTGTAAGAACAGTGATGTAGAATTGGATGACGAAATAAAGTTGGGTGTATATGTGGGTGGTTCGTCAGGCAAGATTAATCAAACTGCTGTTTTTAAATTGGTCACTAAATTTAATGTAGAACCTCCAGGTTCAATTGATTGTGATTATTACAAGAAAAATGTGTGTATTGAATATGGGTTTTACGAGGATGTAATATTCTTATCTCCTAGTTTATCAGGATACGATTTGACCTTTGCAAGATGTTGTAGAAATGAGCAGAATAATATTATTCAAGGGAGTGGTGGACCTACCCAAGGTCAAACGTATTTTTGTCACATACCAGCGACAGCATTACAAAATAGTTCTCCCGTATTTTATGGAGTTCCAAGTCCGTATATGTGTGTAAATGATACTACCTCATTTTTATTTGATGCCGTAGACAAGGATGGAGATAGTCTTGTGTATCGGATTATGAGACCTTTCCAAGGAGGAAATATTGGTGACGCTTTCCCAGACCCTCCTAGTATTCTAGATACACCAACTATCCGATACAAACCAGGTTATTCTGCAGAGAGACCCTTTGGGTCAGCAGGTTTTGTGGACGTGGATAGAAGTACTGGACATACGAGATTGTATAGTCCATCAACAGGAAATTTTGTAGTAGGCGTAGAAGTATTGGAATATAGAAATCAAACCTTACTGAGTAGAATTCGGATGGATTTGCAAATACTGGTTTTAGACTGTATTCCCAACAAGGTACCTACTATATCCTCTGACAAAGGCAAACGTTTTGTAATCGAAGAAGGGGAGGAGTTATGTTTTAATGTATCCGGTAGTGACCCCGATGGAGATTTAGTTAAACTATATGGTAGAGGTGCACTTTTAGGCGATGGGGGCGGTATAAGCGGAACACTAGCAACTTTTACAGATACATTTGGAACACCTAGTGTTACCAGTGAATTCTGTTGGACTCCTGATTGTGATATGGCAAGAAACAATCCTTATTATGCCTATTTTACTATCGAAGATGATGGTTGCCCGCCTAAGTTTAACAACTTGGATGTAGAAATTGTAGTAACTCCTTTTGTAGGAGCAAAAAACTTAATAGGCCCATCGGATGCTTGTAGATTTAATGAATTTAATTATTCAGTCACAGATGGTGGGGCAAACTCTACCTATGAGTGGGAAATAGATCAAGGTTTCATCGTTGGAAAGAAAGATTCTTCTACTGTTACCATAGATTGGAGCGGTAGTATTTTGGGAACCATCCGAGTCAGGGAAGTCAGTCCTCATGGGTGTTTGGGCGATTGGATTGACAAAAATGTCAATATAATAGAAAGTCCACCTGAACCCATAATCAATGGGAAAGATACTGTTTGTTTAAATGAGCTTGGGCTACAATACGACGTAGTCAATAATTCAGGATACACCTATGCATGGGAGATCTCCAATGCAACAATTGCAAGTAACAATAGCAATGAAATCATCATTGGCACATATTCGAAACCTAGCTTTACTATTCGCGTGTCTGCAACCAATGGGTTCGGATGTACAAGTGATACCGCAGAAATTGATGTTTTTGTTAGCGATCCTCAACCTACGATTATTGGACCGATAACCATCTGTCCCAATTCATCTGGTATTGTATATTATACGGATAATGAGGCAGGTTCTACCTATACTTGGACTGTCATTGGAGGTTTTCAGTCCAGTGGAGGAAATACTTCTCAAATCACCGTAGATTGGGGTAACCTTGGAGCAGGACAGGTAACTGTAACAGAAATTAATAGACATGGATGTGTAAGTCAAGCGACCGTTTTAGGTGTAAGCAAGACCTATGTATTACAAAAGGAACCAATTCTAGGAGCACAGGATGTTTGTGAGTTCGAAACAGATGTTGCATATCAAGTTCTAGACGTGAATGGAAGTGTATACGATTGGACGATTGTTGGAGGTATACAAGTTTTAGGTGATAGTTCTGCAAGCATAACGGCAGACTGGGGAGCTGCAGGTGCAGCTAAGATAACAGTGGTTCAGAGAGCATATGATGCAGTCAATGATAGATTCTGTGTAAGTCCTCCAGAAGATTTAAATGTACTTATTCATCCCAAGCCCAGTGCTGATGAAATAATAGGAACGGTAGAAGTTTGTCAGTTCTCAGATTCTATGGTGTATACTATAGCAGGATTTGCTAATTCTACTTTTATATGGTCGATCAACGGAGATCCAGTAGGTATTTCAGGTCAAGGAACCAACCAAATCAAGGTGCCATGGGATATTGCAGGAACATTTACACTTTCGGTTCAAGAGACTTCTCAATTCTTCTGTTTAGGGGATTTGGTCGATACACTAATCTTAGTGAATCCAAAACCTACAACCTCGCCCATCTCAGGACCTTCTACCATTTGCCCTGAAAATATAACGAATCAGAACTATACGGTAACTGGTTTTGCAGGTTCTATCTTCAATTGGGATGTAGCAGGAGAAACTAGCTTTACAGGTAATGGTACACCATCCCTTCTTGTTGATTGGGAGCCAACTGTTCCAAGAGGAAGAATGTATGTTGTTGAAATTTCAGACAAAGGATGCTTGGGAGATACACAGCGATTGGCAGTAGATATTGATAGACTAGCCATAGACTTAAGGGTGGTAAGTGTAGGTACGCCAGATGATAGAATGATCATTGATTGGAGACTTTTAGAACCTACCGCTGTTTCTCAGTTTACTATTCAGAAAAGAGATGCAGGAAGCGTTGGTGCATGGCAAAATGTGGCCTCCGTTTCGGGGAGTACAACGAACTATTTAGAAACAGACATTAATACGGATTTAGTAGCTTTTGAATATAGAATAGTTGCAACGAACAGGTGTGGGACATTGATCACATCTGAGCCACATACCAATGTTTTACTGAGAGGAGTGCAAGATGAAGATTTCAATACCATTCTTAACTTTAGTAATTATCTAGGTTGGGACAATGGTGTATTGGAATATAGCATATTTGGTAATGACAATAGAAATCCATATTCGCTTAGCGTAGCAGGAGCTTCACCCGGTTCACCTACCTTGGTTATTAATAATCCCGATCAGTATAGAAAATGCTATCGAGTTAAAGCTGAAGAATTTGACGGTCAAAATACTATTTCTTGGAGTAACGAAGTGTGTTTCTATTTCTCACCGGAGATTTTTGTTCCCAATGCATTTACAGCTAACAATGATAATCTCAACGATGGTTTTGGAGTAAAGGGAATAGCCATCAATGAATTTGAAATCTTGATCTACAATAGATGGGGAGAAAAGCTGTATGAATCAACTAACATAGAAGAAAAGTGGTATCCTACTTATAGAGATGCTGATGTCCAAATGGGTACTTATATCTACGTAATCAAATACAGTGATTTTGAGAATAAAGTGTTCCAAAAAACGGGGACAATTAATCTATTGAGATAGGTTAATACAATCAAGTTTAGAGTTTAAAGGAGATGAATAAACCATTCATCTATTGGTTCTGTTATTTTAATAGGTAATAATACCTTCCCATTCTTTTTGAATTTTATTGAGTCTAATCAAAAATGGAATAAGCAAAGCTAGTTCAAGTCTTATTTGAAGATTGAATCCACCCTCATTGAAAAAGGGTATTACAAGCATTGAAATTACGCTTAGGATAATTCCAATAATGGCATCTGCTTTACAAAGTTTAATAGCAATGTCTTTTTCAAACCAGAGTGAATAAGCGGATATACCTTTAAAAAATGCAACTGAAATGACCAAAATACCTGTTAAGGAAAATGCTTCTTTTGTTTCAAATCCGTAAAATGCCAAATTGGTTTGTATACTCAGGATACCAAAACCTACGCTGATTAATGAAAATACTCCCATAATCATAAAGATCCAACAAAATATCTTAATCCACCAGGGTAATAGCTGTCTTCTGCGTCTTTTTAGAGTATCAAATTCTTCAAATTGACTTTCTGTGGTGTCTTCGTTCGTAAGGTTTGGATTTTCAATAGTATCCATAGTCAGGTTATTTAGGCTTTCGAAAGGATAATCAGCTTCTTGGTTTCAAAAAACTCAGGCTCAAATAAATTTACCAATGGAGTTTCATCCCACTTCATAGTTCTGTATGTAGCCAGTAGCTCTGCCTTTTCTAAAGCTAAATCACCACCTTTCATGAAAATATGACTTCCTGTTTCCTTAAGAGCATTTTTAGTAAATCGAACCAATTTAGTAGCAGAAGCAACCGCCCGAGAAACAATGAAATCATATTGATCAGTCAGATTTTCAAATCGGTCATTGATTACAGTTACATTTTTCAATTCCAGTGCATTGGCAACCTCTTGTACCACTTTGGTTTTCTTTTTGATAGAGTCTACCAAGGTGAATTGAGTTTCTGGAAATAGAATAGCAAGCGGAATCCCTGGGAATCCACCTCCAGTTCCAATATCAAGAACAGAATCCTCATGGGTAAATGTCTTTATCTTGGCAATGGATAATGAATGCAGTACATGATTGCAATAGAACTTATCCATATCCTTTCTACTTATAACGTTTATTTTACTATTCCAATCTTCATATAAAGCCAGTAAGCTGTTGAATTGTTCCAGTTGAATAGGAGTGAGGTCGGGAAAGTATTTGGTGATTAGTTCCATGTTTTTGGTTTAATGAATATTCCTATTATTCCGAAGAAGAATAGAAATAAAGTATACAATATATCATAATAGGGCAGGGCATAGGCAACCTTCTTAGCAGCAAATAGTTGAGCGGGTTTTATGATGGTAGCCCATTGAATTAGCCATTTGAATCCTAAAATAGCAAAACCAAGATACCAAATGGATGGATATAGAACCATAAATAAGATAACACTTGAGTAAAGCATCATGTGGGCAAAAGAATAGGTGCCAAGTAATCGTTTGAAGCGTGGTTTATACTCTTTACCCGTAGATAGGTGTCTTAGTTTTTGATGTCTCCATTGCTTCCAAGAGATAGGAGCGGGTGAGTACATAAAAGACTCGGGGCTTAAACAGACTGTAGTGTTGGACTTGCTTGCCGCTTGTTGAATAAAGAGGTCGTCATCCCCTGATAAAATGTGTTGATGACTTGCAAAACCCTTGTTCTTAAAGAATAATTCTTTGGTATAAGTCAGATTTCTGCCTACACCCATATAGGTCTTTTCCTTTCTAGCATAACCCACATATTGCATACTTGTATGCAGTGTTTCATAGCTGATTATAGACCCCAGAATATTATTTTTAACCACCAAAGGTGATATTCCCAACACAATTTCCTTGCTCTCCAACTGTGAGGTCATGTGTGTAATCCAGTGTTTGGAATCTGGGTAGCAGTCTGCATCTGTGAACAGTAAATGTTCGTATTGAGCTGCTTTTATTCCCATGGTAAGAGCGAATTTCTTTCCTTTTTGGAAGCGTTCGTCAATTTCTAGCGTTACCACCTTCAGACGATCATATTTCGCATCTAATTCTTCTAAGAAACCTTTGGTGCCGTCATGACTTCCGTCGTTTACTACTACCACTTCAAACTCACTGTATTCTTGATCCAGAATCAAGGGAAGATACTGTTCTAAGTTTTTACGTTCATTTCGGGCAGCTATAATAACAGATACTGGAAGTTTACTACTGTTCGAGTTCGTTTTTAGTGCTTTAGAAAATCCCGTAAAAAAGTACAGGAAGTATGCAATCAAAATGACCAAGAAAAATAGGGCCACTCCTAGAATTAAAATTTGGACAATGGAAAGATCCATGATATTAGTTGCTTTGTCTAAAACCTAAAGTTGGTAGAACATCGGGCTTGCTTTTATCTTTAAACGTAATGGACGATATGTCTTCTGATTTTATAGATTTTATCATCACATTGGTACGCTTGTTTGCCTTCATCTCACTCATTCGAAGGTGCTGGTTTCGAATGGCTTCTTCTACAATTTTTCGAATGCTTCTACCATTACCAAAGTACCGATCCTTGGAAACATACATTTCAGTAATTAATTTTTCCAAACTCTTGTTTGCTTTGACAGCAAGCTTAAATCCAGCATCCTTAAACTGAAGTTGAGCTATTTCCAATAGGAGGGGCTCGTTGAAATCTTCAAATTTAAACACCTTGTCAAATCGTGATTTTAGACCAGGGTTTGACTCAATGAATTGAGTCATATTATCAGTGTATCCTGCTGCTATTACAATAAATTGACCTCTATAATCTTCCATTCTTTTCAGAATAATCTCAATGGCTTCCTTTCCGTAATCTGCGTTTCCTCCCTCAGTAAGTGAATATGCTTCATCAATGAAAAGTACTCCTCCCATGGCCTTGTCTATTATTTCGCCAGTCTTAATAGCAGTCTGACCAATGTATCCACCAATTAGGCTTTGTCTGTCGCATTCAATTAGGTTTCCTTTTTCTAAGATGCCCAATGCTTTATAGATTTGAGCAAGGATTCTTGCCACAGTAGTCTTACCCGTTCCCGGGTTTCCGGTAAATACTGAGTGAAGGCTAAAGTTATTTTGAACGTCTTGATCTGTTTCTTTGTAGTAACGTACCAGTTTTACTAAACTCTTAATCTCATCTTTCACTCCCTGAATGCCTATCATACCATCCAGTTTTGATAATGCAATTTCAAGTAATTCTTCATCAATCGGAATGTCAGGCGTTATCCTCTTGGCATTGATAGAAAGTTTCTCAACATCTTCAACCTGAACCTGGGAAAGCTCTTCTATTCCTAAGTCTGCGGGATTTTCCTCATTCATTACCCGAATACCTAAGTTGAGTTTACATTCTTCAATAAGTGAAACAACTAGTCGAGCATTTCCGAAAAACTTATCTCTGTTTCTATAGGCCTCTACTATCTTTTTATAGTATAATTCCTCTGCCTCTTTGGAGAATGTAATGCTTCTTTTGCCTGCATGAATATGAGCAATCTCCATTAACTCTTGTGGTGCGTAGTCCGGAAAATCATAGATCATTCTAAATCGTGATTTCAATCCCGGATTGGATTCTATGAAAGTATCCATCTCAGTAGGATAACCAGCAGCTATAATAGCTATATCCTTACCATCAGAAAGTTCCTTGAGTAAGATCTCGATTGCTTCTTTACCAAAATCTTTACTATCGTCATCTTTTCTGGCTAGGGAATATGCTTCATCAATAAATAAGATGCCTCCAGCAGCTTTCTTAATAGCGGCTTTCGTTTTAGGAGCAGTTTGACCAATAAATTCAGCAACCAAATCACCTCTATCCACTTCATGAACATGGCCTTTACTCAACAAACCAAGTTGTTTGTAAATCTTACCTAGTTTTCGTGCAATGGTGGTTTTACCCGTACCTGGATTGCCTTTAAAGACACAATTTAGGTTGATCTGATCATCTTCAGAAATACCTTTGTCTTTTCTGAGAGAAATAAACTCCAAGTAGTTGGCATATTCTTTGATTCTGTCCTTAACACTGTTTAGCCCTATTAGGTCATCCAACTCACTTAACGTTTTGTCGACATCCTTCTTCACATTTGAACTGTCAAAGATTGGGAAGTCTAGAGTTGCTGCACTCACAGAGGGTTCATCTAGGAGATATTCAACAAAATCGTTTCCAATGAAAAACTCCTTTTGCATGATCAATTGATCCATGAATATAATATCAAGGAAGTATTTACCCTTTAACCAGCTTCCAGGTTTGTCGGCTCCCCAACCTACCGTAATCTTAAACTCATCATCCTGTTCATAGACAAACATTAGTTTGGCAATGGATCCTTTGAGTAAATTGGTTTCGGTTAAAAAATTAAATACAAACTCACAACTCCAAAAATTAATATTCTTGGTTTTATTGACTGCTGTTATTTCAGCCCATATATAGCGTGATTCTTGTGTACTAAACTGCTCAAAGTATTTTCGCTCAGTTTCTTTTACATTGTCAAAAGGACCTTCGTAAAAGTGAATGGATTTAATGTCGAAGTATGGATTCTCTTCAGGCGTAACGATTCCTATGTCCTGAACGTAAAAATTCTTTTCAGCAACTACTTCACCATCGACTTCTGCAATCCAAGTATAGGTTCCTGTTTGCCAATATGAACCCATGTTGTGAGTTCCCCATCCTTCTCGTACAAAGATGAGATTGTTGTTCTTGGAGACTGTTCGGTCACAGGTCAGTCTACATATTTCGTTTTTAGCTTGGTCCCTGCAAACGAGATTTAGCTTAATGTCCCAGTCTTTTTTCTTAAAATTAAGATTAAAGAATGAGAATTCAGTATATATATAGGTACTGTCGTTTTTGTCAAAGACAGAACGATATTTCTTCTTGTTGTCTGCAAGCCACTCCGTAGAGCTGTATACCTTCATATTTCTGAAGATATAGTTGGTATTTGGTTTACCTGCCATAAGGGTTCAAGGTTAAATATAAAATTTTAAATAGTCGAATAAGTTGGAACAAAAGTTAGGGTAAAAAAAAAGTGAAAATTTATAAGCAAAACATTTCTGAATATCAAATTACTATTATCTTTGCACTCCTTTTTGGTGAGATGGGTGAGTGGCTTAAACCAGTAGTTTGCTAAACTGCCGTACCTCAAAAGGGTACCCCGGGTTCGAATCCCGGTCTCACCGCAACTAAAAAGGAAAAAAGATTTTGTTCTTTTAACACCTTTTATTGGTTCCATAGCTCAACCGGATAGAGCAACGGTTTTCTAAACCGTAGGTTCCAGGTTCGAGTCCTGGTGGAATCACAAGTTTTTGGAAAGTGTAAGAGCTTTTTGAGATCACGGGTTGATTCATTCCCAATACAGAATCAACTTTTATAAGTTCGGGGTATAGCGTAGCCCGGTATCGCGCCTGCTTTGGGAGCAGGAGGTCGTAGGTTCGAATCCTGCTACCCCGACTTGATAATCAAGCAGTTAAGAGTTTATTCTCTTGACTGCTTTTTTATTTGCACACGTTTTACATATATATCATTAATTAGCAACACTTATTCCATGGTTGCTTCTTCATTTCATACGATAATTACAGAAAAGATTTAGAATTGTATATTCTTATATAAAATTGAAGATAACTAGAAATCGTTAATGTCTTTATTTCAAAATTCCGTACTCAATAGATTCTTAAAACAACAAGATAAGGATGTTGTGTCTGAAGCAATAGAGTCCAAAATTGGATATAAATCAATAGATTCCAAGTCTTGAGTTGAGTATATGTCAAGCATTAAAGATTCAAGATATTTTCGTTTGACTTCTTTATAGTTCCATCCATCCACTTTCTTCTGAGTTCTGCTCTATACTTGTTGTTTTGAATTCATTTCAATTACTTTAAGCATTTATGTTCTTGAATGTTTGCTGAGTACGGCTCGCACCTAACGGCTCGTGTATGGTGCGTATCATCCCGAAGGGTGTTATGCACTATACACATTGTTAGAAAACGTTTATCCTGTAACTATCATTTTCTGAAATGTCTTATTTCCATTTGAATCTATAATGACTAGAAAATAAACACCTTGTTTGAGATTAATCTTAATTTGATTTTTATTGCCAATTAATTTGTTACATAGAACACCCGCAGAGTTAAAAATCAGTATTTCATTAACAGAATGTGCTATCTCAATATTTAATAATGCATTCGATTGGATTGGATTTGGAAATATATGTGTTCTATTAGCGTTGTACTCTGCTTCATCTAGGTTAATTGTCAGACAGTTAAGTCCGTAATGGATATTCATGAATTCAAGCATTACATCAGCTAGGTCGTGAGAGTATTTTGACCTATTGGCTGATAATACCATGAATTTCCAATAAGACTCAAGATGTGTTGCATCAATTGTTCCTGAATTTTTAGAGCCATATCTCCAAGTGTTTTGACCTGCATAAAAAAAAGTTATCGAATCAGGTGGTGCAGGATAACTTGGACTTGTTGTTGATTTCCATCCATGAGAATCCAACATTCCACCAAGGCTTGTAGGACCTTTTAATACTTCAAGAAAATTAGCTCCGCCAACAGTACATAAGTTTTTAACTGTAGAATAATTCACTCTTGTATCAATTATAGAATCAGCCATATTAAGATAGGTTTTTGAAATACCTAAACCAATCATGTTCCACTCTTCTGCTGTGCCATTACCGTGTAATTCAAAGTAGTGTCCTTTGCCCCAATCTAGCGATACTTTATCATGCGCAATTTGAATGAAATTATGAAAATCATTTAACGCTTGTAAGGCTATTGTATTCGTTCCTGCTGAAGTTGTTGAGTCAGTCGCTGAATGCACCGGATTTAATTTATTTGGTCTTAAATGATTAATTATAATATGCGGACGGCATCCACCAGTTTTTAAATGTAAAGAATCGGCCATAAAAAGAGCTAATTCCATAGTTCCATTATCCGCACCTCTTGTATTAATATCTGGTAAAATAGTCGGTTGTAAACTACCTGCATGCGGAGCAACAATAATAATCGGCATGTCTCCAGCTATATATTCAATGTATTGATTCACCCCGTAGTAAGAGTTTCCAGGAATATATTGGGCGTGAAGGTTGAGGGAAGTCAATAATGGAAGTATATAAAGTATTAATTCTTTCATTCTTTCTATGTTTTCTAACGTGATGTATAAGATTAGTGTGGGATTAAAATGCGCTTACTTTTCGGTTTATCACTTAGCCAAATTTACAATTTTACCGTTAACTTTCTTTTTATTTAACCGTCAAATTGAAAATTTGGCGGACTTAATTAATTTGTACCAACTTTGAGTCTAGCACTTTACCCTTATTATTTTTACACCTTGTTAGCAAATGTTTTTATTATTACTTCATTCCATCTTGAAAGTATCAAATCAGTATATATTTGCTTGTCAAGTTCATAAGAACCCAATGCAAATCCATCATTCCATTCAATTAAAGCTGTCTCTCCATTATTTAGAACTCCAAAATCAATACCATATGCGCTTGTTTTATTTGAAGAATTTTCAAAATCAATAATAGCGTTTTCTACTTCATTTAAATTAAGTTTTAAATTAGAGTCACCTTCATAATGTTTAATTCCAATAATCTTTGATTGATTAACGAATACTCTGTATTCGGATTTCCATTCAACAATAGACGAACAATATAATTCTGTATCTCTTGATAGCATATCTAATCTATATAAATCACATTGTGATTCAATTACAAATCCAGTAAATAACTTTGCTTTTGCTTTAGGTTTTATGAAAATGTTCGAAATTTCTTTAGTTAAGCTTTCGGCATACAATTTTTTGATTGTAGATTCCCAAATTGTTCTTTTTAAATATTTTCTTAAGCTTAATGGATATGAATTTTGAGTTTTGCTATATCCTATTCTTTTAAACACTTTATCAATAGTAGGATTATCTCCTACAACTAAAGTGTTTTTGTTGAGTTGTAGTTGATTTCTATTTAGTCTTTTAATCGTAAATAATTCACATTCTATACCTCTAGACTCTAAAACTTCTTTTACATCAGAATGTTCAGGTTCCATTTTCCCGTTTCCGTATTCATGTATGTAAGCTTTGGTTATCATTTTTAATTTTTGCTAACGTTTGGTATAAGATTAGTGCTGGTTAAAAATACAATAATTTTCAGATTAAGCACTTAGCAGAATTTTTTAAATTTTATCTTATTTTTTCGTTGATTGCAAAATTTGAAAAATTTTGCGGACTTTGTAAATATGTCGAGACTTCGGTTAAACACTGACCTTAAGCATTAATTTTATACGGTGTTGTAGGTAGGCTTTCTACCATAGTTTCCATTTACTTTTCCGTTTCACACTTTTTTGCACTATACTTTTTATTGTTTTCGATTTACTTGGTTTAGGCTTTGTTTCCTCTGACTTAAATTGCTTATTTGCAAGTTCTATAACCCAAATTTCAAAATCTGCTACGTGTCCAAGCATTGATTGGTTTATATCAAATTCGGTTTGAATATTTGATTTCCCTACAACTTCAATTAAATGAGATATTTTTTTGTGTCTAATTGGCAAATACCAATTAATACATTCTTTTAAATCCCAATTATCGTAATTCAATATTAATAATTCTGAATTTTCAAAATTTTCTATTGACGGTTTTACGACTTGATTTATTCTTGTTGTTGCAATAAGGTTATGTCCATATTCAGTTTCATAAATTGCTTCTAAAGCTATCGCTCCACCATAATTTCCGTTTTCTAATTTAAAAGTTAAGCAATCTCCTTTTTCAAAAACAGGCTTACGGATTATTTTCTTTTTCCGTTTTCTTGCTTTTGGTTTTTTGGTGTGTAATTTTTCTAAGAATTTATCAAGAACTATTTTCCTTTTTTTAATATCCTTTTCACTTGAGTCAAGTTGTTTCCAAATTTCAATATCAGAGTTTGAAATTATGATTTGTTCTATTTTTTCTAAAAGTCCTTTTTCAAGTTCTTTACATTCCCATTGTGCTTTAGCAATTGCAAACCAAAAGTTATTACAATCCTCTTTGTCATTAATTAAATCTTGATTATCAGCAATGAGTTTTTTTGAAATTTCAGAAACTTCAACTCCATCATTATAGAGTTCAAAAAAAGAACCGAAAATATCGGCATAAGTATCATTTGATGAAATTGCTGTTCCCCAAGTTCCCATTTTGTTCTGTTTTTTGCTTACCTACAACGTTACGCTATGTTTAGTGCGGCTTCGAAAAGGTGCTTTTCGAGTGAAGCAGAAACGAGCTAACGCGTGTTTTCGTTAAAAAGCTAAAATACGCTTTAGCGTTTAACAAAGTTAATTTTTCATATTTAGAATACCCACAGCATTAAATATAGCTTGTGTTGGGCACAGTTTTTATTCCATTGATTAACCGCAGCCACCGCATCCTCCACACCCACTACAACCGCTGCAACCACTATCTCCACCAAATGAATCAGCAGAATCAAAACTACTATCAAATGAATCGCCATGAGTACCCCAATCACCGCCACCATAACATCCAGTATCTTCACCGTTTTGCCTCTTAAACTCCTCCATTAATTGCCCGTCTATCTTTCGAAGTAATTGAAAATCAAGATTTTTTAATAAAAAAATATTACCCTTAATGGTCAAAAGAATTTCAAGAGCCTTTTTTTTATCCGTATTGATGATATCAGGAAGTTCTTTTTCTAGTTTCTCAATGGATTTTTTTATTTCCTTTAACGTATGTTCTCCTTTTGGGGTCAGTTTTATGTTATTGAAGAAAGAATCAAAAAGTCCGTTTTTAAAATGACCGAGGAGGTTAGATGAAGTCATTAGTTTTTTTCTGATAAACCCTTTCTTCCCACCTGAGTTTTGAAATCCTATTTTGACCACATGTCTGAATAGTATTTGAATTGAGTTACTCTCTTGAAAAGGGCTTAAATAAATAATTTCATGAAGCATGGGCTTGTAACTAGACCAATTTTCACCTGCAATAACATAGGAATAGATTCGGGCTCTGTCTCTTCTATTCGGTTGTTTTCTAACTTCCGTAGTTTTTATCGCTTTTTTAAGAAGCAAGTCCATAAATGTATACTTCAATAAATCTTTAAGTTCCGTATTCGATGTTTCCAGAACTAAAAGGGTTTCTGCTGGTGTAAGTTTTGAAAGAATTTCCATTAGTTCTTTGAGAGTTTCAATTTCGGAATGACCCAATTGCGATGTCTATTAACTCTTGTGAAGATTAATTCTCCAAATCTAATCTCATTTGGAGGCCAAATATCCATAGGAGGTTGTTGTTTAAATGTTCGTTGATATAGATTTTTAGTTTCAGAATACCAGTCTTTGTATTTGTCCTTCTCTAATTGCCCACCTTTTGTGGGGCCATGATGAATGTCATGATTGATGGTGTTTTTACACATTTCAATCCAATAGGACTCTGTGTAAAGGAGATGTAAATGCCACACTTGGTCAACCTGATCTGAAGGTGTTAAAGGGTGGTCGGCAATGCATAATAAAAAAATGAATTTCATGTATTCTTCATTTGTTCTCAATGAAAACTCAATTGACCATCCATTTTCTCGAGCGAGCCTATCTGTAAAGGTGAAATCCGATTCGTTATCATCAATTTCAAAATCTTGAATCTTTTTCCACAATATTTTTTGATCTTCCGTCATTTTTTAATTGTGCCCAACATTAGTATATACGCAACTCCAACACGCCATGTCGTATATTTTTACTATGTACGACACTCTTATCATCACCATTGTTGCATCTGAACGAGAATTGGAAGTTGGAATCGTAAGTTTTCATATTATTTATCAAAAATAAGATTTTTATAACAAGTCTAAGGGACTCTTTAAAGTCTTATTATTTATAGTTAATACTCGTGTATATATCTCAGTAGTTTTACTGCTGTTATGACCTAGTGCACTTTGTATGTACCTCAAGTTTACTCCCGCTTGCAATAGGTGGGTAGCAAAGCTGTGTCTCAAAGTATGTGGTGTGCTCCAAGGGTTAGAGTTGGTGTCATTTACCGCCTTTCTAAATATATTTTGGATACTCTTAGCTGAGTATTGGCCGCCRTCTTGACCCTCAAAGAGCCAGTATGAAGGTTTATTGGTCCTATAGTACTCTCTTAGTACTTTTAGCAATGCTGGACTGAGTACTGTATGTCTATCCTTCTTTCCTTTGCTATCCTTCACAAAAATGTACTCATCATCACTTCTAATATCAACTACCCTTAGTCTTAGTAGTTCTCCTGTACGTAGTCCCGCACTATATATAGTGTAGAGTATGGCTTTATGTTTAATATTTTTTGGTGCGTTTATTATTGCTTTCACTTCTTCTTTACTAAGTAYATTGGGCAGRTCCTGGCTTTTTTTTGGACGTGTTATATTGTAATACTCACGTGGTTTACCCAAAGTATGCTCATAATAGCTTTTTATTGCATTGATTATACTGTTTTGTTTTTGCTCAGATATTTTGTATTTGCTTACAAGCATATATAGATACCCCTCTATTTGATCTTTTGATACACTTGGTAAATCTGAGTTTTTGAAGTAGGCGAAAAATTGAACTAAATTACTTTGATAGATGGATACTGTTCTTGTACTTAGCCCTTTTAGCACAAGTTTCTGATGGTTATTTTCTAATTCTGTTTTACTCTTTTCTGATAGTATTACCGTKGGCTGAGTAGGAGCTAGTTCATTCTCTTTGATTACTAACTTATCTTTAAACAGTTGTTTTACTAGTGTTTTATTATCCTCGGTATTTACAATACTCCAGAGTTTTTGTGAGGGGTGATAAAAAGAGGTATTTAGTAACTTAAAAGCATCTCGCTCATCTTTCAGTTGATAGGGGATGTGCACCTTTATTCTTTTGCTTTTTGGCATAGGTTTAAAAATGGTAATGTATTGATTGTCAGATTTTAACTTAGGTGTGGCAATTGTCATAAGGTAAATATGCCAAGTAAAATGGCGTAAAACAAGGGTTAATTGCTATTTATTCATTTCTAACCGTTAAAAACGGTTAATATATATTTGGTGCAAACATTAGGTATTAATGATAATAAAATGTAAAATATGCAAAAAAGAGACGGAGGGGCGGTCAGATAAAAAATTCTGTTCATCTAGGTGTAAGAACTATTATCACGTGCATTTAAGACACGCTTCAAAACAGGCTGCTATTCGCATAAATGCGTACCTTAGACGAAACCACGGAATTCTTTTAGAGCAATTAGGTAAAAACAAAACCCAAGTAAAAGTTTATCGAAATATCTTAGAAGATAAAAAGTTCCGTTTCAAATATCATACGCATACCCAGATTAATAGTAAAGGAAAAACTTTCCACTACATATATGATTTAGCATGGATGGAGTTTAGTGACGATGAAATACTACTTGTGCGTAAAAGATAATTGCAGTATTTTTTTTCTTCTAAACCTAAAACGCAATATTTTTTGTTGTCATTAGATTGCCTAAAAGTTTTGAAAACTGAAAGTTCGATAATAGTCTGCTTCCCGCTACTAAAAAGGCTTCCAATTTTGGAAGCCTTTTTTATTTTATATCAATCACTTGATTTATAGTTCTTTATCGGTACTATCTTGAAACATGACAGTTCGACATGGGGTTCGATTCTTCTCGGAGGTTTTAGTATTGTTTGAGTTAATTAGCTATTAAACAGCGTCTTACATTAGTTCGATTCAGCTTGAGGGGGACCTCCCTACTCATCGACCTCAAAATATAAAACGAGTATTAAAGAACCATAAAAGGTTATGCAATTGCCCTCAACTTGATGCTCTTGGGATCTTATACCAGCGAAAGCCGAAAAGCTTTAAATTGAGTAAACATCTTATAATACATATTGGTAATCGTTGCGGAATAATAAATAAAAATTGATGGAGAACTACTTGAAAATTTTCTTATTATACTTCGCGATCTAATAGATTTTAACATTTCTAATTTCAGAATGGTAATTATGAAATATCGGATAAACATAACATTATGTTTATTCTTACGTTATGTGCAAATACACTAAATATGAAAAGCTTAAAAAAAATAGCGCTATTACTTTCGATTCCTATTACACTTGGATTTGAAGTTAACGCACAAAATGTAAATATTCCTGATGCTAATTTTAAAGCCTATTTGGTTGGGAGTACAGCTATTAATACCAATGCAGATGCAGAAATACAGATAAATGAGGCTAGTTCATTTACGGGACTTCTTGATTGTCATAACATGGATATTTCAGATTTAACTGGAATAGAAGCTTTTACAGCATTAACTATGCTGTACTGCCATATGAATACACTATCTAGTTTAGATGTATCCAGCAACACGGTATTAACTGATCTTAACTGTAGTATCAATTCACTATCCAGTATAGATGTATCAAACAACACGGCATTAACTTATCTGAACTGTGTAGGCAATTCACTATCTAGTATAGATGTATCAAACAACACGGCATTAACTTATCTGAACTGTGTAGGCAATTCACTATCTAGTTTAGATGTATCAAACAACACGGCATTAACTTATTTAGACTGTCAAAGCAATTCACTATCTGGTTTGGATGTATCCAACAACACGGCATTAACCCTGCTCCTCTGTGGTAACAATTCACTATCTAGTTTAGATGTATCCAACAACACTGTATTAACTTATTTTAGCTGCAAGAATAATTCACTATCTAGTTTAGATATATCCAACAACACGGCATTAATCCTGCTGAACTGCAGCTATAATTCACTATCTAATTTAGATGTAACAAACAACGTGGTATTAACTAAGATACGGTGTAACTGTAATGTATTAGCAAGTCTAAATATGGCGAACGGGAACAACACGATTATTGGAATTTTTGATGCAACATGCAACAACTATCTCACTTGCATCCAAGTAGATGATGTAGCATATAGTAGCAAAACATGGTCTTTTATTGATCATGAAGCAAGTTTTAGTACACAATGTGCTACAATTGGAATTAAAAATCTTGAATCCATAATTAAACTCTCTCTCTATCCAAACCCAGCTAGTAGTGTTGTTTATATTGAGTCTGCAATCAAAATTAATATCATACAAATTTTAAATCTTACTGGTCAGAAGGTGATAGACCAAAGGCAAAATTTGGAAGAAATTGACATTTCAAAGTTATCTAAAGGAATTTACACCGTACGCATTTTTACCGACCTGGGAGATGTAGTAAAAAAACTTATTAAAGAATAAAAAACCATAACAATAAATATGAGCCATACCCTACGGGATACGGCTCATATTCAAACCGTTCTTCTCACTGAATCTACAAACATCAAATAATAACTATAGAGACATAAACGTTTAAGTATTTACAAAATGTCTCAATCCTTAAACTACTAATTTTCAGTATTTAGATCAATAAACAAAAGGATAAACTACTCATAAGAACCAAAAGATCAATTTCTTCTTTTTCAAAAACACAAATACCTGATAATCACCTCATTTGGGTTCGACATAAGACTTCGTGGGGCTACAATTTACCCAAATAAACCTCTAGTATTTACTAGGGGTTTCGTCATTTTAGGTTACATATAGGTAACAAAAAGTGATTATAAGTATCCACAAATCTTCTCAAAACTCAAAACCTGTAAGTGTGTGAAAATGTGACATGTACGTAGTTCAGAAATGAACCCATTAAAACTTTTAGCCCCCCTACGTCTTAATCTATTGTAGATCAGAGTTGATACAGTTGTTCAGCAAAAATGCCAACTCATTAGGCTTTTCATAGCCTGTTAGGCCTTCGCCAGTGGCCTTAYTGATCCAGTCTGTATGTTTGTCTGAGAAGGACCACTTTTCGTAATCTGATAGCCAYGTAAACKTAGTTTTRCRAGTAYTCTCCTTTGGTAAATTGAATCCAAAACGATCAAAKATTCTYTTAYCTTTCAWAGCAGTTAAGATATTATCCAAAGCYTTYGCATAAATGGTMGGAGGTATAGAGCTRTTTCCTTTCTTCTTYAAATCGGGTTCTGTAAATATTTTACTTCCATAYTTGATWATTTCTATTAAATCGTGTTCTAAATCCTCTACTTTTCTAATGTGTTGAGCTTTTGYAGACGTAAATAATGTTTTATCKGATTTCCATTGTTTAAGCCATTCTGCTTTAAGCAGATTAGCAATTGCTTCATTTGGGACTATGATGTGAAAATGTGGGTTGTACGTTTTATTAATAGGA
>NVWV01000021.1 GCA_002746305.1 Bacteroidota bacterium | reverse complement strand
GAGGCAGTCTTACAAGAGTTCGGAACAAACCTAACAACCAACTAAGGAAATTGATCTAATAGTCGATGGAGGCTCTGAAAACAACAATAAGACAGTCGAACAGTTTATTCGAGAATCTCAAGTAGACATTACCAAAAAGATTGCTCTGAAGGACATTCAACAATCTAACTCAATGGTCGAAGCCAGTAATAAGATTCTAAAACACAGGTATCTATTCAAACAACCCATCTCCAATAGAAAACATCTGGAGGAACATCTCAAAGATGCTATTCACGATTATTGTAATCAACGACCCCATTATGCTTTAGGAATATACACTCCTTTTGAAGTGCAGTATGACAAGAGACCGACCTTTAATATCAAAACGGTTAAAAATGCTGTCAAAGAACGTAGAGAAATGAACAAAATGAATGGATGCGATCAGAAATGTGATTAAACATCCTTACTAAATCTGTATTCAAATCATTCGTTTCATTCTCAAATGTATTTATAAAAAACCAATTTGGAAAGACAAATTGAAAGTAACTGAAATGCCCTGTGACAAACGATGTTTGATATATCGAACATCCAATATTACAGTTTCACTCCTTTGTAACGGTCATCTTTGTTAATGCTCTTGATGGAATTTTGTTATTTTTGACTTGAGAGTAGCCTCGTCGTGTTTGCCTCCAAAACTTCTTTTATCCTGTTCATTTCTAGACGTAAATTTCTCAAGCACTAATGTAAGTTAATTTTTCAGTTTATCTCAAAAAGTTGTGTGTTTTATTCTCGTTTTCCGTGTGAGTGGCGGTGGGTAAGGGCAAGCTCTTTTTATTTTGTGAGGCACGAGCAAAATTAAATGTGCTTGACCGTGCGGTTGGCTTTTTTTAATTGGGCATAACGTTTTGGCTAAAAGCCGTGACTGATTATTACTCGTGAAATTACAACAATAAATTTGTTTCTATTTGAAACCATGTGGAAATGAAAAGGTTAGTAAGGCATGGGATTTTAGGTGTTGTTAGCATCAGTACTATTTCTTTTAATCATTCAGTCTTCGGTACTAGCATCAAGCTTATTTGTCCATTTTCCTTTCTGATGTTGTATAATTTACCTGTATAAATAATGAACTTCTCTACTATTGGGTTATTCTGAAGTTTGTCGTTGTCGCCTTGACCAATGGTGTTTACTCGATTAAACGTACAAATGAGAGTGTCATTCAGTATTTCCCATTCTCCACAGTAAACCAAAGATCTTGGCGCAACGTACCTTAATTTACATTTCTTATTTGCTTTAAATTTATAATATACTCTATCACCACCATATGTTCCTACAATTCTAGTTGGAGAAAATTGCTCTGCTCTTATCGTATCTGAGACTCCTAGTCCATATATACGATTGGCAAAAAATAGCAGTATGGTTGATATAATAATTGTTCTTATCATTTTGTATTGTAGCTAACGGTTTGTGTATGATTTCGTTGCGTGTTTAACGGAACTAAATTACTAAAAATTGACAGAACTTGGCAGAAAATCCGCAGGATTTTCCAAGTACAAAACCAACTAAGCAATGAATTATACACGTTGTTCTCTACAGTTTTATATTCACGGTATTTGAAACATACTTTTTCTTTCCTCTGTTGAGTGTAACAAAAACGTCTTGTAATGTGAATGAGATTTCTCTACAGCATCAGAATACATTCTACAATTTATCATCTCTGATGTATGCATTTCTATGCATATTGAATTTATATCTAATTCGTAGCATTCTGAATATGTTTTATGTGCAGGATTTGGAAATGTATCTTTATAAATTTTATTATAAGGTGGCTGAAAATATTTAATTAAAGAGGCTTCTGTAAAATTTATTTTCTGCTGCTCATTTATTCCTTCCCAATTTAATCTATCACTTACTTCTATCATTCTGCTTTTATCATCTTCTAGTTCTTTTTCTGAAAATTTAGTTCTTCCATCCATCATCATAATATTTACCTGTTCAAATGACGCTAGTGCTAACCAAATTTCACTATCGGTATTATTGGTAATTGCTTCGGAATAAATACCTTGTAAAGTTGAATGATTTTTTAATCTATCTGGTGCAGTTCTTGCTCCGTCAACGCCATATGATTGTCCTATATATAAAACTTCCATATCTAAAAAATCCGAATTTATCTTTAAGTCATAATTTTGAACAAAAGGAGAAACTTTGGCATCGCACCAAACACCTTTTTTAGTGACAATTTGAAATTTCCCATAAGGATATTTGGTTATTAATTTTGCATCTGTAGTTCCTAAATTGTTGTAAAATTTTAATTCGTGTTCTTTTATTTCCGATTCATATTGTACTCGAATTTTTATTGAAATTGTTTTTTTATCAATTTCAAAGTGGTCAGGATTTATTGTTAGACGAGGTCTTTTACAAACGAAATATAAATGGCAAGGACTATATTGGTCAAAATAATTCTGTTGATTAACAAAACCCAACTCCGACTGCTGTAGAATCATCATTTTTTCAAGATTCATAACAATTGCAAATTCAGTTGGAAGTCGTTTAGTCATATAGTTTGTTTTAAATTGTAGAGAACGTATGAATATAAGCGGAGGTCGTCCCCAAGGGCGACTTCTGTCTTATATATTGTTAGCATCTGATACTATTTGTTCTCTTTCGACATTGTTGAATTTATAATTCTATTTTCCAAAGTGAATATGTTCAATAATATAAATAAAATTAAAACCATTGCTAAATAGCCATATCCACTATAGGAGTTGGAGACAATCTTAAATAACCAATTCGTTTCGAAAAAGAAAACGTACATAGAAGTAATGGTTGCAATGAAAAGCAATATTAAAGGAAACACAATTACTCTATCTGCCAGATTTCTGAGTTTAGTTGTAATCATAATTACTATAAATAGTAGAATGTTACAAATGAGAAATATTCTCACTTCTTTAGGGATTTCTTCTAAAGCAATGATATATTTCATAGTAATATACCTTTTGATGAACTTAGTATTTGTTAGGCCTTCTAAATTATTTATGGTAAGTACCTTTTTACGATCATTAGCATTTAAATCCTTGAGTTCATCAAAATATTCTAGTTTTCCCAATTTAACTGTTGCGAGAGTTTGATTTATAATTGAATCTGCAACATTTAATTTATCTGCCAATTTTGGTTCGTATTTACCTAAAAATTCTAATCCAGTTGTTACTAAGTCATTTTGCTGAAGCTTACTTTTCTCAAATCTATATTGCTTAATTGCATATTCAATCGCGTAATTTTCGATTTCTTCTTTTTTGGTTTCAGTAATTGAAAAAGATAGAATTAACAAAACTGCTAAGAGAAGAGTGAAGCAAATAGAAGTGACAAACAGTATTTTACGAATCATTCTAATTGTTTTTATTTGATGCTAATGTTTTGTGTATGGTGCGTGCTTTGCATGCACTATACACCTTGTTATCAGTTTTTATTATTCTTTATTGGTTCATTCTGTTGTATTACTTTCAAAAGTGAGTAGCTAAATACAAATATCGCTATTAATTCAATTGAAATCACAAAGTAGCTTAATGTGGTGGAATCAGAATTTCCTTCGTACAACATGGCGATTGATAAACCCATTGCAATCAAGAATGGAAATAACATTAATATGGAAAGTCGATTCATTAATTTCTTAAATCCAATATATTCCAAAATTCCTCCGATTATTAAACTAGGCACAACTATATATAAAATCAATAAGTATTGAAATCTGTATTCCAAACCATTTAGAATGCCTTGAATTTCCCCTAACATTAGAATTGCCATTGTTAATATTTGAATCACTATGAATACGGATAGGGCAATTTGAATGATTTTATTTGTCATTTTGTATTACTGATAACAGTTTGGCTATGCGCAGTGTCCCGAAGGGCATTGCGTATAGGTGTTGTTGTAGCACGTTATTATTTTAAATATCCATTCCATAATCCCATTTTTTTATTCCTTTCTCTTCTAGTCGTTTTTTAATATCATCTTCAAGCCAAAAGAAAAGATTTGTGTATTTAACGGTCTTAGATTCTAGAAGAAAGTCAATCGCCTGATTAAATAAGTCCTTTCGATAAGCAGCCTTAAAATTTTCAGGAAAGAACAATAAGAAAGTCTCCAAATTAGGTAATTGATTAAGATTAGTTAGATCAGTTAAACGACTGTTGTTGTCAATTTGAATTCTTTTCAGATTTGTCAAGCCTGATAGGTCTGGTAACCTTTCCATTTTGGACATTCCTTCGAAGTATAACGAATTAAGATTGTCCATTGACTTCAAAAATTCATAGTTTGGGATTTGTCTAGTTCGACTTATTTCAAGTGTTTTAATGCTTTTCACGTTCGATATTGCATCCAAATTCTTATAGCTACCAAACAGTAATCTTAGCTGTTTAAGGTTTTCAAGATTATTAATTAAGTCAAGATTATTCATTTTAACACCGCGAAAAGTCAGGCGTTCAAGTTTTGAAAGTTCCGAGGTACTTTCAAGGCCCTTTTTCATTCCATCAATCCATAATGTCTTTAGACTCTTGAACTCTTTTATGAAGCTCAAGTCAACCACATTAGATTTTGTTTCTCCAATGCCCAAGTCTGTGAGCAGTTTATTTTGTAATAAAGGCGTATAGTCAGATGTATGAAACGAAGAAATATCAATGTTTCGTAACGCAGGTAATTTTGAATAGAAATCAAAATTCATTTCGTCATACCAAACTATCCTTAATCCTATCTCAGGCCGTTCTTCGTAAAAAGCATTCAGAACATCCCAAGTCTTATTCTTAGCATTATTGAATTGAAAGAATTGAATAGAATGAATGTCCTTTTCCTTAATTAGTTTAGGAATATCAGAAAGCTTTAGGTCGTCATAAATATTAATGTTCCCATTAAAATTTCCCCATTTCTCCTTTTTGTCAAATATTCCCATTCAGTTTTTCTAATGTGCTACAACATTGTGTGTATGGCATGTATCCCGCAGGGCATGTGCTATACACGGTGTTGCTACCAGTTTTATTATTCTTTTCAACTTCATCCTCCACATCCACCGCAGCCTCCACATCCAGAACACCCACCGTCTCCCGATACCCCTGTCGAATCAATTCCGCTTGAATCAAAAGTGTCCAAAGAATCAATACTATCACTAAAAGTATTAGTTGTGGCTGCCATTACATTAAAGTTGCTACTAGTTGAATGTGGGCCCCACATGTACAGGAGTCCGTAGTCGAACCAAGCAAGGTCATCTCTATTTTGAATCTCAGTTTTTTTCTTGTCAATTTCCGAGAGTACTTTAAAAACAGAATTGTCAATATTTTTAAGTAAGAGAATATTGCTGTTTAATGACAGAAGCTTCTCCTCAAGTCTGTCCACATTTTTCTTACTTGATTTTAACTCTTTGTCCATGCTACTCAAGTAATCGGATATTCTTTTTTGCAGTTCGAGCCCTTTTGTGTTTATCCTTTTCGTTCCAATTAATAGTTGAATCAAGTTTGCTGAAAAGTACTTTGAGATTCGTCTATTGTATACATACTTCAATTTGTATTCATCTGTTGATTTTATCCTTTCAAAGGCTATTTTAATCAGATTGCGAAGGCTGATTTTTAAATCAGTATCTTTTGCAAATGGACTCAAAAACAATCCTTCATGTTTGGCAGGTGTATAGATTTTAAAGTTTGTTCCAATACTTACAATTTTCTTAAGTTTCTTGGTTTTCTTTGGATTTTCCTGTGAAGCGTCTTGTAGCTCTACTGCCAATACCTTTCGCAATACAAGGTCAAGAAAGGTATGTTTTGCCAATTCTTCTGCTTTTGATTTAGCAGGGTCTAAGATCAACAACGTCTCAGCTGGTGATAAATAAGTCAGTTCTATCATTGTTTCAGTCGAAATTTGGGAATGATCCAGTTCCGATGTCTGTTCACTCTTGTGAATCTCAATTCTCCAAACCGAATCTTGCTCGAAGGCCAAATGTCATTCGGTGGTTCATTTTCAAATGTTCTTTGATAGAGTCTTTTTGTTTCTTCATAAAGATTATTGTAATTGGCTTTTTCCTTTCCACCTCCTTTAGTCGGACCATGATGAATGTCTCGCTGAATCGTGTTTTTACATAAATCTGTCCAATAAGATTGTGTATATATGAGATGTAAGTGCCAAACTTGATCAATTTGGTCGGAAGGTGTCACAGGGTGGTCAGCGTTGCAGATTAAAAAAATGAACTTTTTATACTCTAGAATAACTCTTACAGCATACTCAATTGTCCAGCTATTTTCTCGTGCAAGTCGATCTGTGAAAGTGAAGTCCGAGTCAATGTCGTCAAGCTCGAAATTCTGAATCTTTGTCCATATTATTTTCTGTTCTTCTGTCACTTCTCAATTGGTGGCAACGGGATTGTGTATGATTAGTTGCGTCTAAATTAGCGATTATTTTCAGCAATAAACCAAAGATAATTAATAAAAAGTAAACTTTGAATTAAGCGATTATTAGCAATTAATTATACACGGTGTTGTAAGTAGTGCTTTTTTCATTCAGCTTGTTTTTCCGATGTTTGTTATTTAGTTCAGAAGTGAGCGTTGGCAAGACATACTCTTTTGCAATTTTGGGCTTGTGTGTTGGCTGAAGCGAATTGCAAATGTGTATGGCTTTTAGCGTTAGATTTATTTACGAATGTTACTTATAGTCTTTGATTTATAGTCAACATTTCCTCAACTTTGTATTCGTGGAAATAAAGTCTAAAATAGGAAATCGTATCAAAGAATTAAGAGATGTCAAAGAGATGTCTCAAAAGGATTTAGCTTATACATCTGATTTAGATAGAAGCTATATTGCAAGTGTAGAAAACGGACAAAGAAATATTTCAATTGTTAACATTGAAAAAATTGCTGTTGCGTTAGGAGAAAATTTAATTACTTTTTTTAATTCAAAGATATTTAAATGACATTACAAAATTGTGTAAATAATATAAAGGCAACAGTTGAGAATGCTATTGTTGCTAATGGTACAGCAGGAAAAACATCTGTAATTAGGTCGCAAGGTGTTATTAATGTCTTACACGAAGTAGTAAAAACATCACTGATACAAAATGGTGTGAATGTTAATTTAATTCATCCACCATTAGGACAATCAAATGGCGAAAAGACATTAGCTGGATTTTTAAAGTTTAAAAAGCAAGATATTTGTGTTTTTCCAAATAACAAGCCTCAAATTGTTGAACCATTAGATTTTAATGGATTATATGCTACTGGTGTTACAGAACCTTATGGAGAATTATTCACTGAACATATTTTGTCTGTAAATGTTCGAAGTCAATTAAGTAGTATTGGAAACAATATTGATACTATGTATGAAAGGACTTATGCAGAACCTTTGAATTTGCATAGAAGACTTCCTAAAATGGTTTTGGGAGAAGTCTATTTACTTTCGGTAAGAGAATTGAATTCTACAGAAGTTGCTCTAAATAATGTAGTTTATAAGCCTCATACACCTTCTGTTGGTAGATATATTGAAAGATATATAAAAGGTTTTGCAGCTTTAAATATGAGAAATAGTCAAAGAGATGATGATTTTAAATATGAAAGAGTAGCACTTATATTAGCTGACTTTTCTCAAACTCCTGTTAAGATTTATAATAATAATGCGGAATTAAATGCAGATGGTATTCTCCCTGCTGGTTCAACTGCTGATATGACGAATTTGTGTTATGCTGGTTTTGTTGATAGGTTAACCGAAGTTTATGATAAAAGATTTGGGACAGGAATATTAAGCTGATATTTATCAATTAAGAATTCGTCAATTTCTATCTTATTGTTCAGGTTTTTAAAAATATCAATTTCTTCTTTTGTGAAGTTTGGAATTGTGAATTTTTCAATAAAATTCTTTTGATAACAAGGAAAACCTCCTTGTATTGAAATACTTGTATTGCTAACATAATAATCCATAATTATTGAATTAAGTATTTTTCTAACTAACAATAAGTTTTCTTCTTTAGAGAAAATATTTTCACTTTTTTTATTAAAATAGATGCCATAACCATTTGTATAGTAAGCATCTTCTTCTGGAACAAATAAAAACCTTGGATGCTTACTAAATGTTGGATTTAGAATTTTTTTACCAAATCTTGTAATTCCTTGTGTTCTTCCCCAAACATAAAATGGTGAAAAAACTTTTTTACCTTTTCCACGACCTTTTAACTTTTTTTTCTCTGAAAGCAAAAACTCATAACATTTAGGATATTTAGCTATAAATTCCTCTTCCAAAATTGGAATTGCTGTTTTAGCGTTTGTGTGATATGGAGTAATAATTCTTAAAGTATTGTTTTCAATATCTTTTTGACTTTTAAATTTAGATATTTTATAAACAGGACTTGTTATTTCTTTTTCAATTAAGAACGTTCCGTTTTCTGTCGTTTTTGTTAAATATCCATTTTTTTCATTAGCAGAATCAATAAAAAAGACTTCATCTTTTAAGGTTGCTATTCCAACAGCAATATTAAATAATTGTTTTATTGGTGTTCCAATCTGTTCTATTGTTTTAATGTTTTCTTGTTCATCTGTTTTAAGTAGTCTCCATTTACTAACATCCAAATTTTTTAAATAATTAGGCGAACCATTTGCTGAAATTAAAAAATCAGAACAAGATTGTTCGTCTTTAATTTTATCGAATAAAATAGAATCGTTAGCCTTTTTATTAGCAAAAGTAATTGCTGTATATGTTTGGGCATCAAAAACTTTTTTGTGCCTAAAATCTACAATTCTTGTTACACATTTATTTTGCAAAAAATATTGACGAAGTGATAAGGCTGACAAAGAAGTGAAATAATTGTTTGGAGTAATATATCCTAACTTTCCGTTTGTGGTCAATAATTTATAACCTAATTCAAAAAATGCGAAATACAAATTGAAAGTTCCGTTTTCAATACTTTTCCAATTATCAATTAAATAAAGTCTATTATCGTCACTTAAATCTTGGAATTTAACATAAGGAGGATTTCCAACAATTATTTCAAATTCATTTTTCCAATCTGCTTTTAAACTATCTTGATTATAAATGTTAAAGTCAGATTCTTCAATAATTTCATTGTTTAAAAGCGCCAAAAGTGATAAGATTACTTTCGAGCGTTTTACATTATAATTTAATATATCAGAGCCATAAATATTTTCTTTGATAGTTTTCTTTACGCTTTTATTGAAAGTATTTTGGTAATATTCTACCAAACCAATTAAAAATGCTCCACAACCACAACTTGGGTCTAAACATTTGTCTTTATTTTTTGGAGAAACTTCTTTAATTATAAAGTCTACAACATAAGTAGGAGTGAAGAACGCTCCGTTTACTTTTCTATCATTTGTCGGAATTAAAAGTTCAAGATAATTTTCTAATAGTTTTAGTTCTTTAATATTAAGCGTTAAAACAAGAAAATAAATTTCTGGTTCAGTTTTAAAATCAGCGAACAGTTCTGAAATTATTGGACTTTTGCTTGGTTCTAAATTATTATTTTGAAGAAAAGAATAAATGAGATGTTTCTCAATGAGTTTTATCTCGTGAGAATTCAGTAGTTCATTTATAGTACTTTTGTTCATTTTTTATCCTGTTGACTATGAGTAACAAATTTACTATTTTTATTTGGACTATACAAATTTGAGCGTTGGGAAGAAACAGCTCTTTTATTTTTTTCAGCGTTGGCATTTAGCGTTGGTAAAAAAATAAATGTGCTGTTTGTGCGTTGGATTTTTTTGTTCAAATGTTCAATTTCAGCTCGATTTTCGCATTACTTACAACATTAGTATATACGCAACTCCAGCACGCCATGTCGTATATTTTTACTATGTACGACACTCTTATCATCACCATTGTTGCATCTGAACGAGAATTGGAAGTTGGAATCGTAAGTTTTCATATT
>NVWV01000009.1 GCA_002746305.1 Bacteroidota bacterium | reverse complement strand
GGTTTTGAGCAATGCCGCAGGCCGTGCGTCGCTTTGGGTGGTCGTGGGCAGCGATGCAAGGGCGCCCATTCACGTCCGTGCCGCCCTACCTGGGGACACCGGCCTGCCGACAATGTTCACCATCTATCCGCACCCTCCGTCGGTCGGCGGCAAGACCGGCACGACAAATAATTTCCGGGATGCCTGGTTTGCCGGATATTCAGACGATCTGGTCACCGCAATCTGGACGGGCAATGACAATAACGAGCCCACCGATCGTGCAACGGGCGGTGGACCACCTGCACGTATTTTTGGCGAATATCTACGCGCTGCACCAAGGGACCGCCTGGCCTCTGCGCCGATTGCCCAACCTGCACTGACTGGGCTGACCGGTCTTACAGGGCTGACGGTGGCAGATATCGTTGAGGCAGAAACAGTTGAAGCTGATGAGGACAAAAACCCGATTTCAGCTTTCCTCTCCCGGTTGAACCGAGACTGAATAACTTACAATCCCCCCATGCATGCCACAGACTCGCCACAAGGGGTATGCTAAGTTTGTGGTAATATATTGAGATATTCCATTAGGGGGATTTGATGAAAAGAATTTTGATGAGCGCCGTTGCGGCGAGTGCGTTACTTGTCGCCTGCACACCCGATGACGACAGCTAGAACCTGGCAAGTATGTGTTGGGTGCATGGGTGAAAGAAGTAAATGCTTCTACCACTCAAGTGGATTATACAGAACCTTATGTTCGAGTAAATTTCTACAGTTCAGTGGGAGTTCTTGTGCCTGGCACGAGTCTAGACTTCAATTCCCAAGGGCTAATTATAGAATCTTGGCAACGGATCCATGAAGAGTTTACAATTCCTCCAACAGCCAATTTTATTGAAATAGTTCTTGGAACCAATGGGGTACATGCTCTCTTTGATGATATTCGGATCTATCCAGTCGACGGAAGTATGCAATCGTATGTATACGATCCTGTAAGTCTAAAACTAGTAGCTACTCTGGATGAAAACAACTATGCTACCTTCTATCAGTATGATCTAGAAGGGAATCTCGTAAGAACCAAAAAGGAAACAGAACGAGGAGTAATTACCATACAAGAAAGCAGACAAAGTACCCTAAAGCAATAAATCTATGAGAACGATATTTGTATTAATAGCATCAAGCCTACTCATTACTTCCTTTGGTCAGCAAGACCAACGAATTGCAGATGAGTTAAAATCACTGAATGATGTTCTTTCCAATAGCAATTCGATTGTATTGGAATTTACGACGACCGTTCTCAATATGCAGGATGGTACCACCACAAGTGTGGAGAGTGTATACCGAAGAAAAAACAATCAGTATTACAGTAAACAGGGAGCTGTGGTCACTATTCAAAACAAGGCCCACAAACTGACAGTTGATGAAGAAAATGCGAGTATTATACTGAGTCCTTCTTCCGCTATCGCAGCACCTAAGACGGTGGATTATCTTACCTCTCTTTCTCACTGCAAAACCAAACAAATCAAAGATACAGCTGGCAAAAAAATTATCGAAATGACATTTTCAGAAGACTATCCAGTGAACTTTATGACGGTAGTCATCAAGGATAATCTACCCACCAAGCTCATGATGCAGTTGAAAGACAATGGCGAATCATTCTTAGTGACTATTGACTATTCAAAGGTCAATATCCGTGGTAAGGTATCTGAAAACCAATTTAACACCCAAAAATATATTGACTCTAAAAATGTGCTTTCGGCAAAGTACAAAACATTCAAACTCTACAACCTTATAAAAGCTTAACTATGAAAAATTTGAAACTTTTTTTAATCTTATTTTTTACCATCCCCAGTGCTGTTTTTGGTGCACATTATGATTTTGATCAAATACAATCCTCTTCAAACTTCGGGACTGCGTTTTTTGTACAAGAAAATATGTTTGCGAACTTGCCAAGTACGGTTGGTTACACGAATGTGTCGGTAGACAACTACGTGCAAATGAGTGTGGATTGGGCGAATACGGGTTATCATACACCCTATGCTTACACCTTCGAAATTGATATTTCTTCAACCGATAAAAACTTGGTAAAAACTACGGAAACCAAGTACTTATCTGTAGCATATGACCCATCTGCTGATCCCGGAAATCAATACGGTGACAGGAGTGTTTTCTTTTTTAAGGATGGACATAAGTTAGAAGTAACAGTCAAAAGTGTGTACGATGATTTGAATGGAACTTCTGCCTCTTTGGTAGGGCTTCCTAGTAATATTCACCTTCAATCTCACATTGGAATAGATAGAATCCATGATTTCAATGAAAACCAGACATTGTGTGTATCAACAGCACTGGCAGTTGACCTAAACTCAAATGGTACAGTTGACGAATTGCAACTTACTTGGCCAATTGTAGCCGGTGCAGAATCGTATGAAGTTGAGTGGACCTATGTAGATGATTATGCAGCCGATTTTACACAAATAGCATCTGGAAATATTACGTATGATTTCAAATCAAATAGCTCAAGGGTAATTGTTTCTGACCAAGCGGTTAACTCTTATAGCATTAGTCTAATTTATGATAGAGGATACATTGTATATCGTGTACGCCCAGTTGGATTATCTCAAATAGATAATAACCATCGAATATTTGCCCATTGGTCCATGCCTGATAAAGCAACAGGATTTGGAGGAACACCCTGTACCAATAATTACTATTACTCTACGGGATACAGTGATGCCATCAACTGGCAATACTCCATGTCGTTTGCAGAAAACGGTAAGAAAAAAGAGGTAGTAAACTTTTACGATGGAGCATTGAAAAGCAGACAAATAGTTACGGCTATTAGCTCTATAGGTAAAGCCGTAATAGGAGAATCCATATATGATTATCAAGGGAGAAAAGCAATAGACATCCTTCCTGTTCCAGTACAAACTCCTGCTTTGGAATACTATGAAAATTTCAATATGTCGGGAGCCGGCGGAGCAAACCGAAAGTACAATTGGGAAGATTTTGATAAGAACAGTGGTTCTGTTTGCAATACCATTATTAACCCATTAAGCACTGTGAGTGGAGCATCCCAATATTACAGCCCAAGTAACCCTGATCAGTCGAATGAAAATGCATTTATCCCAGATGCCAATCAATATCCCATGGCACAAGTGGAATACACACCTGACAATACAGGTAGAGTAAGACGTCAAGGAGGTGTTGGGTCTACACATCAGTTGGGAGGAGATCCTTGGTTGGATAAATCAACCAAGTACTTTTATAGTCAACCAGTTCAAGTAGAGTTGGATAGACTTTTTGGAAGTGAAGTAGGTAATGCAGCTCACTATAAAAAGAATATGGTCGTAGACCCAAATGGACAAGTTAGTATCTCATACTTGGATTTATCCGGAAGAACCATTGCAACAGCATTATCAGGAGCTAAACCCGAGAATGTAGAAGCTGTTGACAATGCGGTACCAGTATCAAGAATAGATGGAGACCTATTCGCCAAGGATGACAATGGAGTGTCTAGCATGAACAAACCCAATGCTAGTTTCAATGCCATTGAGTTTAGAACGACGTTCTCCACGAGTACATCAGGACTGCATAATTTTACGTATTCAGCCACGCCACAAGACTTTTTTGATGGATGTATGGAAGGGGAGTTTTGCTATGACTGTTTGTATGATTTATCCATCAAGATTTCAGATGACTGTGGAATATTGATTTATGAATACAGTCAACCTCTTGGACCTACTACCCTAGATATAAATTGCCAAAGTGAGACAATTAATGTCCCAAACTGGTCAGTGAATCTTACCCAAGGATCATACAGTATCGTCAAAACCCTTACTGTAAATAAAGATGCATACGATTACCATTTGAATGAGTATTTGGACACCAATAATAATTTATGTTTTAATTCCAGGTATCACTTCGAACTTCTAGAGCAGACGTATTTGGATTACTCCGGTTGCGAGGTTGATTGTGAAGAATGTGTTGGCTCATTGGGTAGTTTGGACGAGTATGTTGCTCTTAACAAAGGAACTAAAGAAGAATGGGAAGAAGAATATGAGAACTGTATCGCAGGTTGTACGGGAGTTAGCCTTTGTGAAAATGTGATTAGTATTTTAAGATTGGATGTTTCCCCTGGAGGTCAATACGGCCTATTTAGTGTTGACGGAGGAGTTGACCCAAACAATTTTCCATTGTCGGTTTTCAACGTAAATAATAATCTGCCTAAAACGAGTGCTAACTGGAAAAATCCAGTTGACCTTCAAGGATCAGCGGTTAACTATGAAGGGCTAGACGGAAGTGATTCTAAAATTTACATGTACTATGATGTATATGGTAACCTAAAACCGCTATCTGGAAATGTACAGTATGATGTGGATCAGAAACCTTATTCTCTACCGCAGGATTTACTAAACATAGAAGATTTTATTGCCAACTGGAAGACAACATGGGCTGAGGCTTTGGTATACTATCATCCTGAATATTGTTATTCTGATTGGTGTACACAAAATAGTTTAAAAACGGCTGAGCAAAATGGACTTACCAGTGATGAATTCGATATCCTCATCCTAAATCAAGATAACTTCCAAGAAGCAACAACAGCAGGTTTGACAAATAGTTTGTTAACTCATCTGGTGGATATGGACCCCTTTTTTAAGCTTAATCCAGGTCAGATTACTACTGATATGATGACTCTGTTATCGAATTTCCATGACACTTATAATGCCATGGAATTTGCTGCAATTACTAACAAATGTGTTAGTGAGTACGATTTAGGAGTTATAGGCTCAGGAAGTTGTGAGTCATGGCCGACATCTCCAACGGACCCTTCTGCAAATGAAATTTGGCAAACCTATGCCAGTTACTACTACAGTAGCAAGCAGATTATTCAGAAAGAGGCCGCGGACGATTGGGTAATTACCAATAATATGTTTGGGTATAACGAGTGTATAGGAAATGAGCATTTCAATGTTTTAGAATCCAATTACTTCAAGGGGACGAATGGTGGAGCCAATCCATTTAGTGGATTACTTGATCCCAATCAAGCATGTTCTAAGATCAACTACGAATATTATAGAAGTAAAATAGCACGTTTTGATATCAAAGCGAGTTCACTTAAAACAGACGATAACAACAACAGCTACAACAGGTCATATTATGCAAAAGCTTGTCCAATAGCATTGGATGTAGAAATGTTCATTAATGACATGATAGCTCAAGATGAGCTGTTATCGTTGGTGCCTTCTACCTTGTCTGACAATGGAGGATTTACTCCAGCAATTGTTAATCAAATCCAAGGTTCTACCTTGGCTTCAAGTTCATACAATTGGACTGCATCTATCAGTGGAAATGTTCTTACAGGAATCATTGCAAACAATACATATACGGCTACTCTTACCTTAACTTTGGCGAGTACCTCTTGGGCTGATGTAGTTCGGGTGGGTGGAATAGAAAATGCTTCTGGAGGAGCCTTTGGTACAAGTAATTTTAACCTCACAGCATATTTATATGATCTTGGTACATTAACCAGCAGTGAACAAGCAATAAGTGGAAATATTACCATTGACATTAATGATGGATGTACGTTTACGGATGATTGTAAACCTACGGACTACGCTAGGTCCATTGGAGAACTATTAGGAGCTTTGGCCTTTAAAGGAGAAATAGCAAGTATTTCCCCAGTCGATTTAGAAATGGACTATGGTGTATTCTTGACCAGATTTATCCGAAATGAGCTTACACAGCCCTACAATGACCTGCGTTATTTGTATAACGCAGTATCAAATACAGGAACCATTTATCAAAATGGTAGCATATCAAACAAGATCGAAATTTCCTTCCCAGGGCCAGTTACTCTTGCCGCTGGAGGGATTATCAAGGAAGTTAGAACCGACCAGACAAAAGTTCAAAACGGCTTAGTTCTTGAATATGAAACCAATCTTGGCGTGACAGGTACTATGGATATAGTGTTGAGTACGGGAGATGCTTCCATATGTTATGACCCCACTAAATTGGTATGTAATGACATCAGATATGATGTAACACGAGATTTTGCTTCCCTTTTGGAGCATTTGGTTGAAAGCCAACCTACAACAGATGTCAATCTGAGCGAGAATAACAAATTTACCGCTTTATTGGCCAGTTATTTAGGTAGAGGAGAAGTGATCTTTGCGGCTCCTGTACTTCAAAATAAAGGAAACGAATGGGTTGGTCGTATTGATGTGAAAGACATCAGTACAGGAAATGTTATTTCATCGTGTGAGGTTAAACTCTACCGAGAATTATACTCAGACTATACCGCAGCACTGCCTTTAGATCAGATTACAGATATTGGTCAATTTTGGGTTGATATGTCGAACCTGGAACGAGGGGAAGCACACAACTTTACGGTTTTGGCTGTTTTTAATAACGATCCAACTTTTGCTGAAAAAATATATGGAAGAATTTCATGTCTTCCTTTATTCAATTGTTCTGACTGCATAGAAAGAGAATATGTAGGTGGTGGAGACTGTAATATGGATGTTGAGTACACAAGATATGTGCAAGAAATGACTTCATCTGGACATGCGGGGTCAATTTTAGCTAGACAATATTTCCAATTCCCTTGTGATTGTATTGAGAACTACTTGGATTATGTAAAGATGTTTAATCTTAATCAGACAAGTCCAACAGTTCTAAAGCCGTCATCTCCTGACATGAATAATTTACCTCTATTTAGAATCGATGATTTTAGTTATTCATTTCAATGTACATTGGACTTTTTGGACTGTCCGATACCAACACCAACCTCTCAACATACCACTAGTGCAAATACTCAGGTTCTTGCATTTAATGCTATGTACTCTGGTATTTTTCCTCCTTTACCCCTAGTGCATACTCTCCCTTTACAAAGTGGAGATAATTGTGAATGTCAAGCAAACTACATGGTATATTTAGATTATTGGACAGGTAATTATGGTGCTGTAGTGCCATCCATGCCGTTTAATACTATTAAAACACAACCTGTAAGTTACGATGAATTTTTAGACGAAATGGGTTGTGAAGTTCCTAATTGTCTTGAAAACTATAAGTTTTACAGGGATGCTACTGTAGACGCAGGAGAAACTCCGGTGGATTATACCGATGATATTGCAGATTGCAATTGTTTCAAAGACTTTACCCTTGCAGGGCTAAATTCACAAGCTCATACCACTGAAGATATTAATGCTTGGTGTTATATGAACAAGCTGACAGAAGTGTCTGAATATGTAGATGTGAACTTTGACCAACCTTTACCTATGTTCTCGAAGGAGTATGCTCCTAATGAGGCTATCACAAATGTTGCAAGGAGCTTTTCTAAGTGTACACCTGCTTCGTTTGACATCTTTGAAATTGAAGAAACAGAAACTTGTTCTACATGGTTAAATAACCTTGCCAAGCAAAATGCAGAATTGAAATATCAAGCCCAGGTAAGAAAATATACCAAACAATTTCATGATGGATATATGGCCAAATGCATGAGCACAGTGGAGGATATGACCATTGATATGCCGAGTCAAGACTACCACTTTACCCTATACTACTATGATCAAGCAGGGAATTTAACTCGAACAGTACCTCCCGCAGGTGTAGTAGTAGAAACTGATCCTAGTGCATTCATTGAAATTAATAAGGACCGTACCAATAACACCCGAAATTATATGACAGGACACAAATTGGCTACAGTGTATGAGTATAATAGTTTAAACCAACTGGTTCGACAACATGTTCCAGATAACGATCCAATGAACAAATGGACGGTTAAGGAAGGGAACGGACTCGTTACAGGCTTTGTAGCTACAGATGTAGAGTTTAGTGATGCCAATAATGGTATTTTAGTAGGAACCCTAGTGGGTACTGAAAACGTACATACCTACATTTACAAAACAAGTAATGGAGGTGCAACATGGACAAGGGATAACCCGTTAGATGCCGATGACATAAGGGCAATGGACATGATTGACAATAATAGAGGGTATGCCGCAGGAGATAATGGCTTATTCCTCAAGACCAAAGACGGCGGTGAAAACTGGAAAATTATTAAAACCAATTTAAGCGTTGACATCATTGACCTTGCTGTATTCAAGACTGGGTCTACTAATCACGGTGCATTTGTAGGTGCTGCTAATCAGGCATATTACTTTGTAGATAATGGAGCTAGTGTTATTTTCACACTGGTAGACTACAACGCAATAAGTGGAGATTACACGTCTGTTGAATATGAAAACAGTGCATTGTATGCCATCAAAATCGACGCTACAACCAATAAGCCTATACTTCTAGAAGGAACTGAATCTGGAGGTATATTTACTTGGGTTGATCAGGACCTAGATGAAAATACCGTAATGAGTGACTTAAATGATGCTTGGTATATGACCTCAGGTAGTGGTATCTTAGTAGGAAAGAACGGAGTTATTCTCAAGAGCAGTAGCAATGGTGAAGAATTTGAGCAAGTTGCCAATAATCTAATTGAGGATATTGTGCAAGTCTATTTTAAAGATGCCAATACCGGTATCGCATTGACCGCCGATGGGATCCTTCATAAAACTATAGATGGAGGTTCAACTTGGGCTGCATACTCTAGTTCAGGTTTCTATACCTCATTTTCCATGCACAACACTACTACAGGTTTGGGATATGCAGTTGGAAACGGAAGCATTTTTGCCAGCATGGACATAAGTAAAAGCTATGTAGATAGAATTTTAGGAAACCCAATAGTTGGAGAAGATTTTACAGCTGTTCACTTTGACGATAGTCAAAATGGATTGGTTGGAACAGGATCAGGTAAAGTATATAAAACGGAAGTTATCAGTAATACAGTGTTTTACTACGACCTTTCTGCATCTGCCCTTGCTGATGTTAAAAAAATACTTCTGATCGGTGCCAATGGTATGGTCATCGATATTAATGGAGAATTAAAGAGTTTTAATATTACCGGGACAGCGTCAAGTGGGTATTCCGCATCTTATACTGTTTTAGGTGGTAATGCCGTCGACTTGGATGTTGGTAATACTATCGATGTATTGGACGCATCAAGTGGAGTGACAAGCTATAACGTCACTACGTTTGCGTCAATGGGTTTAGATCCTATTAGTACCATTGGTAACTACACCTTCATTGCCCGTCAGCAATTTGGGCCGTATTTAGTTGGAGGAATAGATGGTGCCATTGCCAGAAGTACAGGGAGTTGGCTCGATGTATCGTCCAATGTCTCTCCTGTAGCTATTAATGATATTTCAAGTAACGGAACAAAGAAATTATTAGCAGGAACCAATGGTCGATTATATCAATCTACTGGAAGTGGTGCATATAAGCTCATTCCAGTTGAAAGCAGAAGTGACTTGATTGATGCAAGTCTTACCGCTTCCGGTAATGATGGATATGCTATATCCGATAATAAAGAACTAATTCATACAGATGGAATTACTTCAAGCATAGAGATTCTACCGAGTAGTGCTCAGTCAATGACTGCTGCAAACACTAATGATGTTTACATTGCGTTGGAAGATGCCATCATGTTAGTTAGCAATGGTGGTCAACTATGGTCCAATAGTAAACCATTGGAAGAGAATCACGCTGTCTATACCATGTTTGAACAGAATGGTAACATATATGCAGGAGGTGAGGCAACGAATATTGCTATTGCAAATAGCAATGTTTGGTCGGATAAATTTACCACTTGCGATCCTATTTTTGATATAGATATCAAAGATCAATACGGTGTTATGGGTGGTCTTGACGGCCTCTCATTCCATAGTACCACCTCTGGAACATCATGGGAAATTAACCCATACGCACCTGCTACTATTAACGGTGTACTTGTAAAAGCTGAGGATGATGCTTACTTCTTAGGTGAATCTTCTATGGCACGATCTGCTCATATAGACTATACCAATTCCAGTGCTATAAGTGGGCTTTCTAGTGCGTCATATACGTCTGCCAAAGTCAACGACAAAGGTGTTGAATTAGTAGTTGCTTCAGATGGACTATTTTACAAAAGTCCGTCCATAAGTTGGGCACAGATTATTTCAGATAATGACCTTAAAGATGTGAGCATACATAGAGGACAGGCCTACGCTGTCGGAGCAAATAAAAAAGTATATGTAGTGAGTGACATTACAACAACGGCAATTCCTTCTACAGTCTTAGATGCACACAATCTCTCCTCTGGAGGGATCATCTCACTTCCTGCTACAGATTTCAATAAAGTAGTACAATTGGGAGAGGAATATTCGTATGTAGTTGGATCAAACGGGACCATTATTAAAACAATAGATGGTGGAGAACACTGGTTCCAAAAACCAAGTGATATCAACCAAACTTCTACATCCAGTACCATTCAAGCAATTGCTATGATTGGGAGAGAAGACCTTGTAATCGCCGGTGACGTGGCATTTGCTTCTCATATCAATGATCAGTCGGACTTTACTACATCCATGTTCTACTATGATAGGTTGGGAAGAATGGTAGTTAGTCAAAATGCAAAGCAATATGAGTACACTACGAGAGCGTATTCATATACCTTGTATGATGAGATAGGAAGAATCACCGAAGTGGGTGAAAAAGCAAATAATGACGAGGTAGAAAACACCTATGTTTATGGTCAGATAGATGATAATTTGCTTCAAGCATGGATTACCTCTGGAGCAAACAATACACGTACTGAGATAACACGTACTTACTATGATGTACAGGTGATAGCACCTATTGCAGAAATCACACAAATTAATCTAAGAAAACGAGTTGCGAGTATGTCGTACGAGGCGGAATATGATGGATCAGACGATACATATGATGCAGCAACTCATTATACCTACGACATTCATGGTAATGTAGATCATTTGGTTCAAGATATTCCTGAATTGTCAGGTGTAGACCAACGATATAAACACATATACTATGAGTATGAATTGGTGAGCGGTAATGTAAACAAGGTGTTGTATAATCCTGGGGCTATGGATGCATACTACCATAAGTATGCCTACGATGCAGACAATAGAATCACAGATGTATATACCAGTTTGGAAAATCAAATCTGGGATAGAGACGCTCATTACAAGTATTATGCTCATGGTCCATTGGCCAGAACTGAATTGGGTGATTTAAATGTGCAAGGTCAAGATTTTGCATATACCATACATGGCTGGCTTAAAGGAGTGAATAGCAGCACACTATATCGAGATAGAGATATGGGGCGTGACGGCGATCAGACATTAGGAGGTAATCCTTATGCTAATTTTGGTGGTGATGTTTATGGATATTCTCTTGGATACTATGAGTCCGGAAATACGGATTATAGTTCCATTACAACTTTTGGAACGTCTACAAACTTTTTAGCAGCAGTGGCGGGTTCAGACTTTCTTAGTCAACGAAATGATTTGTACAATGGTAACATTGGGTATATGGTTACAGCAATACCTGACCAAACGGTTTATGGAAGTACTAAAGCTATAACACAGGCATCAAGAGCTGGAGCATTTATGTATGATCAGTTGAATCGACTAGCACACAGTCTGAGTTTTGATAACCTAGATGATGTTACCAATCAATGGGGTTTTGGTAGTGGACTCAGTACAGCCTATAGTACGGACTATACATATGATCCAATGGGTAATATTACAAATCTCCAAAGATATGATGCAACCCAGCTCATGGACGATTTATCCTATCACTACGATAATAGTGGCGGTGCAACTAGTTTGAATAGTAATAGATTATATCACGTAAACGACGTAGTTGGACAAGTTGGTACTGGAGATTTGGATGATCAAGGAACATTTGACAATGCAGACATCTATAACAATAACTATGCGTATGATGAATTGGGTAATTTAATACAGGATAAAACTGAGAGAATAGCCGAAATAAAATGGACTGTTTATGGTAAGATTCAAGAAATTATTCGAGAAACAAGTGGTGCAACGCATGAAAAGTCGGATCTCGAGTTTAAATACGATGCAAGTGGTAATCGAATTCTAAAAATTGTTAAGCCAAGAGATGTGTCAGGTAACTTAAAACCTTCCACGGACTGGATAAAGACATACTATGTAAGAGACGCTAGCGGCAATATTATGGCTACATATTCTGTAGATCAGAACGATGCAACATGGGAAGAAGCTCACATTTATGGTAGCAGTAGACTAGGTGTCTATAAACCAGAGTTGGTTTTAAAAGAAGATGGCCCATGCACGGTTAATTTTGATGCAATGATGCTCTATACCTCTGGATTAGGATTTCCTGAATTTATGGATGGAATAAATAATGCATTGATCAATAGTGGATTATCTAGTGTGATGCTTTCTTTATCGCCGAGTATTGCACAGCAAGTAGACTTTGCACGTATAGAAGCACCCTCGATTATTGAGTTTGAGGCGTATTTGGAAGGATTGAAAAATTTCTTATGTACGTTTAACTGTTATACTATTGTAGATGATGTTACGTTTCAAACACAGATCTTGCCTTATGTTGATCAAGAGATGCTAGAAAATACACATATGCCTAAGATGGATATTAACCAAGTCAGTTCAATCAATAACTACTGGGCTTTGGCAATTTCTAATTTAGAAAGTCATCTGACTACGCATTATGGCCCTTGTGTGCCTTATGATGCAACAGTGAGCACCAGAAAGTTAGGAGCCAAGCACTATGAGCTGTCCAATCATCTAGGCAATGTACTGGTAACGGTAACAGATAAAAWMRYWRYMWTWSSMKAKKKKAMMAAYMYMTYYAKWKMKWMYTWYWMWRSYRRKMWWAMCASSMYRWKYGATKRCKRTMCTTTCGGGATGATAATGGCTGAACGCTCCGAATCCTTTACTACTATAGCTTACAGGTTCGGGTTTAACGGCAAGGAGAGCGATAATGAGGTGAGTGGGGAGGGTAACAGCTACGACTACGGGTATAGAATTAATAATCCAAGGATAGCTAAGTTTTTAAGTGTTGATCCACTCACTAAATCGTATCCAATGCTTACTCCATATCAATTTGCAAGTAACTGCCCCATTTCTGGTGTTGACTTAGATGGTTTGGAATACTATTATGCGGCGGATGGAAAGTTTTTAGGCCAGGGTAGCGATGAATCCAATACGGAGGTTCGACTTGGGAAGGTTTCAGGTAAAACAAAATCTGGTAAGAACTTGATTACAGCGGTAGATATTGAGGGTAATAAAACTTCACTTTTTATTGTTCTTCATGGCTCGAATGAGGAGTTTAAACGTATGGCAGGAGTTTTATATGTTGAAAGCTATGGACAAGGTGAGGATGCCGTTAACGAAGTTGCTGGGATTTATTCGGTACTAGAAAATAGGTCTCTATTGGAAGGGACCTCTGTTGAAGCTCAAATGACAGTTGCAAAAGGTGTCTACGGTGCGAAAACATCAGAAGCAGATAAAATAAATCAAGCAGACGCTGTAGGAATGTCAGAAAAAAAATACGCTGTTTATGCAGGTTTAATTAAAGGTATTGCATCTACGGAAGACTTTTCAAATGGAGCATATTTTTGGGACGGTAAAGACTTCAATAAGAATGCTAATCAAACTGGGGGAAATAGAGAAAGATATAAACCAGGTTATGTTTTTAATGACCCAAGTCATGATTTATATGGGCAAGGAAGCAATCACGTTCAGGGCAAAACAGAGTATGGAGGGTATTGGTACAAATATGAATCTACAAATGCCATAGGTAACACTACATTTTCAAGGCTTACAGACGAGTGGAGAGATGCACAATTGAGTGGAGATAATAAAGCAGATGAAATGGGAAATTAACATTTAAACACAAATGAGAGGTATCGTACAATTATTATCAGTTATATTTCTTCTGAGCTGTTCAAAAGTAAAAACAAATACATCTAATAGTTCAGATAGAGACTTTAATCAGTCCAATTTGATTATTAAGATAGCTGAAGATAGACATAAAGACAGCTGCACGCTTGAATATCTTAACAGTTTAAATTGGACGTCAACGATGGTTCAGATTAATCGTATGGACACTTTCCGTCTATTTAACTACGAAATTCCTGAATTTAATTTAAGGCTGGAAAGATTTAAATTAAACAAGATTTGTCAAAATAAGATATTACTCAATGATTCTTCTTTACGAAGGATGGATTTGAATTACATTTCATTTGAAGGACGAATTCAAGAATTTGATTTATGCATAGATTATACTGAATCTGATTATTTTATTGTAAATGATTCAACAAATTTTCTTTGTATTAAGTCAGTAGCTCAAAGATGGACTGGAAGAATGATGAATCATAGTCTGTACCAGATAATAGATTTAAGGAGTAAAAATGTTTATGAATATATTAAATAGCAATAGAGCCTATTTTAATGGTTAGGAGAATTTCACAAAGAGCTTTCTGAACATCTGAAAGCTCTTGCGTTTTAAATATTTCAAAGTTTAGGTCATCTTAAAATTACTATCTTTGGCTAGTTGAACAGCCTCTCTAGTTATACCGTTTTAAGTAGTCAAAATAGCCCGTTTTACGGCTATCCTTTCGGGATGATAATGGACAWCCGCTCCGAATCCTTTGCTACTAAAGCTTACAGGTTCGGTTTCCAAGGTCAAGAAGGTGACAACGAGATAAACGGCGAGGGTAACTCGTATACGTTCAGATGTCGGATCCATGATTCGAGGTTGGGAAGGTTTTTAAGTGTTGACCCTTTATCTTCAGAGTATCCATGGAATAGTTCTTATGCTTTTGCAGAGAATCATGTAATTGAAGCGGTAGATCTTGAAGGACTAGAAAGGTACTATGCAACTGATGGATCATTCTTATGGCAACATGGGCAACACAATACTATGGTTAGAATTGTACCTAAAGCATCAATTGACGCATTTACAAAGATTATTCAGGATCCCGATTATGGAGGAATCAATCCGAATGATAATTTGGATGGTATTGAGGGAGACTTGGATCCCTACGGGCACGACCTACTTTATTTATCAAAGTCAGCCTATAGTTATAAGAATCAAGCGGCATTTGCATTTGTTTTGGCTTTTGGTTCCAAGTCAATTAGTGAAGGCATGGAGTACGGTGCTCTAATTGGTGAAGTGGGCCTTAAAGATGCAGATGGGAGTGATATTGGAAAAAATGTATATTTCTACGGTAAAGTGGTATATAGTTGGAGCAACAATTCGGTTGATATAAATAGCTCAACAGTTGGTGATGCTAAACTAGTGGCGGGTTCTCATACACATGGTTCTGTAGGTCGTGCTGGTAGAAGATATGCAGGCGAAACTTTTTCTGGGTCAAGAGGTGAATTGAATGCAGTCTTTTCTCATGACAGAAGATTAACTTATGGTGACATGGATTGGGCTGACGATAAGAATGTACCCCTTTATTTGGGCACTCCTCTCGGGGAGTTCAAAGTGTATAATCCGTCAGAAAAGTATATTCCAAATTCTTACAAAGGAGTAACTCAAAGTATTGAAGCTCCGGGAAGTGGGAAAAGACCAATATCTCAAACAATAAAAGGTCAAAGTTTTGAATCGCTTAAAATTTTAATTAATTATGAAAATGAAGCATCTGGTAAAGTCAAACTTTAAAATACTTGGATTTACTGCAGTATTTATTCTTACTATTTTTATCGGAGCATGTAATAAAAAAAAACAAACAGGAGTACAGGGCTCCATTGATTCTGATTGTGAAGTTATAAGAAAAATTAACTCAAGTTATTATAAAAAGATGTTTAAAAATGGAGACTCACTTAGAATTAGAATGCCAGTGTCTTACGGCGAGGTTGGTATTCCTCCTTGTTCCCAAATGATAGATTGGATTTATAACCCCAATTGTGATCTTGAAATAATTGGAGTTATCACCGACATATCCAATTTTAAAAACGACAACTCAAGTTGGTTAAAAGTTATAAACGTAAATAACCCTGAGATTCATTTATTAATAGAGGAATTTGATGTCCAGGATACTATTGACCTAAGTCTTTATGGCTCCGAAGTTAAGCGACTCGGTGCAGGATGCAATTAAGTAAGGTTAAAAGAGAAATAATGGGGTAGTATACCAAATGAGGATATAGATGATAAATGAGTAGCTAAAATGCTGGTATTTAACTCCTTCGGGGTCTTCGGCACGAGACCCTGAAGGAGTTAAAAGATGGAGTCTAAAAACCCTTAACTTAATGACATTGAGCTGGCACTAGCGAGGGGCTTACAAACAAGGTTTAGCTACAAAACTATTGTATGTCAAGCTGCAATACGTTTCATACTCTACTCCAAAACATGGCAAGGTGCGAGGGTAAAGACTTTTGTACTATTATTACATTAGGTTAAGATCTTTCTGTATGGATTTCGGTAAATTATTAAGGACAACTTTTGGTACCGAACTAACACCTTGTGTACAGCTTAAATCGTAATCATTGATTATATAAATAGAAATTTGGAACACTACCCAGTGCAAGGAATGCCTTTTTACCATTGAACTTGTCTAATGATTAAAATATTTTCATCGATCATAGTCGTAAAAACTGCATTTATATAATACTCACTAAATAATGTTGAATCTGAAATCCTGTATGAATAGGTGTCACCTTCTTTTACCCAAGTGTCTTTTACCCGCTCTCCATTATCTCGAATCACTGACTCTAACTTTTGAATTAATTTATTTTTTTGCTCCTGACCTAGAGAATAAATTGAAAGATTTGAATAATCCTGAAAATTACTTGATTGTTCAAATGCCAATACCACCATATTATCTGAAAGTTCCACTTTCAAATAACGTTCATACTCACTTAATATAGCTGTTTGATCTGAGGAACAACTTTGAATAGTTAAGAAAGTCAGTAATAGGATTATTAATTTATTTTTCATTTTTCATTTTTTAACGTTTTACTTCCCCAAGCTCAGTTGTTTCGTAAGTGTCACTTGTCCAATCAGGTGAATTCCTTGCTTTAACGGGTATTTTTACTCCCGAATCAGCAGTCATTGCCTTTCCTTGTGTCTGAGAAACAGATAAAGAACCAACAACAGGATATCCTTCCCCGGGAAGAAGCATCCTAGCTGTAGTTACTTGTCCCTCAGCTATCTCCTGTCTAATTTCTGGCATTGGATTCATATCCCAAGTATCATCAAATCTAACCTCTCCTTTAAATTCTTTTATACCCTCTGCATTTAGAGAAATTGTACCAACAACCTGAACAGTTGTATTCCCCAATGTACCAGATGAATTTGCATAAGCAACAACATTTTTCGTAAACGAAAATGATTCTCCCTCCTTAAGATCTCCACTTATTGCATAATCAACTGGTGTAAGAAAAACGAATACGGGTCTTTGCTCACGATCATGAGTTGGGAATACCTCCGCCATCTCTGAGTCATTCATTATATATTCTTTTCCTTCCCCATATGCATAGTGTTCAATTAAACTCTCCGCAGCACCATCTGAAGGGAATGGTATTTTAAATGCAGTAACAACAGCTCGTTTTACTATTGCAGCGTTCTCTTCTACTGAAGCTTTAGCTAGTACAGGATCTGCGTGAATTCTATCTAAACTTCTTGTATAAGCTGTTTCAAGTCCTTCTAGTTCAATGGCGTCAATAACTCTATTTTCACTAAAGGCATATGGGCTATTCCAAGGATAATCTAATACTAACGGATCAACACTCAAGAACCTACCTAACCTAGGATCGTGGATTCGATACTTGAATGCATACGAGTTACCCTCGCCGTTTATCTCGTTGTCACCTTCTTGACCTTGGAAACCGAACCTATAAGCCTTAGTGGTAAAGGTTTGAGAGCGGTTGTCCATTATCATCCCGAAAGTACCGCCATCAAACGGGCTGTTTTGACTACTTGAAAAGGTATAACTAGAGAGGTTGTTCAACTAGCCAAAGATAGTGATTTTAAGACTAGTTAAACTCTAAAATATTTAAATACACAAAGAGCTTTCAGACATACTGAAAGCTCTTTGTAAAATTCTCCTAACCATTATACTAAGCAAGGTAGTTATTTGTCTTCAATAAACAAACAAGCCCCGCTTGCAGCAAGGCTTGTAGCGGCTTGCGACTTATTTCTTTTTCTTATTAGTTGGACGTGAGAGGAATGCCTTACCACCCTCATTTTTTATATATATTATTCATATTCTCACCTTTTATAGTGACATTATCTATATCAACTATAATTTCCGCCTCACTAATACTTAAAACCTTATTGTTCTCCATTATTAAGGTGGCAATGCATTTTTCTGTTTTATTGTTTTTCATTTCCACTTCGACAATTTTCAGTTCTTCATGAATCTTGATGTGAACTATAAATTCAAGAAGACTAGAATCGCTTAGAACCAACTGTCTGAGTCTAAAGCTAATTGGTTTTGGAATTGAAATATTGTCAAATTTAACCATACATCCTTGAGATGCTGTCTCAACTGGAACAAACTGACAATATTTCTTTAATAGACTTTCATCAATAGTCATTGAAATAGAATTAGTTGCGAGTAAATATGTCGAATCAATATGTATTAAAACTTGAGAACTATCATACTCAGATAAGTATCCCGATTTATCTGAATATAAAAACTTGCCGTCCGGTTGAGCACTATCTAATTCGTATATATAGTCAGGCAAAAATCTACCTCCTCCATTTCCAGTATTAAAAGCATAAACATAATTGTTACTATCTAGGACAGAAATTAAACCCTCTCGAGCAATATTATCATTGAACTTCCAAAAAAGCCCTATTTCGATTAAATCTAAAAAAGCTTTGTTATACTCTTTACATAAATAGTAAGAAGTATGAATTGAGTCATCCAAAACTAATAAATGGAATTTAATAAAAGAATCGTTATTGGTGAGTTTGTAGTTAGCTTTATAAAATTTGGTGTGCTCAACATTCCAGTTTTCAAAAATTGTTGAATTTTTATTCCGATAGAAATTTAGGACTTCTGAATATGAAATATACTCAAGTTCATTATTAGATATTTTATTCAATAAATCCCTATGAGTGATAAAATCTAAAATCATAGGGGATGAACATTGATAATACCGAATTGCGTTAGTGCTCACTGCAGATTTATTTACCCCACAAGCGAAGAGAAACATCATTAAAGCTATAATAATATGAGCTGATATGTTATTTTTTTTCATTAGTTATTTTTTTTCCAGAAGCTTTGTGTTCTATTTGCTTAATATCATGCTCCTTTTTTTGTGTAGTTCTCCATTTTTCTTCAACACTAAAAGATACAGTTACACCAACAGGGTCAATATCAGTGCCAAGATTATAGTATCCTTTATACTCCATAGCCTCTTCAAAAACACTAACCTCATACCCTTGGCCTTCAAGCATAGCAACCAAGCTTATAACCTCTTCATTTTCAGGAATTGAGGTCGATACATAAACAGAAGCACTGGTTGATTCTAACTTGTTAAATGTTGTTGTAATAGTTGTAGTGCCAGTTACAGTTAGATCCTCATCAAATACTTTCGTAGTATTTTCAAAATCAATATTATTTACTTCAGTGGTGTGTCTCTTCTCTTTAATTTCAGCAATCCTATCATTAACTGTTGCAACTAGTTGCCCTGAGAGATTATCTGCTGTGATTATTGGGCTACCACCATCAGGCTTAATTACGGTTATTGTACCTGTCATTATTTTATTTGTTCTAATCCGTGGTGAGACGTAATGACTTTGGCTCCCTGCATTCCATATAGTTTTTTTGATTATTCCAAAATATTGTGTCTCATCAATCGTAACTGTAATTATTGGTTTCTGATAATCTTGATCAGTCCACGATTTTGTAACTATCATAGACTCAAGTCCATCTAAATCAATTGCAGCTATAGGCATATTTCCTGCAAACTGATAAGGTGTATACCAAGGGTACGATTTTGTAAGAGGGTCAACACTCAAGAACTTAGCCAGTCGTGGATTATAAATTCTGAAACCATAGTCATAGACGTTACCCTCCTCACTCACCTCATTGTCCCCCTCTTTGCCATTAAAACCGAACCTGTAGCCTTTAGTGGTAAAGGTTTCAGAGCGGTTATCCATTATCATCCCGAAAGGATAGTTTAACTCTATATGTAAGCTTCTAGGGGTCAAGTTATTGTGTCTTTGTAAAAATACCCAAAAAGTGCGAATTATGCAATTTATAGCACTTTTTCAGTTAATTTTTTGAAGATATTATCACTCGAAATATCCAGCTTTTCTTGGCTGTATTTCACGTACTTATAAAACTCCACACTTCCTGGTGCATGTCCACTAATTCTGCGTACATCGCTTTCATCCATTCCTAGATTCAGTAGCGTTGTAATCGCAGTTCTCCGCATGGTATGAGAAGACACCAGGTCACAAAAACGGTAATGCACTTTTCGTTTGTGATTTTTATAAATAGTGACTGGAACTCCACGTCTATTTCTCGTCTTGGGATACAGATGATCCCACCCAGCCTTTTCGATAATCTTTTTTACATTGGTATTGAAATTGGCAATACTGAGTGGAGGTAATAAACTAGGGCCACGTACTTTGTTTCTAGTCAAGACTTCTATGGCATACGGGGGTAATTTTATTTTGGTAAATGTGTTTGTCTTCTTGGACTGCTGCCGGAGGTAGTGACTTGTACCCAAAACTTCAATACTCGTTTTTTTAAGATTGAAAATATCTCCTACCCGTAGTCCGGTGGTACATCCAAATACAAAGATGTCCTTGGAGCGTTGAAGAGGTTTGGTAAGCGAATTGTGAAATTCACTATTTTGGATGAGGTAGTTGAGTTGCCCAGGTTTTAAAGCGATAATTTGAATGTCTTCCTTCCATTTATAAAAATCCTTGTAAAATTCTCCAATGGTCAATCCTTTCTCTCTGTTGAGCCAACCCAATACGGTTTTTAATTGTTTAATGATTACCCCAACATAGTTGTCAAAAAGTTTGCAGTCGTCAAACAAATAATCTGTAAACTTGATATAGAATTTTTTGTAGTAATTTTTCTCTTGTTCAAAAAGACGCCTACTACCGTGTACGGATTTTACGCGTAAATAGAAATCCTTGGTAGTACTAAATGTTACCAAATGATCTCTGAGTCGTTCGTAGTTTTTCTTAGTTCCTTTTGTTAATCTCTTGCCTCCAGCTTGAGTTCTTTTATTTCTATTGTTTTTGGAAATAAATTCATGGACAAGAGGTAGGAGAGGGTATTCTTTGTTTTTCATAATGCTGGCAAGATAGGAAATCAAAAAAACTCTGGTTATCCAAAAAAGACCTTCCATGTTAGGTTTTCGTTTCTCAACGGTACTAAGCAATAAAGAAAAGAATCATGAAAAAAATATTCATCATTACAGCAGCTTTTATTTTGTTTCTAGTGAATGACTCCAATGCTCAGAGTTGTGAGGTTCCTGCTAGCATTGTCCCAGAAGGGATATCTGGGTTTAGTTTAATGAGTACCGGGAAAGTAGATACTTCATATATGACGGTTACCAATCCATATGGATTTGAAGCGAGTGCTACTTACTATAACCTAAAGTGTCAGGGAAATCCTCTACACTTTATGTACTACAGAACAAAAGGACCAACCAAGACACAAATGTATGTTGAGGTATACAAACAAGAATATGATTGCGATGGAGATTACATAGGATCCCCTCAATACCTGTTCTCTACAACTACCAAAACCTATAAAGGAGCAGTTGGAAAACCCATAGGTACTTCTTTTTACCTAGCAGTGGAGCCTAACACCAGTTATTGGGTAATATCCAAAACTCGTGGAAACTTCTTTGGGTGGTTACCTTGGTCTGCGTCTACAAGTAATAAAATGGTATTCGGAGAGTTTAACAATGCTCCATCGCCTTCTGGCAACTTTGAAGATGTACTTAGTACAGAATCAAAGGTGTCTACAGGCACCGGCTACACAGCTTTAGTACATCAGCTAGATGTAAACGGTTCGTATACTTTCGATGCCTCATCTACCAGTTGTGAAAATGAATGGAGATACGAAATATCGGAACTCGATTTGGCGACTTGGACCAAGTCCAATACCAAGATTTCCAGTTGGATTGAGGGAGAAGCCACTACTTTTAATATGGAGTCCTTTTACCCGTATGGATTAGATAAAGGGAAACTGTATACAGTTAAAATAATTGCTGGACATGGATGGTATTCCAAGAACTACTTTTTTGAAATCAAAAATGCCAAGTTAGTAGGTAACATTTCATTCAATTCTAAAACGGAAGAAACCCTTGCTACCATAGAAGGCAAGTTTAAACACTATGTGTTAAACGAAAGGTGTCAATATAATTCCATGATACTAAATACTACGGGTACAGAGTCCGTAGACAAATATCGAGTTAGAGTACAACCTGTAAATGCATCTTATTCCTTGATAGGATCTGAAGTAAGTACTGGCATTGTAACCGGAATGGTGCCCGAGGAAGTAAACCTTGGAGCTCTGTACGGAACTTCTTTTGTCCTAGGGCAACGATATAGAGTTGTGTATGAAGTAACTTCCCCAGGAACAACGGAGATTTACTATTTCAGGTATAGTAAGTGCAGTCCAAAAGGTGTGGAATCAAAGTTTGGAAAGACCTCTAAAAAAATCAATCCTCTGGAACAATCCATGGACGTAGTTTTATATCCAAACCCGACCAGAAACATGTTAAATATAAAGCTGGATAGAGCCAGTTCCTTTCAAGCCAAAATAACACTGGTAGATTTTACTGGCAAGACGGTTTTCTCTACCGATAGACAGTTGGATAGAAATAATAAACTCACCATTGACATAGCAGATATTGCGGATGGTGTTTACTTCATCAATATTGCAGTAGGTACGGAGACAGTTCGAAAGAAAATAGTGAAATTCTAATTTAACAAGAAGTGTGATTCTCTGGATTCTCACTCCTTAAACCATATAAAGAAGTTAGGAGTTTCATTCATTTGAAGCTCCTTTTTTTCGTCCCGTTATCCCTTAAGAGTGCCAGCTTATAGTTGACACTAAATAATCGGGTATGTAGTTCAGATAGTATAGATTATCAGTAAATATAAGCGTCATCTTCTTGTCAGTACTCGTTTCTCAGTGCAACTTTTGACATAGCTGTTGTCTAACTTTATACCATCGACAAGTAGTTTGGTTCCAACCCAAATATTTAGTTTAGGATTACGGAGGTTAAATGGGAGTCAATTACAAACTCGTTAACAAAAATATCTATGAAGAAAGTAAAAATATTTTTAATCGCAGCAGGATTAGTTTTAACATCAAATCTAGCTTTAGGCCAATGTCCTTCAGGGACTGTACATCTTGAATCACAATCAGATATTTCTCAATTTTTGCTAGATTACCCAAACTGTGAGGATTTAAATGGGTCTCTGTTTTTCATGAGTGATAGTGTGACTGATGTTTCGGGACTATCCAATATTAAGACTGTTGTTGGCGTTCTGGGGTTTCATCAAACTGCATGTGAAGTTGTAAGTTTCCCAAATTTGACTGATGTTGATAGAATATACTTTCATCAAAATCATGATCTTGATTCTGTTGATTTATCACAAGTGGATGGAACAGTTGATAGAATATACTTTCATCAAAATAGTACCCTCAAGAAAGTTGAGATATGTGCTTTGGACTCAGTCAGCCAGTATGTTTATTTCCATGAAGATTTTCTCTTGAATGATCTATGTTTGGATCAGTTGACTACCATAAATGAATATTTATATATCACTTCTTGTACAGCTTTGACCAACTTAAATACTTTTTCAAATCTTGTCAGTGTTGGGGAGTCCTTGTACATTACGAATAACAGTTCGCTGACCGATTGTAGAGGACTGTGCCCATTGTTAGACATAGATGGGGTAGCTGGAGAAATCTCAATTTTTAATAATCCATCTGAATGCAGTTCACTATCTGAAGTGACTTCAGCATGTTCAACTGCTACAACAAATGATCTTTCATTGGATGGAGATTTTGTAGTATTCCCAAATCCTACTACAGGCCCAATTGAAGTGAGGGGACTTGAATATGAGAATATATCTGTTTTTGATGTCTCTGGAAAATTGGTCAAGTATGAATCATCTAAAAATGCCAACTTTGATATTTCTGAATTAGAGTTAGGAGTATATTGGATTAAGTTGAACACGAAAAAAGGTCAAGTTGCCGTGCGAGTTCTAAAATTTTAACGGATTCTAAGGACGAAACATTGCCAAATTATTAATGGTTAATTATTAATTGTTAAGGGTCAATTATTAATTTCCTAAGCATCTAGTAAGAAGTCACATTGAGCGACAGTCGAAATGTAGACGGATTGTGTTTGAATATTGAGATGTCAGAAGTCAGAGGTCAGATCTGAGAGGTCAGAAGTGAGATTTAATGACTAATTATCAATGCACCTAAGCATCCAAGAAACTACATATCTAGGCTTGCCACCCTCTTTACGCTGTACGGTTCTCCTTAGTAGGGTTTAGTAAAAACGGTATATTTGGCGTCTGGGCCTTCAAGTCTCTTGAAGGATAAATTGATGAAGAACTAAATGAATTCAAAACAATGAGGAACTGTAAGTATCTATCAATGATCATGCTTTGTCTAACTATTGAAACTAGTTGTACGACCAAAATGACTCAAGAATCAAGTAGTGAGGAGAATGTTTTGCCAGTAGATATTCTGAATAAACCTGATAGTTCATTCAGTTTAATAGATACTATTGATCTATCAGAGTATATCAAAAGAATAGATAAGATTACTGATGTTCAAGATTATATAGCATCTTTTAAGGACTCTTCCAAATTGTCAATCCAAGTTACTGCTAAAAATATAGATAGTACTGAATATGTTAGAATTCAGTATGGACGAGATGATCCCTTAAGATTTTTTCCTGCGTACAACTTTTTTGTAAATCCCGAAAATAGAAAAATTTATTACTACTTGGGTTTAGAAGATAGTTTAATTGACATATCAAACCTACGGGAGAACCAGTTGCCCTTTGAACTTGATAGCCTAAGTTTGGAAGAACTTTTAAAATAACTCAACCCCTCCCCATCTCTCTCATATGAGTTTGAAAATCATTCATTTTTCAATGGTTAATTTCCTAAGCCTCCAAGAAACTAAGCATCTAGTAAGAAGTCACATTGAGCGACAGTCGAAATGTAGACGGATTGTGTTTGAATATTGAGAGGTCAGATGTCAGATTTGAGATGTCAGAAATGAGATTTAATGACTAATTATCAATGCACCTAAGCCTCCAAGCAACTAAAAAAACTGCATCCCTTGCAATCTTCTTGTACGACTATTGGTACGTAGGTAATACGAGCACATTCCGGTTAGAATACACGCAATGGCAATAAGAAAAATCCACCAATCAAAATCCTGAGGAACATAGGTGAGAGACAAGGCACCTACTTTTTTATAAAGCTCTGTATTTCCTTCATTGTCTCGTAGGTAGGTGACAAAGTCTAGAGTGAAAGAGAGTATGCTAATGAATGCTCCACCAATGTAGAGTGCCCATTCCTTCCAATTCAGAGGTGTATTTTTTGCAATGAGCATGAGGGCGATCCCAATCATTAGAATAGACAGGATGATGGGAGCAATCACAGGGCCTATCCATGCTACAGGAAGAAGAAATAGAATGTCCCAGGTCATTAAACTCTCTGGCCAATCAATAAGAACTTTAAGGAAGACATAGTAGAAAATATCCCAGACAGCAAAACTGATCAAGAAATAAGCAAAGCGTTGAACTTTGTTTTTTCCTGCGAGAATGCCAACAGCTGCAAGCATAAGCACAGTTGCCGCTTCCCTCCATAGTTCTGTAAAAACGATGGGATCGGCAATAGCATTGATGGGAAAAGAAAAGCCTTCAGGGAAGTATAAGGTTCGCATGTAAATAACCACAGCAGCTTCTACCATGCCAAAGCCAATGCCGAAAAAGGTTACCCAGAGAATGGTTATAAACGTGCTTTTTGAAAAATATTTATTCATTGTTTTTTGTTGTATTAATTAATTGTTGAGGTTTGAATTATCAGAGTGATTTTCCGTAAACATTTGATCTATGCAAATGGAAATGCGACTGATAAAAAGCAGTACAATAGGAACGTGAAAAGGAATTAATAAGGTCTCTTGGGTAAACATCATATAGATGTTTAGCAGAATGCCAAGACCAAGTATTATTACAATAGGAATGCGAATGTTATTGGTGAGTAAGTTGTCAAAATAACTCAGTGTAAAGTAGCCGGCCATAGCAAGTACAGCAATTACCAAAACATAAAAAGGGGTGTCTAAATTTCCCAAGGGTTCAAACATAAAAATGCAGTAAATGGAGGGAAATGCTATAATGACAGTGAAATCAAGGAGGAATCCAAATACTCCATTGATCGGTTTTTTGCCCGATGATAGAAAAATAAAAAACTCAAAAATTGTAATGAGAGGCGGCAGAAAGAATGCAAGAATAAAAAATGGAGTCATGATCGTATTATTTCCAGAATGAGCTCATTTTTATATGCTCCTTCGTTAATTTGGTTACAAAAAAAAACTGATACAACTCCCACATCCATACCCTACGACCTATGCTTGTGTACCATCGCATAGCACTACGTATTCTAGCTTCCTTATGAAATAAGAGGCGTTTTAAAGCCTTGGGTCTGGTTTGCATAATGACCTCCATAAATTTCACATAAAGAATGACCATCCATGGTTTTAAGTGCTTGGTTTTCAGTACTTGGTGCTTATAATCCCACTTGCGTTGGTCGGTTAAGATGATTTCAGCATCCTTTACATCGTCGTAATAAGGAGTCCATTTGTGAGGTGTGACATATAACATCTGCACTTGGTCAGGGTCATAAGCCAAGAGTTGTCGCAGACTATTGTAAAAATCCCTTGAAGTTTCTTCTCCAAAACCCACTACATATGTAGCCATCGAGAGTATATTATGCTTCCGCAAAAGTTGAATAGCCTCACGATCTTTGGATACTGTTCCTGCTTTCTTGATTTTTTCCAAAACTACCTCGTCATAACTCTCTACACCCAGCAAAAAGCGTTCGAAACCAGCCTTTTTGTACAAATGAAGAAAGTCTGCATCGCGAACAATATTATCCGCACGGATAGAACCAACCAGAATTAGGTTGAGGTTTTTGGCAATTAGAGCTTCCAAAAAAGCTTTCCATTCTCTGGGATTAGAAGAAGGATTTTCGTCAGCAAAATTGATGACTTGGATTCCGTATTGGAGATGCAGCATTTCAATTTCGTCAGCTGCTTTTTGAGGATCTCTGGTTCTGAAACGCTTCCAAAAAAGACTTTGTCCGCAGTAAGTGCAGGGGTAGGGACAACCACGAGAGAATTGGTACACTACCGCTTTTTTCTTGCCCCAATAGGTATAGTGGTAGTCACCCATTAGTTCCCATCCCACTCGGTACTCATCCCAATCCTTGAGGGTAGAGGCAGGGAGAGTTTTCATTACTACACCATTCATTCTGAAAGCAATGCCTTCGACTTCTTCCAAAGGTAGGTTGAAGTCCAACGCAGTGATTAAGTCTAGGGCAATTGCTTCACCTTCACCACATACTATATAGTCAATTTGTGATTGAGTCTCCAGAATTTCTTGCCAGTGATATGTAGGAAATACACCTCCTACTATGATTTGAATAGAAGGGTCTTTTTGTCGAACGGATTGTGTTATCTCGTTTATTATTGGCTGTGCAGAAGTAGAACCCGAGTGGCCCAATAGAATAAGATCTGGCTTGTGGGCTATTGTCCTACTTACAATCTCAGATTGCTTCATATTGGAGTAGTCAGCATCCAAAAGTTGGACCGTATGACCTGCGTCAATAAGAGGTCCACCAATGGAAAGGAGACCCAAAGGAGGGAGATGTTCATTTGGCATTCTACTCCCGATAGAAAGGTGTGGAGGATTGATAATAAGAATCTTCATATTTTAAGATATAAGTTGAAATGAAAGAATAGAAGGAAAGATTTGAGTCTGAATAGAATGTAGGTCGTCCGAAAGAGATTCTTCTACATTTAGATGGTATAAAGGTGCTGCATTCTGACCACGGTAGTAGGCAGCAAAATATTTGAAATAATTTTCTGGAATAAGAAACAATCCAATGATTACTACTCCAAAGAGATAAAAACTCTTTTTGCCATTTCCTAAAAAGAAGAATTGCAAGGCAATTTCGTCCGCCACTTCAATGCCAATACCTGTGATCACATGGTAAGCATCGTGCCGTTCCAATTTTGGAATCATTTCAAAATCATTGGAGTCCAGAAAATTGCCGATGGCATAGCCTAAACTACTTTTTGGGTACAGAAGTAAAGAAGCTCTCGTGTACGACCACTTTGCTTTATCTTGCTTAAAATATTTGGCATACGGTATTTTAGATTTGTCAAAAAGCCAGATGCATATTTTCTCTCTGAAGGTCATAGCTAGCGATTGAATAGGATGGAAAGGATGTGACTAAAGAAGTTTTGGTCTGCTTCCGTAAACAAAATGAATTCTACAGTTGGGTTGCCAAATATTGGACTCATAGCAAAGCCCAGATTTGCCCCAATTAATGCGAACATCAATAACCAAACTTTGATAAAGAATGAAGCTCTGGTTCTGCTTTCAGAACTGAAGTCTTCAGGAGCATTTGAGAGGATGTACTGTTTGAAAATATATACTCCGCTAAAGCCTGCAACTGCCATCATTGCTACATTCAGCATTTTAAACACCTCATAATGAGTGCCTACCACTAAAAAAAATAGGGAGACTGGAGCAAAGGCAATTAGAATCAATGACATAATACTAATTGCTATCACACAGAAGTGACTAAGCCCTTTAAAGCTAACCTGTAGCCCAAACAAGGATAAAAATATGTATAAAGTAGGGAAGCATATAATCCCTGTAATATAAAAGAGGATAGGTAGTTTAATAAATGAAACGACTCCTTGTAAAATACTGTGTGAGCTTCCAATCATAAAGCCGAAAACGGCAAAAGATAAAAGAGAGACTCCAATAAGTGTTTTGACAATAGCAGAAGGCAGTTCCCCTCTAAGTGCTTGTTTTATGACTTCAGATTTGTTCTGAAGCATGTAGTTGAAGAAAAATTCTATGTTCATATCGACGTTTTGTTTTGAAGTTTGAGAGTCATTTTGTAAATAGGAATCAGTAGCATTAGTCCAAGTATTCCAAAGCTGGAGTCTACCACCTGCCACCAAAAAGGAATGCCTCGGATAGGGCCCATAATTAAAGCCAGAGGAAATATGGCATAGCAGGCAATAATTCCGAATTGAGTAATCCAGATATTCTTAATCGGGTCTTTGAAAACTCCGTAGAACAGGATAGCAAAAAGTATATGGGCAAATCCAAGCCAGTCGGTTCCGTAGAATAAGAATGGATATTGAGCATGGGTTTCAGTTACCCCTTTAAAAATTTGGAGTACGAATTCAGGTTCTGCAGTTCCTTGAGCAAAGTAGAAACGCATGCCTGCTTGTACTTCAAGTAAGATTGGAAAACAAGTAAGACCGCTAATAAAGAGTCCCGCCATGAAAAGTGCAATCAATATTTTAATGCGTTTGGGATACGATGTTGGATTAGACATAATTATTTTCTAATTTTAAAATAGGATTTGTATTTTGATTTTAAAAGTACTTTGAAATACAAAGTGAATAGATAAAAAAATAGTTTCATGTTCCTTTAAGTAATTTTTCGAGTGCGTCTAAATGATTTCTGAATGCAGACTTGCCGGCCTTAGTAGCCTTGTAACTGGTTCGGGGTTTCTTACCTACAAATTCTTTTATCACTTCTATATATTCTAGTTTTTCCAGTGAGTTGGTATGACTTGCCAAATTGCCATCTGTCACTTTCAGCAATCCTTTAGCGGTATTGAAATCTACCTCATCATGCACCATAAGGAGACTCATCATGCCAAGCCTGATGCGATTTTCAAACGCTTTGTTTAAATTTTCAATCACTTATGTTGTAATTATTATTTAACCATTATTCCTTTCATACTTAGCCCACACGTAGGTTCCATATACAATGTGTCCCAATCCAAATCCTGCTGCCCATAGGTAGAGTCCGTGCTCTGGAAAAAAGAGTGCAATTATACCCAAGATTACATCAAAGAAACCTAGAAATCGAATATCGTTTACGGTGTATTTACTTCCATTGATAAGGCCCAGTCCGTAGAAAATCAGAAAGACGCCAGCAGTCAAATTAACAGACGGTGTGTAAACCAAAGCCAACCAAAAAAAGGCTCCCACCAGCATTGGAAAACCAATATGTGCAACCATTCGCAACGCAGTTTTATCCAAGAGAGTTTGATTGCTTTTGCGAGCTTTGAAATAGGTAAGAATAACACCAGTTATAAGGGCTGCGGCCATTACACCAAGACCTATAAGTAAAAATGGGAGTTGGTGATTTGGATATTCCTTGAAGTGATCTCCGTTTGCATAATTGTTAGCGAGGTAAGCACCAACAAGTGCATATACACCAGCCATTACTCCACTCATTCCGCTTAGAGACAGGAATCGTGTACTATGCTCCATCATCGAGCGAATCTCTTTGAGGTCTTGAATGTGTTTTTCGTTACTCATTTATAAAGTACTTTGTATTGCAAAGTTAGTTTTGAATTTCAATTTTACAAATCAATAGGACCTACTTGGATGAAAGTATGGTTTTTTGAGATGAAGGGTGTGGTTGTTTCTTATTGTTATATTGCTCTTCTTCAACGTCTCTCGAAGAGGACGTTGAAACCAAATTCATCTTCCTCAACGTCTCTCACAGAGGACGTTGAAGACAAATAATGGTCTTAGTTTTTTGTAAGGTCTTTAGTTTCAGAGTCCTGCTGGGTTGTATTTCTGAATAGGTTAACAATGTCCAATGTGATGTAAATGCCAAACAAGGCAATTGGAATCCAAATAAGACTTTTTAGCTCAGATGGTGCAATGCTCTGTATGTAAAGGAGCCCCAAGAAAATAGAGTATACAATTACCCTGATTATTGTACGTTTTAGGGACCACACATTTACGCTAGTTATAGTCGCAATTGGCTCAGGAAGTCCTTTTTTTACATCGTTAAGATGCTTAGCAAAAATCGTAATATTTTTGGCGTGTTCTCCAAGATTGAAATAATTAGGACGTCCAACAAATCTGATATTACTGTTGATATACACGTGTCCGTCTCTTAGAATAAGGTTTATAAAAGAATCTTTTCCCATTGCATGTGCCCATCCATCATATTTTCTTTCTAAAGACCAGTCCAATTGACCTGAAGTCCTATGGATTGCATCATTAAACTCTGTGAGTGAATAATCCCCATGAATAACGGTAAACTGTAGTCTTTTATATTGAAAAAGTGTAACTAAAATTGTGCAAATGATTAGAAACATTTCAAAATAATATGGTTGTTCAAGGCATCTAGTTATTGTCATCCTGCCGTTCATCCAAGGTTTAAAATAGGTTAGTAGTGTTAAAGAACCTACAATCAAAAATGGAGCTAGGATGAAATAATGTTCAAGAGTATTCCTACAAGATAGTTTTACTCTGTCAGTTGATTTCATGGTATAAATGTGCTTTGTCTTCATAGTTTGAGTCACTTCATCTTCCTCAACGTCTCTCACAGAGGACGTTGAGGACAAATATATTACATTTGACAAGTGCCTACCCATACCGCTCAGTTTGAGACAAATACATCTTACTTTGTGACTTTCACCTGTTACAGATGGATGCACCTCATAGAGCAAGCATCCGCTCATGAAGCATTTAGAAGGTGGTTTGAATACCTTAAATCTATCAATGTAAGTACCTTAGGATATGTCATTATGCCTAATCATTTTCACGGTATTTTTCACATACCAGATGAATGTACTAAAACGATAAATCAGATTCTGGCTAATGGGAAAAGGTTTATAGCTTATGATATAGTAAAAGGATTAGAGAAGCTGAAAAAAGAAACGGTACTTCAGGAGCTATTTCATAGCACTTCTAATAAGGCAAAACAGAATGGTAAAAAGCATCGTGTTTTTAAAACCTCATCAGACATTAAAGAAATTTATTCTGTAAATATGTTGATTACGAAGCTAGAATATATGCATCGTAACCCTTGTCAAGGAAAGTGGAATTTGGCGGATGATTATGCTACTTACCGGTATTCTTCAGCAGGTTTCTATGAAATAGAAAAATCAGATGTTTTGCTTACTGATTATCGTAGGATGTACTAGAGCCTCAACGTCCCCTTCTAACGTCGGGAGACATTGAGGGAGTTAAATATGATTTGTTTCGTGCAACTGACAATCTCGAATTTCACTCGTATCTTTGCAATATGTTCCCATCACTTACAGGAAATGGACGTATTTGGATTTATGTAGCCAATAGACCGGTTACAGAGTTAGAGAGTTCTTCTATAAAAAGCAAACTCTCAGAGTTTTGTGCTTCATGGGATGCTCATGGCAATCGGTTAACTGCCGATTTTGATATTTTTCACAATCAATTGTTTGTTTTAAGTGTGGATGAAGAAGTAGAATCTGCCAGCGGATGCAGTATTGATAAAGCTACTGCCATCTTCCAGCAGATTGATGCAGAACTTCAATTGGACTTATTCAACAGGATGAACCTCACCTTTTTACATGACAATCATGTACGCATTGTTCGAATGACGGAACTCAATCAAGCATATCATTCTGGATTAATTCATGATGACATGGTGTTTTTAGACAATACCATCAGCAAACTGTCTGACTTAAGAGCAAGATGGCAAGTGCCATTCAAAGATTCTTGGGCATACCGTAAAGTGAGATCACAAGCCAGTTAAAAAAGTGCCATCCTTATTACTCATAGAATCTTCAGGTGACGTATGTTCCGCCGCTATTTCCAAAGGCAATAGCATAGTAGCAGAAAAATCAATTCAAGAAATCAATTCACATTCCACCTACTTGGCTTCGTTTGTGAACGATGTATTGGAACAAAGTGGTCAGGAGGTAAAAGATTTAGATGCTATCGTATTGGGAGGAGGTCCGGGTTCATATACTGGTCTGCGAATTGGTTGTAGCTTGGCCAAAGGTTTGTGTTTTGGAGCAGATTTACCATTGATAACATGTTCCACATTAAAGGCATTGGCAGCAGGAGCAATGGCCAAAGAACCAAATCTTGAACGAATAATTACCCTAATAGATGCTCGCAGAATGGATGCCTATCTAGGAGTTTTTGATTCCAATTTAGATGCCATAATTGAGGAGCAGTTTATCACAATAGATTCACAACTGGCTGTGGATTACGTTATTGGCAAAACAGGAGTAGCAGGTTCAGGTGTTCAGAAATGGGTGGAAGGGTTTGGAGTTAAAAACATTGTAAAATTCTCAAATTCAGGAGTTTATGCCAAACATTTGCTCGCTGAAGCACTGCTGAAATGGGAAGATAAAGACTTTGCAGATATGGTCTATTACGAACCCAATTATATCAAGTCAGTTTTTGTGACAAAACCAAAGCCTAAATTTTAGGTTTTCATAACATTACAGGTGTGTATAGACCTTATATTTGCCGTTCTTATTATTAGATGAAGTTAAACACTTTAACAGTTATTCTTTTATTCTCATTTTGTGCATCTGCACAAACATTCAATGAGAAAACCACGAACGCATCCAATGTTCGACTGAATGTGTCCAACTCTGGAACCTATGGCAATGCCTTTAGAGGATATCGAGATGGCTCTGGAAATCCTTCAGGAGAATATCCTGCAGGTAGTGGAATAGAGCATGTTTTTGAAAGTGGGATTTGGTTCGGTGGATTAATTAATGGAGGTACAGTAGCAGTAAGTACTGCATCAGTGGATGCACCACAAGGATACAGCACAGGTTCTGCAGGTTTTGAATTTTACCCAGAGGTAGGTGCTACACTTTCTGAAATCTCTTCCTTAAGAAATAGCCCATTTTATAGTCCCAATGCGGTGTCTCACCAAGACTTTATTGCGGTATATTCGGATAAGAATGTACAAGTGCCAGGAACGAATACGCAAATAGGTTCGCATACCAATCCATTGTTTGTAGAGGTTACGGCCAAGACATACAATTGGAATTATAGCTTCAGTGACTTCTTTGTAATTTTAGATTATGAAATAGAAAACATAGGAGCCAACACAGTAGATAGTGCATACTTCGGTTTATGGGCAAATACTGTTGTTCGAAATATAAACATTACTCCAGCAGGAAGTGGAGGAGCTGCCTTTTATAACAAAGGCGGAAATGGGTACTTCGATAGTCTACAAATGACTTACTGCTATGACAATTCTGGAGATCCAGGTTTTACAGATACTTATGTAGGTCAAAAGTTTCTGGGAGCTGAGGACAAAAATGGATTCCACCATCCAAAAGCAGAAGAAAGATTTAAAGCACATTATAACGCTTGGCAGTTTAACAGTACTTCTGATCCCCTGTACTTTCAACCCACCAATGATAATACACGTTATCAGAAAATGACGCGAGGGTTAAACGATCGGCCATGTTGGGATGCCAATAATACAACCAATTCCAGTTGTGGAACAAAAAGTTACCAGGAGCAGCTGAATGAAGCAGGGAACAGATCGGACTTAGTATCCGTAGGTCCATTTATTGATTTCGAACCGGGAGATAAAATTAAGGTGAGTTATGCATTCATCTTTGCAAAGAAAAAAGAAGACGGAAATCCCAATAGTGATAATAACCAAGTGCAACAAAGTACTTTTTTAGCAAATGCAGGTTGGGCACAGACAGCTTACAATGGGGAGGATGTCAATTTCAATGGAATTTTAGATGCAGGAGAAGATGTAGATGGAGATAATAAACTTACCCGATTCATCCTTCCTGCTCCACCAGAAATTCCCAATACCAAAATTGTAACTTCGGAAAACAAGGTTGAAATATTTTGGGCAAACAATTCAGAAGCAAGTGTAGATCCTATCAGTCAAAAAATGGATTTTGAAGGTTACAGATTATATATGACCAAGCTGGGCTTTGATGTAACAGATGTACCAAATCTGCAACGGGATTTAATCAAAATTGCGGAATATGATATTGCGGATAATGGATACAACTTTGAGACGGGGTTCGAGGCGGTAAAATTGGCTCAACCAGTTACTTTTGATGGCGACACCAACATTTACTCTTATAAATATACGCTAGAAAATATCTTGAATGGTTGGCAATATGCTATTTCCGTTACTGCATTTGATAGGGGAAATGAAGAAAGCAATTTAGAGAGTCTAGAAAGTAGCCCTTTGGCCAATAACTTTAGAGCATTTGCAGGTAAGCCTGCAAATAAGAATTTGGAAACCAATTCACCTTTTGCCTATCCAAACCCATATTATGCAGGAGCGAGCTGGGAAGGAACCAGTAGTTTTCAAGAACAAAGCAGGAAACTCTATTTTGCCAATCTACCAGCCAATTGTGAGATTTATGTATTCACAGCCGCTGGAGATTTTTTAGATAAGATAACACACAATGCTCAGTACGATGGAAGCGATATTCGCTGGAACCAAACTTTTGGGGCAGAAGATGCATCTCAAAATGTATTTAGCGGAGGAGAGCATGCTTGGGATTTGCTTACAGAAAACACACAAATTATAGCAAGAGGAGTATATATATTTACCGTAAAAGACTTAGACAGTGGCAAACTATACAAAGGAAAGTTTGCTATTATTAAATAATAACTTAATAAAAAAACAATGAAAAAACAATTACTTACGTTAGCACTTGGATTATTCTCAATCCTATTTGCAAGTGCTCAAGCAACTTCTGTATCGACTACACAAATACAGTTTATTAGTGCAACAGATTTAGCAAACTGTATTGATTTAAGTGCTTACGATGGACAGTTAGTTAAAACTGTTGGTATGGTAATGCACGATGGAAATCTTACTGAGCTTTCTTCTGGTTCTGTGAATGGAGGTTATAGACCTGGAGTTCATATCTTGGATACTGCAGCTCATGGCGATATGGGTTCTTTTGCAGGTATTCAGATTCATGGAGTATATACAGACGGTGGAGGACAATCTCAGCCTGTATCTACCTTGGATAACTTGGTAGCAGGTATGATAATAGAAGTAACAGGAACAGTAGGTAATTTCAGTGGAGAGACTCAAATTTTCCCTTCTGATAATTCATCCGTAACAGTACTCAGTACAATGGCGGCTCCTACAGCAGATACGATTAATCTTGGATTATTGAATGATAACACAAGAACCAATAACTATGTTACTGGTGAATCGTGGGAAGGTTCATTTGTGACTTTCGAAAACTTAACTGTAACAGCAGTTAGTATTTTTAGTGGTAACAGAATCAGTTTTGATGCCGCAGATGATAATGGTAATATTATTAACGTTTCTGATAGATTTTTAGTTCAAAAACTAGCAACCCGTACGTTGGTTAACCCATCAAGTCCTCAATCAACTGGAGCATTTGTAGCTCCTATTGTAGGAACTAAGTATGCGTCTTTAAGTGGTATCATCCTTCATTCACAAAACGGTTGTTCTGGTGGAACAGGTAGAGGATACGAGTTAAACCCATTTGATACAAGTCATTATAAAGTTGGAGATACACCTCCAAGTATTTCTGAAGTATCTAGAAGTCCTTTGGTTCCAGCAAGTGCAAATACGGTAAACATTTCTGCTAAAATTATTGATTTTAACGGTACTGTTAGTAGTCAAGAGTTGTTTTACAGTACAGATATCAATCAGGCTTTGGTTGATTTCACTTCAGTAACAATGAACTTGATGATGGGTTCAACGGATGAGTTTAATGCAAACATTCCAGCTTTCGCAGATGGTACAGTAGTTAGATACTATATCACAGCTGAGGATAATGACGGTAATAAGAGTTATGAGCCATTCACAGCAGGTTCTGCAAGTGGAGCTACTGCATTTTATACTGTAAGAGATGCCGGTTTGACTATCGTTGATTTACAGAAAGTATTGAACGTAACTGTGGATGCGAGTCCATATGTTGGTCAAGAAGTTACTGTAAAAGGATACATAACAGCAAGTGCAAAGTCTTATGACTTAGAAGATACCTATATGCAAGATAAAGATGCTACTGAGTGGGCTGGAATTAAGTTAACAGGCAGTGCGGACTTATTGGATCTTTGGAGAACAGAAGAAGTAGAAGTAACTGGTATTGTTGAAGAAGCATTTGGATTTACTCAATTGGTTGTAAGCTCAGTTTCTAAAACAGGAAATAAAGCTGAAATAGCTCCAATAGAATTACCTGTAGGAGATAGTGCGGCAGTAGCAAGCAAAGAAATCGAAAAGTATGAAGGTATGCTTGTGAAGTTTGTGAATACAGGAGGTAAAGTGAAAATCTCTAATCCTCAATTGAATCCATTTGGAGAGTGGACTGTAGCAGCAGATACAGGAGCAAATTTTGCAAATAGTACCAAGGTACAAACAGGAGTAAAAAATGGAAACAATAACTCATCTTTATGGGTATCAGTAGTGTCTGACAGTGCATGGGCGAATACTGATGGTATAATGGAAGTTCCTGAAATAGAGGCAACAAAAGAAATGGATATGGATGCCATTATTGGTGTATTGTATTATGGCTTTGGTCAGTATGCAGTTAAGCCAAGAAACAATGACGATTTAGTTGGATTTAGCGAAACATTAGAAGCTGCAATGTATGCATCTGATACAGCTACTGATAACGTTGTTAATCTTGCCGTTTTGGGTGTTTCTTTCTATCCAAACCCTGCAAACGATGCAATCACTGTGAATATTGAGAACAGTAGCTTTGGAACTATTACAGTAAGAAGTTTAGAAGGTAGAATCCTATCAGAAACTAAAGTTGCTTCTACTGCTAGAGTAGATGTAAGCAACCTTACAAGCGGTATATATCTATTAGAATTCATTAACGAAAATGGACAGAAAGCATCTGCCAAGTTTGTTAAACATTAATGACTCAAAATCATAAATCATATTTGAACAATAGACTAAGCATAGCTATGCTTAGTCTATTGTTTGTATTTGCCTTTTCGTGTAAGAAAGGAGAGCTGTTGCCTAACATGGCACCTGAGACTGCAATTTCTTTAGAAAAGATTGATCTTACTGGGAACAACCGATTAAATAGTACTGTAAACTTAACTTGGTTTGGTACGGATGTAGATGGTTTTATTCAGTACTATGAAATAAAGATAAACGAAGGAGAATGGCTAAAGACCAATATCCAAGATAGCACTTTCTTATTCAACATAGACCCAGATCAGGATTCAACAAATATTGATTTTTATGTAAGAGCAGTGGACAATGAGGATGTAGCTGACCCTACACCAGCATATCTTAAGATTCCATTAAAGAATAGTCCACCAGTAGTTAGGATAGACGATGGAACGCTACCTCTGGATACCACCAACCTAGTTATAACCTTCAGGTATAGAGCAACTGACCCGGATGGAAATTCTACCATAAAACAAGCTTTCTTGAAAGCAAATGATGGAGATTGGCAAGAGATAGACTTAAATCAGAAATTGATTTCTGTAATCCCAAGCAATACAACCGTAGAAGGTTCTGGAATGGCTAAGGTATATTACGGACTTAACACTGAATCATCGGTTGAAATAAACGGATTTGTAAATGGAGGTGATAATATCCTTCAGATGAAAGTGGTAGATTTTGCAAATTCTGAAAGTGCTATTGATAGTACGGATGTCATTTTTGTAAAGTCTCAAATGGGCGATTTGCTTTTAGTTGGGGGACACAATGCTAGTATTACTAGCGAATATGAAAAACTAGTTCTAGACAATTATCCCAATTCAGACTTTGTGGACTTTGCCGGCAATGGAGGATTAAACCAGCCTAGATTTTGGAATCCATCATTCAGACTTTTAGCATTGAACTATGACAAAGTCTTTTTCCATACAGATGAGGCTAATTTTAGCAATCCATTAAGTGGTGCAGATGGTAAATTATTGGACTTTGCCGCACCTATTATTCAGGAGTTAATAGACAACAACAAAAAAGTATTGATTTCTACGGCATTTGCTACTGGAACTAATCTAGATATCATCGGAGGAATATTATCAATTGATAGTTTTAGTCCATCTAAAGGTCAAGCTTTCTTTACCAATGATAGCTTCGCATTCAGTCAAGATCCAACATACAATGATTTGCAGCCAGCCAATTTTCTATTGGCAGCGGATCCTTTTTATGCTGCTTTAGATGCCGAAGTATTTTACCGTGCTAATCTAACTCCAAGCGGAGGATGGACTGGCCCCAATTCAATTGCAATACGAAGAAGAAATAGCAGTGGAAATATAAATCTAGTCTTGTTCTCTGTAGAGTTACATAAGTTGAATAAACTGAAGTCAAATCAAAATCAAGTAATCTCAAAAATTTTGAATGAAGCATTTAATTGGTAGTATAATAGCCGTTTGCTTAGCTCTTTCGAGTTTCGCTCAATTGGGGACACTTAAAGGAGTTCTGTCTGACCAAGAAAGTGGTGAGAAACTGGTAGGAGCATATGTGCGAATTGTAGGCACCTATGGGGCTGCTATTACAGAAGTAGATGGTTCTTTTATTATCAAGAATATAAAGCCAGGAACATATTCCATTAATATCTCCTTCATTGGCTATCAACAAAAGATTTACAACGACATTGATATAAATGCCAATAAGGCTCGGATTCTCAATGTAAAGATGACTGCACAAACGAATACGTTTGAAACAGTAAAGATAGTAGGTAGGAAGAAGATTGTAGAGCTAGACGATGCAAAGAGTTCTATCCGATTGGACAAGAAGGATATTGCAGATATGAATGTTAGAGACGTTCAAGAAGTAATAGCAATACAAGTAGGTGTTTCCAAATCTCCAGATGGGATTCAAATCCGTGGAGCCAGAGTTTATGAAACTTCATTTAACATCGATAATATCAGTGCTCAAGACCCCCTAGCGGGAACAGGTTTTGGAGTGCAAGTTTCAAGTGGTTCTATTGGTGAATTGGAGTTAATCACAGGCGGTGCAGGAGCAGAGCATGATGGAGGTACAGCTGGTGTTATCAGTACTACTATTAAAGAAGGTTCTGAAAAATTTGAAGTAGCAGGGAGTTGGCAGAGAGATAACTTGGGAGGAACTCCAAGTTCTGGATGGAATACGGACATAGGGGAACTCTCTTTTGGAGGTAAGTTCAGGATTAAAGACCGCAAGTTTTACTTCTTCAATAACGTAACTCTAAACATAACAGATTATTATTTCGGCCCAACGGCAAATCAGTTGCACAGTTCACTATTTGAAGATAATGATAGTATTTGGGCACCTCGCCAAGCAAATCAGTTTACACATACGCTTAAACTGTCTCACGAACTAAACCCAAAAACAAAGATTTCTATTACCAACCAACATAGTTTAAGTGTCAATCAGAATACCAGAACACTTCAGATTGTTGGTTTTGACGCTATTCTAAGTCCCGGTTTCCAGTTCAATAGAAGTTTGAACTTAGACAACGCAACCACCTATACCCATCATTCCAACCTTACAGCAATCAATATAAGAAGAACAATTAATGAGAAATTAGTAGGTACGCTATCATTGGGAAGGCTGTTTACCAATCTGCGTGCAGATGCAAATGGGCGACCATTTAGAACAGGCTCTGTAGATCAAGTATATGATGAAGAGAGTATTGTAACAACACCCGTTCAAGTCTTTAATCCAGGTGGATTTATCCAGTTTGTACTTCCAGGTCCAGGCTTGTTTAACAATGGAGGAATTAGCTCTACTTGGCACGATCACTTTGCCAGAGAATACACCATCAAGGCTAGTTTTAAATACTATCCAGAAAATAAAACCCATCAAATGAGCTTTGGTTGGGAACAGAAATTGAATGAATACCAATGGATAGATGTTACCGCCCCATGGGTTGGAGCTCCTATTCAATTGAATGACAGTGTATCTACACCCAGTATCAGCATTGGTTCTTCCAATGATATTTGGAGCGTAAAGCCCAACAATGGTGGTATATTCTTTAGTGATAAGATTAACTACAAAGGAATCATAGCTAACTTAGGTGTACGATTTAATTATTGGGCTCCCGGTAAGTTTGCCGATGATGCCGTCAACAATCCAAACGCTCCAGTTATTGACCAGATAAGAGAAGACTATAAGAGTCACACGCTTAAAGTTTTAGGCCTTAGATATAAAGCTAGAATTTTACCTAAAATCAATGTCTCGTTTCCAGTAACAAGTAACAATGTGTTGTACTTTAACTACAGCCATAGTATGCGACTTCCGCATCCACGATTTGTATATGCAGGTTTAGATCCAGAGTTTCAAGATAGAAGTTTTCTTTCTTTCTTAGGAAATCCAGACTTGAATCCGGAGGTAAATGTGGCGTATGAAGTAGGATTCAAATCACAAATAAAAAAGAATCTTGGGCTTACACTAGCAGCGTATAATAACAATCGATTTGACTACATCGTAAGTCGTAGAGTTATTGTAAAAGATCAAACAGGAAGGCCGGTAAGTAAGACGATGTACATCAATCAAGATTATGCTAAAGTACAAGGAGTAGAAGCAAGTGTAATCTGGAGAATGACATCCTACCTTAGAACATTTACAAACGCAGCCTATCAGCTAGCCAAAGGAAAGAGTAATAGTGCAAGAGAGAGTAGCCTTCAGATAGAGCAAAATGGAGAAGTGCCATTGAGCACAGAGCAATATCTCGCTTGGGACAGACCTTGGAACATTAATTTAGGAGTGGTATTTGCCCCAGATACGAATTTCAGATACTACGGCAACTGGATGAGAGGTGCTCAAATCTATTTCAGCACGTCATATCAAAGTGGATTTAGATATACTCCCCAAGTACTGGAAGGGTACAATGATTTAGGTAGACCAGAATACGTTTCTGATCTGAATAATTATTTAGAGGAAAGAGCAACACCTTGGTTCAATGGAGATATTAAGATTACCAAAACCTTTGCCAATAAGAATAAAAAAGGAATAACATTGAGTGTAGAAGCTCGTAACCTGTTCAACAATAAGAATGCTCAGATTATTAATACGGTAACAGGTAGAGCCTGGGAACCAGGCGATGATTTGCCAAACAATCAACGAGACAATCGTTATTTAGGTCCAGAAGAAGACGGAACTCCTCCTAACAATCCAGCAAGATATCAAGCACCTCGACAGATTCTATTTGGGCTGAGTTTTAGGTTGTAGGAATAGTTTTACCAAGCCTTTCTGTAAGTTTAGACAATTGACAAATACCGGAATTGAACAAGGCGTAAATGCTGAGGATTTGTACTTAACGAATCAAATTAATAGTCCCTTTCCTAAAATATACAGTATTATTTTGGTCTCGTATTTTTAGCAAATAGACATATACACCTGCTTGAACGGGCTTGTTTTTATACGTGCCATTCCAAGAGGATTGCTCTTTTGCAGTATTCCATTCATATAGCTTTTCTCCCCATCTGTTGTATATACTTCCTTCTAGGGTCATCCCATCGCTTAATACAATGTTGAAAGCTTCGTTTAATCCATCATTATTAGGTGTAAACGCATTTGGGATTTCTAAGATAAACTTCTTATAAACTATAATACTTTTTGAAGTACTATCTACACAACCTGAATTCCGTTCTGCTCTTAGTGTTATTTGATAAGTATTTGCTATAAAATACTGAGGATAGTGAGTTCTGTTTCGGGCGACATCTTCGGCTAATGTTTCAGTTATAGTAACCCCATTGGCAAAATCCCAATGATAGTTTTCCCCTCCTATACTTGTATTAAGTACTGTGGGCACAAACGTAGGAAATCCTTCTTCCGCAGATACCGAGAAGCTAGCTATAACCTCTGTAGTATCCACTGCGATAAATGATGTATCCCATTCTCCTCTGCAAGGAGCGTCTATAGCTTGTACAGCTACAAAGGTTGTTGTATCAGAGGATATGCTTTTTTTATTATTGCTAGTTTCAGTTCCAAAATTTCCTCCGATGTTCCAAAGATAAGTCTGGCCACCAGTGGCAGTTACTTCTGTTTCTTGACCCTTGCATATTGTTTGGGTGTTTGGACTAATAGTGGTTATGGGATTGTCTTGAACGGCTACTAATATACTGTCTTTATTGCCTGAGCATTTCCCATCATCTGCGGTGACGTAGAAATAAGTATCTGAAACGGGTTTTGCAAAGGCAGTACTGTCGGAGATAACTGTAAGATTAGGGTGCGGTAGCCATCTAAGGGTGTACTTATTGGACCATAATCGAACTCCATTTGCTTCGATTTTACCTTGCAATAGAACTTCTTCCCCCTTACAAATTAACGTGTCATTGAATAAATCTAGAAACTTAAATTCGGGTAGTGGTAGTACTGTGACTGTAGCATAAGCTGTATCTTTATCTGCTATCACCATATAGGTTGTAGTCTCTTTGGGTTTTACCTTCAAGGTACCGTCCTTACTTTTGTGTAGTAGTAGATTGGTGGAGGAGTCAAACCAAGAGTATTCGGAGTACGTTGTATATATGGATGTAGCCTGAAGTAAAATGCTATCTGAATATGATGCACACACCTGAGTATCTTTTTCAACTATAAGTCGATTAATTTTTACTAGTTGAATATCATCAATATAGAAATAGGTATAGGCTGTATGCTCATTACTTATATTCGAAAAAGTGAGATCTTCCGAATTGGCAAAAATGCCAATAGTAAGAAACTCGAAAGCATCTGAAGTTTTAAAAGTATCTTTTAGAAGTATCCAGTTGGTAGTATCTGTAACTGTTTGATTGAATTCTAGAGTTGCTTCCTTGTAAATGGGCTGAAATTTTGGAAGTGAAAAATTTAAGTTGCCATTTTTTGTAAAATCAACTCCAATTTTATTGGTAATGTTGTGGGCATATTGTTCGGCAACAGATACTCTCATGGAATACACATAGAAAGCATTTTTTTCTAATTGTGCTTTTAGTTTACATTCCAAATATTCTCTGTAAACGGACCCGTTAGTTGGGTTCCACGGGGTTGCAACAAAACCAGCATATCCTGAACCTTTGTATGGGAGCTGATATCCGGGGTAATTAGTTCCTATGTTCACATAGCTTCCTCCACAACTATGATAATGGTCTGGAGAATTTGAGGTTGGGGAGTACCAACCAGTAGCCGTATTCAATTGGCCCAATGCAATAGGACAAGTCGAAGTACTAAAATCTCCGTTTGGCACCATGTTTTGAGCTTGCCCAAAGGAGCTTATAAAAAGCAAAAATATTAGATAGTAAAATGAGTTTTTCAAAACAATACCCTACTAAGGTAGTACATAATTTAGAGATTTAAAAGCTAAGGGCTATTTAGTCTTTAGCTTTTACTGTATAAAGCAAGATACCAAGCCCCTCGACAGATTCTGTTTAGGGTGAGTTTTAGGTTGTAAGTTAGGGTTTCACATACCCTTTAGGTAGTTCATATCCTTTGATCGCAGCGTCCACCCAGAGCGGAGGAAGGAATATTTTAGCTCTGCGTTTATCTACATTTTTTATGTCAATTATTTCTGAGGGAATATAATAACCATCCTTGCCACGTACTGCACATCCAAACGTTGATTTTGTAGAAAAGGCATAGGGGTACTCAGGGACATCTTTAAAAAAAATGTATTCTCGATTATCATACTCTCCAGCCAATATAGCTTTGTACATAATAGAATCTAAAAAATGCGTGCTGCTAATACCATTGTAGTACTGATCCCGACGAGGGCCGTATAAATGTACGCTTAGAAAACCCAAACCACCTCTAGCTTTAGCAGATGTTGGGAATCCATGATTCTTGTATGTTTTGGCAATGAGTGCATAGTTTAAACTATCCGTGACCTTTATAAAATCATTGAAGAGTCTTTTGCGTAGAGAATCGGATAAATAAGCGAAATTCATGTAAGCGTTACCCGTAATCCAAGATGGAGAACCTGATAATAAACTTCTGTTTCTAGTATCGGTCTCTGAGCATGAAGCCATTGTTTGTACCCAGTTGTAGTCAAGATGTTGGATGTATATATTTCTGTAAGCTGTATAGTTTTCAATGATTTCAACTACTTTAGGTTTTTTTAGAAATTCTTTAGACTTCACTTTAGGTTTCAAGAAAGGAAACATTTCTTTGCTCAACCCTGTTGTTATTTCATATTTGAAAAGTTCAATTGCGGACTTGTGGTCACCTATAGCGATGGCATATTCGAGCCCATCTCCTTCATCAAATTCTATGTTTTGTAGCATGACATTGTCATAGTCTTTTATGCATTGAGTGTAAAATGCTACCAATGAGGAAGTGTCTTTAGACAGAGCAAAGTGGGTCAAGGCTTTGTTTTTTGCCGTGTAGAAACGAGTAACGTCATCAGATTCTTGAGCAAATAGATGGATGGTCGAGAAGAATGCAAGGATTAAAATCAGCTTTTTCATAATGTTTTGGCTATAACAAGTATATGTTTTTTTTACTAGAGAGTCACATTTCATACTCGCTCAGTTCCAGCTATCATTCGGTTTTAGAAGTGGGGAGTCTTAATGTGACTTATTGAATTTCCATTCATGTTCGCAGTCAAAGCAGACAAATGTTTTCTTCCCGAAAGGAAGGATTACTCCTACAAGGAAGTATAATACTGATGTAGAGATACTCCATTTTTTACCTTTTCGAATATTTATTGAAGAACAAAAAGGACATTGCTTCGATGTCTGATCTTTTTCCAACGGAACCTGTTCCACCCTCCTCATCAAGTTATTGTTTTCAGAGGCTAGGTAACCACCTTTTTTTAGGAGGTCTATTGACTCATCGTATTCGGATGTATGAACGAGTAGTTTTACTCCACCAATGGCATTGGAGTAAAAGTTGTATTGTTGAATGGTGAGTTCATCTGCCATTAGAACATTAATGCCCTTGGACTCAAGATAACCTTTTACGACATGTGCTTCATGCACATAGGTGAATGATATAAGCAATTTGCAGTTCTCGTGCATAGTCAGGTCTCAAAAGTAGGGTATTAGAGGTGAGTTTTATACGTACTCGCTCAGCTCCAACCATCGGTCGGTCTTAGTAGCAGAGAGTTTAAGTACTTCCGTTAAGCGGGCACTGGCTTTGGATATAATATCAAAATCGGTGGGATTGGCTGCAAGTTCTGCTTCCAGGTTGGTCTTTTCTGTTTCTAGCTCTTCCAATTCCTTTTCCAAAGTGTCAAATTCATATTTCTCCTTAAAACTCATTTTAGTCTTTGGATTTTCCGTCTTAGGCTTAACAGCTACTTCAATGGCTTTAGCTTCCTTCTTCTCGTCTTTTAACTTTTGTTCTTGTTCCAGTCTATACTCTGTATAGCTACCGTTGTAATCCCGAATATTACCCTGTCCTTCAAAAACAAAAATATGATCTACAATTCTATCTAAGAAGTATCTATCGTGACTTACCAGTATAATACATCCACCAAAATCGGATAGAAATGATTCCAATTTATTCAAGGTTAAAATATCCAGGTCATTCGTTGGCTCATCCAGAATCAAGAAGTTAGGATTGAGCATCAAAACGGTCAGTAGGTATAGACGTCTTTTTTCTCCTCCACTCAGTTTTTCTACATATTGATGCTGCATCTGAGGTGGAAAAAGAAAGAGGTTCAGCATTTGACTAGCCGTGACTTTTCGGCCATCGGCAAGCGTTATGACCTCTGCAACATCTTTGAGTACGTCAATTACTCTTTTTTGTGGCTTTAGGTTCTTCATCCCATCCTGACTGTAGTAGCCAAATACGATAGTATCACCTCGATTAATTTTTCCACTATCTGGTTGTTCCAGATTCATGATCATATTAAGGACGGTAGATTTCCCACAACCATTTTTCCCTACGATACCTATGCGTTCTCCTTTTTTGAAGGTGTAGTCAAAGCCTTTGAGAATGATGGTGTCATCATAGCTTTTATATACTTTTTTAAGTTCTAGAATCTTACCACCTATGCGAGTCATTTTTACAGAAAGCTCGAGGTCTTGCGTCTTCTTGCCGCTTTTGGCCTTAGCTTCAGTATCGTAAAAAGAAGAGATCCGAGATTTACTCTTAGTCGTTCTGGCTTTTGGACTTCTTCGCATCCATTCCAACTCCGTTTTCATGAGTTGTTGAGCCTTTCCTACTTCTGCAGCTTGAGCAGCTTCCATCTCAGCTTTCTTTTCCAAGAAGTAAGCATAGTTGCCCGTGTAGTTTTGTAATCTACCGCTCGTCATTTCGACAATTTGATTGCAAACAGAGTCCAAAAAATATCTATCGTGAGATACCATTAGAATACTCATGGAAGAATTACTAAGGTATTTCTCCAACCATTCTATCATATCCAAATCCAAGTGATTGGTTGGCTCATCTAGTAAGAGAATGTCAGGATTTTGAAGAATTGCTAAACTGATAGCAAGTCTCTTTTGTTGTCCTCCACTAAGTGATGAAATCTCTTGGTCGTAGTCGGTAATGGTAAATCGGGTCAGGAGTTCTTTTAGCTTTCGTTCAAAGTCCCATGCGTCAGCCTCATCCATAGCTGCTGAGGCGTTTTCAAAGGTTCTTTGAGTCTCTGTGTTGTAGTTCGCAGTCTGTGCTTCTAAAGAGGCTTCATAAGCTCTTATTACAGCCATAATATGTGTGCTGCTATTATCAATCAGTTCCTGGATAGTTCCTTCTTCAAATGTCGGTTCTTGAGGTAGATAGGCAGATCGTATACCCTTACGTAATCGAACTGTGCCATTATCGGGTTCTTCCACTTGAGCCAATATTTTCAACAGAGAACTTTTACCCGTTCCGTTGTTGGCCACAAGGGCTATCTTATCTCCTTTATTAATACTGAGGTCCAGGTCTTTAAAGAGAATTCTTTCTCCGAGGTCTTTGGATAAATTTTCGCCGTTTAGGTAGTTCATTGCTTACGGCGGTAAAGGTAAATTTTTAACAAAGAAGGCCACTATAAGAAATAGCGACCTTTTAAATCTTTATGAAATTTTATCTATTTCTTCGAGCTAAATGGATTTCGTAATCCATTGGCACTGGTAATATCAATTTTGACAGAGCCAATGTATATATTGGCTTTTACCCGAATAGGGATTTTATTGGCATCTGCACTTATCCAGATAGTCATATCGTCTTCATCCTTAAAAACACGGTCTACTACCAGTTGAGGTCTTAATTTGTAACAGTTTACCTTACCCAAGTCTGATTTGATTACCTCTTGACCAATGTATTTAAACTTTAGATTATAAATTTCTTGATCCAAATAAATATCAATGGGAAATGATTGCCCAATTTTAGCCTTAGAAAAATCAATGGTTCTTGCATAGAAAATACTGCTTACAATGTCTTGAAGGTAGGCAGGCATATCCATATCTTTTTTCTTACCCTTTAGCTTTTTCTTTTCGTGATCGTAGTACACCAAGTCATCATCTCGGTAGTTATCTTCTTCTACTTTTTTATAGTATTTAAGCGGAGCTATACTCTGACTGTCTATGTAGCTCACAAAGTGATCTCTTACTCTAAAGGCCCAGTCAAAGGAACGAAATGTTTTCCCATATGCACTTACATTATAAGTGGGTCTGCCTTTGATCATAACGGGCTTATCTGCCACTTTTACTTTTACACTTGCCGCATTTATCCATCCATAATGCACTCTGAATTTCAACTCTTCACCATAGGTAAAAGCTTCGTTGTCCTTTTCTCGAAGGTCATCGTATTGATCTGTTTCATTAGTGTAAGCACTTCCTAAGAAAAGGACCAGTGTGAGTGATAATATTTTCAATGCGTTCATATTACTTAGTTTACTAGTATTTATTCCAAATGTATGCCAAAAGGGTTTGAGTTATGATAAATCATTGCAAAGTTGCTTATTTGCAGCTAATTGTACCGTATATAAATGTCATTTAAGCACACGTTTACTCTAGTATGTACGTTTTTTCTGTGTAGTAATATATACAGTCAATATGAAAATTCATTTTTTGACAATGATAAATATGAACGGACTATTGATTCATCACACATTGTTTTTCACTTTGATAACTTAAGTTATTTCAGAAATGTGGAGTATTTATCTCCCATTGATAAGGGGTCTACATACATTGGATTTAATCTGTTGCCATATGTCCAATATTCGTTCAATGAAAAGGCTCAGATTTATGGAGGATTTAATCTACGATATGATTTTGGCAATCCGGAAATACGAAGCATAGAGCCGTACTTTAAATTTACATTCGATGACGTGCTTGCTCATAATATTGTTTTTGGAAGTTTGAATGGAACATTACAGCACAAAATGATAGAGCCGTTGTATGACTACGAAAAGGCAATTACAGATAGATTTGAACAGGGTGTGCAGATTACCAAACCCGGTAAGTTTTTAAGTTACGATGCTTGGATAGATTGGCATGATATGATTTATGAAAACGATCCCAAGAACGAACGATTTGTTGCGGGTTATAATGTGTATCTAAATCCTATAAACACTGAAAAAAATAAAATTAGTCTAAATGCTCAAGGAATTACGGTACATAGTGCAGGAGAAATAGATGTGAATAGTAAGCCTAATTCTGTGGAGTATAATTTTGCCTATGGCTTAGAATACACCCACTTTTTTAATGAACACACCAACCTCTTTTTATCAGGCCATGCGGCGTTTTATGAGGATAGAAGTGATGATAAGGTAAATGGAATCATTGATGGAGTTGGACAATTAGGAGTTCTAAGATTAACGCACAAAGACTATCAGTTTGTGCTCAATTACTGGGACAGTCATCAGTACCAAGGGCCATGGGGAGAGCAGTTATATCATTCTATAGGAAACAAAAATTGGCCATATGCTCAAGATTATCGCAAGATGCTTGGAGTGAGAGTAGGTTACGAAGTAACCATTGGAAAAAATTTAGTGTTCCTAAATAGATTGGGTTTCAATTACAATGTGCATCCTAATAAGTTGGATGTTACCATGGAGAATTACTTGCGTTGGCATTTTTCCAAAAAACCTAAGAAGGTAAGCTTGTATTAGCCTAGTAATCTTATAAGCAGTCCGATACAAAAAATAACAACCCCTATAGTCGCAATTTGCTTTCCGCTTTTTTGATTTTCTTGGGAATATCTAAAAACCTTCTCACCATTAGGTAATGTCTTTTTGGATGACAGCAATGTATAGCCAATTATAACACCTAAAAACCCAGAGGTGAAAGCGAGAATGTAGCCAATAAAGATCAGAAATTTTTGATCTTTATCCGGAGCTGAAAGTTCGTCAAGGCGATCTCCTTTTAATTTTTCTAGCAGTTTTTTGTCAATTGTATGACCTCTATCCTTTAATATTTTGATAGATAGAGAATAGTCTAATGAACTCCATTCAAATGGTTTGTCTAGTATGTCTAGGAGCTCTAAGTCGCTAAATTCAAACAAGTAGTGGCTTGGATCAATGTCATTAATTAAGTCGTTGTCATGTTTGCTAAGAGCCTTATTGGCTTTCTCAAAATTTTCAGGCTTAATTTGAATCTCTATTTCATTTTGACCCGTACGACCAGTAAGAGTAGTATCTACAAATGGAACATCATCACGTAAGCGTACTTCAATCCCATGTTCCTCTAGAATAGCTTGAATTTCTTTAGCTTCTTCAAACAATAGGATTGTTCTAAATTTTATGAAGTCATTTTCCATTGGTCTACCGTCTTTGACCAAAGATAAGTATTAAATGACTTGGATGAGCGTTTCTACGCTTTCTTTTAATAGACCCATAGATGTTTTTGCGATAGCATTTTTGCTAAGTAACGCTTCTACTTCTGCTATAGAATCCTCTTCAACTGCTATCAAAAGACCTCCACTTGTTTGTGGGTCACACAGAATGTTTTTGTCATTACTATTGGAGAGTTTGATGAGATGTCCATAACTATCCCAGTTACGTGTGGTCCCTCCTGGGATACATCCTTGTTCCAAGTATTGGGGAACTTCATCAAATACGGGAATTTTCTTAAGTTCAATTTCTGCTGATAAGTTACTACCCTCACACATTTCTACCAAGTGACCCAATAGTCCAAAACCAGTGACATCAGTCATTGCTTTTACTCCTTTTATTTGAGATAATTCCTTCCCTATGGTGTTCAGCTTGATCATAGATTCAGGGCCTATATGTTCATGTTCAGGAAGAAGCTTTTTCTGTTTCTGTGCTGTGGTCAAAACTCCTACACCAAGAGGTTTAGTTAGGTACAATTTACAACCAGCAGTAGCCGTATTATTTTGTTTGAGTTTGTCGATGTCCACTCTTCCAGTTACCGCCAAACCAAAAATAGGTTCTGGACTATCTATACTGTGTCCACCTGCCAAGATTATTCCTGCTTCGGAACATGTTTTACGACCACCTTCTAATACTTGTTGTGCAACTTCAGGAGCAAGTTTATCAATAGGCCATCCTAGTATAGCAATAGCTAATAAAGGGGAACCACCCATTGCATATATATCACTAATGGCATTGGCTGCGGCAATTCTTCCAAAAGTAAATGGGTCATCAACAATAGGCATGAAAAAATCAGTGGTGCTTATTACCGCACTCCCATCTCCCAAGTCATAGACTGCGGCGTCATCTCTGCTGTCATTACCAACTAGCAAACGTTTGTCATCAAGTTTTGGTAAACTAGTTTTGAGCATGGTACTAAGTACCTGTGGGGATATTTTACATCCGCAGCCAGCACCATGGCTGTATTGGGTTAGTTTGATGTCACTCATGTGTTTTTAGTTTTTCTAAGGTAAGTGCGTTTTCATGATGATTTGTAGTTGTTAATTGAAGTACGGTCATGTCCTCATTACTTCTTCTGTTCTTACCTTTTGTGTAAAGCTTGTCGTAGTACTGCAATGAGAGTAGTGCGACTTCAAAATAGTTATGCTGTTTCAATAAGTCTAATGCCGTTTTAACACCTACGCCTCCAAGTCTTTTAGATAGCTTTAGGATGGATTCTGCGAGTTGATTGTCACCTACATTTGCATATTCTTCGACCAAGTGTTTTGCTCTTTCTTCTTTAGGAATATCAATGAAGATTAGTTTGGCATTTCTCATTTGCTGATGAAATTGTTTTGGAACATTTACTGAACCAATGCTATAGCTCTCATCTTCTACCCATACAGGTTTAGACAAGTCTAAATTTTGAATTTCGCCCAATAGAAAGTTTTCAAATTGTTCGGAAGTGGGTTGTTCCGCTTGTCCTATTCCTCCAAAAGCTGAGCCTTTATGGTGGGCCAATCCTTCCAAGTCCAAGATTTGATGTCCTCTTTTTTCTAGTTCTTGTAAAATGTACGTTTTACCACTCCCAGTGTACCCTCCAAGTAACTTTATTGGTACAGGATTAGCTAGGTTTTGAAGTACATAATTGCGATATGCTTTATAACCACCGCTTACTACTTTGACATTTGAAAATCCGTTTTCTGATAGGTGTTGTGCAAAGGATTGACTTCGCATTCCCCCACGCCAACAGTGAATAATAATCTGCTTATTTGGAGCTAATTGCTGGGCTTGCGATATGAAATTTTCAAGTTTTGGATTGACGAAAGTATAGCCTAATTCTATGGCTGCTTCTTTGGATTGTTGCTTGTAAATAGTCCCGACTTGAGCACGTTCGTTATCAGAGAATAAAGAGATATTGATAGCATTTGGAATGTGACCTTGATTAAATTCCTTTGGAGAACGAACGTCTACAATTGGCCATCCCAGAGCAATCGCTTCAGCTATGTTTATACTGGCTACGACAGATTGTTGCCTTAATCCCATTTATAGGTTCAAGATTAGGCATTCTTTAAGGGAATTTAGGAATTACTTCTTTATTGAATCTTGCAAATTCAGAGAAAGTTTATCGATTTGGGCAGTCACAGTTTTTGCTAGGACCCTTATAACGGTATTTTTTCTTGGCTTTACAGCTATCAAATACAAGTATGAGACTTAATCCTAGTAATATTATAGCAAATGTTTTTTTCATCTGTGTGTACGAAAGTAAAACGTAAGTACCATTGAGTTAGTACATTTGCTCAAATATTATGAAAGAAACGATAAGCATAATGCTAAAAGGGGCAGCAATGGGTGTGGCTGAAGTAATTCCAGGAGTGTCTGGCGGTACTTTGGCATTCATTACAGGAATCTATGAAAGATTGCTCAATGCTATTAGTCATATCAATATCGGACTCGTTAAGACTCTCAAAAGGGAAGGATTTAAGGCTGTTCTGCAAAAAATTGATGCTATGTTTTTAATTAAGTTGTTGATGGGAATGGCAATTGGATTTGTAATAGGTCTTAAGGTAATAATTAAACTTTTAGATAGTAATCCCATCATGATTTGGAGTTTATTCTTTGGACTTATTTTGGCATCTATACCTTTTGTTGCCAAGCAGGTTTCTAAATGGGGTGGAGTTGAAATTGTATTTTTAGTACTTGGAGCGGCATTGGTTTATTGGGTTACAATAGCAGCCCCGTCTCAAGGTTCGAGTAACCTTATAATCGTATTTCTTGCAGGAATTATTGGTGTTTCAGCTTTGATGTTACCTGGTTTGTCAGGTAGTTTTGTGCTGCTGTTATTGGGAATGTATACGATTATCATGCCAGCTCTTCACGATTTTTTAGGTAATCCGTTTGGGCCTGAGACTGGAATAGTAGTGGCCTTTGCTCTAGGTATGTTGGTTGGTCTTTTAACGTTTGCCAAGGTGCTAACCTATACTTTCAAACGATTTCCAAATCCAACATTGGCTTTACTTACAGGATTTTTGATTGGTTCATTGAATAAAGTGTGGCCATGGCAAAAGGTATTGGAACTAGATCCCACAAAGGATGGTTTTAAAGCAGTAAGATTTTCGGAAAGTGTGTTGCCAGGTACGTTTGGTCAATTGGCAGACAATCCAGTTTATGGCAATGTACCTCATATACTTACTGCAATTATTGCAATGGCTGTTGGTATTCTTGTTGTTTATGGCTTAGATAGAATGTCTGTCAATAAATGAGAAAATACGGGGTAATAGGGAATCCGATAAAGCACTCATTTTCTCCAAGCTATTTTACAGAAAAATTTAGAAATCTTAAAATTTCTGATTGTGAGTACTCAGCCTTTGAGCTGAAAAGTATCGATGAGCTAAGTGTATTATTATCAGATAATGACCTGTCAGGAGTTAATGTCACCATGCCGTTTAAACAAAGTGTCATTCATCATTTACATCATATATCTGAAGATGCTGTAAAGGTAAATGCCGTAAATACAGTGAAAGTGATAGGGGAGAAGCTGTATGGTTACAATACAGACATTTATGGTTTTAGGACTTCATTAACGCCTTTACTTGGAGTCCATCATAAGAATGCCTTGATCTTTGGAAATGGAGGAAGTAGTGCTGCGGTTAAATATGTACTAAGGAGACTAGGGATTGCGTATAAACTAGTGTCAAGAAATGAAGGTGCAGATTACACCTACGATGACTTGACCGAAGAAATTATTTCGAAGAATAAACTACTTATTAATACAACTCCATTGGGCATGGAACATAGATTAAATGAGGCTGTGGATATACCTTATAGTGCTATTTCTGAAGAGCATCTATGTTATGATCTTATCTATTTTCCATCAGAAACCTTATTCTTAAGTCAGGCAAAAAAGCAAGGAGCAACCATTAAAAATGGTTTACAGATGCTCGAATTGCAGGCGGATAGGTCATGGGAGATTTGGAATATGTAAAGATGTATTAACTTGCGAACTAGAATCATGAAAAATTTAGTACTGCTTTTAACCTTGGGTCTTTTTATTGTTGTTTCTCAAAGTTGTAAAAAACCACCTTTGCCTGTAATTCAGGATACAGATAGGACTACAGACACTACTGGAAATGGGGGGAATGGTGGAGAAACTCAGGTAAGTCCATACGTGGGTACTTGGAGCTACACTAAAATTGAATTGAAGAATGGCATACTTAGCTTTATGGGGTCAGAGTCTGGGACATTTACTGGAACGGGTATCAATATTGTTGGGGAGGTTGTTATTAGTGAAAATCCGAATGTATTTTCTACAGAACTTGAATTTACCGCAGATGTGGATGCAGAGATATTTGGACAGACACAAAACCAAAAGCTGCCTGTAGACAAAACAACATCAACGGGTACTTGGATCGAATCCAATGGGGAAATTACATTGACAGAAGATGGAGGTAAGAAATTAGGAGTAATATCAAGTACTTCAACTAAGATAGTATTTACAGGAAATTTTGATAATCAAGTTCCAATAACTGAGCAGTTTGTTTTAGATGCAAACTCTGATGTTGAATTTACAATCACAAAATAGACTTAGTCTATCCAAGCTCCGCCACCTACAAAAGTTTTTTGATAGTAACCTTGTCTAAGGTTACTTATTGTAACTCCTTTACTGCTGGATGCATGGGCAAAAAAGCCATCCCATAGGTATATCCCAACATGTGTTATTCTATCGCCTCCAGATGTAGCAAAAAAGACAAAGTCACCCTCGTACAAAGCGTGTTTTCTTATTGGCATTGAGTTAGCGTATATATCACGAGATACTCTAGGAATATCTTTTTTATAGATTTCCCTATATGCGTTACCTGTAAAGCCTGAACAGTCGGTACATTTTTTTGTGCTTCCACCATAGCAGTATGGAGTACCTCTCCAGTCTAATATGAATGTGAGCAGTTTGGTATTTGCTTCAGAATTGGTGGGAATGTCAAGCTTATTGCATATTTTATTTGCTTTCTTGTTCGTGGATTTCGAAGCTATTGAGTCTACGATAATAGTATCTCGTTGTGCAGTGCACGACAAGGAAATAAGGAGTGCTATGATAGTAAGTAAACGCATTGTACAGTCTATACTAAACCAGCTTAAATCTGAATTTAGTATAACGCTTCGTACAAAGGAAGTATGTTTTCCAGTTTATATTTCAACGAGTGCTCTTTTGCCTGTGCTTTAAATCGTGCAAGATTTTTGTCTTGCAATATTTCTAAGGCATCTTTAGCCATCTTTTCAACGTCACCAATATTGCTAGTATAACCCGTTACTCCATCAATATTGACTTCTGGTAGACCTCCTGTATTTGTACTAATAACAGGAACTTCACAAGCCATAGCTTCCAACGCCGCAAGACCAAAGCTTTCAGTCTCAGATGGAATAATAAATAAGTCAGCAATGCTTAATATCTCTTCTACAGCCTCTTGTTTGCCCAGGAAAATAACGTCTTTACAAATGTCACATTCTCGGCATTCTTCTTCTACAGCAGCTCGTTCAGGACCATCACCTATCAGCAGAAGTTTGGCAGGTACCTTAACAGAAACCTTTCGGTATATTTCAAGAACGTCTGGCACTCGTTTCACCTTCCTAAAGTTAGAAGTGTGCACCAGAATCTTTTCACCATTTGGAGCTATAACCTTTTTGAAATGATCTTTGGGTTGTTTATTAAAACGTTTAAAATCTATGAAGTTTGGTACTACTGTTATTTTTTCGTCGTAGTTAAAAAATTCATAAGTGTCTTTTTTTAAGCTTTCAGAAACAGCCGTTACTTCATCACTCTCATGAAGGGAATAGCTAACTACAGGCTCATAGGACTTATCTTTTCCAACTAAAGTTATGTCTGTACCATGAAGTGTTGTTACAATTTTCAAGATAATTCCCTCTCTTGCAAGAATGTGTTTAGCCGTCACTGCCGCCGCCGCATGAGGGATGGCATAATGAACATGAAGAACTTCTATTTTGTGAGCTTTTACAATATGTACAATCTTGCTAGTTAATGCAGTTTCATAGGGTGCAAATTTGAACAAGGGATAATTATTAAAGCTCACTTCGTGATAGAAGATATTTTCAGTAAAAGCATCTAGTCGTACAGGTTGATTGTACGAAATAAAATGAATGTTGTGCCCTTTGGATGCAAGAGCCTTTCCCAATTCAGTTGCTACAACACCACTACCTCCAAAAGTTGGATAACATACTATTCCTATGTTCATATTACAAGGACAAATATGGGTGCATAAATGTTCAGAAACTAATGTGAAATAAATTAAAAAGCTCATTGGGTAGTAAGTCCAATGAGCACATATTTATTAGTAGATAAGTAAGGTAGTTTTAATTTATTAATGTCTTCCGTATAGGTGTACAGTAGCTCTTTTTCTAGCTCTATTCTTGGTGTCGTACCAAAGATCAACAGATTGTATTACACGTTTACCTCCTTTAAGGTCTATTACCCGTGAATCTTGCCCTTTAATAAAATGGCACTTAATATTCAGTACTTGAGAGGTCCCGTTTCTATAATTCACCTTCATTTTGTGCATAGTAAGGTTTCCCGTTACATTTAGTTTTAGTTTAGAGAAGGCTCCTTTTGAAGAAGTAACGGATATACGATCATGGTCAATTCCAAAGTTCACTTTGCGAGAACCTAAGTGGTCCCAAGTGCCTGGAGTCATTGCCATTAAAGTTGAAAGTAAAATTATGGTAGCAAGGTTTTTAATATTTCTCATAAGTGTGTTTCTGTATGTATTAGTCTAGCTTGTAAATAAATGGTTGCATTAGAAACTAAAAAAACTCTTGAGAGATAATCTCAAGAGTTTAGAAGCAGTAATGGCCAAAACCTCCATTTATGCAGTTTTTCGAACCTTTTAAGATTCGATTATAGGGTTTTATTCATCTAGAGTCTTCAAATAAAAGCAGCGTATATTAGCTATTCATCCGAATGTCTTTGTATAGACTAGATACTTTAAGAGACCAAAAAGTTGCACTCTAATTTTGATTTTTTTAGAAAAGATTGGGACCCAACCATTTTCGAGTAGCATCTAGGTCTTGATTTTTACGTTCTGCATAGTCTACCACCTGTTGATCACTTATTTTTCCAACAGCAAAATATTTACTGTCTGGGTGCGAGAAATACAGACCAGAAACAGAGGCTGTAGGATACATGGCATAGCTTTCAGTTAGGCTAATCCCTGTATTCTTTTCTACATCTAGAAGTTCCCAAAGTTTTGCTTTTTCTGTGTGATCTGGACTTGCAGGATAACCTGCAGCGGGTCGTATACCTTGGTATTTTTCTCGGATCAATTCATTATTGGTAAGTTGCTCGTCACCTGTATATGCCCAGAGTTCTGTTCTTACTTTATGGTGAATACATTCTGTAAATGCCTCCGCTAGTCTATCGGCTAAAGCTTTCACCATAATAGAGTTGTAGTCATCATGATCTGCTTCATATTTAGCAATAAGTGGTTCTATACCTATTCCTGTGGTTACTGCAAACGCACCGATATAGTCCTTTTTACCCGAAGACTTTGGAGCAATGAAATCAGCCAGGGAAATGTTAGGTATATTATCTCCCATTTTTCGTTGTTGACGCAGGAAATTAAACGTAGTATCCGCTTTTGGTAAATATACATCGCCATTTTCTTCGTTCGCCTCAAAAATACCTACGACAGCATTAGACTTTAGTCTTCGGTTGTCAATTAAATCTCTAAGCATAACTTGAGCGTCTTCAAAGAGTTTCTTAGCTTCATCTCCTACATATTTGTCTTCAAAAATATTGGGGTACCGTCCTCTTAGTTCCCAAGTAGCAAAGAATGGAGTCCAATCAATATATTTTTCGATGGTTTTTAGATCAAAGTCATTGTAAATTGAAATTCCCATATTTTTAGGTGTGGGAGGGGAGTAGTTGGACCAATCTAAACTTAGTTTATTAGCCAATGCTCCTTCGTATGGCAGAATTTTTTTATCTGCTTGTCTTGCTGCATGCTGTATAGCAAGTTCCGAATATTCCAACTTTATATTAGCTTCAAATTGATCTCTGGTATTTTCACTTATGAGCTTGCCAGCTACAGGTACGGAGCGAGATGCATCAAGAACATGAACCACGGGACCAGTGTAGTGTGGAGCGACCTTTACAGCTGTGTGCACTCTTGAAGTAGTAGCACCACCTATAAGTAATGGAAGTTTAATGTTTCTACGTTCCATTTCGGTAGCCACATCCACCATTTCGTCGAGACTTGGTGTTATTAAGCCACTTAGGCCTATAACATCTACTTGATGTTTTTCAGCCTCATCTAAGATCACATTGGTAGGAACCATTACTCCTAAGTCTATGATTTCATAGTTGTTACATGCCAAAACTACGCTTACTATGTTTTTACCTATGTCGTGCACATCTCCTTTTACAGTTGCAAGAAGTATTTTACCTCGTGCACCCCCTTTACTTTTATCCGCTTCTAAGTAAGGTTGTAGATAAGCCACAGATTTTTTCATTACTCTAGCACTTTTTACTACTTGGGGTAAAAACATTTTACCAGAGCCGAATAAATCGCCCACTACATTCATACCCGCCATAAGAGGCCCTTCTATCACATGAAGTGGTTTCTCATAATTTTGCCTAGCTTCCTCTGTATCTTCATCAATAAATTCTGTAATGCCCTTAATTAGAGAATGTTTCAATCGTTCTTCTACGCTCTGTTCTCTCCAACTGAGGTCGACAACGATTTGCTTGCCATCTCCTTTTACTGTTTCTGCGAAATCCACAAGTCTTTCTGTGGCATCTGCTCTTCTGTTAAGAAGTACATCCTCAACACGTACGAGCAATTCTTTTGGAATTTCTTCGTATACTTCAATCATACCTGCGTTCACAATTCCCATGTCTAAACCTGCTTGGATAGCATGGTATAAAAATGCGGAGTGCATGGCTTCACGTACAATATTATTCCCCCTAAAGCTAAATGAAATATTACTTATCCCTCCACTGACTTTGGCAAAAGGTAGATTTTTCTTAATCCATTTTGTGGCATTAATGAAATCTACGGCATAGTTGTTATGTTCATCTATGCCCGTGGCTACAGTAAGTATGTTGGGGTCAAATATGATGTCGGATGGTCGGAAATTTACTTTTTGAGTAAGTATGTCATAGCTTCTCTTGCAGATTGCAATTCTTTTTTCAAATGAATCAGCTTGTCCTTTTTCGTCAAAGGCCATAACCACAGTTGCGGCACCATATCGTTTGATTTTTTTGGCTCGTTTTATAAATTCTTCTTCTCCGTCTTTTAAGCTAATGGAGTTAACAATTCCCTTGCCTTGTATTGCTTTTAGTCCTACCTCAATAATCTCCCATTTACTGGAGTCTATCATTACCGGGACACGAGATATGTCAGGCTCTGCGGCTATAAGATTAAGGAAAGTTACCATGGCATCTTTACCATCCAGCATACCCTCATCCATATTTATGTCAATGATTTGAGCACCGTTTTCGACTTGTGATCGGGCTACATCCAGAGCTTCGTCATACTTGTTGTTGAGTATGAGACGAGAAAATTTCTTGGAGCCAGTGACGTTGGTTCTTTCACCTATGTTAATGAAATTAATATTGGGTGTTTGAACCATGGGCTCTAAACCACTTAATCTCAAGTAATTTTTTATTGTTTTGGACATATGTAAGTGCAAGGAATTAGGGTGTGAGAAGCTTATCTGTTTCGCGTTGGCGAATAGGATGTAGCACCTTGAGTTTTAGACTTTCAGGTTGCTAAGACTTCTCTGGGCCTAATCCCTCAGTCTTTCTTTATAAGCATTGCAAAGGTATCTAATATTGAAGCATAAAAAAACCGTCTCCAAATAAATGGAGACGGTTAGAATTATTATGTTGAGTAACTTAATTTTTATTTCTAATAAGTTCTACTTGACCCTCTACCGGTCCAAGTCCGTCATTTTCTTCGCCGAATAGGAATTTGTAGTTAGCTATATAGAAGTAGGTGCCTTCTGGGCACTTAATTCCAGTATTGTTAACCTTGCCATTCCAAGACGTATTGATGTCAGTAGTTTGGAAGACTCTTTCTCCCCATCTGTTGAAGATTTTCATTTCAAAGGTTTCAATACTTTCACCTGTAACCTTGAATTCATTATTGTGAATATCTCCATCTGGAGTAAATACGTTGAAGAATTCAATGGTTCTGAAGAATGTATTGTTTATAATTTCGCAATAGGTGTCTTCACAAGACTGAGGTTCTGCAGTTCTCACTGTAAGACATACTTCAAATGAACCTCTTCTGTCATCCCAATTGTAGCAAGGATCCTTTTCGATACTGCTTCCATCTGCAGGTTCATCTTCAAAGGTCCACTCATAAGTTACTGCATTGGCAGAAGATTTATCGGTAAAACAGAATTTTGGTCGTGCAAGAGAGTCAATATCAAAGTCTGCTTTAATTGTAACGACCTCAATCTGAATGGTATCTCTGTCCCAGCATCTTGGAAGAACATCATATTCTGGGGCAAGAATGACATTGTAAGTTCCAGGGTCACTATAAGAGAATTTTAAGGTGATATCAGGAACATTTTTGCTAATACTGTCATTGTCGCTGTTGCCCATAATCCACTGTAGTCTGGTATATCTATCATCCATTGTCGCGGTGAATGTAATTTCATCATCAGGACATACCACGAGTGGAGAAGCTGCAATGCTTACATCAGGATTCGGATTAACAATCACTACAATTCGGTGTTGTAGTACCAAATCTGGATTGGTATCAGGGAATATTCTAGAACATCTTATTCCTGATCCAGGTACTTCATCTTCTTGTATCAGGAAGAGTTCGAATGTACCCGCTTTAGTATATCGATGAGAGTACAAGCTCCCAATTCCCGGAGGAGTTGTGAATGTACTATCTCCCCAGTTCATAATGAAACTAGGAGTGTTTACATCTCCTTGACCAATGTTACTTAGAGTTACAGAATCTCCAACACATATCACAGCTGTATCATTTATATTCCATACAGCAAGATCAAATTCAAATTCAGGCTGTGGCCCAGGTATGTATATACGTTGTATGATGGACTCTTTACAACCCAAGTGGGACCATACTGTTAATTCTACATCAAAGAATCCACCCTTCGTAAAGTTATGAGACGGGTTTTCAAGAATACTCTTACGAGTTCCATCACCAAAGTCCCATTCCCATTTAATAATGCTATCACAAGCAGGGGTTATGGATCCGTCAGCACAAGTATCAATACAAGCATCAACAATCCAACTACTATCAGAGAAGTCGATAATAGACGCACAATTCACTATGTTATCTTGTAAGCTAAAGAACGGGTGTAATTTCGAGATGAATACCGTCATATAGGCAGTATCAAAACAACTAATACTATCCTTAGTTACAACAGTGATAGTGTATTTACCTGGATCAGTATAGATATGGTTTGGCACAATAGATCGTTCAGCATCCCAAACACCATCAGTACTATCCCAGTCCATTTCATACGTTTCAATGTTATTGGTATATCTATCAAACTCTTGCCAGAATGGGATATCCTTAATTGGATAAGTAAGGAAGTCCTCTTCACCCAATTGCCAGTATCGTTGATAGTATTCCAGTTCGACGGCGAGCCCTTCACATATATTCGTGTTTTTTACATCATATACTGTTTTATAGCCCACGTTTAAGTATTGTGCTGTTCCATCAAAACATCCTACGGTACTTCTAATGAAGAGAGAAGGCTGCATTGGTCCACTAGCATTTCTATAGACTATTTCTTTAGCATCAGGGAAACAATCATCTGGTGTAATTACTTCTGGATATCTATACGTGTATTTGTATAGTCCTGTTAAGGTATCCATTTGACCATTCCCAGATGTATCTTTAATTAAGGTATCATAACCCATTAAAGATGAATCTCTAAAATGGAGTACTAGAGCAACTTCAATAGTATCCCATGGAGTAGTTGTAGAATCTGTTCTGTATCGAACACCATTTTCTACAAAAACTCCCCAGTCTTTATATTCAGAGTATGTTACAGTATCAAATTGAAAGAGATTACCAAATCCTGAAGTATCAATACATCCAAAAGTTCCATCACCTAGATATAATGGGATATCTTCAGCTGGGAGCCTATTGTAGTTTAATCCAAGAGCTTCGAATATAGCAATAATGACGTCGTCAGCATTTTGAGTATTGGCCAATACTTGCCATTCCTTATGAATAGAAGTTACTATGGTATCTAAAATCTTATTACCTGTAATGTCATTAAGTTCTTGACGGATAACATAATTGTATAACCAATCTTCTCCGTTATACGTAATTCCAGCATCATTTCTTCCAGCAACGGGTCCAGTATATTCTTCGTGGTATATAAATTGTTCTACATATCCAGCCAACTCAGGTCCAGGACTAACATTAGCCCCAGGATAACCCCAACTCCATCTCATAGAGGATATATTGTCTTGAATTTCTCTGTTGATTTTGAAATATGCAGTACCTCCTGGGCATATAAATGGAACGCCAGCAGGTTCGATAATAGTGAAGTCAGCAGCAATCGGAAATATACTAAATACTTGATCGTAGATTACGGTGTCCAAACACTCTGGAGGTCCACCCATAGGGTCAGGTGTACCATTTCCTATGATAAGACCAAGGGCAAACGAGCCAAATGGATTTCTTGCATATGGATCACCTATTTCTCCAGCAGTATATCCTTTTACAAATTGCGTACCTAAGTTGCCTACAATGTTATACGGTAAAGCAAATGGTATTGGACTACCAGGTGCTGGCGGAGCAAGAAGACCTGCATTATAAACTGTCCATGAGGAAGATTGATTAACTGGGAAACTGAATGTATCCAGATTTACAGCAAACCATTGTTGTGTACAACCTGGTTTTGTATTGGAGATATCAAAACCAAGGACATAAGGGTCTAATCCAGCTCTATAAGGACAAGGAGTACCAAATACCCATTCTAATCCTTCCGCATTTGGAGGCGTAAGAGCCAAAGACTTCGTTCCTGTAGACTCACACATCAATGGATGAATGGTGTCTTTTTGCCATAATTCAATGTTAAAACATACAGCATTCTCTTTAAACCACTCTGCTCTATGTCGAGCGGCATCAACAAATACTTTGGATTTCAGTACGGTAACTTCTACACCAAATTGAATTTCTTTAACAGGATATGTAGATGCAGTTGCAGCGGTAGTATCAGGAGCTTCAGCTTTAATCGTAATCTGAGGTATAATAGAGTCTCCAGCACTAACTACAAATTGCTCATTTTCAGCCAAGGTTACATTCGCAGGACCCGTATATGTTGTAATAGTACCTACACCAGCACCTCCACCTCCAGGAGCTGGAAGTATTTTAGTAGTAATGGTAACACCAGCAGGGATGTAAAAGTCCATTTCATGGAAGGTAACGGTCCATGTAGTAGTACCATTGCCATTTTTTGGGTTATTCCTTCCTAACCAGTTTTCATTGTGATAAGTAGTGTCAGAAAGATTCGTTACAGCAACGAAAGTATCTCTAGCTGCATCCCAATAGACTTCTGTTCCATAGAATGTAGACATGGGTCGCCTTACTATCCAGTTACCCAGTCTCTCTTTTGGATACGTAACACCAGCAGGAATATTTACCCCCAAATAAGTATAAGAGGAATCTAATGGTATAGTAAGCACAGTATCACCTGGAACAATCATTGGATTTGAAGGGTATATGTTGACTACATAGCAAGATCTATCAGGTTTAAATAACCTTAAATCCTGATATGGAGCAGTGTAATTTTGTCCATCTTGGAATCTTTCATACAGCTCATCCCAAGGAGTATACCAGTGAATGGGTACACTATCAATGCTCCAGTTACAGTTGATACCTACATTCTTATTCATCCAAGGTCTACTATCTGTAGTACACTGAGGAGCAAATTGGTCTCCCATAGTCCAGATTCTCCAAACATTGGGATTATAGCCTTTTTCTATATAATCAGGGTCTATAGCTGTCTGGTCACCTATTCCTACACCTCCAGATCCTACTGGTGGTGTATAGTTGAATACAAATCTCTTTCGTCCATTTACACCGAATCTATAACTGTTTCCGCTAATATTCGTCAAATAGGTGATTTTATGATAGGTTGTATTTCCACCAAATACAACTTTGAGAGAATCTTTGGTGGCATCCCAAGAAACGGTATATCCATCCTTTACAAGTGTAGCACCGGGGCTAAATTCTTCTTCATCTACTAGGAAATTACCACGAGGTCTTTCCTCCCAAGTTCTACAGAAGAACTTATAGAATCCTGTGGTATTATCAAGCTCATAATCAAATGTTTTAGAGTAATAAAATACAGTTGAATCTTCATCCTCTGTATTGAAGTCATTTTGATAAAAACTAGAGTTGTTCACCATCTGAACAGAATCTGTAATTAGACATTGGTAGGTTTCGTCTTGAGCAACTCTGTCAAAAGCAACTTCAATAGTAGAACCTGGGCCAATTAGTTGAACTGTATCGTAAATGGTGACATCGCACGGCCCAGCTAGTAAACGTAAACTAATCATCCATGGACCTGGACCATAACTTTTAGTCACACCACTTAATATCCTGAAATTAGTATTTGCAGGTCCCGAAGGGGGATCTCCAAAATTCCAAAGAAACCCGTCAATGCCAGGGGTAGATGGTAAGTCTTGTACTGTAAAAGTAATAGGATTATCAGGAGTACATGCAGGGTTGGGAGAAGAAAGAATCTTTGGGGACATCACAATATTCGCCACCGCTGTTTTGAAAGTAAAAATATCAGTACATCCATATGCAGTGACAGCCAAAATTCCGTCAAAGCTGCCATGATCTCGATACATGTGTTCTATTACACCGTCACCATTTGGTCCAAGCCACCAGTCAGTATTGGTGGTAGCATTACCATATTCAAACTGACCGTCTCCAAAGGACCAAGTGAATGAATCAACATCAGCTAAAGGCACCGTTGATACATTCTTGTATATTCCCAAAGTAGAATCACAACCTGGATTTGGTGCAGGAGTTTGGTTTAAGAATTTAATACCTAATTCTGGATGTATGAAAAGATAATCGGTATAGATAAGTTTAGAAACACAACCACTTGAATCTTCAGATTCTATAACCAAATCAAAGAAGCCCCCAGTAGGGTCAGTGATTGTAATACAAAAAGTAGTATCTATGTGTTGGTCCGTGCCATAATGGGTAGGATTATTGTAAATTATTTTATCACCATTACTGAATAAATATGTTTGTCTTACAATGAGTCCATCGGGTGCATTGGATGTATCTCTAAAACAAAATGAGTTATTTCTGAAACATTGTATTGTATCATTAATACGTTCCAATCTGATATTTGGAGAAGGCTTTACAATTACGGTAAGCGTTTCTGTACAAGTTCCACCAGCACCAGTACCCTTAAAGGTAACTGTATAGTTACCTGCAGTGGAGTAGGAGTAAGTTGGTTTTTGAACATTACTACCATCTCCAGCAAAATCAAAATCCCAATCGATAGTAGTGGTAAAACCAGGAGATAGAGCCTCGAATTTGACTTGTTGCCCCTCACAAAACACTCCTGTGGTAACAGCAGAACCATCTGGCAGGATGATTTTGGGAGCACATTGAGCGTAAGACAAAAAGCTAGAAAGCACCAATACTAGCGATGCTGCAAACTGCATAAGTCTGCTTTTAGTAAACATTTGTTTCATAACTGAATTCGTTCGATAATTGTTGTTTTTTGTATCCGAAAAGTTTGTAAATTTAGGTTTGTTCTTCATATAAGTCAAGTCTAAGGTTTCAACAGAGTGAATTTAATATTTTTAACTGCAGGATTTTCTCCTTTTAGTGTATAGTTTATTCGTGCGTGGTATTCGCCCACAGCACAGGCCTTTCCAGAATTAAAGGTACTTCCGTCCCATCCTTCTTTGGGGTTTTGAGAAGCATATACGAGAACTCCTGTTTCCGTAAATATTTGAATTGAGAAGTTATTGTACTTTTCAATTTTTACAAAATAACGATCGTTTTTGCCGTCTCCATTAGGAGTAAATACATTGTAAAACTCAATGCTACCAATTGGCTCGATAAGTGTTTCGTGGGTGATAGATGAAGCACAAGGGTGGTTAACTGGGTTGGCCTTTATAAGGTGTTTCCCTACCTCTTCTATATTGCTTGTGAATAAATTAGTGTTTGTTGCAAATGGCTTATTGTCGATGTACCAATTTGCTATAATGTTTTTACTGTCTAGCCAGTAGGTATGAGAACCATCCTCATTTAGCTTAGATAGTAAATTGACGTTCAGTTCTTGAATAAATACGTTTTTGGAAGTAGCAATTTTACCAACTCCAACGGTGACTGTATACTTGCCGGAGCCCGTACATAAGTACTGTATTTTTTGCTTTCCTGAAGCTAGCTTCTTGCCGTTGATGGTCCAATCTGCAACTTGATTACTGTTGAAGAAAATTATTTCTCCTTTACAAGGTTTTAAGTTGGAAATGTCTAGGACTAACGTTTCTTGATTAGCATCAGTTAGCTTGTCTGCATCTCCATCCTTAAATTGTTCCTCATCAAAGGTTGTTGATTCTATACTTGGCTTATCCAAATCCATCGAACTATTCTTCTCTTCGGCTGAGATGTCATTTGAAGAAATTGGATTGAGAGCAACTTGTGATTCTGTAGGATGCTTCTCTTTTTCTCCCTTTGAGATAGTATGATTATCTAACTTGGAATCTTCCTCTAAGATTATAGGATTATTGTTGTCAATATTTTCTGGGATCTCTTCATGAATAATACTAATAGAAACTTCATCAACAGGAGCAGTATTATTCTCATTATATATGACAACACTTACGGCTGCTATTCCACTTGCAAAGAGAGCTACTTTTACGAGATTAGTAGTAGAGCTTAAGAAGGAGGAAATCTGAGATGCAATACCTACAGACTGTGAAGTGGTAGATGCAGCAACACTGCTCCAGACATCAGCTGGAGGAGGTGTGCTATGACTTCCTAGTTGATCTTTGAGTAAGTTCTCAAATTCAGATATGTTCTCAAAATTCTTCATTACTTAAACCAATCTTTTAGCCATTCTTGTAATTGTTTGCGTGCTTTGAAAAGTTGTGATTTGGATGTATTCTCGTTAATACCCAAATGATCACTTATTTCTTTATGTGAGAACCCGTCTACAATAAACATGTTAAAAACTGTTCTGTAGCCTTCTGGCAATCGCTGAACAAGCAGCATCATTTTCTCAACATCCATTGTGCCAGTTTCTATTGTAGTTGTTAGCCGTAGTTCATTTGAGTTGAGCTCACTAACATCCATATGATTTTTTCGTTTACGAATAAGTTCAATACTGGAATTGACAAAAATGCGTTTCATCCAACCTTCAAAACTTCCGGAAAATGTAAATTTACCAATGTTCTTAAATACTTTGATAAAGCCTTCCTGCAGAGCATCTTTGGCTTCATCTTCGTTATTCATATATCTTAGGCAGATACTATACATTGTTCCTGAGTGTATGTCGTAAATTTTTTTAAACGCTTTGCTATCTCCATTGCTGCAAGCCTTAATCAATGATATTTCATCGTATGGATCATTCGTGCTCATTGCAAGAGATGTTAAGTAGATGTACCCAGTTATGAATTGGTTGCCCGAAAATTATAATTTTTCTACGTGGTATTTTTCTTTAAGATATTCCTTCAAGTTTTCAGCGTAATATCCCACGGCTTCCAATGGCTCAATTATTTCAGTTTCGTTCAATCCTTCAAGTACTCTTTTGAATTGGATACTTACCACTTTTTGCTCTGAGTTTGCAATAAACTTTGCAGTAAATAAATGAAAGTTTAGGTGTGCAAGCTCTTCCATAAACATGGGAATGTTCGATTCTGCGGGGTAGTGACATACAGGTGCGACTATCTGGAAAACTCCAGCTATCTTGTCTCTATCGTAATACTGCCATTGACTGGCTTCTGTTGGTTGCCATATATCAATATACATTTCAGTGTTATCACCACGTTTTACAATGTATTCTCCCTCGTTTTCGCATCGAGTCTGCTCGGGTTTTAATTGTAAGTGTTTTTGAATTACATTTTCGAATAGAACAATTGCCTCTTTTACGTCCATAATATAGCTTGCAAAAATAAGATTACTTAGTCGCTTGTGAGTGGCGTTTGTGCACTTTTAGAATTATTGTACAATGAGTGTTCTACGTAATGTTTGGGAGTCAGATTTTAGTTCAATAGTATATCTTCCTTTACTGGGGTAGTATTTACCCAATGTTCCTTTAATTAGTTGGTTATTAACGTCTTCCTGAAATTCCAATCGTAGTGATTCTTTGTTATATCCCTTGACTCCATTGATTTTCTTAGATAGAAGAAGTTGCTTAGTAGAGTCCAATACGGTTATTTCTACAGAACTTCTTTCCGATAGAAAAAAAACTATATCCTTGCTTGGAGCAGAACTTTTCCAACGATATTGAAGGTTACCCCAATTCTCATTGTACTTAATCACGTCCATTTCTAAAAATACAAATCCAGAATCTGAATATGAAATACTTTGATAAACAGGCTCCAATTGTACTTTGTAAATACTTCTACCATGGGTTCCTACAATGAGATCTCTGTTTTCTTGTTGTATGGCTAGAGCGTGAATAGCAACTGGAGGGATATCCCCAAGTGTTTGAAAAGTAATCCCCATATCCAGTGATATATATAATCCTGCATCAGAACCCAGATATAGGATATTTTCATTTGTGGGATCCTCTTGGAGTGTGTTCAGAGATTCGTCGGGTAAATTTCGACCTATTTGTTTCCAGGTTTTACCGTAATCTTCCGAAATAAATAGATAGGCATTGAAGTGGTCCCAGGTGTGACCATTTAGTACAGCATAGACTCTTTCTTTTTTGTGTTCACTTGCTACTACTTTTTTCACCCAAAGGTCTCGAGGTAGTTCATTGGATATTTTATTCCAAGTCTCTCCGCCGTCCTTGGTGAGATGAATATTGCCATCATCTGTACCTATATAGATGTAACCGAACTTAAACGAGCTTTCAGATATAGTAGAGATTGTTCCGTAGCTTACATCTCCTGATTTATCACCGTTACTTAGATCTCCACTTAGTTCTTCAAATGTTTTGGCATTATCCATACTGCGATGTAACTTGTTGCTACCCATATAGAGGATGTCTGAGTTATGAGAAGATAGTAATATGGGTGTTTGCCAATTCCATCTTAATTTTTCACTTTTAAGATCGTGCATAGGATGGAAGTAGTGATACTTGCCTTCGCTATCAATGCGGTAGTAATGTCCAAACTGTGAGCCTGTATATACATTATTATCTTTATTGTCGATTTGGATTTGCATTCCATCTCCACCTGCAATTCGTTGATAAGGGTATTTTCCTTCTTGTTGCCATAATGGAGAGTATTTGTAATTGTTTGGACCTTTCCATACGCCGTTGTCTTGTAAACCTCCATATACATTGTAGTTTTTTTCTTGGTCTACCGAGACAGTATAAAACTGACCAACTGCTGGAGAATTGCATTTTGTCCAATTCAAGCCCCCATCATAACTTATGTTAATGCCCCCATCATTTCCGTTAATTAGATGTTCTGGGTTGTTTGGATTTATCCAAATGTAATGATGGTCTACATGTACATTGTCTCCACCTGCAAATAGAAATGTTTCCCCCCCATCTTTGGATTGTAGAAGTGGTACCCCCGCAATGAAGACCTGTTCTGGGTTGTTTGGATTGGAATGAACAACACCAAAATAATAACCATAAGAGTAACAAATGTTTTCAAGGACACGGTCATGAGTTTTATTCCAAGATTTGCCGAAGTCATTGCTTCGGTAAAGTTCTGCTCCTTTTACGGGGTCTTCAAACATCATGGCATTTTCATCGTGTAAATACTCAAAAAGATCAATTGGTTTGAGGTCTCCTTTTTTGACCATTTTTTGGATATCCTTTGCTTTATACTTTTTCGGGAAACGATTGGTTTTTAGAAATTTGTTTAAAGAAGAATCACTGAGATTTTTAAATGAATCCATGCTCATTGTCTGGAATGCCTTTTTTGTCAATCCTTCGGAAGGTTTAGAGTCTTTTTTATAACGTTCTTGATTATCTACTAAAGCGTAAATAGTGTTGCCACTTATTGATAAGCCTATTCTTCCTATGAATTCATTTTGAGGGAATGCTATTGACTCATTCCAATTGTCTCCGCCGTCCATTGACGTGTAGATACCACTATTGGTACCACTTTCCCAAAAGTTCCAGGCTCTTCGACTTTTTTGCCACATAGCTGCTACTAGTAGATTTGGATTTTCAGGATTCATTTCCAAATCGACAGCACTGGTATTTTCATCTATGTAAAGTATTTGTTTCCAGGTATCCCCGCCATCAATTGTCTTATACACTCCACGTTCTTTGCTCGGAGAAAACAGATTTCCCATCGCACATACAAAGAGAGTTTTTGAATCCGTAGGGTGGGTAATAATTCGACTAATATGCTGAGTTCCCTTTAACCCAATATTTTTCCAAAGTTGCCATTTTTGAAAGTCATTAAACCCAAATTGACATTTAAAGATGCCAAAACCTGCATAACTTGAACGACTTGAGTTCGCTTCTCCAGTGCCTACATAAATTATAGTGTTTTTCCAGTCTACAGCTAATGCACCACAATGTAGTGTATATCCATTATCATCGAAAACAGGTGTGAAACTTTGACCGTTATTGACAGTTTCCCATACTCCTCCAGTGGCATAAGCTACAAAAAAATGAAGTGTATTATTTGGGTTTACAGCTACATCCACAACACGTCCACTCATTATTGTCGGGCCAATATTTACGGCTTCTATACCTCTATATGCTGAATTGTTAATTAATTCCTTGCGAGCATTTACCGCTGCAATTCTTTCCTTGGTACTAGTTGATTTAACAGGATTACTGGGATACTGAGCTATAGAAAATTGGCAAAAGAGAAGGAGGGCAAAACCAAATGCGAATTGACGTTCGAGCATTTGGCGAATTTAAGAAGAAAAGGATAAGTCTTAGAGCAATTTAAAACTAATAGGTACTGTCATCTTCACCTTCACTTTTTTGTTCCTTTGTATTCCAGGTGTCCATAGCGGAGATTTAGTGATTACGTCAAGAGCATTATTGCCAAGACCAAAGTCGTTCTGTTTAGAGTCTAATCCGAAAAGTCTTTTGACTACAATAGTTGGATTTACCACCTGACCTAATGTGTCTACTGTAAATTGAATATAGACTTTGCCATAGACATTGTTTTTAATAGCGGCTTTGGGATATTTAAGATTTTTTGCGATGTACTTCGAAAAGGCATTTCCTCCCTCTTGAAACACTGGTAGAGTTTCTACAAATTCGAATATTTGATCATCTTCTTCTACGGGTTCTTCTTCTATAAGTTCTTCTTCTTCCAATAGTTGATCTGTTGGTCCATCTTCTAACAGTTCTTCTTGAATAAGAGAATCTGATTGTGCAAGGGCAAATAGACTAAAGGTAATAAATACTATTGAGTTAAGAATTCTCATTTGTCAAATGTAAGTCTATTCCCGTTTTTAGTCTCATCAAATTTGCCATGAGAATACGCAAGGTGACCAGAAACGATAGTGTGTTCTATATCCGTGGTGAAAATTTCTCCTTCCAAAGGACTCCACCCACATTTGTAATGAATATTGTTTTTTGCAACTTCTACCTGAGTTTCAGGGTTAAGAATAACGAGGTCTGCATGATAGCCCTCTCTTAGATAGCCTCTTTTTTCAATCCCAAATAAGTCTGCCGGAGCATGACACATTTTTTCTATAACTTTATTCGTAGTGATTTTACCCATTTTTGCGTGCTCCAGCATAAGTTGTAAACTGTGCTGTACTAGAGGTAATCCACTTGGAGCTTTCATGTATTTATTATGTTTCTCATCCAATGTATGGGGAGCATGGTCCGTAGCGATAATGTCAAAATAATCATTGTTCAAGGCGTACCAAAGTGCTTTTTGATCAGCTTCGGATTTTATAGCGGGATTACACTTAATTAAGCTGCCTTTTTGGGCATAATTGGTATCATTAAAAGTAAGGTGGTGTACGCAGACTTCAGCAGTAATTCTCTTCTCTGCAAGAGGTATTTTATTTGTAAATAGTTCTACTTCTTTGGCTGTAGATATATGTAGAATGTGCAATCGAGAGTTGTACTCTTTTGCAAGGTCCGAAGCCAGTTTGCTAGATATGTAGCAAGCTTCATCATTCCTGATAATAGGATGTGCATCAAAAGGAATGTCTTCTCCATATTTCGCAATAAACTCAGCTGTGTTCTTTCTAATAGTCGCTTCATCTTCGCAATGTGTAGCAATCAACATAGGCGTTTTTGAAAAAATATTTCTAAGCGTTTGTTCATTATCTACGAGCATATTTCCGGTGCTGCTGCCCATAAAAAGTTTAATACCACAAACATTTTTAGGGTCAGTTCTTAGTACTTCTTCAATGTTGTCATTAGTGCCACCCATAAAGAATGAGTAATTAGCCAAGGAACAGTCTTTTGCCCGAGCATATTTTTTTGCGAGCTCATCTTGAGTGGTACTTTGAGGATTGGTATTGGGCATTTCCATAAAGCTAGTTGTTCCTCCAGCTACAGCAGCTTTGGCTTCAGTGTATATTTCTGCTTTATGTGTAAGTCCTGGTTCTCTAAAATGTACTTGGTCATCTATCACACCTGGCACAACCCACTTGCCATCTGCATTTATGATTTTATCAGACTTTCGCGTAATTCCGTTTTTAGATATTTCGGCTATGTAACCATTCTCTATATAAATGTCAGCTTGAAATTGTTGGTTTTCATTAATTAAAAGTCCGTTTTTGATTAAAATTGATGCCATAAGTGAATAAAAGGCAAATTTAACATAAGGGTGTACGGAATATAGTTACATAACAATAATATCTTATTAAGTGACTAGAAAAGATTAATAGTGTTACCTAGTTTAGTATAGAACGTTAATAGTTCCTTTCTTATTTCGGGAATTGCCATCACAGCCTCGGTAGTACATATAGTACATATAGGTTTCCGCTGGAACTCTTTTGCCCATGTAGTAACCATCCCAACTGGTGTTAATACTTTCTCTTGAATCAAATACTTTTTCTCCCCAGCGAGTATAGATGATTAGGAAGTATCCAGGTTGCAAAACGGGAAGAGTATACGGGAAATAATCATTCAATGCATCGGCATTTGGAGTGAAGGCATTTGGAACATAAAGGTTATTGGGAAGGGCTTCCGGATCTAATTTGACATATAGACTGTCATCACCCATGCATCCAAATTCATCTGTTACTGTTACTTTATATCCTCCCTCTAGTGTAGTAGTGATAGAGGACTCTCCGCTTCCGGTACTCCATTGATAGGTCTCAAACCCTTCTGGAGCATTAATGGTAGTTGGTGAATTGACACAAATCGAGGTGTCTTCTCCAATGTATATACTTGGGGAAATGGATAGTGTAAATGTTACCGAATCCGATTTTAAACAACCATAAGCATCTTGTACCTCTACAATGTACTTTCCTGGAGTACTTACATTTATGACTCTGGAAGTACTGCCATTGCTCCAGTTATAACTGATGCCATCTGGTCCTCCATCCATACGGACATTCAAATTATCACAAAAATGTTCATCTTCTCCTAGTTCAAGATTAATTATAGGATTGGTAATGTTAAACGAGTCACCATTAATACAATATCTTTGAGTTACACGAACCCACTGTTCACCACCAGTTGTATAAGTGGTACTGTTGGCTGTAGCACCATTGGACCATAGATAAGATGCTTCTTCTATCTCACCAACATCTACAACATGATTGAAATCATTGCAGTAAAATACATCGTCAATGGCCGGGTCAGAAGGTTGCCATACTCTAATGGTATCTCTTTCGGTGCAATAATTATTGCCAACCACTACAGAATATATTCCTGATGAAGTTACTCGGAGTGTTTGCCCTTTATCTTTAAATGCACTACTCCATTGATATTTGAGACCCGACACGCCTACATCAAGTAATATGTCAACGTCACCACATACAAGTGTATCCTGTGGTAGATTAAATTCGGGGACTTTTTTATAAATCAATTGTATGGTGTCTGAATAACTACATTTTCCATAGGATACATCGGCAATATAAATTCCTGTATCCTGAACAAATATTCGACTCCCTTTTTGACCATTACTCCAATTCACGCTAATAGCATCGGGTGTTTTTGTATCTAGAGTCTGTAGGAAATCACCACAGAATATTTTGTCGGGTCCAAGATCAAATGGTTTATTTGATCGGATTCTAACATCGTACTTATACTCATTCTCGCAGATGGATGAGGTAACGGTTAGTGTAACAGTGTAATTACCATTACCTGGAAAAACCCAGCAAGGGTTTATGGCTGTGGATGTGTCATCGGTGGTCGAGGGGTCTCCAAAGTCCCAAAAATAGGTTGCAGGTCCTTTACTAAAACTTTTATTTCGGAAGCATACGGTGTCTTCACATCCAAAACTATATGAACCTCCAACTGCTGTAGCACCTGGAATATCGTAATTTGCTATTACATCAAATTCACAGTTTATAACATTGAATTGATAGTCTCTGAACGTCGAGCTAATTTTAAACCCGTTTCGGTATTCAGTTACTTTTACTCCTATTGTGTAAGTGCCAATTGTGTTAGGTGTTAAGGTGTATAACCCAGTTGAAGAATTGATAAACATACTTGGATTCCCCGGCACTTGATTGCTGGTGTTAAATCCAGCTCTCCAAAGCACAGGATTATAATTTGGACTTGTTGGCTCATTTGGTTTAGGATTATCTGCACTAGCTCCAATATATGGAGTGTAAAATGAGTAAACAAGAGAGTCTCCGTCCGGATCAGTAGCTGAATAGTCTACCTCCAGTGGAGCATCTTTACATATATATACGGGAGGCAGGTTTTTAAATCTGGGGCTTGAATTAGCTATTGTTGTTGGAGGGATGTAGCACCAATAGGTGGAACCCGTTTCCCCAGGATTAATTAAGTTTTTAATTGTACCCCCGTTTCGACAACATAGTTGGTGTGCAATGATTAAGCCGTTAGTACCAGGGTTAACTACAATGGTTTTTTTGTAGGTGTATTCCACTACGCAAACCCCTGAAGGAGCTTTGACACAATCGTAGTTTACTGTATTTACATTTTTCCCAGTAGCATTAGTCATAGTGAATGCTGTAACTTTACTCTTGGTGACTGCATCAAATACACCCATAAAGGCATTTTTGCTATCTCTTTCAATAACTCCTGGACTAGCACCGTTGCAATCGAAATATATTTTGAATACAATCTCATATTGCGTGTTGGTGAGACGATTATAGTAAATCTCTCCACCAACAACGTGTGTTGCTATACTCGGGATGCATGCAAATAAAATAAGCGATATGAGTACTATTTTTTTGATAGTTTTTTTTTAAATGAAAGGCGTTATCTCCAAAGTTACTAAAAATTAAATACACGTGCTATGTTAAAACCAAAACGAATATCACCATCGAGCCATTTGGCTTGAGTATCGGTAATAAAACCTTTCTCAAATGGAGCAGTTGCATTCGTCAAGAAAAACTGAAAAACATGACCGCCTGTTTCAATGTCGAAACCAATAGATAATGCATTGGTTTTAGAAGATTCTAACTGTCCTGTAGGGACATAGTAATATTCTAAGTTTATGGTAGTTCTTGAGGTTATTTTTTGTCTTAATCCGACTCCTATGGAGATGATGTCATTGTTTCGGTTGGCGGAATCAACTAAATTTTTGTGAACCAGTGTAGGGGAAAGTTGGATGCTCAATCCTTCAGAAAACTTACGTGCCACAAGTAGTTGGTGAACATAGCTTACTCTGTCAGAAAATTTATTCTCCCGTAATGGCTGTGACCACTTCAGAGATGTAACAGCAATATGACTTACCCATACTGCGGATATTGGCATTTTCTTAACTCCAGAACTCTGTTTTAGAAACTTATACTTGGTAAATCCATCAAAGGTCTTACCAAAAGTACTCCTTCCAAATCCAACATTGATATTGTCTGTTATGCCGTAGTCTCCACCAATTCGAATGTTGGCTTGATCTAGGCCGAATAGTTCATAAGCCCCTGTGCTTAAAAACCCAAACCTATGTGAGATCTTAAAGTCAAATTCTCTTTTAGCTACGGTTTCAATACTATGGCCATTTACAACTCTGTTCGTTTTAAAGGTGGCAGAAATATAATTGGTTGTAGGAACCTCTTCCTCATCATCTAAAAGGTCCATCCCTTGGGATTTCGCCGTTAGTACAGAAAATATTAGTAAAGGAAGAATGATGTTCTTTTTCATATACTCGGTATTGTAGCAAATTGGAAACCTGACGAAATTATTTGATTCGGCAGGTTTCGCTGTTAAGTTTTAGAATTAATGTGCGTGAGTGTAGTCTGCATCTATAGACACTTTAATGTCCTTAGATATTTTTTTAGATACAACTCTTGGGATTTCTATGTTATAGTCTGTAGGGTTTATTTGAAAGGTTGCTTTTGCATTTACAACTCCTCCTTTTACTGTAAACGTACCCTTGGTGCTAACGTCTTTTGTGACGTCCTTAATGGTTAATTTGCCACTTATATTGGAGGTGTAAATTCCATCTGTACCAATTTTAATAGCATCCATGTTCTCAATCATTCCATTAAAGGTGGTCTTGGGGAATTTGGTACTGTTCATATAGTTTTCGTTAAAATGCTCTTGCATTAAAGCTTTTTCAAATTCAAAGTCTTTAATCAAAGCACTGAATTGAATTTTACCGCTTGATGCATCAAAGGCAGACTTTACTTTATGATTATCCGCAGCTATATCTTCAACTGAAGTGTGGCTAAAGAAATTAATGTTTCCTGTGTTGGTTTTGAATATTCCGCCACTGTGATTTTTGAAAGCTACTAGACCTATTGCTAATAGAGCTAAACTAAGTATGGTTATTTTTTTCATGATATTATTTATTATTCAATTATTATGCAATTTGATAGTACTACGTCTTTGTCAGCTAATAAATCAAGTTCATCTGAACCATTTAATCCGGTGCATATACCTTTAATTTTAATCGAAGTAGAAGGTGTTGCTTTTTCTACTTTACTTAGCTCACTAGGTTTGAATCCACATCTAATGAAACCGTCGTCACCATTGCCTTCTATGACAATTTGAGGCTCTTTATCGTTGCTCAAATCTTGGCTAAGAATTGTCCCTGATACTTGAATTACCTTGTCTGCATACTTGGTCATTGCGGCTGTTTCGTCAGTATCAAATTCATTGAAAAGGTCAGCTGCGGTTATGGTTTCTGCCGCATCGGTTGTTGCAACATTAGTGTGCTCTTTATTGTACGATTTGTAGGCATAAAACACCGCTCCCAAGACTAGAAGGGAAACGAGTAGAAGTAAAGGTTTTTTCATTTTTTAATTGGTTTATATTTTTTTAATTGTCGAATGCTCCGTCGTTAATCCATGCTGTAATTTGATCAATCGAACATTGATTGATTTTAGGACTGAAGTCTGGCATTGGTCTAAATCCAGACTTGTGATTTATACTGCCTAGTAATGAGCCATTATCTACACTTATTTTAGTATTGGTATAGCTGTTGAGTTTGGTGGTCGATGAGCTACCATGGCACCCAGCACATCCATTCGACTTGAAAATTGGAAGAATGTCATTGGTGTAAGACATGTTTAAGGTGTCGCAACCTGCTGGTGTGGGGTATTCTGTTTCTTCATTATGATATGTACAAGAAGAGAGAAATAGTAGGACAACAAGAATTGATAGTATTATTGGTTTTGACACTTTTCAAATTTAATAGGAATGATAAGAAAAGGGAAATATTCCATATAAATGACATTGTCATTAGAAAACAAAGTGTTACATCGGGATATTTCCGTGCTTCTTCTTAGGTAGTGTTGCAACCTTATTTTCAAGCATGGCAAAAGCCTTAATAAGCTTTTCTCTCGTTTTTTCTGGTAAAATGACTTCATCCACAAATCCTCTTTCTGCAGCTCTGTATGGGTTTGCAAATATTTCAGCATACTCCGTTTCTTTTTCATTAAGAGCTTCGGTAGGGTTTTCGGCAGAAGCAATCTCTCTACGGAAAATGATTTCTGCGGCTCCCTTAGCACCCATTACTGCTATTTCAGCACTTGGCCAAGCAAAATTCATGTCCGCACCAATGTGTTTACTATTCATTACATCATAAGCTCCTCCGTAAGCCTTTCTTGTAATAACTGTGATACGAGGAACAGTAGCTTCACTAAAAGCATATAATAGCTTAGCTCCATTCGTAATAATCGCGTTCCATTCTTGGTCCGTGCCAGGTAGAAATCCAGGTACGTCTTCTAGTACAAGTAAAGGGATGTTAAAACAATCACAGAAACGGACAAAACGAGCTCCCTTTTGTGAAGAAGTAACATCCAAAACTCCTGCAAGATATGCCGGTTGATTGGCTACTATCCCAATACTTCTTCCTGCCAGTCTGCCGAATCCAACGACAATATTGGGAGCAAATTTTTCGTGTATTTCAAAGAAAGTTTCTTCGTCAATTATGCCATTGATTACTTCTCGGATATCATAAGGTTGATTTGCACTTTCTGGTACAATGGTCTTTAGTGTATCTCTAGTTTCATTGCCCAATTCATAGGCTATTTTGTGTGGGTGCTCTTCGCAGTTTTGAGGCATATAGGATAAGAGTTTCTTAATATCCTCGATAGCTTCCAAATCATTAGCAGAAGTTAAATGAGCTACACCACTTTTTTCGCTGTGTACCGAGGCTCCGCCCAAATCTTCGGAACTCACTTCTTCATTCGTTACTGTTTTAACCACATTAGGACCTGTTACAAACATGTAACTAGTATCCTCCACCATCAAAATAAAATCCGTAATAGCAGGTGAATAAACTGCTCCTCCTGCACAAGGGCCCATTATTACGCTAAGTTGAGGTATAACTCCACTAGCAAGAGTATTCCTATAAAAAATGTCAGCATATCCCCCAAGAGAAACAACCCCCTCTTGAATTCTTGCTCCACCACTGTCATTTAACCCAATAACAGGAGCCCCATTTTTCATGGCCATATCCATTATTTTACAGATTTTCTCAGCGTGTGTTTCAGAGAGCGATCCTCCAAAAACAGTAAAATCCTGAGAGAATACATACACCAATCGGCCACTTATAGTTCCGTATCCTGTCACCACTCCATCTCCAGGGAAGTGTATTTTATCCATGCCAAAATCAGAGCTTCTATGCTTGACAAGTGCACCTATTTCTTCAAATGAATTTTTATCAAGAAGTAAATCAAGTCTTTCTCTGGCGGTCAGTTTATTTTTACCATGTTGAGTATCTATTCGTTTTTGCCCTCCTCCGAGCTTTGCTTTGTCTAGCTTGTCTATTAATATATCTCGTTTGTTCATGTATTTATTCTTCTAGTTGTGCAATAAGTTCATCGGTAAGCTCAAGGTTATGATACACTGCTTGAATGTCCTCATCCTCTTCAAATTTTTCAACTATTTTCAAGACGTCATGTGCTGCATCTATCTCCAGTGCTGTAGTAGTTTTAGGGATTTGTTGTATCTCAGTTGATTGCACTTCTACGTGCAATTCATTCAGCTTTTTTTGCATATTGCCATAGTCATCAAAAGAGGTGTAAATAGTTGTGAATTCACTATCTCTTTCAACATCCTCTGCACCTCCATCAATCAATTCTAGTTCCAGTTCATCATCATCCATTCCTTCTAAAGCTGAGTTATTTATAGTGAAAACCCCTTTTGTATTAAAGATAAAACTTAGAGATCCATTGGTGCCTAAGTTGCCATTATTTTTAGAAAAGATAGATCGGATATTGGCAACAGTTCGATTGATATTGTCTGTGGTGGTATCAATGAAAATGGCTATTCCATGTGGTCCATAACCTTCGTAGGTATGGCGTTGAAGATTGGCCGCCTCAGCCCCTGAACCTTTTTTAATTGCACGGTCAATGGTCTCCTTAGCTAGGTTGGCTCCCTTGCCATTTTGCACTGCAAGCCTAAGTGCAGGGTTGCTATCTAGGTCAGGGCCATTGTCACGGGCTGCAATTGTAATTTCCTTAATTATTCGAGTCCAAACCTTAGCTCGTTTTTTATCTTGTGCAGCCTTTCGGTGCTTAATGTTTGCCCATTTACTATGTCCTGCCATTTGTGTTTGGTTCTTTTTTAGGTGCTGGGCAAACTTAGTTTAATTGCACTAAAAAAGCCGACTGCTAAGCAATCGGCTTTAAAATATTTTAATTAGGAATTAGTGAGAAACAGTAACTTTCGTTGTTAGTATCTCATCTCCATTTGTAACCTTTAAAATATAAATGCCATTCTCAACAGCAGATACATTTATTTGATAAGCAATTGTAGAGAATACATCTTCTACTTGATGACTAACAACAGTTTTACCAGTTAAGTCTACCAATTCTAATTTTACACCAGAAATTTGAGTATGAGTTATTTCTACATTCAATATGTCATTTGCAGGATTAGGATAAGCAGCAATATCACCGTTATACTTAACTTCATTCACAGAAACGCCATTTCCATATTCATTGAACCATATCAAATCTCTGAAAGTAGAGTTGTTAGTAGAATCATCATCAATGATTGGATTTGATCTGTCAAATAAGTAAGTGTTAATACCCATTCTCATGTTTCTTGAATCACGAACAATTAATGAAGTACTTAAACCAGTTTGAGTAATGTCATAGGTAGCTCCAGGTAAGATTTGCTCAGTTGCAATTACAATAGAATAGTTACCGCTTGCTGCGTTTGCAGGGTACTGAAGCCATACATTGCTAGTCTCTAAATCGATCAATAACATGTTGAAGATTATTGAATCTCCAGGTTGGATAGTATCCGTGCCTTTGTTTTCACACTCCAATACTATATCAAAAGACGTTCCAGACGAAGTTGAATTAATATTTGTTGGAGATTTGACTGAGTTGATGGCCCAATCTACCTGAGCGAAAGAAAGGCTGGTTAATGCCACAAGTAAAAGAGTAAGTGTTTTTTTCATTTTGTAAATGTTTTAATGCCTCAAATTTATCTAAATATGTTTTAAGATAATAGTATCTGTAACTTATTTATGTCAAGATTTGATAGAATATTGTTTTCTGACACGATAATGTTTTTTGAGTAGCCTTGTTTCTTTATCTGAAGATCTGTAATCTTTTCTTCTATGGTGTCTCTAGAAATAAATTTATAACTGAAAACATTTCGCATTTGTCCAATTCGATGCGTTCTATCTCTGGCTTGTGCTTCAACCGCAGGATTCCACCATGGGTCTACAATAAATACGTAGTCTGCTGATGTTAGATTAAGACCAGTGCCTCCTGCTTTTAAAGAAATTAGAAATACTGCTGGACTTTCTAAAGCCTGAAATTCTTTGACGTTTTTAGCTCGTTTTTCTTTTGATGTGGCTCCTGTCAACCTAAAATGAGTGAGCTTACTCTTAATAATGTCACGTTGCAAAATGTCGAGGTAAGAAACGAATTGAGAAAAGACCAATACTTTATGACCGTCTCCAAGTGCGGTTGTTATTTTATCAAGTAGGATATCATGTTTGCCACTTTGACCTATAAACTCTTTATTTACTAAGTAAGGATGATTGGCAATTTGTCTAAGTTTAGATAGACCCTGTAAAATTGAAAATTTAGATTTCTGAAGACCTTTTTGATCTACTAAATCTGTTAAGCTATTTCGGTACTCAGATTTGACCTCTTCATAATATTCCGCCTGTTCCTTAGTCATTTCACAGTATATAATCTTTTCTACTATAGGAGGTAAGTCCTTAGCTACTTCATTCTTTGTTCTTCGAAGCAAAAAGGGTTTAATAATGGATTGAAGTTCTTCAGCCTTCTTCTGATCACCTAATTTCTCAATGGGTTTGGCAAACCTTTCTTCAAAAACTTTTAAACTACCTAAAAGTCCTTTATTTAGGAAGTTCATTTGACTCCATAGATCTCTGATAGTATTTTCTATTGGCGTACCTGTAAGTGCTAATCTACAAGAGGTGTTTAGCTTGTTAATGTACTGAGTTGTCTTGGCAGTATGGTTTTTTATGTTTTGACTTTCGTCAAGCATGATAACTTCAAAGTCGATTTCTTGAAAAAGTTCTGAGTCATTGCGAATAAGACCGTAGCTTGTAATAATGAACTCTGTATTTTGAAATTCAGAAACTTCCTTTGCTCTTTTTGCACCCGAATGGATGATAATATCTATGTCAGGAGTAAACTGCTCAGCTTCTTGCTTCCAATTAAAGAGTAATGACGTTGGTGCAATAAGCAAGAATCTTGGACTTTTTAGATTCTTCTGATGTTTTAGTTTTTGGAGGAAAGCAAGAGTTTGAACGGTTTTACCTAGACCCATGTCATCGGCGAGAATACCTCCAAACCTATTGTTTTTGAGAAACATTAACCAACTAAGTCCATCAAGTTGATAGGGTCGTAAGGTCCCTTGGAATAGCTTATGAGGCTTTTCTTTTTTAATATCAACCAGTTTGGTTAGGTGTTTTTTGATTTCATTTGATTTGATTAGACTAAGAATATCTACTTGATATTTTTTAACGCTATATAGATTATTCCTACTGGATTGGTTGGAAAGAGCGTCACCAAGTGCAAACCATTCATTTGGGAAAACGAAAATTTGGCCATTGGGAAGAATAATCTCTTCATTTCCTTTTTTCATTTCAGCTACTACTTTGCTGAATGGAATTTCAAATTCGCCAACTGTAATAACTACATTCAAGTCAAACCAATCAATTTTATCACTAATAGCATAGTTTAAATTGGGTTTTTCAAAGCTGTAGGTCTGGTTTAGTTTTGCTTCAAGAATAAAATGACTAATTGTCAATACTTCATTGTTTTCCCTTAACCAAGAAATGCATTCTTTTAAACTGTCCTTTTCTAGACGAAAAAAGGGCCCGCTGTCTAGGGTTAATCCAAGTTCTGACAATGCGTTAACTCTATTGGCCTCCCAGATTTTGGAACGCTTGTATTTTGTAAAATGGGGCTCCCCATTTTTCCAATCTAGGTCTACATGAAACAGTTTGTTTCCGTGATATGGAAATGTTTTTTGGCCATACCTTACGTGAAAATTGAAACCATAAGAATGACCTTTTTGGGTCAGGGATAGAACAGGTGTAGCTTCTATTTTTAAGGTTTGAATTTCGAAACCTTGAGAAAATACCGGAGCTGTTTCCAACAAGGGCTTTACAAATTTTGTGTAATAAATTTTTTCGTTCTCAGGTTTGATATGAACGAATTTTTTATTTATAAATATTCCGATTTTGCTTCCATCAACAAAATCGTAGAATTTATAAACAGCTCGATTTACGAGTATGCGAGCAGGGTTTTGGGAGAGGAGCATTCCTCCAAGTTTCATAAACGGAATTCGCTCATCGTCATGTTTTAAAGTAATAAAATAGGAAGTGCCATTCTCGTTTTTTCTAAAATGAAATAAGACTTTTGTGAAGTCTTTATGAATGGTTATTGGTATGGCTGCAGGATTTATTTCGTCGGCTACATAAAGACTATCCATATCATCTGGTAAAAAGCTGAATAGATTGGTGATCCTTTTTTCAATATAGGGACGAATCGATTTTTTAAGTTCATCCTTTGTAAAGTATTTATGAAAATATTCCTTTGGTCTTATTTTTTCTTTAGGTGAGAATATTTTAACAATATTTTCAACCATTATATCGTCTAAAGCACGTATTTGTTCTAGTTCTTGGGTACTTAACTTTGAATAGTAGGAAGCATTCCCCGAGAATACCTTTTGATATGTTAAAGAAAGAGTGTCTAAAGAAGTATATGCAACAACATAAGGGTGTATCATAACACCCAAGAATGGGTGTCTAAATACACTGAATATTAATTTATATTTTGAGTCGTTTTCTACTTTCACTTCAATTGCACTCTCTGAAAAATCAAGCAATATACGAGTGTAGTTTCAAGCTGAAAAATGAAATTTATATATCGAGATATTGGGTCTCTAATAACTCCAAGAGTTGATCGGGTTTTATTCCTCGCCAACTTATGTCGTTTAGCCTGCCTCCAAAGGTAATGTAGTGTTGAAGTCTAATGGACTCCATTTCTTCTAATACATGTGGAAGAGCATTTATAATATAGATACCTCCACCTATATCGTCCTTCCATTCTTGGTAGTAGTCATCGTCTCCAGCATGAAAGTTGAGCACGTTTTCAGCGATTATTGCAAAGTTTTCTATGCCGAGATCGATTAAATGATCTATCAATTCAGTTTTGAGTACCATGATGTCATTGCTAATGGCATCATTCCATTCTCCGATTAGTTCGATTACACAAAATTTTTCGTCATAATCAGCATACAATAGTTTATAGAATAGAGTGTCACTCCCGAAATCATCCCATTGCGGATGAAGAAGATAATTATAGACTTGATTGGTGTAATTAAACTCAGAATACTCTAGGCCATAGTTTAAGGCATTGGGATCTTGGTCTGATAAATAGAAGTCTCTCCATAAGAAAAAAGGTTCTATGCTATGCATCCTCCTCTATATTACTTTCACCAATAAGGTAAAGAGGTCGATTTTTTACATTCTCGTTGATTCGACTAATGTACTCTCCAATCATACCTATCCCAAGAAGCTGTATGCCTCCTAAAAAAACGATTGTAATCATCAATGATGGCCAGCCTGGTTGATAATCGTTGAGCACAAATCTAGCGTATAAGGTGTATAGAATTAAGAAGAACCCAATAATTGCAAATGCAAAGCCAGAAATAGTAGCTACCCGAAGTGGCCAATTTGAAAAGGAGGTGATTGCATCTAATGCTAAATGAATCATCTTACGGTAGGTGTAACCAGTTTCTCCTGTTTCACGTCCCTTTCTTTCGTATATAACAGGGGTTTGTTTGAATCCTAGCCAAGCAATCTGACCTCTTAGGTACCGCTGTTTTTCGGGCATTCGTTTTAAAGCGTTAATTACCTTCCTATTCATGATTCTAAAATCTCCGGTGTCTACAGGTATCTCAATAGACGTAATTCTATTAAGAAGCTTATAGAAAAATGTTGCAGTGAGTTTTTTTAAAACGGATTCGTCTTCCCTTTTTGCACGCTGAGCATATGCGACATCAAAGCCCTCCCGTAATTTGAGAAGCATTTCGTGAATTACTTCCGGTGGGTCTTGACCGTCACTGTCTATTAATACTACCTTGTCACCAGTTGCATAATCTATTCCTGCAGAAACAGCAATCTGGTGTCCGAAATTTCGGCTTAAATCAATGTACTTATAATTGGAGCATTCAGTACAGATGTGTTTAATCACCTGAAGTGATTTATCCTTACTACCGTCATTTACAAATATGAGTTCAAATACTTCCTTTGTTTTTTGAAGCTCGATTATAAGACTTTTGACAAAGGTTTGAAGACCTTCCTCCTCATTATATACAGGTAGAATGACTGAAATCATAAAATGCAAATTAAGGCAATTATTATTTTATGAGAATATAATTAAGATGATTGAATAGAAAATGTATTCAGGATGTTTCAGAGCAATATCCTTACTGCTTCTTCCAATTTTTTTAATTGGGAGCTATCGTCCGGACAAATATAAATTACTTGGTATTTAGTAATTTCATTTGGTGCACAAAACGCTTCTGTTTCAAATGCTGGAAGATTATTTTGGAGATATCTCTCTCCGTGAGAACCAAAGAGGCTATACTGTAAACTAAATAAGCCAGAAACTAATATTATGCCAACAAATGCTATTTTTTTCATGAGAATAGGATATACATTCGTAAACGTAGATTTAGGTAAAAATAGTATTGAAACGCGTACATTTAATTGCAGTAGGAGGTGCTATTATGCACAATTTAGCTATAGCACTCAAAAGAAGAGGGTATAAAGTCACAGGAAGTGACGATGCAATCTATGACCCTGCAAGAGGCAATTTGAAAGAAGCAGGTCTCTTACCTTCTATAGGTTGGGATGCTTCTGTCATTGATGATTCGATTGATGTAATAATCTTAGGGATGCATGCTAGGAAAGATAATCCTGAGCTAAAAAGATCCAAAGAACTGGGATTAAAGATCATGTCTTTCCCTGAGTTTGTGGCGTCGGAATCTTCAGATAAGAAGAGAGTAGTAGTAGCAGGAAGTCACGGGAAAACGACCACTACAGCTATGATAATGCACGTGCTTTCCGAAATTGGAATGGAATTCGATTTTCTGGTAGGAAGTTCTATTAATGGATTTGACCTTTCTGTAAAGCTTACAGATGCCCCTTTGATTATAATAGAAGGAGATGAGTACCTATCGTCTCCAATGGATTTGAGGTCCAAGTTTTTGTGGTATAAACCTCACTATTCCATAATTACAGGAATAGCTTATGACCATATCAATGTTTTTCCAACTTTTGATTTATACATTGATACGTTTAGAAAATACATTGAAACTCATACATCTGATGGTGAATATTACTGGTTTAAAAAAGATCCAATACTATCTGAGCTGTCTAAGGAAACTAGAGTGTTAAATCAATTTTATGATACTCCAGAATTTGTTACAACAAAGAATGGAAGTATCATAGTTGATGGAGATTTGAAGTACCCGTTGTCTATTGTTGGAAAGCATAATTTGGAGAACCTCGTATCTGCTCAAATAATATGTGAGAAGTTGGGGGTTTCAAAGAATGAATTTTACAGTGCCGCCAAGTCTTTTTCGGGAGCTGGTAGAAGGATGGAAAAGGTTGTAGAGAATGAACATCAGGTTGTTTATAGGGATTTTGCACATTCTCCAAGCAAGTTAAAGGCTACCACCGAGGCAATTAAAGAGACATATGATGGGAATCTATTAGCAGTTTTTGAATTGCATACTTTTAGTAGTCTCAATAAAGAGTTTTTACCACTGTATCAGGATACGATGGAGAGTGCAGATAGAGCAATTGTTTTTTACAATGATTCAGTTTTTGCCCATAAGAAAATGGAACCAATTGCTGCGTCATTCGTTATAAAGTGTTTCAAAAACGTGGAAGTAGTTAATTCTCCAGAGGAACTAACTGAAATTGTGAATTTAGCATTTAATAATAAACAGAATATACTTCTGATGAGTTCCGGAAAGTTTGAGGATGCCGACTTTGCCTTTAACTAAAGCTGTTTAATTTTAAGCTTTATTCTGATGTCTTCAATACTGGAACCTTCAAGTTCCTCTGCTTTTAAAGCATAGTATCTGTTTTCGTCTTTTGTGATTAAGGTTAGGTTTTCTGATGCCTCAATTGACTGACTATTTATATTCCAAGTATAGAATAGATTTATAATTTCATCAATGGTATTGTATTCCAGATCTCTGGCGAAAAAGAAGTCGATATCATCGAAGCTATTTGAAGTGTCCAAGAAAATCTGAGTATTTGATTGGTTGATAATAACACCCTGATACAAGCCGAAAGACTTATTGATAGTTGTAGCATGAGGTATGTTTTTATGGCTAATGATGGAGTCTTGTAAGTATGTGAAACAAAAGTTCCAATCGTTTACTTTAGGCTCTATTTGTATGTCACTCCCTGACTTAAATGAGAAATAGGAGTGTCTGTGTTCTTTGTCTTTTGTAATCCAAACTGATTTAGTGATAGCTCCATCTAAGGTGCCATATCGTAGATGATACCTATCTGTGCTTGCGTCTAAAATTTGAAGTTTGTAAACGAAAGAAGTAATCCCATCATTCCAAGAGATTAAATATACGTTCTTAAAGGACTTTGGGTTGGGGAAGTTGAAGTCTCCCCATTCGCCTATGGCGGGTTGCGAACCTTGGGAAGCAGGAATATCTAATTGCCATGGAAGGTCTAGGATATTGTAGTCTTGGTCAACCAGATCATAGTCTGTTTCTGTTGTGTTATGGATTGCAACATTTTGTAAAGTGTTTAGGTAAATGTACCAGCCCAATTCATCGTTTTGAAACTTAAGGTGCCAGTTAGCAGTTTTTCCATCGTAACTATTTTGTAGATTGGTTAAATTAATATAAGATGCTTGGTTTCCCTTTATACTAAGGTTGATTTCAAACGAGTCCGGAGATTTTTTCGGTAAAACAGCATCCTTTTTGAAACAACTTGTTGCAAGCAATAGAATTGATATGTAAAGCAGCTTTTTCACTTTATTCTATAATTAATTTTGAAGAAGAATGCTCTATTTCTGGATGCTACGGCATCCAAATCACTAATTAGTTCTTGCCCCGTATTTGTTAACCTAAAAGTCTTTTCTGATATAAAATTGGTATTCAAAAGGTTAGTTGTTCCGAAAAGGACACTCAATTTATCATTCTTGAACGTGTTTTTAATAGAAACAGAAATGTGTCTATGTCCATCTACTTGTTTTAGGAAAATTTTATTGTGCTTCAAGTATGTTGAGCTGTTCTTTCCCAAAAAACGTGCTGTTGAGCCAATCAAGAGTGAAGTGTTGGGGATCTGTATATGTCCGTAAATATTAAGTTCTGGATAGAAGAAGGTCAAACTAGTAGTATCTCTGGTTCCATTAATTCCATGAAGCATGACTGTTGGTCTAATGTTGATCCAGTCGGTTTTATATGCTAAAGATGCATAGGTTGTAGTACTTATACTTTTGCCAGTATTGGTCAATGTATTGAGATTAGAAACCTGTGGAATCCTATTTTTATTGACATAAAGAAGCCCGGATTGTATTCGAAGATGTTTCTTTTCAATCAATACTCTAAAATTGAAGGAGTTGAGGTCAATTGGGCTCAGTAGGATATTATTTTGTATTCCGTTGTTAAGGTCTGAAGTGTAAAACAGTTCTTCAAATCGAGCATAGGAAAGTGATTTCTGATAGGTGGCTTCTAGTTGTAATTCATTGTTAGGAGCAAGAGTAAGTCTCCCATGAGGAAGTAGATAACTCCCACTTAGACTATTGGTTAATAGTTTGGCTCCGCCCTGTAACTTAAAGGTATTTCTAAATTGATATTCAAACATACCGAATGCCGAGTAATCTGCATACTCTGTAGCTATTGCATTTATATTAGAAAACTGGTTGTCCTTTGTGTTTGAAAGTTCAACTCCTGCAGAATAGTTTAATGTTCTGTTTTTTGAGGTCAAAATCAATTGCATGTACCCTTGATCATAGCCCACACTGTAGGGTATGTCCTTGCCGTAGTACTGTTGTTGTTCAGAATTGCTAAGGTCTTTATCCCAGGTTGAAAGACCATTTTTGTATCTATGAATCAACCCATTTAGAGTAAGCATGTGATTTTTAGATAGAGCCGTTTCAATAGATCCTCTTAATATATGTCTGTTGAAGTCCTGATTTACATCCCGCACCCTTGTAGTCCCTTCTATTATTTCACCTTTATCTTTTGACCTGAGTAGACTATTATCACTGCTGATTGTTAGGCTTAAACTCCTAAGTATTTGAAATTTATATCTAAAATTCAAATCATATCTTTCAGCTGCACTTATGGAAGTTCCTCTATCCTCAACATCTTTATATAGAGCTTGAGTAAAGCTCCTATTAATGCCAATCTTTGCAGTATGAACTAAATTGCTGAATCCAAATTGAAGATTAGCGTGTAAGTCAGAAGCAGAGTTATTGATTATATAAATAGCTGACTCCGAAGCGATGGGATTAGTGCTTTTCGAGAATAGTTTAATAATAATGGCACTGCTATTCTTAATGGTATTTGAAATCGGAGCAAGGAGTACTTCTATTTTTTCTAAATCCCAGATTGGAATAGATCTTAGATCGTAGTAAGTGTTTTGATCCATCATAAGAGGAAGGCCATCTTTTAATATTGCAATATTTTGCAATGAAAGCATCCCAAAAGAAGTAATGGCTCTATCGTCTATAGTATACTGATGTAATGAGGGGAGTAATCTTAAAACACCTTCTAAGTTTTGGATATTATTGGTTTCTATATCTTCAGAAGTGAAGGTGAAAAAGGCACTGGAATCTTGAGCCATGGTTTTAACACCCATAACTACACAGAAAGTAAATAATATTAGTTTATCCAATTTCAAGACCAATCTACTCCAGACTGCAATGATAGTGCTACATCTTGTGAGAATATGAACACAAAAGCAGTCGTGACATTAATTTTAGGCAGAAATTACGTCAGCCTTACTTTTAAGCAACGAAGTGAAGGTAAATACCACGATAAATGCAATACCAATCATAGTTGCAATAGAACCAGCTACAGATACATCTAGCCACACCGCAAAATAATATCCAGCTACAGAGCAAGCGATACCTACTAAACATGCAAGTACCAGCATTTTCTTAAAATCTTCTGTTAATAAATAGGCAATAGCAGGAGGTCCAGAAAGAAAAGCGATTACTAAAATGGCACCTACGGACTCAAAACTAACTACTGTGGTAAGTGATACTCCACTCATTAAGAAATAATGCCAAAATGTAACAGCAACACCTGTTGATAGAGCGAAATTTGGGTCAAAGGTTGTTATAAATAATCCCTTGTAGCCCCAAACTACCGCAGTAATAAGTATCACGCAGACAATCAGTAAAATTATGGTTTGTTTTGGTAATTCAAATCCTCCAATAAAAGGTTGTAACCATCCAGTTATGTATTCTATTTCTCCATAAAGCACACATTCTTGGTCGAGGTCTGCATTTTCTCCAAACTTTGAAATTAGTATTACTCCAATGGCAAATAACAATGTGTAGGAAATCCCAATTGCAGCATCGCTTTGTAAACGTGCTTTTTTAGTGAACCATTCGATCATTATGGTAGCAAGAATCCCACTTAATGCAGCTCCTATAAGAATAGGTAAACTTGCGGTAGTGCCAGAAATGTAATAAGCTATGAATATTCCTGGAAGCACAGCGTGAGAAATTGCGTCACCAATCATTACCATTTTTCGCATCACAAGAAAACAACCCATTAATGCACAATTGATGGCGACTAGACTTGCAGTTAATATGATATAGAAATCCATCATTAGTAGGGTATTTCGCTTTGATGTGGGTCTGTTTTTGGTCGGTCCAACAGTTTAATTAATTCTTTCTCAATCTCTGGTGTAATTACGTGTTCTATTCCTTCTGCATCGTCATGTAAATGGTCTTCATCCAATTGGAAATATTTTGAGAGGTAAATCTCCCATAATCTGTGTTTCCTAATAACTTCTCTTGCCGCAATTCTGCCTTTATCACTTAGTATTACAAGTCCCCTAACCTGGTCAATGTAATCTGTAGCTTCGAGTCTGTTCAAAGTGCTTTTTAGCTTACTAAGGCTGTGTTTTTCCTTTTCAATTAAGTCTTGAACTGAGATGGTATTATTGCCTTTATCTGCAAGTTTATATATGTCCTTCAAAACATTTTCATTATTAATCTTAACGTTGTTTGATTTGCGGAGTCTCATTCTGGCAAACACTCCCTTTTTCTTGCCAAATAAAATGGCAATCAAAGCAAAAATGGAAAGAACAACAACTATCCATGGTCCTGTAGGCATACCTGTACCGCTGTAGCTAATAAAGACTCCAATTAAGCCGCTTAAAAAACCAAATAATCCAGCAAATGCTAGCATTTTAGGAATGGAGTTAGTCAGGAATCGAGCTCCTGCGGCAGGTGTAATTAACAATGCTGCCATTAAGACTACACCCACGGCTTGTACCCCAATTGCCACAGTTATTACAGTTATTAAGGCTAGAAAGGATTTAAGAATAGATATGTTAAAACCAAGACCTTTTGCATAATGTTCGTCAAAACTCACGAGACTAAATCCGCGTAGAAAAACGGTGATACAAATGATGTTGATTACAGCTATTGCTGAGAATAATTTTACATCAAAGATTCCCATTGATGCAGCCTGGCCAAACAGAAAACTATCCAGACCACTTTGTGCTGCAACCCCACTATGTTGTATTCTGGTAAGTAGAACTATGCCTACACCAAAGAATACGCTAAGTGTAAGGGCTAAAATAGTGTCTGGTTTCAGCTTAGATTTAGCCTGAACGAAATCTACAATCCAAATGGATAGAAGGCCAGATATTATTGCTCCTGTTAAAAAATAAATTGGATTTTTCACTCCTGTAAGCATGAATGCAATTGCTACTCCTGGTAGTACAGAATGAGAAATTACATCACCTATTAAAGCTCTTTTTCGGAGATATGTAAATGTTCCAACGACACCCGCCGCAAAACAGAGAATTCCTGAACCCAAGCTGACTACAAATAAGGTGTAGTTCTCAGCCGAAAAAAAAGTGGTGATATTTTCCCAAAATTGCATCATTTATGACGAATAGGGAATTCTTTATTCTCTAATTCTTGACTAATCTTAGAAATGGTAGTAAGCCTACCCCCATAGGTATCTGTTAGTATTTGATCTGTAAATACTTCATTGGTCGGTCCACAAGCAATGAGTCGTGTATTCAGCAGTACCAAGTGGTCAAAGTAAGATTGAGCGGTATGCAAATCATGATGAACGATTACCAGTGTTTTACCTGCATCTTTCATGTCTTTTAACAGAGAAATAATCATTTCTTCAGTTGCAATATCAACTCCTGCAAAAGGCTCATCCATTAAGAATAAATCTCCTTGTTGGGCAATGGCCCTAGCTAGGAATACACGTTGTTGTTGTCCTCCCGAAAGTTGACTGATTTGACGTTTGGCATAACCAAGCATATTTACTTTTTGAAGACTATCGGTGATAATGTCTTTGTCTTCTCCCGTCAGCTTTTTAAACAATCCTCTTTTTTGAAATCGCCCCATTGAGACAATGTCCCAAACACTAGCTGGAAAATCCCAATCAATTTCTTGTCGTTGTGGTACATAACTTACTCTGTCCCTTACCTGATCTAGTTCTTGGTTGTATATTTTAGTGAAACCACTAGTAGGTTCTACTACACCCATAATTGATTTTAGTAAGGTACTCTTACCACTACCATTTGGTCCCATGATCCCAATTACCTTTTTTTTAGGAAGTTCAAAATCAACATTCCACAATGCGGGTTTTCGACCGTAAAGTACAGTCAGGTTATGAGCTTCTATGATTGTATCGCTCATTTTAATCCTGAGATAATAGTTTTTACATTAGCTTCAAGCATCCCTTTATACGTGCCTTCGTAGCTTTTATCCTCTCCTAAAGCATCACTATATAGTATGCCTCCGATTTTAAGTTCATAGTCGCGAGCATTTGCTCCTTCAATAACGGCACGCAAATTTTTGTCAGAAACACTAGTTTCAATGAATACAGATTTAATGCCATTCTCAATGATGAAATCAATTAGGTCCTTAACATCTTTAGCTCCGTATTCAGCTGCTGTTGAAATCCCTTGTAAGCCTCTTACTTTAAATTCAAAAGCATCTCCAAAATAAGAAAAAGCATCATGACTTGTTATCAAAATACGTTCATCAACAGCTAAGTTAGAGTCAAGCAAAGCAGAAAGTTGATTTGTACTTTGATCTATTTCTTTTTGATAAATTTCAAAATTTGTAGAAGTGTTTTCCAGTCCTTTGATTTGACTAAGTTCAGCTGCGATCCCCCCCAGGCCCTCCATCCAAATGGACGGACTAAACCATATGTGCGGATCAACTAAGTCGGATTTCTGGTCTATTTTCTTTAGTTTTTCACTTGATATGTAACTTCCTAAAGCGAAAGCAGGCTTTCTCTTAGCGTAGTTGTCTAGCATTTTTGCCATCTTCCCTTCTAAGTGCAAGCCGTTATATATTATTATGTCTGCATTAGCAAGCTTTGATATATCTCCTTGAGAAGCCTTATATAAATGTGGATCTACTCCTGCCCCCATAAGCGAGATGACTTTTGCTTGATCTCCAACAATGTTCCTTACGCAGTCTCCAACTATTCCTGTGGTAGTAACTATGGTAATGGTGCCATCTTTTTGTGGTTCAGTGCATCCGCCAATAAGAACAAGAAGAATGATAAATAGGGCTAAAAAATTGCCTCTGTATGTCATTGGGCAAAGATAATCATCTTGTGTCAAGGTATTTCATAAAAAAAGGGCCAAAGAAAATTCTTCAGCCCTTGAATATTTACTTTTAGTAAATTAAGACGATTAAGTAAGTAGACCTTCCACGCCGATTAAACGTTGCATTTTAAAATTAGATTTTGTTTAAAATTGATGGGATAATCTTTTTTGGCTATAAATTTGCTTAGATAATGGATATATGAGACTTGTTTCAGTGATTATATTAATTGGTTTTTTTGCTACTTCGCAAGGACAACTCTACGTGCTTAAAGATCATAGGCCAGATAGTAACGAGCATTACCAACAGCTTTTTGACTCACTCCCAGAAATGTGTGATTCCTTTTATATTACTTTCTTGAAAAAAGACTTGGGAGGTATGAAGAAATTTGTGCCTCAGGTTAAATACCTTAGAGCAACGTTTGACACTATGTCGATCGAGTACCGCGAGGATCAGGTTATTTATAGACAGCAAATGATTCTTAGAAATTTGCAGAAAGATTATAGAAAAATTCTTAAGAATTCGGAAAAATCAAAGTTGAAATTAAAGCGAATCGAAAGAGGGAAAACACAGTATAATTTTGGTAAAGATGATGATAATAATAGGTATTGCTATGTCACTGTAAATTGCAAAAGGCGAAAGCATCAGTATGAGTTAAAGTACTTAGCCATCTTGTTAAATGGAAGTTGGTTTGTTGGAGACGAACTGAATTTTAAAGAAATAGTTAAGTAAATAGAATGAGATTATTAAGTGTCATACTATTGATTTCAAGCCTTCAGATTTATGGGCAGACTTGGGATGTGAAAAATCATACAAACAATAGGAGAAAAGCTATAATCGCTGACAGTGTTCTGATTTCTGACTATGTATACAGTGAAGTGAGTGAGTTGTCAGAAGGGAAGGCTTACGTCGCTAAGGGGGATTTGTATGCCTATATTGATTCAAAAGGCAAGGAGCTTACTCCTTATGTTTTTGCGGAAGCAAATAATTTCACCAATGGATTTGCAATAGTTGGGGACAGTTTTGGCATTAGCTTACTTAATAGTAGGATGCAATTGATTCTGCCATTTGAATTTACACAAGTGAGATTGCCTCAATTTGGTCTTGTAGTGGTTCAATTAAATACAGGTTTATGGGGAGCTTTTGATACACTAGGGAATCAAAAAATTCCTTTTGTATATGACCTGCCTCCTAATATTCTTAATCTGGAGCACATTATTGTTAGACGCGAAGAAGCATATGGAGTTGTAAATGACTGCAATGAAATAGTTTTCAATTGTGCCTATCAGTATATCACTTCCTCTGGAATGGGGTATAGGAATGGGAAGCATCTCAGGCTATTTAAGTAAAATCTATAAAATTAGGGTGTTATTTATTGGACTTTAGAAGAGTGTTTCTTAAGTGTTCAATTTCTAACTTTATTTGCACCATGCAAATGACTATAGGCCGAGAAGTCGCTGAGAAGTTGGACAATGAGGATGTATTGTCTTCGTATCGAAGTCAATTTTTTATGCCACCAGGTAAGACTAGAAGTGAACAACTATATTTTACGGGAAATTCATTGGGTCTTCAGCCAAGAGCTGTCAAGGATTACATTCAGCAAGAGTTAGATGATTGGCAAAAGTTAGGAGTAGAAGGACATTTTCACAGTAAAAATCCTTGGTTCGGTTATCATCATTTTTTTGATAAGGAAGCTAAGATTGTCGGAGCAAAACCGGAAGAAGTGGTGGTGATGAATAATCTTACTGTTAACCTTCATTTATTGCTAGCAAGTTTCTATAGGCCAACAAATTCGAGGTATAAGATTATCATGGAAGGTGGTGCCTTTCCTAGTGATATGTATGTTATTGAGAGTCAGGTCAAACATCACGGGTATGATTACCAAGACGCAGTAATAGAAATAGAGCCGAGAGAAGGAGAACACGCATTGCGTACGGAGGATATTGTAGCTAAGATTAAAGAAGTTGGGGACGAATGTGCACTGGTTTTTTTTAGTGGAGTGCAATACTATACGGGCCAAGCGTTTGATATAAAAAGACTAACTGAGGTCGCTCATTCTGTGGGGGCATTTGCTGGTTTTGATTGTGCCCACGCTGCAGGAAACATTGAAATGCAATTGCATGATTGGGAGGTTGATTTTGCTGCATGGTGTACTTATAAGTATCTGAATAGTAGTCCTGGAGGAGTAAGCGGCATCTTTGTGCATGAAAAGCATGGGAATAATCCGGAAACACCAAGGTTTGCAGGATGGTGGGGACATAAAGAAAGTGAACGCTTCCAAATGAAGAAGGGTTACATCCCTGAACCTGGAGCAGCTGGGTGGCAATTGAGCAACGCACCTGTACTAGCGATGGCGGCTCACAAAGCGTCTTTGGATATGTTTGATGAGGTGGGTATGCCGGCGTTAGCAGCAAAAGGAAAAAAACTGAACTCTTTTATGGAAGAAGTGGTTCTTGATGCACAAAATGTGAATGAAAAGTTAGAGTTTGAAATAATAACTCCTGAGGAACGAGGGTGCCAATTGAGTATGTTAACCAATAAAAATGGCAAAGCCCTTTTTGATTACCTTACCCTAAACGATGTAATAGCAGACTGGCGAGAACCAAATGTTATTCGACTAGCCCCGGTACCGATGTACAATTCCTTTATGGATGTCTGGGAGTTTGGAGACTTACTCAGTAAATTTTAATCAAAATAAAAGTCCAGCTAATTTTAGCTGGACTTTTACTAACTTTATTAACTAAGATGTCTCATCATGTAAGACTAAGGTTTTTGGAAACCACTCCATCAAACCTCAAACCGAAGCTCATCACAGCTCCTATAAATAAGTGTTGGTTATCTCGAATACTTTGTATCTGAAATAAGTAGTAGTTTATTTATGCTACAAAGTAAACATGATAAGTTCCTATTTTCCAAATTTAATTTGTCATTTGTCTAAAAATGACACAAAACAATCCCAAAATGAGACTATTGTCTAAGAAGTTTTATTTGTTCCAAGGTCTCTCTGTAGCTTGTGAACCCTTTGATAGCAAGGATTAAGTGGTTTTTTCCTTGTTTGAAACTGAAATGTGAAGGATGTGTATTTACCTTAGCGAGTATCGTAGTGAATGTTTGTGCTTGGTAAAAATGTTCCCCTAAATCATTGTTAAAGAAAAGATATATCTCTTCTTCTTTGATTTTAACCTTTTCTGCAAAGATGTTTTGAGCAGCTATTTTAAATCGTACACTAAGCACTAAGTTGCTTACTGATTTTGGCATTTCTCCAAATCTATCTACAAGTTGGAAGGTGAATTTATCTAGGTCTTGCTCATCATTGAGCTCAGATAGCCGAGTATATAAGTTTAGACGTTCTGCAACATTACTTACATAATTTTCTGGTAATCTAGCATCAAAATCTGGTTCTACAGTAGCTGTTACATGTAGCTTAGGTGCTTCTGGTTTTCCATCTACGGCTTCTAGTATGTCTTTGAACTCATCTTCTTTGAGTTCTCGCATTGCTTCGTCTAGAATTTTATGGAACATATGAAAGCCTATCTCTGAGATAAAACCACTTTGTTCAGCACCTAGAAGGTTTCCAGCACCACGTATGTCTAGATCACGCATTGCCACATTGAATCCACTTCCTAAGTCAGAGTATTCCTCAATTGTCTGTAGTCTTCGTCTTCCATCTTCAGGTAACGAATGCACTGGAGGTGCTAGCAGATAGCAATAGGCTTTTACATTGCTTCGTCCCACACGGCCACGCATTTGATGAAGATCACTGAGTCCAAACATGTGTGCATTGTTTATGATTATAGTGTTGGCGTTAGGTATGTCTAGTCCACTTTCTATTATTGTAGTAGCTACTAGTACATCATATTCCCCTTCTATAAACTGAACCATTACTTGCTCTAGTTGGTCACCTTTCATTTGACCATGGCCAACAATTACGCGAGCATGTGGAACTAAATTACGGATGCGTTGTGCTACTTCATCAATATCCTTTACTCGATTGTGAACCATAAAAGCTTGACCACCTCTGGCTATTTCATTGCTTATAGACTCTTGAATTATTTCATCATTCCAAACTTGAACTTCCGTTTGTATAGCCCTTCTATTGGGAGGGGGTGTTTGTATCAAACTTAAGTCGCGGGCTCCCATTAAAGAGAAATGGAGAGTACGTGGAATAGGTGTTGCTGTAAGAGTTAGTGTATCTACACTAGCCTTAAATTCTTTTAATTTTTCCTTCGCACTTACACCGAATTTTTGTTCTTCATCAATAATCAGTAAGCCTAAATCTTTAAATTTAGTCTTTTTACTGAGTAGTTTATGCGTTCCAATTATAATGTCAACTCGTCCTTCTTCTAATCTTTTGAGTGTTTCAGTTTGTTGTTTGGTAGTTCTAAATCTATTGATGTAGTCTACTGTACAAGGAAAATCCCTTAAACGATCTTTAAATGTATGATAATGTTGCTGAGCTAAGATAGTTGTAGGTACTAAAATAGCCACTTGCTTGCTATCACAAACAGCTTTAAATGCTGCTCGAATAGCAATTTCAGTTTTTCCAAAGCCAACATCACCACAGATTAAGCGATCCATTGGGTTAGGACCTTCCATATCTTTTTTGAAATCGTCTGTAGCTTTTACTTGGTCCGGAGTATCTTCATACAAAAAGCTAGCTTCAAGTTCAGTTTGTAAGTAAGTGTCTGGGGTAAACTGGAAACCCTTTTCTGCTTTTCGTTTTGCGTAGAGTTTAATAAGGTCTCGGGCAATGTCCTTAACCTGAGCTTTTGTTTTTCGCTTTAAATTACTCCATGCATCACTTCCAAGTTTATTCATTTTAGGCTCAGTACCATCCTTGCCTTTGAACTTGGATATTTTATAAAGAGAGCCAATATTTACATAGAGTAAGTCGCCATTCTTGTATTCTATTCGAACAGCATCTTGTAATTTCCCTCCCATCTCCATTCGCTGAAGCCCTTTGAATTGTCCCACACCATGATCTATATGTACGACATAGTCTCCAGGGTTTAAATCTTGAAGTTCTTTAAGTGAGATGGCTCCAGCAGTTGAGACTGACTTGCCTGATTTTGCAAGGTAGTATCTGTTGAAAATCTGATGCTCAGTATAGGCTGCTATTTTGAGGTCATGATCTATGAATCCCTCACTTAAGCTTTTGTATACTGGTTGTATTTTGTACCCTGCTTGTACATCATCAAAAATGCTTTCTAGTCGCTCTATCTGTTTTGCACTTTCAGAGAATATTAGGGTAGTATATTTTTTTTGTTCTAAAGTTTTAAGTGTTTCTATGAGTAAGTTAAAATTCTTGTTTACAGGTGGTTGTGGTACTTGATTAAATTTTAACTTTACTGATGGTCGAAAGAATGTTTGACTACTAAACTCAATAATTGGCCTTTTATTAAGCTGGTTAGCAAGTTCTTCCTCATCAAAATATAGGTCTTTTGGGTTATGCTCAGCTGTCGATTTTTCAATGGCTTTTTTCCAGCCCTTTTCCAGTTTGGCAAATAAGTATGGTAGGTCATATGTGCAAACAATTGGTCGTTTTCCTAAATATTCAAATATGTCAGTATGACCTTGATCTCTACCACTTTCTTGTACGTTTGGTACTATGGTGGCTCTTACCAATTTCCGAGTACTCAATTGACTTATCGGGTCAAATTCACGAATGCTTTCTATAGTCCTACCATCTAACTCTAATCTAAATGGTAAATCACTGGCGTATGAAAACAAATCGAGGATTCCTCCACGGATTGAAAACTGACCAGGCTCATAAACAAAGTCTTCTCGATAAAAAGCATATTCATTAAGCACTTCAATCAAAAAGTCTAGGTCTACTTCTTCTCCTATCTTGAATGTGATTTTGCTCTTCTGGAAAACCTCCTGTTTGACAATTTTTTCTACAAATGCTTCGGGGTATGTGACCACTATTTTAGGTTTGTCCAAATCTGATAAAGCATCTAGAACACTTGCTTTGCTTTGTATTTTAGTACTTATGGGTATAGATAAGTCAAAGCTTCTTCGAAATGAATCCTTCCATAAAAAAACATAGTTATGGTCTGTAAATACCTGTAAGTCTGAGTATACATACTCGGCTTGTTCTTGATCATTGCACAAGATTAAAACACTACGTTCCGTATGTTTTTGGAGATGAGCAAAGAGTATGGATTTAAAAGAACCTATGCTGTTTTGAATCCCGAACCTTGTTTTTCCGGCAGTAATCTCCCTTTCCAATTCTTGTAAAATCGGATACTCATTGAAGATTTGTACGAATTCTCTGCTGTTCATTCTCCACTCTTGTCTCAGGGACAAAAAAAAGGTGTGCGAATATAACCGCACACCTTTCTTATCGTTTTAGATTTTTTATGTTAATTCATATGTTTTAGGTTGACTCCATAAAGTATGGTCATGATGAATCCTCCAAATGCTGCAGAGAATGCTGAAATTGCCCCCATTAGAGGTCCGAAAATTACGATCATACCTATAATTACTAGGAGTATTCCTCCGATATATACATAAAATCCAACTTTTCGTAAATTCCACATTAGCACAGCTCCGAAAATGCATAGAAGACCTGATAGAATAGAAATTAGTGATGATTTCCTAACATTTGCGGGAGTAAGTACTTCAGAAACCCCATTCATTATTTTTTCAATAAGTCCTTTCTGTTTATCTGTTATGTCATCACTGTCTTGGATTTGTTCCATTGCCTCATCCATTGATTCTTCAATTGCTTCTGATGTGACCTCAATAGAGTTGGCATTTACATAATTCATAATGTTACTTAATATGCCCCATCCACTTCCTATAAAAGTTAGGACGCATAAAATAGTGATAAAGGTATTTCTCGGTTGGGGTTGTAATTGACTTTCTTCCATTGGATGTAAACTTTGATTTGGTTGTTTCCAAATATAGTAAAAACCGGATATTTCAAACGTCAAGATGTAACAAGAGCATCCTTTTTGTAGAAAGGGTGCATAAAGCCTTCTTTTTTGCTTCAAAAAAGAAGGACAATGTAAACCCCTTTTCTATTTTTGCAATAACATAAAAATAATGTTAAACCATTCCTACTTAAGCAATGCAGATGTAGATTCTGTAGACCACATGTATGAGCAGTATAAAACAGATAAATCCTCTGTAGACGAAAGCTGGCAACGTTTTTTTGAAGGTTTCGATCTAGCTTACGGAGAGTTGGGGCTGAATGATGCTGGAGGAGCGGTGAGTGAAGATATGATGAAGGAGATAAATGTCCTTAATCTTATCAATAATGGTTACAGAACCCGAGGTCATCTATTTACGAAGACCAATCCCGTAAGAGAGCGTAGAACGTATACTCCCGATTTATCAATTGAAAATTTTGGTCTCTCCAAAGCGGATTTAGATAAAAAATTTAATGCTGGTGTAGCCATAGGAATTGGTACTGCCAAGCTTAAGGATATAATAGCTCATTGCGAAATAACCTATTGTGAAAGCATAGGAGTTGAGTACATGTACATTCCTGATCCTAAACAGGTGGAATGGTTACAAAGTAGAATGGAAAAGCGTAAGAACACGCCCAGTTTTACAATTGAACAAAAGAAACTTACACTTGAGAAATTAAATCAAGCAGTAGCTTTTGAGAATTTCTTGCATACCAAGTATGTCGGTCAAAAAAGATTTTCTCTGGAGGGATTAGAAACACTAATCCCAGCACTTGATTCTGCTATAGAGTTAGGATCAAGTCAAGGAGTAGAAGAGTTTGTGATTGGGATGGCTCATCGAGGTAGACTTAATGTCTTGGCCAATATTATGAAGAAGAGCTATGCAGAAATCTTCAATGAGTTTGAAGGAAAAGCATACGAAGATTCTGTTTTTGAAGGTGATGTAAAATATCACCTAGGGTATACGAGCAAAGTGAAAACAAGTTTGGGTAAAGAGGTTAAGCTTAATCTTTGTCCCAATCCGAGTCATTTGGAGGCTGTAGATCCTGTAGTCCAGGGTATTACCAGAGCTAAGTTGGATAAAAGTTATAACAATGACTTGTCTAAAATTATACCCATACTTATTCATGGTGATGCAGCAGTTGCTGGTCAAGGTATCGTTTACGAGGTTTTACAAATGGCTGGTTTAGATGGATATGAAGTTGGAGGTATTCTTCATTTAATCACCAATAACCAAATTGGTTTTACCACTAACTATACGGATGCTCGTACTTCTATTTACTGTACTGATGTAGCTAAAACTACTAAATGTCCTGTGTTTCATGTAAATGGTGATGATGTAGAGGCTTTGGTATATACTATAAAGTTAGCAATGGATTATCGTCAAACATTCCATTCAGATGTATTCGTAGATATATTGGGCTATAGAAAATACGGTCATAACGAGGGTGACGAACCTAAATTTACACAACCAGCCTTGTACAAGGCAATTGCCAAGCATGATAATCCAAGAGAGATTTATGCAAAGAAATTATCTGAGCAAGGGAGTATCGAGGCAAGTTTAGCAAAAAAGCTCGAAAAGGAATTCAAGGCCATGTTGCAACAAGACCTTGAGGATGTACGTGCTGACAAAAAACCTAAAAATAACAATCTGCCCAAAAGCTCTTGGAGTAAGCTGAAAACCGGAACCAAGGATGATTTTGAAAAGTCAGTAAAGACAGCAGTTTCTAAAAAAGCTTTAGAAACAGTAGCAAAGGCAATTACAAATATTCCAGATAACTATCTACCGATAAAGAAGGTGACCAAGTTGTATACCGATAGAAAGCGGATGGTTGAAGAAGGTAAGTATGACTGGGCAATGGGAGAGCTTATGGCCTATGGAACTTTGTTGGAAGAAGGACATTCGGTTAGAATGAGTGGTCAAGATGTAGAACGTGGTACATTCTCCCATCGTCATGCAGTAATAAAGACAGAAGATGGTCAAGGAGAGTTTGTTCCTTTGAATCACATCTCCGATAAACAGCAGAAATTTGAAATATATAACTCTTTGCTTTCAGAATATGCAGTATTAGGTTTTGAATATGGTTATTCAATGACCAATCCAACGGGTTTAACTATTTGGGAAGCACAGTTTGGTGATTTCTCTAATGGATGTCAAGTAACGATAGATCAGTTTATAGCAAGTGGTGAGACCAAGTGGGGAAGATATAGTGGTCTAGTAATGTTACTTCCTCACGGGTATGAGGGGCAAGGACCTGAACACAGTAGTGCTCGTTTGGAGAGGTACTTACAGCTATGTGCTATGGCAAATATGCAGGTAATGAATATAACAACTCCTGCCAATCTATTTCATGCATTTAGACGTCAATTAAAAAGAGATTTTCGAAAGCCTTTGATCATAATGAGCCCAAAAAGCTTATTGCGTCATCCATTGGCGGTAAGTACAACTGATGAGTTTACCAAAGGAGGATTTCAAGAGTTAATAGATGATAGCTACGTAGATACGAAGAAAGTGAAGAGAGTTAACCTTTGTTCTGGTAAAATCTACTATGATTTGCTAGCAAGGCAACAAGAGGGTAAACGTAAAGATGTTGCTGTTGTTAGATTGGAGCAGATCTATCCAATGCCTGAAACACAAATGCAAGCATTGTTTAAGAAGTATCCAAAAGCAGAGTTTACATGGGTTCAAGAAGAGCCTAAAAATATGGGAGCCTGGATGCACATATTAAGATACGACTGGGCACGTGGTTTTAAAGAAATTACACGTAGAAGTAGTGCAAGTCCAGCTACTGGGTATGCATCGGTACATAAAAAAGAGCAAGAAGCAATTGTGACAGAAGCTTTTAATGTGTAAGTATATGGTGAGTTACTAAGCCTTTTTTAAACTTTGCAACTTATTCACTTCCATGTACAACCAAATTGCTGACCAGATTCCTGCTAAAATTTCTCCGACAGGCAGGGATACCCAAACACCATCTAGACCGATAAAGTGGCTAAAGATGAACATTAGAGGAATCATAAAAAGACCTTGACGAGCAAGAGTAAGTATCAAAGCAGGTAGAGGTTTTCCCATAGCTTGAAAATATGCCCCACCTATAAACCCGATTCCCATAATCGGTAAAGAAATGAATATAAGCTGAAGCACACGTGGTGTATGTTCCAGTAGGTCTTTGTCTTCTGTGAATATTGAAATAAGGAACTCTGGAAGGATGACAATAATGCTCAATAAAAACAGTGAAATAATGGTGGTCCATTTAATAGCGAGCTGTACACTTTGCTTTACCCGTTCTCCATTTTTAGCTCCATAATTGTAACTTACGATGGGCATGAGTCCCTGCATTATTCCAATAATAGGGAAGGCAACAAAAAGGGTAAATCCACGGATAAGTCCATAAATTGCTATTGCATGTGACCCTCCACTTTTTCCCAATGAGGCATATTCTACTTGTCCCCATTTGTCCAATTGACTATAAAGGACAATTGCTAAAAGGCTAAACATACTCTGACGTACTAACGTAATAGAACCAATGGATGTGATTTCACGTACAATGGGAATGTTTAATTTGAGACTTTCTCCGAGGAGCTTCAATTCACTTCGACCAGATAAAAAGAACCATAAGGTGTAGCCTCCGCTGAGAATATATCCTGCCGTGGTTGCTATTGCAGCTCCAGCTATTCCCATATTTAAATGGTAGATTAGAATGTAGTCTAATAGAATATTAGAGATAGCAGGAATGATCATAGTGAGCATAGCCACCTTTGGCTTACCCTCTGCACGTATTACATTATTACTCATCATAGCCCATCCTAGGAAGGGGAGACCTATAAGTAATATGTTTAAGTATTTTTTAGCATAGGGCATTATTTCCTCGTTCGCTCCAAAAAGAGTAAGAAGTTCAGTTTGGAAAATATAACCTACGGCTACAAAGAATAAAACAAAGCCAAGAGTTAAAGTAATTTGATTGCCAAATATTTTTTGTGCCTTTTGTGGATTTCCTTCACCTAATGCACGAGCAAGTACCGACGCTCCTCCTACACCAACAGCCATTCCAAAGGACGAAATTAAAAAGGTGATGGGAAGTACAACCGTGATGGCTGCAATTGCAATTTCTCCTTCAGCGTATCTGCTGACAAATAAAACATCAATCAATTGATAAACAGACATCACCAAAAAACCAATTGAAGCAGGAAGAGATTGCTGTAAAAGCAATTTTCCAATACTCTCGGTTCCTAGCCTATCTGATGTTTTGTTCGTTTTTTTCAAGTTCGCGAATGTAGTACTTTAGCTTAAGCTAAATAGGAACGATACATCCAAACTTCCTTTTCCTGTAAAGTGATGTAGTCACTCATTTGAGAGGTGGTCCCTTCATCATTTATCTCCCCTGATAAAACAAGAATCTCTCGTTGTAAAAGGATGATGGTCTTATACCCATCTAGGATGTGTTTTAGTCCTTCAGTACCATTAGTGACATTCATTTGTTCTGATATCAATGAAAGATTTATATTGTCAGAATAACTATGAACTGGCGTGCCCTCTAAGGTAAGTATGCGTTCAGCAATTTCGTCTATTTGTAATACAAGAGAGTTGTAAATCTCTTCAAACTTCAGGTGTAGTTCAAAAAATTCTTTCCCCTTTATATTCCAATGAAATCCTCGAGTGTTCATATACAAAACAGAGTATGTAGCAAGTAACTTATTGAGTTTATCTACTACAACTTGACTTTCATTTTGTGGTAATCCTATACTATTCATATTGCAAAGTTAAATTAGGTTTAGGGACTCCGAAAAAATGAATTTGAATAGAACTATTAGTAAATAATATGATTCCATTGTCCTTAATATAAATCGAAAGGTTTGGCTATGTTATATTCACTTGTTATTTATTGGCTACATTTCATTTCCTTTGCAGCAGTGAATTATTTAAGTCATTTTTATTTCGATCAAATTGAGGATAATAAGTATTACAATATTGGTTTAATACTTCCCGATCTTGCAAGAGCACACATCTCTAAACTAAGAATAAATCCATACAAAAATATAACCTTTACTACCAAAGAAATTGCGTCCATGAATGATGGATGTAATAAGCACTTCGCTAGTGATCGAAAGTTTCACAACTGGATGGTGTTTGTAGATATTACAAACAGAGCGACTGATATGATTAGAGAAAGCGGAGATAAAGATATCAATAGAGATTACTTTATCACTCATATCATGGTGGAAGTTCTTTTGGATAAAATATTACTCGATAAGAATCCAAACTTGGCCAATGAGTTTTACGATATGATTAATAGCGTAGAGCAACAATGGGTCCTGAAGTTTATGCGTTATGCAGGTTTGCAAGATGATGAACTTTGGAAAGGACAACACAAAAGGTTTATGAAGGCAAATTTCTTAAACAGCTATACAAGTTTAGAAAATGTAGTGGCTGCTGTAGAAGGTGTTTGTCGTAAACTAGACATGATTGAATTGAATGATGATCAACGTCAATTATTAATTGACATTTGTGAGACAATAGAACCAGAGCTTGCTCGTTCTATTGATGCTTTAGAAATTCAACTATTATAATTACCCATCTTATCAAATGAGACTTGCCAATATAAAATGTGTCTTCATCATTCTTGCTGCATTATGTGTAGCTGATGTATCTGCACAATCAACACCAAAATACAGTAATGAGTTTTTGTCTATTGGTGTAGGAGCAAGAGCTTTTGGTATGTCAAATTCGGTTATTGCATCTACGGATGATGTAACTTCTGGCTTTTGGAATCCTGCAGGTCTGGTTGGTCAAAAAGATAAACTCCAACTTTCATTCATGCATTCCAACTACTTTAATGGATTAGCAAATTATGATTATTTGGCTTTAAGTACCAAGGTGAAAGACAATGCAGCATTGAGTTTTTCTATGGTAAGATTTGGTGTAGATGGAATTCCAAATACATTGGATTTGATAAGAAATGGACAAATAAATTATGATCGTGTTACAGAGTTCAGTGCAGTAGATTACGGTTTTTTTATTAGCTATGCTCAAAAGGCTTTGACTGAGGGACTTAGTTTCGGTGGAAGTGCTAAGATAGTTCACAGACGGGCTGGAGAATTTACAACAGCGTGGGGATTTGGTATCGATGTAAGTGCAAAGTATGAAACGGATAATGATTGGAAATTTGCTGTAATGGCTAGAGATATTACAACAACGTTCAATGCATGGAATTTTAATTTTACTGAGGCTGAAGAGCAGGTATTTAGACAAACCGGTAATGAAGTGCCAATTAATTCATTGGAACTAACTCTCCCAAAGTTTATCCTTGGAGCTGCAAAGAGAGTAGAGTTTAATGATGATTTTGATTTATTGGCAGAAGTCAATTTAGACCTAAATACGGATGGTAAAAGGAATACACTCATTAAGACTAATTTTATTAGCGGAGACCCACATCTAGGAATTGAAGCTGGATACAAAAAGATAATCTACCTGAGAGCCGGTATAGGTAATATCCAACAAACCAAAGACTTTAACTATGAGCAACAATGGACCTTTATGCCGAATATAGGTCTGGGTTTAAACTTAAATCAAATTAGCATTGATTATGCGTTAAGTGACATTGGTGATCAAAGTGCTGCTCAATACTCTCATGTATTTAGTATCCGAGCTGCGGTGAATCCTGTTAAGTAGTCTTTTCTTCTGAATCCTTAAATATTACAATAGATAGTGCTACCATATCATGGATGGCCCTGCCTTTATTGGCTTTTGTAATTGTAAGCAACGAAAGAATCCCTAGGAGTAACTTTATAGCATAACGAAATATAGCCATAACGATATTGATTTTACGAGTACGGTCTGATTCTCGTACCACTCGCATACCCCCAGAGTAATGACCAATGCTCGCACCAAATACAGAAACAAATAGGGGTTCGTATAACCAGACACTGAAGAGATAAGCAGAAAATCGTATTTCTTTTGGCACGTTGTCAAAAGATGAAAAGATCATTGAAAAGATATACCAGAAGCCTATCATAACAAGTGCATCAATGAAAAATGCTTTGTATCTATCTGATATTAAGGGGTAGACTTCAGTGTCTTCAATTTGTGAATCTGTTAGGTTTTCCATTTTTCAAATAAACGGAATAAACCAATCGGTTTTATATTAAAGAATATTAACAACAATTAATGTGGATTTAACTTGCTGAAAAACAGTAAGTTATTAGGTTTAGTTTTAAGCTCGGTTGTTTTGAGGCATCTTAAAGTTGTCATAGAAATGTAACATGTAGGCATTTGTCTCCGTTGTATAGATGAAAACAAAAGCTGATATTATGAAAAACGCACTATTAACACTAACTTTTATTTTATGTTTTGGGACTCTTTATAGTCAAACTGTTAAAAAATTTAATGTCTATTTTGACGTAGACAAATACACACTCAAAGAAGAGAGTGTTAAGACTCTGGAGCAGATTTTAACCTTGTATAATGAAAATTATGTAACAGGGATTGGATTATCCGCTCATACAGATTTTGATGCAAGTGATGATTACAATAAAGTATTATCACAGAACCGAGCAAGAAGTGTTGTAGATTATCTTACAGCAAGAAATATAAAACAAAGCGAAATGAAAGCGGGTTGGCATGGGGAGCAAATTCCAATTGCAAGTAACTCGACTTTGGAAGGGAAGCAACTAAATCGACGTGTAGAAATATCCTTGGAGTACAAGCCCTTCACATCAGCAGATGAAATTTTGGAACGGATAAGAGATGAGGAACAACATTTTGAAATTCCAACGAATGAAGATTATTCCATCACGGCTAGTAATGGGAGTGAAATATTTATTCCTCAAAATGCTTTTGTCGATGATTTAGGGCGAAAGATTGGAAATAGAAGAGTCGTAATTTCTATTGAAGAGGCACTTTCGGCAAAAGATGGTATTACCAGTTTGTTGGTTACAGAAACAGAGAGTGGAGAAATGCTTGAGAGTGGTGGGATGATTAAAGTTACTGCAAGTTTGGACGGAAAACCATTACAGCTTAGGGGTGATAAAGCTCTTGGAGTAGATCTGCCTTCTGAGAATCTGGAAGATGGAATGTCTGTGTTTACTGGAAGTAGAAATGCAGATGGACTAATGCGTTGGAATATTACTAAGGATAAATTTGCAGCAGGTAGGCAAGATATTATAGGAGCTCCATTGAGATTAGATCTCAGTGTATTCGAAAAATTTGTTAGACCAATACCCGCTATAAGTAAAGCTGATATGCAAGAGCAGGTTGTTACTTTTCCCGTGCCTCCTAGTGTGCTAAAGCAACCAAGAATGCCAAGGATGCCAAAGGAAGTTAATCCGGATAAAGTGGTAACCGGAATTAAAGCGTGGTTTACATCCGATGCACGAAAAGAGGAAATTGCTCAAGAAATATATGATGAAAGGTATGAGGACTATGAAGGAAGGCTGGCCAGATATCAAGAGCACAAAAAGGACTACGATAAGGATTTAGCAGAATACAAGCAAAATTTCGCACTTTATGAAGAGAAAATGGCTGATATTAGTGATGATATAGAACAACATATCGACTATCTAAAAAAGGAGTATAACAAGCACAAAAGAGTGTATGATCAAGCTCGTATAAACTACGGCATAAACTACATAAGAAGTCGAAACGATCAGGGGAAGTTTACATCTGTTAAACCTGAAAAGTATATTTATAGAGTGACACAAGCGAAGATGGATTTTGCTAGGTCTGGACATTTGGAGTACCTTGCTAATCAACTGGCATACTACAACATGTTGTCTCGATTTGATGCTAAGTTTATTGCAAAAAACTTTGTAAAGGATAATGAAATTAGCATTTCCAAGATGAGAAAGTACTACTCAAAGCACAGGAGAAGTATGAATTTTAATAGAAGTTATTCACTTCAGAACAATAAGCTTGCTCATGAAATGATGCAAGACAAGGAGGTGAAAGAAATGATTAATCTAGCGATAAGTAAAAAGTTTGAAACTGATGCAGCCAATGGAATTTCAACTCAAGGAGCCGTAGATAATTTTTATTCTGCTGGAGTTAAAAAGTTAGGTTGGATTAATTGTGATAGATTCTCTAAAATAAAGTTTAAGGTAGCTGCTAAATTTGCTGTAGCCGGAGTAGTAGGAGAGCGAGTGATGGTCTATATTAAAAAGTTCAAAAGCCTAATGAGTACAAGTAGTGTTGGTGAAGAAAGGCAAGTGAAGATACCCGTAAGGGAAAAGGCCAAGGTGATTCATATCATGGCTGTTGAGGGGAAACCTCAGCTTTCAATAGTTGATTTTGTAGCAAGAAAAGGAGTGAAGATAAGACCAGACTATAAGGAAGTGAGTTTAGAAGAACTGAAAACTCAGCTTGCAGCTTTATAGCTGTAAGTTGCATTGGTAGCCAATTTTTCTACTTTTGAGATATAAAGTTAAAGAATAAAATGGAAATTGAGTTTAGGACTGTTTCTCATTCTAGCAAAGCCTGGGAGGAAGCCGTGAAGCTTCGAGAAGAAATACTTCGTGAACCATTAGGTGAAAAATTTACGGCTAAAGAACTGGAAGAAGAAAAAAATCACTATCAAGTAATTGGCCAAGTCAAAAATAAACTAGTTGCAACTGCAGTTCTGGTACCTGAAGAAGTATCAATGAAAATGCAAAGGGTTGTAGTTTTAGATAAGCAGAGGAACTTAGGTATAGGGTCAAGAATGATGGTGTTTTGTGAAACTTTAGCCATGAAGAAAGGTTACACCACCATCTATTGCCATGCTAGAGATAGTGCTGTAAATTTTTACTTAAGAAATGGATATTTAGGATTTGGAGACTATTTTAATGAAGATGGGATACCACACTTAGAGATGAGTAAAACCTTGGATAATGGGCATACCAAATAAGGTTGTCAGTGGTCCGCAGATAAATACATATAATCCTTATCCATTAACCCAGTTTTTCTTTGGAGAAGAAAACAGTGAACCTGCTAATCCAAAGAAACCAGCTACTAGACCTCCTAATGCTGAAGCAATAAATGGAATAATGAATCCATCAATTTCAAATAGTTTTCCCATTAATTCACTTATTGTACCTGAGTTATTGAAGTAGATACTCAGAAGCCAAGCTAAGAATATCGCACTAAATGGAAGGAAGAATGAACTTAAAGGTTTGCTTTTGCTAAAATAGGTGGCAGCAATGGAAAGAGGAGCTATTATCCACCAAGGAAGGAATAGTGAGAGGGTAATCGTCAAGACTACTAATAATAGAAATAGTATGCTATTCTTCATGGTTAATAGTTACTGTAAATAGTGATTTTGATATGTCTTTTGCTTTCGGAGCTAGAACCAGTCTATCATATTCTCCGTTTGCCCATGTGCTTATTCTATTTTTATAGAATGGGCTAGCCGGATTTCCGCTTTGTCCTCCGGGATAAGTTCCATAGGCTTCTGGAGTGTCTCCTAGTGCAACGATCATTCTCCAACTTGGGCCAAAGGTTTGTTGCATTGCATTGAGGCTATATTTAGTTCCACCTAAAGCAAGATCAGTTTCTGAAAATGCAGGTAATCTAGTAAGATGCAGAATTTGGGCATTCTTTACCTGACTTAATGGTGCCGGGTCTGGGTCTAGCATATATTTAAATGATCGGTTTACTAAGTAGGACAGGTTTTCTACTTCAGGGGTAGAAAGGACATCATAGAATTTGTTAGAAGCATTCAGTTGGATCATATTAACCGTAACCCACATATCTGGTTCAGGAAGCGAAATGCCTGTTTTATCTGTATAAACCTCGTCCCATAACATTTCGTGAAAGTGTTTAAACCAGCGATCAAATCGAACTGCATCTGTAGAATTGGCTGTGTAATTCCTATCCCACTGGAGAAGTCCCTTAGCATGAGGGTGAGCTATGGAGAGTGAATCTAGCAGAGGAAGCATTACACCTAGAGCTTCCTCTGCTAGGATGCTATATGTGCTGTTTTGCATTGCCTTGAAATAATCTATGTCAAGTGTGTCTTTTGCTTCTAAAAGACGGTTAGCCATTCTTCCTCTGTATGGCTCAAAATTTCCGTTGTAATAATAGGGATAGTCAGGTCCAGCACTATATTGATTACAGCTTGTCACGAATCCTCTTTCTGGATTTCTGTCTTGGGGAGTTTTGTCTCTTGGTATAATTCCTTTCCAGCCGTTAGCTTTAGAATCCCCACTGCTTATTCCTACACCTTGTTTATAATCCTTAATTGGAAGATTTCCATTTATTCGAAGTCCTATTTCTCCTTTATTGTCAGCGTAGATGAAGTTCTGTGCTGGGGCATGAAACGTTGCAGTGGCAGCTAAATACTCATCGTAATTTTCACATGTCATTCCGTTGATGAACGTCATGAAGTCCGGAGTAGGAGATGGGTCATGTGCTATCCATCTGAGAGCTAGGTTGGATTCATCTTCTACAATTGGTCCCCAATAGGTATAGCGTACAGTGTCGTAAACAGTACCTAACCCTTTGACTTCGTAGGATTCTATTTTAAGCTTTGCCTCTACCAAATTACTGTCGAGGTAATACTTTGTTTTTTCTTGATTAGCCCATTTAATAGTATGATAGTCCATGACGTCATGACCAACATTCGTTTCTCCCCAAGCAATATTCTCATTGAATCCAATCATAATGCCTGGCATGCCGAGTAAGGTCACTCCTTGAGCAGAAAAATTGGGAGTTGTAATTGCTATTTCATACCAAACGGAAGGAAGACTTAAGCTAAGATGTGGGTCGTTGGCTAATATGGGTTTGCCAGTTGCACTTTTTCTCCCACTGATGGCCCAATTATTACTTCCAACACCTTCTGGAGATCTAGGTCTTTGGATTGAGCTTATAAAGGAGTTTGGAATTATTTGGTCACTAGTTAAAGTGGAGTTTTTTGGATATGAGCCTTGTATTACAGGGATGTCTTTTGGATTTCGGTCCGGATATATGATTTGGAAATCCTCTTCTCCGAAAAGCTTTAATGCGTTACTCATTTCGATGTCTTCTTCGTAACCTGCTAAAGTTTGAGTCATCGCCTTTAGTAGGAGGGCACAATGTCGGTTGGTCCATTCTGAAGGTTCAAAGTCCAAAAGCTTGTATTCCATTGGGTAATCTTTGGGCTTTAGGTTAGAAATAAAGTGATTAACACCTGCAGAGTATGCGTCCACATTTTTTAATTCTTCAGGAAATTTATTCCATCCTTTTACCGCATTGTCCGCCGCATAACTTAAACCCAATCGCCTTTGCTTTTTATCATAGTCCAGTAGGTTTTCTCCCAAAATTTCGGATAACCTGCCATCAGGAGATCGAGTAGAAATATCCATTTGAAATAGACGGTGATAGGCTTCCACATATCCTTGTGCAAACATCGCATCTTGAAGATTTTGGGCGTATATATGAGGAACCATCCTATCGTCAAAAATGATTTTAACTTCTTCTTTTACGTGAGTGCATTTGAGGTTGAAATCCTCATAGTCCGATGAATCTTCCGAATTTTGCCACACTCCGCTATATGGGTTTAGAAGTTTACCAAGTGGAGGAATTGGTTTGTCACCTATTTTTTGCTGGGTGTTTAATACATAAACAAAAAACAATCCAATGAGTAATGTTATGAGCCCTAAAATCTTTCGCATATACTGGTTTTACGAAGATAAGTAAAATACATGGAGCACATTTTTACTGTTGTATTTATGGGAGTACGTACGGCCTTCTGAGTTCTTTTTGTTTGTATGGCCAAATACGCTAATTCTTAAGGTCCTAAAACAACGATTTTTCGTCTAAATATTAGATTATTATCTGCGGATATTTCAAGATAGTATACACCAGCAGACAGAGAGTTTAAAGAAATAACTTTTCTGAAATTAGCGACTATTACTTCGTGATAAACGCTCTTGCCTTGAGTTGAATATATTTCCAATCCCACGGTTCTATTTAGATAAATATTGCTAAACTCTAAATGCAAGTCTTCCTTAACAGGATTGGGATATGCCTTTATTTCTGTCTGATAATGTGGGCTGTATTCTTCTGGAATTTCGGTGTATCGATAAGCGGTATCATAAATAGTTGATCTTAGGTTAGTGAGGTTATAGAGCATTAAGTCTTTTTGCTCATTGGTAAACATAACAGCACAAGTTTGATTGGTATAGTCCATATAATTTTCATACTGGTCAGGGTAGTCTGGACCTTCTTTTTCAATACAAGTGTTTTTAGAGTCGTCACATTTTCTGCTTGGAGTAATCGTATATGGGGTGTCTTTAATGCCATCATCACGCCAACATTCGCTACTATCTCCGGCAATAACCAAATGCCCATCACCCCAAGTATGTCTGAGTCCTAGGTAATGGCCAGCTTCGTGAATGATGGTTTTTCGCCTTTCTTCAAAATTGTTTGAATATTCTGTAACGATGGTGGTAAAATCAAGAACTATTCCTTGGAGATGAAGCGGTTTGTAATATGATTCTGGCCAGTGAGCTGCGTAGACTGGTGGAGTTGCATAACCCCATAATTTGGTAAGGTTACAAACCCAAATATTCAGATACTTTTCTGGATGATATGCCGACAAGCCTATATCATCATATTTCATTTTGTCGTCAGCTTCATAGTAATAAAAACTGTTCTTAGCTCTAAGCCGTTTTATGGTATCTCCATTGATATCAAGAAGTGCTCTGTAAAATTCAATTCTAACATTTGCAATGTTATCTGCAAAAGGTTCTCGTACAATACTCGTGTCATCTCCTCTATTGAAACCTCTATTTAAGACGGCCAACATGGTGTCTAACTTCGTAAAGTTTACCGTTCTATTATTCCTACTGAGAATATTAAAAAAGACTGGAATTCTGTAAATAGTATCTGTTATGGTCCCTTTTTTCTTGAGCCTAAATTCAGTACTTAATCTTTTATAGTTTTCTATGAAGTGATAATAAGTCTCAGGTTGAGTCTGTTTCAGATGGTCCATATATTGGCTCTGTCCACAGGCTGTTTGAGCTACACAATAGTGAGTTAGTAGCAGGTTAAAGATAATAAGTACTATGGAAGCAAGTTTGTACACGAGTCCTTACAAATGTATACATTCTAAAATAGTATTGAATCTAGTTTGTAAAGGTTCGTATATATAAAAATCCCCTGCCAATGGCAGAGGATTTTCTAACTAACCAATTAAAATCAAAAGGAAATTACTCCTTTATCAAATTCTTATATTTAAGCTGAAACTTAGCCACTTTGGGTCCTATTACAGCATTGCAGTATCCATTTGTACTCTTGTTATTGTTGTAATAATCCTGATGGTAGTCCTCGGCTTTACTGTAATTATTAATGGGTTCAATTGCAGTGATAATTGGATTACTCCAAAGATTGCTAGCATCTATCTCCTTCAGCACTTTTTCAGCACTTGCTTTTTGCTCTTCGCTATGATAAAAAATAACTGACCTGTATTGAGTTCCTTTATCTGCACCTTGCTGATTTAAAGTAGTAGGGTCGTGGACGTGAAAAAGTATGTCTGCCAACTTTTCATAGGTGATAATACTCGGGTCAAATACTATTTGTGTTACTTCCACAGAGCCAGTATTGCCTTGGCATACCATTTTGTAAGTTGGATTTTTTAGTTTACCCCCTGCGTAACCACTTTCTACTGATTCTACGCCTTTAAGTTTTTGGAAGAGAACTTCAACACACCAAAAACATCCTGCACCAAAAGTAGCTGTCTCAAATTTGCTCAAATCTTTTTGCTCTTCTTTTATTACAGCTGGTAGCTCATTACCTCCATCTATAAAATTCATTGAAATGCCATTGACACAGTGACGAATATTTTTCTTGGTCATCATTTCCCCTTCGAAAACATGACCAAGATGACCTTTGCAATTGGAACAAACAATCTCAGTCCTGCGTCCATCTGCGTCTTGAACACGCGTAACAGAGTTGTCTATCTCATCATCAAAACTTGGCCATCCACAATGGCTATTAAACTTGCTGTCCGAAGTATAAAGAGCTTGATTACATTGTTTACATACATATGTTCCATTTTCTTCGCTAGCAGTAAATTCACTAGTGCCAGGAGACTCCGTTCCCTTGCCTAAAATCACCCTGCTTTCACCTTCTGTAAGGACATTAAATTTGGTCATTGTTTTTGATTTTACTTCTGTATTACGTGTTATTTCTGATTTGGAATCACTAGAGTTTTGTGCATTGCATGCCACTACAAAGAATAAACAAATGATATAGACTATTGGTTTCATATTTTATTATACGAGTGAAAGTAGGTTTTTGATTCCGAAAATGCCCCTTTTATACAAAACGTATCAAAAAATGGATGAACGGATACTCTTCTATATTCCTTCCCAACTTTTTTCGGTAAGCTCTCCTTCATTGTTGTAATATTTCCATCGACCTACTTTTCGTCCCTTACGGTACTTTCCCTCACTTCGAATAGTTCCATCTTTATAGAATTCTTGAAAATCTCCATGGAGACGACCATTTCGTGTTTCGGATTTAAGTTGGACTACGTCAGAATTATGATGGTACTTTACAAAGGTGCCATCATTTATTTCTTTTAAGACGAAGGTTTCAGCTTCACTTAAGTTTCGAAGTGATACACTGTAATCTTCTAAATACTCTTGAACCAAATGACTAGATTCATTTTTTGGAATTTGTTCTTTCGTTGCGTCTTCCTTGAAATTAAGGTAAATACTATTTTGAAATCCATCCCCATGTGCTGAATAAGAAATCCCAATACCTTTAAAGAATGTGATATAAGGTTTGTTCCTAGTGTAATCTGCTTGTTCATTTGCTTTTATGGTAGTGCCAAGAACAGGATAAGTCAATGGCCCATTGATATACGTGAATAGCGTAGATTCATCAGGAAGGTTATTTTTTACATTCATATAATTTTCAGATTTTGCTAGAACATATCCGTTTTCATAATCTTCCAATGCAGAGACTAATGTTTTTGGGCTGTTACTAAAGAGAATATAATCACCTACTATGGTATAGTAAGGTTTTGTCAATTTTTCAAAAGCCTTCCCAAAGAACAAACCAAAGAATCCTTTAATATCTAAATAGTAAATATCATTGGTCTTGTACTTCATTTTTTTAAATCGTGCGGGAGTTCTTCTTTTGATAGCTTTTTGAATCAAGAGTAATTTTTCTTTCGCAAAGTCTATGTTGTAGGCTTTAATAGCGACTAGCAGATCGTCCTCGTTTCGGTGCAATTTACTAGGATCATTTTGAGCTAAAATTATCTCATTACCGATCCATGATAGAATGTCTTTTTCCAAAGAAAGACCAAGAACTTTCTCCACTTTTTGTTTCATTGCGTTGTATTCTACAACACTCTCAGACTCTTTGCTTCTTAGTTCCAATACGCGATGGTAGAACTCCTTAAATTTATTGATGCCAATTGCTTGAAGATATGCAGTTCGAGCACTGATTACTTCGTCAAAACTGAATTCTGCATTCCCATACTCTTGAAGTAACTTGCTATATTGGTCAATGCTATCGGGCAAGGATGTATAGCCTTTTAATATGGCTTCATTTTCATCCAGAATCATATCCAAACCACTGTAGGAAAAGGATGAACTCAAAGCTGAAAGTGTAGAAGAATTTATATCTGTGTACAGCCTGATATAGTTGTCGATATAAGCATAGTTAATATAAAGTCGAGCAAGACCATCATTATCAATTCGGTTTTCTACTTCTGTAAATTTTGATGAGATAATATATTCTTGATTCAGTTGTTGATCAATAGCATCTAGCATTAGATCTTCTGAGTACGTGCACACAAGGAAGTTCTTGACTTGAGTCAGAAATAAGTGGCTTCGATTTGCTTTATCATACATTTCAACTACGTTATAGCCTTTATACTCATCTTCTGTTAGGGTATAATCGTTTTTGTTAGTGATCATTTTAAGAATCATAGGTAGAAGATCTAGTCTACTGGCCTTCCTAAGATCTACTAAGAAAAGAAAATCATAGTTGTCTTGGCCTGTTAAATGAGCCGACATGTAGAAGTCTCTTTTTCCAAACTGACGAAAAAGCGTACTGTTTTGATTGATTAGAGAGTCTAAAAATTCTGCGTCAGATGAAATTTCTGCAAGTGAAGGATGCTGTTTAAGGAATTTCCAAAATGAGCTTTGACTAAATTCTCTCCAATTGGAGATTGGGTCATCTGCTTGTAGGATGTAAATTGCATCAGAAGGAATTAAGTTAAGAGCTTCTTCTCTTTCAGTTTCATTACTTAGAAGTCGATAAATAAAGAATCCACCAGTCCCAATTATCAAGGTTAAGAGTATAAGGATTGTCTTTTTCATATGTTGCTGTAAAATAGAAAAGCCCAATGTAAATTAAACATTGGGCTTTTCTATTTTATATTCTATAGGAATTAAAATTTTTTCAGTTTGGCTTTAATTTGTTCGGTCACTTTCTTTTGTTCGCCAATTTCTTTCATTTTACCTGCTTGTTTAGTTGCATTTTCGGTAATGGATTTTTCTCTCTTTTCAATGGTTTCCTTAGCATTTTTTATGTCCTTTTCATACCCTTCTTTACTTTTTACAAGTCCTTTTTGCTCCTTTTCTAGCTTTTCTAACTTCTTGGTCTCTTGTTTTACTTTGGATTCTATAGTTGCTTTAGCAACTGAGGTGGCAAATGTCTTAAGTAATTTTTGAGCTGCTGCTGCTTGTTCCTTATGCAAATCCCTATTCAAATATGCTCCACCCAGGTCGAAGAATGACTTTAGATAAACACCTTCTGGTGTTTCTTGAAAAATAGCATAAACAACAATTGGGCGATCACTTACAGACGGGATACTTGCATTCATACTCCTATAATCATCGTATTTTTTAACCTTTTCGGTTTTGGCTTCGTAGTCTTTCATTAGTCTACTCCAAGCCTTTAAAACTTCTTTTTTGTTGGTTTCAGGAATGAGAACTTTAAATCCCCTATTCGTTCCTTCACTCATTTTAGCACTGATTTCATTCACTTTTCCGATTTGAGCAAAAATGGATGGTGAAATAATAAGGAAAGACAATAGTAGTAGTGTGATGTTCTTCATAAAATGTACTTCAATAGTTTAGACGAAGTTAGCCTATAATAGTCACTTTGTTATCTTTGCAAAACCATTAAAAAGGGTGTAACATGAAATTGCATAATACTATTAATGGGGAAGAGTTAAAGGAAAAAATAAAAAGTAGTGATGAAGAAAGAACTACTATTTCGTTTTATGCCTATGCCAAAATTGGCAATCCCCAATTGTTTAGAGATCATATTTTTTATTACTGGAATCCAATAGGAGTCTTGGGTAGAATTTATGTCGCAAATGAAGGCATAAATGCTCAGTTGAGTGTTCCTACAAGTAATCTGGAGGAATATAAGTCAGCCTTAGATGATATTACATTCTTAGAAAATATACGTCTAAATTTTGCGGTAGAAGATGATGGGAAGTCATTTTTTAAGCTAGCGATAAAGGTGCGTAATAAGATCGTCGCAGATGGTTTGGAGGATGATTTATTTGATGTTTCAAAACCCGGAGAGTACTTAAAGGTTGAAGAGTTCAATGAGCTAACTGATAAAGAGAATACCATACTCATAGATATGCGAAATCACTACGAAAGTGAAGTTGGGCATTTTAAAGGAGCTTGGTGTCCAAATGTAGATACCTTTAGAGAGCAGTTGCCATTGGTTATTGATGAGCTCGAAGATCAAAAGGATAAAACGGTAGTAATGTACTGTACTGGGGGTATACGTTGTGAGAAGGCAAGTGCATATCTCAAACATAAAGGTTTCAAAGATGTATATCATTTAGAAGGAGGTATTATTAAGTATGCTCGAGATGCAAAGACAAACGGATTAAGAAACAAGTTTATCGGTAAGAATTTCGTTTTCGATGAGCGTCTAAATGAGCGTATTTCGGACGATGTTATTGCTCAATGTCATCAGTGTGGAGAACCGTTTGACGACCATACCAACTGTAAAAATAAAGCGTGTAATTTACTGTTTATTCAATGCCAAAAATGTGCTGAAAAGTATAATGGTACTTGTTCTATTGAATGCCAAAAAATCGCAATTTTACCAGAAGAGGAACAACGAGAGTTACGCAAGGGAAAGGATACTGGTGTGCGTATTTTTAGCAAGGGAAGGTTCAGATAATAACAGTTCACCACGATTTTCTTACCATTCACCACATTTGCCTCTGGCATTTAGACTATGTTTGGATGTGCAAGTATATTTGGTCCACTAACTTTATTAAAACCAAATGAGAAGACTTGTGCATATTGCCTCCTTGTTTACTTTTTGCTGCTCAGCATTTGCTCAGGCACCAAGTAATGATTCATGTCAAAACGCTACTATTTTGACTATGTCAACAACTGAAATAACAGATACTTTTAGATTAAAAGATGCTACATCTAATCTTACAGGCTGTGGGTCAAGTCAAGATGTATGGTACAAGTTTGAAGTGCCCAGTAGCGGGGCTTTTAAAATGCGTACGAGTGTAATTGGAGGGAGTTGGAACCAGTATTTACGCCTATATACAGGGAGTTGTGGAAGCCTTACGACATATGCCTGTCAAGGCACCTGTCAGTATTACTCAGGAACAAACTGTGGAGACTATATTCTATTAAAAGATGCTTCGCTTGCTGGTGATACTGTTTACATACGGATATCTGGTCGTTTCAGTAATGTAGATTCAAATGGTTCGATTATATATCAAGAACTTTCGGATTCTGACTTTCCAGTTAATGATTCTTGCGGAGCAGCTCAAGATGTAAGTGCAAATCTCTATAGTCCGACTTCGGATACCCTTTCATTGTTGAACGCTCTGGTTGAGACCAACCTTTCTACTTGTGGAACCGCAAATGATATATGGGTGAAATTTAAAGTGCCAAGTAGTGGAGGAATGGAAATGAGTACCACGAGACAATCTGGTAGTTGGAACCAATATTTGCGAGTGTATACAGGAGGATGTGCAAGCCTTGCTGATTATGCTTGTGATGGCACATGTGACGATTACAATGCTACTTCCAATTGTGGAGATCATAGAAGAATAATAAACCCGAGTATCGCTGGAGATACTTTATGGGTAAAAATATCAAATAGATTCGGTAACACTCCTCCGGATTCTTTTTCTTTTAATCTCTCCGAAATTTCAACCTCAGATTTTGCTCCCAATGATTCCTGTGGTGATGCTATAGACATAAGTACAAATTTGTATACTACGGCATCAGATACACTTAGCTTAAAGAACGCTATTGTTGAGACAAATATGGCCACATGTGGTTCAGATGAAGATGTTTGGGTAAAGTTTGAGGTGCCAAGCAGTGGTGGATTTGAAATGAGTACCACTAAGCTTGTTGGAACTTGGAATCAATACTTTAGAGTGTACACCGGCGGGTGTGCAAGTCTTACGGACTATGCGTGTGATGGTACGTGTGATAGTTATAATGCAACTTCAAATTGCGGAGCCTATCGGAAAATAATAGATCCCAGCATAATTGGAGATACTGTTTGGGTGAGGATTGCAAATAGATTTAACAATGATGTTTTAGATTCATTTTCCTTGAATATTACTGAAATACCTACCTCTGAATTCTCAGTAAATGATTCTTGCCAAGCGGCAATAGATTTGAGTTCAAATTTTGGGTCTATTGATACTTTTACGCTTCTTGGTGCTATTGCAAATACAAATCTAGCTACATGCGGAGATGACCAAGATGTGTGGTTTAAGTTTAAGATGCCAAGTAGTGGGGGCTTTGAATTGAGGACCACTAAAATTGCTGGAACTTGGAATCAATATTTAAGAGTCTATACCGGGGGGTGTGGAGCTCTAAGTATATACAACTGTGTGAATGGAAATTGCAACAATGGTCAGACCAATAATTGTAGTGAGTTTTTAAGGGTAATAGACCCAAGTATAGCCGGAGATAGTATTTGGGTGCGGATTGCAAATAGATTTAGCGGTGATGTTTTAGGTTCATTTTCCTTACGATTGGATTCATTCGGAACGAGTCAGTTGCCAGGAAATGATAATTGCGAGAAGGCTCAATTTATGAGTGTAACTCAAGGTAACTGTGTCCTCGATACTTTTAATAATATGAATGCGACATTTAGTTCAGTTCCATCTGGAGCTTGTGGGGCGTATTCTGGTGCGGATGTGTGGTTTGCATTTGAAGTGCCTAGCTCAGATGATGTATTTATTAGTATGGAACAGGTAGATGTTGTTTCGTCAAACTTTAGAATCGTAGCTTACTCAGGAAGTTGTGCAAGTTTAGTAGAAGAAGATTGTAATTCTTCGGGGAATTACCCTGATTTAAGTTTGAGAAACCTTGGTTTGGCTGGGGATACCGTTTATTTACAAGTATACAGAGCAAGTAATAGTGAAGTTGGAGATACATTCGGTTTATGCGTAAAAGACACTGTATTACCTCCAATCAGAGTCGAAACAGGACAATATGAAAGATCAGCTTCATGTTCAATCTTATCCGGAAGTGGATGGTTTGATATGGTTGATTCTACAGGAAGACTTTTAATGAGTATAGATCCAAATGGGAGTTATTTGGGTGCTACATGTTTTGGAATTAACATAGAGGATTCAAGTGCAATTGTCAGAACGGCCTTGGATACATTTGGGAATATGGCACTCTTGTCTCCTCGAAATTTTTACATTACTCCACAGTTTACCAATAGAAGTGCAATTGTTCGATTGTATTTTAACGAAAGAGAGTTGGCTATTTGGAGAGACTCATTAGCAAATAGGGGAATTGCAGTTGGTCCAAGTTTGGAAATTTTTTATACGGATAGCATGCGGATCTCTAAGATGGACGAAGGTAGTCTCACAAATTATTTAGGAGCTAACCCCATTCAGATAAATCCTACAATGACTTTAGTTCGTGATTCAGTTGTGATGGCTGAGTTTAGCATCACTTCATTTTCCAATTTTGTCCCAATATTTAATCCAGGTAATGTAACAGCCCCAGTTCCTGTGGAATGGCTTAGTTTCATTGGCCGTAAAAGAGCTGAAATAGTTAATCTTGAGTGGATCACGGCTTCGGAAATCAATTGTAGTCATTTCGAAATTCAACGAAGTGTGGATGAAGATAATTTTAGAACCGTTGGAATTGAAGCAGGAAATGGAACTACCACTTCCATATCTAAATATTCATTCAATCACTCAAATATGGGCAATGAGAAATCTTACTATAGGTTAAAGCAAATTGACTTTGATGGTAACTTTAGTTTTTCTGAAATTATAGTTATAAAAGCAGAGTCAAGTATTCATATATCTCCAAATCCATTTAAGAACTCTATCTCTGTATCAGTAGGTCATGATGAAATTCAAAAAGTGGAGTTACTCGATTTGTACGGTAGAACTATTTATAGTGAAGATGTTAATTCGAATCTGGTAAAGCTTGAATTCAGAAATGGGATTGAACATGGTATTTACATACTTAGGATAATCACCGATGGAGAAGTGATTGAAAAGAAAGTAGTAAAGGAGTAAGTAATGTCGTTTAATTTAAAGGAAAATATTTCGTTTGTTTCACCAGTTTGACGAGACAAAAAAGACCTTTCAGATAATATTATCTGAAAGGTCTTTTTCATAATGATATTTACTTTTATTGCAAAGTTACCTTTGATATGTAGCGTTTATTGCCAGACAAAAACTCTATAATTATCATTCCTTTTGGAAGATCAGTTACGTCAATTCTTGAGTTGCTCAGTGAAATAATATTTTGTTTTTTAATTTCTCTTCCGAATACATCAAACACCGTTAGAACCCCTGGTTTTGCAAAATCTCCTTTAAATGAAATGGAGTTGCTTGCTGGGTTCGGATAAACTGTTAAGTATTCAACTCCTGAAAGTGCTTCTAAGCCTGCAAAGAACAGTGCTGAGTCCACTACAACAAACTGATGCATCATGCTTGTATCTTCATGAGTAAGAATATGGCAATGGTACATGTAGCCTTCTGTTGGAGCGAGTACAGGACTTGGGAAGCTATCAAAACGAGCTTCAAAAGTCATTGTGTCATTAGCCCTTAATAATTGAACATCTTTATAGCCTACAAGTTCAGCTGGTAAATTAGGGAAAGTATATACTCCTTTTGGATTTGTAGTTCCTGGGGTCCCTCTATATTCAGTTATTTGGAATTGCACTTTGTGAATATGAAAGGGGTGGGCATGATTGGTTTCATTAATGATAGTCCAACTTTCTTTGGTGTTTACCAATACAGTATCATTAATAACGCTCATATCCATTCCCGTTCCGTCTATTAACCAAGCACCGCCTTTTCCGTTGCCGGGAGTGCCTTTGACATTTTGAAGACGTTTCGTTCTGGAGTGATCTATACTTCCTGCAGATAAACCATAAGATGCATCTAATGTTGCAGGTACAGAAACAATTGGATTTGGAGGAACAATTGGATTCCAAACTACAAATGCCATCAAAGCATTCCCTGCAGTTTTACCATAAGCGGCATCTTTTGGTACTGTGAGATTTCTCATATATACAGTGTCACCATTTGCATATAAGGAGAAGTCTACTATAAATTCTCTTCTATCACCAATTGACATTAAAGTGGAGTCTACAGATACTGGAGCTGCCAAATAACCTCCTCCAGTAGCGATCATGTGCATTTTTGCAAAGCCTGACATAGCAGTTGCCTCTGGTGTTAGACCTATATTGTACATCATTCTAGGGGAACCATTCAAAATTCGTAATCTCACCATCTCTGGTGGCACTCTTAAATATCCGCCTACAACTCCATTTACTAAAGTATAAGGGCCTGGACCTGGTTTCTCTCCTGCCACTATTGCAGTTGCTTTATTTGTTGCGGAATCAATAACAAAGTTTTTTTCTTGAATACAAAGTGGAAAGTCGTTTTCCCAAAGATCCGTTGGCACACTAGAAGCTATTGGGTCGTTGTCGTCTTCTACAATAATCATTCCTGCGAGTCCTCTGATTACCTGATCCGTGGTTTGATTCATTAAGTGTGTGTGATACCATACCGTTTGTACAGGATCTATCATGGTAAAGCTAGGTTTCCAACCGTCAGTATCATTGTTCTGAATCACTTGATGTGGTCCTCCATCATCCTTTGCCGGAATATTTAAACCATGCCAATGCACCGTAGTATTTACACCATCTGGAAGCAGGTTCGTAATTTTAAACGTATGGTGAACACCTCTCTTGAAAATTAGTAATGGACCCAAATAGGTCATTGAGCTATTTCCTACAGCGTTGTAACAATAGGTGGCTAATGGAACGTTTAAGTTAGTACTTGTAACAGAACCATTTGGATCAAAATTGTGCATGGCTCCTTGAACTTCAAATTCAAAATTTGGGCCATTCATTACATAGGGTTTTGGAACTGGGTTTTTAAATCCAAATGTGATTGTTTGGGCTACCATTAACGAAGGGAGTAACAACAGAAATGCTAATAAAAGAACATACTGTTTCAGGGTAATTGTTTTTTTCATGATTGGGGTTATTTTGGGTTGTAAATGAATTTTGAGTTGCTTAATCTTTAAGGGTTTTCAGCAGACTCCAAACTTTTACTTATTACTAAGGTAGTACTTTTTTTAAGCGTTCCAAAAAAAGCAAATATCATTAACCGCAAATGCTAACATATTTGGAGCATTTGTGTCACAAAATAAATAGCCTAATTTATCGGGTTAGTATTACCAAGATTAAGGTAATGATAGCGGGCAATGCTTGTACAAACAGTATTTTTTTACTAGCAGTCGCAGCACCATATAAGCCGGCTACTGCTACACAAGCTAAGAAGAAAATGGCAACGTTACTAGACCACTCTGCATTGTCTATAAATAAACTCCAGATGAGACCAGCAGCTAAGAATCCATTGTATAAACCCTGGTTAGCGGCCAAACTTTTAGTTGGAGTGAATAACTCATCCGGTAGAGCTCCTTTAAAGGTTTTACGACCTAAAGTTTCCCAAGCGAACATTTCCATGTACATAATATAGATATGCTCAATAGCTACAATTGCTATTAAAATGATGCTTATTACTTTCATAATCTAGTATTTATCAATGTAGATTGTTGTTCCCTTTTTAATATGTTCGTCAAATGAAACTGAGACATTTTTTCCTTCCTTAGCTGTACCAACGAGTTACATCTTGCTTCTGGCATATTCTAAACCATCTTCGGTTCTGAGTACTACCATAGCAGAATCATTCACGTCTTTTTCAAAGATTGCATAGATTTCAACTCCGGCAACATTAACATCGTAATGACCGTTAAAGATGTTCATTTCCTTAATTTTCTCAGATAATTCTAGGTCGCACTCCAAGGTTATGCCACTTCCATCGCCTACTCCCTTGATAAATTCACTTCCAGTTTGTCCAACAACTTCACCCACTTCTCCAGCAGCTTCAGATGCTTTATTTTTAATCTTTGAACAACTTAGAATAGATAGAAATATGCATGCGGCGATTACGAATCTCATATTTCAAAGATATGTATTTAATGTATTAGTCTAATTCATTAACAAAAGACTGTTTAAGTCTCTGACATTGAAAGAAAACAGATATACCTTTCTTAAACCAAAGGGGTTTAAGTTTATGGAGTGTAGTAAGCCCCAAAGATGATCATCATTTCATCGGTGCTAAGTAGTCCGAAACGTTTCGTATTACTAGTAGTGTTGTTATAGGTGGCAATGCCACGTAGCCCTTCTCCTGGACCAAGCTCCAAAGGAGGGTCGTATTCTTTAATCTCAGGATGTTCCCAGTCATTAGTATAGTATATTAATTCACCGTCACGGGCTCCTCCCTTTATTTGAATTCTAAACTCCGTCATTAGCTTATGGGCATGAGCAGTAAGCATAAAGATGCTTCGGGTATCGTTAAACGTATAGTCGGAAGTAAGCGTAGTTTCTTGGTTAGGAGGCAGATTAATACCTAGTCTATTCAGAAATAGGTTTTGAGCCTCATATTGGATCTGGCTTTTATCAACGGTGTGAAGATTTACATATAGTTCTCCTTGTATATCTTCGGTACCATAGTTTACATAATGCGTGTTTAAATCAAGCCCCTTCCCGGCAACAATCTTTTGAGCTACTCCATCAGGGTATTTGTAATCTGTGCTTCTAAATTGAGTGCCAAACATAAAAATTTGGTCCGCAAGGCTTTGGAATGTACTGTTTATTTGATTCCCATTTTCATCTCGTATATCACGTAAAATGTCTTTCTGTGGAAGCGTAGCATTTTCTTCAAAGTCATATAAAATGAGATGATGAGTACCAGGTCTCATAGCCGTTTCTATTCGGTTCACATAAATGTCTTCGGTGTTTCCTAAAAGTTTATATGCGTATAGCTCCCGTTCATAATTTGTCTTTACATTAAATGGACCTAGGTGGATTTGAACTCCAGATGTTGGCTGTGTTAGCGGGATGAATGAGGTGTCAGGTGTGAATAGAGATTTATCATCAAGCAATGAGGTATTGACTACTCCGCCAGTTTTAGGAGCTCCAGCCACTATCCATTGGCGAATGAACTCTAGTTCTCCGTTGGTAAGTGGAATGTTTCCAGGAGGCATAATCTCACCATATTCAGGATGATCTTCATAGAAATGTTCCTGGTTCGGAGCATTTATTTTCTCCCAAAGAAAGCTGTTGTATATACTTTCTAATCCTTTGGTTTCTAGTAGCTTAAGGCTGTCTGAAGCTGCTGCTGTGTTTTTTGGGGTTTTATTAATTAAGCTGGCATAGGCTACGTCTGATGTAAGTACAAGACCAGATTGTGTGGCTTGACTGCTTCCTGCTGTATGACAAGAGATACATTTGGTATCTAGAATGTTTTGCTGGATTACTTCCCATGTCGAAATCGGTTCTACATCTATCTCAGCTTTGTCTTTGCAACTATATGCAAAGATTAAAATTATAAAGCTTAGCGTGATGGCTATCGTATATTTCATAAGGCTACTTGGTATTTAGAAGAAGGAACACGTTTTGTCATTAACGAAGATAGTTTTTATGAAGTATACTTCATAAAAACAAAAGCCTCATTCTGATAAACAGAACGAGGCTTTTTTGTATTTCAGTTATATCTTATCTGTACATCACTGCATCTACAGCTTCCACCACGCGTTGTACGTTTGGTAGCCATGCTTCTACCAAAGTAGCAGCATAAGGAAGTGGAGTGTCACGTGTAGTTACACGTTTTATAGGAGCATCTAAATGGTCAAATACCATTTGACTCATCATGTAGGCTATCTCAGAAGAAATAGAAGCCAATGGCCATGCTTCTTCTAGTACCACACATCGGTTAGTCTTTTTAATACTAGTTGCAACGGTATCGTAGTCTATAGGCCGAACAGATTGTAAATCTATAAGTTCTACATCTATACCTTTTTCAGCTAATGCTTTAACTGCATCTTCAGCTACTCGCATCATCTTACCAAATGAAACCAAAGTAACATCAGTGCCTGATTTTTGAATATTTGCTTGTCCTAAAGGGATGTAGTATTCCTCTTCAGGTACTTCGTGCTTAAGACCATACATCTGCTCACTTTCCATAAAGATAACTGGATCTGGATCAATGATTGCAGATTTTAAAAGACCTTTTGCATTGTAAGAATTAGAAAGTACAACTACCTTAAGTCCAGGGCAGTTGGCATACCAGTTTTCAAAAGCTTGCGAGTGTTGAGCTCCCAATTGACCAGCACTGCCTGTAGGTCCTCTAAACACCATTGGACATGTGAATTGACCACCACTCATACTGCTCATCTTAGCTGCTGCATTTATGACTTGGTCAATAGCCACAAGACTAAAATTGAAGGTCATAAATTCTACAATAGGTTTAAGTCCATTAGTAGCAGCACCTGTAGCAATACCAGCAAAGCCCAGTTCTGCAATTGGCGTGTCGATTACACGTTTTGCCCCAAACTCATCTAGCATCCCCTGACTCACTTTGTAAGCACCGTTGTATTCAGCAACTTCTTCTCCCATTAGAAAAACGTTAGCATCCTTTCTCATTTCTTCGCTCATTGCTTCACGAAGTGCCTCACGTATTTGCAGTTGTCTTGCCATGTTGTTTTTAAAGTGGTGCAAAGATAAACATCTGAATTAACAAGAGCGAATTGTTGGATAGCTAAGGTTAGAAAATAAATAATAAAACCTGAGTTTGATTAAGAATTCAAAGCATAGCTTATTGAAAACCTTTATTTAAGGCTAGATAATATTCAAAAAAATTAGATCGTTACAGCTAAAAATACTCGCTTGGTTTTTTACCATAGCGTTTGTAAAACTCTGTTGCAAAATATTGGGTACTTGAAAAATTGCTAGCCACAGTAACTTCTTTAACAGAGCTATACGTTTTTGATTGCAGTAATTTTAGAGCTTTATTAAGCTTTATTTCTTTGATGTAAGCTGCTGGTGTTAAGCCAATTAATTTTTTAAGGTGTCTGTAAAGGGTCCGTTCAGCTATTGCCATTTCTTCACATATGTCATCAATGCCAAACGCTGAGTTATCTAAGTTAGAAATAATAAAATTATTTAATTTTTTTAACCATAACTCCTGACCGTCAATCGGAGTATCTTCTTCTGTTTTTACATCAATTCTTTCTTTTAAATTGGTTAATAAGTTGCGAATACGAGCTTGTAACTCTTTTTGGAAAAATGGTTTTATAAGGTAATCATCAACACCAAGTTCTAAAGCCGTTAATTTATCATTGTCACCAGCTTTTGCAGTTATCATGATAATCGGAATGTATCTATATTCTTCATGTTGTTTAAGTTTCGTTAAAAATTCAAACCCATCCATGTTTGGCATCATAATGTCAGAAGTTATCAAATCAATTTTAGTCTTTTCCAATACCTTTAATGCCTCATCGCCATTATTTGCTTCATATGTTTTGTAGTCTTTTTGTAATATGTTTAGAAGGTATTTCTTTAAATCAAGATTATCTTCAACAATGAGAATGGAAGGTCTTGAACCAAAATCTACTTCACTAATAGCTTCAAACTGAGGTGTGAAGACGGCATCCATGTCACTGATACTTTCTGGCACATAGGCGATCACCTGATCTGCTTTAAATTGAAACTCAAAGCAAGCTCCATTTGTCGTTTTATTATCCAATACTACAATGTCTCCGTCCATAAGTCTTGCAAGCTGGCGACTGAGAGCAAGGCCAATACCTGTACCGCCCATGTTTTTTCCTTGCTTGGATTGATAGAAACGATCAAAAATTTGCTCTCGTTCTTCTTGTTCAACTCCATTACCATTGTCTTCAATGGTAATGGAATAACGATCCGTAGCTTGATTTAATCGTATAGAAATAGAGCCTTCGTTTGGAGAGTGTTTTATTGCGTTCGATAATATGTTATCGAATATTCGTCCGGTTTTTTCTATATCAATAAACAAAGCAAAATCATCCTCAAATTTAGATATTAAATTTACACGGATCTGCCTTGTAATAGTTTGAGATTCAAAGTTTTGAATTTGCTTCTTTACGAAGTCATTAAATCGCATTGACTTCAGATCAAGTTCCAATTTTCCCGTTTCTAGCTTCGATAAATCAAGAATTTCATCCACACGAGATTTAAGTCTTCCTGCGTTTGTAAAGCATAGTTTTAAATGATTTCTTACAACTTCCGAGAGTTGAATATTGTTGTTCGTAAGTAAATGTTCAATTGGACCAAGAATCAATGTAAGTGGAGTTCTAAGTTCGTGGGAAACGTTGGTGAAGAATTGTGTTTTTAGTTGATCAATAGTCCGCAGTTCTTCATTTTGAATTTGTATAATTTTGTTTTTTCTATTAGTAACACGCCGTAAGAATAACAAAAACAAAACCGCCAAAAGGAAAAAAAGTCCAACAACCAAATAAAGAAGGTTTTGAGACTTTAGAAGAGCCGTTTCTTTTTCTTTTTCATAAAGAGCCAGTTTTGATTCGTATCCAGCTTCCGATAGTGTAGAATCAAACTTAGCTTCACCGTTCTTAAATTTAATATACATGGGGAAGTATTTTAACGCCTCCTTGTAATATCCTGCCGCTTCCAATGCTTCGATACTCGCTTTGGGTAAAACTTCATTCCACACCATAATGCTATTACATAAAGTATTAGCAGAGTCTATAAAATCTGGAAACGTGCTAAAGTTTAATTGGGTTATGATATAATCATTAATTTGTTTTGATTTTGCTTCTGCCGAAAGTTGTACTAAACTCATCATGAGTCTATTTCTTTCCGGATTCGTGTTCATAGATTTGTACTCAGAGCTTTTAAATAGCATTTCTAGAGCTTTTTGGTATTTTTTTTGATGTCTATAAGCATCGCCTAAATACTTGTATAGAATAGGGTCAGTTGCAGTTTTACCGGCAATCTTTACTAATTTAAGAGCTTTGTTTAGGGAGTCAATTGCATTGTCGTAATCTTCTATATGATTATATTGAAACCCAAGTTCTCTAAGGGTCAAAATAATTTGGGGCATGTTTTTGCTCAAGTATGCAAATTTTACCGACTGTTCAGCGTTTTGAACTGCTTCTGCCTTTTGTAGAAGGTCTGTTTTTAAATAAGCGACACTATTATAATATTTGGACCATCGAATGTATCCGGTACTGTCTGTATGGTTAATTGGCAGATGAGTTTCTAACAGTTTTAAATGTCTCAGGTATAAGGCCGTCGCTTTATCCATTTTGCGACTCTGTAATAAAATTATTTCCAATTCACTCATATAGAACAAAGCAGGATGAATTTGTTCGTTAGATAAAGAGTGCTCAATTTCAGATTCAGCTAGACTGATGGCTTTACTGGGGTTTTGGGAAATTTTATAATAAAAAATTATGTGACCGATACAATGAGTTCTTTGATCAAGTGTTGTTGTTGGCAAATTAGCCAATTCTAAGAGTGAGTCAATTTCGTGCTGATAGGGGTTTTCTTCAGCATGTATTGTGCTGTTACTTGCTATTAAGGTAAAAGCAACACAAATTAATTTAAAAAATGGAACGATGAGCTTTTGATGATTTCTCTTCGTATTTAGTTTGATAAGATTTCTTTTTAAAAAAATATTTTTCATAAAAGGTAATTGCTCAAAATTAAAAGCATAAAAAAGACTTAAGGCACTGAATTAATTTAACTCCTATTTAATGGTTAAGAAAGCGTAATACCATGCGAAAATAATCAATTGCAAACTCACTATTTAGGTGGTAGAATCTCAAAAAAAAGTACCGTCATCCTGAGTGATAGCCAAGAATCTCAAAAATTTTAGAGGGCTTCTTTGTGCCTCTTCTGGATGACGGGCGAGATATTTAAATGGTTGATATAAATAGCTCTACTCCTCTTTGATTCTTATTTTCTTTACTTAATCATTATTTTCTGGCTTAGGTTTCCTTGCAAACTATACATAGTTATCAAGTGTATCCCAGCATCCCAGTGGCTACAATCTATGTGCTGAAAAGAATTTTGCAAATCGATGGCAGCATATACAAGCTGACCATACACATTTGTAATTTCGATTTTGCTTATTGTTAGATTCTCTCCCCATTCTATAATTGTTTGAGTAGTGGCGGGGTTTGGATAAACCTTAATTGATTCACGGAGTTTTAAAATGCTTTTTGCCGATAGGGTTTTTCTTTTTAACGAATTGCTCGTTACGAAAGAAGCTCTACCTGCACATACGTCGGAAATAGTAGTAAAGTTAAGAACTCCATCTGTTATTGAAAATTTGAAAATACCTTCATCAGTAGGAGAACAAGAGTATGGTCCAGAAATGTCTTTTACCCACATGGTATCATTACTTTCTACAAAGCTTGTTGTAATCATTTCTGCACCGGACAAATTAGTGATAAAAAGGGTGTCGTTTTTAAAATTGAAATTAATGGAATCGTTAATAGGAGCTGCCCAATGTGTGTTCCATTGGCTTCCTTCTAAAGTTTGGGATTTAACCTCTAGTGTTGAAATTAAAGTTAAGATAACGAATACGAGTAGTGATTTTTTCATTGTGTTATGACGTGTTTTTTTTTGCTATTCGAAAATAGTCCAATAAATAAAATCTGACTGTTTAAGGCTTGAAACTCGAAATGCAAATGATTTGTAATCAGAATATTATGTTTTCAATGGCGAAATATTGAACAACTTTGGCAGAAAATCGAACATTGTCAATTTTAGCATGAGATGTACTGATTAAATCGCTTGCTATTAGATGGTTGCGTGCTTCTGTGGCGAAAAAACGTACAACTTTGTCAGGAGATTAAAAAGTAGTTTATGGTAATCTTGAATCATACTTACAGATCATAAATTATACTACTGAGGAATGCACACTACTAATTATGAAAGACAATTTTGAATTTACAAAAATACCATCACGCTTCTTAAATCTAAAAGGACAGGTAATAGCGTTTGTGCTTTTAGTCCTTGGAGTTATCTACAGCAATCCAACAAACGGCCAATGTTTATCCGCTACAAATTCAACAGTGGCTGCAGCAGAAGGTAATTATACCGTTACCTCCGACCCACAGATATACAATGGACCTACAGGGTATTATTTAGTATATTGGAGTACTATTGGTCTTTGGTTTCAAAAAGATAATAATGCCAAGAACCCCGTTGGGATGATTGATAATGTTAGTGGAGCTGCTACTGGACCTCCAATGTCTGGGTGGGCAAATGGGCTAACGCTATTTGAGTGCTTGCCAGATGATTCCTGTACAGTGGTCGCAACAGATAGTGTAGTGTGCTATGGCAGTAGTACTATTTTGACATCACTAGGGATATTAGTTAACGGTAGCAATTGGTATTGGTATCAAGATTCGCTTAACACGACGCCAATAGATAGCGGCACGAGTATAGAAGTAAGCCCTCCCAATAGCAATACTACCTACTACTGTAGGGCAGAAAAGAGCATTACTTCGTTTGTTGGAGACAGTAGTTTAATAACTATTGCGGTGATGACTACTGCTGGCAAACCCGCTATAAGTGGTTGTGGTGCGAGCAACGATACTATCCAACTGGCTATAGACAGTGGTGGGGGTGCAATCTATCATTGGGGAATTTCAATCCCTCCTGATAATTGGAGGAATGAAGGCAGTGCCGGATTTTCTACGGGAGGAACAAGTTACACTTCCCTAGCCATAGACCGTAGTGGCACGCAATATGTGGCGTATAGTGATGCTGCAAACAGTGGCAAAGCTACGGTAATGAAATATGACGGAAGTGCTTGGGTGGTTGTAGGTAGTGCCGGATTTTCTGCGGGTATTGTAGTGTCCTCATTCTTAACCATAGACAGCAGCGGCACGCCTTATGTAGCGTATCGTGATGCTGCAGATAGTGGCAAAACTACTGTAATGAAATACAACGGAAGTACTTGGATAGTGGTCGGGGGGTCTGGATTTTCTCTAGGAAGTGCACAGGACATCTCTCTAGCCATAGACATTAGTGGTACGCCTTATGTAGCGTATAGAGATTTTGCAAACAGTGAGAAAGCAACAGTAATGAAATACAACGGAAGTGCTTGGGTAAATGTAGGCAGTGCAGGTTTTTCTGCTGGCATAGCACAATTTACCTCACTAGTGATAGATAGCAGCGGTACACCTTATTTAGCATACGAAGATGCTACAAAGGGCTTTAAAGCAACGGTAATGAAATACAACGGAAGTGCTTGGGATACCGTAGGCAGTGCCGGATTTTCTGCAGGTGAAGCAGCTTACCCCTCCTTAAGGATAGATGCTAGCGGTACGTTGTATCTAGCGTATCGAGATGGTGCAAACAGCAACAAAGCGATGGTAATGAAATACAATGGAAGTACTTGGGTAGTGGTAGGAAGTGCTGGATTTTCTGCGAGTCGTGCAGATTACATCTCCTTAGCTATAGATAGTAGCGGCACGCCTTATGTGGCGTATCAAGATATTGCAAACAGCTATAAAGCAACGGTAAAAAAATACAACGGAAGTGTTTGGGTAGTGGTAGGCAGTACCGGATTTTCTCTAGGAGGTGTACAGGCCATCTCCCTAGCAATAGATGGTAGTGGCACGCCGTATGTGGCGTATGGTGATGCTGCAAACAGCTATAAAGCTACGATAATGAGATTTATTCCAGGAGTTGCAGGTAAAGGTCTAGTCGCTACGGATACGAGTCTTACTTATTATTTGCGAGCTACCTATCCCAATGGATGTCTGGTACATGCAGATCCCATAAAAGCAAGTGAAACACAACCTGTAGCTATACCGAGTAACACAGGAAGTACTATTACCTACCAGAGTGATGCCATATACACAGAAGGCAGTTGGAATCACTATTGTGATTGTAGCAATGGTTATCGACTGCTTAGCTTAGACACTACAGGAAGTGGTGCGGTAGTGCCAGCAGATAGTGTGTGGCTGCGTACAGGTAGTGAAAAAACACAAAGCTGGACGACTAGTGGAGGTATAGTTTCCAATACTAAAGGTGGAGGAATCATGGCACGAAAATGGGAAGTAAACCCAACTACCCAACCTACTAGTAATGTAGGAGTAAGATATTACTTTACCCAGAGTGAGTATCAAGCATTAAAAGATACCCTTGCCAACCACAATGGAGGAGCTGCAGGTTATCCTTCTATTATAAGTTCCCCCGCCGATTTAAATATGTATAAACTTACGTCATCAGGTAAGTTTGTAAATCCACATAACTCTGGAACTACAGGTGTTGGATTGCTAAATGGTCCCATATCAAGTGATACGACTTGGGTATATGTTGCCTATGGCGAAAATCACCAAGCAGAATACAAAGTAACTTCATTCTCTGGCGGCGGCGGCGGAAGTGGCGGTGGCGGTGGAGCTAGTTCTACTCCAATACCCGTAGAGCTTATCTATTTTACGGCACAAGGAAGTGTAAACCATACGGCCAATCTAGATTGGGCTACAGCTACTGAAATAAACAACAGTCACTTTGTGATAGAACGGAGCTATGATGGGCACACCTTTATAGTAATAGACCAAGTAGCAGGAAACGGAAATAGCAATGAGGTATTAAACTACGACTTTGCGGATATGGGTATTGCTCAATCAGAAAATGTAGTGTATTATCGATTACTTCAGGTTGACTATGATGGAATAAGTAAGTACACCGAAGTACGAAAGGTTACGTTTGGTAAAGTAGAAAACAATAGTTCAAATGAAGTGAGTTTATATCCCAACCCAACAGAAAATAGTGTACATATTGTATTTGCTAATAAGTTAGAAACAGCTGTAAATGTGATAATCTCAGACGTAAATGGTGTGCAAGTACAAAGCGTCAATCTCCATCAAAAAGTGACCAAACTAGATCTCCATGAATTGCCAAAAGGCATATATTTTATGCAATATATGCTTAATGGAAAAGTACAAACTATGAAGATAGTTAAGATGTAATTCATTTCTAGAAATGAATAGGAAACACCGCCTAAAGGCGGTGTTTTTTTTATTACGTTTTTGATTCAAGACAAAAACGTAAGACGAAGAAAAACATGTCGAAGGCAACAATAACAAGGTTAAATCAACAATAAAATACTCTTTAAATCCGTAATGGTGTGTTTAATAATTCCATTTTTACGTTAAATGGTATTAATTACTTTTGCCACCTATTGAAAAAAATAGCGTACATACTTATAGCGTGTTTTATAGGTTTTCAAACCGTTCATGCTCAAAGTTTCACACCCATTAGCAGTGTTGATGCGACCGATGCTACTAGTTTTAAAAAGGCTCTGCTCCAGTGTCAAATAGAGGATGATGCTGCCTATTCTAATGAAATATTTAGTAATAGATCAGGGGCGTTTTTGCATAACCTAAAAAGTGCAGATTCCTGGGTCAAATTCAAAGGTACACAATCACAAAAAACAGAAGTAAAGTATTATTGGCTGGTTTTTTTTGCTGGTGAGCACGATGCTACAGAAGTATTATGGAGAGGAAGAGAACTTGTAAAAAGTCCATATTTTCAGAATCACCCCAATCTACCTCGCACCTACAAAGCTTTGATAGAGGCTCTAAAATATACAGAGCAATATAATGAAGTATTAGACCTGTACCCCGAATTTTACGAAGCAAATATTAGAGTTGGTAGCCCTATAAAATACCAAAAAACGAGTATGCTTACGGGTGTGGCTAGGGTATATTACATGCTCAAAAACTATCCAAAGGCTATTGAACAGTACAAACTAGCTGTCATAGAATTTGAACGCCAAGCCGAGTATTTTCAAAAGGGGAGTACCCTAAATGATATTGCACTTAGTTTTGGACATCTAAAATTACGAGATAGTGCCCTAGCTTATTATAATTTAGCCATAAAAAATATAGATAATGCAGATAGAGATGCGTACAATCGTCATTTGAGAAAGGTAATAGTTACAAATAAAGCTGAATACCTAATCCAAGATGGCAAATACAATGAAGCTCTACCCTACTTTTTTGCAGAACTAGAATCTGCCAAAAAAATGAGGGAGTTGCACATAGAAGGTAGTGACTATTACAACTTAGCACGAATTTATTTTTTACAAAAAAACTATAAACGAGCATTGTTTTATGCTGATAGTTTAATTGCATTTCAGAAAAAATTTCAACAAAACAGCATATATATAAAAGCCTTAGATATAAAAAGCAAATGCCTACTTACCTTGGGACAAGCCGATGAAGCTAATACGGTAGATAAATGGCGAAGCTATTTATCTGATTCATTAGAAATGAAAAAAGCATTGCAATCACACGCCAATGCTACCGCTAAGTATGAGGCCCATCAAAAAGATGAAGAACTTACTAAAACTAATATAAAACTGAATGCCGAAACAGATAAAGTATGGTATAGGAACATTGCCTTGTTTGTTTTGATTTTAGGGTTGTTAGCTACCTTGTTTTTTTATAATCAACTGCTCAAAAACAGAAAGACAATAGCCGCTCAAAAAGCACAGGCAGAAGACAATTTGAAGGAAAAAGAAATGCTGCTAAAAGAAATACATCATAGGGTTAAGAATAACATGCAAGTGGTTTCTGGTTTATTAGATATACAGGCATATAAAACAAGTAATGAGCAATTTGATAGAGCAGTAAAGGAGGCAAAACAACAAATAGAGTCGATGATGCTAGTACATGAAATGCTGTATCAAACTGAAAAATATTCATACGTGAAAATGCTAGAATATTTGAATAGGCTATCTCAGCAACTTACGGTAGATGAATCCCATGTTACGGTCAAAATAGTATGTGGAGACATTAAGCTTAGTTTAGAAAAAGTAACCCCTATTGGTTTGATAATAAGTGAGCTAGTGTCCAATACCATAAAACATGGATTAGTTGAAAATATAGGTAGTATTGTAATTGAATTGACCGAGAAGGAAGGTAATAATATCTCACTTCTATATACCGATAACGGTAGAGGAATAGATCCCAAGGTAAATATAGATAAACTACAGACATTTGGACTAAAGTTGATAAAACGTTTATGTGAAGAAATAGGAGGGAAGTGTCAGATTACAAATGATGACGGATTTCGGTTTTGCATTGAATTTATAGATGAGAAATAATCGGGTCTACGTAGTAGAAGACATGGCGGTGAGCCGCACAGCATTGGAGATACTTTTGCTTAAAAACAAATACGATGTAGTTGGGTCTGCATCCAATGCAGAAAAGGCATGGCAGGAGTTGCGACAGCTTCAAGTAGACATCGTATTATTAGATGTGAATCTGGGCTCTGGACAATCTGGTACACATTTAGCTGGACAAATTAGGGCTGAAATGGATTTGAAAATTGTGTATCTGACGGCCTATTCTGATCATCAAACAATGAAAACGGTAATGGAAACCAAACCGGATGGATTTATTCTTAAACCATACAATGAGGTTTCTGTGCTTACAAATTTAAAAATTGTCATAGATTCTATTTCTAGAGTAAAGAGTGATTTCCTAACCATAGGGTCCAAAAAGACAATGAGAAATCTTAAGCAATCGGACATTAAGATGGTATATTCTGATGCTAACTATGTAAAAATAGTATTGCCCAATTCCAATCACATTACTCGCTCCAAATTGAGTGATATATCCATAAAACTGAATAGCCATTTCATCCAAGTACATCGTAGATTCATTGTCAATACAGATTTTGTGAAACGCATAGAAGGAGATCAGTTGTGGATATCTGATGAAGAGGAGAGTATTCCTATTTCCAAGCTTTATAAAAAAAGCGTCTTGGAAAGATGCAAGGAACTATAAGTGTACTTTTATCTTTTGTGAACCTGTGACATATTTAGCTTAAAACCTAAGTTCAATTAATCCATTAGTGCTGCAAAAAAATCGTCTTATATCTATAGGTTTTTAATAAACTATGTCTTGAATTATTAATCGAATTCAGGGTTAAAACAACAGGAGTTTGACCCCAAATGTCAGTACTTCACAAAAACTGGTCATTACTTCACATTTTTTTGCCCCTCTGTATTTGTCGAATGCATATTGTACGCTATTATAACTTATATCATCAATGAAATCACACTACAAATGTCCTTTCTCAATGAAGAAAACAGGACTATCAGCCCTATTTGTCTTCTTATTACTATTTAGCCAGAATGTTTTAGCTACTACTCATGCAGGAGGCACACTAACCACCCAAACACAGGTAGATGCACTGGGGCAGGTAGATACCATTACAGGTAATCTTACCATCAGTGGGTCAGCAATTCTTAATCTCGATTCGCTACACAAGATAAAGAAAATTTATGGGCGACTTCAAATACAAAGCACATCTATAACCCATGTAGATGCATTAAGCCAACTGGACTCCATTGGAAATCAACTGTATTTTTATAGAAACTCGTCATTGCTCAATGTAAATGGGCTGTCTGCTCTTGCTTATATAAATGGTTATCTTCGATTTTATGATAATGATGCATTACTTAATGTAGATGGACTGTCTGCGTTGGATTCTATTGGAGGGTATTTGCTAATAGATTACAATAATGTATTAGAAGATTTAGATGGGTTGTCTAATTTGGACGGTACGCTTGGAGGTTACCTTAATATTCAAGACAACAATGCACTTACTAGTATAGACCTAAGTAGTCTAGATTCCATAGATGGATATTTTAGAATATGGCAAAATAAAGAACTTACTGATTTGGATGATTTCAATAGCATTACTGGCATAAACGGTTATATGGATATTTTTAACAATGATAAAATGGCTACTATGAATATGACCAGTTTGGTAAATCTTGATGGTAGTATTACCATAAATAATAATGCTATATTGGCTAACTTAGATGGATTAAGTGGTTTGTCAGGAACCATTGGACAGCTCTATATTATAAATAATCCAGAGCTTATCCATGTAGATGGACTCGCAGGCATAGACTCCGTAGGTGGAAAGATTGAGTTTAATCGTAATAAGAAGTTAGAAAACGTAGATGGGCTAAATAGTGTCACTGGTTGCAACGGGAATATTTATTTTTATATAAACAATAAACTGGAAAATATAGACGGACTGTCTAACCTTACCAGTATGAATGGTCAAATAACTTTTTATAACAGTCCATTGGTAGAAGACTTAGATGGATTAAGTGGTCTTCACACCTCCTCGTCTTCTGTTACTGTTAGCTCCATATCCATTCAAAGCATGGGGAAATTGGAGAACCTAGATGGCCTAGCAGGTATAGACGAGATATCAGGGTATATTTATATGGAGACTAATGCAGAGTTGACTAGTATAGAAGCTCTAAAAGGTATCTCTACAGTGCAATACGTGACTCTCACTAATCTTCCCAAGCTGGTGGATTTGCGAGGATTGCAAGGGCTTACGGCGTGTAGAGGCCAGCTGTATATTGGAAATTGCAATCTTATACCTAACCTTAATCCGCTGCGTAACCTAACCGATACCATCAATGGGTCTTTGACTATACAAAACAACTATGAGCTAACGGACGTAGATTCACTGGAAAATGTAATACGTGTAAATGGGACTATTAGTATTCGTAACAACGATAAACTGTATGATCTAGACGGTATGGATAATATAGCCTCTATGAACGGGGTACTGAATATACGAGATAATAAAATACTGGATAACCTAGATGCCCTTGCGGGAATAGGTGATAGGATCACTAATCTACAGATATATAACAATGATTCGTTAAACGATGTAACAGCATTATCCGGCTTAGACACGCTTTGGGGAAGTTTGTATATTTATGGAAATCGGAGTCTTATTAGCTTGGCTGGTTTTGAAAACCTGCGAATGATAAATGGCTACTTTAATATATATAGGAACTATAAATTAAATTCATTAGACAATTTTGCGGTACTGGACAGTATAAACGGATATATACACATACGAGAAAATGATTCTCTGCGTAACCTAAATGCACTGGGTAAACTTAGCGGTCACCTCAATGGGTATATTTATATTTACAATAATAAAAGCTTAGAAAATATAGACTCGCTAGATGGTATTACGTCTCTCAATGGACAACTATACCTCTACAACAATGACTCCTTAGAAGATTTACAAGGTCTGCATAACATTACCACCATCAATGGTAATTTAGATATTAATAACAACAGTTACATCGAAAATTTGGATGGGTTACGTAATATTCATACAGGCATAAATAATCTTAATATTCAAAACAACCATCGCTTACGCACTATGGATAGTCTGGATGGTATTACCAGTATTACAGGGCAGTTGTATATATATCAAAATGATTCACTTACTGATATGGAGGGCATACACAATATAGCCTCGGTAGGAACCCACCTTACGATAGCTAATAACTACGGCATCTCCAATCTGGATGAACTGGGCAAGATATCAGGAGTTATACAAAACCTCAATATATCAGATAACAATAACCTGATGAATATGGATAGTTTGGATGGTATTACAGGTATTAGAGGCTTAGTACTCAACAACAATGATTCTATCCGTAATTTTTATGGCTTACGTAACATAGTGAGCACTACAGGCAATCAACAATTTTCAATATCGGGAAATTTAAAATTAGAAAATGTAGATCACTTGGGGCAAATAGTAGGAGGTATTTCTCATTTTTATTTTGAGAGTAATCCGTTGGTGCAAAATGTAGATTCATTTCATAAAATAGATGCAGGTGGGAGGATTAAGTTTACCAGTAATACTAATTTGCAAAATCTAGATGGACTAAAAGGCTGCGTAGGTACTACCAATCATTACTTAGAAATACAAAGCAATCCTCGCCTACAAAATATAGAAGCTTTAAGTGGGCTTACCCACGTTTATCGTATTCATATTGACAATAATGATTCGCTTATTAGCCTAAAAGGAATAGAAAACATAGCTACTATAAATGAGCGAGTGTATATTAGAAATAATGATATGCTATCTGACTGTGAGTATGCCAACATGTGTAATTATATAGCTACTATAAATAATCTTGTATCTATATCAGGCAATGGCTGTGGATGTACAGACAAGGCGGAGTTAGAAGCTATCTGTACGCAGTCAGCACCGGCAGGTTTCACACCCAATGTACAGCTGTGGCTACGAGCAGATGAAGGCGTGCAACTAAGCGGAGTAGATGTACAGTCTTGGACAGATTTTTCGAGTGCAGGCAATAATGCCACTACCGTGTTGGGTACTAGTCCTGTATTAGAGATGAATGCACATAACTATAATCCTACGGTCAATTTTAATGACAATGGTGGTTTATCAGGTGCATTTGGGTCATCTATAAAAGATAGCACGACTAGTTTTTCGGTATTGGTAGTAGCCAATTTAGAAAGTACGGAAGGAGATAATCCATCGTTATTTACCGCATCCAAAGATGCCTTAAATGATGATAGCGAAATAGCTACATCTGCCTTGATTACCCGTACATCTGCCAGTACAGTAGGTAGCATTAGAAATGGAGCCACACCTGTATCGCAGAGCAACGGTACACTTACACCGTCTATTTATTCGGTAGTTATCACAGATACCATTACCAATATGTATGTCAATACCACTATGACGTATGATAGTATCAATACAGGAGATGATACCTTGACCTTCAATAAATTTGCTTTAAGCGGTAGATTGAATGGTACGCCTAATCAGTTTTTGAATGGAAGCATCGCAGAGGTTATCGCTTATGATACCAGTTTAAGTACCAATGAATTAAACCAAATGACATCATACCTTGCTATCAAGTATGGTGTAGTATTACCAAGCGACTATTATAGTACGTGCGGTACTGTAATATATGATGTGGCCAACTATAACCAAGATATAATGGGTATAGCCAGTGATGTATTTAGTGATTTCAATCAAAAGCAGTCGCATCAAAAAAATGATTCAACTAGACTTTATGTAGGTACGCTAGCCACTACCAATGCAGCTAATACAGCAGGATTTGGTGGGCAAGCCTATTTTATGATGGGACACAATGGAGATTCACTAAATAGAGTAGTTTCTACGGAGTATCCATCTAGTGTAGTTACTAGAATAGGTAGAGAATGGAAAACTACCAATACTAGTTTCAATCAAGAATTTGCCATTGATCTACTCCTAGGCGGTAAAAATTTCTATGCCAACATGGACGATATGCGACTATTGGTAGATACCGATAGTGATTTGAGTGATGGAGAATTAAAAGAAGCTACGTTTACAGTAAATAACGGAGCCCTTACCATCTCAGGTATTACTACAGATGTATTTGAGTTAGGTTCTACCACCTACTTTACGGTAGTTTCTATAAGTGATTCTACACTTTCAGACCCGCCGGCAGACATTTATGTAGATGCAAGTGTGCCAATGAGTGGTCACGGAGCTAGTTGGGCAAATCCATTTAAAACAGTAGGTGAAGCCTTAGATTTTGCTTGGACGTACGCTGAAGTAGAAAAAGTACATGTAGCACAAGGTACGTACACACCTAGTACTGAGCCGTATGATATGAATGCAGATATGAGTGGAAGTATTATTTCTGGTGCAAATGCCGAAGATAAAACGTTCCATATCCGTCCAGGGCTAGAGTTAATAGGTAGTTATGCTACAGGTGGAGGAATTATTGATTTGTTGGCTAATCCAGCTGTACTAGATGGTGACTTGGGAAGTAGTGTATTTGCCAATCACGTAGTGCTTATAGATAGTTCAGATAACTGGACTAAAGCAAATGGAAAAGTAACCATGAGTGGATTCCAAATTGTAAACGGAAAAGCGATTCAAAGTGGAAGTGTAACCATAAGCGGAGAAACCGTAGACAGAGAATATGGAGGAGGACTTAACATACTAGGAGGTACGGTAGTATTCTCGGATATGATAGTAGCCGATAACCAAGCAGCGAAAAATGGTGGCGGCATGCAAACAGGCCACGCAGATATTTCTGCATCACGTATGGTGTATGATAATAATATGGCGGTAGAAGAAGGAGGAGCCATTCACTTAGGTAATTCTACAATATTATCACTTACTACAGCAGTAGTTGCAGACAACAGTGTTACTGGAGGAAGTAGTTTAGGTGGCGGTCTCTCGCTAGCAGGTAGTTCAGAAGCTACATTAAATGCAGTTACCTTTAGTGCCAACGAAGCAAATCAAGGAGGAGCTATATCAGTAGATGGTTCAGCAGTAACAGTAGTCAACAGTATCATATCTGGTAATACCAAAGGAGGATCAACAGCCACATCAGGAGCAGATATAGAGCTTGTGAGTGGAGGTACGGCAAACGTTACTTATTCACTATTGCAGAGTTATAGTGGAGGTACAGGTTGTGTAATCAGCCCTGCTCAGTTTATAGATAATGCAGATGCAGACGGAGCAGATAATACTTGGATGACCGCAGATGATGGATTGTATTTAGCACCTTGTAGTAAAGGGATTAATAGCGGGAATAATGGGAATATCCCATCTGGAGTAATGACGGATATTGTCGATTCTATACGTATTCAAAATACAGATGTAGATATGGGAGCTTACGAAAATAATTTTCTTATTTCGTTAGTGTTGCCTACTACTATAAGTACAACATACACGTCAACTGGAAGTATTAAAGATGGCGATTGGACACACTATTGTGATTGTGGAACCAATATGCTTATCCTATCACTAGATACTAATGGGACAGGAGCCGTAGTGCCAGACAATGGAGTAAGTTTAAAACTAGGAGCAACAAAAACTATAAGTTGGAGTGACAGCAGCGGAATAATACATAATGTGTCGGGAGGATCAATACTAGACCGTAGATGGAATGTAACACCTTCTGTGCAACCAAGTGCCGGAGATGTAGGCATTAGATATTATTTTACCAATTTAGAATATCTTGCTTTGAAAGATACCTTAGCCAATCATAACAATGGAGCAGATACATCGCATATTGATACTGTTTTAGATTTGGATATGTATAAACTAACGACAGCGGGTACATTTTTAGATCCACATGCGTCTGGAGTTACAGGGCAAATTTTAGCTAATGGGAGTACTGCAAGTATTAACACGTGGGTTTATACAGCATTTGGTATATCAGATCACCAAGCAGAATTTAAGGTAAGTTCATTCTCTGGCGGTGGCGGAGGAAGCGGCGGAGGCGGTGGAGCTAGTTCTACACCAATACCCGTAGAGCTCATCAACTTCACAGCTAGAGCATTGTCCAGTACATCAGCACAACTTAACTGGGCTACAGCTACTGAAATAAACAACAGTCACTTTGTGATAGAACGCAGTTATGATGGACACACCTTTACAGCTATAGACCAAGTTGCAGGAAACGGCAATAGCAACGAAGTACTACACTATAACTACACAGACCATGAGGTAGCCAAAGGAACTAAGGGGGCATACTACCGCCTAAACCAGTTTGACTACAATGGAGAAAATGAGTATACTGAAGTACGCAAAGTTCTATTTGGACAGGAGATAGAAGTGCTAGATATAGCAGTATATCCAAATCCATTTACAGCTAATGTGTACATAGACCTAGGAGCAGAAGCAGAAAGTGATGTTAGCATCACAGTAACAGACATAGAAGGAAAACTACTACTAGAAGCTAGTTTGGCAGGTACTCAACGTATCCAAAACATAGATTTGAGCAGTTTAAATTCTGGGATGTATTTTATAAACATAACTACCAAAGCTGGCACTAAGCTAGTGAAAGTAATAAAACGATAATTATTAGTATTAAATAACACTCAAAGCCCTCTGCCATTGGCAGGGGGCTTTTTATGTGGGGTGAGTTTTTATAAAAAATGACTAAGTAGGTGAGATCTTGAAAGGCTATTTTCTATTGGAGATTAAAAACAGAACTCCGTCCCGTTTACCTTTCCCCTAGCAGTGGTATTAATTAGTATCTTTATACCATATTGTATCTTATGAAAAACAGTAAACTTCAAATTCTTTTTAGCTTTTTAGCATTATTCATTGTCACATTAACCGTTAACGCACAATCCATCAGTGGGAGCATTTCAGATTTTAGTAGTACAAATAGTCTGGGTTACGCAAACGTAGATATTTACAAAGGCACTAAGCTAGTTGCCTCCGTATTGGCAGATAAGGATGGGAATTTTAACGTAAAGTTAGACACGGGTCTGTACAAAGCAGAGATAATTTATGCAGGGTATAAAAAAATTGTTCAAGAAATCCGGGTGACCAATGATGAGAAAGTGAATTTTGGGTTAAAAGGAGATAAAGAAAGTAGATATAAGGTGAAGGATGGAAAAGCCGGAAAGCCATCTTCAAAAGATATATCTCCCGCTATTTATGGCACTTTTGAAAAAGAGGATGATTTTCTTAGAGATTTTAACTCGTTTAGAGATTCTGATTATGACGATGCGGAAGTTGTTGAAGAGATAGTGGGGCGAGGTGAGGCTGATATAAGTGATTTTGCATCAGGAAGTAAGAGGTCAATAGGAATTGTAGCAGGAGATTATCCCGGAGGGAATGAACAAGGAGTTGCAGGAAGATTAACCGCTGGAGAAATCAACGATTTTAGCAAGTGGAATCTATGGACGGATTTGAAAAATGAGGAATTATCAAAATACAAGTCTCAATGGAATTTTAGTCCAGAGCAGCGATACATGGTTCAATTAATAGACCAGAGGGGATTGCCATTGGCTGATGTTAGTGTGCATTTATTGGATAAAAGCGGAGTAAGATTCTATTCTGCAAGAACTGATAATACAGGAAAAGCCGAGCTATGGAAGAGTTTGTTATTTAGCCAAAAGGTGCAGTCTACTAAAATGAGTATAGAGGTACTATTCAATGGCAAAAAACACATCATCAAAAAGGCCTTGCCGTTGGATAAAGGTTTAAATACACTGAAGTTGACCACTGAATGTAATCAAAGTCAAAGGGTAGATATTGCATTTGTGGTAGACGCTACTGGTAGCATGAGTGATGAGCTCAATTTTTTGAAAGCAGAACTGAATGATGTAATGTTTAAATCAAAAGAAATCAGCTCTAGCTTGAATTTCAGATTTGCCAATGTTTTTTATAGAGATCATAGTGATGCTTATTTAACAAGAACACAAGATTTTACACGCGTATTATCAGAATCCGTTTCCTTCATTTCAGATCAATACGCTGGAGGAGGAGGAGACTTTGAAGAAGCTGTAGAAGTAGCGTTGGATACAGCAATTAATAACTTGAGCTGGAGTGATTATGCACGAACGAGAATTGTATTTTTAATATTGGATGCTCCACCTCATAATACACCAGAAATTCAAGAAAAACTAAATAGAATTAGCAAACAAGCTGCTGAAAAAGGAATTAGAATAGTGCCTCTTGTGGCAAGCGGAATTAATAAAGGAACAGAGTATTTGATGAGAAGCATTGCCCTTGCTACTAATGGAACCTATGCATTCTTGACTGACCATAGTGGAGTAGGAGGGAGTCATTTAAAACCAAGTACGGATAGTTATGAAGTAGAGACATTAAATGAACTTCTAGTTCGAGTGATCAAGAGTTATTCTTACATGCCAGATTGCGATCAAAATCTTCCTGAGTTAGATTTAAACTATCCAACGGACACTGTTGTTTACACTTCAGTTGATACTATAATTACCGATACATCTTCCAGTAATAATACTCTGGAGCCACAAGTTTCTTGGAGTTACTATCCCAATCCTACGAGAGGTATAGTGAATATACGTGCAAGCGTCCTTATCCCAGAATTGTATGTAACGGATTTAAGCGGTAAAGTACTTCAGGTTATTAAAAATATCCAACCTGAGACAAAAGTACAGGCAGATCTTAGTGGATATGCAAGTGGTATTTACCTCATACGATATCCAATAGGTAAGAAATGGGTGAGTGGTAAGGTGGTGCTTATTAGGAACTAAGGGATATTCAAAATCATAGGGCTAAGATTTACTTTGAATTCTTCACCCTTATATATTGCTACAGCTCGTATTCCTTCTATCAATATTCTGTCACCTGATTTTACTTTAGCAAGTCTCTCTTTCATACTAGTGGTAATTTTATTGCTACCAGAAGAAATCATTACTGGTGGATCATCATTTTTAAATGCTAAAATCATTTTGAAAGATGTAACAGTATATGTTACTTCTATATCCAGTGTTTCGGCGTTTAACTCAGTTTGAGCTAGTATGTCTTCCAGTGTATACTCAGTGGAGAGATCTGCCGGATTAATGTCTCCATATCTCGGTTCCAAGTAGTTTATAGCTGGAGATTTTGATGAAGTAGGTATGTTATTGATCTCAGTTTTATAATCTGAAACGTTAATATATGGATCATCCTTTTCGTAGGTCTTTATCTCTAATATTATTGGTTCCAGTTCTACTAAGTTAAGAGAATCTCCGTTGACACTCGCAAGTACAGACTCTATTATTATCTTATCTCCAGGTTCTATCTTATTAAGACCTGTTTGCATTTTAGGCGTTAGTTTTTCCCCTTTCCCAGACCAAAGATATGCTCCTCCTTTTTTTGGAGCTAAGATCATTTTGAAAGCAACAACCTTGTACTGATTCCCATTGCCTGAGGAAACTGATAATCTCTCTTGAAGTAAAATCTCACTTCGATCATATGGACCGTCATGTTTTAGTTCGCCAAAGACTACTCGTGGATTTAAATCTTGGCTTGTCTCTTGAGCATAACAAGCAACTGATACCAATAAAATAAATGCGGTGATTAAATTTTTCATTTTGTTAGGTTTATTGTATGAACTCGAATTTAGGCTATTTTATTTTAATTGAGGAGTTATGCTCTCTCTTGAGAGTGGCTCAATAATCACTTTATAGGTATAGGAGTCCAATAGGTCATGGCCTGTGATTGTATATTCTGTAGGTAGTTTTTTGACAAAATAGGGTATGCGAGCAAATCCCAAAAAATCATTGTCCTTGATTGCATCATCTACAATAGGCTTTGATTCTAAGGCATATTGACCAATAGAATTTGCTAACGAAACTAAAGTGTTGTGTGTGCTATCTTCACTACCATCTTCGTCAATTTCAGTTAGACAAATCCATACTTCGCAATTATTACAACCGTCATCTGCGGTGAGTTCATCCGTGTCTGGAAGATAGATTCTATTTGTACTATCAAAAATCTGAGTGGGTAAGTAATAACCGTTTGCATACCAGGTTCCTTCTATTTCAGAACCAAAGATTATAGAAATCATAATCTCGTCGTTTTTAGTAGATAAAGTGCTTTTATCCTCACTTAGGTCTATGGCAGTTATTGAAATTAATTTGCCTGGTTGAAGGTTTCCTGTTGCAGGTGTCCGCAGAGATTTACATCCTGAGGCTCCAAGAATTAATAGTGTTAGAGCCCATATACTTGTTTTGTTCATTTTTAATATTGTCTTTCTACTTTAGCTATTCTCAAAGTATAGTCTTTGTACCATTGCTCTTTACCCGTTTGTTTTGCCGCTTGATGTTCCATATTATTTCGCCATAGGTTTATACTTTCTAAATCTTTCCAGTAAGAAACTGTAATGCCTACTTTATCTCTTGCTGAGTCAAAGCCTAGAAATCCTTTTTGTAGACTCACAAGATCTTCCATTTGTTTTGCCATTTCTAAATAACCTTCTGTGTTGTCAGATTGTAGTGTAGTAAATATAACGGCGTAATAGGGTGGGTTTGGTATCTTACAAAGCATAAACAAAATTAATAAAACAAAAAGAGGTCAGTTAGAATGGGAGTACAGATAGTCTCATTTAATTGGAATAAAAATGGGTGGGGCAATATTTACTGTAGAGTCAACCGAGTTAATGATCGTATAATTTATATCTGTGAATGCAAGAAAATCTCCAGATTGCATAGGCTGAATGGCCCATTTAAGTTCTTCACTTATCTTATTTGAGTTTACGGTAAAACTGGTGTCCTTACCAGAAGAGTATATAGTACATGTATAGCTATTTACGAGCGATTTGAGTTGGTAGGGAAAGCTGGGTTGAGGGCTTGAATAAATTGATGTTTGAGCTCTAACTGAATGTATAGATTTAGGTTTACCATCATTTTTTATTCCGCCTAACTGAGCATCTAAAATGGGTAATGGACGTATTCTATATGTTTGGTATCCTAAACTGCTATGTCTACCTGTCCTTGTTTTAAGTGACACGTAAACTCTTGTTTCTTTCTTAGCTCCGTTTGTTTTTAGTAAGTACAGTTTTTTATGTGTGGAAATGTCTTCTAAGGTGCAACCGTTTATAGCACTGACGTTTATATCGTCCTTTGAGTAACCCTCTACTGATACATATATTGGGTTTGTGATTCCTTCATAAAGAATATTTAACAAAGAAGCTGTGATGACTTTTGGGGATTTTTTTTCTTGCTACTAAAGGAAGATACAAGTAGTACACAGAATAGAAGTATGAATGATTTTAGATATCTCACTCTTACAAATGTATCTAAAAAGAAAAAGGTCAGTAGCACTAAGCTACCGACCTTTATTATGTCTTGTTGAGTCCGATTTTTAAGACTTTTTCTTAGAACAGCACCCAGCCTTTGTACCACACTTCTTTTCGGCAATTTTTGGTTGACAGCATTTGTCAAGCTTAGATTGATTGACATTGTTTGCCGCCATTTTATCTGTTGCATACCCTAAATTACTGATGGTTTTGTGAATATCGTCTTCAGATATTTTCTTGTCGTTATATCGTACAGTAAGCATCTTAGTTTCCTTGTTCCATTCTGCGAATGTTATACCTGGGATATCAAGAGCTGTTTCGATTTTTTCTTTACACATACCGCAGTTCCCTTTTACTTGGATTGTTTTGGTAATGGACTTGGCAAATACACCTACTGTGCATACCATTAATAGTGCTATAAATATGTTTTTCATGTTTTGTGTTTTATTAATTTGTTAAAATGGATTTGAATATTCTTCGTTTGTTAAGTATGTATCGTCAGTTAAAGTCTTCAAAAATGATACCAAAGCAGCTTTATGGTCTTCGCTAAGATATACAGAATCTTTTAAAGCGTGCATATTGGGTGCATTTGCTACATCTACAGGACAATCTTCATTTAAATCACTAAGATAAAACTGTACTACTTCTTCTAACGTATTAAAACGCCCATCATGCATATAAGGAGCTGTTTTTTCGATGTTTCGAAGAGATGGAGTCTTAAATTTGAAATTATCATCGGTGTTTCCGTTGAAACCACCCTTGCCTAAATCATCATTGCTTGGCAAACAATTGGTCAATGATTCCCTACGCATGAATAAACTTCCTCCATGACAATGGAAACAGTCGCCCCCAAAGTTTTTGGGATCATTAGGGTTAATCTCATCCTTAAATCGTATTGCTTCAGCATTAAATATTATCTGACCTACCTTTTCTTGGCTAGTAAATGTCTCTAACCCAAGTTGTACTCGGTCAAACTTAGAATTTCCTGAAACAATACTATTCATAAATTGCTCCAATGCTTTTCCAATTAGCTCTTCATCAATGGATGTAGCATCGAAAGCTTTTTCGAAGTGTTCCTTATATAAAGGAGAGTTATTTAGTTTTACAACCAGATTCCCGAGAGTCTCATCCATTTCGCTTGGATCTTGAATTGGCATCAAAGCTTGATGTCTGAGAATATCAGCACGGTTGTCCCAAAAGAAACCATCCAAATGCCACATTAAGTTAAAGATTGGCATTGCATTCCGTTTACCTATATCTCCACGAATCCCTTCACTAAAGGCTAGACCGTTATCTGTGAAGCCATCCGATTGATTGTGACAGGAACTGCAGCTTTGTGTGCTATCGGCACTTAGGATCGGATCATAAAAGAGCATTCTTCCTAATTGAACGCCTTCCTTGGTCAAAGCATTATCCTTTGGAATTCGAAGGGGAGGTAGAACAACATTGTTGTGAGTTGTGAATGTATATGCTGTAGTACCAAAGGGTACGTCAGGGACTTCATTTACGACGTCCTTACAAGCATATACGCTGACAATTAATGTTATAATTATGAAAGCCTTCTTCATATTATTCGTTGATACTAGTCACTGAAAATACATCCTTCATATTTGCAAATAGTTTTATAGTAACAGGGTCAGTTGTACTGTGTGTGCTAGCTCCATCAGTTGCTATGCTATACACTTCAGGATTTTTGAAGACCTCATTTACGTCGTATTCAAAAGTTGCTTGAAGTGCATTGTATTGCTTGCTAAAACTAATGGGTAACTCAAATTCAGTTTTATTTTTGAATCCCGCTAGGTGGAAAATAAAACTTTCATTATCTGCTTTAGTCTTTCCTTCTAGTGCTGTAAAAATGTATCCGTTCTCCCAACTCCAATGCAATGAGTTGTTTATTGGAGATAAGGCATGATCTGTTGAGTAACTATTTGGGTTTCCATGATTAATCATAGAATCTAAACCTATTGACAAACCAATTGCTTTATAATCTCCCATTGGGATATCTGTAAGCGTAAATGACTCCCCTTTTTTGGCATCAACAAGTGCATATTGCTCACTCAATTGAATTTTTGTATCATCGTTTTTAACCAAATAAAAGTCACTTAGTATGTAGGCAAGTCGTCTAAATGTAACCACTTCGTTACTAGGTAATGTAAATTCAGAAGAGAAGTCCAAGTTGTTGTTACCCATTCTATGGTTAATGGTCATCGTCATTTCAGAAACTTCGTCTTGTGGTTCTACAATGATTGTGTCATCGGGTTTACAACCAACAAAAGTCAAGGTGAAAAGTACAACTGTTATAAGTATTAAATTTTTCATTTCTATATTATTCTAAAGTACATAGTAAGTGCCATCAATAACATTAAACCATCTTCTATTATGGTCACATAGCTCATTGGTAAGTTAAATACTGTTCCAAGACAAGCACATTGTATCTCAGACTTGTTCAATACTGAACGAACTACACCTACTAGACTTACAAACATAACTATAGCGGTAATTAAATGTGTTAAGCCATTGTCAGAATATAAGATGTATGCAATTCCCAATCCCAATTCTATAAATGGAAATACATAACCATACCATTTTGCCTTAGCCGCAAGGATATCATAGGATTGATACGCTGTTGCAAAAGCAGAGATGTCTAGCATTTTAAAGAACGAAAAGACAATGAAAAATCCTGCCATAAAGTTGGGCATCCAAGTCTCTAATAGAAACATACCAGAGCTAAATTCTATTAACAAGGTTGTACCTAATAAGTATAGAACTATAATAGCTAAAGGCTTGTAACTTTTGCTTCTCTTACTAGACTCTTCATTTAGGTCAGAGGTTGCATCGTTTACAGAGTAATCTCCAGCTGTCTCTATCAGTCCAGTTATAATATCAATATGAGGAAGAGACTCGCCAGAAAGTATGGCGAGTCCGTTGTCTTTATTTATGTTTACCTGTTGAATTGCAGAGTTAGAATAGAGAGACTTCTCAATCTTACTTACACAACTCATACAAGAAATTCCTGAGATGTTAATTTTAATTTCCTTCATTTTATTTTAGTCTTAGTCTGAAACCTCCATAAAACATTCGTCCGAATATTGGGCCCCAAACCAGACCAGCATCAAAGTTTTGATCGAATGGGTTAGCTGCTTCCTGTATTGGGTTCTCTTGTTTGTAGTTGAGAATATTTTCAGCCCCTACATATACTTCAAATTTCTTTTTTAAGGTTTTACTTACTTGAGCATTCCACTTGTAGAAATTGGGTGAGACAGCATCTAAGGAGCCTGCAATTCGTTGAGATCCGTACCAAGTTGCAGTTGTGTTAAACTGCCAATCACTTCTAGTCCTTTGGGTTATATTTATAAATGCCCTATGCTTTGAAATAAAAGGTTTTGCCGCATTCCCTATACTATTGTATTTGCTTTGTACGTCAAACATTCTATAGGCGATTCGAACCTCAGTTCTACGAGCAGGATCCAAGTCGAGTTGAGCTTGAATGCTGTTTGCTTTTGTAGCATTTTTCTTGTTATAGAAACTAACTATTCCCGCAACCTCTCTGTCCACCACAACTTCTTGTATGAATGTGGTATTGAAATAGTCTAAACCTATGGTAGCGGGCATATATCCAAGCTTAAATTCATGTTCAAAGCTAAATCCAGAATTGATGGCAACTTCTTGTTCTAAACCATACGCTAAACTAGAATCTGTAAATATGAAATTTAAACTACGTCCACTAGCAAAAATAAATTGATTTTGAGCCAATGGATTACTTGTCCTACGTCCCATACCTGCAGACATTCGAATGGCAGTTTTGTCTTTGTTAAATCTGTACTTTCCGTGAAAACGTGGTGTGATAGACAATCCATATATAGAGTTGTAATCGGTGCGGATACCTCCAACTAGACTAAAGGTTTCCTTCGGTTTATAGGTGTATTCAAAAAATGCACCAGGTACAGCTTCAGTTCTTTCAAATTTAAATCCGTCATACGTTTCACGAGTGTCATCCAACAAAAAGGATACTCCAGTCTGATACTGGTGATTGGTATTGCCAATATAACTCTCATACAAGAGATTAACATAAACTTGATCTGTACTAGCGTCGTAGGTTTTGCTATTAGTAGATGAACCATAGGTGCCGGTTAAAGTAGAATGATTGTAGTTGTATTGAGATCCAAAGCTAGTATGCTCCTTCCCTTTAACAGCCTTTCCTAATTTAGCAAAGGCATCAATTACTTGAGAATTAATCTTTACACCATAAGCGTTATTGTCTCCATTAGCGTAAGCTAATTGTCCAGCATCCTGATTGTTCTTGTGAAAACTAACGTTTGCAGTTCCCTCTAGTCCATTGTCAGCATAAAATTGCCATCTATTCATCACCTTGAAATCCTTGGATAATGGCACGTCCATGAATCCATCTGAATTCTTATCAAATTTAGACCCTCTATATCCGTAACGAGCTAATAGTGAAGTCGCAACATGCTTATTGATGTCCTTTACATACATAAAGTCAGTTTCGCTTCGGCCACTGCTATTGACAAACTGATCTAATAATAGTTTCTCCTTCCCAAAAGGCTTTTTAAGCTCAATGTTTATTTGGCCAGCTATACTCTCATAGCCATTCACTACGCTTCCTGCTCCTTTGGTAATTTGAATTGCATCTACCCAAGCTGCAGGTATATGACTTAGACCGTAGTAGCTATTTAATGTTCGAACAGATGGCATATACTCTCTACCTATTAGGGTATAGAATCCGTCTAATCCTAGCATTTTAATCTGTTTTGTACCCGTCACCGCATCACTAAAACTGACATCTATTGCGGGAGCATTTTCGAAGCTTTCGGATAGATTGCAGCATGCTGCTTTTTGAAACTCACGTTCACCTAAAATGGTAGTGGTTCTTGGGTCTAGCTTACTCAGACCATAGGTGAAGCGTTTAGCTAATACCAGTGCCCCTGAAAGTTCATTTTCGTCTTTGAGCGTAATATTATAAACAGACTCCATATCAGTTACTTCAATGGTATCTGACTTGTAAGTAGCAAATGACGCTACTAAGAAAGGTGCCTCATGATGATGTTCAAGTGTGAACTCTCCCTGATCATTTGTGAAGACCCCACTAGGGTTATCTTTCCAATGCACAAATGCACCGGCGATTGGCTCTAAATTGTCTCCGTTTAGGGTGGTGACTTTCCCTTTTATCTCATGGTGTTCATGCTGTGCAATAACTAAATTACTTATCAGCACGAATACTATCCATAGTGTATTTTTCATTGTTAATTTGTGTTTTTATATTGTTATGTAAAAAGATTTTTTCGGCCTTCAAGGCTTAAAAATCTTAGTCTAACACAAAAACACTTGAAGAAAACTTGGAGAAGTTTCTTTTAACAAAGGGAATCCTTTATCTATTTCAGAGCTACACGCCAACAAATGATAATCACATTCACATTCTTGAATGTATGGAAGCGTGATTATAGCTACAGGTGTAATAGAAAATTCGGATTGAGACGTAAACGTTTGTTCTGTTGGAGCAATACAAATCTCATCATTGCTTAAACAATTGTTATGCTGTGTAGGCATGCAACAGTGGCTAACGTCTAAGGCAATTACATGGTTGGCTTGTTCCGTCTGTGTTTCACAGCAGTATGACAAATCAATGTGAACACCTACTGTTGGAAGTAGGAACATTAAAACTGTTATGTATGCAAAAAATTGCTTCACTGATGTGCAAAGTTAAAACGGATTTGAATAATTATTATTATTCATCAAGTTTTTATCTGTAAGCGTCCTTAAAAATGCTACCAAATCAGATTTGTCTTGTTCCGTTAAGAATAAACCCTTTTCTCTGGTTTGCTCTAGGGCAGGATCTAGTGTTAGAGAGGCTTTAATTTGAGAATTATAATGCTCCACTACTTCTTCTAATGAGGTAAATCTACCATCATGCATATACGGAGCTGTAAGTGCAATATTTCTTAGGCTAGTTACTTTGAACTTACCTTTGTCCTGTGCATTTTCAGTCGCTTTCTCTCTACCTTCATCTGCAAAGGTTGCATCCAAACCATTGTTCATGTACTTGTCATTCTCAAAATTTAAACTGCTATGGCAGTGCTGGCAGTCTGCACCACTTTCATCTGGGAAGAATGGATTGTAGTCTGTTGTAAACAATTCAAATCCTCTCTTTTCACTCTCTGTGAATACAGTAGAGTCCTCTAAAAACTCGTCGTATTTAGAATTTGTAGATGTAATTGAGTTCATAAACTGTTCTAAAGCCAGAGAAATCTTTTCACTTGTAACCTTATCCGTTCCAAATACTCGGATGAATTGGTCTTTATACAATTGACTCTCAGATAATTTTGCCACAACATTTTCCAATGTTTCATCCATTTCTAGTTCGTCTTGGATAGGTAGAAGTGATTGATCGCGAAGTAAATGAGCCCTTCCGTCCCAAAAGAACTCGTTTTCATGCCAAGCCATATTGAAGATAGTCATTGCTTGTCGCCCTCCTTTATTTCCTCTTATTCCTGTTGAGAATCGAGCTGTGTCCGTGAATGCAAATTCTTGTAAATGACAGCTGGCACATGCCATTTCCCCATCTCCAGATAGCATTGTTTCATAGAACAACATACGACCAAGTTGAACTCCCTGTATGGTTAGTTCATTATCGTCTGCGATATCGGGTGTCGGGAAGTTTCCGTAGGTCAAGGTGTAAGGAGTTGTATCATGCACAATGCCTTGGGGCTCTTTTTCATCGTCTTTACAGCTTACTATAAGGACCAATGTTGATAGGATTAAAAATATCGTTATTTTAAATTTCATGTTACTTTTTAAATTTGGGATTAGATATAAAATCATAATCGGTTAGTGAATTGAGAAATGCTTCAAGTTGCATTTTTTCATTTTTTGTTAAGTTTAAAGGTTTAATAAAGTCACTTTTATTTGGATGACTTTCTCCCCCTTTATTGTAGTGTTCAATTACCTCTTTTAGAGTAGCCATTGATCCATCATGCATATATGGTTTAGTGATTCCAACATTTCGCAAACTGGACACTTTGAATAAACTTTCATCGCTGTCTAGATTTGTCAGTCTCTTTCTGCCTATGTCAGGATATTCTTTATACAATCCATTATTTTCAAAACTGTAATTGGTAAAATTAGATCCACCATGGCATTCAAAACAATTGGTTCTTTTACTGTAAAAGAGTTCGAACCCGGCGGTTTCGTCTTGATTCAAGGATTCTAAATTTTCTTCGTAATGGTACTGGTCAAAAGCACTCGTATTGCTAATTAATTCTCGTTCGAAGTTAGCTATGGCACGTGTGATGACATAGTAGTCAGGAAGTCTATTGTAAGCACTCTTGCTCATAGCAATGTAGGTTGAGTCTAGTGCAATCCTTTCTGCGGCTAACACAATGTTAAAATCAAACTCATTGTGTTCTTGTATCGGTACAAGAACCTGTTGCTCAAGAGTGGGAACTCCTCCCTCTCTAGTAAAATAGGGATGGTATGCAATATTTGCCAGACTCGGAGCATTTCTGGTACCGTCTCTGTTCTTTACTCCTTTGCTAAAAGCTACATCATCACTAAAAGAAAGTTCTGATTTGTGACAAGATGCACAACTAAGACTACTATCTACAGATAGAACACTATCGTAAAATAGTTTTTTGCCCAGTTCCCATCTCTCAGAAGTGAAATGATTGTCCGCAGGGTAATCAATAGGAGGAAATTCACTCGGTAAATAGGGATTTATTTTTACAACCACAATTGGAGACACACTTTCTCTGCAGCCTATAAGTAAGCCAAAAAGAAGACAAGTTTGTATGAATTTCCGAGTGAACAACCTTCTTTTATACTATTGAATAATTAGTTTTTTGCTACTTTTTATACCTTTCCCAGACAAGGAAATAAAATACAAGCCCTTGGTGTCAATATTGATGTGATTGCTTAATCCAATTTCTTGCGAAAGGATTTCTTTTCCGGTAATGTCGGTGACAATCATAGAGCCGTTTAAAAATCGATGGTCATTCAATTGTACAATAACGTTTCTGTTACTTGGAACTGGACTAATAGTAAAGGCATCTATAATTTTGAGATTTTTAGCTGAGAGGGTGTTCCCTTCACCAGTTAAAGAAGTAAAGACTTTAGTTTGGAAGTTTCTAAGACAAGTAGCAGCTTCATTATTCCCTCCATGTTCTATTAAGCCATCATTCACCACTATTTGTGACAATGACTTAGTATAATCTGCTTTTAAGGTGATAACCAAAGATCCAGACACATCTACTGCTGAAGTGGGAATACTTTGTTTAAAGAAGTTCTTGTTTCCCAATGCGTGGATCTGAAACTCCAATCCTGCTGCCGATTCTCCTTCTATTGCCGCAAATCTATATCCTGCAGCCCAACCCCAATGCATAGAGGGTGATTTTGGAGATAAAGCATGTAAAGCTCCCCATGTTGATGGGTCCTCATTATTGACACTTGGACCTACCCCAACTGAGAAACTGATTGCTTCTATATTGGTTATGTCAAAGTTTCCAAGAGTTATGGTGTCTGTTTTATTGGCTCTGACTAGTATATAAATATCTGAAGCTTCTGTTATAGTACCTCCGTCATGGGTTATACTAATCTCAGATATATAGTATTCAAATCTTGTTAGCTTAAAGTCTTGCCCCATGTCATTTTGACTTGTTTGATTAAATCCGAAGTCTTCGGTGTCTAAGAGATGGTTAAGAGTAAGTTTAACATCCTTTTGTGCTGATACTGAGAATGTTGTTGCCAGTAATAGGCATATTGTAATTATATTTTTCATATTATTTAATTTGGTGTTGGATAAAAATTATTGATTGTTTTTTACGTAGTCCATATCGCAGACTGGACAATTTCCTTTTGTTTTACTTCCACTGCCTTCACAATTCATGGGACAGATATAAGTAGAGGTATATTCTTTGCCAGTGTGATTTTCTTTATTGGACTTACAGGCAGTTATAGAACCTAGAATCATCAGTATAAATGCTGATTTTATTAATATTGATTTCATTATTCTAATTTTTAATTTTGATTAATTAAGACCAGAATTGGTCATTAAATTTGTGCTTATGAGCACCAAAAAAAAGAATAGTAGTATTAAATTAAAAAGGTCTGGTGTAGGATATTGATAGAGGTATCCTGCCTCCTTGGTGGGGGAGGATGAAACCAGTTAGATAAAACTGGCCGGTTGATAATCCAGTTCTCAGTTGTTTGAAATGGATTAGTTTTAAGAACAAGATTCTTTGAACTTGTTTGAATTAAAATATCAGTCTGAATTGAGACTTTCTCATAGATAGAAAGGTTTGAACAACACTTCTTTCTTTGAAGTTCTGTAGAAGATTTTGAAGTTTTGCAAGGAATATTTTCTTCCATTGCAAAACACTGTTCTGCTTGACCAAAAAGGCTAAATGTCTTAACCTTATCTTGACAAATATGAAAATTAATATTAATACCAATTGAGCCTGACAATACAATTACACTTAGAGCAAGTGCAAAAAAATTGAATATCAAGCCAGTTCGATTCACTACACGAATATAGTGAATTTTAAAAATACTAGACGAATAAGTTTAATTCTGGTCTATGCGGTATACGCCATTATCATCGGCATTTACATACCACAACTGGCCATTTTTGTCTGCTTTAAGACCTGTTATTCCCTCATTTCCAGTATCAATACGACCTAATTCTGTTTTAAGTTCTTTATCGTATGCTATCACTTCTCCAGTTTCATTATCAGAAACATATAAAACGTTACCAATGACTTCTATGCCACAAGGTTTTTGAAGGTTAATATCACTGAATACACCCCATTCTAATCCTTTCATTTCCTGATGGCTGACAAGAACCTCATTCGTTAAAGGAAGAGACTTGTCAATGCTACCTGAAAGTGTATTCATCCATAGAACTCTACTTTTAGCTGGGTCACATATGAATAAAATACCTGTAGAAACATCCTTCACCATATGGGAAGGAACGTTTGGCTCTCTTTCTACTTCTAACTCAACATATCTATAGACTACACCATCTGAATGGTCGTCATGACCTGGTCCATGATCATCTGCAAAATCATACCAACAAATATGGCCGTTGTATGCATCAAACACCCAAAAGGCATTGTCTGCATCTGATTCTATTCCCATGCAGTAAGGACTGCCGTGAAGCATATCTAAATGACTCCCATTTAATCCAGCTCCAGGGTCTTTGGCATATACATCCATATTGCTACTCCAAAGTGTAGGTCCAGTGAATGTTCCTCCATTGCGATTTGCATCTTGAATGTTTGCAGAAGTACCGAAGTTATCATTGTCTCTGCTAAACGATATAGCTGAAGGAAGTGCCATAAAATGCCATGCATTCTCATCTCTTCTCCACTCTTCTTTCTGATTTGAAAGTCCTGCATTTGTTATGGTAACAGTGCTCCCCCCAGAATTATCAGTGCCTTTGTTTATGACCCAAAGCTCATTTTCCCTACTTGGGTGAAAATCCAAGTCCTGAGGATTATTAACATTGTTTAGGGCACCTGCAAGTTTTGTGAAAGACGGGCCTCCTAAGGATGGAGACTTGTAAAAGGCTGGGATGCTTGATTCAGCTTGAGGTTCTGGCTCTGTATCGTCGTCCTTGCAAGAAAATAAAAGCGTCATTACAAGAAATGCGATTGTGTATGTTTTGATCATGGTAAGGTTCAAATGTAGTAGAGTTAACGAGTTAGTATATTATTACTTACCACCAAATATCTAATATTACCTTATGGTTACTTTCTAAATTGAAAACACTCGGGTAATTCCTAAGGTGAAAGAATATGTGCAGTTAGTGGTCTTAAAATTTATACATAAAGCCCAAGCCAAATAGACGTTGAAACTGAGTTTTAGGTCCTTTTCCAAGGGCTGCTTCGGTAGCCAATATTTGGTTGTGGTCATACTTTACATTGGTGAAAATTTTAGCATCCAAAAACTTGGTCAGTTTCATGTTTACATCCGTAATCCAGTCAATATCTGTATTTAGTCGATTATCCTTGTTTGCATCAGTTAAGTTATTGAATAAATCAAGAGTAGACTTTATGCTAATTCTTTTACCTAAATCCTTTTTAAGTGTTGCATTGAAAAATGCTCCAAACTCAGGTCTGAAATTTTGATCATAGTAGAAATTACCTTGTTCGTCCTTGTCTCCAGGAATGTAGGTTCTAGATACTGCAATTGAATCATCGTTTACAATTGTAAACTTACCAGTAGCAGGAGAAAGATAAATAGAAAGGAAGTCATTGAGTTTATACTCAAAACCAGTAGAGGCAAGAATTGTAGCTGGTGCCAAAAAGTTTGATATCTCAACTCTGTCTGCATCAGCAATGGTCTCATCACTGTAGTCAAAACCAGGAGCAAATTGAGATTTAAAGTTCAACAAGGCAGAGTAATTTAATTTTGGAGTTATTCCATACCCTGCTTTTGATAGTAAATCAATTCTGTCATCGTTTTTGCGAATATCAGAACCTTCGTTTTGAATAAATCCGTATGCAACATCTAGATTATTAACCCATTCTATCTTATCTTTTTTGTAATTTCTAAAGATATTTCCAAATGCAGCAATTGAGTTTGAAGAAACACCCCCTGCTACCCAGTTTGACAATCCCAATGAGTTAAATGTAACTCCAGCAAAACCGCCTTTGGCCCAAATTTTCGCAGGTGTTAATGCTTTTATTTCGAGGTTTAAGCCATCAATCTTGGCTTTTGCTGCTGCCATTTCTGCATTAGCGACTTCGAGTTCTTTCTTCTTTACATCTAAGGAGTCATTCTGAGCTAAAGCTGCAATTGAAAAAGTTAGGACTAATAAAATGGAGAATGTTTTTTTCATAAGAAGGGAATTTGTTTGTGATTTGTTCTTTGGACGAGCCTAATCTTGATTCGTCACATAAATATTGTTTGCAGCAAAGAAAGTTGTTTGTCCCTTAGACAAAGGATATTAAGATCTGGTTTTTTTCAACCTTATCTTGTTTTTTAACAGAAATAGCTTCAATGATACCCGCCTGTGGAGATTTAATCGCATTCTCCATTTTCATAGCTTCTAGCACCAACAGATTATCCCCATCGGCTACCTCATCTCCTGCCTGAACCAAAATATCTAAAACAAGACCCGGCATTGGAGCTTTCAACTCTTTTAGCTTTTTCTTACCACTTTCCATTCCCATAGACTTCAATAAGTCAGTAAGTTTATTTTGGAGTAGGGTGTCAATAACTCTACCGTTAATACTAAGTGCCAATGTACCTGATCCAGTGTTTTTATGTAAAACTTTTATCGTGTAGGACTTGTTATCCAAAACAAGGTGAAAGTCGCCGTTTGGAAGGCCAATGATGTCATAGTTTTGTTTGTCTCCATTTAGAAGAATGTCTTCTTCATTTTTGGTGATATCAAAGAATGATTTATTTGCTTCTATTCTTGCCATTATTACGTGGTGCAATATTACTAATACTTGTTCATTACTTCTCTTAGAGGTTTCCTTTCTATATTGGGGACTGCTGCATCATTGGCAGCATACCCTATCGGGATGAGTAAAAAAGCCTTTTCATTAACGGGTCGCTCAAGAAGTTGAGCCAAGAAATTCATAGGGCTAGGTGTGTGGGTTAGGCTTACTAAACCTAATTGATGGATTGCGGAGAGAAGGAAACCGCATGCAATGCCTACACTTTCATTTACATAATAGTTTTTAGTCTTACCTCCATCTGCTTCCATATCATATGATTTTTTAAAAACAACAACAAGGTATGGTGCAGTTGTTAAAAATTCTTTGTGCCAATTAGTTCCAAACTTTTTTAAGTCTTTAAGCCACTCTTCGCCCATTCTTCCATTGTAATTGACGTATTCTTCTTTTTCAGCAGCTTCTCTTATTTTAGTCTTAAAGTCATCAGAAGAGACTACACAAAATGTCCAAGGTTGTTTATGAGCACCACTAGGAGCAGATGCTGCAATTTGGATTAAATTGTCAATCACCTCTTGCGGAATTGCTTTGGTAGAAAATTCTCGGATACTGCGTCTACCTTGGATCAGATGATTAAGTTCAGCACTTTTTTCTACTAATTCTTGATCTGATGAAAATTGAACGGGATGAGTGTAGGGTAAGAATCCTTCTTTCATATAACAAAACAACATCAAAAACTGTCATTTTAAAAATGGCAGACTTGTTGCAAGAATTCTAAACCTCGTTTAGATGCCAATTATACTCGCCATTTTGAAATTTTTCTCCAAACTCCTGGAGCTCATAAGTATTAATATTACCCGAAGAGTAAATGGTTATGCCTACAAAAACTGCTAAACAAAGTAGCCATGCAATAAAAACTCCTTTGAAGTTAATTGGCTTTGTCATATTAAATATAAATTGCAATATGGCATAACACAGAGTGCCAATAGGTATAAGTACTAAGCACAGAAGTGAAATGCTAAAAATCCAATTCAGAGTAGGAGAGATAAACAAGGTCGGTGTATTGAAATGCATTCCATTTCTGTATATATCCACGCCTCCAGTAGCATTTGATAGTAGGATTACGGATGCTGCTATACCAAAAGTAACGAGGAAAGTGAGTGTACATGCTCCAAAGATTTTTGCAAAAAATCGGACGACTCTTTCGATACCAGTTGCTATGCCTTTTGCTGTTGAGCTAAGACTAGAATTTTTTTTTAAGTCATTCGAAATCTGATTTGCACCATTTCTAAGATTATCTGAGACGGTATGGGCCTCTTTCCTAATGTTATTGGCAATATCAGAAACAGTATTAGCATCTCCATGCATGCGATACCGGTCCTGAGGTGTTTTTGCCTCAGGAATGGCAATCCATAAGATAATATAAGGGAGAATAGGTACCCCTGCAAAAAGTACTAGGAGTAAAAAAATGATTCTGACTACACCAGCATCTATTCCGAAGTATGCTGCCAGCCCTGAGCAAGTGCCACTAATTATACGATCTTCTGGATCTCTGAAAAGTTTCTTACTCTTTGATGTGCTGTGATTTTCAGAAGAGGTTTCTGAGAAACTGTCCTCATCAAGTCCCATATCTTCAGCTGTTCCCATAAGTTCAATGGATTCGTTAACATCATTTTCTGTGATAAATGAACTTCCACTTTTCAACTTGCCAAAAAATAATTCGGCAATTCTTGCTTCAATGTCGGCAAGAATTTCACTGCCACTCTCCGTATTATTGAAATGTCTTTCCAGTGTACCTAAGTACTTACTTAGAATAGCATAAGCTTGTTCGTCAATCGAGATAGCTTGTCCTGCAAGATTTATTTGTATTATTTTATTCATTTGGTTTCGGTTATTTGATTTACTGATGTAGTTAGTTCTGTCCAAGTTTCGGCAAGTTTTGTATTGAAGTTAGTGCCTTCATCGGTCAAAGAGTAGTATTTTCTTGGAGGACCTTGGTCACTTTCTTTCCATTCGTATTTCAATAGACCTGCATTTTTTAAGCGAGTAAGAAGTGGGTATAACGTACCCTCAACTACTATAAGCTTAGCCTCTTTGAGGTGAGCTATAATGTCGGATGCGTACACCTCTCCTGCACTTGCAAGGGTGAGTATACAGTACTCTAATACTCCCTTACGCATTTGCGATTGTGTGTTTTCTATTTTCATTGTGTTATGCAAATATATATCCATTAAAAGGTACTATGCAAAACAAAGTACTATATTTCTTTGAAAAGAGACTTTTTAAAGATGAAATTTATAAAATGGTTTGTATAAATTATTCTTACTTGTAGACTAAGAATCCGCTTTTAGATGCGGCTAAAAAATATACCTTTGCCCCACGAAAAATTATGTCAGTTTTAGTAAATAAAGATTCTAAGATAATTGTACAAGGATTCACAGGCAGTGAGGGTAGTTTTCACGCTGGTCAGATGATTGAGTACGGTACACAGGTAGTTGGCGGAGTTACTCCAGGTAAAGGTGGTCAAACCCATTTAGACAAGCCCGTTTTTAATACGGTTGCTGAGGCTGTGGCTAAACAAGGTGCAGATACAAGTATCATTTTTGTTCCACCACCGTTTGCGGCAGATGCAATAATGGAAGCAGCTGATGCAGGGATTAAGGTAATCGTTTGTATTACAGAAGGGATTCCTGTTGCAGATATGGTAAAGGTTAAATCATATTTAGCGGATAGAGATAGTAGATTAATTGGTCCTAATTGTCCAGGTATCATCACTACAGATGAAGCCAAGGTGGGAATTATGCCAGGATTTATCTTTAAGAAGGGTAGAATAGGTATAGTATCTAAGTCAGGGACTTTAACATACGAAGCAGTTGACCAAGTGGTTAAAGCTGGAATGGGTTGTTCTACAGCCATTGGCATAGGAGGAGATCCAATTATTGGTACATCTATGAAAGAGGCCGTTGAGCTTCTTATGAATGATGATGAGACTGATGGGATAGTAATGATTGGAGAGATAGGTGGCGGAATGGAAGCCGAAGCTGCTCGATATATTAAAGAGCACGGTACTAAACCTGTTGTTGGATTTATTGCAGGAGAAACTGCTCCAGCAGGTCGTACTATGGGTCACGCAGGTGCTATTGTAGGTGGAGATGAAGATACAGCTTCAGCCAAAAAAGCAATAATGAGAGAATGTGGAATCCACGTTGTTGATTCTCCAGCAGGCATTGGCCAGAAAATGCTTGAGGTTATCAAGTAAGATACCCCAAAACTTAAAACGAAATATTGAGAAGGCTCTTCAGAAATGAAGGGCCTTTTTTATTCCCCGAAATAGGACAAGCTTACAACCTCACCAAAGAGTACGGAAGCATCATTTGATTCAGCTACTTTCTTGTCATCTATACTGATTTGAATACTTATAGATGTGTTGGCCACAGAATCCATAAACATAGGCTCTACCGAATAATGAATGTCATAAGGGTGATTAGAGATTACTTCTTCATCCACAAATGAATATTCAAAATTATCTGAAGTAGAGGCTATAATCTGAGCAATAATGTCATCGTTCCTATAAACATTGAATGATCCTAGATTACTACCATCTGAAACCATAAAGCTAATTGTTGCACGATGAGATTCAGGGTGATTTTCTTTTGCCTCCTTTTTACAAGCAAATAAGGAAAGCATTAAAATAAGGGGAACAATTGAATTTTTCATAGCGTAATAATAGTGTTTTTTAAATTTACCAGAAGATTGAAGGTTCAGTGTCTTGGCGGTTTTTCTTTTTCTTATCCCTTTCAGGGGGAGTACCATACATATACCGAATTCCGAACCTGAATCCGTGAGTTGTTCCTGAATTTAGTTTTCTATGGTTACTAGAAATGGAGTGAATACTTGAAACATTCTGCTCAAAATGAATATTCCATTTACAATGGAGATTTAGTTTTAACCCAAGACTAAAACCTGCTCCCAATTCAGTATATCCAATTGAAATTCTATCGGAATAACTAGTGTAATTTTCTGTATAACTCTGGTTCAATGTGGTAAGGAGACTGGAATCAGGATTGGTATACAAATAACCACTTATGGGAAGGCGGATACTTGGGAAAATTGAAGAATATAGCTTGAACCTTCTAAGAAATGTTGGGCTATTAATTGTTAGCTTTGGACTGTAACCTAGATTGAGAGATTTTAGGCTATACTCATTGTAAAGTGTATATCTGCCATTATTAATTTTAAAACTGTATTGTTTGAATTTTCTCTGAACTAATTCAATATCGTGAGCTAGCTCAATCAGTCGTTTCCATTTGATATCTGAATTATGAAAGGGTTTAAAAACTACTCCAAAGTTATAGGCATTTGGTTGTCTATGTATTATGTCATTTGTTGCCAAGTGAGACAGTATGAAATTTTCGTATTTATCAGATGGGAAATCTGCGTTTTTAATCAATGTTCTATTGTACCTCTCGGAATAGATAGAACCATTAACTCTAAAATCATAGCCATGCAAATACCAACTCTTTCCTAAAAAGTTAACCTCTTTGATTTGAGCACTAGACCACAAAGAAATAAAAGCTAAAAAGAGTATTAAGAAAATCCTCACGTATCAATAATACGTGTTTTTTAGGTTAATTATTGTGAAATGGGATATGGATAAGAGAAATGACTAGCTGTTAACCACCTCTGGAACTTGCCTTGGTTTCTCTTGTTGTACTCGGTCAATGATAGCCTTTAAATGTTCTGGAGTAGTTCCGCAGCATCCACCTACAATATTTAAGAATCCACTACTTGCAAATTCACCTACAACCTCACTCATGCTTTCAGGAGTCTCATCATATTCTCCAAATTCGTTTGGCAATCCTGCATTCGGATGGGCTGAGATTCTACACCATGCTTTATCACTTAGTTCTTTAATGAAAGGACGCATTTGGTCTGCACCTAAAGCACAATTGAGTCCAATACTTAATGGATTAGCATGACTTACACTATACCAAAAAGCCTCAACGGTCTGACCACTCAGAGTTCGTCCACTAGCATCTGTGATGGTTCCACTTATCATGACTGGAATTTCTTCCGAACGTTCTTCGCGAAGTTCCATTATGGCAAAAATGGCTGCTTTAGCATTCAGAGTATCTGTAATTGTTTCTATTAAAAGTAAATCAGCTCCACCATCCAATAAACCTTTTGCTTGTTCTTTGAAAGCTGCATGCAACCGGTCGAAATCAGTGGCTCTGAAACCTGGATTTGATACATCGGGAGACATAGAAGCTAGTTTTGTCGTTGGGCCAATAGAACCTGCAACAAATCGTGGTTTATCTGGATTTTTAGCGGTGTATTCATCCGCAATTTTGCGAGCAATCTTAGCTCCTTCGAGGTTGATTTCATAAACCAAATCTACCATATGATAATCCTCCATTGAAATGGCATTTGCATTAAATGTATTGGTTTCAATTATATCTGCTCCTACGGCTAAGAACTGGCCGTGTATTTCTTCTATAATTTGTGGTTGGGTCAGACACAGTAAATCATTGTTCCCTTTTATATCATGCTGATAATCTGCAAATCGCTTGCCTCTATATTGCTCCTCAGTTAGTTTGTGTTTCTGAATCATGGTACCCATTGCACCATCTAGGAAAAGAATTCTATCTTGTAATAATTGCTCTATTCTATTCATGGGCTCAAAGGTAAGGTTGCTACAAGTAAAATTACGAACCTCTTTTGGTTTACTTACACAATCTGTAAATCGCCTTTTTAAAGTACATTTGGCATCTATGGTAAAAGTAAGTTTCCGTTCTGTGGTTTTGGTTCTTTTTGCGTTAAACAGTTGCCATATTTCTTTGGCTCAGAAGAGTAAAACATACTTGGATAGTCTGACGATGGGAGGAGTTAAAATGAGAAGTGTAGGACCTGCTTTTATGACGGGTCGTATAGCTGATATTGCAATGAACCCAAAAGATGAAAATCATTATTATGTAGGGGTAGCATCAGGTGGAGTTTGGGAGACCAAAAACGCAGGTGTCACGTTCCAACCCATTTTTGATGGACAGAAGACCTATTCTATTGGATGCGTAACCATAGATGCAAACACTGGGAATATTTGGGTTGGAACAGGAGAAAATGTGGGTGGAAGACATATCAGTTTTGGAGATGGGATATACAGAAGTAAGGATGGAGGAAAGTCTTGGAAGAATATGGGACTCAAGAAATCGGAACATATTTCTAAAATTATTGTCCATCCAACGAATCCTGATATCATCTGGGTAGCAAGTCAAGGCCCATTATGGACTAGTGGAGGTGAACGCGGAGTGTATGTGACCACAAATGGGGGTAAGAAATGGAAAAGAACGCTGGGAGATTCTGACTGGACTGGAGCTACAGATCTCTTAATTGACCCTAGAGATCCCAATATTTTGTATGCAGCCACCTGGCAAAGACATCGAACCGTTGCTTCGTATTTAGGCGGCGGACCAAAGTCTGGTATTTATAAAAGTATAAATGGAGGTAAAGATTGGGACAAGTTGAAAACAGGCCTTCCCAGTGAGAATATGGGAAAAATTGGATTGGCCATTTCTCCTCAAAATCCAGATGTCATTTATGCTGCGATTGAGTTGGATTTAAAAAAAGGAGGATTTTATAGAAGTGTTAATAAAGGGGCCAGTTGGGAGAAGCGAACGGACATCATAAGTGGAGGTACAGGGCCTCATTATTATCAGGAAATCTATGCTTCACCACATCAGTTTGATCGAGTTTACTTCGCCAACAATTATTTAAAAGTTACTGATAATGGAGGGAAGACATTTACTAATGTGGGGAGAGCATATAAGCACGTAGATAATCATGTTGTGACATTCAAGGCAAGCGACCCTGATTACTTAATGGTAGGTACAGATGGTGGAGTTTATGAAAGTTTTGATTTGGCTAAAAACTGGAGACATATGGGCAATCTGCCTATTACACAATTCTATAAATTGGCAGTAGATGATGCAGAACCATTTTACAACATTTACGGAGGTACTCAGGATAATAATACGCAAGGAGGACCGAGTAGAACAGTAAATAGTGCTGGTGTAACCAACGCCGACTGGAAGGTGATTTTGGGAGGTGATGGTCATCAACCTGCTACAGAGCCGGGCAACCCCAATATTGTATATGCTCAAAGTCAACAAGGATATTTTACAAGATTAGATATGGCTACAGGTGAGAAGGTTGCTGTACGTCCACAACCGAGAGCAGGAGAAAATTTTGAAAGGTATAACTGGGATGCTCCTATTTTAGTTAGTTCACACGATCCCAAGAGAATTTATGTTGCCTCTCAGAGACTATGGAGGTCAGACGATAGAGGAGATTCTTGGAATACACTTTCTGAAGACTTAACCAGAAATGAGGAGCGTTTTGAACTGCCGATTATGGGGAGAAAACAGAGCTATAACAACTCGTGGGACCTTTATGCCATGAGTATGTACAATACTATTACGAGTATAGCAGAGAGTCCTAAAAATGAGAACATACTTTACGTAGGTACGGATGATGGATTTATTCAGATGACAGATGATGGTGGAAGCTCTTGGCATACTACCAATGTTAAAAAATTGCCCGGAGCTCCAGAACGTGCTTATGTCAATGATATAAAAGCGGACTTATTTGATGAGAATACTGTGTACGTAGCTCTTGATAATCATAAAACAGGAGACTATAAACCCTATCTGTATGTAAGTAAAAATAAAGGCAAATCTTGGAAGTCTATTAGTAGTAACCTTCCAGATAATCACTATGTATGGAGAATAGTTCAAGACCATAAAAAACCTGAGTTGATGTTTGTAGGAACCGAATTTGGACTCTTTTTTACGCCAGATGGAGGAAGTGCTTGGAAGCAGTTAAAAGGAGGTGTTCCCAATATCTCGTTTAGAGATTTAGCTATACAACGTAGGGAGGATGATTTAGTAGCTGCGAGTTTTGGAAGAAGTTTTTACATTTTGGATGATTACTCTTTTTTAAGAGGAGTAACCAAAGACATGATAGAAGAAGAGGCTGTTCTTTTTCCATTGCGAGATGCAGATTTGTACTTGCCTCGTGGTGATGGACGGCAAAAAGGAGGCTCTTTGGGTGGACAACATTTTATTGGAGCTAATCCGGAGTTTGGAGCAGTATTCAGCTATTATCTAAAGGAGTCTGAGAAAACCTTAGCAGGAGAAAGAAAAAAAGAGGAAAAAGACCTGATTAAGAATAATTGTGACATTCCTTTTCCCGGTTGGGAGGAGTTGCAAAATGAATTGGACGAGTCCAAGGAGCAACATTGGATGGTAATACAAGATGTTGAGGGTAAAGTAGTCAAGAATATGAAGGTGGAGTCTGGTAAGGGCTTTCATAGAGTAGCTTGGAATTTAAGAGAGGTGACATCATATCCTGTTTTCAAGGGACAAAAGCCCAAAGGAAATAAAGCCAATGGATTTTTGGTAATGCCAGGAGTTTATACTGCAACACTTTATAAATTATACAAGGGTGAAGCAAGACAATTGGACGAGCCAGTTTCTTTTAGTGTGGCTCCTTTATTTAAGAACTCGTTGTCACCAAAAAGTATAACTGTTAAAAAGGCTTTTGCTAAAGAGCACCGACAAGTCATAACAGATAAAAGCTTGATGATGCATAAGTATAGAGGGCTAAGAGATAATATATCAGCATTGCAAGTTGCTTTAAAGAGAACGAGCAATTCTTTTGGAACATTAGAGACTGAAATGAATGAGTCGAAGAATGATCTGCGGGCTATCAATAGAATTTTGAATGGAAATGAAGCGAAAAATGCAATAGGAGAAAGAAATGTTCCTAGTTTAAATGAAAGGATATGGGCTTCGGAAGGAGCACTTTGGGGGAGTACATATGGTCCAACTCCAAATGCACAAGAAAGTCTTGATATAGCAAAGGAAATGCTAAAGGACCTTGCTGTCAAAATTGAAGTTTTGGACAAGAAATCTAAACTGCTTTATGCAGAAATGAGAAAGTTAGGAGGGCCTGTGGTAATTGGGTTGGAGTAAGAAGGATGTAAACTCAAAAAAGCAGATAGATAAAACCCATCTGCTTTTTTAACTAGAAGAATTTAAGATTCCTATGCTTCAAGTGCAACAAATATGTCTACCTCTCCATCCATAGGATTTCGTGCTTTTTCTCCATAGAATTCAAAGTCGGCAGTGTATACTCGTTTCAAATCTTCTTTCCATATTCCTTCCCAAGTCTTGTAGACAGAGCCCTTGGTCATATCTCCTTTGCTTAAGAACTTTGCATATGTACCTCCACCAAGAGTTTGTCCAACCATTCCTTCGGGAATGTTGTCAAGTGTTGAGACTTTACAGCCTATGATTGTGTCATAAGGTTGGGTGAAATCCCCTTCATAGTTAGTATAAATGGCATAAATACTGTCTTCTAATTTATCAGGTATTTGAGCCAGTAGATTTTGAGAAATAAATCTATCCCAAAGTCCTCCAATATCCTTTGCTGCTGTATCTGCATGGTTAATGGTTCTTACAGAAATTCCGATTACTTTAAATGGTTCGATGGTTATTTTTTGCATGTTATTTGTTTTATACTAGTGCAAACATCGAAGACGTAAATGACAGAGGTGTGTCAGGGGTCAAAAAATATTTTCTACCAGTACTTTTTAGCATTTTTGTAAAAATCTTCAAGCGTGATTTTATGAGGTTCAAATTTTATGGATTGAATCTTAAGTTGTTCAATGCAGTCCAATCTAAATGCTCGAAAATCTTGACGTAGTCGACAATAAGCTAGAAGAACCCAATTTTCGTGAGTGTGTATCAAGGCAAAAGGTTCGATGTCTCGGCTGCTGGACTCATTATTCAGTGAGTGGTAGTCGATAGATACTACTTGAGAGTTCGTTATGGCTTTTTGCAGTATAATTAGGTTGTTACTGGATTGTTCTCCAGTTTGGTTTGCTCTTATCTCTAATCGTTGTATCAGTAATTGGGTTTTATCCTTATCTGTATAATGTAGCACGGCCTTAATTTTTTCAACTGCATTTGTATATTGATCAGCCAATGATTTGTCCTTGTTTCTATTGATAATTTGTTCTGCGGTTATTAATGCATTGGCCTCATCCTCGGTGAACATTATGGGAGGCAATTTATAGCCTTCTAGTAACGAATATCCTTTTCCTTCCTCTGTGTAAATGGGGATGCCCGACTGTTCCAAGGTTCGAATGTCTCTATAAACAGTTCGAATACTCACCTTGTGTTTTGTCGCAATATCTCGTGCTGTTACAATATTCTTAGATTGTAATTGCGTAATTATAGCTGTAAGTCGAGCAATTCTGGGTTTTCCTTTTTCCATAAAAGATAGAATCAAAAAAAAGTAAATTGAAGTTCCCAATTGCTTTTTTTCTGAATTATTTTATAAATCAAACTTCAATTGTAGAGATTAAGGCTTCTAATATTACTTACATTTGTCCATTCATAATGAACGCTGATATAGCCATTGTAGGAGGGGGAATAGTAGGACTAGCTACGGCATACCACCTTACTCAGAAATTCTCAGATAAAAAGATTGTGGTTCTTGAAAAAGAGTCTGAAATAGCACATCATCAAACAGGGAATAATAGTGGTGTAATACATTCTGGATTGTATTACAAACCTGGAAGTTTAAAGGCCAAAAATTGCATAGATGGTTATCACATGCTTCTTGAGTTTTGTGATGCCAATGATATACCATATGATTTGTGTGGGAAAGTGGTAGTGGCTACTGATAAATCAGAACTTGGGCGTTTAAGAAATTTGTTTGATCGAGGAAGAGAAAATGGTTTAGAAGGACTTGAGATGTTGGATCAAGCAAGGCTAAAGGAAATAGAGCCCCATTTGGCAGGTATTCAAGGTATTTATGTTCCTCAAACGGGAATTATAAACTACAGAAATGTATGTCAAAAATTGGCAGAAAAGATTGAAGAGAATGGTGGAGAGATTCATTTAAATACCATTGTGAAATCTATAGAAGAGAAGCCAGAAGAAATACAAATTGTAACCAATAAGAATTTTGTAGAGTGCAAAATGATGGTGAATTGTGCAGGTTTATATTCAGATAAAGTGGCAAGTATGCACTTGGGTAAGATTGATACACGAATAATCCCATTTAGGGGAGAATACTATGAGTTGACTACGGAGGCGGAGCATTTAGTTAAGCATTTAATTTACCCGGTACCAGACCCCGCCTTTCCGTTCTTAGGAGTTCATTTTACAAGGATGGTAGATGGAGGAATTGAGGCAGGACCTAATGCTGTATTTGCATTCAAGAAGGAAGGTTACCATAAAACAGATTTCGATTTAAAAGAATTTTTAGGAAGTCTTTTTTGGAGAGGTTTTCAAAAGGTTATGTTTAAATATTGGAAAACAGGACTAGGTGAAATGTATCGCTCATTGAGTAAAAAAGCATTTACCAAAGCTCTGCAACGACTAATTCCAGAGGTAAGAAAGGAACATCTAGTAGCTGCTCCTTCTGGAGTTAGGGCTCAAGCTTGTGATAGAACAGGAGGATTATTGGATGACTTTAAATTAGTTACTGAGAAACGAGCAATTCATGTTATTAATGCTCCAAGTCCAGCAGCAACATCTTCTCTAAGTATCGGGAAGACCATTGCTGATATGGTAGAACTAAATTAAAATATAAGTAAAGTAAGCGGCAATAATCAGTACGATTATTATCTTCATAAAGGTGCCAGCTATAAAGCCCAAGAATGAACCAATAGCAGAACGCAGTGCGATGTTATTCGGTTGTCCCGATTGTTTTTCGCCAATGTAGGCTCCTACAAATGGTCCAGCTAATATTAAAATTGCTCCCAGACCAGAAGTGAAAAATGTTAGAATTACGGCAACAATAAGACCGATTGTACTTCCTTTAGAACCAGCTTTTGTGCCACCAAATTTTTTAGTACCCCAGATAGGCATGTAGTAGTCTACTATGGTGATAAATAAGGTGATAATACCCAATGCTATTAGCCAGAAGTAACTTCCGCTAGCAATAGTCTGTTTATGAATATCATTAAAGAGCAACAATAATAAACCTCCGTAAGCCAAAGGTGGTCCCGGTAACGCTGGTAATATGCTTCCTGCAAAGCCTACTATAATAAGAATGATGCCGACAATGACAATTGCTAATTCCATACTACGAAATTAGTATAAACTAAAGCTATGTTAGCTTTAGTACCGATAAAGGAAAGTAATACCTAGCTAAAATGAGGAAAAAAGAATGTAGATACGAAGTATATCGTAACTATGAAAATGAAGATTACCTGGAAAATTGATCCTCCCATTAATTTGGTGTTCTTACTTGCATTATCACCTTCTGTTACAAGTTTCTTTTCAGCAAGATAAGTGGCAACTCCAATAACTACTAGTACCACAGGAATAATAAAAAATACTGCCATCATATTGTCTCGTGCGTGTGAGTTGAACAATGCCAGTACCAATGCACCTAATGACAAAATAGCTCCTGGTAACTTAGGTAATTGTGTGCCTCCAAGTGCTGAACCTAAAATTAAAATGCTTAGAACGATTAGTATATTTTCCATGTTTGGTTACTTCAGTTTTTACTTCTGCAAAAATCAAACATTCGATGAATATGACAAGTATGTATTCAAGTATTTTTAGGGTTTAACTTCATTCATGTAGGTTTAACTATAGTGTCTCGACTTTAATTATCTGATTAATAGCATATTAGTTCCATTTCTATACGAAGTCTAAATAGTATTTATGTAAGTTTGTATTGAAAAAATAGGTTGAAATGATAAAAGTAATGTTTGTGTGTTTGGGTAATATTTGTCGTTCTCCATTGGCAGAGGCTGTGCTTGCACAGAGAATAGCGGAAATGGGATTTAGTGCAGAGATTAGAGTTGAAAGTTGTGGTACAGCGGCTTATCACATTGGAGAGTCTCCAGATCCAAGAACAATTGCAGTAGCAGAGAAGTACAATGTACCCATTAATCATCATGCACAACAACTGAAATCGAGTGATTTTGTAACAAGTGATTACCTTATCGTAATGGATGATAGCAACGCTGATAATGCAGTTAAAATAAAACCCAAAGATGCTATAGCCTTAGTTTATAAATTAAGAGATTTTGATACCGAAGATGAAGGAAGTGATGTGGCAGATCCTTGGTTTGGAGATACGGACGGCTTTGATGAGTGTTACCACACTGTTAACCGTTGCTCGTCAGAATTCCTCCATTTCTTGGTCAAGAAGCACAATTTAGTCTCGGCTTAATTATCTAAACTTTACCTTTGAACTTCAATGAGAAAAATAGTTATCCTAGCATTATTGATTTGCACGTTCGCATCAGCACAAACTATTACTGATACGCTTACATTTATGCACTACAACGTGCTGAATTATAGAAATATAACAAGTTTTTGTACTGTGAGCAACAATAGCCCTGCAAGTAAAGAGGGTTATATGAGAACAATTGTAGGTTATCTCTTGCCGGATATAATTACAGTAAATGAAATGGCTGGAGACGGAGGAACAGCCGCCAATAGATTACTGACAAACTCATTGAATAAAGATGGGAGAACGTATTACAAACAATGTAATTATTCAGCAAATTCTAATTTGAGTAATATGCTGTACTACAATAAAAACAAGCTGGTATTTCATAAACAAGATAAGGTGGATAGAGCTGTGAACAATACTTTTCTGGTTAGACAAATAGATGCATATACTTTGTACTATTTGGATCAATCAGAACTAGATGCTGGCGATACTACATTTCTTACGGTGTATGTAGCTCATTTAAAAGCAAGTTCTGGTTCCGCAAATGTTGCTGAACGTGCTGAGATGACAGAGGCTCTTATGAAGTACCACGAGGAGAATTACAATGCAGATCACAATTACATTATTTCGGGAGATTTCAACGTATATACAAGCAATGAGCAAGGGTTTAAAAACCTAGTAGCTCATTCCAATACAGCAATAAGATTTAAAGATCCAATTAACAAATCAGGTTCTTGGAATAATACCTCGGCTTATGCTTCTGTGCATACACAAAGTACCCATGTTTCTGGAGGATGTGTTGCAGGAGGTGGATTGGATGATCGTTTTGATTTTATTCTTTGTGGCAATGAAATTTTAAACAATAGTAGAGGCCTTGATTATGTGACAGGAAGTTACACAGCTGTTGGGAATGATGGGAGTCATTTCAATAGTACATTAATATCAGGTACGAATAATTCAGTGCCAGCGAATGTGCTAAGTGCATTGTACAGTATGAGTGACCACTTGCCAATAACATTAAAAATGGGAATTACCCGAACCACGGCTAGTTTAAGTGAGAAGAGTATCAATAATTTTTTAGTCGTTGGAAATCCAGTAAATAACCAGTTGACATGGAAAATGCAGTTGCCTCAAGATGGTAAGCTTACCGTAACTGACATTCAAGGTAAAAAAGTTTTAGAAATGAATGTTTCGGCAACTCAAAATTGGATTCGAAATGATGTTAGTCATTGGTCAAACGGAACGTACTATATCTCGTTTTATGCTTCTAATGGAGGTGTATTAAGGCGTAAGATTGTGAAGTTGTAGGAGTTTAAATCTTCACAAATATTTCGTCCTTTTCAAATCCCCCTTTTTTAATGAATTGCTTAAACTCTTGTTTAGAAGTGCTAAAGGTATGTGGAGCTGCGGACGAATCTTTCGTGATTTCCTGTAAATTCCTGAAATCTTCCTCCTTGGAAATGGAACTAATGATTAATTTTTTGCGTTGAGTATTAGCCTTATTTACTACCCAAGTTCCATTGGTACGTTTTGAGTTTAGAAAGTAATAGCCCTTGTATCTCTTAAGTATATCGGTATCCATATTAAATAAAGTGTCAGAATAGTGTACTGCTATTGTACTCCCTTTTTTATCTTTTGAAAAGCTGAAATGATGGGTTCTTGTAGTACTGTCTCCTCTATTTATAGTTATGGTAGATGTGCTGTCAAATTTGTTGTTGTCTGAGACTACATTAAGATCGAAAACGCGTCTAATGATGGTTGATGAGATGATAAGAGTAGAACTGTCGTGCTGACTAATATATGTGCCACGCATTTTTGAGGGAATGCTACTGATGTTTTTAGTGTCGATGGGTTGAGGTTCACTAAACGTTACAGCAGGTTCACAGGAAACCATTGAAATAGTTGCCAAGAGTCCAGCGAATAGGATGAATTGATTTTTCAGTTTCTGATGCATTATATGTTCAATACGATGAAGAGTGATGAGAGTTACTGAGGTTCGACGAATAATTGAGGAGACTCGATGAAAGGCAAGTTTGCTTGGTATAATGAAGACAAAAAAAGCCACCTCTTTACAGAAGTGACTCCCCTAAAAATATTTAAAATAAGTGTTAATTTAGTGAAGCCATTCTAGCTTTCTTGCTTTCCGAAACTTCTCCAGTCTCCGCATATACTTTTAGATCAGACTGAATTAAAGGAATAGTTTTGTTGATTGTCTTTTCAATCATTCCTCCCATTAGGCCTCCCATGAATTTTTTCATTTCCATGGTGGTAGTAACCTTAAGTTTTGAAGTAGTTTCACTAACTTTTATCACTTCCCAGTGACTGTATGCCCTTGTTACAAACCCAGGGACTCCCTCCACAATATCAAAGGACAATGTTTTATTCTTCGCATCATAGGCTGTTATTTTTTCGTTAATGGATGAAAACCCTTTTGCATTGAGATCACAACTTCTAGTACTGCAGACTGCTCCTTCAAATTCTGGTTCTCCAGATATAGTAGCATGGTCCACAGTCGTTGACCATTTTCCTACTTCACCGAACCCTGGACCCGTTATCTCCCAGACACGATCTGCAGTTGCATTAATAATTTCACTTGTTTTCTCTACCACTACTATTTTTACTTTTTTCTCTTTCATTTCTGTTTTGTTTTGAAAAGACTGCAAAGCGAGTGCACCCACTACCATTACAGACATTATTGAAAATTGAATTGCTGTTTTTTTCATTGTACTATTAATTTGTTAGTACAAAGGTGGTAGGAACTAAAATGAAGTACTTGGGTTCTTAGTTCAAAGATTTGTTCTTTTGGGTCATTCTGAAATCTGATGGAGAATAGCTTGTCACTTTCTGAAAAGTATGAGAGAAAGAACTCAATTCATTGAATCCCGAATGATAACCTACTTCTTGAATTCGCATATCTGTAGAGGTTAATAGACCTTTGGCTTTTTCAATTTTTCGTTGGCGTATATATGTAGCGGGAGTTTCCTCAAAAGTCTTTTTAAATTCTCGTTTAAACGTACTAAGACTCATATCGCATAAGAAAGCCAGTTGTTCTGTGCTAATATCGTTGTAGATATTGTTTTCTACAATATCCTTTAGTTTGAGCTTGCGAGGAGAAGCGAAGAGTTCAGAGAAAAAATCCAGTATGGAAGTACGGTCTTGGGATTTTAGAAGAAGTAGAATAAGTTCCTTAATCTTTAAAGCAGCTAATTCTTCATCCATTAACTCTGGATTGTCAAAGTAGGGGATGAGGTTATTGATATATCGTTGTATGAGCTCGTTACTGGCAATTTTTTTGGTATTGTAAGACGGTGCTTCACGATGCAAGAAGTTTGGAATTTCATTACCGTATATTTTCTTGATAAAATCAGGGTGAAAGTATATGGCTACACCTTCACAAAATTCTGATCCTCTCTCTGTGACAAATTGAGAGACGTAGTTCCCACATCTTTTGAGCAGACCCTCAGTAGCATGTAGGTTTGTAAGACCCATTGGTTCGATAGCCAAATTAAGTCCTGATGTCATGTATAGGAAGCAAGCACTCTCTTCAAGTGATCCCACATACTCCGACTTATTAGGCATTGCTGCTTTTTCGAAAAGTTTGATTCCGTTTACCTCTATGGTTTGTATTCCTGCTTCCATTTGCTGCAAATTACGTGATTATAGGTCCAATAGCATTTTATTAAAAAGGTCAACAATTTGTTTAAATGGGTCATAAAAAAGTATCTAACTCGACTTGGATTTATTTTGAGGGTGTTTATTCCAACGTACTAATGCCCAGAGCATCAAAATGGGAAGTATGACACAAACGACCACAGAGGCTTGAATGTAATTGAGCCCCAAGAAGACAAAGGAATTGAGGAAGTCAACAGACTGTTTGAACAAATAGGTTGAAAAGTAACGGAAGTCGGGAATAATGTATAATGAAAAAGAAATAATCAAAATGAATCCAGCGAAGAGCCATTTTTTGTTGGTTATTCTGCCCAACAAGTACATAAATATTCCGGGAATTACTATGAAGTAAACTATGATATTGACTTCGTGATATGTCAGGCCAAAAATACTGGCAATCAACATTAAAATTTTATATACTATTTGAAAGATAAAATTCATTGGTCACACACTTAATATAACCCCGGCCAAAATGCATCTTCCAAATGACTTACTTCGGTCTTGTATTGATTTTTAATAATAGAGATAATATCATACCGCACATTGTTATGTAAATCTTTATCAATCATATAGTCTTCTGTACCTTGAGCAAGCATCTTGATTTTACCAGTCCCTACGCTTTCTTCTGGATTCCCATATTTATCGGTCTCGCGGGTTTTTACTTCTACGATAATTAGGATGTCATCTTGCATTGCGATAATGTCTATTTCTGCTTTACCACTTCTATAATTTCTAGATAGAATCTTATATCCTTTACTGATGAGATGAGCAGTAGCTATTTCTTCACCTTCTTTGCCTAGTTGTTGTTTATGGTTTTGTTGAGACATAGGATAAAGATTATTATTTCAGACCAAGTTCTCTTACCGCAAGATATGCCATCAATCCAGCTCCTACTTTTAAAGCTTTCTCATCAACATCAAAAGTTGGAGTATGCAGCATAGAAGTTATTCCCTCTGCCTCATTGCGAATGCCCAATCTATAAAAACAGGCAGGAATCTCTTGAGAGTAATATGCGAAGTCTTCTCCAGCCGGCCAGATTTCTAAATCCTCTACATTTTCTGCACCAAGATATTCTACAGCCCAAGCCTGAGCATTGTTGGACAAGTCCTCATCATTTTTCAGGAAGGGATAACCTTTTCTTACCTCTGCTTCACATTTAGCTCCGTGAGCTTCAGCAATGTCGTTGCATATCTTTTCAATGAGGGTATGTGCCTTCATTCGCCACTCTTCATCGTATGTACGGAAAGTTCCTTCCATATATACCTCATTTGGGATAATATTAGTAGCACCATTGGCTATCACTTTTCCTATGCTTAGCACACTTGGGATGCTTGGTTTAGTATGTCTACTCACCACAGTTTGCAGTTGAGTGATGATTTGAGCTGCGATGACCACGGGGTCAATATTCTGGTGTGGGTGAGCACCGTGCCCTCCTTTACCAATTACTTTAATATAAATCTCATCTGCACTTGCCATATAGAGTCCGCTACGGAAACCTACCTTTCCTGCATCAATAAGTGGCATTACATGTTGACCCAATATTTTTTCTACTCGTGGGTTTTTGAGTACTCCATTTTTGATCATAATGCTGGCTCCTCCAGGTAGTTTTTCTTCTCCTGGTTGAAAAATACAGCGTATAGTTCCCTCAAATTCGTCTTTTAATTCATTGAGTATTTGAATTGCTCCCAGTAAGCATGTGGTATGCACATCATGCCCGCAAGCATGCATTACACCTTCATTCTTTGAAGTGTATTCCTTTTCGTTTTGTTCTGAAATGGGTAGGGCATCTATATCTCCACGTAGAGCAATTGTCCTACTCCCAGGATTCTTTCCTTTGATATCTATGTAGCCACCTGTTTCAGTTATCTTTTGTAAGTCAAAGCCGTTATCCTTTAGCTTAGAAGCAATGAATTTGGTGGTTTCAAATTCTTCAAAACTAAGCTCTGGATTGCTGTGTAAATGTCTGCGTGTAGAAACTAATTCATCAAAATTGGCTTCAACTAGTTGTTTTATCCTATTGGATAGGTTCATAAAACAAAGGTAAATATTTATACCATTGTTAGAACAGACTTCAAGGCGTGTTCTTACCTCATAATATCGTTTATTTGTAGCCGCCAATGATACCTCAAGCTATCATAGATAAAGTATTTGACGTAGCACTTATAGAGGAAGTGGTAGGCGAGTATGTGACGTTGAAACGTTCAGGGGCTAATTACAAAGGTCTTTGTCCTTTTCATGATGATAAATCTCCAAGTATGAGTGTATCTCCTAGCAAGGGTATTTTCAAATGCTTTAGTTGTCAGCAAGGTGGAAATGTGTTTCAATTTATCATGGAACATGAAGGCTTGTCTTATCCCCTCGCCATTAAGCATTTGGCAGATAAGTACAATATTCTCATTGAAGAGGAAGATATAAATGTAGATGAGCTTGCTGCGGAGTCTCGGATTAAGGATGGTGTTTATTCTTGTTTGGAGTTTGCCAAAAATCACTTCTACGAGAGACTCAATGAGAGTCAAGATGGTAAGGTTATTTACAAACCTTATCTAACAGAACGGGGCATTAACCAACAGACCATTGATAAATTTAGTATTGGTTTAAGTGGGACATCACGTACCCATCTTTTAGATGAAGGTTTAAAGAATGGATACACTGTTCAGCAACTCTACGATGCTGGATTGGTTAAAAAAATAGATGAAGATCAAGGTGTCCTTGAAGGAAACCTTAGAGATACTTTCATTGAGAGAATTGTTTTTCCAATATACAGTGTAAGTGGTAAAGTCCTTGGTTTTGGTGGACGTATTATAAAGAAAGATACCAAGGCTCCTAAGTATTTAAATAGTCCAGAAACGGTTGTTTATGAGAAAAGAAAACAACTCTATGGTTTAAGCATTAGCAAGAATGAAATCCGTAAGGTGGATCAAGTGTTCTTAGTCGAGGGCTATATGGATGTAGTCAGCTTAAATCAAAGTGGCGTAGAAAATGTGGTGGCGGCAAGTGGTACGGCTTTTACAGAAGAACAGGCTAGACTTATTAAACGATTTACACATAACATTACCATGCTTTTTGATGGTGATGTAGCAGGAGTAAATGCAAGTATAAAGCACGTAAGAACATTGCTTTCTGCGGACTTAAATGTGCGAATAGCTCTTTTCCCAGCAGATGAGGATCCTGATAGTTTTATTCAGAAAAAAGGTACTGCAGAGTTTCAGAAATATGTGTCTGAGAAAGCACAAAACTTTGTCCAGCTTATAGCAGAAGTTACACTTGGAGAGAACAAGCACGATCCAATAAAAAAGGCAGAAGCTGCTCGAAAAATTGCCGAGAATATCGCCGTACTTCCTGATCCTTTAAAGCGAGCCGCATTTATCAATGAAACGGCCACTTTTTTAGAAATACCGGAGCGAATACTGATTGATGAAGTAAATAAGTTTAAACTCGATAACCGCAAACAAAAAGAACGAGATACTCGAAGAGAGGAACGCCAATCTGAGCAACAAGGGATATCTGACGGACTAGTTCCAGATTTTGATTATTCACCTGATTTTTCTGAAGGTTTTACTCCTGATGCTCTAGAAAAAGATGCAAAAAATTATCAAGAAATGGACCTATTGGTTTCCTTGATACTGTATGCTGATAGAGAGTTTGATGAAGAACAGAATATTGCGGAGTATATGTTTAAGGAATTAGAGGAGTCTGAAATATGGCCGGTATCAGAAGAATATGCTCAAATTTTCAAGGACGCATATGAGTACTTCCAAGAACATAAAGTACTCAATGAACTTTACTTTATACGAAACCTTGCAACAAGTAAGCTAGCAGCTGAGGTAGTTAGTCCAAAATACAAATTGAGTCATGGTTGGGAAGAAAATTTCGAAAAATTTGTAAAGACTGACGAAGATAATTATAAGCATAAGGTAGTTGAGAATTTGAATTATCTTAAGTTGAAACATATTGACATCTTGATGCTGGAAAATCAGGAAAGTTTAAAATCTGCAGAAACAGATGAAGATATTCTGATATATCAGCATGTGCATACCAATCTGCAGGAGATGAGAAAAAAAATAACAGATAAAATAGGAACAGTAATATTAAGATAGAATAATGGTAAACGAGTGGATGTTTCATTTTTTTAGGAATGCTTTAAGGCTTCCTGTTGGGATCATGGTGAGGAAGGTGCATTTTGATGGTGTCGAAAACTTTACCAAGGATGTGCCTGTTTTGATAGCAAGTACACATCCCAATTCATTTTTTGATGGAGTTGTATTCGAGCATATTAGTGGTAGACGAGTTTATACGCTCACAAGGGGTGATGTTTTTGCCAAGCCTGTAGCAAATTACATGTTACGAAGTATGAGAATTCTACCGATTTTTAGAGCGAGAGATGCGGATCCTAAAACGGCCCGTAGTGGTAATGCTCGAACGATGGATGAGTTGTTTGAACGTTTCAACTTAAAACATTGTATACTGATATTTACAGAGGGCGTAGCGTATCCTGAGAAAGCCGTAAGACCACTTAAAAAAGGAACTGGAGCTATGGGTATAGAAATGGCTAAACGCAGTAATTTCGAGATGGATTTACATATTGTACCGACAGCGTTAAATTATACTAGTTTTTGGCCCCATTTATTTAAAACTGTTCATGTGACTTATCATAAACCTATTCCGATTAAGGAATACACGGAAATGATTAAGAATGATGAAAGAGGTTTTGCCAACATGGTTACCGATAGAGTTCAAGAAGCATTTGATGCCTCCTTCGTGACTACAAAAGGTCAATTTACAGAAGAAAAGGAATTCGTTCATGAGTTGATGGTGAATGAAAATTATGAAGCCATTCCGTTTAAGATCAAGGATAGGTGGAAGCTATCAATAGCTAAGGCAAATCAGATGAATGAGGATTTTGCAGCTAAGGTAAGAAGCTATCAAAAAAGCTTATCTAAGTATGAAGTTCTTGATTCCAATGTAGGAAACCGATCATTTGATTTTGTGTCAGCATTAGTTGCCCTAGTTACAGCAGGGTTTAGTTTACCCATTTTTGCAATATGGTGGTTGCTCTTTAAGATGAATGACAGATTGGTCAAAAGATCTTTTAAAAATATTGTATTTAGGGACGCCGTAAAAGTGGGAATAGGAGTTGTACAAGCTTTGGGATTGGGTATTGGAGTTGCAATATTGACAGCGATATTCTTACCCTCTTATTGGTGGATACTCTTCACTATTAGTGGAATGTATGGAGCAATTTGTTGGTTTAGAGTCTTTGAAGGATGGCCTCATTTGTGGTCCGAGTTAAAATATGTAGGTCTGAAGGATGATGATAAGAAAATACTAGTAGATCAACGAACAGCAATTATCAATTCACTTTCATAACTCGCTGTTTTAGAAATAAAAAAAGTCCAAATCGTTTATGATTTGGACTTTTTTATGAGATGAATTTTCTTTAATGTGTAATGAGGATTTTCTTCACATGCTTTTCACCTTCTGTAAATAGCTCTATGAAGTAAGTACCTACGGGTAATGAAGAGATATCTAAAGACTTTGTATTGTTGGAGAGAACCTTAGTACCCTTATTGTCGTACAAGCTATATTCATCAAACTGAGTGTCAATGTGAAGAGTCTTGCTAACAGGATTTGGGTAAATATGGATATTCTCCATTTCAGTTTCGTTAACAGAAGCTACTAAATTACTTTTTAGGTTAGCCGTCCATATTCCACGACCATGAGTGTAAATGAATAGTTTGCGATCACTGGCTCTTAGTCTAATTTGGTCAATTGGGACATTGGGTAATCGTTCTTCCTTATTCCAACTTGCTCCTCCGTTTAACGAAGAATAAAGCCCATAGTCTGTAGCAATGATAATATGGTTGCTCATATCAGGGTCCACTTCAACCCAGTTTACGGGTAAAGATTCAGGTAAGTTAGAACTCAAATCATACCAAATTGGATCATCTGTGTCAGCATTGACTATTTTCCAGATTCTACTTCTTGTTGAAACATTAGTAAGACCACAGTATATAGTTCCTTTATCATTAGGGTCTACTTCAATACATCCTATTGTGCTTCCTAGAAAGTTTGGATATTGAGTTGTCCATAAATTTACTTCTTCCTCAAGTCCAGCTGATGCAGCATTATCCACCCTGTATAGTCTAGAGGATGTCCCACCAATGTATGCGGTTGGGTCTTCATCATTGCTCAATCCCACGGCATAACTGTCACCCAAAAGATTTTTTGTAAGAGCTTCCCAAGTATTACCTCCGTCTAGAGAACGATAAGTCTCACGTCTGGTTGGTACATAAATCTGGTATCCATCGTTAATATTTACCTCAAATGGGCTTATAAACCAGACTCCAGCATCACCTCCAACTTGATTTCGAATGTAACTGCTGATATAGTTAGAGCCGGTAACATCTTGGCGATACATATTCAGATTTTGAGATGATACATACCTAATTTGATCATTTTGCTGGTTTACAGCACAAAATGATCCGTCTGCACCCCAAATTCTGCTAAAGGTACTGTTTCCTTGAACACTGAAACGGGTTCCATTGTCTTGGGTACCGCCTATTATTGAGTTGCCTTCAGGATAGTAATGTCCAGCATAAAACTGGGTAATGTTAAGGCCGTTGTTTAAGTTGGTGAACGCTGCCATTGAGTTCTTATTCATACGGAATACGCCTCCATCATTACCAACGAGAAACTCGTTGTTGTCAATCCATGTTACCTCATGATAGTCTGAATGCGGATTAGACATATTAAACCAAGAACTACCGTTATTATTAGAATATTGTGGTTTTGTACTACTAAGGCTAATTATGAAATTAGTGTCAGCAGGTGCCATTGAAAGTTTGAAACAGTACCATGAAAAAGAAAAATTCACTTCCGAAGGGCTGGAAACTTGTTTCCAAGTCGTTCCTCCATTGGATGTTTTGAAAATTCCTAAGAGAGAATTATTGCTTGATGCAGCTACTTGGGCATACATCACATCTGGAAAATCTGCAGACATTGCAAAACTAATTCTCCCATATCCAGTAGACGGCCAATCTCCACCATTTAAACGTTCTACGGAGAAGTCATTTTCATTCATTTTTACAATTCCATACCCACTTACAACAGCAAATAAGTATCCATCGTCTCTTACTTCAAGTTCATATATTCTGCCCGAGGGCAATTGAGTAATTCTACTGAAAGAGTTACCTGCATTTGTACTTATCCAAACTCCACTGGTATGTGTCGCTACGTAGATTGTACTATCTTTGGTGAGCGAGTGTTTAATGTCCCATACTCCAGAGAATGAAGTTGTCATGGTATGCTCTAAGTGCAAAAATGATGTTGCCCCATCAGTCGATTTAAAAATTCCCAAACCTCCTAAATCAGCAGAATTTCCGGTTGGTTCTCCAGTGCCATAGTAAAATACATCCGTATCAAATGGACTTTGAGTAATAGAAGTAGACGAAAGAGTTGGAGCATTGTCATCTACAACATTCCATGATGAACCTTGGTCGTCACTTACCCAAATTCCCCCACTGACAGAAGCACATAAATATCTATTGGAATTAGCAATATCAATGATAATGCTTCGTGTTCTGCCTCCAACATTGTCAGGACCAATTTCTTTAATCTTTTCTAAATTGTTCTCTGCTTTTTTATATGATAAAAGATTATTTTGATCTGCTTTGTACCACAGTGCGGTAAGCCCACTTGGAATATTCCCGTTTTCATCACCTTTGAGCTCATAATAATGGTCATACCATCCTGGGTGTTCCTCATTTACGGTTGTCTTTTGCGATGATTTTTGAATTCCCCAATACGAAAGGACTCCCACTGTTAAGATAAGGGCACTGATTCCAATGTTTCTTTTTATCATTAATCTGACTTGTTACTTTTTTCTATTCAAAGCCATACTCTTTATCATCCATCGGGGCAATGGTTTGAGAGCATCACGCTTTCTTAAATCTAAATACCATCCTATCTTTTTAAAGATGGGAATTTTGTGAGTCTCCACAAATTCTATCAAAGTACCATCAGGATCTTCAATATAAGAGAAGTGTCCTGCTGCGTCTCCCATGTCAAAGGAGTTAGCACTGTCTACGGTAAATGGATGACCGGCAGCCTCACATTCATCTTTGAGTGCTTGCATTCCAATTATGTCAAAGCAAAGGTGTATAAATCCAAGGTCTCCCCAAAACCTATTTTGGTAAATATTCTGTCCTTTTTCATCCAGATTTTGAACTAACTCTATTTGTGAAGAACCCAGTAATTGGCTAAAACCACCTTGTCTATCTTTACTATGTGTAAGAATAGCACGCTTGAAAGAACTCCTACCACTATTTAACGAGCTAAGGTCATCATACTTACCTTCACCCTGCCAAAGTACTTTATCGTATCCAAGTATCTTACTGTAGAACTCTATGGATTTATCTATGTCGGAGACTCCAAGGATAGCACCATATACACCCCCCGTATCATCACCTCTACTGCTAAACCAGTTGTCAGATTCAGTTATTTGGAAGATATTCCCATATGGATCTTTAACAAAGAAGTGTTTTATTCCATTGGGTGCTTTTTCAACGTGTTTTGAAAGCAGATAAGTTTTGTCAAAATTAGCGAATGCCTTGTCTACATCAGGACTTTTCATTTTACAAATGTTAATGCCTAAGTCGCCTAGTTTTGATTCGAATTCTGCCGCTACTGGTGTGCGACTGGTGTATTGCCAAATCTCAAAGCCGCCACCACCTTGCATGTTCAAAGCAAGTATTGCGTGTCGATCATGAGGCTTGCCACCTGTATAAGGCAACATTAAAGCTGCAGTTGCTGCTTCCTCAAAAACAGGAACATCCATTGATAAATTATTACGATACCATGTCCACGCTTCGTGTACATTAGGAATGCCAATTCCCATTTGTTGTATCCCACTTATTGCTTTTTTCAAGAGTTGCGAAAGTACCTTTAGTATATGCGACGGACAAATAGAATTTTAATTAGAATAAGCAGCCTACTTTGATGAAAGTTGAATACCAGTCTGTAAATAGTACATCTTGTCGATAGTAGTAAGACGGTTTTTTGATTTCATCTTGAACTCTTTGTGGAAATTGGGACAAATCGGCATTATCAAATTTCACAGGAATATGTAGTCGGTATCTAAATCCAAAGCCCACCAAAAGATTATCGTTTAAGAGCCATTGTCTGCCTCCGGAAAATGCAAGACTTATTGTTTTGACACCCGTAGGGGGTTCATCCACAAGGATTAACTCATCTCTGGATCTAGCACTATTATAGACGCTGTAATAACGCTTAGTGCCAGTGAATTTAGTGTTATGATAACCAAGACCAAACTCAAAGTATGACCCAAAAGGGAATATAGAATTCTTCTTTTTACGATAAAATTTATAGGCCAAGTCCACTCCCGTTTGTATACTATACCCTATTCTCTCGGCGGGCAATGTAGTGTCTGGACTGTAGTAATCAATGTTACGTAGCCTAGATTTTGACCAAGGAGACGTGACGAATTTATTGTACATTATTCTTCCAGTGAGACTTCTGTTTTTATTTACTCGTTTCTCAAAACCTAGATTAAGTTTTACAGAGGGTTTAAGGATATTGTATCGAGCAAAAAATGCATCAGGGAATTCAGTGTCAATGTAAATAATGTTACTCTTGTCCAAGATATTTTTTTCTTGGCAAAGTGCTGGTTGGCAATAAATCGTCTGAAGAATTATAATTATAAGAAGTCTTTTCATACTAGTTCTCAAGCAATTCATTCAAGTATACTGTCATTAGATTAAGGCTGTCTTGTGCTTCTTGACATTCGATGAATTTTTTTCGGATAATTTGATGTTCTTTTAAATCAATTAGGATATAGAACAATTGGAATTCATGATTCTTGACCAGTGTCTCTAAAAGTCCATATGGGAGGTATTGAGGGAAGATAAAACTGGTTAAGAGTGTCGTGGCTTGTTTGTGCTGAGTTAACCCTCTATACGATCTTGCTCCGATCCACATGACATAATTGGTATCGTACTTTTTTCGAAAAGAGTCTAATTTTTCTTCGGAAGCTGAAAGAACTTCTTTACGCGGTTCTAAATCATAAATAAAAAACCTATTAATATATCCGCTTAAAGTCGATATGTCATCGAACTTGTCACCATCCTCTTGCTCTAAGCTTCTAACATCCAGTATTGTATGGTTTACTTGTTTGTACTCTAGAACATCAGAAATGGATTTTAGAAGTTTTGTTTCATTTTTATAGGATGTTGCATAGTCCACATATCCGTCCTTACGTTCATCTATTCTTAAGTAATATGGATTAAAAATAACTAGATGTTTTATGTTTTGGATTTGAAAGCCCGTGTCGGTTTTTATAGGATTTTTTTTCGAATTGCTAATATTTAGTATGTTAGCAGAACCAAAGATTCCAAATTTGCCAATAAAATATTCACTGTCAATAATCTTTTTAAGTTCTTGGAAAACGATATCTGTTTTTAGGCTATCTAAATCTGAAGTATCAGAACTGCTGCTTTTTATTTTATCAAGAATGTAAGATTTTTTTTTGACCATCAAGGTAATCAGATGGTTAAGGTGGTTTTTATTGTATTTTGAAGAATCCTCCTGAGTGTCGTAGTAGGATTTAATGAAGTTGATAACTAAGAGATCGCTTTTCTCACTTTTATAAAGAAAGTGCCACAGTTTATAAAGCTCACCACTGTACTCTGCCTGTTTTTCGGGAAGGTCGGAGGATATCTGTCTTATTTCGGTAATAGAGTTAAATGAGAGATTTATGAAGTTATCATACCAATCTCTTTCTTCCATATTGGTAGAACGTTGAATGTATGCATTATAGATGGCCTTAGCGTAATAGTGTTTGTCAAATAGAAGAAGTAATTGTTCCTTTCTAGCTTGTTGTTTTAAACTAGAAAAATCTTGTGCGGATGATTTGATAAACAACTTCTTGCCTTGACTATTTCTACCATTTATTTCGCTGCGACAATAGCTTATTCTTGTTTCTACTTCTGGGTGAGTAGCAGGGTTATTGTTTATACTTTCTTCCTGTTCCATGGTGTCTGACATGAAACTAGGCGGAATGTTAAGTCTATCATTTAGCAAGAATTTAAAATTAAAATAAGTGTCTGAATATCCGAGATGAGCAGTTTTTAACTTTTCGAGTGCCGTAAATATAGCTGAGGTGTCGTATTCAGTTTTGAGAAAATAGGAAAGGGATAGTATGTCTGCCTCTTGTTCTAAAGATCTTGAAAATGCATGAATCTCTTCCCAACTCTCATCTATAGATAGTCCTTCATAGTTATTTCTATCTTTTTCTACTTTAATTTTTTTGTTAAATCCAGCTTGGTTATGTTGTTTGATGTAGTGAATGATTTCGTGACCTACCACAAAGGCTAATTCTGCTTCGTTGTCTAAATGAGCGAGAAGTCCAATTGTAAAAAAAATGTCTCCTTGATCCGTCGAGAAGGCATTGACATACGGGGCCTTATATGCATACAGATGAATGTTTGATCTAATGTCTGGCGATTCTTGAAGTAGTTCATCAGCTATTTCATTTATGAGTTTAGTGTAACTGTCATTGATATAAATATTACCATTATTTTTAATGGCGTCTACTAAAAAAGTACTTTGCTCTATAAATTTTAATTGAGCTAATCGCACTGTTCTAGATTCTTTAATTGACGAATCCAGGAATATCTTAACCTTCTTTTTGTATTTGATTGTCGAAGATTCATGAATCTCAGGTGGAATTTCTCCATTGGATTGTAAACTGACCTGCCCAAACGAAAAACAAGTAAACATGACTAGAATGATTGTAAGATTTGTTTTCATAGTTAATAGTTTAAAGTCCTTCTTAGACTAATATTAAAGAAGAAAGTTTGACTTGAATGTTTCGTATTGAGTATTAATGGTTTGAGGTATACCTGTCTCCAAATAAATAATGCGATTGTTTTCATTACAAGACTACATTTTTTATTTGGGAATTAACAATGCGACAATCTTATTTAGGATTGACTCGCTTTGCTATAAAGCGAAAAAGAGAGGGAATATATCTTTTGATATAGATCAACAAGATTTCCCCGCCACCAATGTATATCTCTGATTTGTTGCGAGTTATGCCTTTTTTGATTTGGGAGGCACATTTTTCTACGCTTATACCGTTTGCTTGTCCAGCATCCATTTGGTTGTGGGCGGCCCCATCTCCTTTAAGAGCATTTTTACTGATATCTGTTTTAATACGTCCAGGACATACTACTGTAACATGGATATTGGTGTCTTTTAATTCCAAACTGAGTGCTTCATAGAAGCCATGTAAGGCGTGTTTAGATGCAGCATAATAGGAGCGAAGTGGAAATCCGAATTTGCCTGCAGCACTACTCATTGCGACAATATTTCCTTCGTTACTCTTTAGCATCAGCGGTAAAACGGCCTTTGTCAAGTGGATACTACCAAAGAAGTTGACCTCCATAAGTTTGCGACCGACGTCATTAGAGGTTTCTTGTACTAGAGCTCGTTGACTTAATCCAGCGTTGTTTATAAGGATATCAACCTTCCCAAATTTATGATCAACTTGGTTAACAGCTTCCACAATTTCAGCTTCATTAATCACATCAAGAGGGAGTACATAAGGGTTTGATAATAAAGAGGCTACTTCGTCAAGTTGGTTTTTTTTGCGACCTGAAAGAATAATGGTATTTTGGTCTTCATCATAGGCAAGGGCTAATGCCTTTCCTATTCCACTTCCTGCTCCAGTTATCCATATTACTTTACCCATTAGACCGTATGTACGATTAGATAGTTATCGAAAAATTCGTAGTCCAGTTCAAGTCTTTGGTTGTATTCTTCTTTGTTAATATGACCTACCAAAGTTCCTGTTTCTTCAAGTTTTTGGTAGTCCAGTTTCAGATGTTGTTTAAAATCCAAAGATTTAAGACCATAGTATTTATACATAGCCTCCTTGGCACACCATATCGCATACATTCCTTTTAAATCCTCATCTAAATAATCTTCTTCATCTTTTCGAACAAATTTTTTGACAATTCGTCTTACACGTTCGGTAATTTCTTCCATGTCAATGCCACAATCTCGCTTTTCAGTGAGCATGAAACCTGCGTATTTACCAGCATGTGTTATGGATATTTTGTGATCTTCACTTTCAAAATATGGCTTACCGTATTCGTCTTTCTCTAGAGGTGCAAAGTCAGGTCGTACTTGGTGTGCAAGAACTCTTGCTGCTAGATTGTGTGTACTTACCCTATTTAAATTTAAAGAGTCAAGCCATGATTGAGGAAGAAGTGTTTGAAGTTCCTCTTTAGTCTCCGTAATGTGCCAAAGTGCAACTATTCCGTTCTTTATATGTTTCTTCGTATGAAGTGGCAAATCAACTTAAATATCAGATTACAAAGGTAGCACAATTCAAGGGGCATAAGGATGCAGTATATGATTTTGTAATGGACAAAGATTCTAGGACTATATATTCGGCAGGAGCGGATGGCTATGTTGTAAAGTGGGACGTCAATAACCCTGAGGAAGGGAGTCTTATCCTGCAAAGTGGAGAAGCATTCTACTCAATATCAAAGATTGGTAATGAACTCAAAATAGGTAGTAAGAGTGGAGTAATCTATACCGTTGATCTGACCAATAATGAGTTAGTTAGTTCAACTCAGCTACATCAAGGAGGAGTCTTTATTATAGGCGAGGGCTACAGTGGGGGTGAAGATGGTGTTTTGCTCAGACCAAAAACGATTGGTGAAAGTTTGGACAGTAGTTTTAATGCAGATGATATGGTGCTTTCCAGGGATAGTTTGAGGTGCGTGATAGAGACAGGGCAAGATTTATTTGTAGGAGCTTCTGACAATAGTATATATAGACTAGATAGCAAAACTTTTGAATTAAAGCAGAAGTTAGTTGGGCATGCAAACTCAGTGTTTGCAATGGAATTAATGGATGACAATACACTCGTAAGTACAGGTAGAGATGCTTTAATAAAAGCTTGGGATTTAAGCATAGGGAAGGAAGTTCATTCTGTTCCTGCACATGAGTATCAAGCCAAGAGTTTGAGCTGGAATGGAGAGCTATTACTCAGTAGTAGTATGGATAAAACAATTAAGATTTGGAATAATAAATTAGATTTACTAAAGGTAATTGACATAGAACGGTATGATGGTCATACAAACTGTATCAATAAAGTAGAGTGGTTAGACAATAATTTGTTTGTAAGTTGTAGTGATGACCGAAGTCTGCTTCTTTGGAAAGTTGAAATATTATCCTAAAATTGACCCAATCAAAATTCAATGATACTTAGCGACAAACGAATCTTAGAGGAAATAGACAAGGGAACCATTCTTATTGAGCCTTTTAATAGAGAAGATTTAGGAACCAATAGCTATGATGTGCACTTAGGTAAGCATCTTGCTTGCTACAACAATAGAGTACTAGATTCTCGTGAGCACAATAAAATTGAGCATTTTGAGATTCCAATAGGCGGATTTGAGCTACAACCTGGAGTCCTATATCTGGGTGTAACAGAAGAATACACGGAGACACATGCTCACATTCCATTTTTGGAGGGTAAAAGTAGTACAGGTAGATTAGGAATAGATATTCATGCTACTGCGGGTAAAGGCGATGTAGGATTCTGTAATACGTGGACCTTAGAGATCAGTGTGACACAACCTGTAAGGGTCTATAAAGGGATGCCAATTGGTCAACTAATTTACTTTGTTGTTGAAGGTGAGGTTGAAGTGATGTACAACAAGAAGAAAAACGCCAAGTATAAGAAACGTACCATCAAGCCAGTAGAAAGCATGATGTGGAAGAATAAGTTTTAATCTAACTTATTGTTTACGTTGGGGGCTAGGAAGTTGCTAACTTACTAATGTTCCTATTTTTTTACCTTGTACTAGGTCAACTAGGTTTCCTGTCTTATTCATATCAAAAACAACAATGGGTACATTGTTTTCTTGACAAAGGGTAAATGCCGTCATATCCATTACTTTCAGGTTGCGTTTAATAGCTTCAGTAAAGCTTATTTCATCAAAGCGAGTTGCAGTCTTATCTTTTTCAGGGTCGGCGGTATAGATACCATCAACACGTGTCCCCTTTAGAATCACGTCCGCTTCTATTTCAACAGCTCTGAGACTTGCTGCCGTATCTGTTGTAAAATAAGGATTACCCGTTCCTGCACCAAATATCACAACTCTTCCTTTTTGAAGGTGGCGAATGGCTTTTCTTCGGATAAATGGTTCTGCGATTTGTTCCATTTTAATTGCACTAAGAAGTCGAGTATATACCCCTTCATTTTCCAAAGCTCCTTGGAGGGCCATAGCATTAATCATGGTAGCAAGCATTCCCATATAATCTGCATTTGCTCTGTCTTTCATGCCGCCTTCTACTCCGCTTACACCTCTGAAGATATTTCCTCCACCGATAACGATGGCAACTTCAACTCCTAAGTCAACAGCAGATTTGATTTCCCTTGCATACATAGCCAAGATTCTGCTATCGATTCCAAATTCTTTTTCGCCAAGCAAAGCTTCGCCACTCAGTTTAAGTAATATTCTTTTGTAGGTCATTGGTTTTTTGGTGTTTTGAACGAATGGAGTTGTGGAGTTTCCTCCGTTTTGCTTGGAATTATCAGGCGTGATATGCAAAGTGGTCATTCAAGGGTCAAAAGTAAACCGAAATTTGAAAGTTTAGAAATAAAAAAAGCGTTTACCAGTTGGTAAACGCTTTTTTAAAGTTGTATTATATAGCTTAAGCTCCCAATTGAAATCTTGTGAAAGATTTAACTTTAAGATCAGTATTCACTGTCTTTAAGAAAGCTGCTACATTCATTGAACTATCCTTTACAAAAGATTGGTTCATCAATGTATTGTCCTTGAAGAAACGCTGAAGTTTTCCTTGAGCAATTTTGTCAAGCATAGCTTCTGGCTTACCTTCTTGTTCTGCAATCTCTCGACCAAGTTTTAATTCTTTGTCTTTCACTTCTTGTGATATAGCATCTGCATCTACGGCCATTGGGTTCATAGCAGCAATTTGCATAGCTAGATCCCTTCCTGCTTGTAAAGCTGTTTCTTCGTTTGAATTAAGAGCTACTAATACTCCAATACGATTCGCACCGTGGTTGTAAGCAGCTACACCTTCTGATGAAACAAGAGCATAGTTTGATACTTCAATTTTCTCACCAATTACGGAAGTCTTATCGATTAATACCTCACCTAGTGTCTTGCCTTCCCAAGGAGTTGCAAGTAGTGCATCTTTATCTGCAACTTTATTCTCTAAAGCGTAGTCAGCAATACTATTTGCAAATGCACTAAAGTCACTATTAATAGCAACGAAGTCGGTTTCACAATTAACCTCCACAACTATACCATAAGTATTATCGCTTGAAGATTTTGCTATTGAAAGTCCTTCGGCTGCATCTCTGTCAGCTCTTTTGGCAGCTTTAGCAGCTCCTTTTTTTCTAAGGACATCTACTGCTTCATCAATATCTCCGTTAGTTTCTTGCAAAGCTTTTTTGCAATCCATCATACCGGCACCTGTCATTTGTCTAAGTTTATTAACTAGAGACGCTGTGATAGTTGTCATTTTCTATTATTATAAAATGTGTTTGTGTTCTAAAAAAAAATGTAAGACTAAGCTTCTTTTGCTGCTTCCTCTTTATCTGCTTCCTCTTTGTCTGCTTTTGCAGATTCGATTCTAGCATCATTTTCTTCCTTGTCTTTTTTAGCTTGTTCCTTTGCCTGAGCTCTTTCCTGAAGTCCTCCAGCAATAGCATCAGTTATCTCAGTGATAAGGATATGAAGCGATTTTGCAGAGTCATCATTCCCTGGAATAGGAAAATCAACTTTAGTAGGATCAGAGTTTGTATCCACAATTGCAAAGATTGGAATATTTAATTTCTGAGCTTCTTTAACTGCAATATGTTCTCTCTTAATATCCACAACAAAAAGTGCAGCAGGAAGTCTATTAAGATCTTCGATACCACCTAAAACTCTTTGAAGTTTTTCCTGCTCACGAGTCTTCATTAAACGCTCCTTCTTGTTCATATTGTTGAAGGTTCCATCTGTTTTCATTTTTTCGATGGTTTGCATTTTCTTGATAGACTTTCGAACTGTAGCAAAGTTGGTAAGCATACCACCTAACCATCTTTGGCTAGCAAATGGCATATTTACTCTTTTCGCACTTTCTTCCAGTAATTCTTTAGCTTGCTTTTTAGTAGCAACGTACATTACCTTACGACCAGTACGGGCGATATTGGCAATTGCACTTTTAGCTTCTTCAAGTTTTGCTGAAGTCTTGTTGAGATCTATAATATGAATACCATTTTGCTCCATAAAAATATATGGTGCCATTTTCGGATTCCATTTGCTGGTAAGGTGTCCAAAGTGAACTCCAGCTTCTAATAATTTTTCTGTACTTACTGCCATGGTATTAACGCTTACTGAATTGTGTTTTCTTTCTTGCTTTTGGTTGACCTGGTTTCTTACGTTCAACAGAACGGGCATCCCTAGTCATAAGACCTTTAGCTCTCAATGCTGGTTTGTACTCTGGATCAAGTACAACTATTGCTCTTGCGATTGCAAGCTTAATAGCATCTGCTTGTCCGGTAGTTCCACCACCATCTACGTTTACCTTTATGTCAAATTTACCTTCCAACTCACAAGTAGTTAGTGGTAAATTAACATAGTACCTTGACTCTTGAGAAGCAAAGTACTTTTCTAACGGCGTATTGTTTACCGTAATAGTACCTTTACCTTCACTCATATATATACGAGCTACTGATGCTTTTCTTCTCCCTATTGTATTTATAACGTCCATATAATTAAATGTCTAATTTGGTTGGCTTCTGAGCAGCATGGTTGTGCTCTGGACCTACAAACACGTGCATGTTTGTAAATAATTTTCTGCCAAGTCTATTCTTTGGTAACATGCCTCTAACACCTCTTTCAACTAGGTCCTTTGGTTTTCTTGCTAATAATTCTTTAGCAAGTGTTACACGTCTACCTCCAGGGTATCCACTGAATGTTTCGTATTCTTTAACATCCATTTTGTTACCTGTGAAGGTCACTTTTTCGGCGTTAATTACGATTACGTTGTCACCACAGTCTACATGTGGTGTATAGTTTGTCTTGTTTTTACCTCTAAGTACCTTAGCAATTTCAGAGCAAAAACGACCTAGCGTTTTACCTTCGGCGTCAACTACAACCCACTGTTTATTGACAGTTTTGCTGTTAGCTGAGATGGTTTTGTATGATAATGTATCCACAATAAAATTTTTATATTCTTAAAAATCGGGGTGCAAATGTAGCCTTTTACTCGCATTTTTCAAACAAATGCAAGTAAATAATATTAGTTAAATATTCGGAGTTTTTTGACAACGCATTTTCGCTGCTAGCCCACATGTTTTTGCCAATATTCCACATCAATCCATTCATCAAATTTGAAGCCAACTTTTTTGAATTCAGCAACTTTGTGAAAGCCTAATTTTTTATGCAACTTTATGCTAGCTTCATTTGGAATTGTAATTCCTCCAATTGCCGTTACGAGGTCGTATAATGGCATGGATGACAATAGAGCGTTGTACAGTCGGAGTCCTGTTCCTTTGGATCTGTCATCTGGGTTCATGTATATAGTAGTTTCAGCAGTATGCTTATAAGCAGCTTTGGTCTTCCATTGGCTGGCATATGCATATCCAATCACTCGATTATTCTGAGTTGCTACAATAAATGGATAGCTCTTTTGAATAGTTGGAATCTTCTTTTCGAAATCACTAATACCAATTTCATCTAGATCGAAGGTGAGGATTGTTTCTCTAATGTAATAGTTGTAGATGTTAGTGATTGGACCAGCGTCCGAAACCTGAGCTTCTCTAATCTGAATGGAACTCATTATTCCCCTGTGAGTTCTCCCATTTGTATTTGAAGTCCATCAATAGAACTAGTCACTGGGATTTGACACATTAACCTGCTCCCTTCAATGTCCAAAACAAAAGCCTCATCTAACATTGCTTCTTCGTCGTCACTCATTTCGGGTAAGTCATGGTCGCTTTGTACAATGCAGTTGCATGTAGCACACATAGCCATACCTCCACAAGTTGCCTTAATTGGTAATTCGTTGGCTCGAATAGCTTCCATTACATTGAAACTCATGTCAGTTGGAGCTTGAATAGAATGTTCTGTCCCTTCTAAATCGGTGACGTGAATTGTGATAAAATTTTCCACGGATGCAAAAGTAATTTAAATGACCTTTACCAAGCTTGAATTTGTTGAACGGCTAATCTCACACTTCCATGTTTTAAGAGTAGATCTCGAGCAGTGTCTTCGTCTATGCCGGTTTGCTCCATTATCATTCTGGTTCCTCGGATAACAAGTTTTTTGTTACTGAGTTGCATGTCTATCATACTATTGCCCTTTACGTGACCTAGTTTTATCATCAAACTTGTACTAATCATGTTCAATAGAAGTTTTTGTGCGGTTCCACTTTTCATTCGAGTGCTACCAGTCACAAATTCAGGACCTACTACAACCTCTATTGTATAGTCTGCTATTTGACCAATTTGACTGTCTATATTACACGCTATTGCTCCACAAGGCACTTTGTTTTTTATACATTGCTCTAAAGCACCAATTACATATGGAGCAGTACCGCTAGCACTTATGCCAATTACAAAATCTCGTTTACTTATGGAATGCTCTTGTAAATCGTACCAACCTTGTAAAGGGTCATCCTCTGCGTTTTCAACAGCCTTTCGGATTGCAGGGTCACCTCCTGCTATAATGCCAACTACAAGACCATGAGGGACACCATATGTTGGTGGGCATTCACTTGCATCCACTATTCCAAGTCTTCCACTTGTTCCACTACCTAAGTAAAATAGACGTCCTCCGTTTGACATTTTTACAAAAGCCGCATCAATAAGAGTCTGTATACTGTCTAGTTCTTTTTCTATAGCGATAGGAACAGATTTATCCTCTTTGTTCATACCTTGAAGTAATTCTAAGGTAGTCTTTTGATCAAGGTCTTCGTGGTTTGATGTTGATTCTGTTGTGAGCATGCTTTATGTTAAAATCTTCCAATAATACTAAAGGCAAATTTCTTTTTCTGTACTTTACCTTCTAGATTAAATGACTCCAAAAGTAAAATGTAATTTCCGATTGGAGTTTTAGTTCCATTATTTTTTATAGCGTCCCATGTAAGAATGCCTTTTTTGCTGATAGTCTCATTGTTAAATGGCTGATGAATAAGTCTTCCACTAAGGTCATAAACATACCCGTTAATCACGTGACCCTGATTTTGAGTGGTGTATTGTATAGTAAGAAGATCTTGATAGCCGTCACCATCTGGCGATACTAGCTTTTCAGATAGTTTGAATGTTGAGGTCTGGGCCTCCATATCTACATATTGTGAATTTTGATATCCTGGTGTGGCAAATCCAATGCTTAAACTTGCTGAATGCCAATTGTTTGAATTGTTACTTTCCATTGCGGGGTTTAAACGCTCAAGACTTACACCTTCTAAACTCGATAGCAAATCAAAGTGTTGCTTCGATTGGTAATGGACCGAATCTAGAATCAGACTATCCGAAGTCAACAAAAGAATGGTCCCGTCATCATTATTCATGCTAGGTAGAGAAGAAATTTGAAGCAATGATTCTGTTTTGTAATCCTTCATTAATCGGTTTGTATCTGAGGTTACAGCTACGAAACTGTGAGGTGGTAGGGTCTCGAGTATTGGAGATATAGCCATGAAATCTATTCTTTGGTCTTGATGAAATCGAGCCAATGATAAGGAGGAAATGTCAATGTACTTGTCACTATTATTGAATAATTCGATGAAGTCTACACCATCTACTTTTGGGTTGAATAGTAATTCATTGATTACAATGTCGCCATATATGGCAGGTTCGGTAATGACTAAATCAATTAATGTGTTTTCAATTGTGTTGCCTTTACAATCTGTAAGTTGTTTTATAAAAAGGATGTACTCCTTTGTAAAAGAGTCAGTTTGAACAAAAGTTAATTTTAGGCTATTTTTTTCTGTATTTGCGGAAATAGTAATTGGATTAATACTTTTCTTTACCAATTCAAAATTGGTTAGATCATTTACCAAGGAACTAATCAAGTTTTCATTGAGAATTAAGGTAATTTCTAACAAGTTGGTAATTGATGCAAAGAGCACGATTGGTGCTTCTTTGTCTGGATTAGAATTGTAAACAGAATTTCTTTTGCCGGGAGTACCTCCTTTAATATCTTTACTAGCCATCCAATTGTCTATTTCAGCACATGAGGATACAATGTCAATCCGTTCGATAGAGTATCCCCCATCTTGTTTAAGATTGTCCCAGTAATATTTATGGGTATAACTAACAGTGTCTAGTAGGTTATTATTGGCATTGCGAATGCTAAGATTATCCCCGTTATTGTTAAGTGCTGGAAACTTAGTTAAGCCACATGTCTGTCCATATGCAGTGAATAAAGATTCATTGTTAGATTTGGTGACAATAAGGTATTGATTTTGGGGTAAAATTATTTTTGGAAACACGGCAGGGGTTCCGCCATCAGAAAGAGTGCAATTCTCTAAGTTTAATGGTTCAGAAGTGTTATTGTATATTTCAATATACTCCCCCATTGGTAGTCCTATACTTGGAGTTGGATCTGCGAAAATCTCATTAATTAGAATATCTCCAAACTTCGGAGTAGAGGCTTCGTAGTAATTAAACTTTACCACAGTGTCCATAGAGTTGTTAGCTAAGTCCTTAAGGTTTGTTATAGTAAGTTCATAGGTGTTATTGGCAAAGGGAGTAGAATACTCTAATTCTATATTGGAACCACTAGAAAGAACACGTAAAATGGATGGAAGTCCATAGCCATTGTTCAAAGAGAAGGAACTCCCAGATGTATCTATTACTTCATTTAGACTCAAGGATATTGTGGTCTTACTAGTAGTTAGCATACGTGTAACGGATGGGGACTCATTATCCACGATTATTGGCCCTACGTATATGTTGTCGTAAAAGTGCTTCAGATGAAAACTAGCAGTACTTTGTTGTATAGAGATGCCAAAATAAGAGCTAGAAGTTATATCATTGTCATCGGCAGTGCCTTCTGTCTTGTAGTTTGTGCCTCCATTGTAATCCACACCGATAGTCCATAAACCAGAAGTTGTACGAGTTACTTTTAAGCTGATATTCTTATTGTGTGTTTGGTTATCTGTGCCATCTGTTAGTTGAATTTTAGTTCCTGACATCATTTTATAAAGAGAAACATCATCTTTGGTATCCCCAAGTCGTACAAAATATCCGTTTTTAACAAGAGTAAGATTATGGGTATCCGCTATTAAATAAACATCTGTATAGTTTGCTCCAGAAGTGCTAAACTTCATGTTTACATTTATACGCCACTCAGTGTTAAGTGATAATGTACTATGAGTACTCAGGTAGAAATTGTCAGAAATTATGTTATTGTTGGATCTGAGCTGTCCATCGTCAATAATAAACATATCAATGTCACCAATCCAAGTTGGATTGGAAGAGAGATTACCGTCAGAAAAATCTTCGGTAAACTGGGCATTTGCGATTTGTAGTGTGGTTAAACATAATGCGAATAATGCCAACCTCATTTAGGAGAGAAGATCCGGTTTTTAATCTCTTTGAAGATGCCAATAAATGTGAGATGATTTAGAGGAAACTCAAGGAACACATGAAGAACACTTAAGAAAAATAAGGCTGCCAGACCGATTTTATAATCATATATATACAATCCAACTGAGCCTGCCCAAATAAAAATTGCTGACCACAAACGAATGCGTGAGACCTTATGCCAGTTGATAACACTTGTTTTACTAAACCAGTTTAAGTAGTGGTAAGTATAGGCAAAGGCTATAAAGATTTGCATCTTGATAGCTACCGATGAGAGAACACCTCCTTGTGCTGTGTTTATAATATAACGTCCCGGTTTTACCCAACCTAGAAAAGTGGCAATTGCACCAGATAAGTCAATGAACTTACTCTCTACAATGGAGTCGAACCAATATCCACTAAGTTGATAGTCAGAGGCCTTTGGTCTTTGGAATACAATGAGAAAGAGGATGGCTAGGAATACAAATAATGAAGCATATCCGCTGACTGATTTGGATTTTAGAGCACCAAACAAGATGAAGGCACCTGTAAACACGTAAACATGAATGACAGTTGGCAACATAATGCCAATAATCATAGTATACGCAGTAATACCATTCAAATGATAAGCGATAAACAGTCCGAGTAACATTAGCCCATATCGCAAATACTTTTTCTTGATGAAAGTCATCATTATAGCAGTATAGAATGCCAAAAAGATAAAGCTTCGTTCGTATTTTAATAGGAAATCAGAGATGGGTTTAAACCAAGAACCATCAATAGCATTGCTCCAAGTTTTAGTCAATTCAAAATTGCCAAATTGGTGGTACGCAAAGCCAAATGTCATAAACAAACACATTATTACAAGGACCCAAGAATCCTTCTTATTTGTGGTGAAGTAGTTTCGGTCATCCAACCAACCAATTTCGGTTAAATAATGCAGTGGACCCAAAACAGCATAAGAAATCAAGAAAACGTGAAAAGGGAGTTTGACTGCGAGAAGAAATGAAAGTATCATCAATCCAATATTGATATAGTCTAACTGTTTTGCTTTCACTTCTCCGACAAAACTAAACTATAAATACTTGCACCACATAGATTCTATGGTATTTTTTTGATATCAAGAGGTACATTTGTCGGAATCAAAAATTAATTAAAAAATGAAAAGAGTAGTCAAATTTCTACCGTTGTTAGCTGTAATGATGCTGTTAGCTTCGTGTTACCCACCGAATACTATTGTAGATAAGGAAGAAAGTGTAAATGAAAGCTGGGCAAATGTTCAGTCCTCTTACCAGAGGAGATTGGATTTGATAGATAATTTAGTGAATACGGTGAAGGGAGCAGCGGAATTTGAAAAGGAAACATTTGTAGCTATTACCAAAGCAAGGGCAGGTATCCAAGAACCTACCGAAGCTATGCTTGCGGACAAGGAGCAATTGGCAAAGTTCTACGCTTCTCAAAAGCAATTGCAAAGTCAAGCTAGAATGATGTTTAATATTTCAGTTGAAAACTATCCGGAATTGAAGGCCACCGATGCTTTTAGAGATTTCCAAGCACAACTAGAAGGTACAGAGAATAGAATTAATGTAGCACGAAACAAGTTCAATGCTACGGTTAAGGATTTTAACTCATATATCTTGAAAATCCCAGGAAGTTGGTTTGCAGGGGACAAGGAGAAACGTAATTACTTTGCGGCAGACACCCAAGCTGAGAAAGCTCCAAAAGTAGAATTTTAAGTATTGATGTCCTTTTTTAAATGGGAACCTCTGACCGAATATGAGGAGGAAAAGGTGTTGTCAGCGATAGCTGCAGCAGAACTTCAAACTTCAGGAGAGATTCGAGTACGAATAGACAAATGGTGTAAAGCAGATCCGTTATTCAAAGCAAAGAATGTATTCTTTCATTTGAAAATGGAAGAAACGAAGTTGCGTAATGCAGTGCTAATTTATGTCGCTAAAAGGGATAATAAGTTTGCTATAATTGGTGATGTAGGAATTGATAGAACGGTTCCTGCCGATTTTTGGGAAAGCACTAAGAATTTAATGCAGAGCCATTTTGAAAAAGGAAATTTCGCTGATGGATTAGAAGCAGGTATTATAGAAGTGGGAGTCTTGCTCAAGGAGCATTTTCCTTATCAGGATGATGACATAAATGAACTTCCAAATGAGATTAGTTATGGGTAAAGGGATACTAACTTACATACTTTTAGCAACTACATTATTTGCTGTGGCAAAGAAGGTTCCTCCTGCACCAACAGAATACAGGTGGGTTCAAGACTACGGTAATGTTTTGGAGTCTGATCAAGAACTATATCTGCAGCGAAAACTAAAAGCTTACTTTGATTCCACGTCTACAGAGATTGTTATTGTAACAGATTATTCCTTAGATGGTGACGATGTATTTGACTATTCTTATAGGCTTGCGGAATCATGGAAAATAGGGACCAAAGAAAAGGATAATGGAATTCTAATATACGTTGCGGTTCATGATAGGAAAATTCAAATTCAGGTAGGTAAAGGTGCCGAAGGAGCGTTTCCTGATATATATGCAAAAAGGATAATTGAAAATATTCTAAAACCGAATTTTAGAAACAATCAATATGGTAAGGCATTTAACGATGCAACTGATGTCATAATAAGTCATTTAGAAGGAGAATTTGTTCAAAGCAAATCACCATCAAATTCAAAGAGGATTCCCTCTTGGGTAATTATTTTAGTGATTATAATTTTTACACTACTATTCAGAGGCGGAGGGAATAATGGACATACCTATGACTACAATAGACCGGGATCAAGAGGAGGAAGGTCGATTTGGGTCGGAGGCGGCGGTTTCTCCGGTGGAGGATTCTCTGGCGGTGGTTTTGGCGGCGGTTTCGGCGGCGGTGGCTTTGGCGGTGGTGGAGCAGGAGGAAGTTGGTAATATGGAAAATATTTTATTTCTAGACATAGAAACAGTTCCCCAAGCTAAGAACTTTGCTGGTCTAGACGATAGGTGGAAAAGACTTTGGGTGACTAAAGCTGCTCATATTGCTAAGAATGATGAAAGTCCAGAGGAGTTGTATCCAAGAGCCGGCATTTATGCTGAATTTGGCAAAATTATTTGTATTTCTGTTGGCCTTCTAACTACAACAGATGGCAAAAGAGCGTTTCGTGTAAAGAGCTTTTATGGGGATGATGAAACTGAAATTTTAGAAAATTTTTGTAAGCTTTTAGAGCAAAGTTATTACTCGAAAACTCATTTTTTATGTGCACACAACGGTAAGGAATTTGATTTTCCTTTTTTGTGTAGAAGAATCTTAGTGAATGCAATCAAAATGCCTGAAATATTGGATCTGGCAGGGAAAAAACCTTGGGATGTGAAACACCTAGATACCATGCAATTATGGAAGTTTGGAGATTTTAAGAATTACACTTCCTTGGATTTACTTGCAGCATTGTTCAATATAACTTCTCCTAAAGATGATATTGACGGAAGTATGATTTATGATATTTACTATGAAGATCAAAATCTGGAGAGAATAAAAGCATATTGTCAAAAGGATGTAGCAACTCTTGCTAGTATATTCTTAAGAATGAACAATATGGAAGTGTTAAAAGAAGAAGAGATAAATAGAGTATGATAAAGGCAATTTTTCCTTTGCATTGGAAGGAGTATGAACTAATTGATTCAGGTAACGGAATGAAACTTGAAAAGTATGGACATCAAGTTTTAGCTAGACCAGAACCTCAGGCAATTTGGAGTCCTAGAATGACTCAATCAGAATGGGATAGAATGGCAACTGGAACTTTTTCTCAAAAGGGCAGTCATAAGGGAGACTGGCAACTTAAGGGGAACGGGAAATCTTGGTTTATCAAATATGATCTATTGGATAGTAGCTTGAAAATGAAGCTAAATTTCACTCAATTTAAACATATTGGAATCTTTCCAGAACAAGCCGCAAATTGGGATTATATTTATAAAAAGAGTAAGAGCCTAGGTGCTAAGGCTAGTGTATTAAATCTATTTGCCTATACTGGAGGAGCTTCTTTAGCAGCAAAAGCAGCAGGGGTAGATGTAGTTCATGTTGATTCTATAAAACAAGTGGTAAACTGGGCAAATGAGAATCAGGAGCACAGTAAATTAAAGAATATAAGATGGGTTGTAGAGGACGCATTGAAGTTTGTGAGTAGGGAAGTAAAGAGAGGCAAAAAGTATCAAGGCATTATTCTTGACCCCCCTGCATATGGTATTGGAACAAAAGGTGAACGATGGAAATTGGAAGAAAAACTAGGAATGCTTTTGCAGCAAGTTTCTCAACTTTTAAGTGAGAATGGTTTTTTGGTATTGAATGTTTACTCCCTTGGCTTATCACCTTATATTATTCAAAATATGATGACAGATTATTTTAAAGACAGAGAGGTTGAAATTTCTGAACTGTGTCTTAAATCCAGAACGGATCAAATCCTGCCGTTAGGTATAGTTGCTAGAATCTAAATACAGAAAAAGGGGACAAACGTCCCCCTTATAAAACCTAACTAAACTAACTATTAACAATGCCAATTGATTAATATTGGCAAAATCATTTAGACAGTAAATAAGTGCGTTGTTAATTTCGTAGTAGTTTAATTAAGAACATCACAAATGTAATAAAAACCTTTCGTACTGTGTGGTATTTTGTTGAATTTATGTTAAATATAAGTGTATTGTGTTTGCAAACCTTCTAAAACCTTACATTTGTAAGGCAATGAGGGTCAGTATTTTTCTACTTTTAACATTGTGTACAATGGTAATACTACATGCACAGACACCAACGGTTTCTGCAAGTGGTATTTATGAGGACAGTAAGTATTGCTCCCAGATTACACTATCGTGGACCAGCGGAAATGGTTCACAAAGAATTGTCGTAGCATCAAAGGGTGCTGCGGTGACTTCATTGCCCGCAAACAATAATTATTATTTGGAGAATGATAGTTTTGGTTTAGGTCACTCATTTAGTGCCAATGAATTCGTTGTTTACAATGGAACTGGCAATACCGTAGTTATTGAACTATTGGAATCCAACACCGAGTATCATTTTGCTATTTTTGAATACAATGGAGGAGGTACAACATTTTCATATCAAACTACTGGATACTCTACATTTATAGATACCACTGAAGACCTAACGATTGACTTTACTATTGATGACCCTCATCAGTGTGAACGTGGAAACCTTTCTACGTTTACTTCGAGCTTTACTCAAACAGTTTCTGGAGCGATTAATTATGCTTGGGATTTTGATGATGGAGCTTCTTCAAATTTGCAGCACCCAACATATTCATTTACCAATTTTGATATATATAATGTTGTTTTAACAGCGTCAACTTATAGGTGTATAGCTACAGTTACAAGACCAGATTCGGTAGCTCCTGAGCCAATTGTTTCATTTGGGTTAGACAATACTATATCTGGAAATGTACAACAACAATGCCTTTTAAATGCTGATGGCAGTTCTAATTATTTTAAATTTATAAAGGTATTTGATGGTAGTTCGTTAGGCACTTCTTTTTCAAGATATAGAAACTATTGGGATTTTGGTGATGGAACAACTGATTTTGGTGTAGGGAATGGTAATGTCACGTATACAAGTTCCGGTACATATACGGTAAGACTAGTTACAGTAGGTACGCACAACGATATTGATTTTTGCATTGATTCTTTTGATTTTATTGTTGAGGTAAGACCAAAACCTATTGATACCTCACTTTTGGCATATGATACTGCACATTGTGAAAATGGAAACATTTTTTCGTTTGTTAATAATACCCCTGATTTAGCAACTATCTGTATGTGGGATTTTGGTGACGGAACTACAGATATAGGTCTAAGTGTAAATCATAGTTATGGAGCTTCTGGCAAATATGAAGTGACGCTTGAGGTGGAAGATGTCAATGGATGTTATGATATATTTCAGGATAGCGTTGAGGTGGTTCCGCAGCCCAATAATGATTTTTCAGGACTTGCTGTACGTTACTGTTTAGGCGATCCTATTTCTATTCTTATACCGACCCTTCTAAACGGTACTTGGTTTGGAGATAATGTTGATCCCGCAACAGGGGAATTCAACCCAATACAATTGGGCTTAAATACCATAAGTCATGCTGTTGAGGAATCAGGTTGTAAGGATACAGTAATACATTCTACTACTGTTTTCCCAGTACCCAATTTCGAATTGGGTATAGATACAAGTATTTGTATAGGTACAGACTTTGTTAGACGTATCCAGAAAGGTTTGTCAAATGTCTCATGGAGTACTGGAGCAAGTGATTCATTTACTACAGTGAGTTCAGATGGAATTCTATGGGCCGAAAAGATTGAAGGAGGTTGTTCCTTTAGAGATTCAATCAGAGTTACTGAAATTAGACCGCCAAGTGTAAATTTGGGTATTGACTCACTTCTTTGTGGTGATGGAATTAGGGCGGTAGATGTAAGAGCAAGTGAAGCAACATATTCATGGAATGACGGTTATTCAGGTGGTGGACTCCGTAACATTACGGAGACTGGTGTGTACTCAGTAACGGTAGTTAATAAATGTGGAACAGCAAGTGATGATGTAGATTTGGAGTTTCTTCCTTACGTCTGTGATATTTTTATACCAAGTGCATTTAGCCCTAACGGTGACGGTAGAAACGATGTATTTAGGCCTTCAGGAAATGTAGAATTGCTTAGCTTACAGATATTCAATAGGTGGGGTGAACTTCTTTATCAGAATAGTGAAACTGATTTTGCTTGGGATGGATTTTACCAAAATTCTGAAGCTCAAATGGGGCACTATTACTTCATTATTAGATACTTATTGCCAGTTGATGGTACTCAACTTCCTAAAACTGAAGGCGGAGTACTTTATCTGATTCGTTAGATTTCAAATCTGAGTCCTATCCGTAAAGCGGGTGAGAAGATGGTGATTTTGGGCTCAGAAGTGGAAGTCGAAGTTAATGGAGAACTTACTTTTATCCCAGCTATAAGATGTGTCTTTGGACTTAGTTCATAATTGAGATCTGCAACTAAAATTATCTGAATCAAATATGGTCGAGCATCCAATCCTGTACTGTCAGTAAAGACGTGAGTGAACTTGTCTTTGATGGCAAATCCTTCTGTTCTAATCTTAACATCACTTTGAAGGAGAGCATATGCTCCAATTCCTCCTCCTATTTCAATTTTAGCTTTTCTGTCCATACCTCTGACATCTAATTTTTTCGCATAGATGATTTGTGTTCCAGCATATTTTTGACGATGGGTAATGTATGCAACTTTAGGAGCGGCTTGAGCAAAATCTCTAATTTCAGGAAGTTTAGGGTGAACAACGTCTAAAAATTGCATGTCTTCTTTTACCAGCATCATATTGGTTTGTAAATAGCCAGGTATAAATGTAATTGACTGATATCTATCAATCTGTTTTCTTATTTCTATTCCTAGACTAATGGATTTACTCCCGGCCTTTAGGTTCCTGATTGAGTCGCTTTCAGCTCTGGGGAGTGCCCCCACTTTTGCAAAGCTAATGGTAGGCTCTGATAGAATGCCAAGGGACATTTGAGCAGAAGATAGGTTGCTGAATATGAGTGATAAAGTAATGATTGTAAGAAGTCTCATGAGTTGCGAAGTAAGTAATAAAATCTGTAAGTTAATGCGATGGCTGATAAGGTCAATCCAATGCTGAGACCTATCCAAATACCATTTACACCGCTATAAATAGCATCTGAATTTGGATGATTGGCCAAGTAATATCCGAATGGCATAGCTATAATCCAATATGCTATAAATATGAATACACTTGGTAGTACAGTGTCTTCTATTCCTCGGAGGAGTCCAACCGAAACAGCCTGTAGGCCATCTCCTAGTTGGAAGATAGCAGCAAGTATTAGCAGTTGTGATCCCATTAGAATTACATCAGGTTCATTTGTAAATAAGTTAGCAAGTTGTCTGTTGAAAAGAAGAAAGATCAGGGCAAAAACTATCATTACAATAAGACCAAGTAAATGGCCATTCCTCCCGTACTGTTTTACGTTGTACAAATTACCATTACCAAATGCCTTTGCCGTACAAATACTGCTGCCTGCTGAAATGCCTCCAGCAAACATATAGGTGACTGTGGCAAGTGTAATTGCTAGGTTATGAGATGCTAATTGTTTAGAACCTAAAGTCCCAGCCAGAATTGCTGCTCCTGCAAAAGCAGCAACCTCTAAGAAATATTGTAAGCCAGTTGGAAAACCAAGACTAAATATTTTTTTGTAAAAGGTAATTCTTCTTTTTTCCGTAAAAGCTTTGGTGAAATTTTTAAAGTTAATCGGAGTTTTATGAGATTTTAGCATCACCCACATCATACTTACAGCTAAGAAAATTCTAGAAATTATAGTAGCATAACCAGCACCGTCAAGTCCGTAGGCAGCAGAACCCAAGTTGCCGTATATAAATACCCAGTTTAGTATAACATTGATGACCAAAGCAGATATAGTAATAATCATTCCCCCTTGGGTAAAACTAAACCCATCACAGATATGCTTTGCAAAAAAGAAAATAAGCATAGGAGTCAATGACCACATTAGTAGTGTTAAGTAAGGTTTTGATAATACAACGACTTCTGGCGTTTGATTGAATATATGGAAATTGTCTTCAAATAGATAAATACAAACCACACCCAGCAAAGCCAGAGCCATGGTTATAAGGAAACTATCTCGAGCTAGTAGTCTGTAAGAGGATGTTTTGTTTTTACCTTGAAGAATACCAATTATAGTGGCATAAGCCATGGTAACACCAATAGGGAAGACTGCTACAAAAAAGAAAATACTATTGCTTACTCCAGCGGCAGCTAGCTCTTCGTGCCCTAGATCCCCGACCATAAGTGTGTCGAAAAAACCAGTAAGTACCATGCCCAATTGGCCAATGATTATGGGCCAACTGATTTTGACTATATCTTTGATGTATTGATTCAAGATGAAAAATAAATGAGTGCAAATGAACTTCAAAACAATACAGCAATGAAATTAAAGTTGGTCGTTCTTAGTGGTGCAGGAGTGAGTGCAGAAAGTGGTATTGCAACATTCAGAGATGCCAATGGTCTATGGGAAGGCTATGATGTAATGAAAGTTGCGACTCCAGAAGGTTGGGCCAGAGATTATAAAATGGTATTGGAATTCTACAATGCACGTAGAAGAGGTGTTGCAGATGTAAAACCAAATGATGCTCACTTGATTCTTGCAGAAATGGAGAAAGAATATGAGCTCAATATTGTTACCCAAAACATTGACAATCTTCATGAGCAGGCAGGAAGTTCTAAAGTGCTCCATCTGCATGGTGAAATTACCAAGGCATGCAGTAGTAATGGTAAACAACACATTCATGAAATAGGGTTTAAGGATATAAAGGATGGTGACATAGGAGCAGATGGGTGTCAAATACGGCCGTTTATTGTATGGTTTGGAGAGGATGTTCCGATGATACCATTAGCTGCTCAATTAGTCAGTGAGGCAGACGTAGTACTTGTCATAGGAACTAGTATGGAAGTTTATCCTGCTGCTGGGTTAGTGAATTATGCCAGATTGGAGGTGCCTATCTATGTAATAGATCCCAAAGAAGTGACACATAAAATGAATGTATCCAATAAAGTGATCCACATTAAGAAGGGTGGGAGCGAAGGAATGAGGGAGTTCAGAAAGGTTTTAAATGTTTAAGTAAAAAAGTTCTTGTCCTACTTCTTCTCCAATAACCCGATTTCAATCAATCTTTCAGTCAAAAAGTCTCCTGCGGATATATCCTCGTATTTCTTAGGATTGTCAGGAGTAACACAATTGTCCAAACAGTCCAATCTCATTTCAGATTCTGGGTGTAAGAAGAATGGAATGGAGAAACGGGTGGTCCCCCATTTTTCTTTTGGTGGATTGACTACCCTATGTGTTGTAGATCGTAGTTTATTATTGGTGAGACGCTGGAGCATGTCACCTACATTTACCACAAGTTGATTTGGCAAGGCTGTTATGGCCACCCAATTGTTTTGTTTATCCAACACTTCAAGGCCTTCTGCACTTGCTCCCATGAGTAAAGTGATTAGATTTATATCTTCATGTTGCCCAGCCCGAACTGCACTACTAGGTGCGTCTACTATTGGACCATAGTGAATGGGACGTAGAATGCTATTTCCGTATTTGATATATTGATCAAAGTACATTTCATCCAAGTTCAGATATAAAGCTATTGCTCTTAGCATGAACTTCCCAGTCTCTTGTAACGCTGTATAGGCCCTTAATCCATAGTCATTAAATTCAGGAACTTCATCAACTGTTATATTTTCATGGTAGTTATATTTTGCTTTTAGTTCTTCGGGTATTTCTTGTCCAAAGTGAAAGAATTCTTTAAGGTCTCCAACTTTACTGTCTTTGCTATGTTCTGTTCCCCATGAGGTGAAGCCTCGTTGACCAGCTATTCCTTCAATACGATATTTTATTTTAGTCTCAATTGGCAAGGCGTAAAATGCTTTGGTGTATTTGTACAGATTCTCGGTTATATGGTCACTCAGCTCATGATTAAAAACAGCTACAAAGCCGATTTTTTCATAAGCGGCACCTAAATCTTGGACAAATTTTTGCTTTTGTTTCTCAGTTCCATTTTTAAATTCATTGAGGTCAAGGGAAATAATGGTTTGATTCATGGTGTTCAGTTTATAAAACAAATTTACAATTTCGGTTCGTATATAAATGTATGTAAGTCAATTCTTTACCAAAAAACAGATACCTTTGTTAAAATACACTGCGGTTAAAATGTACTCAGACTATCTAGGAAATATAGGCTTTAAGAGTCTTTTGAAGAAGGCAATAAGATATTCTTTTGCTCTTGCAATTGTTCTTATGGTTATGCACACTTTTGCTACTTCTGTGCTGAAAAGTGCGGAAATAAGTATCCCTTTGAACGAGAAAATTGAGGAGCAAAAACTTCTTTTGACATCTGCTCAGGGTGGAGATATAATAACTATTAACAATAATCTGGGTCTTCTGTCCATGAAACTCGGAGATATCGAATTGGCATATCATTATTTTACCGAAGCTCATCTTCCAATTGCAATAGCTAGATGTTCTAGTCCTCAAGCACTTGCTAAAGCTAATTTAGCATATTTAGAAATGATTCAAGGAGATGAGGGAGCAGATTTTGCTAAAATTGATGAAGCAATTTTCTGTGCAAGAGAATTAAATGATGGGTATTTAGAGTCCGAAATTAAGCTTCTAGAAGGTGCTATGTTTTTGCATCAAGGAAGATATTCAGATGCCTTTGGTTCATTTTTTCAATCCAAAGAAGTTAAAGAGCAGATAAAAGATGATGCCGGTTTAATAGAAGCGAACATTGCGATTGCAAATGCCTTAACTCAAATAAGGCAGCATGGTGCTGCAAGATCTCATTTGCAAGATGCCCTTACCTTAAACAAGGAGGTTGGGAATGATCATTTAGCAGCACGAATCTTTAACCTACTAGCAGTAAACTATGTGAAGCAAAAGAACAATAGTTTTGCAAATGTGTATGCTGCTAAATCTTTAGAATCAGCCAAAAAGACGGGGAGCAAAATTGATATTGCTCGAGCATATCTGACCATGGCAGACTTGAATATTTCGTTAAGCGATTTTACAAATGCCAGTAGTTATATTAAAAAGGTAAGTGATTTAATGTCTGGGGCCTCGCTAAATGTCATTCGAAATGAGTACAAGTGTCAGGAGGCTAAGTTGAAGTTGGCAATCAATGAGCCCAACTCCGTTATTAGAATAGCAAATGGAGTCATAGAAGGTGAAAAGAAGTTTGTTTCACAGTATGATATAGCTGAAGCGTATGAGCTTTTAATAAAGGCCTATTATAATCTAAATAACTATAAAAAGGCTTTTGAAGTAAATGAAGACTATGCGGCGGTAAAGGCCGAAAATGGGGCTTCCTTCAAACAATTTGAACAGTTGAAGTCGAAGTCTGAGCAGCTAATTATTGATAGAAAACAATTAGAAAACAGCACAGAGATAGATAGAGCAATTCAGAATAGGAAAACAGAAGAAATTATTCGTTACTCAATAATCTCGGCTTTGATTTTATTATCTATCATATTAATAGTCTTATATAAACAAGTACGAACTAAGCAGTCAAGCAATGCAAAGCTTGAACAGAGAAATTCCCTAATCAACAAGCAAAATCAGGAATTGCGGAAAATGAATACCGTACTGGAAGATGCACGACAACAAGCTGAGGCTGGATCGGTTGCAAAGTCTAATTTCTTAGCTGTGACAAGTCATGAGATTAGAACTCCAATGAATGGTATCATGGGTATGGCAAGTTTGCTTCTAGAGACCCCAATGGATGAGGAACAAACTAAGTATGTTGAAACCATACAAACCAGTAGTGAAAACCTGCTAACTATATTAAATGACATACTTGACTTCTCAAAAATTGAAGCAGGTAAGATGAATATCGAGTCTACACTTATTGACCTAGATAAGCTTCTAGATGAAGTGATGATTATCTTTTCCAAACAGGCAAAGGATAAGAGTATTGACTTAAGTAAATTTATAGGTAATGCTATGATAACTGAGTTTAGGGGCGATATACTTCGTATTCGTCAAATCCTAATTAACTTAGTGAGTAATGCCATTAAGTTTACTGGGAATGGATATGTTAAGATTGTGGTTGAGCTTGATGAGCTATTAAGAGCACAGACAGATGACGCAAGAATTGCTAAGCTTAGGTTTTCTGTAAAGGATGATGGAATTGGAATTTCCGAGGAGAAACAAAAGAAGATTTTTGAGTCTTTCGAGCAGGAAGATACTTCTACTAGCAGAAAATATGGAGGTATTGGTCTTGGATTGAGTATCTCCAAAAAACTGGTTGAGCTAATGGGTGGAGAAATAGGTCTTACCTCTGAAAAGAATATTGGAACCACTTTTTACTTTACCTTGAATGTAGAGATTCCAAAAGTGCGGTCTAAACAAGAGCCAACAGTTAATGTCACTAAAAAAGGAACTAAAGTCCCTCTTATTTCTGGAAAGTTTGCAGATGAACACCCGTTGAAAATTTTGGTGGCAGAAGACAACCCGTTCAATAAACTATTTATCGATAAGTTATTTGAAAAATTCGGGTATACCAACTCACATCATGCGGAGAATGGTATAGAGGTACTTAAGAAGTTAGAGCACGAAGAGATAGACATTATCCTTATGGATATTCAAATGCCAGAAATGGATGGCTTACAAGCTACTAAACGCATTATTGAGAAGTATGGAGATAGTCGTCCATTGATTATTGCCTTGACAGCTGATGCTACAGAAGGGAGTAAACATGAATATCTGGATGCAGGGATGGATGGTTTTTTAAGCAAACCATTTAAACAAGAGGACCTTCAAGCAATTTTGATAGAAAACAGTAAGAAAGTTAGAGCGAAGCAATTAGTTTAATTGGCCAATACTTCTGTTATAGCTTTCGTCTTGAGCTGTACTTCTTTCCATTCTTCTTCTGCAATTGAATCGATGGTTATTGCACCACCAGCATTATAGTTCAGTAACTTCTTTTTAGTATCACATAACACGGTACGGATTACTACATTGAAGTCAAAATCATTGGTTGGTGAAATATATCCTAAAGCACCACTATACCACCCTCTTTTGAAGTCTTCAAGTCGCTCTATATGTTGCATTGTGGCAATTTTAGGAGCCCCTGTCATGCTTCCCATTGGGAAAGTAGCCCGAAGAATAGTGTCAATAGTTATATCATTGTTGACTTTTCCTTCAATCGTTGAAATCATTTGGTGCACTTGCAAATAGCTGTATATGCCAAAGAGTTCCTTGACTTTTACAGTGCCCGTTTCACAAACACGATTCAAATCATTTCTAACCAGGTCTACAATCATTACATTTTCTGCACGATCCTTTTCAGAATTTTCTAACTGATGGATCAGTTTTAAATCTTCAGTTGAGGTAGAGCCTTTTTTGATAGTCCCTTTTATGGGTTGGCTAATTAGAGTATTTCCTTTTTTCATTAAGAAACGCTCCATGCTTGCTCCACACAAATGAATGTGCTTAGCTTTTAGGTAAGATGCCATCGGCACTGGAGATTTTTTAAGTAAGTCTATGTGGAATTGTATAGGGTCAAAGGTGTCATACTCAGTTGTGTGAGGAACACAATAATTTAATTCATACACATCGCCAGCCTTAATCAACTCATGAATTTCAGCTATTTTATCTAGATATTTTGATTTAGAGACAGGAGAAGTATGACTTGTCGTTTTTATTTTCTTTGAAATAGAGGAAGTATCCCAGAAATTATTGGGGATATCACCTTTTAAAACAACAATTTTTTCGTTTTTGTCAATACCTATGACGATTTGAGGAATGAAGAAAAAAACCTCGTCTGTCGCAATGATTTCATTGTTGTTGCTCTCTGCTTTTTCAAAATTATTTTTGAGATCATAGCCTAGAATTCCAAACATCCAGTCTTTGTTGGTCGTAGTATGGTTTTTGAACTCAGCGTATGTGCAAATTAGTTTTTTTGCCCCAAAAGCACCTAAAAATTCAAATTCACCACCATGAACTCCAGTATTCAATTGGCAGCTGTCAAGTATACAACTGTACTCGTGTTTTTTAGAAAAGTGATAGGCTAGGTTTTTTAAAGAATCTAGTCCATAAGTGTCAATATGGTTTTGCAGTTTACTGATCAAAGTATTCAATTACTAACTTAGCCTTCGCTGGTCCAACTACAGTTGCTAAATCATCAAAACTGGTTTTTTTAATTCGGGCTACGGACTTGAACGTTTTTAGAAGTTCGGTGGCTGTTTCATCGCCAATCCCTTTTATCTCGGTCAACTTACTTACGATAGTACCCTTGCTTCGTCTATTGCGGTGATGTGTTATGCCAAAGCGGTGTGCTTCATCCCGCATCTGTTGAATAACCCTAAGCGACTCAGACTTCTTGTCAATGTAGAGAGGTAGACTATCTCCCGGATAGTAAATTTCTTCCAATCTTTTTGCAATACCAACTATAGCAATTTTGCCATATAGATTTAAGTCTTTTAGAGCCCGAACAGAGCTGCTTAACTGACCTTTACCACCATCTATAACAATTAGCTGAGGAAGAGGTTGTTTCTCGTCTACAAGGCGTTTATATCTTCTAGTCAAAGCCTCGTACATACTTGCGAAATCATCTGGTCCCACTACCGTTTTAATATTAAAATGGCGGTAGTCTTTTTTACTAGGTTTACCATTCTTGAATACAACACAAGCACTCACAGGGAAAGCACCTTGAATATTAGAATTGTCAAAACACTCCATGTGGTAAGGAAGATCTTTAAGCCTTAAGTCATTTTTGATAACAGTCATTAACCTGTCCACCTTAATTTGAGGGTCTAGCTTCTCATACTGATTGCTTTTCTCCTGCATGTAGAGTTGAGCATTTTTTTTGCTTAAGTCCAACAATTTTTTCTTATCACCAGAAATAGGTACAATGAAGTTTCCATTTAAAGGCAATGGAGTAGGAACAATGATTTCTTCGGTATTACTATTTATGCTAGAGATTTCGCCATACACTATTTCCAAAAGTTCTTCAGTCGTCTCATCCATCTTTTTTTTCAGTTCCAAGTTCTTGGATTGAATGATGATGCCTCCAGATATTCTGAGATAATTGATGTATGCATATCGGTCATTTTGTGCAATGCTCAATACGTCTACGTCGTTTATTCTTGGATTTACAACGGTACTTCTGCTTTGGTATTTAGCCAAAAGATCAAGTCTTTTCTTATAGTTAGCCGCTTCCTCAAATTGCCAATTTGCAGAGGTTCGCTCCATTTTATAAACGAGATGTTCCTTTACCTCCTTTAGATTACCTCTTAGGATATTTTTGATTCCTTTGATGCTTTCCAAATAATCCTCTTCACTTTCTAGTCCCTCACAAGCTCCCTTGCAATTGCCTATTTGGTACTCTAAACAAACCTTAAATTTATTCGCTTTTATATTGGCCTCCGACAGGTTGTAGGTGCAATTTCGAGTAGGGTATATGCGTTTGCAAAGTTCAAGGACAACCTTCATTAGTCTCACATTAGCATAAGGTCCAAAATAGGTTCCTGCACCTTTCTTGGGATTACGAATGGGGAACACTTTTGGAAAGCGTTCCTTCGTAATCATAATCAAAGGAAAACTTTTATCGTCCTTCAGGTTAATATTATACTTAGGCTGAAACTCCTTAATTAGACTATTTTCTAGCAAGAGAGCGTCCATCTCCGTAGGAACGACAGTTACATTTACATCCCAAATCTTACTGACTAATATTCTAGTTTTACCATTTTCATAATGGTTTTTATTAAAGTAGGAGCTAACTCGTTTTCGTAGGTTAATAGCTTTTCCAATGTAAAGAATTTCACCGTTTTTGTCAAAATACTTGTACACTCCCGGAGCATCAGGAAGTATCTTTAATTTCTGTGAAATAGGTGCTATTTTGTTTGGTTTTGGCAACAGCACGAAGGTAAGTTAATTCAGAATGAATAGAAGAAGATGACAAGATATCTTAAAAAGAGATTCAGTTAAAAATTCATTCTGAAATTTCAAATCAAGTATAAATTGTTCTATGCTTGGACTACTACTCAGCATGACTAGAATTAGTGATAGGAAGTCACCTTGAGCGACAGTCGAAAGGTTGAGTTCATTAGTTGGGTTTTTGTTGCTTGTCTATGCTTCGAGTGCCGCTCAGCATGACTAGAATTAGTGATAAGAAGTCACCTTGAGCTACAGTCGAAAGGTTGGAGTTCTTTAATTGGTTTTTGTTGCTTGTCTATGCTTCGACTACGGCTCAGCATAATAACAAATGTCGTGGTGTAATTAGTAATAAAAATAGAACAAGGAGTCTGTCAGGTGCAATGCCACCATAGTATTTATGGTGTGAATCCGCTCATTTTTGTAGGTGTAGCAGTCATGAAATTTCATGATTGTTCATTTGCTGTAGAAATAATTATAACAAACTTTAATCATGAACATGAAAAAAATTACATTTTTAGCCTTTCTTTTTTTGACCCTCTTATTTTTTGAAACTAGAGCACAAGAAGTAACAACTTTAGCAGGGAGTAGTCAAGGCTATGTGGATGGTACCGGAACAGCTGCCAAGTTTTATAAACCTGCAGCAATAGCAGTAGATGCTAATGGAAATCTCTATGTTGCA